>NZ_JAVDQX010000016.1:0-1263 GCF_031454475.1 Chryseobacterium vietnamense | reverse complement strand
TGTATGAAGTTTCTATCTTTGCCCCACTGAAAAACGAAAGAATGACAGTAGCGCAGAAGAGCCTTTAGCTAGGCAGAAACAATATTACTTCAATAAGAAACAGACGAAAAAAAATCAAAACTTTTTGTAAAAAAAAGTTGCCAGTTAAAAAAGAGTTTGTATCTTTGCAGTCCCAATTACAGGGAGCGCAGGAGTAGAGAGATTGAGGGTTTGAGAAGGATTAAGGTTACTTAAAAAACTTTAAAATTTTCTTCAAAAACATTTGGTCATTAAGAAATAAAGTTTTACTTTTGCACTCGCAAATACGGAGCGACACTGACAGAAAGATTGCTTCGTTAAAAAGCGAAAGATAAAAAGATCATTGACATACAATATAACAACCAAGTAAGGAAAAACTAAAGCGTTAAAAACTTTGAGTGAGTCAGACAAACATACAATGGAGAGTTTGATCCTGGCTCAGGATGAACGCTAGCGGGAGGCCTAACACATGCAAGCCGAGCGGTAGAGATCTTTCGGGATCTTGAGAGCGGCGTACGGGTGCGGAACACGTGTGCAACCTGCCTTTATCAGGGGGATAGCCTTTCGAAAGGAAGATTAATACCCCATAATATATCGAGTGGCATCACTTGATATTGAAAACTCCGGTGGATAGAGATGGGCACGCGCAAGATTAGATAGTTGGTGAGGTAACGGCTCACCAAGTCTACGATCTTTAGGGGGCCTGAGAGGGTGATCCCCCACACTGGTACTGAGACACGGACCAGACTCCTACGGGAGGCAGCAGTGAGGAATATTGGACAATGGGTGAGAGCCTGATCCAGCCATCCCGCGTGAAGGACGACGGCCCTATGGGTTGTAAACTTCTTTTGTATAGGGATAAACCTAGATACGTGTATCTAGCTGAAGGTACTATACGAATAAGCACCGGCTAACTCCGTGCCAGCAGCCGCGGTAATACGGAGGGTGCAAGCGTTATCCGGATTTATTGGGTTTAAAGGGTCCGTAGGCGGATTTGTAAGTCAGTGGTGAAATCTCACAGCTTAACTGTGAAACTGCCATTGATACTGCAAGTCTTGAGTGTTGTTGAAGTAGCTGGAATAAGTAGTGTAGCGGTGAAATGCATAGATATTACTTAGAACACCAATTGCGAAGGCAGGTTACTAAGCAACAACTGACGCTGATGGACGAAAGCGTGGGGAGCGAACAGGATTAGATACCCTGGTAGTCCACGCCGTAAACGATGCTAACTCGTTTTTGGGCTTT
>NZ_JAVDQX010000015.1:0-3243 GCF_031454475.1 Chryseobacterium vietnamense | reverse complement strand
CTCCTGATTGCTACCATCTGCTCCCTGTTTTAAGCGATAAAAACTTTCACAAAGACAAAACCTTTACTGCACATAAAGCACTTGGTTTATATTAGTAACCATAGACTATAAATCTACGGGTAATTAGTACTACTTGGCTATGACATTACTGTCTTTACACCTATAGCCTATCAACGTCGTCATCTACAACGACCCTTAAAAGATGTCTCATCTTGAGGCGAGTTTCGCACTTATATGCTTTCAGTGCTTATCTCTTCCAAACGTAGCTACTCAGCGGTGCACCTGGCGGTACAACTGATACACCAGAGGTTTGTTCAATTCGGTCCTCTCGTACTAGAATCAAGCCCTCTCAAACATCTAACGCCCGCAATAGATAGAGACCGAACTGTCTCACGACGTTCTGAACCCAGCTCGCGTGCCACTTTAATGGGCGAACAGCCCAACCCTTGGGACCTTCTCCAGCCCCAGGATGTGACGAGCCGACATCGAGGTGCCGAACCTCCCCGTCGATGTGAGCTCTTGGGGGAGACTAGCCTGTTATCCCCGGAGTACCTTTTATCCTATGAGCGATGGCCCTTCCATACGGAACCACCGGATCACTATGTCCTGCTTTCGCACCTGATCGACTTGTAGGTCTCACAGTCAAGCACCCTTATGCCATTACACTCTACGCACGGTTACCAAGCGTGCTGAGGGTACCTTTGAAAGCCTCCGTTACTCTTTTGGAGGCGACCACCCCAGTCAAACTACCCACCACGCAATGTCCTTCTGAAAGAAGTTAGGCTCCAAGTAAGTAAAGGGTGGTATTTCAACGTTGGCTCCACAAACACTAGCGTGCCTGCTTCAAAGCCTCCCACCTATCCTACACATTACTTACTCAAAGTCAATACGAAGTTATAGTAAAGGTTCACAGGGTCTTTTCGTCCCATTGCGGGTAATCGGCATCTTCACCGATACTACAATTTCACCGAGCTCGTGGCTGAGACAGTGCCCAGATCGTTACACCATTCGTGCAGGTCGGAACTTACCCGACAAGGAATTTCGCTACCTTAGGACCGTTATAGTTACGGCCGCCGTTTACTGGGGCTTCAGTTAATGCCTTCGGTTTAACCCTAAGCACCTTCCTTAACCTTCCAGCACCGGGCAGGTGTCAGACCCTATACAGCATCTTTCGATTTAGCAGAGTCCTGTGTTTTTGATAAACAGTCGCCTGGGCCTCTTCACTGCGGCCAACATTGCTGTTGGCGTCTCTTCTTCCGAAGTTACGAGACTATTTTGCCTAGTTCCTTAGCCACGACTCACTCGAGCACCTTAGGATTCTCTCCTCGACCACCTGTGTCGGTTTTGGTACGGGTTGCTTCACTTCGGCTTTTCTTGGATCAGATTACACTACAGCAGCTTCGCCCGAAGGCTAGGCCTTGACTATTCCGTCAGTCTCCAGCAGCTACATCCAACCGTCCCCTTTTATTGTGAGCAAGTATGGGAATATTAACCCATTGTCCATCCACTACCCCTTTCGGGTTCGCGTTAGGTCCCGACTAACCCTCAGCTGATTAGCATGGCTGAGGAAGCCTTGGTCTTTCGGTGAGCAGGTTTCTCGCCTGCTTTATCGTTACTTATGCCTACATTTTCTTTTCTATCCGCTCCACAATACCTCACAGTACTGCTTCGGCGCAAATAGAATGCTCTCCTACCAGATATATCTAAAATATAAATCCATAGCTTCGGTAATATGTTTATGCCCGATTATTATCCATGCCGGACCGCTCGACTAGTGAGCTGTTACGCACTCTTTAAATGAATGGCTGCTTCCAAGCCAACATCCTAGCTGTCAATGCAGTCCAACCGCGTTGTTTCAACTTAACATATATTTTGGGACCTTAGCTGTTGGTCTGGGTTCTTTCCCTCTCGGACATGGACCTTAGCACCCATGCCCTCACTGCCGTAGAACATTTATTAGCATTCGGAGTTTGTCAGGAATTGGTAGGCGATGAAACCCCCGCATCCAATCAGTAGCTCTACCTCTAATAAACTTATATACGACGCTGCACCTAAATGCATTTCGGAGAGTACGAGCTATCTCCCAGTTTGATTGGCCTTTCACCCCTACCCACAGGTCATCCGAAGACTTTTCAACGTCAACCGGTTCGGTCCTCCACTCTGTGTTACCAGAGCTTCAACCTGCCCATGGGTAGATCACAAGGTTTCGCGTCTAATCCTACTAACTATGCGCCCTATTCAGACTCGCTTTCGCTCCGGCTCCGGTACTTAATACCTTAACCTCGCTAGTAAAATTAACTCGTAGGCTCATTATGCAAAAGGCACGCCGTCACAGCATTACGCTGCTCCGACCGCTTGTAGGCGTACGGTTTCAGGTTCTATTTCACCCTTCTATTCGAAGTGCTTTTCACCTTTCCTTCACAGTACTTGTTCACTATCGGTCTTTCAGGAGTATTTAGCCTTGGAGGATGGTCCCCCCATATTCAGACAGGATTTCACGTGTCCCGCCCTACTCATTTATCATCTTAATATACCTTTCAAATACAGGGCTATCACCTTCTATGGCTGTTCTTTCCAGAACATTCTTTTAAATATATAAAGACTTTTGGGCTAATCCGCTTTCGCTCGCCACTACTTACGGAATCTCTTCGATTTCTTTTCCTCCGGGTACTTAGATGTTTCAGTTCTCCGGGTTTGCTCCTCTTGCGAGGTGACATATCTTCAATATGCCGGGTTGCCCCATTCGGATATCTGCGGATCAATTCGTGTGTGCCAATCCCCGCAGCTTTTCGCAGCTTACCACGTCCTTCGTCGCCTCTGAAAGCCTAGGCATCCGCCATACGCCCTTAACGATTTCTTTCCTATTGGTTACTCAAGCGCTTTATGCGCTCGGTTTTCTCTTTGTGATGTCTTTACCGTTAATGTCAATGATCTTAATGTCTTCTCTTCCAACTGATGAACAAATGTTGTTTTTGGCTCCATTCGTAACTTTTAAATCAGTCTTCCAAAACTGTGGAGAATAAGGGAGTCGAACCCTTGACCTCCTGCGTGCAAGGCAGGCGCTCTAGCCAGCTGAGCTAATTCCCCCTCTAGTTGCTGTTGGCTTATTGCTTATTGCTGTTGGCTAAGTGCCAGTAGCAAGTCGCTATTTGCCAGCCGCCTTAATTAGTAGTCTCGGGCAGGCTCGAACTGCCGACCTCTACATTATCAGTGTAGCGCTCTAACCAGCTGAGCTACGAGACT
>NZ_JAVDQX010000014.1:0-8881 GCF_031454475.1 Chryseobacterium vietnamense | reverse complement strand
ATTTCAATCGGGACGGTCAAAGGTTCGAATCCTTTCGCGCTCACAAGAACCTCACAATTTTCATTGTGAGGTTTTTTGTTTTTAGCAGACTACATTTCTTATTTTACAATCCAACAATGTTAATGAATCAAACAGGATACAGAATCCCGATTCAATCAAGACAGCAAAGGCCCGAATCCATTTTGCACTCACTTAAAAAGACAACTATCTGATAGATGTCTCTTTTTTCAATAAAAAATGCCACTATTTTAAGTGACACTTCTGGCAACATAAGCCTCCAAAGAATTGAATTTTATTCAAATGCTATAACAATAATAGAATTACCATTAGATCAGGTTGATAAATCTATAATATGCTACCAAAAAAGACAGCACAAATACGACTACTAACATCGGAAGCATTTTATACTCTTTTTTTACAGTATGAATAATCATACCCGCAAGCATGATTATACAAAAACAGACAGCAGCTATAGGTGTTAAAACAGGAACTATTCCTAAAATCCAGGGAAGGATAATACCTATACAGCCAAGTAATTCTAAAATTCCCAGTATTCTGATGGGTATGATTGAACTGGTCGCCTTCAGATGTCCATTTGCTACATGGCTCACTTTACTGCCACTGATTTTACCATAACCTGGCATTATAAAAAATAGGGCAAGCAACCCTTGAATTATTAATACAAGTGTATTCATCTTTTTTTCTTTATGAATGTTATTGAATTATGAAAATAGAGCAATAGTTATGATGTCCTGATATATAATCAGGATTGCTCTCAAAAGAAAATTTTATAGAATTAGATTCTATAGCCAGATATTACCCTTTTTTAGGTTGGTTCAGCCAAAGATTAATGTCTTCCACGTAATTGATATACTTATGGTATTCTGGGTAAATATAGCAAAAATTTAATTGAAGAACGGTTTATCTACATCATAGCCCATCATGATATTCAATAGGAATAGGCTTTATCCCTTTTAAAAATAAAATAGAGCATCCACTTGCCTTTTAGCCAAAACTTAGAAAAACAGGATCATTGAAAAACTTCTGTTTAATTCCTGATAAGCTGACATTATTTTCTTCTGGTACTATTTTCAACTAAACAATAAATAGTTTTCATGTACAGCTCTTATTTTTATTAAATTTAAAACCAAATAAGAATACAAACAGATATTTGGCCACTGTATAATTTTGAATGGATGAAAAAAATACTTTACATTTTTATAATTTCTGTAATTGCGGTTTTACTCCTGAATACAATTATTTTTAAGAATATCCCTGAAAAAGAAAAACAGGAACTTCTGAAAAACGTTCAACAGTACAAACATCCTATAAAAAGCATTTCTATGTCCTATCCGGACAATAGCGATCTGAAGATTCTGGACTCTGTGCTTAAAGACAACAGGATTGTTATGCTGGGAGAAAATGTTCATAGCGACGGCGCTACGATGCAGGCCAAAAGCAGACTCATCAAATATCTCCATGAGAATCTTGAGTATAATGTTGTATTGTATGAAACCGGACAATATGATGCCTGGATAATGAATGAGGAAATGAAAAACCACCGCCTTAAAGTTCCTGCTGCTTCTATAGGAGGATTGGGACTTTTTGATTTCTGGTGGGACAACAGGGAAACCCAGCCTCTCATCAACTATTATCAGAAAACGAAAACTTCATCTAGCCCGATAGAACTAGGAGGGTTTGATATTCAGTTTTCCGGAACAGAGCTGTATGACAGACGCGGTAAGCTTCTGAGGGATTTTTTAAGTAAAAACTCGATTGACCTTAAGCTATTTCCTCTTTTAAACAAAAATCTTAACCAGATCTCTAATTTTATGTATAAAGGATTTGCCGGAAAAATTTTACCGGGAAATCAGAAAAAAAACTTTCTCAATGAGATCACCCGACTTGAAGAAGTGGTTTCAAAGCTTGAAAAGACACCTGAAAATAGAATATATACCCGGTATTTGCATGATATGAGAAACAATTTCGATAAAGCATGGAAGTATGAAGCGGGATCTATGCAGAGCATGCAGTTCAGGGACTCTCTGATGGCTGAAAATCTTATTCATCAGATTGATTCTGTATACCAGGGACAAAAGATTATTGTGTGGTGTGCTAACCTCCATACTTTCGCAAGCCGATACAGCAAAGATTATTTACCGCTGGGTGCTTATATTAAAAGTAAATACGGAAAGGCTTCTTATAGGGTTGATTTTTCATCTTATTCCAAATATAATAAAACAGGAACTCCAATGGATAAGCCCGGAAAATTTGCCATCGAGAATACGTTTCATGCAACGAAAACAACTTATTTTTTCATCGATCTCAGAAGTATCCCGGAAAATTCTGTCCTGAAGAAAGAATTTGTATCCACCATTAACCAGGGAGTAGACCAGAAAAAGGTCTGGAGCCAGTTTTTTGACGGAATATTTTATATAGACACCAATACTTTTTTAACCTCTCACGAATAATGGAAAGCATTACTACTAAAAATCTCAGTTATACCATAGGTTCTAAAACCATTCTGAACAATATCAACCTCAATATTCCTGAAGGTAGTATTTACGGCTATCTGGGAAGAAACGGAGCAGGAAAATCGACCACGATCAAATTGCTTCTGGGGCTTTTGGAATCATCAGGCGACAATATTTTCATCCAAAATAAAAGCATCCAACAAAACAGGACGGAGATTCTGGCAAATACAGGAAATCTGATTGAATCTCCCTGTTTTTATACCAAGCTCACGGTTTATGAAAATTTAAAATATCTGGATATTATCTATGGCAAAGGCTCAAAAAGAATTGAGGAGGTTTTGGAACTGGTAGATCTTCATAACGAAAAGAAAAAGAAGGCAAGCGCCCTTTCTATGGGAATGAAGCAGCGTCTGGGAATTGCCATGGCTATTTTTCATGATCCGAAACTTCTGATCCTGGATGAACCTCTGAATGGACTTGACCCTCAGGGAATTTTTGAAATGAGAAAGCTTTTCCAGCATTTGAATGAGCTGGGAAAAACGATATTTCTTTCAAGCCATATTTTGAGCGAGCTTGAAAAAACGGCGACCCATATCGGAATTATTGAAGGAGGACAAATGATTTTTCAGGGGACAAAGAATGACCTTTTGAGCAAAGTAGAAAAGGAGATCATCTTAAAAGCTAGTCCTGTTGAAAAAGCATTAGCTCTGCTGCAAGACACTTTTTCTGCAGCGCTGAACAATACGAACAAAATTTCAGTAAAAATCAACAATGACAAAGAATTCAACGGAATTCTCACAACGCTGATCCAAAACGGAATTGAAATCTACGACATAGAGTCTCAAAGCACAAATCTTGAACAGATCTTCATTAATTTAATCTCCAAAAAACATGACTAATACCAATACTTTCTTAAAAGCTTTTTCATCCGAACAGTATAAACTCTCGAAAAACAAAGAGATTTTCGGGATTCTGCTGCTTCCTGTTTTGATCATCTTTGCGATTGATCTGTACATGGTGTATGATGTGCTCTGTTCCGGAGTGGAAGAAGCAGAGGGAACAGTAAATCCCTGGAAAATGTCATTGGGAAGAACTGTATTTATGTTTTTCTATCTCCTCTACCCTATTCTGGTATCGCTTTTTGTACATGCCTGCTGTGATGTGGAATACCGGAATAATAATTATAAAATCCTTTTTACCCTTCCGGTTTCAAAGACTAAAATTTTCCTTTCAAAAGCTCTGTTTATCCAGATCACTATTTTCTTTTCCGTGCTTTTTTCTTATCTGGCATTTTTGCTGAGCGGATATCTGCTCGGAATTGCCTTTCCGCAGTTTGGATTCCAGAATTATGATTTCAGGGAAGTGATATTTTACATCTTTTTGAAATTTTTTATCACACTTTCTGCCATTGCAATGGTACAGTTGACTTTAAGTCTTCTCTTCAAAAATTTCATTTATCCTATCGGTTTCGGAGTATTCATGCTGCTTTTTGCGACGATTATCCATCAAAAATCATTTGCAGATTTTCTTATTTACACCGGAGGCTATAAATCAATGGAAAACTTCATGAACGAAAACATTTCTTTTGAAAGAATAGATTACTGTAATATCGCTGCCATTTTTATCTTTATGGCTATGAGTTTTTATCTTTTTGTAAAGAAGAAAGGAATTTAAAAAGATCGAAGACAAAAGCGTGAGGATGAAAGTTACTATTAGACCAATAAATATCAATCAACTTCTCTCTCCCATCTTCACGCTTCCTTGCTGAATATTTACGCTACTGCTTTTATTTTTGTTCCGGTTTTGGCAGCCTCGATTTTCTTATTATTTCTAAGCTCACGCTTCATTTTACGGTAATCCCAGGGTGCAACAGCATTTACATCCTGCCATAGACCAACTTTTCTATATTGTGCATTTTCCTGAATTTTACCTAAAGAAGCATCTTTGGAGTAAGAAAAATACCACCATCCCATTCCTGCTTTGATAAGTTCTTTGGAAAGGTATTTTCCATCATCATAATAAACCTTTGCAATAGATCTCCCATAGCGGTCAGTGTTCGTTTCAACAAAGCTTACCGTTTTTCCAAATACCTGGGCAGAAGTAAACTGCTTAGCATTTTTTCCGAATGCCTGTCCACTTTCCGGACAATCGACTTCGGCCAGCCTGATTTTTTTTTGCTGATTGCCTTTTAACAGTAAAGTAATGGTATCTCCGTCTGAAATTTTAATTACTTTCCCGGTTGTTTGTGAGAATAGAAATACAGGGAAAAGCACATACAGCAGCATTAATCGTTTCATGTGGCAAATATAGGAATTAGTGGGTCTTGTTTAATGAAAAAACCTCGCGTTTTGCGAGGTTTTTTAATATTGAATTAAGTTATTTGATTTTTTTTCACCTCAAAGTCGGGAGATTTTGCTCAGTGATTTTTTATTCTATAATCTTTTTATAACAATTCTCCCCATCATGGTAGCCAAAGCAAAGTACAATATTCTTATCTTTTTTCTCAAAAAAAGTAGTATAGGTCATATCAGTATCATTCACATCTTCTGGAAAGGCAATTAAATCTTTATCAAAATTTAAATAAAAATCATTAAACTTTATTGTGTTACCTTCTAATTTGTATTTCGAATTGTAATTCAACAACTTCTTCCCTTTTATATTGTAAATTACTCTGTTATAAACCCCATCCTTGTTAATTGTTAGAGTATCATATGTATTCTTGTATGAGATGGGTGAATATTTTCCATATATATCTTCATTACTAATATTTTGGCATGAAAAAAATAATGTAAATAAAGTCAAAGAAATTAGAATCTCTTTTTTCATTTTATTTATCTTCATAATCAAATTTTTCAATTTTATCAGAATTTTTAATAATTACCTCTAAAGAGCCCTTTGGTTTTAGTATAGAATCTCCAACAGAAACCTTATCCCACCAATCTCTGTAAATCACTATACTATCTTTGTTATACACCAAGAATGCTATATTGTGATTATCATAATCAATATACTTTTTGCTAACGATTGATTTTATATCCTTATCTCTAATTTTATCCAAAAAACCGCCTTCTTCTTGTGAAGAAAATACAAATTTATATAAAAAGACTGATGCAGCAACGAGTAAAATCACTACTAAATTTTTATTTCTACTCATTTTATAAAATCAATTTTATATCCTTACAGAAACAGTTTCTAACAGATTACATTTCAAAACCATCACGCGTTAAAGGGCATTGCTACGTACGTATTTTCAAAAATATTTAAGGGCAAAGTTTCGGTTATTTTTGAGCAGGCTTTGTCACTCTTCACAATACAGACTTTAAGCAATTCTCCACAGTGATGATAGCCATTTAAGATCAATGCCCGAATACCTCCAGTATCTAGAATCCTGACAACCGCTCTAAATTTATCCACTATATCTGTTAATTCCAGAAAACTTAAATCAATATCAGCAAAAGAGATATTCTCATCGGCTACAATCTGAACAAAACGTTGTCCTGTGTCGTATGCAGTCAGGTTTTTAAATTTTTTATCCGCAGTTATAGGATTGGTTTCTAAGCAATCCAGATATACTTTTCGATCTCCTGACAGGTAATTTCGGGTATGCAGCTTAGCTTCCTGTAAGATCTCAATATCATTTCTCCTGAACGCCCTTTTCCACTCATCAATTTTTACTAAAATATCTTCATCCGCATACTCCCATAAAAACGAATAAACCTTTTGATCAGGAAAAAAATTCTCCATTTGAATTTTATCTTCGTGATTATAAAACAACCAGAAACTTTCGTACCTCAATTCATTATGTTCAAAAAAATTTGACAGGTAATAAGCATTAGTATCTATATACTTCTTCATAAAGTTTTAATTGAATTTTCGGCAAGCCTTTTTGGCGGCAATAATTATACTTCCCAATAACCAATATGTATCGGCAATGATGAATGGATTTTCATAAAATCATCATATTCAAAAGAGTGAAAGTAAAAATCTTCAATATTGATCTCAATTTTATCAATCTTAATTTCCTGATGTAAAAAAAATGTAAGGAATTTTTTTATAAAATCATTGATATTAATGTCTATACTCTCATCTATATATAATCCTCCATTTATCTGATTTTCAGAATAACCACCTCCCCAAAACACAGAATTATTTTCTATAAATGCAATAAAACTGTCTACAACGTATTCCGACAAATTTTCATGAATTATAATTGTAAACTCAAATATATCTTTCATTATTATTTTGATCAGTGTATAAAGTTGAAATATCAAAAGGAAACTTAATAGATCTAAGGTCCAAATTTTTTGTTTTCCTCAACATAATATCCAAACCAATGAATAATGATTCTGTTTTCAATAAAAAAACATGATCGTCTATATTATTCTTTTCAAAAATCAGATTGATACTATTCCAATCACCTGCAGTGAGTTTCTTTTTCTCCATTACATTCCGAATTTTCTGAGACGATATTTCATCTATTTTTACACAGTAATATGTTTTCTCTCCATTATTAATATCTTTTTGAATACAATTAAAAATATACATATCATTTTCAAATAAAGTAACAGATGTTATAATATCATCATACCAGTCGAGTATATATAATTGAGTAATAACCACTTCGTATTTTATTTTTTCATTAACATTAATGTTGAATAGAATTGATTTTAATGGTTTTAAAGATTTTAAAAAACAACTCTTTATTCTCTTCACTCAAATCATTAACAATAATTGCCATTTTATTTTTGTGGATATCTACACTGTCAAAATGGATTCCGATAAATCCCTTATTCATTTTTTTCGGCATCATAACCTGAGCTCTGTGTTTATTGATTGTATCATAGTAATAATAATTAACATTATAAATACCATTTTTACTATCTCTTTCAGTATTTTTTGAGAAATAAGCTTTTAACTCCCTGTTTTTATATTTTTCATATAATTCTTTATCATCAGTAATGAAAAAAGAATCTTCCTCAAACGACTTATAATCACCATAATAAATATAACCAATACGCTTATCTCCAGCATTAATACTGTATACCTGGGAATCTTTTGCCCGTTCTTTTTTAACGACCATTGATTTGGGTAAACTCAGTGATGTATTTACAATAGTGTGACGAACAAATTCCTGATTTTTACAGCAAGAAGACCATATCATTAAAAAACAACAGAACAAAAGAAGATGAGCTCCTGTTTTTAATGCTATTTTTTTATATTTTGGGATAAGAATGTTTAATGTGAACAAAAAAAACGAAAATTTTTTCATCATTTTTAAGCGGTCTAAATCAATGGTTATTAACAGGCTAAAGGTAATAAAAAATGATTCATAAAAATTAATTAAAAATTATCCCTCATTTTATTTTTTTATTAAAAAAATAATTGCATTTTTGCAGCCCTAAAAACGATGTAAAATTCGTTATTGATGACCCCTTCGGGGCGTAGCGTAGTCCGGTCATCGCGCCTGGTTTGGGACCAGGAGGTCGCAGGTTCGAATCCTGCCGCCCCGACTGTTTTAGTAGTTTTCTCAAAACTACTTAATGGGTGCGTAGCTCAGCTGGATAGAGCATCTGCCTTCTAAGCAGACGGTCAAAGGTTCGAATCCTTTCGCGCTCACTTTAAGACTTACTGGAAACAGTGAGTCTTTTTTGTTGTGTTTAAAATCTTTACAGCAGAAGTAACAGAGCCTTCCGATTACAATAGGAACGACAAAAGCCTGAATCTTTTCGCGCTCACTTTAAGACTTAGTGGAATGCTTAAGTTTAGGTAAAAAGTCAGCCATTTTAATAAATGATGACAAAATAATCTAAGAACATGATTTTTAAATAAGTACAACTAATCACAAAATGTTCATAAAAAAATAATTAAAAATTATTCCTGAATTTATTTTTTTATTCCAAAAAGTATTGTACCTTTGCAACCGCAAAAACGAAGTAAAATTCGTTTTTGATGGCCTACTCGGGGCGTAGCGTAGTCCGGTCATCGCGCCTGGTTTGGGACCAGGAGGTCGCAGGTTCGAATCCTGCCGCCCCGACTGTTTTAGTAGTTTTCTCAAAATTACTTAATGGGTGCGTAGCTCAGCTGGATAGAGCATCTGCCTTCTAAGCAGACGGTCAAAGGTTCGAATCCTTTCGCGCTCACTTTAAGACTTACTAGAAATAGTAGGTCTTTTTTGTTTTAGAAACTTACATTTCTTACTTTATAATCCAACAATGTTAATGAATCAAACAGGATACAGCATCCCGATTTCAATCGGGACGGCAAAGGTTCGAATCCTTTCGCGCTCACTTTAAGACTTACTAGAAATAGTAAGTCTTTTTTGTTTTAGAAACTTACATTTCTTACTTTATAATCCAACAATGTTAATGAATCAAACAGGATACAGCATCCCGATTTCAATCGGGACG
>NZ_JAVDQX010000013.1:0-10984 GCF_031454475.1 Chryseobacterium vietnamense | reverse complement strand
GGGAGAGTAGGCCGCCGCCAGTTTTTATTTTATTTTTAAAAATCCTTTATCATAACGATAAAGGATTTTTTTTTGCTTTATACCCAGCTCAGGGTTATGGGTAATGAGAAATAGATAATAGATAATAGATGCGCGTAATAAGCAATCATCAATTATTATTCATCATTCATGTTTCTTCCTAGATTGCCGTCTTTAGTATCTTTGCTGATCTATTCTTCCTAATTAAATGCTTCGACTCCGCTCAGCATGACAGGGCTAATACTAACTGTACTAAGTGCTAAAATACGTAAACATTATCCTGTGATCTTACAGCCCCTAAACCTGTCATACATAAACCTTTATTCCTACGGAATGAAACAAAAGAAATGAACATCTATTGTGACATCATTAATTCTATAGGTTGAAAATATCTATTGACCGTCCCTTCCTAACACGTAACTCTAAAACCCGCAATCTTGTAACACCCTTCTATATAATCCGGAAACAGAATTATTCCCAGCCTGTATTTTTAAGCCTATAAACAGCTTATTGTAGTTAAAAGCTATGTGGCTATAGAAACGAGATTTAATCCTTCAGAATCTGCCTTATTTTAAGTCAAAGAAATAAAAAAACCGCTTCTCTAAAGAAACGGTTCTTATTGATGACATTTTGATTTGAATCTTACATATCATTGTTAGTGTCCGGGCATTTGAAATCATCGCTGCAGGTTGCACAAACAATGGTTCCATTGCAATAGTACATACAGAAATCTGTTTCTGGAAGGTGAGAACCTCCTGAAATGTTTTTTAATTGGTCTTTTTTTAGTTTTTTTAGATTTTTCATACTGTTTTAATTGAAAATTTGTAGGTAAAGTAAAAATAGTTAAAATATTTTTAATTGAATAATGTTTTTATATTAAAAATAAAAATTTTAATTAATAAATAGTTTTAAGAACTATATAATTGTTTGTTTTGATTTAAATATTTGATTGTTAATGAAATAAATACTATTTTTAAGCTAGCGTTATCCGAAAAGCTTATAGAGTAGGAAATACCAAAAATCAATAACTATGAAAAATCTAAGAAAACTTTCAAGAGAAGACAAGAGAAGTATTGTTGCTGGAGTAAATTCACCAGCATTTTGTTTTGAAGGAGGCGGACCGGGAGAAGGTGGATGTTCTGCAGGTGAAATCTGTTCAAATGGAAAATGTGTTCCTTATGGCGGAGGCCCAGGAGGTGGAGAAAATCCTGGCGGCGGTGGTGATTCTTATACTTGTATCTGTCCGTGGGGTACTTTTACACAGCCCACTCCATGTCCGGAATTTTATTGTATAACGGGATAAGACAAAAGTTAAATAAAACGGCTGCCTCAATTTGATACAGCCGTTTCTTTTTATTTTTTAATCAATCCCAGTTCGATCAATCTTTCATGCAGGAATTCTCCGGCAGTAGTATCTTCGTATAATTTTGGATTGTTTTCATCTACACAGTTCTCAAGTGCATTTAAAGACATAGCACTGATGGGATGCATAAAGAAAGGAATTGAGTATCTTGAAGTACTCCACATTTCTCTTGGTGGGTTTACAACTCTGTGGATGGTAGATTTCAATTTGTTGTTGGTATGTCTTGAAAGCATATCTCCAACATTGATCATCAGTTCATCCGGTTCTGCAATGGCATCAATCCATTCTCCGTTGTGGTTTTGAACCTGAAGACCTTTACCCTGTGCTCCCATTAAAAGGGTAATTAGGTTGATATCTCCATGAGCAGCTGCTCTCACCGCATCATCCGGCTCTTCAGTGATTGGCGGATAGTGAATAGGTCTTAAAATAGAATTTCCTTCCGCGATTTTGTCATCAAAATAAAATTCATCTAAACCAAGGTGCAATGCTAAAGCTCTTAGAACATACTGTCCGGTTTTCTCAAGCATCTGGAATGCCTCTTTACCCACTTCGTTGAATCTTGGAAGTTCATCAACGATTACGTTGTCCGGATACTCAGTTCTGTATTTTGAATCATCAGACAAATACTGTCCAAAGTGCCAAAATTCTTTTAAGTCTCCTTTTTTGAAACCTTTTGCAGTTTCTTTACCGAATCCTACATAACCTCTCTGGCCACCAATTCCTGGAATCTCATACTTTTGTTTCGTTTCCACTGGCTGTTCAAAAAAGTTTTTTACCTCACCATACAAATCTTCTACTAGGTTGTCATCAAGAAAGTGGCCTTTTAAGGCTACAAAACCAATTTCTTCATAAGCTTTTCCGATTTCATTTACAAATTTCTGTTTGCGTTCCGGGTTGTCCGAAAGGAAATCACGCAGGTCTACACTAGGTATTTTATCCATTTTTAGAAATTTACGAACAGCAAAATTACATTTTTTTTAAATTAAATGATTTTAAAATCATTATTTATAAGTTAAATTTGCTGTATGAAAAAATATTCTTCTAAGAGAAGTATCCAAATACTTGCACATCTTCTTCAGCAGTACGGAATTGCAGATATTGTAATTTCTCCGGGGTCAAGAAATGCTCCTTTGGCCATCCATTTTTCAGAGGTAGATAGTTTCAACTGTTATAGTATTGTAGACGAAAGGAGTGCTGCTTTCGTGGCAATGGGAATGGCAAAAAGTGAAAAAAAGCCTGCAGCCATTACCTGTACAAGCGGATCAGCTGTAGTTAATTATTATCCTGCGATTACCGAAGCTTTCTATCAGAATGTACCTCTTTTGGTACTAACGGCAGACCGTCCAACTGATTTTGTGGATATATTTGATGGGCAGACGATCAGGCAGAAGGAAGTTTTTCATCAGCATTCCTATGGTGACTTTCAGCTTTTGGAAGACAGCAAAGAGAATGCAGAAGATATTAATTTCGATATCATTAAAAAAGCTATTGAACTTTGTTTTGAAAAACAGGGTCCGGTACATATTAATATTCCATTGGAAGAACCTTTATATGAGCTGGTATCTGAACTTCCCACTTTCCCAACTGTGGAAAGAACCATAAAACATAAAGAGTATGAAATTCCATCCAATCTGATTGCGGAATGGCATACTTCACAAAGAATTATGCTGCTGGTGGGAACAAGAGATTATAGCCCGGAACTGGAAAACCAGCTGACTCAGCTCGTGAAAAATCATTCTGTCGTTGTATTGAGTGAAGCCAATTCAAATTTACACCATGAGAAATTCTTCAAACATATAGACCGTTATATTTTCAATTTTACAGAAGCGGATTATAAAACCTACGCTCCTGACCTGTTGATTACGGTAGGACAGAATGTGGTTTCCAAAAAAGTAAAGCAATTCCTGAGAAGTGCCCGTCCAAAGCAGCACTGGCATCTGGATGAAGTCTGGCAGCCCGATACTTATTTCTCACTTACAGAAAAGATAGAGGTGAAACCTGAAGTTTTCTTCTCAAAATTGTTGAAATTCATCAACCTGGAACCTAGACCTTATTTTAATCTTTGGGATGTTTTAAGGGATAAAAAAGATGCTAAACACGAACAGTTTTTAAATACAATTGATTTTTCGGATTTTTATTTCTTCAATAAAGCATCACAAACAATTCCTGAAAATTATAATATTCATTTCAGTAACTCTTCAGGGATCCGATATGCTCAGCTGTTTGATTTCGGAAAGAGAAAAATCTATTGCAACAGAGGAACAAGTGGTATTGACGGATCTACTTCTACCGCCATGGGATTTGCCATTAAAAATGAAAATCCAACCTTATTGATCACGGGAGACCTGAGTTTCTTCTATGATATCAATGGTCTTTGGAATCAATATATTCCACCATTTGTAAGAATTATGATCTTCAATAACGGTGAAGGAAATATCTTTAAAATTATTCCGGGACCCGGAAATGCCAACCCGAATACATTAGATGAATTTATTGCCACAAAACACCGCAAGAATGCCGAATCTCTGGCGAAGCATTTTGGCTTCTCCTATATCAGAGTAGAGGATGAGCTTACCCTGGACAGAGTTCTTGAGAATTTCTTTAAACCTGATGCACAGCCAAAAATCCTGGAAGTTAATACCCACGGGAAGAACAGTGCAGATGTACTGAAGTCGTATTTTGAGTTTATGAAATAGGTTTACAGATCCAGATATTCTTCACTCCCCGGCAGATTGATAATTCTGTCGATAGGATAGATAAACATATCATCGAAATCATTCAACGCATTAATGATCTGGAAATGGGTGAATTGCTTTATATTCTGTAAAGTGATCTCCGTTTCTTTGATCTTTTTATGTTTTAAAAGATGCTGCCTTTGTACACCGTTTAACAAAAAGGTAGAAGGGGTGAACCAGTCTTTTCCTTTTAAAAACAGAATATTGGAGAAAGAAGTATCGGTGATATGGTTGTTTTTAATGATGATAATTTCTTCAGCTTTAGATTTCATCTTCATTTTGTCCAGTTCCTTGCGGTCTTCAAATTTGAATGAATAATCAAAGCTATTATTTTCTACCAGCTGAAAATCCTGTATTTCAGGAATCGCATAAGGAATCATCTGTGTTCTGATCTTTTTGTCAAGGTCATAAGCAATTCTTAACTTGAAAAGACCATCCTCATCATGCTGCAGATTTTTATAGATTTTGGCCAGATCAATAGAGTCTTCCTTCCCGAAATGGGAAAATGTCTGGTTGACACGTTTCTGATGTAGGTCTAATAGAAAAATCTCCTGATCTTCTACTTTAATGCTTTCAATGAATTGGGACATAGATTTTATTTTTCATTTCCTGATACTCGTCTTCTAATTTACTCATGTGCGTTATACCGCCTCCGCTTTTGAAATACAGTTGGTCTTCTTCTTTTTCAATAAAGCGTATCATTACACAGCTGTCTACATTTTGGCCGTCAAACCAGCCACAAATTCCCGTGTAATATCCTCTGTCATATCCTTCTGCATCCAGAATTATTTCCAGTGTTTTAGGTTTGGGAGCTCCTAAAATAGATCCCGCAGGAAGAAGTTTCTGCATAATACTTCCTACTTTTCCCTCATATTCAGGTTTTATCATTCCTGAGATTTCAGAACTCATGGCATACAGATCCTTTTGTTGGGTTTTGATAAAGTCAATATGCTGGAACTGATCCACTCTTACATCATCAGCGACCATACTCAGATCATTCCGGAGAAGATCAACAACCGTGTAATGCTCTGCCTTCTCTTTTCGGTCATTCTTCAGAATTTCTGCTGCATTTTCAATAGAGGCATCAATGGTTCCTTTCATGGGATAGGTGAAAATTTTTCCGTCAATGATCTTTACAAAAGTTTCAGGAGAAAAAAATACAAAAAAATCTTTATAAAAAACTTTGTACTTCGCATTTGAGTGGTAAAAAATTTCTTCTAAGGTTAAATTGGTCTCTATCTTGGTCTTTCTGGTATAATTTACTAAGTAAGAATTTCCCAAACGAATATTTTTCTGAACCTTTTCAAAGCCAATCTGAAAATTCTCCAATGTTTCAGGAAAGGATTTCCAGACTACTTTTTTGTCCAGTTCCTGTGTCTCTTTTGTGTTTGAAAACTCTTGAAAATCAATAATTAAGCCTTCTTTTTCAATTTCATGTTCCTGATAGATTTCAACATTCTCCGAGAGAAAGTCGATGACGAAAAAATAGGGAACCTTCTGAAGAGAAAGTTCGTCCATTTCCATAAATTTTTGATGATTCACTGAAAACATTCTGCAAAAGTACTTATTGATGTTTACTTTTGCATAAATTTTTTATGATGCAGAACAAATATCCTCAGAAACCGGGACTAGATTTTATATTGAAGCAGGCATTTTTTTATTGGAATAAAACACTCGTTTTTCAGTTGATGTTTTCCATTTTCTATTTTGGAATTTTCCTGACGGTATTTTTCGCCGCAGATCTGAAATATAATATTTTGAGCCAGTACATGGAAACTAGCAAGTATCTTAAAGATGGGATGCAGGCCTATGCCACACAGTATACTAAAATGGTTTCTACTCCGGAATTTCAGAATTTTTCTCTGATGATTGTGGGGACTATGATTTTTCTTTATCCTCTCAATATCGGTTTTTATCAGATTTACAGAAAAATTGATCTTAAGGAAAAGCTGGAACTGAGAGATTTGCTGGTGGGATATAATGGACTTAACTTTTTTAAGTACATAGGATATTACATTTTCTGGTTTTTCATTTATATCAATGCTGCCCAGACTATTATTCTTGGAATCGTTTGGGTGATAGCAACAGTGTTTGTTGCTCCATTGATGTTTTTTACGAATAAAAGAATCTTTGAGTCAATTTCTCTAAATTTTAAAGCGCTCAGAATGTATTTTCTGGAAATAACGGTATGCGTGATTGTTGCTTTTATATTTAAGTATTTAGGCTTTGCCCTGTTTTTTGTTGGAGGATTATTTACTTTTCCTTTTTGGAATGCAATGATTTATTCATTGTATAAAACGGTCTTTTCGGAGAAAAGTTAAAATTCATTCGTGTTTAATGGGTTTTTTTACTAAAAAAAAGTAAATTTGGTAAAATCATTAAATATTTAAACTATGTCTGAATTTAACGAATTTGATCAGCAAGGCTCTGTACCCAATAGAGATACGGGATCAATTATTTCTCATGCTTTTGAAATGTACAAAGGCGTTTTCGGTTACGGAATTGTAGCTATGATTATTTATCTAATTGGAGGGTCTGTTATTCAGATGCTTACGGGGTTTGATTCTGCTTCTATGGTTGAAGAAATGAAATCAGGAGGTACTTTAAATTATTGGAGTGCTCCCGGGCTTCCTTTATATATGGGAGCGTCCAGCCTTTTTGGCCTGTTATTATCTCCATTGTATGTAGGATTGATCTATATGGTCAATAAATACAATACCAAAAGCCCGATTGAATTTTCTGATCTTTTTATAGGATACCGTCAGAACTTTGTAAATATTCTGATTTATAGCCTTCTAGCCTGGATAATTTCCTCAATTGCTCTGGTATTGTGCGTTTTACCTATCATTTTTGTATATCCTTTCCTTTTAATAGGATATCCTATTTTGCTATTTGAAAATGCTTCAGCAACAGAGGCTTTATCGAAATCATTCAATATCGCTAAAGAAAACTATGGAACTTTCTTGTTAACCGGACTTTTAGGAGGTCTGATTTCTGCTGCGGGAATTGTTCTTTGTGGAATCGGGATCATCTTAACGGCTCCGTTTATTATGGTTGTAATGTATTCTACTTATTGTGCTTTCTTAGGAAAACCAAGACAAATTATGTACAGCAAATAAAATATAAAATACATGATGAATAAGGACAAACAAATAAGCAGTGTTGCGATAAAGCAGGTGTCGTTACTGGCTATCATTCTGATATTGGCCGGATTGATCTGCTTTAATCTGGCATTGTTTATTCCCTCAGTTTTGGGAGCGATTACCATTTATGTAGTCTGCAGAAAGTATAATTTTTATCTGCAGGAAGAAAAGAAATGGAAACCGTCACTGGCTGCGTTTGTATTGATGTTTGCCAGTCTTATTGTTCTTATTCTTCCGATTTATTTTATTGCTGATCTGATTATTGATAAACTGGGGAACGCGCAGGCTTATATGGCCAAATTCAATGTTTTCCTGGATAAAATCCATTCTTATATCTTTTCTAAAACAGGATTTGATATTCTGAGCAAAGAGAATATGGCAAAACTGAAAGATAATGTAGGAAAAGTTTCTACATCAGCGCTCAGTGGGACATTTAATACGCTTACCGTTGTGATGTCCATGTATTTTATTCTCTATTTTATGCTGGAAAGACCAAGGCTCTTTGAAAAGATTCTTACTTCTTCCGCCCCGCTGAAGAGAGCAAACATCTCCCTGATCGGCGATAAAATGAGAAAATTAATCATGGCTAATGCTATTGGTATTCCAGTGGTAGCTGTAGGACAGGGGATTGTAGCGCTTATCGGTTACCTGATATTTGGGGCACCGGGAGCTATACTTCTTTTTGCTTTGACGGCAGCTGCTTCAGTAATTCCTGTGGTAGGAACAGCCATTGTATACGTTCCGGTTTGCATCTTTATGATCGCTGAAGGAAATACAGGTCAGGGGTTAGGATTGGCAATCTACTGTCTTGTAGTAGTAGGACTTACCGATAATCTTCTTCGTTTTACCCTTTTAAAGAAACTGGAAAATATCCACCCACTGAATACCGTATTCGGAATCATTATGGGAATGAATCTGTTTGGCTTTATGGGACTTATTTTTGGCCCTATTCTGATCTCATTGACTCTTCTTCTGATTCAGGTGTACAGAAATGAATTTTCGGATGAAGAAACCTCTCCTGATCTTGAATTACC
The DNA here is from genome assembly GCF_031454475.1 of Chryseobacterium vietnamense. Classification (NCBI taxonomy): domain Bacteria; kingdom Pseudomonadati; phylum Bacteroidota; class Flavobacteriia; order Flavobacteriales; family Weeksellaceae; genus Chryseobacterium; species Chryseobacterium vietnamense. Next base: position 2,691 of record NZ_JAVDQX010000013.1, on the reverse strand, counting down.
CGGTCAGGAAGATATTACAGAAAAATTAATTTAATAAGATAAAAACGTGGAAGGACTAAATCCCGATATATTAAAAGAAATCTGTGTAATGAAAATGCCTTTCGGTAAGTATGAAGGAACGGTTCTGGTAGATCTTCCAATCAGCTATCTGGAATGGTTTAATAAAAACGGAATGCCAAAGGGAAAATTGGGAATGCAGCTTTCAACAGTTTATGAGATCAAATTAAATGGTCTGATGGACCTTTTGACTCCTATCAGAGCAGCCGTAAGAAATGGGTTGTAAAAATTAAATAGAACACTTTTATATAGTTTCGGCGGCATCGAAGACAGGACGACATATGTCTAATTGAATTTGGAATAATTTTTTGGAATTAGCTATAAAATGAAAATGATTGGCTTTATCTGTTTGGGTAAAGCCAATCATTTTTTTAATTAAGGATATTGAGTGTAATTATTGTTTAGTAAAAATCAAATCTTTTGTTTCAGGGAGATAGATATTAATATCTGTTCCGCTGGGACATTTACTGTTATCAAGAATTATATCATTTGGTTTATATTCCCATGAAATCTGTGTAGAGCTGATTTTTTTTAAAATTATTTTGCCCCATCCAACGTTGCAATTTGTGCCACTATAAAAGAATATAGCAGAATTATTATAAGGTTTCGTTCCTATACTGTAAAGGTTTATTGAAGGGATATTATTATTCTTGGTGTCTTGCAAAACTACACCAGAAGAGTTTTTAACAATATACTTTATATCTAAAATATCTGAGTAATAGATTTTTTGTGAACTTTTTTGTAACTTATTTTCTATTTTAGAGATATACAGTGTGATGCTTTTCCCTTGAAAACTTCCTTGAAATATTCCAGTGTATGAATTTAGTTCGTTATTTAAATCTTTTAAATAAGAATTAGCAGGAATGTCCTTTAAAGAAGTGTTTAATGGAAGTGTTGTTTGTGCTTTACAAGATAAAAAGCTTATAAAAAGACTAAAAAGTATTGTTGTTTTGATATTTGTTTTCATATTCATTGATTTAATATTAACAAGTAGTTGAGGTTGGCTGATTATTGGCATTCAGATTAATATTTTTTACACTACCATCATTTTCTATTCTTTGTAAGTTAACTTTTCCTTCTAATCCCATATTTTTTATAGTTTCAAAAAAAAGTTTTTCCACTCCTAAATTATTAATTGTTCCATCACTATTAATATATGTATTACCATTTTTTGCAAAATCAGTTAAATCACTTTCAGTCTTTACATAATCAAGAATATAGCCATTTATATTGTCTTGTGAATAATTGGTTAAAGCATCCTGATACGATCCGTTAAACCAAATAACATAGTGCATGCCATTTGGAGCCACCATTCCAACGAATGCATTTTTAACATTTTCAGAGTTAGAAGTTGGTTGTGCTCTCGCAAAACCTAATAACTGGTCAACATCTGGTGGTGATAACATAGGTATTCCTGTTGGAGTATGGTTATGATAACCTCCTGCATAGCCTGTTTTATCTCCAAAATTTACACTGTGTGCCCCTCCGCTTATGATCTGGGAGGGCGTTCCGTCTACTTTCAATTTTACTCCTTTTTCACCACCTAAAGTAGATTGTGCTTTAAGCTCATCAATTTTTGCTTTGACAGTGGTATTGGTTATTATACCAGTAGTCTTTTCACAAGGATTCTTCGGGTCCTGAGGGTTTTGTGTTTGGCTTCCGCCACCTGAGCCTCCGTAGGTCTCAGATCCGCCACTCATTCCACCACCATTGCTTCCATAATCTACATAAGGCTGGTAATAATGATTAACAGGTCCGGTAATGTCTCCATAAACAGTAATTATGACGGGTAGTATATCTTCTGTTTGCTCAGGCTGTCCACCTCTTGATGCTATCGAAGGTGAATTATAAACGTTTTGAAAATTTGAAATTATACTCTGTACTTCAGGTGAAGTATTTTTTAAAACTATAAAATTAACCCAATCTCTCTTAGGATTCACCAATCCTACCAATACTGCATTAACTGAGCCGTCTTTTATGATAGGGTAGGCAATTCCTTTTGTTGCTTCTCCGTAAGTAATACTTCTGAGATTAAAATATATTTCTCCTACTTCATTCTGGAATTTCTGATTGAAAGAAGGATTATTGTTCATGAATGTCTGAATAATTTCCTTAAAAGGTTCGTGATAACTGATGTATTCAGAGTTCTTTTGTGTGTTTTTCTGAGAATCTAAACTTTTCTCAAACCTGCTAAATGCTTCGATTTTTTCTCTTTCAGTTCTTTTTTCTTCTTGTGTAGCTTCATCTGTTCTACACGAATTGAAAAAAAATAGAGGCACTGTTACTAATAACAGTAACCGCAAAATAAATTTTTTGTTCATCGATTTGTTATAATTTTTAAGCCGGCAAATATATAATATTTTTCATTTGGTAACATATGGTTTTCCCCGTCTTTTGAAATATTTTTTTCCAAATTTATATGTGTGGAGCGACAAAACGAGTGGTATTGTTTTAGTTTTCAATCTCGTATTAAATAAAATTAAACGACTGATTGATCCATCAAAGCAGCCATAAGAAATGGGTTGTAAAATTAAATAGAACACTTTTATATAGTTTCGGCGGCATCGAAGATGCCGCCGAAACAATTATATAAAAAAATATTTTTATCATTGAAAAAACAAAATTAATAAATAA
>NZ_JAVDQX010000012.1:0-33781 GCF_031454475.1 Chryseobacterium vietnamense | reverse complement strand
TCTTTTTTGTTTTAGAAACTTACATTTCTTACTTTATAATCCAACAATGTTAATGAATCAAACAGGATACAGCATCCCGATTTCAATCGGGACGGTCAAAGGTTCGAATCCTTTCGCGCTCACTTAAAGACTTACTAGAAATAGTAGGTCTTTTTTGTTTTTAGAAGCTTACACTTCTTATTTTATAATCCAACAATGTCAATGAATCAAACAGGATATAGCATCCCGATTTCAATCGGGACGGCAAGGGCTCGAATCCTTTCGCGCTCACTTTAAGACTTACTAGAAATAGTAGGTCTTTTTTGTTTTTAGAAGCTTACACTTCTTATTTTATAATCCAACAATGTTAATAAATCAAACAGGATATAGCATCCCGATTTCAATCGGGACGGCAAGGGCTCGAATCCTTTCGCGCTCACTTTAAGACTTACTAGAAATAGCAGGTCTTTTTTGCTTTTAGAAGCTTACACTTCTTATTTTATAATCCAACAATATTAATAAATCAAACAGGATAGAGCATCCCGATTCCAATCGGGACGGTCAAAGGTTCGAATCCTTTCGCGCTCACTTTAAGACCTACTGAAAACAATAAGTCATTTTTGTTGTATTTAAATATTTCACAGCAAATTCTAATACATCTCCGGTTTAATGGTATAAAAACAATATGTACTGACATGTCTCATTGACTTTTATTCTCATCTTCATTCCCATTTACACCTAATAACTTTAGAAAATAGTGAGCCATGCCAGACAATAAAATTATTTTTCACCCCTTTCTTAAACCTCGCACAAACCAGTCGCAACAGCAATTTCTATTACAAAACCTATATACTGCGCGCAAACCGTGAATATACATCATATATACAACCTCCTAATTCACCTTCACAGACAAGGGGTAAAAATAGTATGATGTATCTGTGATGTATTCTCTTATTTCCTTAATTCTTTTTTTTTTTTCAAATTGCACCAGATTATCGATTCTAAAACACAAGATTGATCAAAAAAAACTTAATGATGCCTACAGGTGGGGTTAATAATCCCACCTGTTTTTTCACCAATGTTAGCCTTAATTACAAAGAATTAATAAGCTGCAGTTTACAGTATAATGAAATTCACTTTTACCTTGCATTATATCGAATTCCTGTATTACCCTTAATACAATATTTATTCTACAACCATGAAATCTTTGAAAAATTTTAATAGAATAATCTACTGCCTTATTTTTATATGCTGTTGTTCTAAACTATTTTCACAGCATCACAGTATACAGCAAATAGATACTTTACTCATAAAAACAAATGAGGAACTCAGAACCCAAATATCCAACAAGGATCTGATCATTTGGAATCAAAAAATTATAAAAGAAGCTATTCAAAATAATTATCCTAAAGGAGAAGCCTGGGGGTATGCTAATATTGCGAATCGCCTCTGGCTGGTAGGAGAATTTAAAAAGGCTATAGAATACCTGAACTACGCAGAGGAAAAATCAAAAAAGATTAATGATGACTTTCTTGCCGGGAAAATTAATCAGGAGTATTCACAGGTTTACAACAGGATGAATCTACCTAAAATGGCTTTAGATTATAATTTAAAAGCCATGAGATCTGCTTTAAGATTAAAAAAAGATAATCAGGATTGTCGTTTTTTTTTACGGTATGTTTATTCAACCCGAGCCGTTTATTTCAACGGAATTGAACGGTCGGATTCCTCACTTATCTATCTCCACAAGGCAATGAAAATAGATCCTAATCCTTTAGATGTAGCCCATATAGCGAGTCACTATACAAAATACAAGTGGAATTCAGATTCAGCTAATTATTATTTTAAAAAAGCCTTTGATCTGGTAGAAACAAAAAGGTTTAAGCATAATAAATACCAAAGAGCTACAGTCTTAAATGATTACGGCATTTTTATGCAAGTTCAGAAAAAAAACAATGAGGCTATTGATGCTTTCACAAAATCTGCTGCACTGGCAAAAGAAATCAACCGACCTCAGCTGGTTTTAAGTAATTATAAATTACTTGCTTCAGTGTATAAAGAGCTTAAAGAACCTGATAAAGAAGTTGAATATTTAAACAAAGCAACCTCACTAAAAGATAGTATAGATAATGATCAAAGCAAAGCTATCACATTAGCCTTTAATAAAATATCCAAGAAAGAAGAAGAAGAAAAAAAACAAAAAACTAAATTTCAGACCGCTTTATGGTATGGAGGAATTTCATTGTTAATCGTTACAGTATTGTCTCTTTATTTTTATCTGCAGATTAAAAAAAAGAAAAAAAGGCTTATCGAAAGCAAAACAATTATTCTACAGCAGGAAGAAGAAGCAAAAATTCTCAAAAGAAAGCTCAATGAAAATCATGATCAGCTCATTCAGCTGGCAAAGAAAAACAGTGCTGGTTTTTTAGCATTATTTCAGGAAACTTACCCTGAGGTTTCCCAGCTGCTTTTAAAAATCAACCCTTATCTTTCCCTCTCCGATTTATCTTTCAGTGCTATGATATTCCTGGGGTTCTCTTCAAAAGAAATTGCACAGTATTCTTCCATGGAGCACAGATCTGTGCAAACGAAGAAATACCGCTTACGCAAAAAACTAAATCTTGAAGCAGAGACTGATCTCTATCAATTTATCAGATCAATATCTGAGGTTCAATAAATATGATACTGATTATCTTCCGAAGTAATAAATGAGTTTAATCCTGATATTAAATTAAAAGTCCCTCAACCTTAAGTGAGGGATTTTTAATTTAATAAATATTGATTTTATTTCAATTTGTAAGTATTGCCATTCCAAAGATAAGTTTTGGAAGAATGTTTTTTCTTCTCTCTTTCTTTTTCATCTACTTCCATATCTTCCACTTTTAAAATAAATGCATTAGGAATTCCATCTTTATCATTAGGAAAAATAAATTCTTCACTGTGATAGAAAGCACCGGCATCCCCTACGTTTGTTAATTGCGGAAGAGCAATCAGTTTTTTATCTTTAAAAAGAACATACTGATCATAGCCTGCAATTCCACAGGCTTCTCCGGAAACCATTGCTTTTAAGGTGAATTCAACATTCTGCAGTTTATGATTGCTTTCTATAGTGAATGCTGCTGAACTTAGCTCCTCTCCTCTTCCTGTATCAAAATACACCTCATCTATAAGTGTATTTCCTTCCATTACTTTTATTCCGGCGATGTTTTGCTTTTCAATCTGATTAAATTCTTTATTCTTCCTGTCAATTGTTTTAGAAAGCCCAAAGAGGAAATCATAGCCGTTTTTGTTACGGTATCCTACACAAAGATTACCTCCCCAGACATATCCTTCCACTGTATTTTCTCCCTTCTGATAAGAGATCTTATACCAATTAGCATTTCTTTCTCCCAGTTTCAGGACTGCATTTTCTTTTGTAAGAATCATGACCTGTTGATTGGTCTGCAGTGAATCGATAATCTGAGCATTCACTCCGGGATCTGATCTTACGCGGGTCCAGTCTGTAAAAATCTTTTGCGTTTTATTTTCCTCAAACCCAAAGATTCCATCTGCATATACTTCATTTTCCTGAGCTGTAAAAAGTTGCAACATCATTAAAAATAAAGCTGTCCATAAAGTTTTCATATTCATATTTTGTTTTTGGTGCTATTTTTCAAGAAGAAGGCTAACCCATTCTTCACGCTGTAACTGCTTTTTCAATTCAAGACCGCTTTCTTTACATACTTCCAGAATATCATCTACATCAAAGAAACACAATCCTGAAAGCAGCAGTTTTCCACCGTCATTTAAAACTGAAACATAGGTTGGGATGTCTGAGATCAGGATATTTCTGTTGATATTGGCTAAAATGATATCATAATTCTCTTTTCCTAAATTTTCAGCAGTTCCCTGTTCAATATCAAGTTCTACATTATTTCTTACGGCATTTTCTTTGGAGTTTTCTACTGACCATTCATCAATGTCAATTGCTTTTGTATCTCCCGCGCCTTGCTGCTTTGCATAAATGGCCAGTACGGAAGTTCCGCATCCCATATCCAATACTTTTTTGCCATTGAAATCAATATCCATCATTTGCTGGATCATCAGATGGGTTGTAGGGTGATGTCCCGTTCCGAAAGACATTTTAGGCTGAATAATAATTTCATGCATTCCCGGTACAGATTCATGGAACTCTGCTCTGATCAATACTTTGTCATCGATATTGATAGGAGAGAAATTCTTTTCCCATTCTTCGTTCCAGTTGATGTTTGGCATTTCTTCGAAAGAATATTCGATTTTTACGTTTTCGTTTTCAAAGATCGGAAGGGTTTTCAACTGATCTTCGTGAAACAAATCTGTCTGGATATATCCTAAAATTCCGTCAATTTCTTCTGTAAAGCTGTCAAAACCTATTTCTATAAGTTCTGCCATTAAAATCTCATTCCAGGGTTGTAATGGAGAAATTTTGAAATTGAATTCTAAATAATTTTGCATGTGACTAATTTGCTGCAAAAATACTAATGTTATTACGGTAAAAAAAATGATGGAGTCAATTTTGGCTGAAACCGGGGGTTTTTATATTTTTTTTAATTGTGGATGTGGTAAAAAGTTTATTTGGGAAGTTTTTTCCCACAGATTACACGGATGACACAGATGATTGCGCATAGTATATTCAATAGAGGCGGGCTTTAGCCCGTCTTAAAAAATCATGAAAAATTCCATTGGCTTTAGCCAAAACTTATTATAAAAGACTAGAGACAAATTCCCGTGTTATTTTTTGAAAGGTAATGTAGATTTTTTTGAAAAGTGAAAGATTACAAGTTTTGACTAAAATCATATCGTGCTGATTAAAAGAAAAGCTGAAACCGGGGAGTTGTATGTTTTCTTAGCATGAAAATGCATTGAAGAATCTCATATTTTTAACTATGAATAAATTCTTCCTTCGTCAGAATAGCACTTTGGAAATAGTCCGCTTTATGGAATGAATGTTATGGGAAAGTTTATTGGGAAGTTTTTTCCCACAGATTACACGGATGACACAGATGATTGCGCATAGTATATTCAATAGAGGCGGGTTAAATCCCAACTTATTAAAAAATTTGAATAAATATTAGGATTGTTTTTTGAGAAGCTAAAAATTTTAAGCTTTGACTAAAGTCATATAGTACTGAATAAAAGAAAAGCGGGCTAAAGCCCGCTTCTATTGAATTTTATCATTCAAGCCAGATTAAAATGGTTCTTTGTAAAGTTTTAAACATTAAACTCTAAACCTTGAACTTTAAATTTTAAACCCTATTATGGATTTGTAGAGAAAATAGAACCATTTGCGATTAATGCTCTTCTGTTCATTTTCAGGATATCTCTTACCCATTCTGCAAAGTCTTCAGGCTGTAATACTTTATCAGGATTTCCGTCCGTAAGACCTCCCTGAATGCTCATATCTGAAGCTATGGTACTTGGAGTCAGAGTAATTACACGGATGTTTTGTTTTCTCCATTCTGCCATCATCGATTGAGAAAGAGATACTACGGCTGCTTTTGAAGCTGCGTATGCCGACATATTAGGGCCACCTTTCAGACCTGCAGTGGAGGCTACGTTAACGATATCACCTTCTCCTTTAGCTTTCATAAATGGATAAGCTGCCCTGGCTGCATAATACACCCCGAAAAGATTGGTTTTGATAACCTGCTCCCATGTTTCGGAAGGCATTTCTTCAATGGAACCAAAGTCTCCGATTCCTGCGTTGTTGATTAAAATATCAATCCCTCCCAATTGCTCTGCTAAAGATTCTATTCCAGCTTTTACCTGAATTTCATTGTCTACAGAAAATACTGCATAGGCGGAATGTACTCCTAATTTTTTGATTTCTTCAACCGTCATTTTAAGGTTCTCCTCGTTTCTTCCTGTAATGGCAACGTTTACTCCTTCATTGGCTAAAGCTAATGCTACAGCTTTTCCTAATCCTCTTCCACCACCTGTTACAATGGCATTTTTTCCGTTTATATTCATAGTAATGATACTTTTCTTGATACAAAGTTACGAAAGAACATTTTTACGAAGCATTGAAAACATAGATTTAACTTATATTTTATTTAACCACAAAAGTCACAAAAGATGATTAACATTGTGAAATTTAAAAGTTGTAATCACTCTTCATAAAAGTCCACCTAAGATGAAACATATATTTTTTTATATAAAACCTATGTGTACTTTATTAAGCTTAAAATTACAGCTTAAAAAAATTGAGTTTTTAAAAACTTTTGTGACTTTTGTGGTTTATCTATGCTTCATCAAAAATTAAAACCGGCTCATGGGAACCGGTTTCAAAATCTAAAAAAGGTATAGTAAAAAAAATAAAAAGCTTAAGGAATCTGGATTGAATTCTGTACTTCAAACTCTTCTGAAGCTGAAAATTCATTTCCATACATGTCAACAGCTTTCACCTCAACTTTATGTTTTCCCAATGATAATTTCTTAGGAAAATCAGCTTCCCAGATGTGTTTTGACATTTCAGGGTTGGAAGGTCTTCTTCCGGGAAAAATTTTATCTGTAGAATCCCATTTGAAAACGGAAAGGGCAAAGTTCGGGTCTATGGTTTCATCATATTCCATTTCTTCCCATTTTCCTCCGTCTATTCTGTATTCTACTTTGTCTTTTTTGCTTCCCATGAAGAAATTAGCCAGTACTTTGGCAGAGGTTCTTGAGGAAGGAATTACTTTCGGAACATACAACTTGATCTGATAATCTTCCGGTTTTCCGGCTGTTCTGTATTTTACTTTATACTGATTGTCTGTAAAGCTGATGAAAGAATATCCTTTTGCCGTTCCGTCTCTCATGGTGGAAGTAGGAAGCCCTGCATCATCCGGTGTTCCTGAATACCAGTCGCCACAAGTAGTTCCTACATTATATTCGTGCAGTTCTTTGATTCCGTTCCAGCCTGCTTTTTTTCCATAGAAAATCTGCTGTTGAATATGCGTATGTGCTGATAAAAGCAATACATTCCGGAAAGGATTTAAGAAATCAAATAATTTCTGACGGTCTGCATTTCTGAAATTGTCTTCGTTGTTATGCTCCAGCGGAATATGGAAAGAGATCACGATCAGTTTATTTTTATCAACCAGTTTCAGATCGTTTTCAATAAACTGAAACTGGTCTTCACGAAATCCACCCCAATATCCTTTGCCGTCTCTCGGATCCGGGTAAAGAATGTCATCCAGAATGATGAAATGTACATTCCCATAGTTGAAAGAGTAATTGGCTGGACCAAAATTGGATTCAAAGGTTTCGTCGGAAAGCCTGTCTTCCTTTGCATCATAGTTCATGTCATGGTTTCCCATCACATTATACCAGGGCAGTCCGACTTCTTTCATAACATCTGCATAAGGCTTCTGAAGACTTAAATTATCTCCTACCAAGTCTCCCAGACTGATTCCTAATACTGCATTTTTCTTCGTATTCTTCACTTCATTTACAATTCCTCTTTTGAAGTAATCCAGTTCTTTTTCTGTGTAAGGCTGTGGATCTCCGAAAACAAGGATATCAAAATTTTTGTCTTCATTTTGCTTATAAAGCGGGAAATCCAGTTCTTTAGGAAGATCGCCTGTAGGAGTTACCCCTTTGTATTTAAAATCTGCGGGAGATCCTTTTGGCTTATGATGATAATAAAACTGTGGAAGGTTGTTCGCATTTAAAGCAGTCTGATATCCTGAAGGCTTGATGACAAAAATAGTCTGATCTTCCTGAACCGGAAGACTGTATCTACCGTTTTTATCGGTAAGAACTACCTGAATGCCATTAGAAACAGCTACGCCTTCAATTCCTTTTTCGCGGTTTTCTTTCTTTTGATTTTTGTTGCCGTCTTCGTATACATATCCGGAAACAGAGGTTTGTGAGAACGCCATTGCTGAAACCAGCATACAAGGCATTAAAAGTTTTATATTGATACTCATTTTTTAATCTTTAAATTATTTTCAATTTTTAAATTCAATTTATTATTTATTCCACCACATTTTCACGTTGATATTGTCTCCTCCCATCGATTGTACAGCCGTGTTATAATTATCTGTATTCATCACTTTTGTAGCGGTAGGATACATGAATCTCACAGGCATTTGCCCGCCGTTCTGAAGCCCTCCGTTATTAGGAAGTACCGGAAGTTTTGTACGTCTGTATTCATACCACTGCTGATGGTCAACAAAAAACAGGGAAATGTATTTCTGAAGCATAATTTTTTCCAGAGAACCGTCATAAGCTACTTTAGGATTGCTGAAATAATTGGCCGGAACTGTTGCACCCCATTGTTCAATAATAGATTTCACTCCTGTTTCGTAGTAGGTCTGCTGGTTTCCCGCGATGATTCCTTTATTGACTAATTCTGCCAGGATAAACTGAACTTCAGAATAGGTCATGATTAAAATCTTTAAAGGTGCTTTCGCCAGATTCTGGTTCAAATTAGAAGGCTGATAATTGAAAGCTGTTCCCAAAGCGTATCCGGAAGGAGCTCCTTTATAGCCAAGATCTTCTCCTGATGTTGCTTTCGCTTTTGTAAAAAACATACTCAGTCTAGGATCATTATTATCTTTCATGGCATTCACAAAGAATTCACCTGCTGCCCTGTACGCTGTAAAATCCTGTGGACGGGCTATTGGCGGCAGGTAGGGAGATATTCCGGAAAGAGGCAGCACGGCACTGTCTGTGTTATTCTGGAAAATTGGATATTGAGCGGGATTATTGACAATTTCCTGGATTCTTTCGTATACATTCACTTCTCCGTTCCGGCTTAGTATTCTGGTTAACAACCTTAATGAAAGAGAATTACAGAATTTTTTCCATCCTAAAATCCCGGTCTGGCTGTTGGTATTGGCATTATAAAACAGATCTGTTTCCGTTAATACCTGATTGGTATTGAATAATGAGTTGGCTGTTTTCAGGTCATTTAACAGCTGGATGTAGACCTCTTTCTGCTTATCATATTTCGGTTTTAAAATATTTTCTTCAACTCTTAATGCTTCAGATAAAGGTATATCACCAAAAGCATCAGTAAGGTTGGAAGCAATCCATGCATTCAGGACCATTGAAATAGCCAGGTAATTATTATTCTGTTCTTTGGCTGCATATTTTCTCAGGTCACTTACCTGCTTAAGCCATCTGTAGGAAGTATTCCAGTAGCCATTGCCACTTTTTTCGTCCATATAATATCTGCTGTAGGAATTTCCTTCATTGGGAAAGTCTAAAGCAATCTGCATGATATCAAAAGTGAAATCATCTGCCCTGTTGTAGCCATAACTTCCCATTTCATACTGGATGGGAGCAAGAAGGCTGCCAACGGAAGGGTCTTTAACCTTACTGGTATCTGTATTCATTTCATCGAATGTTCTGTCACAGGATTGAAGCATGAAAACAGAAACTACCAATGTCAGATGTATGATTATTTTTTTCATTTTTAAAGATTTTAGAATTTAAGATTTAACTGAAAACCAACTGTTCTTGCTGTTGGAAGCTGCCCCATTTCCACTCCCGGAGTGATGGTTGCGTTGTCCAGTGTAGCCACTTCAGGGTCAAACATTGGAAACTTGGTCCACATCCACAGGTTCTTTCCGAAAATGGCAATGGTAAGATCATCCAGACCTATAGATTTTATGGTCTCTTTCGGGAATGAATAGGCAATTCTTGCGTCTCTCAGTTTTATAAAATCTGTGCTGAAGCTGTTAGTTTCCACATTGGCTCTTCTGTAATAATCTCCGTAGTAAGAAGATACCAGTACTCCTTTTGTATTCGTACTAAAGGTTCCGTCAGGGTTCTGAACCACGCCGTCTCCTACAATCATTCCGCCTGGATTGTCTCTTCCCGGAAGGGTAGATTTCAGCTTACCTTGCTCAGACATTTTATGATGCGACTGAGAATACGCAATACCACCATACTGACCATCAAATGAGAAGCTTATTGTAAAGTTTTTGATTCTGAAATCATTTTGAAGCCCGGCTCTCCATTTCGGGAATGCATTCCCTACTTTTTCAATATCTGTAGGTCTTGCGGGAAGTCCGTTATCACCATAAATTACTTTTCCTTCTGGATTTCTCAGTAGTTTAAAACCATACATGTCTCCCAATGAACCGCCTACTTCCATTTTATAGAAGACTACATCTCCTACATTGGAAACAATTCCGTCGAATCCTTCAGGTAAGGTCATTACCCTGTTTTCGTTGGTAGACCAGTTTCCCCCTACTTTCCATGAGAAATCTTTACCTCTTATGGCTAAGATATCTGCTGAGAGTTCCAAACCTCTGTTTCGGATTTTTCCTGCATTGATGATCCTTTTGGAATATCCTGCTTCGGTGGGCAATGATACAGGGATAATCTGATTTTCACTGAAATTCTGGTAAGCAGTCAGATTAAGGTTCAACCTGTTTTTGAAAAGGCTGAAATCCATACCGGCTTCAATATTGGTATTTTTTTCAGGTTTAAGAGATGGATTATTAAAGGTTGTAGGTGCTACCACACTTCCTGTAATGTTACTGGCTGTATAATAATTATCCAAAAGATAAGGATCACTGTCTATCCCTACTTTTGCCCATGAAGCTCTCAGTTTCCATAAGTTCAGGTTATTGCTTTTCAGATTAAAAATGTCTGAAAGAATGAAACTGGTACTCACTGAAGGATAAAAGAAGGATCTGTTTTGCTTGGGAAGTGTAGAACTCCAGTCGTTTCTTCCGGTAACATCCACAAATATTTTATTGTCATATCCCAGAGTAAGCAATCCGTACACACTGTCGACATGTTTATCTCTTGGCGCCGGATATTTAACAGGAATATTGAGCGCATTGGTAAGGCTGTATTCTCCTGCTGTTTTCAATCCGATGGCCTGATAATCATTCAGGAGATATTCATTATAACGGATACTTCCCCCTGCAGAGGCGGAAATACTGAATTTATTCCAGTCTGCTTTATAAGAAAATAAAAGGTCGTTATTATATTCCTGGTTTTTGATAAACTGTTCTCTGTAGAAACCTTTCAGGTAATTGGCAGAACTCCATGGTCTTTTGGTCGTTCTTTTTTCATTCAGGATTTCAATACCGGACCTCAGCATTAAACTGAAATTTTTATTAAACTGATAATCTGCAGTGATATTTCCTGTAATGGTTTTCTTTCTGACTCCATTCAGCATTTCGTAAGCAATCATATAAGGATTATCAATGTAGGAACTGAACGGATGAATCTGATCAACCTGCTCCTGACCTGGTTTCCAAACCGGTTTGTACCATTCAAGATCTACATTGGGATTTTGGAAGATCATGAAGTAGGAGATCGACTGGTTGTTGTATCCTGTTGCAGGAAGGTTATCACTGGTAGTAGTGTTGTAGGCAAATTTTGTTGAAATTTTTAATTTTTGGGTAAGCTGATGGGCAAATGACAAGGCAAAATTGAACCTGTCGAAGCCTGTATTAGGCATCATCCACTCGTTATTAAGGTAAGTCAATGACGTCCTGAAACTTGTTTTCTCGTTGGAGCTTTCTACGGAAATGCTGTTTGAGTAAGTAGATCCTGTTCTCCAGAAACCTTTGATATTATTTTCATAAGGTCTCCACAATTGTCTTTCCTTGCTTTGTCCCATCACATCAGGATCGTATTGGAAATAATACTGTCCGGCGAATTTAGGACCGAAAGCACTACTGGTTCCTCCTGTACTTGGACCATCCGGGGAAAGACCATAAGAATAATAGAAGTTTCCTGCTGTATTGGTTGCCAGTGTTCCCTGCCCATACTCGTATTGCCAATCCGGCCATTTCAGTACAGAATCAAAGCTCGAGGAAGAGTTAAAAGTGACCCTCAGTTTTCCGTTCTTTGTTTTTCCTGACTTTGTGGTGATCATTAAAGCTCCGTTGGCGGCACGGGAACCGTATAATGCAGCAGCAGAAGCACCTTTCAGTACAGTTACAGATTCGATGTCGTCCGGATTGATACTGTTCAGACCGTTTCCAAGGTCGATAGGAACATCACCTCCGGATCCTGCTCCATACGCTGCCGTGCCGGAACCTGTGGTAGAATTTCCCAATGGCACTCCATCCACTACAATAAGAGCATAGTTATGATCCATCATAATGGATTTCTCTCCTCTCAATGTAATTCTCGAAGTACCAAGAGGTCCTGCTCCGGCAGTCTGAATTTTTAGACCTGCCACTTTCCCTTCCATTGATTGCGCCCAGTTGTTATTCTGGGTTTCTTCAAATGTTTTGGCATCTACTTTTTCGGCAACATACCCTAAAGCCCTGTCGTGTCTTTTGATTCCCAAAGCAGTTACCACTACTTCGTCAAGTCCTTTAACTGTGTCTTTTTTAGCTTTCTGCTGCGCTGTCAGGTTGACGCTGACCAATCCTAACAGCGACAAAACCAACAGTTTTTGTGTCTCTTTACGCATTTCCTTTTTGTTTGCGCAAAATTAGAACGACATTACAAGGATAGCCTTAACATAGTTTTAACGTTTCTTAAAAATTTATTAAACCATATATTAATCAAGTCTTAATAACATTGGATAAAAACCTCAATACTAACCATTTAAGCAATTATGTATTTTTAATGCAGTATCAAAGCATCATTTACGTATCTTTATTGTCTTTACTTGAGATAATACTACACAAAACAAGTAAAATACTGATTTTTAAATAAATACATTAAATTTAATCATGTTTTTTAATATTCCTGGATATAATGAATTTATCCCCAAAAAGACACAGTCTGCCTTTTATAAAGGGCAGACTGTGTAAATTGCTACTTGTTGAGAATTTGATTTGAGAGGTGTTGTAAACAACCCCGTCAAAAATTCTTTGAATTTTTGCCACCCCTCCGGAGGAGGGGAATATTTCGTCCTTCAGTGGTAATAATTCTGAAAGATTTTAAACTTTTTATTTGTTTTTCAGCTGATCAGGAATATTAGTTGTTACGAACCCGATTCCTTGTTTTTTCAGTTCGTCATATACGGCAACATCATTCACGGTCCATGAATTGGTAATTAATCCTAATGCTTTTGCATCAGCAATCCAGGTTGGATTTTTCTGGAAAACGCTGTAGTGATAGTCCATACCGTCCAATCCTTCTTTTTTGATCTGTTCAGGAGACAGCTCGCCGTTCAGGTACTGAACTTTAAAAGCTGGAGCCAGTTTTTTGATCTCTTTACAGATATTAAGACTAAAAGAAATAAACTCACTTTGAGATTCCAATTTCATGTCTTTGATCATTTTGATGGTTTTCTGCGTGATCTCTTTTTCAATTTCCGGAGTTTTTGCAGGTTTGATCTCGACAATCAGTTTCAGAGATTTATCTTTTTTTCCTTGCTTTAAATAATCTTTTAAAGTTGGAAAATTTTCTCCATTGGCTAATTTCAATGCTTCCAATTCTTTGAAGGTAGCTTCTGAAATTTCCATTTTACCGTGATGTTCATCGTGGTTGATCACCAATACACCATCTTTTGTCATTCTTACATCAAATTCAGACCCATATATTTTTAATTTCTGGGCATTCTCCAGGGATTGAAGTGAATTCTCCGTTGTAGGAGGCTGAGCCTGGAAATATCCTCTGTGGGCAATAATCTGGGTTTGTGCTTTCATCATAACTGTACTTAAAACTGCTAACCCTAAGATAAAATTTTTCATAATATAAATTAAATTATTAAAAATAAAGTTGTGAACTTCCTGATAAAGGTAGTTATTAAAAAATGAAAACCACAAAGACATAAAAGATTTACGGACTCAGCTAAGTGAGATTACAATAGCCGGCTCAATTCTTTTATATCTTCAGTGGTTAACAAAGGTAAAAGTTAGAAACTGTATTTCGCACCGATTTGGATCTGGTATGGATTTCCTGTCATTGGAACCAAACCTCCTCCACTTACGTTTTTGGTGTATTCGTACTGCATCGTATCTTTATTGAATCTTGTTACTTTATACAGAGAGGTATTTCCATATGAGTTGTTGACACCCCATTCTTTATTAAGAAGGTTTGCTACGTTGAAGATATCTACAGAAAGTTCGAAAGCTCCTACTTTATCAAATTTAATTTTTTTCGCTACACGTACATCCCAAACTCCATAGAAACCATTTTTACCTCCGTTACGTTCTGCTATTTTTCCGTTGTATTCAGTGATGTAATCTTTCAGAGCTTGTCCTACCTGTGGATCATCCAGAACGGATTGGGTAAGATTCGGGAAGATAAAAGCAAGGTCGTTGGAATCTACAAAGTCTCCGTTGATATTCCCTCCTGTTGTTGCTGAGAAACGGGTTCCCCCGATCCCAGAATATCTGATTCCTACTGTAAAGCCTGCAATGGTAGGAGAGTTTCCATAGATAACCACTTTATTACGGAACTGATTGTCAGAATAGGTCATTCTTAAATCTCTCGGATCACTCTGAATCATCGTAGACAATGTTGCAGAGTTGGCTACGTTTCCGTTATATGAAGTATTGTCTTTAATGTCAGACCATGTATAACTTGCAGTGATTTCTCCATCTTTCCAGTAACGGTAACTTGTATCAATGACGAATGAGAACTGGTTTACTTTACCATCGCTCACCAATTCGAGTACTCTTCCGAAATTATTATTGATTCTGCCCTGTTTCCAGTCGAAGCTTACACTGTTATTAGCATTATTGGTAATGGCACCTGTAGGGATAAACACTCCTCTTCCTCCTTCATTAGCTAAGGTAAAGAATGGATTGGCAACCATGTTTCTGTCGTAGTAGTAATAATTATTTCTACCTAAAGCCATGTATCCTGCGATTCCCGCTCTGAATCTTTCATTGAAGAAATGGGTATAGGAAATATTCGCTTTATAAACAATTGGAATTTTTGCGTCTTTACCCGTATAGTTAATGGTTGGAATCTGCTTCTGGGAAAGAGATGGAACCGATCCATAATCATTTCTGTAACTGTTGAAATCCGGGAACGGAACATCTTTACCTGTTACATCCACTGTAGCCAGATGCTTTCCATCGAATACAAGGTTGTTGATAATCATGTAATTGTTGATATCCGAAGAGAAAATTCCGGCACCGAACTTCAGGAAGTCTTTGTTTCCTTCATTGATATTCCAGTCAAACTGGAATCTTGGCTGGATTACGAATGATTTGATCTGATTATCTGTTCTGATTCCCATTTCATCAAACAGCTTCTGGTTGAATTCTGCTTTCGGGTAACCACTGTAGTCTAATCTTAAACCAGCCATTAAATCAAGCCCTTTGGCCACTTTGGTCTGGAATTGCCCATAAAGACCGATGTTCCAGATGTTTGATCTTACAGACGGATCGGCCATCAAAGGAACTTCTCTGTAGAATCGGTAAGGGGTCATTGCATCAAAATTACTCATTCCCTGGAAGTGGAATCTTCCGTTTACCTCACTTCCGTATACCGATTTTGCGGTTGTATACATAAGATCTGCCCCGAAAGTATACTTTACCTTATCGGTATTGTAATATAGGTTATCTACGATCTGGAATACATTATTTCTAAAGCTTTCCTGGGCAAAACGGTGTCCTCCGATCTGAATATTCGTAGATCCTGCACTGGAAGATACTCCTTCAACTATAGCCCTCGGAACAGGTTTTCCTAATTGATTGTTCTGATAACTGTCCTGGAAAGTATAAAGATACTGCGCCTTTAATTCGTTAGTTAAATTAGGCTGCAGGTTTGATCTTAAGGTTAATAATAAGCTGTTATCAAGGTTTTTATCATTTCCATAAGATTCAAAGAAATTGATATTGGTATTGTCACCCAAACCGTTTTTATTAAGATCATAGGTAAAGTTATTTCTTAATGTCAATAGATTTTTCTCATTGATCTGCCAGTCTAAACGTAAAAATCCGGCATCCGAGTTTCTTACTTTGTCAAAACTTCCAAACTGAGGACCGCTTCCTACTCCATATTTTGCTCTGGCAATATCCACAAACTGATTAAGCGTCTGCGTGGTGGTATTGAATCTCTTCTCATCATCCGGAGATTTGATATCCGCAATCACCAATGGTCTTGAATCCAGCTGGTGATCCCATGCTACGAAGAAGTGTAATTTATTTTTAATGATGGGTCCACCTAATGAAAACCCGAACTGGGAAGTAGAGAAATCATTATCTCTTTTGTTTCCTCTGATGTCATATGGACTGGAAAGCCAGTTGGTTCTTAAATATTCCCATGCACTTCCTGAAAATTTATTGGTTCCTGATTTGGTAACAGCACTTACGGTTCCTCCTCCACTTCTTCCCAATGTAACGTCATATTGGTTGGTTGTGATTTTGAATTCACGTACTGCTTCAATGGAAATTGAAAACGGTGCACCGCTTCGGCTGGTAGTAGATCCTGCAGAAGTGGGATTTTTTGCGGTCATCCCATCAATCGTAAAGTTGGTGGAAGATCCAAGCTGGCCGGAAAGGTTTCCTCCTTTTCCACTTAGCGGAGACAGTTCTGTAAGGTTGGTAAAGTTTCGTCCATTCACCGGAAGTATACTGATATTTTTAGCAGAAATTGCTGTGGCTGCTCCCAGGTTTCCGATTTTGTTTTTAAGGTTTCCTGTAATTTTTACTTCCTCAATAGCCTTTTCGTTCCCCAGATCCATATTGACAGTCACCTGATCACCGAAGTTCACACTGTAACCTTCTTTTTTATCATCGTTTACAATGACAGTGTAAGGCCCTCCAAGAGGAATTTCTTTAAAAATATATTCCCCTTTTGAGTTGGTTTCCGTTTCCGTTCTGAATCCTGTGGACTCATTTACGATCGTCACTTTCACTTTTTCCTGAGCCGTACTTCCCGGTCCGGTAACTTTCCCTACAATAGAAGCCTGCGTGGTCTGTGCATAAGCCATTGTCCCAAGCCCTAAAAACAATAATCCCAGTACAATCTTTACTTTTTTCATTTCTTCCGAAGATCTTTATGATTAATTTTTTGATATTCGCCAGGAAACCTCTTTGATTTTCACACTGATAAATCATTATAAGGTTTCTTTAATCAGATGTGCAAAGGTATTTTGACTTTGAGCGCGGGGTGTTTAAGAAAGTTTTAACATTTTTTTAATTAAATCAGAACGTTATGTTAAATTACTTTAAACACATGTTTTAATTTATGCAAAACCAGTCAGTTAAAGCATATTACGTATTCTTAATTTTCCCGTACTATTTTATTCTGTTATTTTTTAAATGCAATTACTTTAGTTATTTTTGCTCAAAAGATAGAAAAGCAATGTCTGAAAACATTCAACAAAAGATAGAACAGCTCCGTAAAGAGCTTCACCAGCATAATCACAATTATTATCAACTGGATACTCCCACCATTACGGATTTTGAATTCGATATGCTTCTGGAGGAACTACAGGGTCTGGAGGCAAAATATCCGGAATTTTATGATGAAAATTCTCCTACGGTACGTGTAGGTGGTGGTGTTACTAAGGTTTTCCCTACCATTCAGCATAAATTCAGGATGTATTCTCTGGATAATTCCTATGATTTTGATGATCTGGAAGACTGGGAAAAAAGAATCATCAAAACCATTGAAGATCCCGTAGAGTTTGTTGCTGAGCTGAAGTATGACGGTGCGTCTATTTCTATCCTTTATGAAAACGGAAAGCTTTCACAGGCAGTTACCCGTGGTGACGGTTTCCAGGGTGATGAAATTACCCCGAATGTACGTACCATTTCAGATATTCCTTTGACTTTAAAAGGTGATTTCCCCGCTCATTTTTTTATGCGTGGTGAAATTTATCTGACCCGAAAAAACTTTGATAAAATCAATAAACTCCGCGAAGAAGAAGGACTTGATCCTTTCATGAATCCAAGAAATACTGCCAGCGGAAGTTTGAAAATGCAGGACAGCGCTGAGGTAAGAAAACGCGGACTTTCCTCTGTATTATACCAGTTTATTTCTGATGAAGTTCCTGCGGAAACCCATTGGGAACTGCTTCAGAAAGCTCAGAGCTGGGGCTTCAAAACTTCCCAGCAGGCAAAATTATGTAAAACCATGGCTGAGGTGCAGGAATTTATTACTTTCTGGGATACTGAACGTCATAATCTGCCATTTGAAATAGACGGTATTGTTTTAAAAGTGAATTCTTTACAGCACCAAAGACAGCTTGGATATACGGCCAAATCTCCCCGTTGGGCAATGGCTTATAAGTTTAAAGCAGAAAAAGTAGAGACGGAACTTCAAAGTGTTTCATATCAGGTGGGAAGAACAGGTGCCATTACTCCTGTTGCGAATTTAAAACCTGTTTTACTGGCCGGAACCATCGTAAAAAGAGCTTCTCTTCATAATGAAGATATCATCAAAAAGCTGGATCTTCATGAGCATGATTTCGTTTATGTAGAAAAAGGAGGTGAAATTATTCCGAAAATTGTAGGGGTAAACACGGATAAAAGAACGGAAGAAAGCAGAGAAATTGAATACATCAAACATTGCCCTGAATGTGGTACTGAGCTGGTAAAAATTGAAGATCAGGCTATTCATTTCTGTCCGAACGAGCTTCACTGCCCGCCACAGGTAGTGGGAAGAATGATTCACTATGTCTCCAGAAAAGCCTTGAATATTGATAACCTTGGAAGTGAAACGATTGAACAGCTTTACAGAGAAAGACTGATTGAAAATCCTGCTGACTTCTATGTTTTGACAAAAGAACAGCTTCTTCCACTGGAAAGAATGGCTGAGAAATCTGCTCAGAATATCATCACAGGAATTGAAAAATCCAAAGAAATTCCTTTTGAAAAAGTTTTATATGGAATCGGGATCAAACATGTGGGAGAAACGGTTGCCAAGAAACTGGTCAAAAACTTCCCGACTATTGAAGAATTAAAGAATGCCACGGTAGAAGAGCTTTGTCAGGTAGAAGACATCGGAGCTAAAATTGCAGTGAGCATTGTTGATTTCTTCCAGAATTCTGAAAATGTATTGATGATCGAAAGATTGAAATCTTACGGAGTACAGCTTGAGAAAGGAGAAAGTACGAATGAAGTTTTGTCCAATGTTCTGGAAGGAAAAACATTCCTGTTCACCGGAAAATTATCTTTATTTACCAGAGAATCTGCTGAGGAAATGGTAGAAAAGCATGGCGGAAAAAATATTTCTGCAGTTTCAAAAAACCTCAACTATCTTGTAGTAGGTGAAAAAGCCGGAAGTAAACTAAAAAAAGCTCAGGATATCGGAACAATTACGATTCTGGATGAGCAGCAGTTTCTGGATTTGATTGAAAAGCAATAAAGAATAATGGTTTAATCATTTATATAAGACTGTGAAATCTATCACAGTCTTTTTTATTTTCATTTTTGAAATAAGTGCTTTGAATTCAAACATAAAAAATAATAAAATATTCGTGTAAAAGTTTACATTTGCGTTTGATTTATAATCAAATAATAAAAAACTAAAACCCAATTACCTAAACCATGAAAAAACTCTACTCAGTTATTCTGTTGACTGTATTTTCTATCCTTCAGTCACAGATTGTCAATATTCCGGATGCTAATTTTAAAGCAAAATTATTGTCAGCAGACATTACCAATAGTATCGCTTCAACAAATTCCGGTAATTTTAACATGAAAATTGATACGAATAACAATGGAGAAATTGAAGTATCCGAAGCTTTACAGGTAGGAAGACTACGACTTTATGGTGGAGGAATTTCAGATCTGACAGGAATCTCTGCCTTTGGAAATTTAGGAGAGCTGGATATTTCCGGGAATAATATATCATCCCTAAATCTGAGCTCTAATCCTTTTTTATCAGAATTAAGCTTAGATGCAATGTTTCAACTAACTTCCCTGAATCTTACCAACTGTAACAATCTATACAGGTTTTACTGCAATAATACAGCAATAACTTCATTGGATTTGCAGAATAGACTTTCTTTAAAATATTTGTACATTTTTAATACCCCTTTAACGAATATCAATATTTCCGGATCTTCACATATTGTGGAATTGGATATAGAAAAGACACAACTGACAACATTTGATGCTTCCAATCTGCAGAATATTTTTGTTTTTTACCTGAAGAACAATACTTTGCTTTCATCCATTAACTTTGCAAATTCCAATATGGAGATCATAGATGTCAGCAAAAATAACCTATCAGCTCTCAATATTCAAAATCAAAGCAACCTTCGTGTTGTTTACTGTGAAAACAATCACTTAACAAGCTTAAGTATGCCCGGTTGTCCCGATATGAAAATTATTTATTGCGGATATAATCAGCTCACAAGCCTCAATCTTTCCATATATCCTCTTTTAAATACACTCAACTGCAATAATAATTCAATTCAATCTCTTGATCTATCCCAAAACCCTGAATTTTATAATATCAACTGCAGCTCAAACAATATGAGTTTTCTTAATTTAAAAAACGGTAAAGTTCAGCAAAATAGCGGAACAGGTATCGTTTTTAATCCCAATCTTGTAATTTGCTGTGATTACAATGAACAGGATATGATACAAAGTATAATAGATAGCTCTCCCTATTTTTACTCCACTTATAAAACAACAAATTATTGCTCATTTACTCCGGGCGGAATCTTCTATGTAGTTCAGGGAAATACAAAATATGACAGTAACAATAATGGCTGTGACATCGCTGATCCGGGTAAAGCGTTGCAAAAATTTAATATTACAAGTGGAAATACTTCAGGAAGTTTCATAGGAAATACTTCAGCTAATTATTCAATCCCACTACAGGCAGGAACACATACCCTTACCCCCGTGTTGGAAAACCCTAATTATTTTACAGTCACTCCACCTTCCATAAGCGTCACCTTTCCCAATCAGCCTAGTCCTGTAGCCCAAAATTTCTGTTTGGCAGCTAATGGAGTTCATCATGATTTAGAAGTGATGATTATTCCTGTAACAGCAGCTTCACCTGGTTTTGAATCAAAATATAAAATCATCTATAAAAACAAAGGCACTGCACCTCAGTCGGGAAATATAGTTTTTAATTTCAATAATAACCTGATGAATTATCTGAGTGCAACGACATCTCCAGGCTCTCAATCTAGTGGTATGTTGAACTGGAATTTCACGAATCTTCTCCCTTTTGAAACCAAAGAAATTACTGTAACGCTGAAATTAAATACCCCAACACAGACTCCACCACTCAATGGAGGTGATATTTTACATTATGCAGCACAAATCAATGGCGCTACTGATGAAATGCCTGCTGATAATAACTTCACATTGAACCAAACGGTTGTCAATTCTTTTGACCCGAATGATAAGACTTGTCTTGAAGGAACTACTATTGCACAAACCCAGGTAGGAGATTATGTACATTATCTGATCAGATTTGAAAATACAGGAACCGCAAATGCACAGAATATTGTAGTAAAAGATATTATTGATACTTCTAAATTCGACCTAATAAGTTTAGTCGCCTTGAATGGAAGTCACAATTTTGTAACAAGAATTACCAATCCGAATACCGTAGAATTTATTTTTGAAAATATTCAACTGCCTTTTGATAATGCCAATAACGATGGATATGTATCATTTAAAATCAAAACAAAATCTACCTTAAGTCTTGGTGACAGCTTTAGCAATACTGCAAAAATCTATTTCGATTACAATAACCCGATTGTTACCAATACTTATACAACAAGCGTTCAGAATGTACTGGCAACAGCTGAAATCAATAAAGAAAACTCTATTATTGCTGTTTACCCGAATCCGGTAAGAGATATTTTACATATTCAATCCAAAAATGAAATTGTAAAAGCTGAAATCTATGATGCGGCCGGAAGAATTATCAGTTCATCAAATGTAAAAGGAAACTCCATTCCTGTTTCTGAACTTTCTAAAGGAAACTATATTCTTAAAGTTTTCTTGAAAGACAAAGTAATTGTACAGAAGTTTATTAAGGAGTAAACTCACGAATGTTATAAAAAAAGCTGCGAATAATTTTCGCAGCTTTTTTATTTTCTCCTGATTACTTTTCTTTTAGCTATCTCTTACCTCTTACAAATAATAGCTCTTCTACAATTCAATTCTTCCAACAAAGCATTTGTTTTCACATTCAACAGGTTTGTATTTATAATATTTCCTTTTCTGCCAAAAGGATCATCTTTTATGGCAATACAAATAGACTCATTTGTTTTTATTCCCCGAAATGTTGTATTTGAAATATAAAATGACAAAATATCTTCAAAATTGATCGTTGTAGGTTTTCTCAATAAGTTATAAATTATAATCTGCTTATCAGTAATTGTTAACAATGGCTTTGTCCGAAATAACAGCAGTATTGAATAAACAAATCCAAATGAGAAAAGTAAAAATCCCAGATAAAAAATGATTATTGTTCCTAATCCCTCGTTTTCCAAATCATTATTAAAAAAAATAAAAATGAAAACAGATGAAATAATAAACATTATAAGACTTTTTATCTTATTTGAATAAAAGTGAATCTCATTTACTTTTATTGAGTTCAATTGAATCATACTTTATTTGAAAACGATAATAGTGTATGGATTTTTTTGCCCTGCTTTAGGCAAAATCATCCTGATATGTTCTTTATTCCTGTAGTAATCTACATATGACTCTTTGGTTATAATCTTTCCTTTTTCAGTTTCTTTATATCCGCCTGCCAATATTAGCTTGAGAAACTGATCGTATTCTTTCTTGTCTTTAAACTCAAATTCAATTCTGTCTTCTGATTTTTCTTCTTTGTATTCAAACTTTCCTATTTTTGAGGTATAGTCTGGGGCTTCGTATTCGGTTAAAAGGAAGCTTAAGCCTTCTGTTCTGTCATAAAATCTGAACTTCAGCTGTTTCATTTCCTTTTTAAACTCATCCATTGTGAGTTTATTGAAACCTTTAAGCTGTTCTACTGTGAATGTCTGTGCAGACACGTGAATACTCAGTAAAACTGAAAATAATAAGAACGCTAAAGTTTTTCTCATTGTTATTTTTATCGCAAATATAAAATAATCCTTAAGAAACCGGCAGTCTGAAATAAAATGTACTTCCGTTATTCAGAGAACTCTTCACTCCTATTTCTCCATGTTGCTTTTCAATGAAGTTCTTTGAAATAGCCAAGCCCAAACCTGTTCCATTTTGGTGTTCGCCGGGAACCTGAAAATAACGGTCAAAGATCTGGCGGTGGTATTTTTCATCAATTCCGCTTCCGGTGTCAATAATACTGAACTGAATGAACGAGTTCAGTTTTTCTACCACAATCTTAATATTTTCATCCTGAAAAGAGTGTTTCACCGCATTGGTAAGAAAGTTATTCATCACCCAGACAGTTTTGTCAAAATCAGCAGTTACAGCATCACTTTCTTCCAGAAGATATTCTGTGCTGATGGAAATATTTTTCTGCTCGGCAAGCTTTTCAACATTTTTTACAGCAGTTTGTACGATTTCTTTAGGGGAACATTTCTCTACAGTCAATCTGATATTTCCGGATTCTACCTGAGAAAGATTAAGCAATTCACCTGTGATATCCAATAAGCGCTGTCCATCTTCATTGATGCTTTTCAATAATTCCTGCTGCTGCTCGTTCAGTTCCCCGAACTTTTGGTTTCCAAGAAGCTGCACACCCATCTTGATAGCTGAGATCGGAGTTTTCAGTTCATGGGAAATGGTGGCAATAAAATTGGTTTTGGCAAAATCCAGTTCTTTGAAAGGGGTAATATTTCTCAGTAAGATTACCTTTCCGATATATTTTTTCTCTTTTTCGCCTGTTTTTACAATATTGATGGGAATAATATCCTGTTCAAAATAGTTTTCTTTGTTATCACGAACAATCTTAATCGGATCTTTTACCGGATGGTCAATATTTTTCAGCAGTTCACGCATCAGATCGTTGTTAATAGCCACTTCATGAGCTGTTTTTCCAATAATATCTTCTTTATGGAGGTTGGTGATTTTCAACGCTTCATCATTGATCATATAGATAAAATGATTCTCATCCAGACCAATAACTGCATCATGCATATTATTAACCAGGGTTTCGATACGTTTTTTATCCATCAGCTGCTTGGAAAGTGTACTGCTTTCGTACTCCTGAAGTTTTTCCGCCATACTGTTGAAGGACTCTGCCAGGCTGTTGAATTCTTCACTTCCTTTGAAATGAACTCTCTCGCTGTAGTTTTTATCAGCAATCTGTTTGATACTGAAAGTAAGCTGATTGATAGGCTCTGCAATGGTTTGTGGTAAATTGAAAAGCAGAATAAAAGCAATCAGAAAGCATACGGTTCCTAAACTTACAATCCAGAAAGTAGCATTTTCAGCTGTGATAATAGCGATATCACTCTTTCGTTCAATCCCTTTCATATTCAAAGACATAATCTTTGAAAGATCTTCACGGATGAGTTTTTCTTTATGAATATCCGGTGCTTTCAGATAGCTATTGAAATGAAGGTTCAGATTCTGAGTGGCTTCTTTTTCTCCAAATTCGGTAAGGTTCTTTTCCTGAAGTTTATTGTTTTTTTGAAAATCGGCTACCGCCACAGTACTGTCTGTACTGATATTATCCAGTGCCAGCAGCATATTTTTGGAAAACTCCAGACTGTTGTAATTGGCCGTAAGGATCTTTTCAGTATCAGATTTTAATTTATTGATGTATACAGAACCTATCACTGAAAGCAGAACGATCAGTAAAAATAAAAGGCCGACGCCTAAGGTAAGTTTCGTTTTAAGTTTCATTATTTTTATGATAAAATAATAATATCTATCTGTCTTTCATTCAGCCTGTTCATCAGGGTATAAATCCAGCTGTATCCCAACATTCGCTGCCAGAAACTGGCATGAGGTTTTCCAATGCAGACCGTAGTAATATTGTGGGCAATCACATATTCCAGAATTCCATTATGAACACTACTCTCTTTGATCCTGACTACTTTGGCACCTAATTCCTGTGCTAAATTAAAATTATTAATTAAATACCGCTGTTTATCCAGTGCAATTTTTTCCGGATTTTCAGAAGGTTTCTGAACATATAAAACCGTCCACGGACTGTTATAGTAACTGGCTAATCTTGCCGTTTTACGGATGATTGTTTTGGCAATTTTCTCGTTACTGCTGATGCAGGCCAGGAATTTTATGGGTTTAAAATTTTCGGTTTTGATCTCTGTTTCTACCTTTCTTTCTACATGGGTGGCTACTTCTTTTAAAGCCAGCTCACGAAGCTGCAGAATATGTCCGCTCTGGAAGAAATTACTGAGTGCTGTCTGAATTTTTTCTTTTTTATAAATCTTTCCTTCTTTCAAACGGGTCAGCAGCTCATCAGCGGTAAGGTCAATATTTACTACTTCATCTGCCAGCGCCAGGATTTTATCCGGAACGCGTTCTGTTACTTCTACTCCCGTGATTTTCTTTACCTCCTCATTCAGGCTTTCGATGTGCTGGATATTCATGGCACTGATGACGTTGATTCCGTTATCCAGGATTTCCAGCACATCCTGCCATCTTTTTTTATTTTTGGAACCTTCTACATTGGTATGGGCAAGTTCGTCCACTAACACTACTTCAGGATGTTCATTGATAATGGCTTGCAGATCCATTTCCTCAAGGTTCTTTCCTTTATAAAAAACCGATTTCCTTTCAATTTGAGGAAGACCTTCCACCAGAGCTTCAGTTTCTTCCCGTCCATGCGTTTCAATATACCCGATTTTTACATCAATGCCATTTCGCAAAAGGGAATGAGCTTCCTGAAGCATACGAAAACTCTTTCCTACCCCTGCACTCATCCCGATATAAATTTTGAATTTTCCTTTACGGGATTTTTGAATCAGTTCTAAAAAATCTTTTGCTGATGACATTGATTTTATTCTTTTTAATTTTACTTTAAACACTATTTTTTGTGGCTAAATCGATTTAAAACCAGACCGCTAAACTCGATGTTATAAAGAAATTCCCTTTTCTGAATTCATCATTTTTAGCGAAAATGGCATCTTTGGAAGTAAAACCTCTCGCTTCTGTGCGGAAAACTACATTTTTGAATATTGCATAATCTACATTGAAAGAATATCCGAAAGTTTGAAATCCATTGGACGTTTCTGTATTGATAATCACTCCGTTTTTATCGTTATAATATTCCAGCCGTCCTGCCAGCGCCCATTTATTATCTAATTGATATTTCATTAATACATTTGGGCTGTACCAGATATTATACTGCTCGCTTCCTTTTGACTTCTGCTCAGCTCCGATATCAAATCCTAATACAGCGTAAAACTGATCAGTTATCTGGAAGCTTCCATACAAATCATGGAAATAACGCATCCTTTTGTCTTCTTTTGCTTTATCATTTCCTATGAATGAACTGCTGTTCAGGGTAATTTTATCATTCGGTTTATACGTCAACTGATGTCCGAAAGAAATACTCTGGTTTCCTTCCGGTTTGGCAATACGCTGCCAACCATTCAGCACCAGCCCGCTTAAAAACCATTTTCCGTTATCTGAGGTGTAGGAAATTTTAGCTCCGGTTTCAAAATATGGCGAGTTTTCAGCGGCTAAACTTCTTGTCAGATTCACATTATCTTTTCCTATAGCACTTTCCCAACCGATATGTGAAGGCATGATCCCTGCATCAATCCATAGATTTTTATTCTTTGATATTCTGATTCCTACATTGGCTTCGTTTATATAACGCAAAGCATTTTGCTCGGCAGCCATATTATCCTGAGCATAAGTTCCTGCCATTAAAGCTAGATTAGCACGGATATTTTCACTCTGGTAATTGGCTTTAACCAATCCCAGGTTAAGATTCATTTCATTATGTCTGTTATAGGAGTAAAGAAAATTTTGACGCATATGATTTCCAGGCTCATTAAAATCGTAGGTATAAAAGAGTTCTGCATAAGCGGAAAACGTAACTTTATTTCCTATTTTCAATGAATCTGATGATTGTGCTTTGGTTAAAAACAGCCCTGATAGCACAGCTATAGCTAGATATTTTTTCACTTTTAATTTGGGGATATTAACCATGTCAAGGTTTAAAGCCTTGACATGATTATTGATTATTAAATTTATTATTTTAATTGATCCAAAGCAATGTTAAGCTTCAGAACATTTACTTTTGAGGGTCCGAAAAGTCCTAGTAATGGCTTTTCAGTCTGAGTATTAATTAAGTTTTTGATCTGCTCTTCTGAAAGGTTTCTCACTTTTGCAACTCTTTTTACCTGGTACAAAGCTCCTTCTTCAGAAATATCCGGATCCAGACCGCTTCCACTTGCCGTAACAAGCTCTACAGGGATTTTTGTATTTCCCATTTCAGGGTTTTTCATTTTTAAAGTATCAATTCTTTTCTGAACTGTTTCCAGATAATCTTCATTACTGGGACCTTTGTTGCTCCCGCCGCTTCCTGCCGCATTATAATTAACGGAAGAAGGACGGCCGTGGAAGTATTTTTCAGATTTAAATTCCTGTCCGATATTGGCATAAAACTTCTGTCCTTTATCATAGACAATTTCTCCGTTTCCTTTGTTGGGAAGTATTTTAGAACCTCCATATACAACCCCCAGATAAATACCTGTCACTACCAGCATTACAAGAGTTAATCTGAATGCTGAAACAATATGATTTTTCATTTTTTTAATTTTAATAGAATAAATTGATTACCAGATCAATGATTTTGATTCCGATAAACGGAACGATTACCCCGCCTAAACCATAAATCAAAAGGTTTCTTCTCAATAAGGCACTTGCACCGATCGGTTTATAAGCCACTCCTTTCAACGCCAGCGGAATCAGGAACGGAATGATTATCGCATTGAAAATAACCGCTGATAATATGGCTGTTTCAGGGCTGTGAAGATTCATAATATTCAGCTTCTGAAGGGAAGGAATAAAAGTGATAAAGAGCGCAGGAATAATGGCAAAATATTTCGCTACATCGTTTGCAATACTGAAAGTGGTCAAAGTTCCTCTTGTCATCAGCAGCTGTTTTCCGATTTCCACGATTTCGATCAACTTTGTAGGGTCATTATCTAGGTCTACCATGTTCCCGGCTTCTTTTGCAGCCTGTGTTCCACTGTTCATAGCTACACCTACATCTGCCTGAGCCAATGCCGGAGCATCATTGGTTCCGTCTCCCATCATCGCGACCAGCTTACCTTCCTGCTGTTCCTTTTTGATGTAATTCATCTTATCTTCAGGTTTAGCTTCAGCAATAAAATCATCTACTCCAGCTTTTTCTGCGATAAATTTTGCGGTCAAAGGGTTATCTCCGGTTACCATTACCGTTTTCACTCCCATTTTTCTCAGTCTTTGAAAACGTTCCTGAATTCCGGTTTTAATGATATCCTGCAGTTCAATAACGCCCCATACTTTTTCATTAACGGCAACGACTAAAGGAGTTCCTCCGTTTTCAGAAATTTTGGTTACCGCATCCTGGGTTTCCTGCGGGAAGATATTCCCGGCTTTTTCAGTCAGTTTTTTTATTGTATCATAAGCTCCTTTACGGATTCTTGTTTCGTCAAAATCAATTCCTGAAGTTCTTGTTTCTGCAGTAAAATCGATATATGTAGGATTGGAAACCAATAAATCTTCGGTTTTTAAGGCACTCAGTTCAATGATTGATTTTCCTTCTGGTGTTTCATCGGCTACGGAACTTAGTGCGGAAGCTTTAATAAATTCTTCAAGCTGGATTCCATGAGCAGGATGAAATTGAGTTGCTTTTCTGTTTCCGATGGTAATTGTTCCTGTTTTATCTAGCAAAAGAACATCAATATCTCCTGCTGTTTCTACGGCTTTACCACTTTTGGTAATAACATTCGCTCTCAAAGCCCTGTCCATCCCCGCAATCCCGATTGCAGAAAGCAGACCACCGATGGTTGTCGGAATAAGACAAACGAAAAGAGATATAAATGCCGCTATGGTAATCGGAGTCTGCGCATAGTCTGCAAAAGGCTTTAAAGTGAGGGTAACAATGATAAATGTAAGGGTAAATCCTGCCAGAAGTATGGTTAATGCGATTTCGTTAGGTGTTTTCTGTCTTGAAGCTCCTTCTACAAGGGCAATCATTTTATCCAAGAAGGATTCTCCCGGTTTTGTGGTTACTTTTACTTTAATTCTGTCTGAAAGAACTTTTGTACCTCCTGTTACAGAACTTTTGTCTCCTCCGGCTTCACGGATGACAGGTGCACTTTCTCCGGTAATAGCAGATTCATCAATAGTAGCAAGACCTTCAATAATCTCTCCATCCATCGGAATCTGATCTCCGGCTTCGCAAAGGAAAATATCACCTAAGGTCATTTCAGCAGACATCTTCAGCCTTGTTTCTACCTGAAATCCCGGCTTGTTATCAAGTACCAGTTTAGCCGGAGTTTCTTCCCTTGTTTTTCTAAGGGTATCAGCCTGTGCTTTTCCTCTTGCTTCCGCTATAGCTTCTGCAAAATTGGCAAACAAAACGGTGAAAAATAAAATAATAAATACTAAAAAGTTATAGGAAAAGCTTCCCTGGGTTTTATCACCGGTAAGGCTGAACATGCTTACGATAAACATAACAATGGTTCCGATTTCCACCAGAAACATTACCGGATTTTTAAACATAATTTTCGGATTCAGTTTTACGAAGGACTGTTTTATCGCTTCGTTGACCAAATCTCTTTGAAATAATGTTTGTGACTGATTTTTCATTTTTTTGAAAGAGTTTATATCATTGTAAATCAATAGTAACCATCAAGGTTCGCCAGATCATGAGGATAGATATGGATAATATTAAGTGAACGTTTCAGTAAGTTGTCAGACTAGCTTCCTAACTTTTCGGCTTCCTTAATGGTTGATTATTGATTCTAATTTTTAATGTTCACATTTTTATTTTGAGAAATACTGAATCTGCTCTGCAATAGGGCCTAATGTCAATGCAGGGAAGAATGACAATGCTGCAATCAGTAAAATCACTGCCAGAGTCATAAATCCGAAAGTAGCTGTATCCGTTTTCAGTGTTCCGGAACTTTCCGGGATATATTTTTTCTGTGCGAGTAGTCCTGCAATAGCAACAGGGCCTATAATCGGGATGAATCTTGATAATAGAAGCACAATTCCCGTTGAAATATTCCACCAAGGTGTATTATCTCCAAGTCCTTCAAATCCGGATCCGTTATTGGCTGCAGAAGAAGTAAACTCATACAGCATCTCACTGAAACCATGGAAACCTGGGTTATTCAATGTTTTTGCTCCGAATTCCGGTAAATAAGCCGTTAAAGCTGTTCCTGCAAGAATTAAGAAAGGGTGGAATAAAGCGACAATCATAGCAATCTTCATTTCCTTAGCTTCAATCTTTTTACCCATAAATTCCGGAGTTCGTCCAACCATCAGACCACTGATAAACACTGCCAGAATGATAAAGATAAAATAGTTCAGAATTCCGACTCCACAACCTCCGTAGAAGCAATTGATCATCATGGCAAGCAGCTCATTCATTCCTGAAAGCGGCATTGTACTGTCATGCATAGAATTCACAGATCCCGTAGAAATAACTGTAGTGGCAATACTCCAATAACCGGATGAAGCACTTCCGAAGCGTATTTCTTTCCCTTCCATAGCTCCAAGCCTGTTATCTGTTCCCATTTGTGTAATCAGAGGATTTCCAGCCGTTTCATTCACAACATTCGGAATGGTAAGCGCCAGGAAACCAACTGTCATTACGGTAAAGATCACCCATGAAAGTTTTCTTTTATTCAGATAAAAACCCAGTGCAAATACCAATGCAAACGGAATGATCATCTGAGTTACCATTTCTGTAATATTGGTCATATAATTAGGATTTTCAAGCGGATGTGCTGAGTTCGCCCCAAAAAATCCTCCACCATTAGTTCCTAAGTGTTTGATTGCAACAAACGCAGATACAGGTCCTCTGGAAACATCAGCCTTCTGACCTCCCAATGTGATGATATGGTCTTTTCCTTCAAAAGTCATCGGACTTCCGTTGATAGAAAGAATTAAAGCAACAATTACACTGATTGGAACCAGGATTCTTATCATTGATTTTGTGAAAAAATCGTAGAAATTACCTAATTCTGTGTTTGTTTTTTCTTTAAAAGCTTTAAAAAGGACCGCCATTGCTGCCATCCCTGTTGCTGCCGTGACAAACTGCAAAAACATCAGATAAAGCTGGCTCAGGTAGCTTACTCCTGTTTCTCCCGAATAGTGCTGTAGATTACAGTTTACTAAGAACGAAATGGTCGTATTAAAAGCCAGATCGGGTGACATATTCGGGTTTCCGTCAGGATTTAAAGGAAGCCAGGCCTGATTCATTAAAAGAAAGAAACCTATGATGAACCATATAAGGTTGATCGCCAGCATGGCGTACATATTCTGCTTCCAATTCATCTGACGGGCAGGATTAATTCCCGAAACTTTATAAATTAACTTTTCAATGGGTTCAAAAACCGGATCCAGAAAAGTTTTTTTGTATCCATAAACATTAGCTATGTATTTTCCTAAAAAAATTCCGATAACTAACGTGACAGCAAACATTGCTATAATGCCTAAAATTTCTGTATTCATGATTGTTTAAAATTTTTCCGGTTTAATTAAAACATAACAGATATACACAAAGGCAAGTATTGAGAGGAAAAATAAACTCCACATAATTTATATTCTATCAAAAAATTCAACTGATTTACATAAAAGCCAAAACAACACTGCAAAAAGCAGGATTAAACTTATAAGCATCATATATTAATCATTAGGGTTAAAAGAGTCAGTAATACGTACGATACAATCAGCAGACTAAAAGTAGAATGCTCCCGTTTTTTAAACGTTTTTCTTGAAATTGTCATTTTTAAATATTTTATTCATAGACTATATGCCAAAAGAAAGTCCATTTTTAAAAACAAACATATAAACAACTGAATTACAGATTATTAAATCAAACAATCAAACCATATAAAAACAGAAAAGCCTATCAAAATGATAGGCTCTTTATTAAAATGATAATCGGTTTATTTCAATCCGTATTCTTCCAGTTTACGGTATAGCGTGGCAATGCCAATCTCAAGTAATCTGGCTGCTTCCGCTTTATTTCCTTTTGTATATTGCAATACTTTCTGAATATGTATCTTTTCCAGGGAACGGATGCTCAGCGAATCACTTTCCAGAACTGTTTTTTCAGAATAATGAGGAAGGCTGTCGGCATCAAGGATATTATTATCCATCAAAATTAAACTTCGTTCCACGGCATTTCTCAATTCACGAATATTTCCCTTCCAGTCGTTTTTTTCCAATACTTTATAATAATCCGGAGTTACCTGAATTGAAGACAAATGAAGTTTATGAGAAAAAAGATCAATAAAATTCTTAGCCAGTGCTTTTAAATCTTCTTTTCTTTCTCTTAATGCCGGAAGTGTAATCTCAAATACATTCAGTCTGAAATAGAGATCTTCTCTGAAATTCCCTTGTTTTATTTCTTCTTCCAAATCTCTGTTAGTCGCTGCGATTAATCTGAAATCAGATTTTGAAACTTTCGTCTCACCCATTTTGATAAATTCTCTGGTTTCCAAAACTCTAAGCAGCTTCGCCTGAAGTTCTATCGGCATCTCACCAATTTCATCCAGAAATAAAGTACCACCGTTAGCTTCTTCAATTAGTCCCTTTTTATCCTTCATAGCACCGGTAAAGGCTCCTTGTTTATGGCCAAAAAGTTCACTTTCCAGAATCTCTTTACTGAATGCCGAGCAGTTGATCGCTACAAAGCTGTTTTTCTTTCGGCCACTCCCTTCATGAATCGCACTGGCAAAAACTTCTTTACCCGTGCCTGTTTCCCCTGTAAGAAGCACAGCAGCATCCGTTAAGGCAACTTTTTCAGCCAATTTCTTGGCCTGTAAAATTAAAGGGGACTTGCCTATGATCTGGTCAAACCCTTTCGTCACAGGGTGCTGTACAACTCTTGATTTATTATCTTTAACTTTATCAAGAGCCTTATACACCAATGGGATAATTTTTTCATTATCATCACCTTTCACCAAATAATCATACGCTCCATTTTTCATAGCCTGTACCGCATCCGTAATATTTCCAAATGCCGTCATCAGGATAATTTCAATTTGAGGATATTTATTCTTGATAGACTTCACAAGCTCTACTCCAAAAGCATCAGGCAGGCGCACATCGCTTAGAACAACATCAAATTCATATTGCTCCATCATTGTCATTGCTGAACGTGCTGTGGAAGCTTCTTTTACATTAAAATTCTCTTGGGAAAGGATCATTCCTAGTAATTTAAGGAGTTTGATCTCATCATCGATGATCAGAATATTTCCTGACATTATAATTATTTTTGGAAAACTAGTACAAACTTATTGAATTTATTCGAGTAAAATGGGGTAATAGAAGGAAATAGTTTTGTGCATAGTTTGATGGTGATTAATAGGTGATGGTTAATTCGGGTTGCGAGTTCCGGGGTTGGTAAGGGATGATCAGTCGATGTTTGTAAATTCCTATAGAATGGATGATGTCCCAATAGATTTTCATTTCCTTTGTGTCATTCCGTAGGAATCAAGATTTATGTATGACAGGTTTAAGGGCTGTAAGATCACAGGATAATGTTTACGTATTTTAGCACTTAGTACAGTTGGTATTAGCCCTGTCATGCTGAGCGGAGTCGAAGCATTTTAATTAATAGGAATAGATCAGCAAAGATACTAAAGACGGTAATCTAGGAAGGAACATGAACGATAAGTGATAAGTGATGAATGATAATTGATGATTGCTTACTACGTCACATCTATTATCTATTATCTATTATCTATTATCTATTGCTCATTACCCATTACTCATAAACCTGAGCTGGGTATAAAGCAAAAAAAAATCCTTTATCGTTATGATAAAGGATTTTTAAAAATAAAATAAAAACTGGCGGCGGCCTACTCTCCCGC
>NZ_JAVDQX010000011.1:0-40850 GCF_031454475.1 Chryseobacterium vietnamense | reverse complement strand
TGACACGGATCATGTTTAATATTTTATTATAGCCTATGTGAACTTGTTTTCATTTGTGCCAACTTATTACTTATTACTTATTACTTATTACTTATATCCTCCCCTCCTTCCCTAGCCCTGATAGTAATGGTTACCCCGCAGCAGGGGTTGGAGAGTGGTGGGACTGAGCGTGGGAGTGCGCTGGCGCGAGGAGTATGAATGGATAGCAGGAAATAGCTCCTGAGAAAGTTGGAGAGCTTGAGGGTTTGAGAATAATAGAGTATTAGAGTTTTGAGTTTTGAGTGTGTGAGCTTTTGAGGAGTTGGAGAAAAACAGAAAATGATGTTCTTAGGAGTAAGAGTATGAAATTGGAGTATACTATATAATATATGATGATATTCAGCATTGAGAAGCCGTTTCTGATGAATGATTCAAGTTTTCAACTGTAACAATAGATGTAATAATGATAAAAAAGGGTCAACATTTTTTTTGATTCCTTACATTTGTAGTGCATTCCGGTTTCTAAGGAATGAAATGAGTTTTATATGACAGACAGAAAATATAAGGAAACGGTACATACAGATAAAAACCACTACAAATATATTACAGTAACCCACGACGAAAATAATGTCAGAAACTATACTTTGAAAAATGGATTACAGGTTTTTCTTGCGCAGAATTTTGACGCACCAAGAATACAGACTTTCATTCCTGTAAAAACCGGAAGTAATAATGATCCGGCCGACAATACGGGGCTGGCTCATTATCTTGAGCATATGATGTTTAAAGGCACTTCAAAAATAGGGACTCAGAATTGGGAGAAAGAAAAGGAACTTCTTGATCAGATCTCAGCATTGTATGAAGAGCATAAAGCAGAACAGGATGCTGAAAAGAAGAAGGAAATCTATAAAAAGATAGACGAAGTTTCCCAGGAAGCCAGCCAATACGCTATTGCCAATGAATATGACAAAGCAATTTCTTCTCTGGGGGCCAGTGGTACCAACGCCCATACCTGGTTTGATGAAACGGTTTATAAAAATAATATTCCGAATAACGAACTTGAAAAATGGCTGAAAATAGAAAAGGAAAGGTTCTCTGAAATTGTACTTCGTCTTTTTCATACAGAGCTGGAATCGGTGTATGAGGAATTCAACAGAGCGCAGGATAATGACACAAGACTTGTGAACTACGAACTGATGGATGCCCTTTTCCCTACTCATCCCAATGGACAGCAAACGACACTGGGAAAACCGGAACATTTAAAGAACCCTTCGATGAAGGCTATTCATAAATATTTCGATGAATATTATGTTCCCAATAATTATGCAATGGTTCTGGTTGGGGATCTTGACTTTGATGAGACGGTCCAATTAATTGATCAGTATTTCGGGACTTTACCTTATAAAGAGCTTCCTAAAAAGACACCTGTTATTGAAGAGCCTATTACAGAAATTGTAACAAGAACGGTAAAAAGCCCTACTACTCCACGCACTCAGCTTGCATGGAGAACAGATAGCTACGGAACAAGAGAAGCTATGCTGGCTGATGTGGTTGCCAATATCCTCAGCAACAGAGGGGAAGCCGGATTATTGGATTTACACATTAACCAGACTCAGAAGATGCTGTGGGCGCAGGCCTTTTCCGTAGGACTAAGACAGTATGGATATTTTTCCATTGTTGCTGTTCCTAAGGAAACGCAAACTCTGGAGGAAGCAAAGAATATGGTACTTGGTGAAATTGAACTGATCAAGAAAGGTGATTTTCCGGATTGGATGTTGCCTGCCATCATCAATGATTTCAAACTGCAGAGAATGAAAGGACTTGAAACTGCAGAGGGTCTTGCTACTACCCTTTATGATTCTTATATAAAAGGAAGAACCTGGGAAGAGGAACTGAACGAAATGGATGAGTATGCCGCTTTTACTAAAGATGATGTGGTGAATTTTGCCAATGCGTTTTTTAAAGAAAACTATGTGGTTGTCAACAAAGAAAAAGGAGTCAACGACAAATTGATCAGGGTTGAGAATCCCGGAATCACTCCCGTTAAGATCAACCGTGATACGCAGTCAGAGTTTCTGAAAGAGATTCTGGCGGATAAAACTGAGGATATTAAGCCCGAATTCATTGATTATCAAAAAGAAATCATTACGGATCAGCTTAACGGAAAGAAATTAAGTTTTGTAAAGAATAAATACAACGATATTGCTCAGCTGCATTTTATTTTTCCTTTGGGGAGTGATCATGACAGAGATTTAGGAATTTCCACTCAGCTTTTACAGTATTTGGGAACTGATGTTCTTTCACCGGAAGATTTAAAAAAGGAATTTTTCAAAATAGGAATCAGCAATGATTTTAAGACTACAAACAACCAGTTGATTATTTCTTTAAGCGGACTGGAAGAAAATATAGAGAAAGGAATTGCTCTTCTGCAGCACTGGATGCACGATGTACAGCCTGATCAGGAAATCTATCATCAGTTTGTAGGTACAGTACTGGAAAATCGCGAGGCCATTAAGAAAGATAAAAACCGTATCATAACAGCGCTGAACAATTATACCAAACTGGGCAGCAACTCACGCTTTACAGATGTTATTTCTAAGGAAGAACTTGAAAACAGCAATCCTGAAGTATTCACAGACAGAATGAAAAAGCTTTTCCAATATCCTTATCAGGTATTTTTCTACGGTAAAGATTTTGAAAACTTTAAAGAATATATTGGTCAGTATACAGAACCTGAAAGCCTTCAGATTCCGGAAGCCAAGCAATATCCTGAACCGGCAACGGGAGGAAACGTATATTTCATCAACTATGACATGGTTCAGATGGAAATGAGTAAGATTGGTAAAGGAAACGTGGTGAATCCACTTCATTTCGGAAAGATCAATGTTTTCAATGAATATTTTGGAAGAGGGCTATCTTCCATTGTCTTCCAGGAAATGCGTGAAAGTAAAAGTCTTGCTTACTCTGCCTATGTTTCTTATGCAGCAAACGCTGAGCTGAACCATCCTGATTATGTCACCACTTATATCGGAACTCAGCCTGACAAACTGATGATCGCTGTAGATACGCTGAATGAACTGATGAACGAACTTCCTGAAGTACCTATTCAGTTTGAAAATGCCAGAAATGCAGCTCTGAAACAGATTGCCTCTACAAGAGTTACCCGAAACAATATATTCTTCAATACCTTAAGACTACAGAAACTGAACATCTATCATGATTTCAGAAAGGATATCTATGAACAGATCCAACACCTGAAGTTTGAAGATATCAAACATTTTTATCAGACAGAAATCCAATCAATACATTTTAATACTGCCATTATTGGCAAAAAAGAGAATCTTGATATGGAAGCTGTCAACAAAATGGGAACATTTAAAGAAGTAAGTCTGAAAGATATATTTGGACATTAAAAAACAAACCGCACGATAGAATTATCGTGCGGTTTGTTTTTTAATATTGATAAATGATAATTGATAATTGATAATTGATCACAGATAACTCATCATTCATCATTCATCATTCATCATTCATCATTCATCATTCATCATTCATCATTCATCATTCATCATTCATCATTCATCATTTATAATTCTATTATGTCATCATACAATCCCCGTCTCCATCCTGATAGTTTGGATTAAAATGACCGGGAAGTAATTCCAAAAGATTTTTATGAAACAGATACGCTCTATTGAAATCACGTTCGTAGAGATGTGAAAATACTTTTGATTGTTGTATTTCTTTGTTCAAGCCGATTTGGTAAGAGGTAAAGCCTTTCACTTTATGGGTCACAATGAAATAATTTAAAAACCGGACAACCACATCTAAATTACCATCCGAAAAAAGATAAGGAATTTTAAGATAGCCATCGCGCAGCTGCAGCAGAAAACAAGAGGTAAGTTTATTATTCTGATCCGTAATTTTTATCCAATAGTACTTAAAGCTGTCGGCAAAACTTGAAAACAGGTATTTTTCCTCTTTTTTACCTTCCAGGACCCAGGGATTTTCTATAAAAGAATTGATTTCGTCTGCGTTGCGCATCCCTGAAAACTTATTCATAAAATCCGCACTTTCTTTGTCGATCTTCTCCAGCACTTCATATTTGAAATTTGGTTTTGAGGTGGTCAGGTTCTTTATTGAGATCAGGCCGTTAGCTGCAGCATCAAGGATTTGAAAAAGAGGTTTCAATGGTTGTGTTACCGGTTTCTTTTCAGGAATCATTTTAGCCGCATCGGTTCTGAAATAATAGCGTTTCCCTTCTTTAGGAAAAACATATTCAAAAACACCCATAATATTGTAGAGTGCTTCTGCTTCTTTGGTAAATTCTGTGATGGCAATTCTGCCTTCGTATTCTTCAAAAACTCTTTTCAATAATGCTTTGGCTGGTCTTTTCTTTCTGTATTCCGGGTTTACATACAGGGTGCTGAGCCAGGCATAGCGGATTTCTTTTCCATCAATCATAAAAGAGTCCGGAAAACATCCCATATAACCGACCAGTTTTTCTTCAAAAAAAGCCAGAATTAGAAGTACATCTTCATCTGATGCTTTTGGATTTTGAATATGAGACAGCGCACGATGTCTGGTAACCGGAAGAAAATCATAATGCTGAAAATCTCCGGAGGATATAAAATCTTCCAGTTCTCTTCTGTTGTATGTCTTCAGCGCTATCATTTTCTCACAATCGTATTTTTATTAATCAGGCTTTTCAATCTGAAGTAAGCGATTTCTTTTTTCAGGATCTTCACTCCGCTCTCTCCCATTTCCATAGGAATTCTTTGGAAATTTCTCTTTACACTGTCCAGTTTTATACCAGCACATCCAAAGCTGCAGTAGATTTCTTTATTTTTATAAAGTTCATCAAAAAAATTTTTCTTTACTTCAAAATCGGTAAACGGAAAAGCAAAACTTTCATAGAGGAAATCATTTTCTTTTAAATAATTAAAAGTCTTATCTGTTGTTTCCATCTGTTCTTTCAAAGATAAATCTCCGTATTTCGGATGGTCCCAGCTGTGCGAAGAGATTCCGAAACCTCTTCGGGTAAGTTCTTTTAATTGATCCGTACTTAGATAAGGTTGATACTGTTTTGAATACGCTTTAAAATCTACCTCAAGCTTTTCAGCAAGCTGATCCAGAACATCTTTTTCCTGATAATTTACAGATAAAATTTTCTTTTGTAAAATGCTTCTGTCTGCGTTTTTCAGTGATAAGATAAAATAAATTCCGGGGTCAATGGTTTTCTTTTTTTCAGTAGCATCAGCCAGGAGACTTGCCTTGCATCTGAACATCATCTCTTTATTATCTACGAAAGCCGGATTAATAAAATTGCAGGCATAGATTCCTTTTCGTTCCAAAATGGGAGACGCAACATCATAAAACTCTCTGAAACCGTCATCAAAAGTTAAAAGGGCAATCTTTTTCGAAGGTTTAAAATTTCCGGAACTATAATCTTTGAACTCCTGCCAGTTCACAAACTGAAAATTCCTGGCCATATGATCGAGATCGTCTTCAAACTGTTGAGTGGTCTTATAGCGGATCACATGTTTCAAATGAGGAAGTTCTTTATCGGAAACACTATGATAAAGTGGCAGACAGTAATCCAGCGGAAATGATTTCCCGATATTCTCAGACTCAAAAGCTGCCAAAACATTGATGATCCTTTCTTTCATCCTATTTTAAATAAAAAAGAATCTATTCAAAATTAAATTCAAATAGATTCTTAAAGGTATAACTTTTAAAATTATTTTATGATCTTCATTTCATCAACAAGCCACCTTGAATCAGCAAACTTATCTATGATGAAAAGGATATATTTTGTATCTACCATGATGTTTCTGCTGAAACGAGGATCATAATTGATATCGCTCATTGTTCCTTCCCACTGTCTGTCGAAATTCAATCCAACAAGGTTTCCATTGGCATCAAGAGCTGGGCTTCCTG
Source organism: Chryseobacterium vietnamense (assembly GCF_031454475.1). Classification (NCBI taxonomy): domain Bacteria; kingdom Pseudomonadati; phylum Bacteroidota; class Flavobacteriia; order Flavobacteriales; family Weeksellaceae; genus Chryseobacterium; species Chryseobacterium vietnamense. The sequence continues at coordinate 34,931 of NZ_JAVDQX010000011.1, read as the reverse complement.
AGTTTCCTCCGGTTGTGTGATTGGTGGCAGTGAATCCTACAGGAACATCACCTGTTTTATCTTTATAAATTCCGAAGTCTTTTTTGTTGTAAAGATCAATCAGTTTTTTTGGAACATCAAATTCATAATCTCCAGGAACGTATTTCTCCATTACCCCTGCAAGGTGAGTCTGATATCCGTAAGAAACAGCATCTCTGGGAGTAGAACCTTTTACTTTACCATACGTTACACGAAGTGTTGAGTTCGCATCAGGGAAGAATTTTCTGTCTTTATCCGTCTGCATCTGCTGTGCCATAAATTTCTTCTGCAAAGCATCAATTTTTGCCTGCATAGAAGTATATTGCGGATCTGCAGTTTTCATATACGTTTCTTTCATCGAAACATATAATTGATAAACAGGGTCTTTCTTTAAAGTTCTGATCAGTTTATCCTGATTAGAAAATGCTTTATCAATATCAGTAGTTAATGTTCCTCCGTTTACAGCTGTTCTTCCTGTGATAACAGAGTTTTTAGACATCTCTTCTACAACAGGAATATTGGCATTTTCATCTTTATATTTGTTGAATCCTGCCGGTAAAAACTGTGCTGCAGTTTTATTAACGTATAAAGCCAGTAATTTTGCGGTTACTTTAGCATCAAGCTCTGCACTATAATCCTTATAGAAAGAAGTTAGTTTTGTTTTTAATTTTGAAAGTTCCTTTTCATCCATTCTTCCGGCTTCCACTGAAGTTACGAAGTCATAATAATCACCCGCAAGCTTCAAGGTTTCCGCATTTCTGATGACTTCAGTGTAGTACGCATTGTTTAATGCGTAAGGAGCCTGATCATTGTATAGTTTATTTAACTGATCCAAAGTAGTCTTGATCTCAGGATTTTTAGCTACCAAAGAACCTTCATACATTACTTTCTTTTCTACAGCATTGGATTTTTTCAGTCCTTCTACTTCACCGATCCATTTTTTCCAATAATTGGCAACAGAAGCATATTTTGAAGCATATTTGATACGTGTTTCATTGTCAACACGCATTTTTTCGTCCAACGTTTTCAGAGCCACATCACGTACTGCAATTCTTGCAGGATCAATATCTTTCATGATCTTCTCTACCCCAACTGCAGGAAGGTATTCTGTTGTTTTCCCCGGGAATCCGAATACAAAAGTAAAATCGTTTTCGTTTTTATCTTTGATAGAAACCGGTAAATAGTGTTTGGGTACGTAAGGCACATTGTCTTTTGAATATTCTGCAGGTTTGTTGTTCTTGTCTGCATAAATTCTGAACATAGAGAAATCTCCGGTGTGTCTTGGCCAGACCCAGTTGTCTGTATCGCTTCCGAATTTACCGATACTTTGAGGAGGAGCTCCTACAAGACGGATATCTTTATACGTTTCAATGGTATAAGCATAGTATTTGTTTCCATAATACATTGGCTTTACCATGATCGACTGATAAGATTCAATTTTCTGAGAGTTTTTATACACCTCAATATTGTTGTTGATCTTTTTAGTAAGCTCGGGCTCCGTAAGGTTGTCCGTACCTTCCAGTATTGGATCAGTAACTTCTTTTATATCTACAATAAAGTCTACTTTCACTCCCGGGTTAGGAAGTTCACCTTCTGTATTTTTTGCCCAGAATCCGTTTGAAAGAAGATCATTCTGAACGGTAGAATGTGCCTGAATCTGACCAAAACCACAGTGATGGTTGGTTAAAAGCAATCCTTTAGGCGAAATAATCTCTGCAGTACATCCGCCGTTAAACTGTACAACCGCATCTTTAATGCTTGGTTTCTGAGGGTTGAAAATATCTTTTGCAGAAATCTTCATTCCTAAATCCTTCATTTCCTTTTCATTCAGCTCCGTAGGAATCCACATTCCTCCATATTGTTGCGCAAATGCCATTGCAGCTGGCAAAAGAAATACAGATAAAAGTATCTTTTTTGTCATAATCAAAATTTTGCCCCAATTTACAAAGAAAAATATGAACAGGCTTTATAAAACAGGTGGAAAAGTTACTAAGAGTAGGTTTTTGTAAATGTAAAAAGTAAAATGTATTAATGAAGGGAGCAGAAAATTCATTTAATGATCTATACAGTAAACCCGAACCGTATATTGACAACTATCAACCAGCAACATTAAACTTTAAACTTTAAACATTAACCGCCATCCCCCTATGGCTCAGTTTTTGTTGATTGGAAGTAACTTTATTATTAAAAACATACTTAAATTAATTATTATGATGAAAAGCAAAATGCTCATGTTAGGAATGGCATCTGTTCTGTTCCTTGCTTCATGTTCTAAAAAAGAAACGACTGAAACAACGGGTACTACAGATTCTGCTACGGCTGTACAACCCGCTGCTACAGACAGCATTACTAAAGCTACTCCTACAGCAGCGGGTGACACCTCGGAAAATGCATTGGACTGGGCGGGAACTTATGAAGCAACAGTTCCTTGCGCTGACTGTCCGGGAATCAAGACTTCTTTAACATTAAACGATGACAAGACATTCAGCATTACTGAGGAATATCTTGAGAGAAATTCAAAAAACCAGGATAAAGGCTCTTTTGAATGGGATGCTACAGGAAGTATGATTACTTTAAAAGGAAAAACAGCCCAATATAAATATAAAGTAGGTGAGAATATTCTGATCCAACTGGATATGGAAGGAAAAGAGATCGATGGTCCCAACAAAGATCTTTATGTTTTCAAGAAAAAATAAAAGTAAAGGCTTCGGCCTTTATTTTTTTGCTTTTTTATGATCTAAAACTGATACGCTTTAATTTTCGGATCATCTACCAGCCGTCTGATCACTTCCTCATGATGGCTATTTTTTCCGGTAAGCCTCCATATTATGGTAAAGCTTTCCTGAGAATACTGCTGTTTAAGCATCTGATATCTTAAATGATTTTCTTTGAATACATTTTCACAATATTTAATATCCTGGGAGTCTGTTACAGCAATTCTGTATTCTCTTACTTTATTATAATTATCAATAAAATTCTGGAGATAAGTCAGGGCACTTAAAATAAGTAATACCAACGTAGTCCCCAACAATGCAATATAAATATAGCCGGAACCTACTGCCATTCCTATAGAAGCTGTGGCCCAAATAGTAGTTGCCGTGGTAATTCCTTCAATTTTATTATCTCCTTTGAAAATAACCCCTGCTCCCAGAAATCCGATTCCTGTAATGATGTTGGCGGCAAGACGATCCGGATTGGCGACTCCTATTTTTATGGAAAGTATGGTAAACAGGCAGGCACCAAAACATACGAGAATAAATGTTCTGAGACCAGCCGACTTATTACGGTATTCTCTTTCAGCACCAATGAACAGTCCCAGAATAACAGAAATAAGGATCAGCAGCAATTCATTTTTAACAATATAGTGGTCCTGAAGAAAATCCATCTTTTATAATTTAAACAGAGAATAAATTTACAATAAATCCTATTAAGAACTATCTTTGCTGAGGAGATTTTGCGTTGGTACCCCAAAAAATTTGTTGCATGAAAAACTTTTGTAATGTTACATTTTAATTGCAGTAATTTTCCAGTATAAAAGGATTCAACAAGAAGATTGTTATAAAAAAACGCCTATGAAAAACCTTATTTTTGCATTATTTACCGTATTATCCGGAATCACATTGTTACATGCCCAAAAAGTGTTTAATGAAAATTATTCTTTTAAAAGTGATGGGTCAACGGTTGCTTTTGTACCCATTATCAATGATTTTAGAGATAATGACGATATTACAAATCAAATTTTAAGTGATACACTTCAATTAAAATTTAAAGATGCAGCTGTTTTACGGGCTAATATGGATACAAGGGTGATCGATATTTTAAAGAAAGTTGCTGAGAAAGATTATAAATCCAAAGAAGTAAAAATGTTTCCTAATCTTACAGGCATAATAACCGGTGAGGAAATGAACTATATTAAAGAAAAATTCGGCAATGCAGATCTATTACTGCTTCCGGTAGTTTTCAATATCAACCAATCTGCGGGAATGACCTTTGGAAATGCACTATTCCGGCTTTATGATCTTAATAATGGAGATTTCATTCAGCAGTTTTCAGAAAAAATCAATGTAAATATAGGAGACGAAACAGGCTTCACAATAATGACCAGTATGCTTATCAGCGGTGAAAAATCTCACTTGCTCAAAAATATTAAAAAATAAAAATTATATACAATTATGGATAAAGAAATTTCACACTTCTGGTTAGGATATTTCAAAAATGAAGAAGATTTCTATAGCTTCGTAGAAGAAGATGAAAATTATTATATAGAGGAAGAAACTGACGATCAGTATGTTTCCAAGTTCGCAGAATCACAGAACATTAAGTGGTTTGACGATGACTTTATAGAATATGGTTTTGAAGATGAAAGCCTTAGTCTTTATGACAAGTTTGCTGAATATTCTTATGCAGACCAATGGCTTCCCATCTTAGAGAAAAAGCTGAATGAACTAAGTCTGGATACCCCTGTGAATGCTATCATTTTTGCAACAAGATTTGTGATTCCTAATCCGGTTTCTGTAGAAAATGACGATTTTTCACTGCATTATGTGGGTGAAGTAGAATATGATATTTAATAACCAAAGCAAAACTGCTTTCTTAACACCGGCAACAAGTGATTTCATGATATGTGTGATCATTTGTTGCTATTTTTATACTATAATGAGGAAGAAATAAAGTTACATTAAAAAAAATAAATCTATTTTAGCATGTAATGAATTTATATTCTACCCTACAAATCGGAGATTATCATATTAATCATTGCGAAGATGATCTTCTCATCAAAAAAATCAATTCTGACAAGATTTTGTGTGCTGTAATGGACGGATGTTCTACAGCTATGGATAGTCATTTTGCATCAACACTTATTGGGAAGATTTTACGTAAAATTATTGTTGAAAACGGTTATAAGGCATTATATGAAAAAAGCTGCCACCACAGTCTGGAGGAAGAGCTCAAAGAAATCATAAAAAGTTTATTCAATGAACTCAAATTTGTGAAAAACTATCTGATGCTGGATGAAAAAGAATTATTAGCGACTCTTATTCTCTTGGTTTATGACCATGCAAAGGACGAAGGAATTGTCTTAACGATTGGTGATGGTGTTGTGTGCATCAATGGAAATATTACTGAATTTGATCGTGATAACAGACCTGATTATTTAGCATACCACCTTCATAATGACTTTGAAGAATGGTATTCCCGTCAGTCCCATATACTTTTTTTTGATCATTTAAATGACGTTTCCATTGCAACTGATGGTATTTTGAGCTTTTCAAAAATTAAAAAAACGAATTCTGAAGACATGATCAATTTTGCTGACTATTTAATGATAGACCGTCAGAATAGTAACACTGAGGACATGCTTAACAAGAAACTTAAGCAATTGGAACATCAATATGGAGTAAAACCTACAGATGATTTAGCCATGATAAGAATAATAAAATAATTCAGATATCTGAGCCTCATGAAAAAGTCCAAACCTCATCAGTTCTACTCTTTTTTGAAGAAATGGTTGATCAATACAATCTTTATTTCACCGCTTACATTCTTGCAATTTTACTGGTCAATGGGAACCTTTTCAGATCGGATGTCAAGTGGCTGTCTGGAATGTTTGTTTGCTGAAGATGCATTATTCATGTCAGTGATAACCGGCATTTTTCTTTCTGTTATTTTTTGTTTGTTTTCCTTTATTAAAAGGATATTAATCAAAATTGGCATTGAGTTTATATTGTTGATTTTTGTCTGGTTATTTTGGAATTATTCCATATTTGTAGACAGAGAATCTTCATGGAGTACCTATGATTTCAATGCTGAGATTCAATATACAATTTCACTTTCTTTTTTTCCGGTTCTCTTTCTGGGATGTTTGTGTATTTCACTTTTACATTATCAGGAAATAAAAGCTAGATTTGTATCTTATAAAAACAAACACCATTGAAAAAAATAATTTCTACTTTATTTTTCGCTTCTTTAATTGTTTACTCCTGTAACAAAACCAAAACAGATACTCCAAAAAACTCTGTAAACTTTATAAAAAAGGATACAGTGCAGGTTCAGAAAGAGCCATCAACATCAGGAAAACAAGTCTCAGATTTTGTGTCCAATCAATATGAAATTCAATACGAAACCGAAGGTGATCTCAACCAGGATGGATTTCCTGATAAAGCATTAGTTCTGAGAAAAAAAGAGGACACTTTAGCACAGAGAACCATGATTGTTCTTTTAAAAAATCCTGACAAAACATACCGGCTATTTAAACGTTCTGAAACTGTTTTTCCTGATGAATACAATGAATCCGGTTATAAAATACACGATCCTGAAGACATCAGTATTGAAAAAGGAACACTGAATATCAATCTCTACGATATCGGACCTTATGGTAACCGGTTCAGTAAATTCAAATATATGAATGACAATCTGATACTTACTTATATTGAAACCTATAATATGGGTGCGGGTTCTCACTCTGCCCTCTATTACGAGCCTATGAAAGGTAAAGTAACACTGGAAACGGTGAATACTATGGAAGAAGCAATGCCGTCAGAAACTAAAAAAGTACAGGTGAAGAAAGAAAGATTTTTATTTGAAAATGTTTCTCCTGATGATGTTGTCACGAATGTTTACAATGCTGTAGAATAAGAGTAGACTGTTCCGGTGCTTAAATAAAAAAACTTCCGTCTCTTAGGCGGAAGTTTTTTTATTTAAGATCTAATTTTCAGTATTTTAATGCGCTTCGAGCCAGTTGTCTCCTACTCCAATTTCTACCAATAACGGAACCTGTGTTTTCAGGGCACTTTCCATTTCAGTTTTAATCAGTTTTGAAGCGGCTTCAATCTCATCAGCAGGAGATTCGAATATCAATTCGTCATGTACCTGAAGAAGCATCTTTGTTGTAAGCTGTTGCTCTTTAAGCTCTCTGTCTATTTTAATCATGGCAAGCTTTACAACATCTGCCGCACTTCCCTGAACAGGTGCATTCACGGCATTTCTTTCTGCATGACCTCTTACCACAAAGTTATTGGAATTAATATCTTTCAAATGACGTTTTCTTCCTAAAATGGTTTCCACATACCCTAACTGACGGGCTTTGCTCACCTGCTCTGCCATGTATTCCTTCAGTTTCGGATAGGTTTCGAAATAAGCTTCGATCATTTGTTTAGCTTCTGTACGGGATAATCCGGTTTGTTCTGCCAAAGCAAAAGCTCCCTGCCCGTAAATAATACCGAAGTTTACGGTCTTAGCCTGGCTTCTCTGGGTTTTGGATACCTCAGCCAGAGGAATTTTAAAGAGCTTTGCAGCCGTAGAAGCGTGGATATCTTCTCCATCCTGAAAGGCTTTGATCATATTATCCTCTCCTGAAATTTCAGCAATTAAACGAAGTTCAATCTGTGAATAATCGGCAGAAATAATCTTCTTTCCTTCTCCGGAAACAAAAGCTCCACGAATCTGCTGTCCTCTCACGGTTCGGATCGGAATATTCTGCAGGTTCGGGTTTACACTCGCCAAACGGCCTGTAGCGGCTGTGGTTTGTGAGAAATTGGTATGTACTCTGTTATCTTTTTTCTCAATCTGTGAAGGCAGGGCATCTACATAGGTTGATTTTAATTTCTGATATGTTCTGTATTCCAGGATATGCTTGATGATCTCATGTTTTGAAGTCAGCTTCTGAAGAACGTCTTCTGAGGTTGCATATTGTCCCGTTTTTGTTTTTTTGGCTTTCGGATCCAGCTGCATTTTTTCAAAAAGAATCTCTCCCAGCTGTTTAGGTGAATTCATGTTGAATTCTTCTCCTGAAAGTTCAAAAATCTTTGTTTCCAGTTGCTTCAGATCATTCTCAAGGTCAACACTTTCCTGTGCCAGCCATTTTTCATCCAGATAAATTCCTGCCAGTTCCATTTTCGCCAGCACTTCCATCAGAGGCATTTCTATATTGTAGAAAAGTTCCTCAAGGTTTTCTTTTTTCAGCTGTGGTGCGAACAGCTCATACAGCTGGAAAGTTATGTCTGCATCTTCCGCGGCGTAATCTGTTTGCGTTCTCAGATCAGCATCTCTGAAATTGCCTTGTTTTTTTCCTTTTTTTCCGATGATGGTTTCAATGGATACCGGTTTATAGTTCAGGTATACTTCTGAAAGATAATCCATCCCGTGTCTTCCGTCCGGGTTCAGAAGGTAGTGGGCAATCATGGTATCAAACATGGCGCCTTTCACGGTGATGTCGTATTGTTTTAAAACTTTGTAATCAAATTTAAGATTGTGAGCAATTTTCAGCAGGTCTTCTTTTTCAAAAAATGGTCTGAAAATCTCCAAAGTCTGCAATACTTCTTCCCTATTTTCAGAGAGCGGAATGTAATAAGCAAGTCCTTTTTTATAAGAGAAGCTCATTCCTACCAATTCTGCTTCCAGCTCATTTAATGATGTGGTTTCCGTATCAAAACAAACCACTTTCTGCTGCAGCAGGTTGTCTACCAGTTTTTTCTGTGCTTTCGGATTATTGATAAACTGATAAAGGTGATCATTATTCTCAATCGTCGACTTTGTAGAAGTCGCCTGATCCAATTCCTCAAAATTGGCAAAAAGATCAAGCTGCATAACTTGTCCTTTTACTTCGGTTCCGGCCGGAGTCTGCTTTACTTCTACCTCGCTTACAACCACTGTTTCTACAGCAGCAGGAGCAAAAGCCCTGTAAAGGTTTTCGTATAATCTTCTGAATTCTATTTCGTCAAAGACCTCTTTTACTTTTTCAAAATCCGGAGTTTCAAGATCGTATTGCTCCTGATGGAATTCTACCGGAGCATCACAGATGATGGTCGCTAATTTTTTAGACATAATACCACGCTCTGCAGAAGCTTCTACTTTTTCTTTCAGTTTCCCTTTCAGTTTATCCGTATTGGCTAATAAATTTTCAATGCTGCCGAATTCTTTCAGGAACTTCATGGCAGTTTTCTCTCCTACGCCTTCCAATCCCGGAATATTATCTACCGCATCTCCCATCATGGCAAGGAAATCAATAACCTGTTTCGGGTCTTCAATCTCATATTTTGCCTTTACTTCTTCAACTCCGAGAATTTCAATGTCACCACCTTTTAAACCTGGTTTATAAATTTTGATTTTATCGGTAACAAGCTGTGCAAAATCTTTATCCGGTGTCACCATGAAAGTGGTATATCCTTCCTTTTCGGCTTTGCACGCAATAGTCCCAATAACATCATCGGCTTCATATCCTTCTACTCCAAGAATGGGGATATGCATGGCTTCCAGAATTTTGTGAATATATGGAACCGCAATTTTGATTGCTTCAGGAGTTTCACTTCTGTTAGCTTTGTAATCTGAATAGTCATCCGTTCTTACACTCGCCTGCCCCACATCAAAAACTACTGCTAGGTGTGTTGGTTTTTCTCTTCTGATCAACTCTATCAAAGAATTGGTAAAACCGAAGATGGCAGAAGTATCCAGCCCTTTGCTGGTGAGTCTCGGATTCCTGATTAATGCGTAATATCCTCTGAAAATCATCGCATAAGCATCGATGAGAAACAGCCTTTTATCTTGTGTTGCGTCCATATTTTGAATAATGAACAAATATAAGAAAATAGGAGTAAAAGTTGATAGTTTGAGGAAGGGTTTCGGGATTGGAGATTCGGGGTTAGCGGGTGCGAGGTGCGTAGTATGGTAATCTCTTTTTAGCAGCTATTGTTTTGAAATGGGTTTGTTCATTCTCATTTCAATAGCTTTCCATTCTCATTATTTTGACAGCTACGTCTTTATAAAAACAAAACAGCATACCCAAAGGCATACTGTTTCTTTTTTTATTTAAGTTTATGGGATTATTTACCTGAAGAAGGCCATAGTCCTGCGTACTGGGAAGTACCATAGTCAATGGTTTCAGCACTTACTACGAAGCTGATCAGCATACTGTTGCTGTCAATTGCGTCGAAGTCTACTTCGTGCTGGATTACGTATCCGTTTTCCCATTTCAAAGTGATCAGTGTTCCTTCTTCGTGAGATTTGTTGAAAGTGATTTCTCCTACTGTTGGCTTATATTTACCGTTTAGTAAGCTTTCAAGGATGTCTGACTTTTCAGTAGCTTCTACTGTCACCTTGATTAATGCGTTAGAAGGATCTGATGCTACACGTCCTGAAACGTCTGTAGATCTTGATACGCTGTAGTTCATTTTTAACAGTTTCTGTCCTTCACCGTTGTTGAATTTTAAGATTCCTCTTGAATTTCTTTCTGCCATGATTGTAAATTTTAATCGTTAGTAATAAATTGTAATTCAATAATTATATAACAAAGATAAAGCCCCTGGTTTTGAAAAAAAAGCAATTGAACGGAAATCTGAAAAAGTGTCGTAATTGTACGATTTGATGTCGTAGTTCTACGATTTGTTGTCGTAATTCTACGACATTAGATTTAAAAACAAAATACAAAACGTTATAAATAAATATTTTAAATACATTTAAAAAACATGAACAGATCGCAATTTATTACACTGCCAAGAGAAATAAAATACAGAAAATGTATTCAATCGTATAAAAAAAGACCTTATTCAGGTCTCCATATGTTATCTTTTTTTAATTAAAAAAATAGGTTTGAATTATGCATCCATTGCAATGATATGTATTCCGTTTCCGGCATCTTCAGCCATTGCATTGGCTAATATTCTTCTTGAGTCTTCAGAAAAATAAGTAGCGATAAATGGAAAAAAGAAACCGATAAACCCACCGCCTTTTACTCCCAGTTTACCAATATTTTTAATATTCTGCATTTTTATGCTGGGAAGTTCTTTGGCTAAATTCGGTAAATTACGGGGACGCACTCTTCCTAAGCCATCTTTTGCGGTTGCTACCAGAGATTCTGAATATTTGCCGTTACGGATATTTTCTACAATGGCCTTTCCTTCGGGTGTTTTCCATACTTCCCGGGAATCTACTCCTTCCAGAGCTGTCAAATCCTGAGATAAAGCGGTTCCCTGTTTTATTTCTATTAAGTTTTTCTGCCAATCCTGAACATACCATTTTCCATTAAAGAAAATAGGGGTTTTACCATCTCTGCTGGCTAATCCTCCTTTTTCATTGAGCTCCAGAATATCCGGGCTGGCAAGGTCTGATGGTGTTATTCCTGTAACACTCTCCGGTAGATCTTTTAAATATCCCGGAATTCGGCTGTTTTCATCAGCTTCTTTATTCATATCCTGATAATGGCTATTATCTTCCAATGAATTATTTCTGATTATCTCTCTTTCCCAGTAACTTCCTTCGTTCATTGCAGCCATGGTTCCTCCCATCCATAATAGTGTTTTAGCGATTCCCATTTCTGCTCCGGCAATAACAATCCCTGCTCCTCCAAAGAAAGAAGCCGCTGCGTTGAGAACGATTTCTTTTCCATTATTACTCTCAATCTGCAGTGCATATTTTTTGGCAACAGAATAACTGAAAATAGGGCTTAACAAGCCACCGGTATCACAAACCAGTATAGAGTTCTGGGTAATGGCCTTAAACTGATCAAATTTTACTTTTTCATGTTCAATTTTCCAGTTTCCTTTTCCTAAAGAGCCTGTACATAAGTGGTTTATTTTCGTAGCATGATATGCCGCCGCAGCTCCACATGCGAGAACCGCTACTCCCACAGCCAATGCCGCCCAGCCAACAGGGCCGGATAATACAAGAAGCGCTCCCACAATAAGGCCTGCTCCAAAGCAGAGGAATCCCCACATTGCATTTTTAGGGCTTTTACAGGGAAATTCTTTATTAATATTACGGTCTTCTATTGTTAATAAAGGCCGTGTCCTGTCTGATCCATAGAAAACAGTAATGGGTTCTCTTGTAGGGATTAATTGTCTTGGTTCTGAATCGGTTTGAAATGTACACACCGTGTAAACATCTTTGGGTATATAGGAAGCACTCATAATGTTACATTTTATTGATTAAAAACATCCTGAAATAAGTGAATTCATTTAAATTTTCAGAGTTACAGGCTTTAACTCTATGGTGAATACCAGTAAATATTCTGAAGACTTTTCTTTTCTGTTTTTGAAAAATGAAGTTCTTTCTGAGCAGACTTTAGAAATTTTGTAAGCTCATTTCCTTTTTCCTCTTCATATTTATTCTTGTATTCAACGTCATTTAAATAGATATCATTTTTATTCTTCAGACAAAATCTGAAATATATTTTTGAACTTTTCAACGATGCTGCTTTGGTTTCATAATCATAAGCGTAAAAGCCTTCAATGTCTGTTTTGGAATATTTTTCAGGAGATTGTTTTCCCTTCTGGATATAAAAATAGTTTTCATCAAACCACATCTTTACTTTAACGGAAAGGGCTTTGAGAACCAGATAACAGGTTCCAAAATAAAAGAGAGTAAAGAACATCACAAATGAAAGTCTGAATATTCCTTTGAATAAAAAATAATATAATGCTCCGTATAAAATCAGACATGGTATAATAACCAAAAGAGTTCTGGCAATATGATACGGCAAAACGTTATTGAATGTAAAGACTTTATTTTCGGCCATACTTAAAAATTACTTTAATACTCAATTTGTTTCAGATCAAACTGGGTTACAAACTGATAATTATTTTTCACTTCTTCTTTCATTAATGCCGAAGCATTCACAATAGTTCCTGTTTTTTTATCGACCATTCTTCTGATCCGATAATCATAATTATATTCACTAAAACCATATTCGATAATAGGTTTGTAGAATTTGTTGTATTGTTCTTCCAGTGTCCTATTATCTATTTTATCTTTTAAAAGTGTTCCCACAGTTCGGAACTCTATAAAATAATCATCTTCTTTTATGATGCTGTGCTGCAATTCCAGTTCAATAGGGATATTAACAAATATCTGTGAAATAAACTTTAAAACATCATTTTGTTCCTTTTTTTTTCGCGCATCATAATCATTAAATAATACGTGATAAAGAAGGGATTTGTCATAGGTTTTTCTCAGATTGGCTTCGTTCTCAAACTCTAATCCGCCGCCCTTGATGATGTCTTCAGCAGCTTTTGAATTGATTTTTTCCACCTGTCTGTAAAATTCCGAAGCTTTTAATTTAGGCTTAAAAAGCTCCCATTTCTCTTTGATCTCAGGAAAGTTTTGTACTCCTTTTATGGTTTGGTCATCATTTAAATCGAAAATTACATTTTCCTTATCAAATTCCAGTTCTTTTACGGCTTCTATAGCGAGAGCCATATTTTCAGGATTTATTTTATATAGATATTCTTTAAGCTGAACCTTAGCTTTTGAAAGGGATGCATCTTTTTCAACGACGTATTCTTTTTTTGTATTGCAATGGAATGTGATTCTATCTTCAACCTTTGTGGTATTGAACTGTTCGCACCTGTATCTTGCTTTATGAGGAAATTTTCGGTCTTCTATTGCTTTATTGATTTCTTCTCCCGTTTTCTTTTCCAAAAGCAGATATTGCAGATGAACAGGAAGTTTTTCTCCAATAATAAAATTTGTTGTTCCACAATACAGGTTATGGAAATTAACAAGCTCTTTAACCGACGTACCTTGTTTCTCTGCAAGAGATTCTAAGGTATCTCCTTTTTTAATCTCGTATTTTATAAACTCCATCCTGTTAATTAATATCTACCTCTGATCCTGTTATTTTTGTAATGCCTTTAAAATTAGCTGTTGCGCCACCTCCGCTAATGTCTATTTCATCACTTTTAATAGAAACCTTAGTTCCGGTAATGACAATTTCGCTGTTTCCTACTTTGATCGTAATTTTCTGAGCTCCTGTCAAATCAATAACGCCTGCGTTATCCATCGTAAAGACGCTCTGATCTTTACCTACGGAAACTTTATGGGTATTACCCACATCAGCAATATGGTCACAGCCTACTTCCAGTTTTTTATTATTTCCAACCTTATCTGTTTTATCATTACCAACGGTTTTAGTACTGTTGTTATTGGCATTGTGTACTACATTTCCTGATCCATCAAAGAACATATTGGCGCCACCCTGATCTTTAAGATTCATAGATCCTGCTCCGTTATCATACTTGAGTTCTGCACCACTTCTTCCGCTAAAGCTCATTATATTATTTCCGGCGCCGCCTCCGGCTCCGATACTTCCATGGAACATTCCTCCCATTACAAACGGACGGTCAGGATGCTGGTGTACAAAATTGACAATAACCTGATCTCCCACTTCGGGAATTGACATGAACCCACGGTTTTTATTGACTTTATCACTGCTTCCCGCATCCGGAGACATGACACGGATAAATTCTGTGCTATCCGGTCCGTTTTGCCAGTCAAACTGTACCTGAACTCTTCCCTGATTCATCGGGTCTGTATTGGAAATAACTTTTGCAAACTGAGCCTCAGCTCTCGGAGTTTCAAATTCAGGACGTGGCAGGAAACCTGTATCGGCCGCGATCGCTTCAAATTTACCATCATAGTAGCCTCTTGCATCTACTTCATGGGTAACTTCTACAATCATCAGTTTGGTAAAATAAGAGGTTTCATTGGTTGAGGATTTACGCATTTCGATATCTGCTGTACATCCGGGATACAAAAACGGAACAGTTGTCGTTCCGGAAGTAACAAATACTTCTGAGGCCTTACTCCCTGCTGTTCCTTTCTGAGAAGCATCAATATCCATAAAAGAAGCTGCTTTTATGGGAGCTACTCTCAAAGAAGGTGTGGTGAAGGTTTTTTCTGAGATTTCGTAGGCTCTTCTTGCAATATCTGAGGTATGGCTGATCTTCGAGCTTCCGGTGGTCAGTTTTTCATTTTTACTGCTGTTATAGCCATAAAATGTAGGATTGACGTGCTGTGCCTTCATTCTGACAGCAATATCGTTCACACTGCTTCCATAGGTAAGCTTAACAGGTTTTTCCTGAGGAGGGAGTTTTCCAAAATGCAATACTTCACCATCATAATAAAACTGCTCTCCATATGCTTCAGCCATTCTAGCCAGATAATTGTAATGGGTTTCTTCATACTGCGAACTGTAGGCAACATTTCCATGCTGGGCATCAATTCTGAAATCGAATTTATTTTGCCCCAGCCCTTCACGGATGACCTGATCAGCAATACTGTTCAAACTAACCGGCTGTGCACCTCCAAAACTCTGAATATGTGGAGCTGCATCCAAAAGTACTGTCGGGCTGAAACCTTTAAGGACTATATTTCCAAGACTTCCTTTTTCCTGGCTGAATCCTACTTCTGTAATAACTCCCACAAAGTTACGTTCAGCACCTTTTTCAATATCTTTATATTTAAATACAGTGGTAATTCTTTTCCCTAAAAAGCTCTGGGCTTCCTGAAGGTTATGATTTTCTGCATTGCCAAGGGTATCATGAGCAAGCATTAAACTAAATTCATGGTGTTTTGTTGCACTTTGAGTAAGTTTGAAATGCTTAAAATGTCTGATAATCTGTCCTTCAATTATAATATCCAGCCTTACCACACGATTGATTCCTGCAATAAAACTTTCTGCAATGGCTTCAGCATTGTGTATTTTTGAAGTAGGCTGTTTCGCCCACACTTTATTGTCAACAATAGAAGGATTGTTTGGTACAAAAGTTTGGTTCATAAACATATCTGCGCCTTGCAGAGCATTTAAATTTTGTTGTCCGGCTTTTGCTACCTTTTTTACTTTTTCATCTGCCTTATTCAATTTTCCTTCTGTTTTTTTGGTAACATTCTCCTCTGCTGTATTTTTCAACTGCTGTTTACCCGCCTTTATCTCGTTTTTCGGGCTTGCTACTTTAATTTTTTTATCATCCTGAAACATAGCATTTTGTATTTAAGTTAAATAGTCAATAAACTGCTGATATTTGCAGCATAGAAATAAGAGGTTGATGAATCACTTGGGCATCAATCATTTTTTTTAAAATGATTTACGGAATTCTTCTAAACGGAAAAACAGAACAGTATACCCGGATGAGTGTACTGTTCTGTACCAATTTTATTTTTACTAAGATGATGAATAGGCTTATTTACCTGCTGAAGGCCATAGCCCAGCGAATTGAGCAGTACCATAATCAATTGTTTCAGCACTGATGACGAAGCTGATCAGCATACTGTTGCTGTCGATTGCGTCGAAGTCTACTTCGTGCTGGATTACGTATCCGTTTTCCCATTTCAAAGTGATTAATGTTCCTTCTTCGTGAGATTTGTTGAAAGTAATCTCTCCTACTGTGGGTTTATATTTACCGTTTAGTAAGCTTTCAAGGATGTCTGATTTTTCAGTAGCTTCTACTGTAACCTTGATCAATGCATTAGAAGGATCTGATGCTACACGTCCTGAAACGTCTGTAGATCTTGATACGCTGTAGTTCATTTTTAACAGCTTTTGTCCTTCTCCGTTGTTGAATTTTAAGATTCCTCTTGAATTTCTTTCGGCCATGATTGTAAATTTTGATCGTTAATATTTTGTGATTCGGTGATTGTGTTAGCAAATATAGAGGCTCTTTTCCGCTAAAAAAAGCTTTTGAATCGAAATCTGAAAATTTGTAGTAATTCTACGATTTCTTGTAGTAATTCTACGACAATGGATTTAAAAAACCCATTCAAAACCTCATCAGCAAAGGTTTTTAATTAACTAAAAACCAAATGATAAAAACAATAATTTTACACTTAAGTGAGAAATATTAAGAGTTTATTAATAAAAAATTGGCTGATTTTAACAGGTCGCATAATAAGAAAAGCAACCAGATTAACTGATTGCTTTTTATGGTATTGATATCATTTTACTGTTGAGTTTTTCCGCCTTCTTTTATGGAGCGAACCAATATTTTATTTTTTCTCAAAAGAAAATCTGGCATCAGATCCACCGGAAGATAGAATGGGCTTTCTCCTTTTTTCTGGAGTTCTTCCACGATTCCGGGATTCCAGGCAAGGATTTTGTCTACATCAACGTTCAATTCAGCAGCAACAATGTTCAGGTTGAACCCTGCATTGATCTCCGTTTCCGAAAGCGCAGCAGCAGTCTCTTTACGGTCGCCTTCAAAGAAAATCTTGTTGAGTCTTGCAGAATTATAGTTATTCAATACACTCTGAAGCTCTCCTGTTGCATAGCATGCATTAAGATATTTCTTCACATGATTAATGGTTTCTCCCGGAAGGTATTTATAAAACACGTGGTATTGGGAAGAACCTGCGGCTTCCATCGCTTTGGCAATATTTCCTTCACCACAGTTATAGGCAGCCACCACAGTCACCCAATTATTGTACTTTTTATAAAGATTACTTAAAGAAATCGTAGCGGTTTTAGTACTTTTATAAATATCTGTACGTCCCTGCTCTGTAAGTCCGTACTGGTTGGCATGTGATGTCATAAACTGCCAGATACCTACTGCTCCGGCTCCTGAGGTAATATTTCTGTCAAAATGGGATTCTATCAGGGCCAGGTTTCTCAAATGCTTGGGAAGCCCTTTCTGAAGGAGTAATTGTTCAATAAATTCTACAAGATCTTTATTGGCATTAATGATACCTTTATACTTTTTCACACTGCTTTCCGAGGTGTCGGAAGCGGCAAGAAACTGTCCGTTGATCATGATAACGGATCCTAATAATAGAAAACCTGTAAAGATATTTCTGACAATTGTTTTCATTGTAATTCTATTTATAAGCTAAAAGACAAAAGCGGGTAATAAATTTGCCTTTTTACTTTATATTTACTCTACGTTCCAGCTTAATTTTTCTTCGTCTTTATTCCAATCTACATGAATGGTCTGGCCGGATTTTACTTCTTCTCTGACAATCATTTTAGAGATTGGTCTTGCAAGCTGTGCACGGATTACTCCAGAGATCTGTCTCGCTCCATATTTGCTGCTGAATCCTCCCAATGCGAGATTCTTCACTGCTTCATCGCTAATTTTTAAAGCAATTCCCAATCTTGTTAATGAAGTATGAAGTGATTTCAACTGAATATTAAAGATTCTTTCTGCAATAGATTCTGTGATCGGTGCAAAAGGAATAATCTCTGTGATTCTTGCCAGGAACTCAGGTCTGAATCGTCCGGAGTTTGACATAATCTGCATCAGTGAAGATGATTCCGGAATTTTTCCTTCTTCAAACTGTTTTACAATTTCTTCACTTCCGATATTGGAGGTAAACAAGATCAATGCATTGCTGAAATCTCCTTCTTTCCCTAATTTATCATGCACTTTTCCTTCATCCATAATCTGAAGGAATACGTCAAAAACTGAATGATGGGCTTTTTCAATTTCATCAAATAATACAACGGTATAAGGCTGCTGTCTGATTTTATTAACAAGCATACCTCCTTCTTCGTATCCTACATATCCCGGAGGCGCCCCGTATAGCAAAGCTGCGGAATGTTCTTCTTTAAATTCTGACATATCAAAGCGTACCATTGCTTTCTCATCATTGAAAAGTAATTCTGCCATTGATTTTGCCAGCTCAGTTTTCCCGGTTCCGGTAGGTCCCAGGAGGAAGAATGATCCGATGGGCTGTCCCGGTTTATTTAATCCGCTTCGGTTTTCAACAATAGCATCAGAAAGGATTTTTAATGCATGATCCTGTCCTACGACTCTGTTCAACAGAAGAGATTCCATATTCAGGAGTTTTTCTTTTTCCTGAGCCTGAATTTTTCCGATCGGGATATTGGTTTTGGCAGCCATTACAGCAGCAAGCTCCAATCGGTCTACTTTTTCTCTTTTTTTGGCGGCATGCTGTAAAAGTTCTGCGTATGTATCTTCAATAATCTTCTGAATCTGATCTACAGGCATAGAATTGTCAATCGATGGCTGCTCACTCAGTGAACCCCACAAAATCGGACTTATCTTATCTCTCAACAGGTTATAAGTCCAGATCAGTTCATCTGCTTTATCTTTACTGTCTGCATATTCTTCTTTTAAAATAGCATCATAGCTTTCTTTCCAGCTGTTCAGTTCTTTTTCTGATAATTCATCAAGCATTTTGATGGCGGCCATTGTTCTGTCTAGTAAGTCAATAGCGGCGTCCGGCAATTTTTTACCTTTTGCATATCTTTTGGCAAGACGTACACATTCCGGAAGGGCTGTTTTTTCCACTTCAATACCGTGGTGCTTTTTGTATCCTTCAAGGAGTACATCTATCATTTTGACACAGGTTTTCTCATCCGGTTCAAGAACGGTTAACACTTCAAAGCGGCGGTTAAAAGCCTGTTCCGGCTCAATAATTTTTCTGTATTCTTCCTGAGTGGTAGCTCCGATTACGGTAATTTCACCTCGGGCAAGCTCAGGTTTCAAAAGATTGGCAACGTTTCCGATGCTTCCTTTCGGGTCTAAAAGGGTATGAATTTCATCAATGAAGAGAATGGCTTTTTCAATCTTTTTGCATTCATTGATGACTTTTTTCAGGCGGTCTTCAATTTCGCCCTTATAAGAAGTTCCTGCCAGTAATGCCCCGGTGTCCAGTTCTAAAAGGGTACCGTTTTTAAGCATTTCAGGAACATTTCCTTTAATAATTTCTGTTGCAAAACCTTCTACCAAAGCTGTTTTTCCTACTCCCGGCTCTCCGATGATGATCACATTCGGTTTGCTTCTACGGCAAAGGATTTCTACCAGCATTCTGAGTTCTTTATCTCTACCGATAATATTTTCGATTTCTCCTTTTCTTGCCTGTGCTGTTCTGTCTACACAATAGCTTTTAATGGAAGGAAAGGAAGCATCGGAATAATCTGCTGAACCATTTGAAAACAGTGATGAGAAATTTCCGTCTTCTGAAACGGTAAACGGAGTATCCTTTCTGTACAGATTGAATATCTCATGTTCTCTCAGCGGAAGTGATTTCAGCTGCTGAAGAGAGAATACCACCTGTGGCTTTACAATGGCGGTAAGGATACAAATTGGAGTAATTTCGTCCAGCCCTAATTTTAACCGGATATCATCAGCTTCTTCAATAAGGGTATCTATGGCATCATCCTGACCAACCTCATCGGGAAGGTGGTTGGTTTTCGGATATTCTTCGATACGGACATCTGCCCATTCGTAGAAATAGCCCGGATCTTTATCTATGCTTTTCAGGAATTCATTAAGTCCGATATCTTTATGCATTAAAGCCTGCAAAATATGCGGGCCTCCATAAGTTCCATTATAATTTTCCTTCGCTATCGACTGAGCAATGTGAAATAGTTGCTTTACTGTTTCGTTGGTTACTAGTACTCCCATTTATAATTTTCTTATATTAATATATTTGCGTTCTGTTTATTATGCAGATTTGATGATTTTAATCTATATTATTCACACTTTTTTACCAAAGCATAAAAATTTGTTCTTTTTGTGAAGCTAAAATTAACTATTTTATTCTAAACGATATAAAGATAGTTAATTCTTCAATTAGAGAAGTAAGAAGCATGTTTTTTTGTTTTAAGACTGATTTTGAAGGTCCATTTTTATGGCAAATTACTCCCCTACTTGAATAGTATGGTTAAGTTTTTATTAAAAAGGATAGGATTCACCATTTTCAAGATAAGGTTGGTAAGCTCTTAACCATACTCCAGTTTCCATATATTTTGCAATCCCCGTTTTACTATCTACCCATATTCCACTTGTTGAAGCTTCTGGAACTTTCGGATGAAAATAAGAGGTAAAAACATAATTATTGTCTATTATAAAGAAGTTATAAGATTCAGGTTTCTTATTATTTTTTATAGCAAAATCTGCTTGAATCTGCTTTGCTTCTTCAGGTTGTATGTTTGCAGTATTAATGAAATCTTCTGCTTCTTTAGTCTCAGAAAGAATTACTTTATGATTATCCAAAAATTTTTGCTCTTTACTTTTGCATCCTAACAATGAAAATAAACTACATATCGATACGATGTAAATTAATTCTTTCATAATTATTAACATTACATATGAAATATTCTATTTCTGAAACTCTCCTACAATAATGTGGCTATTATCATTCTTATCATAAAATGCTACATCCAAAACAATAAGCTGATCTTTATAGAAGCCTTTAGGAATAGTAGTTGTAAAAAAATCTTTTGCATGATATTCATTCCACGTTCTACCATAATCATAAGAATAATAGAATGTAACATAAGGACGGGTTTCTTTGAAATAGCAAGCGAAATTTCTGTAGCGGTAATACTCTATTGTTTTTTCATTCTCCACAAATAGCTCTCCTTCATTCTGATTATAAATTGTCATTTCAGTTTTAAATCTGCCAGACTTTCCTAATAAATATTCCTCATTTTCATAATACAGAACATCATAATTACTTTTTAATTTTTTGATGACTTTTTGTTGTTTGGTTTTTAAATTATATTCTTGTATTTCATCTTTCAATAAAGAAGTGACTGTATTATCTTTTTTCAGAATAAAAGGTGTCTTTTTCAAATACTCCGGTAATTCGATTTCTTCTTTTGTCAGAAGATTTACTATTTTTTGATTATCATTTTCTGAATAAACAACATTTTCACCATTAAACTGCGAATACATAATTTTAGATTTAGAAGAATATTCATCAATTTTTTTATATTCTAACGTATGATTATTCATGAGATAAAGCACTACTTTCCCAGATTGGCTATTACCACCGCTACCTGTCTCAATTAAAGTATATTTTTCTGAAGGAGTAATAAATTTTACGGTTTCTTCCGGAAAAGCAATTTCCTGATAACTCTTTCCTTTATCTGTTGAAATAAATACTACAGCGGAATATCCCGGTTTATTGTAGAAACTATGTAAGTCTTTACTTCCTGCCAAAAGAATAGTATTTTCATTCAAAAATTTTAAAATTGTTAATTTTAGACCAGTTTCAGGACCAAAATTTCCATTACTTACATTCTTCTTATACAAATCAAAAAAGTCATATTTTGAGATCCATTTCATTTGAGCAACACTTTCTTCTTTAGATGAACTTTTTTTAAAGCAACTAGCGGAGAAGAATAAAATATGCAAACAAATTATACCTACGAATATTTTTAAATATTTCATTATTCTTTTCTATCTTTCAATAGAATTATGGATTATAAAATGGTACTGTCTTCTTTTGAAGTTCTTTTCCTGTTTTACCATCCAGAATGATTTCTTCAATTTTGTCACCTGCAATTTGATGAGAAATTCTCCATACTTTTTTGCCTTCAAAATCCTGTTTTAATACTCTAGCTTGGTAACCAGAATCATGGTAGCCTTTAGGTAGATCAATTTTATTCTTTTCACAGTATGCAATAATATCTGCAGGTTTGAAGTCATAGCCTTCATCCATGTTTTCCTCTTTAAGGAGTTTACCAGATTCGTCAAAATGATACCAAATACCAACTACTGAGCCTTCATTGAACAGACATCCTTTTTTCTCAATATTACCATTACCATAGAAAAATTTAGTAACCTTATAAAACAAATTATCATTATAAATTATTTCTCTGTAACCTGGTGATTGAAAATCCTGAATGTAGGTATTGCTATCCTCCCGCACTTTCAAGTAACCTCTTATTGATTTCTTTTGGAAATTTTCAATATCAAATTTTTCATACTTATTATCAACACTTGGTATCATATATTTATCTATTTTTTGAGATTGGCATTGTATAAATATACTCAACCACATTAACACTATTATTTTATTCATAACTACCTATTTTATAGATGAATTGGCTTTTTTCCATTGCCAATAATATAATGAACATCGCTTATTGTCATTCCCTCCATGATGCGAATAATCTAATAAATTATCTGTCTTTTTGTACTCATACGTATACAATGCATGAGAAGATGCTTCCTTATTTGCAAATGTATGGGCTAAATTCATAGAATGAAGAAATTCATGTGCTGCTGTCTGATCGTTTTTACTTTTAAATACGACCACATAATCTGCTCCATAATTTGAATATCCGGAAACATGTCCACCTACATCGTAACCATGCTCAGCAAAATAAAATGCTTTGAAATGCTTTGTGTATTTCTTAGGATAAGCCTTTTCCAATTGGACTTTCAAATAATCCTGTAGTTCTTTTCCACCACTCTTTTTATCAGGATCTACCTGACCATTGGTTACGAAATCAATAAAATTTTTATCTGCCGTTAAATCCAATTCAACAATATCTGAATCATCCGATAATTTGATATATGCTTGCTCAAGATATTGATTAATCCTATTTTTTTCATCATTAATATTAGGTTTATTCTTCCCTGATCCTGTTGACAATTCTGGAGTTTTTATTTCAACAAATACAACATCCTTTTTCTTCTGTTTCGTATTATCATTTGCCCAGACATTTATTTTCCCGGCAATTGATTCAACCGTTGCACCTGCTTCAGTTTTAAATGCTTTTAACTCTATAATCTGATTACTCGTAAACTCTTTTATGCATTTGACTGTCACTTCATAATCGTTCAAAGCTATTTTCTTTTTACCTTTTATTTCTATTTTATCAGGAGTAAAAGTAAAATAATCAGATTTGGTAAACTCCAAATAATCAGCTTCCTGTTGGATTTCTGCAAAAAAAGTAATCTTAACTTCTTTATCTTTTAGGATGGATAGCCACGGTATAAGATATTCTTCAGGAACATCTTTTCCTGTTTTTTTATCTTTTTTCGTTTTCCACGCAACAGAGAAAGGATTATACTCTTTTTTCAGGTTATTAAACATCGTTTCATTAACCTCAAAGTATCCATCATATTTATTGCCATTTTTTACTTTTGTAGTAAACTTGGCATCTTCATATTGATAAGCTACAATATCCTCAAATTTTTGATCATTAAAAAGGCTCGTATCCCCTATTCTCATCCAATCAAAGCCAAACTCTCCTTTCCAGTTTTTATTCGGTCTGAATTGTACAATCAATTGTATAAGCTGTTGTAGTGGTGGAGATTGTGGCGTATTATGACTCACTCCTTTAGCATTACCCTTTTCAGAAATCCATTTCATGGCACGTGAAATAATACTCTCCTGAGAATACATATTATGATTTTCATGAGAGATTTTGTTGTAGGTGCCTTTTACAATTCTCGTTCTGCTCATAATTAATAGGCTTTAGATCTCTCTCCGCTGTTGTTCTGTACTTCTTGCTGAGCGTGTTTATTAATGGAAGCATTGGAGGTAATGTTAATTTCTTTTTCAGAAATTTCATTTCTTTCCTTCTTTGTTTCGCTGTGTACATCTCCTTCAATAATTTCAGTAAGTTTACCCGTAATGAATGTACTTACATTTCCTATGACCGAAGTAAGTTTCATTGCGCCTACAGTCTCAGTATTATTTAATCCGATACTGTCTGCTTTATTCATTCCCACCGTAGTCGTCATATTCTCTCCAACATTAATATTCATATTCTTACAGTTCAGGGTCATTGTTTCCGGTGCCGTGATATTGATATTACTTCCGGTTGTATCAAGATGGATCTCATTGCCGCTTTTGTCTGTAATAATGATACTTTCATCTTCTGTGAAAACGATTCTGTGGCCGCTTCGTGTTTGTATAGATTTTACCCGGTTGTCTGCTCCACCGCCAAGTCCTATTCCTCCATGGAACATTCCTCCCATCACGAAGGGTCTGTCCGGATGGCTATGAACGAAATTAACCATCACCTGATCTCCTACTTCCGGAATGGCTACATAACCACGGTTTTGCGTGATCTGATCGGTTCCTCCGGCATCAGGGCTCATTACCCGGATAAAATGAGTAGTATCATTCATCTGCCAGTCGAATCTTACCTGAACCCTTCCCTGGCCTTCCGGATCAGTATTGGAAATTACCGTTGCAATCTGTGGCTGGGCAGCCGGTACCGTAAATTCCGGTTTGGGCAGAAAACCCGTGTCTGCAGCAATGGATTCGAATGTTCCTGTGTAATGTCCGATGGTATCAATTTCATGAACGGCTTCTGTCACCATCACCTTTGTAAAATAAGATGTTTCACTGCTGTCCGGTTTTCTCATATGAATATCAGCAATACATCCGGGATGTAAAAAAGGAACGGTTGTAGATCCGGAAACCGAAAATACATTAACTGCTTCGCTTCCCGATGCGCTTCTTTGAGAATGCTCCACATCCAGGTGCGTTGTTGCTTTGATAGGTGCAACCTGCAGTGCCGGGGTTTTATATATTTTATCGTTATGCGTATATGCTGTACGGGCTAAATCACTTAAATGGTCAACCGGAGTTTCCCCGGAAGTCAGTTTTTCATGTTTACTGCTGTTATAGCCATAATACTGAGGTTTTGTGTGAGCCGCTTTGAGCTCTACCCTTATGTTATCAGCATTGCTTCCATATAATAGTTTTATAGGTTTATTCTGTGGAGGAAGTTTTCCAAAATGCAAGACTTCACCATCATAATAAAATTGTTCCCCATAAGCTTCTGCCATTCTCGACAGATAATTGTAATGGGTTTCGTTATACTGGCTGCTGTAAATGATCTGGGAATAATCATTGGTATCGATTCTTATATCAAACCGTTCTTTATCTATTCCCTGTTTTATTACTTCTTTGGCTATGATTCCCATATTAACAGGCTGGCTGCCGCCAAAGCTCTGAATATGTGGGGCACCGTCCAGCAGGATCGTCGGGCTGTATCCGGAAAGCACAATATTTCCCAGACTCATTTTTTCCTGACTGAATCCTACTTTCGTAATGATCCCGACAAAATTCCTTTCCGGACTTTTCTCAATATCTTTGTAGGAGATAACAGCTGTAAGGCGTTTTCCCAGAAATTTGTTGGCTTCTTCAAGGGTATGGCTCTGCCGGTCTCCCAACGCATCGTGAGCAAGAATAAGATGGAATTCGTGGTGGTGACCCGCTTTTTGTTTAAGGGTGAAATGTTTATAGTACTTAATAATTTTACCTTCTACAACCAGTGATAATTTGACCAACCGGTTGATGCCTGCATGATGATTCTCGGATATCCCGTCTGCATTCTGAGATGGGCGGAAAGAAGATCCTTTGGTCTTTGACTCGGTTTTCATATGCTTTGTGTTTGTGTTTAGTATTAAAGATAACAATATTTTATATAACAGACATTATATAAACACGTTATAAAATAAAAAATTCTCAGGTATATTTTTTATTCAGGCAAAAAAAGACCGTCTTAAATAGGGACAGTCTTCTTTCTTATGAATGTTGATAATGTGTGTAAATTTTAGCTGGATGGCCATAGCCCAGCGTATTGAGAAGTACCGTAGTCAATTGTTTCAGCACTGATGACGAAGCTGATCAGCATACTGTTGCTGTCAATTGCGTCAAAGTCTACCTGATGCTGGATCACATATCCGTTTTGCCAGTTCAGTGTAATCAATGTTCCTTCTTCGTGAGACTTATTGAAAGTAATCTCTCCTACTGTGGGCTTATATTTACCGTTTAGTAAGCTTTCAAGGATGTCTGATTTTTCAGTAGCCTCTACTGTAACCTTGATTAATGCGTTAGAAGGATCTGATGCTACACGTCCTGAAACGTCTGTAGATCTTGATACGCTGTAATTCATTTTTAACAGCTTCTGCCCTTCTCCATTATTGAATTTTAAGATTCCTCTTGAATTTCTTTCGGCCATGATTAGTAAATTTAATCGTTAGTAATATTTTGTGATTCGGTGATTGTGTTAGCAAATATAGAGGCTCTTTTCGGCTAAAAAAAACTTTTCCCTATAAATCTGAGATTTTGTAGTAGTTCTACGATTTGTTGTCGTAATTCTACGACAATGGATTTACGAACCACACTATAACATCCATTAACACAATGTTTTAAATTATATCTCAGTTTTTGGATAAAAAATATTTTTACACATAAAAGAGAAATATAAGGGTTCAAAGTTTAAAAATTTAAGATTTAAGGTTTGTTGATTTGTCTTTATACTACAAAAAAAGCAGAAGTATGTACTCCTGCTTTTGATATCATAAAATGAATTTCTTAATGTTTTGTATATTCCGGTTGTTCTGTTGGAATTCTTGATGGGGTAAAGTACTCATTAAGCCAGTAGAAGGTTTGTCCGTTCTGCTGAATTTTTACAGCCGGGTTATTTCTGTTGGCAAGCATTCTGTCTGCTAAGTTCTTATAGTGCTGGAAATAATTTTTTACTGTTTCACCAGGTACAACTTTTGATTTTTTCCAACCTTTCAGTTTATATTTGGCCATCAATTCTTCTTCAGAAAGGTCAAATCCTGTACTCATTCCGATTGCGTAAGACATTGGCAGCTCATAAAGCGCTCCTTTATCTAAGAATTTTATCGTAGGATTATACTTCTTCAATAGCTTTACATACTCTTTCACTGCTCTTGCCTGATTAAAGTCCGCACGGTCGGCCTGAGTATTTCTGTAAACTTCCGTATAGAAAGCTTTTAAGTTGTCATATTCCGATTCAGAAATAAGGATTCCCTTTTCTATTCCCGGCGTAAACTCTTTCAGTTCTTTTGGAATATACCCTTTCACAAGGAATGGGCTTCCATAGTTGATCAGCTGTGCTGCAATTCCGGCAGAAACCGGATTGGTAAGTCCCGGGTACAGATATTTATATTTTAAATCTACATCTGTTCTTCCTGCTCCTACGGATGAATGGAAATATTCATTAAGAGATTTATCAACAGTCTGATTATCCAAAGTCACCTGGGCAATAAGGCTGTCAACAGATTTTTTCAGGTATCCCGGAGTGGTAATGTCTCCTTTTTTAGGGAAGATAACAAATCCCTGAGACATACTCTGTTTAGGATAAGCTAAAGAGAAGAATCCGGTATCTCCTTCTACAAGGCTGAAGTTGTTCTTGGTCAAAACATCATATTGGTTAATGATCTTCTGCTTTTTAAGCTCAGCAATATTTTTCGCTGTATTGGTTACCACATTTTCAGCCATCAATACAAAATCATTGTAAGTATCAGATGATCTTGCACTGGTCTGGAACATGATTAACCTTGCCTGAGCCTGTGTCAACGAGCTGATAACACTGTACATATTTCCGCTTTGGTTGGCAGAAGTACCTACAGTCACCACAATATTGGTTTCATCAGAAACATTTGAAAGAAGGTTTCCTGCTGCTGTAAGAGCCTCTCCTACCGGCTGATAACCGGTAGTGCTTGCACAGTTCATTTCATTGGTCTTCTGATCAATAAATGTGGTAATCTTACTGTAATCTGTACTTAAGTTAGACACAGAGATATTTTCTCCACATGGATTGTTTTTGTATAAAACCACACCATATTTAACATTATTAAAATACGATGGTTTTTCAAATCTAAGCTGAAGATCCTGTAAAAGTGATTTTACAATAGGTGCATAAGGCGCATTGGCTGCACTTACATCTAATGCAAAAACAATATTGATATTTTTATCTCTTTCCGTAATCTCTCGGTAACGGTCAAAATAGATAGGTTCACCTAATACATTGGAAACAAAGTTCTTGCTGTAATCTAAAATATTGGTGAAGTATTTTGTCTTTGAATCAGGAGTTGGAGTTTCTTCTAAAGGAAGATTTACCGGGAAGATATTTTCCAGCGGCGTTCTCTTATTTACATCCGTAAGAAGAACAGCCGTTTTATTATCAGCATCTGAAGCAGATCCGCCTGGATGTCCTTCATGAATCCCCAGTGTTGTATCGGTAATTCCTGTTGTATTTTTAAGCTTGATAGCAGAACGTTCTCCCCAGCTTGAAATTACGTTTGAACTTACCCATCCGTAAAGACCTTTGTTGATACTGTCCATATCCACAGACGGTTTTTTACCTACCAGGAAACGTTTGTTATTTTCAGCCATCTTGTATACATATACAATCTGTCCGTTAGGAATTTTTACATTGGCTGTCTCAATAAGACTTGGTGAATTAAACACCATAATAGAGTCATTTTTATAGTACCTTTCAGCATTTCTGATGACTTCGCTGTTATTAGGTACTACGGCTACTCTTACAGGATACCCTGTTTTTTCGCTTTTCAGAGCATTATTCCAAAGAAGGAGATCAGACTCCTGGATCCAGCCATATGTTTTGACAGATTTTGACGAGACTTTCTTCATTAAAGCATCCGGAACATATTCCGCTACTTTTACCATTCCGTCTCTATGTTTTAAAACCATTAAAGGTTCAAGGAATTTCACTTCTTTGTAAGACTTCTCATCATCTTTATCCAAATAAGCCGTATTCCTTGATCTGTCTGAAATAACAATCCATGGAACTGACTTTTTTGGGTATCCGTTAACGACAGGGGAAGCATCCACCTGCCCATATTGTGAAGGCTCCGGGGTTTTCTTTGACGGCAGTTTTACCTGGCAACTCGTCAATAATACTGATAACCCTATATAATATGCTGCTAGAGGAAATTTATTTTTCATCCTATTTAATCTTTTTATGATTGGCACATCCGTAAGACCGGACGAAATTATTTGCTTTGATTAATATCTACTTTAGTTACACAGTTTTGCGTGTCATCCAGATTTACTTTTACCGTCTGGATCACTGTATTTTTGTCAAACTGAAGGCCTGCGCAATACATGTAAAAATTATTTACTTTGCTGTCATTTACTTTTACAACAGTATTTTCATTGTTACACAGATAGGTTTTCAACAAGTAATTGTAATGCATGTTGAAGCTGTTTCCATTAGCAATCTGCTGCAGGTGATATTTGAAATCATTATCTACTTTTGCATAAGAGTCTTCTACTGAAACTTCGTCTTCTGCAAGAGCATCATAAGCCGGAAGAATTTTGATACGGTGATAGATAGGATCCTGGCTTTGTTCTGTATACAGTGTTACCAGATATTCTCCGGGTTTTTTATAGGAATAGATGGTAAATTTATCCTTAGCATCTGTATTTCCGGATTCCCCGAATTTCCATGCAAACTGTTTTGCATCAGAAATGGCACGGAAAGTCACATTTTCATTTTGCATGGCCTGGCTCACAGCTTCGATGGTTGTTTTTGCTGTTGCAGTATCTTTTGGTTTCTGAACGCTTCTTGCGCCTACCATTACAGGGAAAGATTTCGTGTACTTGTTGTCAACGATCAAACTTACCTGATAATATCCTGGTTTATTATAGAAGTGAATACCACTGTTTTTATCTGAAGTTGTCCCATCTCCGAAATTCCATCTTTTGGTTTTCGCAAACTGGGTTTTATCTTCGAATAAAAGTGTGTCTCCCACCGCCAATGAAGACGGATAAACCACCCCAACAATATCATCGGCTGAATGTATTACCTTTTTCTGCAGCCACAGAGCAACCAATGCTGCGATCAGCAAAGTTGCAATAACACCGATAATAATGTTTTTCTTGTTCTTTTGAAAATAATTCATAGTTAGTAATTGTGATGTGTTTTATTTAAAATTCCTAGTATTTATTTGCTTACTGCATTCTTGCTTTCAGATCCTGCTCGCGCTGATAGAGCTTATTTTGCTTATCTTTAAATCCGATTCTGCATTCATCTACCTGTTTCTGGAAAATTTTAATGTCTTCAGAGGTTGTTGAAATGACTTTTTTGTCATCAAAATACATTTTATAAAATTTTGCAATCTGCGGATAGGCATCTTTACGGATATCCACCACGTCTGTACTATTAAAATAGCTGTTAAGATCGTTAACACCCAGCTGGATATTATTTTCGATAAAAGGTTGTGGTCCGTCATCAGTAAGTTTGGTAATCATGGTATATGTACTGTCCATGATGGGAAGAACAACTTTCTGATGTTGTTCAAATTCTGCTTTCTGCTCAAGATTCTGAATTCCTCTTACGTCTTCATCAGAAAAAGGAGATACAAATCCTTTTAAAAAGATCACTCCCAAAAATAACATTGCAGTTACCAGCATCAGTATTAAATAAAAAAACTGATAATGCCTTTCTTTCTTAGATAATGTGATTTGTCCTTGCATATCTTTTCTTTTTATCTTCTTCTTTTACTTCCTGTGAAATTTCTTGTAGGGTCTTTTCTCAGCTCATTATTGGTCACTTTGATCTTGCCCATACATTCATCAAGATCTCTCAAAATTGTTTTCTTCTGATACTCCACTTCAATGATCTTGGCTTTTAAAGTCATCATGGGTACAATCTGTTTCATTAGTACAGCATAGTGTTTAAAGCTTTGTACACTGTCTTTGCCCATAATATTTTTAGCATCTCTCACATTATCCATAATACTGGTTCTGAGAAACACTTCATTCTCCACCTTATTAATGCTAAGCTGGTTCATTTTGTCGTAGATATCATCAATGTGATCCTTAAGCACGTCACTTCGAAGCATCAGTTCTTTATAGGCTTCAGCTTCACGGCTGATCCCCTCCCGCTGTATATCATAACTCTTAAAGAAGAGATATAAGCAAGCAAAAGATACAACTGACAAAACGGCAAATGACAGAATAAACTTCCAAATGCCCGTTCTGACGTCAGATTTGTTTAATTTTTTTTCCCTGTTAGAAGACATAATTTGCGATTTGTTTGGCCTGTGAAAATATAAAAAAAAAATTTTATGCACAATACGTAATTTCCCCCAGGCCTGTTTCGTGAAAACCCTGATTAAATTAATATTAATTTTCACTTTGATAAGTTTTTCATAAATTAGACCTCTAAATTTTAAATATCATTCGCCAAATCGATATTAAGAATGAGTAAAATATTATCTAATACCGTACGTTTTTCCATTGCTGACAGTGATTTTTATTTTAAAAAAATAATGATCAAAACACTTATGGAAAATCCCTTCTATATGCTTCTGAATGATTGTAACAATGGGCATGAACTGGTAAACAGAATCTACAGAAGACAGGAAGATGTGTTCATTATTGAACTTTTCATGCCGGTATTAAGTGGAATTGAAGCCATTAAATACATCAGAAAAAACAATACAGAAACCCCTATCATCACCTATTCCGGTACTTATCAGGAGGACATGGCTGAAATTCTTTCAAAGATTCCCAATATCTATTACTGTCAGAAAAAAAGCACTATTATAAAGGATATTATCAAAGGAAGTATTGCATCTGACGACTTCGATTACCAGGCTTATTCCAAAGAATGGGAGCAGCAACCGCTTGCTGTACAGGAATATATGGACAGGCAGAAGAAAGGACAGGAAGAGCTTTCACCATCAGAAATACAGCTTATGAGATTCTGCTATGAAGGTTTCAGCAATAAAGAAATTGCAGAAAAGCTTAATCTGAGCACCAGGACTATTGATACCTATATCAACAGGCTTACAGAAAAACTGGGATTAAAAACAAAGCTTCATCTTATCCGTTTCTGTGTAGAAAACGGATATTATAATTCGAGTTTGTAAAAAAATTTGATTTTGGTTAAAAAAAGTAATCCGGGTTTAAGAATGAAGGCAGATAAGAGGATCTTACCATATCCTGCTCAAGATTATAAAGTGCTTTAAAGGCAGCTATAACCAGCATTTATTAAATTTTGTTCATCTATTTTTTGTACCTTTATCCGGCTGTATTATTTTATTGTTAAATTATCATCACCCGACCTTAATTTAGTGTATCCATAAAAAGTCCAACTCTTTGAATAAAAATATTTTGCCACTAATTTGCTAGTATTCAATTTTTTTAACTAAATTTGCACACCTAAAATTTAAAATTAAAATAAGGAAATGACAAAGGCAGAATTGGTAAACACCATCTCAAATAAGTTGGGAACAGAAAAGAATGAAACACAGAAAGTTGTAGAAGCTTTTATGCAGGAGATCAGAACTTCTATGTATAATGGGGATAACGTTTATCTAAGAGGTTTTGGATCTTTTATCATTAAAACAAGAGCTGCTAAAACAGGAAGAAATATTTCTAAAAACACTGCAATTGAGATTCCTGCTCATAACATTCCTGCTTTCAAACCATCAAAATCTTTTGTTGAGAAAGTAAAAACTAAAGTTGCAGTAAAATAAGAACATTAACTGAATATTAACTAGTTACTAAAAAATTAAAATTATGCCAAGCGGAAAGAAAAGAAAAAGACACAAGGTTGCGACTCACAAAAGAAAGAAAAGAAGAAGAGCAAACAGACATAAGAAAAAATAATCTCTTTTTCTCGAGATTTACAATATAATAATATAGTTGGTGGATTTAAATTTTTAAAGTTCACTAACTATATTTTTGTTTGCAACTATAAGATTCCGCGGAAAACGGAGGGTTTCAAATATTATTTTAATAAACATATAATGATTTTCATTCAAAATCCTTATATTTAATAGATGAATTAATCGATAAAAAACATCCACTTCCTATAATCTTAACAATTTTATCTTATTAAAAAATGAAGAAAGAACTAATAGTTTCGCATGAAGATGATCTTACAAAGATTGCGCTGCTGGAAGACGGAAGACTATGTGAACTTCATGAGCAAGAAGACAAAAGCGATTTTATAGTTGGAGATCTGTTTATAGGAAAAGTAAAAAAACTGGCACCCAATCTGAATGCAGCATTCGTCAATATCGGATATGACAAAGATGCATTTCTGCATTACCAGGATCTGGGCCCTCAGTATCTTACGTACAGAAAGTTTTTAAAAGATACTATTTCTAAAAAACAAAGCACTTCGAGCTTAAAAAATTTCGAGATACAACCCGAAATAGACAAAAACGGAACGGTAGACAAAGTAATTGCCAAGGACGATTTAGTTCTGTTACAAATTACCAAAGAACCTATCTCTACCAAAGGTCCAAGAATCTCTACCCAGATTTCTTTAACAGGACGTTTCCTGGTTTTAATTCCTTTTGACAATAAAGTTTCTATTTCCAAAAAGATCAGAAGCTCTGAGGAAAAAGAAAGACTGAGGACCCTTATCGACAGCATTAAGCCTGAAGGATTCGGAGTGATCATCAGAACGGTAGCAGAAGGAAAAAAAGTTGCAGACCTGCATAATGACATGAACCAGCTGGTTCAGAAGTGGGAAAGCACTTTCAAAAACATCCAGAGAAATAAAGTTCCGTCTAAAGTTTTAAGCGAAGAAGACAAAGCTTCAGCTATTCTAAGAGACAATTTTAATCAGGACTTCGTGAATATCATCTGCGACGACGAGCAAATGGTGAACGAAATGAAAAATTACATTGAAGTAATTGCGCCTGAAAAGAAAAATATTGTCCAGTTTTATGATTCTCATATTCCACTTCTGGAATATTACAATGTTGAAAAACAGCTTAAACAGAGCTTCGGAAAACATGTAAACATTCCGAGTTCCAAAGGAGCTTATCTTGTTATTGAACACACAGAAGCACTTCACGTAGTAGATGTCAACTCCGGAAACAATATTACTACCGGAACTGCTGTCAACAAAGAGCACGCACTGAAAGTGAACAAAATGGCTGCTACAGAAATCGCAAGACAACTTCGCCTCCGCGATATGGGAGGTATCATCGTTATCGATTTCATAGATATGCCAAATTCTGATCACAGAAGAGATCTTTACGAGCATCTGAAAGAGGAAATGAAGCGTGACAAAGCGCGCCATAAAATCCTTCCTCCAAGTAAATTTGGTCTGATCCAGATCACCAGACAAAGAAACCGTCCGGAAAAACAGATCGACACCAAAGAAGAAAACCCGAACAAAGACGGAGAAATTGTAGCTCCTATTGTTATCGTGGAAAGAATGGGTGAAACTTTAAGAAACATCCTGCAGAAAGAAAAAGGAAAAATCTACCTGCATGTACACCCATTTGTGGAAGCCTACCTTACAAAAGGCATTAAAAGTATCCAGATGAAATGGTTTATCAAATACAAAAAGTGGGTAACCATTGTTCCAAGGGATTCTTTTAAATATTTAGAATATAAAATTTACAATTCCAAAAAAGAAGAATTGATAGAATTTTCTAATTAAGACAAAATTTAAAACCTTCAGTTGTACTGGAGGTTTTTTTTATTATCTTTTCTTGCTATAAGTTTCGGCTAAAGCCAATGGATGTTTTTTGTTTATGCAGGCTGGGCTAAAGCCCACCCCTATTGAATTTTAACAACAACATCTTTTATCTTTTATCTTTTATCTTTTATCTTTTATCTTTTATCTTTTATCTTTTATCTTTTATCTTTTATCTTTTATCTTTTATCTTTTATCT
>NZ_JAVDQX010000010.1:0-42816 GCF_031454475.1 Chryseobacterium vietnamense | reverse complement strand
CGGACGGGACTCGAACCCGCGACCTCCGCCGTGACAGGGCGGCATTCTAACCAGCTGAACTACCGGATCAATTTTTTTAAAGTAAATTGAGAAAAACTTCTGCGATCCGGACGGGACTCGAACCCGCGACCTCCGCCGTGACAGGGCGGCATTCTAACCAGCTGAACTACCGGATCATTATTTTAAAGAACGTCGTTTCTTTTTCGTGGTTGCAAAATTACAACTTTTTTTGTTATCTGCAAATTATTTTAAAAAAAATGCCTTCCAATACTGGAAGGCGTTCATTATCAAACTTATTTTTTTTTATAAGTGAGCGCTTAATTTTTCAGCGATTACCTCTTTTGGAGCTACACCTACTAATTTATCTACTACTTCTCCATTCTTAAAAATAAGAACGGTAGGGATATTTCTGATACCATACTGCATAGAAATCTCCTGGTTGTTGTCTACATCTACTTTTCCAACTACTGCTTTACCTTCAAAATCTGATGCTACTTCCTCGATGATTGGTCCTAAAGTTCTGCAAGGTCCACACCATACTGCCCAGAAGTCTACTAATACCGGTTTGTCTGATTTTAAAACCGTATCCTGAAATGAGCTGTCTGTAATTTCTAAAGCCATTTTTGTTTCTTTTATTTTAATTAATATTATTTTTCTTTTAATCCTTTATTTGGATATTCAAAATTACGCTTTTTAAAGCATAAGACTATCTATGCTCAACATTAGTTTTTTCTATAGTGTAGTCGCTTGAAATTTCCTTTAGTGCATTGACCAGTGTATCGATCTCTGCCTTTGTTGTCATATGGCTGAACGAGATACGTAATGGAGTACAATGATCCATTTCGTCCTCAGAAAGCACCATCATCATAACCATCGAAGGTTTTGATGCTCCGGATGAGCATGCACTTCCCTGAGAAATTGCAATACCTTTCATATCCAGTTGAAGTCCTATCAATGGGTTCTTGTAAGGTAATAATGCACTTAAAACTGTATAAAGGCTGTTTTCCTTTTCAGCACTTCTTCCGTTGAATTTAATTCCTTCAATTTCGGCAGAAAGTCTTTCAATTGCGTAATTTTTAATGTCCTGCATATGGTTGGTATATTCCTCCATATGATTCAGAGAAAGTTCTAATGCTTTACCTAATCCTACGATACCGCAAACATTTTCCGTTCCCGCTCTAAGGCTTCTTTCCTGAGGTCCTCCGGTAATAATTCCTTTTAAGCCTGTTGCTTTTCTGATAAATGCAAATCCAGCTCCTTTTGGTCCATGAAATTTATGGGCACTGCACGATGCAAAATCCACAGGGATATCGGAGAAATCAAGGTTCATATGAGCCATTGTCTGTACGGTATCTGAGTGGAACAGCGCATGATGCTCTTTGCACAGTTGGGCAACCTGTTTAAGGTTAATGATATTTCCTATTTCATTATTGGCGTGCATTAAGCTTACCAATGTTTTTTTATCTGAAGCTTTTAAAAGTTCTTCTAATTTAGCAAGATCAATATCTCCTTTTTCATTGGGGCGGATATAGTTTACTTCCACTCCTTTTCTGCTTTTCATATCCAGAATACTTTCAGAAACGCATTTATGTTCCAGGGGAGAGCTTATGATTCTTTCTACTCCCAGGTGTTCTACCGAGGATTTGATGATCATGTTGTTTGATTCGGTACCACAGGAAGTGAAAATGATTTCAGCAGGAGTTACATGAAGATAGTCTGCAACCTGTCTTCTTACATTTTCAATAAGGATCTTTGCTTCCTGACCAAAACTGTGTGTTGAAGACGGGTTTCCGAAATTCATTTTCATAGTGCCAACCATAGCATCTATAACTTCTTCTGCAAGCGGAGTGGTTGCGGCATTATCTAAATATACTTTATCCATTATTATTTTGAATATTTTAATTCTACAGAGGTAAATTTGTAATCTGTGGGAACAGTAAATATAAACCAAGGACTAGAGATCACCTGAATTTCCATACCACCGGAAGGTTCTCCGGCCGGAACTTCTACATATAAAATCTGATTTTTCACAGATATACTTTTGATCTCTTCAATTTTATGACTCCCTGATCTGAAGCTTCCCAAATTGTATAAAACAACTTTTTTATTTTTCGGAAATTTCGGGTAGCTGATGTAAGATTCCTTCCCCACTTCTGCGATACCAAAACTTCCTCTGATAATGTTGCTAAAATCCTTTTCGTCTTTAATAATCTTAAAGCCGGGACTATCGGTTCCGCCCTGATTTTCAGAAACCAGGAGTTCCGTATTTCCCTGCACAGCAGAAGACTTCTGAGATGAAGTGCCTGCACAGCTCATAAAGATTGCTGCACATGCAATTAACAGGCTTTTCATTTTTTACAATTTTATCTCCCAAAATTAGTGAAAAAATTGGTAATGTCCCTCATTTGCCCATTTCAACATTGGCCGATCTCCTGAAGTGTCACCAAATGCAATAATTTTATCGTACTTAGAATCGTTGATTTCTTCTTTAATTCGCACCAGTTTTTCTTTTCCATTGCAGTTTTTCCCTACAAAATTTCCTGTGAAAACCCCGTTTTTAAACTCTGCCCGCGTAGAAACAAGCTCCATTTTCAGTTCTTCAGCAAAAGGCTTCACCCAGATATCTAATGATGCGGTTACCAATAAACTCTGTGTATTATTCCTATCGATATTTTTTATAAAGTCTAATGCATTTTCCCTCACTATTTTAGGATAATGCTGTTCAAAAAACTGTTTAGACTTCTGTTCAATTTTTTCCTGGGTCTGTCCTCTTAAAATAGAACCTATAAAGCTTTTTTTTACTTTTTCTGTTTCAGCCAGTTTCAGCTTCAGCAGAATAAAAAGAGGTACATGTCTTAAAAATTGTATATGATATTTTGTAGAATCATAGAATTTAAGATACATAAACATGGTATCTTTATACGTGAGGGTTCCGTCAAAATCAAAACAATACAATTTTTTCATTTTTTAAAGCTTTAATTTTTTGAATATAAATTCAGGGATATTCCTGATAATCATCATAATAATACTCCAAACAGGCAAAACATATGCCACATTCCTTTGCTTTTTGAAGGCTTTGTAAATACAGGAAGCGGCCTGTTTCGGAGTGGCTGTCAGTTTTGGATTTAAAGGCAGACCTTCCGTCATCTTGGTTTCCATAAATCCGGGTTTTATGGTAAGAACATGTACTTTTTTATCAAAAAGATAATTTCTCAAACCACTCAGATAAGCCGTAAAAGCTGCTTTTGCACTTCCATAGATAAAATTACTCTGTCTTCCCCGATCTCCAGCCACTGATGAAAGCCCGATTATCGTTCCTGATCTTCTGCTTTCAAATTTTTGAGCAAAATAATTCATCACAGGAACCAGCTTTGAATAATTGATATCAATAATACGCTCGGTATTTCTGTTATCATACAATCCTTCTTCAGTTCCTTCTCCCAAATATCCTACGGCACAAAATAATACATTTGAATTGATATTATCAAATCTGTTGTAATCAATTTCTTTCGTAAGATCAAGTTCTACGACTTCCGCCTGCTGCAGAAACTTAACATCAATATGTCTTGCAAAACGCTCTGTAGTTTCTTTATTTGAGGTAAAAAGATAAATTTTTTCAAACTTTTCTCCTTCCTGAAGTGCTTTTTCCACAAAAGCCTGTGCCACTTCAGATGTACTTCCCAGAACTATCATTATGAATTATTATTTATGATTCTTTTGTGCTGTAAAGACACAAATTTAGGATTTTGAATATTTTTCAGGTAACTGGTAAGTGACGACCTGCTCATGCTGTCTTTGGTAAGATAAATTCTTCCTCCGAACTCCTGAACAATAGCATCCAGCTGATCTACCAGTTTTTTCAGTTTTGAATTAACTTTAAAATCCAAAGCCAGTGTATACCCTTCCACAGGGAATGAATTGTAAGCCTGAGGATTGTTCTTTCCAAAAAGTTTTAAAACCGCTAAGAATGATCCGTTACCACTTTTGGCAATTGTTTCAAGGATTCTTTTCATCCCTTCCTTTCCGGTTTCTTTAGGAATTACCATCTGATACTGTATAAAACCTGACTTTCCATAAATTTTATTCCAATCTGTGATGGCATCCAAAGGATAGAAAAACGTCTCATAATCGATAAAGTTTTTCACTTCCTTTTTAGTTTGCTTTTTATAGTATAACCAGTTGAATATTTTTACAGTAAGAGCATTCAGTACAAATCCTGGAAAATAAAACGGAACGGCAGGAGAAAATTTCTTCTTTAATCTTAAAGGTGTTTTTGAAAAACTCTGGGGAAGTTCATGCTGGAAAGCGTGTTCTCCTCTCATAAGAATACTTCTCCCTATATTTTTTCCTTTCTGAAGACAATCAATCCAGGCAA
Source organism: Chryseobacterium vietnamense (assembly GCF_031454475.1). Lineage (NCBI taxonomy): Bacteria > Pseudomonadati > Bacteroidota > Flavobacteriia > Flavobacteriales > Weeksellaceae > Chryseobacterium > Chryseobacterium vietnamense. The sequence goes on along the minus strand of NZ_JAVDQX010000010.1, from coordinate 38,441 downwards.
CGGTGTAGGTCCAGTTTTCACTTTCATCGAACAATTTGAATATCTCATCCAGATTTTCAGCTTTTATACTCTCCTGACGGATGTATGCGGATTCTATATTTTTAAGTTTAAATTTCGCTGTAAGGATAATGCCTGTAAGTCCCATTCCACCAATGGTAGCCCAGAACTTTTCTGCATTCTCGTCTCTGGAACAGGTAATAATTTCCCCTTTCTCAGTCATTAGCTTAAACTCGATCACGTATTCTGAAAAACATCCTTCTGCATGATGGTTTTTTCCATGAACATCAGAAGCGATAGCACCTCCTACTGATACAAATTTTGTCCCGGGCGTAACGTATAGAAAATATCCTTGCGGAACTGCAATTTCCAGTACATCTGAAAGCAATACTCCGGATTCACATTCTATTATTCCGTTTAAACGGTCAAAATTGATGAATTTATTTAATTTTTTTGTTGAAAATATAGATTCTCCTAACGAAGCATCTCCATAGCATCTTCCGTTTCCTCTTGCAATAACTTCGTTGTGATTGAGTACAAATTCCTTTATTTTTCTGAAACTGTCCTCAGATCTCATTTCCTTCTCTACTACCGGGAAATTTCCCCAGTTTGTAACTTTCTGTATGAAATTCGGTTTCATTTCTTAAAATAAATTTGGATTAAAAATGTAACTACCCAAAGCAATAAAGTAACCTGTATATAACGGTCTCTGTAAACAATTTTTGTAGGAGATTCCGTTCTGTTATAAACAAGGGTCTGCTGCAGATACCTTAACAACGCGAATACCACGAAAATCACGGTATAAAAAACTCTTTCGTGAAATCTTTCCTGAACTTCAGGGGATAGGGTAAACATCAGGTAGCAGACAATAGCCAGCGTAATAGAAATGGATAAAGCAATATCTGCAAACTGAACGTTATATCCATCCAATGCTTTCCTGGTTTTTCCAGAAACCTGGGCATTGATAAGCTCGCCTCTTCTTTTTCCTATTGCCAGTACCAAAGCCAATACAAATGTCAGCAGAATTGCCCATTGTGAGATACTGATTCCGGTAATATATCCTCCAGCCAGTACGCGTAATACAAATCCTATGGCAATAATAAAGATATCAATGATAGGAACATGCTTCAGCCTGAAAGTATAGGCAAGATTCATAACCACATAAAATCCTATGATAATTGCAAATTTCCAAAGAAATTCATGGAAATAAAGTTGAGTAAAAAATACAAGACCAATATCTGCAATGATAAGACCTATAAGAATTCCTATCGCTTTTGATTTTGAAATAGCTCCACTCGCCAGAGGTCTTCTTCTCTTTTCAGGGTGTTTTCTGTCTGCTTCAATATCATTATAATCATTCAGGATATAGACCACACTTGCTGCAAGTGAAAATATAACAAATGCAAAAATGCTTTTGAGAAGCAGATCTATATTAGTAATATTACCTGAAAAGAATAGAGGGACAAATACAAAAAGGTTTTTCACCCATTGCTCCACACGGAGCAGTTTTAAATATTTCTTCATTTATGTTATTTCAAATACAAAAATAATAAATTCAAAATTTCTAGCATAAAAATACAAAAAAAACCGCCGGGGCGGTCTTTTACGAAAATATTTATATATTAAATTAACTATTGGCCTTGTTTGGCGTCGTTAATCATTTTTTCATTGGCAGTAATTGCAAACTCTACTCTTCTGTTTTTAGCTCTTCCTTCTTCAGTATCATTGCTAGCTACAGGCATTGCTTCTCCTTCACCTTTTGTAAACATTCTGTTTGATGCAATTCCTTTTCCTGATAAATAGGCTTTCACAGCATCAGCTCTTCTCTGAGAAAGTTTAAGATTGTAAGCATCTGCACCTTTGCTGTCTGTGTGACCATAGATATTGATGTTTGTATCCGGGTTATTAGCCAGTACTTCAGCTAATTTATCAAGGTTTGTTTGTGCAACAGAAGTAAGGTTTGAAGAGTCGAAAGCGAAGTTAACGATACTTTCATTCATTGTTACTTTAATACCATCTCCTACTCTTTCTACCTGAGCTCCTGGTAAAGTTTCTTTAATATCTTTCGCCTGCTTATCCATTTTGTTACCGATAACGTTACCAGCAACACCTCCGATAATACCTCCTAATACAGCTCCGATAGCACCGTTTCCTCCTCTACCTACATTATTTCCAAGGATACCTCCAAGTACTGCTCCTGAAGCAGCACCTACTGCTGTACCTCTTTGTTGGTGATTTGAATTTTGAACCGCTTCACAGCTTGTCAATAATAATGCTGATGACAAGAAAAGGGCTCCTACGTATGTTTTTGTAAATTTCATTTTTTTTGATCTTTTATGTTGATAAATTATTTCATTCCTGTTCTCTGGAAGTTGTAAACTACTTTTACATTACCCCCTTCAAACGGAACATCTTGCTCAAGTGAAAACTGATCTGTAGACTGATTGATCATTGTAAGGCTGTAACCTGCTGTATTCTGTTTTGCTTTAGTACCTGAAGCAATTTTTTTAAACATAAAAGTATTACCTCCTTTCACTTCAAATTTAATAGGCTGTGTAATTGCCGGGCAATCTCCACCACCGTTTAAAGTATACGCTCCTGTCCAGTTATTAGGAATCAATCTCCAGTGGCTTCCTACGAAGCACTGTGCGTCTGCACCTTCGTCAAAAGGTTTAATTTTATAACCTTTATCATAATCTATGCTTACAATCTGCCAGTCTCCTTTCATTTTCAGGAAGTCGGCTCTTTGATTTTGAGATGTAGCTGCTTTGTTAACAGAGGAACACGAAACTGCAAAAAGTGATGTTCCCAACATCCCTGCAAGTAGTAACTTTTTCATTTTGTTGTTTATTATTTTGTTACTATAAAGTTACAAAAAACCGTGCCAAAATTTAAAATAAAAAACAAAAAGTCCGAAAAAATTCGGACTCTTTATGGTTTCTCCTTAAATACAGGGAGATAAATTATTTTTTAACAGCCTTTTTTACGGATTTCGAAGGCTTGGCTGTGCCTGAAGGTTTACCTTTATAGAAATTGGTATAGGCGTATTCTGCAGCTTTTTTCAGGTCAATCACTCCACCAGCCTGAGATTGGTCTCCAAATCCATCTGCTGTACTCGGATTACTGCTTTTCACAAGAGCTTCAATGATCTGATAAGGTTTAAGATCCGGCATGTAAGCCAGTAAAACAGCTGCTCCTCCGGCTACCACAGGGGAAGCCATAGAAGTACCCTGAAGATATTTATATTCGTTTTTAGGTACGGTAGAATAGATTTCTTCTCCCGGAGCGAAAACATTGACCATTTTCTTATTGTAATTAGAAAAATCTGCTCTCAGGGCATTGTTTTTATTGGTACTTGCCCCTACTACAAGAACATTGCTTACAAACGGTTTTTCGTCCGTAACGTTCTTAAAGTTGGTAGGATATGCCAGATGTTCTGCTACATCTTCATTTTCATTACCTGCAGCCTTTACTAAAAGAACTCCTTTATCTTCGGCGTATTTGAAAGCATCCCAGACAACATTCTTACCTGGAGAAACAGGTTTTCCAAAGCTCATATTTAATACTTTTGCTCCGTTATCTACGGCATATCTGATGGCATTGGCAACGTCTTTATCTCTTTCATCACCATTCGGAACTGTTCTTACAGACATGATTTTAGCTACTTTGGAAGCTACTCCGTACTGAACTTCTTTTCCTTGCGGAAGTCCGGCAATAATACCAGCCACGTGGGTTCCGTGTTCTGCATCCGGTCCTTCATAGTGATTATTTCCATAAATTTTTTCAGAATAATCATCGTAATTATCCCCTACAATTTCTTTTCTTGGATCATATGAAAGGTCATATTGTTTTGCTGCAGGAGCAAAATGATCGATGGCATCTTTCATTTCTTCCTTCATCTTTTTTTCGAATTCCTCTGCAGATTTTCCTTTGAATTCGGGACTTTGTGAAATCTGACCTAGGAAATCCAGGGCAATGGCGTCTCTCTGATCTGTTGGAGCTTTGATCGCAGCAATAGTTTCAGCAGTGACAGGTTTCCCTCCCAGGAGCTTTACCATATTGGGGATCAGCTCGTTTAGCATAGAATAGGTCTGAAAGTTTTGTTTTGCCTCGATACTTTTTTTATTGAACATATCTTTGGCTTTCATATACATCTCAAACTCTTCCTTCATCTTAGCCTGGTTGGCTTTATTTTTTGCGGAATCATCTCCTTCGAAAACAGGCTTGTATTTGGCAACTACTCTTGTTACTTCCATGTTATCGATATCAATATCACCGTTTTTACCTCCTATAAAGTTCCATCCGTGTACATCATCAATATATCCGTTTCCATCATCATCTTTACCATTTCCGGGAACTTCATTAGGGTTTGACCATAGGTTCTTTACCAATCCGGGGTGATCTACCTGTACTCCACTGTCTAATACTCCCACCACTACGGTTTTAGGCTTCAGTCCTTTAGATTCTAAATATTTATAAGCATTTGCCGTATTTACTCCATATACTTTTGAAGTTGTAAAATCTTTATGATACCATGTCATCAGATCTTTATCTTCGTTGGGATCAATACTTTTAGCTTTAGATTCCTGTGCATAGGAGAAGCTAAAACCTGCAAAAAAAACTGCAGCTAATAATACCTTTTTCATATGTTGATATTTAATTTTAAAGACATATGTCAATCGCCGCATGTTTTAAACTGAAAGTTTCATTAGCAGCGATTGTATGCTAATATGATTGTTTTATATTTTTTATATATACCAACGATTCCGGGCCTTTATTACAAATAAGGTCAAGAACCGAAAGGTCTTCCAAAAATCCTAATTTATCAGAAAATGTCTGATAATATTCTTCCATCTGAAATTCCGAAGGATGTTTTGCTGAAAACTTTTCTCTGAAATTAATACTCTCTGGATTTTTGATATATTCTTCATTCAAAGAGTGTGCCTTTTCTGTTTTCAGTATCTGTTGGATCACTTCTATCCCTTTAAGGTTAAAATCCAGAAGAAACTTTTCTTTAAGGTCAAATATTTTTCTGAACTTATCTTCATAATACTCGAAATAAGGAGAACTCTGGTATGCGGTCTTAATGGATTTCCAATGAAGTGTTCTCCAGTCTTCACGGTAAGAGATTTCAACATCTTTAAATTCTCTTTTTCCGTTATGGTTGATAGGAATTATTAATGATAATTTTCCGTTGGCTCCATAAATATTGGCTCTGTTTCTATAGGTCTGCTTCGGGAAGTTTTCAAACTGTTCAAATACAATTTCATTCTCAGGGTTCAAAAACACTGAGAACCATGAGATTGGGGGCATATAAAATGCCGGCAATAATACATTCGTCATATTCATAATGCAAAAATGAAGTATTTTTTCAAATACTTCATTCTATTTTAAGTTTAATTTTTCTATTAGTCGTCTTCAGTTTTTTTCTTTCCGAATAATTTCATGAAATAATCCCATCCGAAGAATAAAATCAGGATCATCGCTGCAATCCACCAGTAAGAAGTTTTATTAGATTCTCCTGTATTGGTGGCTTTGAACATTCTTTCCCAACGGATTTTTTTAGGGGCCTGATACGTTGAGCTTGCATCTGAGAATACTCCCTGCACACTCATCCATGTAAACATCGGTTTTCCAACAATATTTTCTTCCGGAACGAAACCAAAGAATCTTGCATCCAATGATGCATCTCTGTTGTCCCCTATCATCATATAATAATCCTGCTGAATGGTATACTGGTTCGCTTCTTTACCATTAATAAAGATCTTCCCATCTTTCTTTTCCAGGCTGTTGTGCTCATATTCGGAAATAATCCACTGGAACATTGGCAGTGTTTCCTGATTGATTGCCACCACATCTCCTTTTTTGGGAATTCTGACAGGTCCGTACCAATCCTGGTTCCAAGGTTTGTTGATTGGGAAAATAGATTGTGTAGTATCTATCTTCGTTTTAGCCTCGTCTCTGTAATATACTGCGGCTTCTCCTTTTGGTGAAACCTCTTCCTTCATATCAATAACGTGAGGAAGTTCTTTAATTTCTTTAGCCGTTTTATCCGTTAAGCCCTGGAATCCATAAAGGAAACCTCCATTATTCTGCTGTACTTCCTGAACGGGTAAAAATCCATATGCTTTATATAAAGTTGGGATATCCAATTGAGCATCCGTCGTTACAATATATCTGTGCTGTACTTCCTGATCTCCTAAAACAGTCTCCGGCTTTCCGTTAACGAAAAGTCTTCCGGCTCTCATTTCAAAAGTATCTCCAGCTGTTGCCACGCATCTCTTTACGTAAGGATCTTTTCTGTCGATAGCCGTGTGTACGGAATCCTGAGGATAGTTGAAAACAACTACATCATTTTTCTGTGGTTTGTTGAATTGTAAGATTCTTGTATAAGGAAGTTTTATTCCATCTACATAAGATTTCGGATCATCTTTAGGATTCCCTTTCTGCCCTGTATCCATAATCGTTCCCTGAAGGAAAGGTATTGCTACCGGACGCATGGGAAGTCTGTATCCGTAGCTCCATTTGTTTACAAAAAGGAAATCACCTACCAATAATGTTCTTTCCATAGATCCTGTAGGAATCCCGAAAGGCTGTGTTACAAAAACGTGGATAATGGTAGCGAAAACTACGGCAAAGGTAATGGAACCAATGAATGTATCTTTCTTCTTATCATTTTTTTCTTCATCTGTAAGGAACAGATCGTTTGCATTTTCATCTTCTAACTCTACATCTTTAGAATAGTTGATTACCGCCATATAAATAAACGGCAGAATTACGGTAAGAATCTGATCTTTAAAAAGTGTTTTCCCAAACTTCTTCACTAAGTAAAGGTGGAAAACAGACATCATGATTGGCCCTACTATCGGAAGATAAGACAGGATTGCCCACCATTTCGGATGTTTTGTTTCTTTCAGGATAATAAAATAGTTGTAGAAAGGGATAAAAGCAAATAAAGGGCTATAGCCCATTTTTTTGAACAGTTTCCAAGATGAAATCCCCATTAATATGGATAGTATGAGGACATATACTGTATAAGTTAAAAAATAATTCATAAATTTTTGTGCCTATTCTTATAATATAAATAATAAAAATGATGAGTAATAAATGATAAAAGCAGGCCGCTGTTTACAATTCACTAGTCATCATTTTCTGCTTATTGGTCTGCAATTTACAGAATTTGTTACAAATTAAAGCCCCAAAACGTCTTTCATTGCGAAGTTTCCTTTTTTATCTTTAATCCACTCAGCAGCTACTACAGCTCCCAGTGCAAAACCATTTCTGTTGAAAGCGGTATGCTTGATATCGATTTCGTCTACCTCACTTCTGTAATACACGCTGTGTGTTCCGGGAACTTCATCTTCACGTATTGCGAAAATTCCAAGCTGCTTACCTTCTGTTTCTTCCAGTTTCCAGGCATCAAATTTTGGATTGTTTTGAATGATTCCTTCTGCGATGGAAATAGCGGTTCCACTTGGAGCATCTTTCTTATGAATATGGTGAATCTCTTCAAGCTGACAAGAGTATTCATCTACATTTTTCATCAGAGCTGCCAATTTTTCATTTAAAGCAAAGAATAAATTCACGCCTAAACTAAAGTTGGAACCATATAGGAAAGCTGTTTCGTTATCTACAGCCAGTTTTTCAATTTCAGCTTTTTGATCAAGCCATCCTGTTGTTCCGCAGATCACCGGAATTTTATTTTCAAGACAAGCTTTGATATTTTCAAAAGCTACTTCCGGCAGTGAAAATTCAATCACAACATCCGGATTATTAAGATTCTCAGCAGTTGGGGTTTCCTTCAGACGGGCAACTACTTCATGACCTCTCTTCTGTGCGATCTCATCAATGATCTTACCCATTTTACCGTAACCAACTAATGCTATTTTCATATAATCTTTTTATTTTTTATTCTGCATTCAGTCCTCAGAATTTCTGCAGGTCTATTGTCTTTTAAAATCTGTAACTTAAACTGAATCCTGTTTTCGGTGCACTGTACCCATACTGATCCTGAATAACCGATGGTTTAAAAACCAAATCCGGATCATGGCGGCTTTCGTAAAGGTGGGCATCTACTACAGCGTCTACAATATTCAAAATATAGATCAGACCTGTAATAGCAATAGCATAATCCCTTTGCCTTTTGGCTCTGTCCTGTGCATTACCCAATGCTCTTTTGTCCAGCCAGGGGTGGCTATCTACAAATTCATTAGGAGTACCATTCAGTTTCGCTACGTAATACTCGCGGTATTTTTTGTACTGGTTATCATTCCATACGGCAATACCAACTCCTGCACCTACCGCTCCCCAAACGATAGGAATTTTCCAGTATTTTTTGTTATAAAACTGTCCTAATCCAGGTAAAACTGCAGAATATAATCCCGCTCTGGTCGGATTCAGCTTTATGGTTTTTACTGTGGGACCATTGGCTTTTTCAAGATCTTCAATAATCTTTGCTTCTGTTTTGCTTGGTTTTACCACACGAGGTTCTTCTTTCGGAAGAGTCTGCATCCGAACGGTATCGATAGGATTTACTTGTGAGTAAGCCAGTACAGCGATACACAAGAAAAATGTGAAAAATATTTTCTTCATTTATTTAATATGGGATAAAATATATTCCAGCTCTTCTTCGTTTTTGAAGTCCAGAACAATCTTACCTTTTTTACCATTTCCAGAAGCTTTGATCTCTACTTTTACGTCTAAGATATCAGCAATGGTCTTCTGGACTTTTTTATAGTTATTGGAAAGCTCCACTTTTGCTTTTTTAGCAGCGGGAGACTTTGGGTTCTTCAGTGCAGCAGCAGCCTGCTCAGCCTGGCGAACGTTTAATTTTTCTTTGATAATAAGATCAAACAAAACCTGTTGATCTTCTTCGCTTTCAAGACTGATAATAGCTCTTCCGTGCCCTGCGGAAATTTCCCCGCTTCTGATGGCATTCTGAATATCCGGATTTAATCTTAAAAGTCTGATAGAATTGGTAATGGTACTTCTGTCTTTTCCTATTCTCTGGCTCAGGTTTTCCTGAGTAAGACCGATTTCCTCCAAAAGCCTGTGATAAGTTAATGCTATTTCTATAGCATCAAGATCTTCTCTCTGGATATTTTCAACAAGAGCCATCTCAAGTAGCTCCTGGTCATTGACTAAACGGATATAGGCAGGAATAGTGGTTAAACCCGCAATTTTAGTTGCCCTGTAACGTCTTTCCCCGGAAATGATCTCAAACTTTTCACCGTCTTTTCTCAGGGTAATCGGCTGGATAACCCCTAAGTTTTTGATTGACTGTGCGAGTTCGTTTAATGCTTTTTCATCAAAATAAGTTCTCGGCTGCGTTGGGTTCGGATAGATATCTTCAAGCGCAACTTCTACAATATTTCCCACGAACTTATCTGCTCCTTCATCAGTAGCGGAATTGATAGTTGCTTTGGATTCTGCACTTAAAATGGCGCCCAAGCCGCGTCCCATAGCTCTTTTTTTGTCCTTCATAGATATAATTGATAAATGATGTTTGAGAAGTGATGCCTGGCATTCACTTGTTGGCCATTTATTATTAATTTAATTCTTTATTAAGTTTTCATTCTTCAAAAGAACTTCTTCAGCTAACTGAATATACTGAACTGCTCCTTTACTTTCTGCATCATAGTTCAGGATACTTTCTCCAAAACTTGGCGCTTCACTCAATCTTACGTTTCTGCTGATAATAGTTTCAAATACCATTTCAGGGAAGTGCAGATTTACTTCTTCAACAACCTGATTGGATAATCTCAATCGGCTGTCATACATGGTTAAAAGAAGACCTTCTATTCCAAGATCTTTATTGTGGATCTTCTGAACATTTTTAACGGTATTCAACAATTTCCCAAGTCCTTCTAATGCAAAATACTCACACTGGATCGGAATGATTACAGAATCTGCTGCAGTAAGAGCATTGACGGTAATAAGACCTAAACTCGGTGCACAGTCGATGATAATATAATCATAATCATCTCTTACACTTGCCAATGCTTTTTTCAACATATATTCACGGTCTTCCTTGTCTACCAATTCAATTTCCGCTGCTACCAGATCGATATGTGACGGAATAATATCCAGGTTCGGAGTCGCAGTCCTTTTGATACAAACTCTTGTATCCGCACTGTGCTCCAGTAGATTATATGTAGAATACTGAACATCTTCAACACCCAGGCCGGATGTTGCATTCGCCTGAGGGTCAGCATCAATGATTAATATTCTTTTTTCCAATACTCCTAATGCTGCTGCCAAATTTACAGCGGTGGTAGTTTTACCAACACCTCCTTTTTGATTAGCAATACCTATGATTTTTGCCATTATTAGAACTTTAAGTTTCAAAAATACACTTTTTTCTTTGCTCTCGGTGAGTGGGGAAAATCAAAATTGAGTTAAAATATTGTTAATAAGCAATTTAAGGATAAAAAAAATTATCCACAAAAAAAATTCTTTGTGGATAACTATTTGAAATTTACTTTTTCGTATTAATTCTCAAATCTCATGGAGATTGGAAATTTGAAATAACTTCTAACGAATTCTCCTTTTTTGTTTTTGGCGGGAATCCATTTTCCTTTATTGGAAATCATTTTAATTGTTCTCATTGCCTCATTATTAAAATCGGCGTTGGTTCCGTTAGCTTTTACCCCTGAGATGGTTCCGTCCATTTCTACAATAAAGGTAACTGTCGTTTTTACAACATCTTCTGATTCAAATCCTGAACCGTCGAAGCTGTTCATTACTTTATTTCTGAAGGAGTCTATTCCTCCCGCAAAACTGGCTTCTACCCCAAGTTCTCCGGACTCGGCAATTTTATTTTTATCCACCGGATCAGAAATCACTGGTGGCTGTGTATTGATTACAGGCCCTGTTCCTACCGATACTGTCGGAACATTGGGTGTATTAGGTGTTACCGGCTCTCCTTTAAAATTGTCTTTAAAACCGGCTACAGCATCGTCAGGAATGGGATCTTTTTTCACATTATCCTGAGCTGTACTTGATGGCGTAGGCACTATACTGTTAAATGTCTTTGTATTGGGTGCTGCTTCAGGCTTTACTGGAGTAATTTTAACCGGAGGTGCAACATGATCATCGGGAATGATTACTGGTGGTGGGAGTTCCCATATTTTATCTGTTGTTTCTGCTGTCTTAAATGCTGAAATCACAAATGGTGTAATGGATACTGCTGCCATTAAACTTGCTCCGATAAAAAGCGCTTTGGTTAATATTCTATCTGATTCGTTTCTTAATACATAGGCACCATATTCTTTATTGCGGTGCTCAAACAGAACTTCGTTAAAACGAAATTCCTGGTTTTGGTTATGTTGTTTCATCACTACTACTATTTAAACTGTTAAAAATTGTGATTATTAGTTTTGTTAGCTCTTATCGATAAGCAATGTTGTAATATCAAAACATCTGCCAAAATTTTACCAAAACAACATAATATTAGAAAATTTTATGACAATGTTTAAATTTTAACATTTACAGATAGAAAGTTTAAAGAAGAAAGAGGAGTTATTTCTTTTCAAGTAAATGAGGAATAAACTTAATGATCTCTTACCATTATCAAGGTTTTAGACCTTGACAATGGTCATAAAAACAAAAAAAGAGACCATCAATGATGATCTCTTTTTATTGTATGTTCTAAGAATATTAGAATAATTCTTTTCTGATGATGTTCTGACTTCTTTCAGGACCTACAGAAACCAGGTATACGTTAATTCCTAAGTATTTTTCAATAAACTCGATGTATTTCTGAGCAGTGTCAGGAAGTTCATCATAGCTTCTTGCTTTAGTAATGTCTTCGCTCCAACCTGGTAAATCCTGATAGATTGGCTCGTAGTTGTACAGTTTTTCTGTTGAAGAAGTGAAATAATCGATGATTTTTCCGTCTTCAGTTTTGTAATGCGTCACCACTTTCAGGTTCTCAATTCCTGTAAGAACGTCAAGTTTAGTGATCACAAGGTTGTTGATACCGTTGATCATACAAGCGTGCTTTAAAGAAACAAGGTCTAACCAACCTGTTCTTCTTGGTCTTCCTGTAGTCGCTCCGAATTCACCACCGATCTGTCTGATTTTTTCACCCAGTTCGTTATCCAGTTCAGAAGGGAAAGGTCCGTTTCCAACTCTTGTACAGTAAGCTTTTGCTACACCAATTAAGTTCTGAAGTGAAGTTGGTGGTACACCAGCTCCTGAACAAACTCCTCCTGTAGATGGAGAAGATGAAGTTACGTATGGATAAGTACCGAAGTCGATATCAAGCATTAATGCCTGTGCTCCTTCGAATAAAACGTTTTTACCGTCTCTGATCGCTTCGTTCAGCTCTAATTCAGTATCAACGATTCTGTCCTGAAGCTGTTTTCCGATTGCTAAATATTCGTTGTAGATTTCTTCAACGTCTAACGTTGGTTTTCCGTAATATTTTTCAAAAAGAGAATTTTTAACTTTTAAGTTTTTCTCAATTTTATCTCTTAAAATTTCTGGATTTAAAAGGTCTACCATTCTTATCCCGACTCTTGCAATTTTATCTTCATAACAAGGTCCGATTCCTTTTTTGGTAGTTCCGATCTGAGTTCCTCCGTGTTCCTCTTCACGGTAAGTATCCAAAAGGATGTGGTAAGGCATGATGACATGCGCTCTTCTGCTGATAAAGATGTGATCTGTTCTCAAGCCTTTGCTCTCGATCTGACCAACTTCTTTAATGAAAGACTTAGGGTTTACCACTACTCCGTTCGCAATGATACATTTCCCTTTGCATTGAAGAACTCCTGAAGGAAGAAGGTGCAAAACGAATTTTTCTTCACCCACATAAACCGTGTGACCAGCGTTGTCTCCACCCTGGAAACGTACGACATAGTCCGATTTTGCTGATAAAACATCCGTGATTTTTCCTTTGCCTTCATCTCCGTACTGAAGACCTACAACTACATAAGTTGACATATTTTACTTTTGTTTTTAGATTCGTGCAAAATTACTTTTAAAAAAAATGACGACCAAATTCTAGAGGATATTTATTTTGGGTTGGGGTGAAAATCATGAGGTTGAATATCACTTCATTTCTATCTTTTTACTTTCATACCTATATAAAATGGATTATATTTACTATAAATTTATACAAATGAAAATTAAAATTCTGATTCTACTTTTAATAATTCCTCTTCTTTACGTGAACGCTCAAAATAAAGTAAATGATTATCTAAATATACCTGGTTCCATTAAGCTGAATCAAAAGGAATATAATCTCGTATGGAGTTCACATCCTAATGAAAACTATTTTAAACAGGAATATATAAGCTCCCATGAAAACATCAATAAATACAACAGTATGGTATTGGTCGATTTTGTAAAAGGTGATTTTAATATCAAGGATGTTGTTGATCAAAAAGTAGCAGAACTGCAGGAAATGAAAAAGGCCAACCCAGTCATCAATTACCAGATTTTTGAAAATAAGGAAGAATATATTTTAGATTTTCTTATCAGTGAAAATTCAAAGGACGGCAAGGAAATACTCATTGCAGAAAGAAATATTTATCGCTACAAAATCATTAGTAATGCAAAGAATAAGGGCGTTCTTCTTTTTGCACTGAGTGAAAGAGGGTATCCGGAAAATATGGATTCTTTTTTTAATAATTTAAAAACCAATTCTTCAAAATTAATTGAAACGGTTGGAAATTATAAACTTCCAGATATTGAAATAAAATAATATTCCCATTACTATGAAGCTATCACAAAAATCTGCGTATTTACCATCAAAAATAAACAGCAACTCCCAGCTTTTTCATACTCTCTTTTCCCCGGAGACAGCAAAAGCCACCCTTCTCATTGTTCACGGTATGCAGGAACACAGTGGAAGATATGCAGAGATTGCAGAATATTTTGTGGCTCATGGGATTGCTGTATTGACTTATGATCATCTGGGACATGGAAAATCTGTAAAAGAGAAAAAAGACATTGGTTTCTTTCAGCTTGAAAAACCGGATGAAAGGCTTGTTGCCGATGCCAAAATGATGGCTGATTATCTTGCAGAACAATATCCGGATGCTCCCCATTTTATTCTGGGACATTCTATGGGATCTTTCATTACCCGCTGTCTTCTTCAAAAGGCAAGCAGTAAGTTTGCAGGAGCTATCATTACAGGAACCGGCGGACCGTTGCCGGGAATCGATATATTGAGAGGGTATTTGTCATTAGCTAATGCTATTGCTCCTCGTCACCGTACTTTTTTGAATTCTGTTTTCACAAGCGTTAATAACAAACATTTTAAAAAAGATAAAGATTTCAGTGATACCAGCTGGCTGAGTGTAAATTCTAAAAACCGAAAAGCTTTTGAGCAGGATGAACTTTGTGGAATTCCGTTTACTCATAATGCTTTTTATACTTTATTTACCATTTATAAAAAAGCGACAGCGAGAAACTGGGCTGCCACTATCTCTAAGTCATTTCCTTTCCTTTTTGTAAGCGGGCAGAATGACCCGATTGGGGATTTCGGAAAAGGGGTTATGCATACTGTTGACCATTTAAAAGCGGACGGTTTCCAGCATGTGGATGTAAAGATCTATCCGGAAATGCGTCATGAGATTTTAAATGAGGAAATACGGGAAAAAGTGTTGAAGGAAATTGATGAATGGATTTCAAAATAAAAAGAATCTCCCGCAAATTTTGCAGAGTTCGCTGATGTAATACACTTAAAAATCATGAGAATACATATTTTGGGAGCTTCCGGTTCCGGAGTGACCACTTTAGGAAAAGCTTTATCTGAAAAACTCAATATTGAATACTTCGATAGTGATGATTTTTTCTGGCTTCCAACACCAATTCCTTTTACAGAAAGACAAAACCCTGAAACGAGAAATTCAATTATTTCAAACAAACTTCATACTGCCAGAAACTGGATTTTTGGCGGTTCAATCATTCATTGGGGTGAAAATATATTTCCTGCATTTGACCTGATTATTTTCCTCTATCTTCCTCCAGATGTACGGCTGGCAAGGCTTCGAAAAAGAGAGCATGAAAGATATGGCGAAGAAATCATCACCCATCCTGAAAGAGCCAAAAAGTTTATGGAGTTTATGGATTGGGCTAAAGATTATGACCATCATACCGGTATTGCCAACAGAACTTTAAAAGCCCATCTTGAATGGCTGTCTGAGATGAACACTCCTCTGATTGAAATTTCAGGCAATTATGAGCTGCCTCAAAAGATGGAAACTATTCTGAATACAATAAAACAGGGAAATGTGCAGGTGAAATAGAGATTGCTTCGCTTTGCTCGCAATGACTGAAGTGCGATTTATCTGGATGCGATTAAATTATAAAAAATTAAAAACCTGGAAATTAATTTTTCCAGGTTTTCTTATGATAAGTTTTGGCTAAAGCCGATGGAATTGTTTTGATGTTGAAGGCGGGCTAAAGCCCACCCCTATTGAATACCAACTACATTATAGTTCTTAATCCAACAAAACCTCACTATTCACACCAATCTCCTCCAGAAAAACTTCATCATGGGAGATAACCAATAATGTTCCCTGATAATCTTTTATAGAATTGGTGAGAATTTCCACATTCTGGAGATCTAAGTTATTGGTAGGTTCATCAAGGATGATCATATCGGGTGCTTTATTACTGATGGAAAGACCGCAAAGAAGCAACCGTAAGCGCTCTCCGCCACTTAGCATTCCACATTTTTTGTCCCAGGTATCTTTCCAAAATAAAAATCTGGACAATAATGTTTTCACTTCCGATTCCTGCATGGCACTGTCATTGAAAGTCTGTACAAAATCATAAAGCGTTGAATCATGATCAATCAGGGAATATTCCTGGTCAATATAGATACTGTTGAATTCTGTTTTGTTTATTTTTCCTTCCGAAGGTTTAATATTTCCCAGCAGAAGCTTTATCAGCGTAGTTTTTCCGGAACCGTTTGAGCCTTTCACTGATATTCGGTCTCCGCTTCGCACTTCAAGACTGATATTTTTTTTCCAGAGTTTTTCCTTTCCGTAAATGAAATTAACTTCTTCAGCAGCAACAAGGATCTTTCCCGAATGCAGATTGGAATCATTAAAATTAACTTTCATCTGATCAGAATTCTTTAAAGAGGAACGAAGATCTCTCAAATCACCGGAAATCCCACTGATTTTCTCAGCATGTACACCTTTAAGTTTTGAACTGTTTTTTTCAGCATTATTCCGAAGTGTATTCATCATAATTCTGGCGACTCCGGATTTCTCCTGCTTTCCTTTACCTCTTGCATCCAGCTTTTGCTTTCGCTCTAATGTTTCCCGTTCTTTTTCTTTTGCTTTTTTCAAAGCACGTTCTTTGGAATGGATATCATTATGTAACGCTTCTTCCTCCACTTCTTTTTGCTCTGCATAGAAGTCATAATTTCCACCATAAGCAGCAATTCCCTGATTACTTAATTCGAATATAGTGTCCACAAGATTCAGCAAAGTACGGTCGTGGCTTACTATAACCACTGTTGCATGTGTTTTGTCAATAAGGTCATACAGAAGCTTTCTTCCTTCACTATCCAGATGATTGGTCGGTTCATCCAAAATAATAATATCAGGATGATTGATCTGAATTCCGGCAAGAAAAACTTTTGTCTTCTGTCCGCCACTCAGGCCTTCCAGTTTTTGATGTAACTCAAAATTATGGAGTCCCCAATGTTCCAGGGCATGTTGGCATCGTTCTTCAATGTCCCAGTCGTCATTAAGTGTTTCAAAATAAATTTCGTCTACCTCTCCGTTGGTAATTTTTTGGAGAGCCTGCAGTTTCTTATCTATTTTCAGGCATTCTGCAATGGTAAGATGATTATAATTCCCGAACATCTGCGGTACATAAAAGATATTACCCTGGATATTGATATTGCCGTTGAGAGGCTGTATTTCCCCCGCGATAATTTTCAGCAGGGTTGATTTCCCCATACCATTACTTCCTACCAAAGCAGATTTGGCAGAAGACTGTATTGTTAAATTGATATGATTGAATAGAAGATTTCCTCCCGGAAACCCAAAGGATATATTTTGCAGTAAAATCATGATTTCTTTCTTAAATAATGGTTGAATACCAGTAACATTTCCGTTACCGTTTTTATTGAATCTGAAAGAAATTGTATCCTACATGTCTGTATTTTTGGGTTTTGAAAGAACAAAGATAGTCATTTTCCGGAATATTCATTTCTTCATCAATCAACAGGACATTTATCATCTTTTTGTTCTTGATTTCAAACACCTGTCTTTTTTAATTACTTTCTGGATCCTTTATTTAAGGCTATATCATTCTATCTCATTAAAAATCTTATCATTATTACTATTTAAACACCCTTCGTTATAATATTCAGTTTTGCTCTTGCAACATCCTTTAACTTTCAAACTGATAAAAACAGGAAAGTATTTTAATCAAAAATCCGTAACTTTGCCAACTACTAAAAATTTTATGGAAAGCATTAAAGTTCACGACAAAACTTTCGTTCCTTATTTAAAGGATGCCGAAATTCAGGAAATTGTAAAAGAGACAGCGTTAAGAATTTATGAAGATTACAAGGATGAAGTTCCAGTTTTCATTGGGGTTTTAAATGGGGTGGTAATGTTCTTCTCAGATCTTTTAAAATATTACCCGGGGGAATGCGAAATTGCCTTCATTCAAATGAGTTCTTATGTAGGAACTGAATCTACAGGGATTGTTTATCAGAAAATGGAGCTGACTAAAGACGTAAGAGACCGTCATATTATTATTGTTGAGGATATCGTAGATACAGGAAATACGGTTGAAAGTCTTTTCAAATATTTCAAAGAAACACAACGTCCTAAATCTGTAAAACTGGCTAGTTTCTTATTGAAACCAGAAATTTACAAGAAAGATTTCAAACTGGATTATATCGGAAAGGAAATTCCAAACAAATTTGTACTTGGATACGGACTGGATTATGATGAATTGGGAAGAAACCTTCCAAATTTATATCAGCTGGAAGACGGACAAATCAACCATTAAACGCTGTTGGCTATTAGCTGATAGCTTTTAGCTTAAAATTATATAAAGAAATAAATTTAATAATAACTTAAAAAAGCTGAAAGCAAAAAAGCAAACCGCCAAAAGCCACGAGCCAGAAGCAAAATGCCCATTGCTGGAAGCGTATCAACATTATGATAAACATTGTTCTGTTCGGCCCTCCAGGAAGTGGAAAAGGAACACAAGCTCAGAATCTAATCGAGAAATTCAATTTAAAACAGGTTTCAACAGGTGATCTTTTCAGATACAATATGAAAAATGACACTGAACTTGGAAAACTGGCTAAGTCATACATCGATAAGGGAGAATTGGTTCCGGATCAGGTAACAACAGATATGCTGATCGACGAGATCAAAAAACCTACTGATACCAACGGTTTTATTTTTGACGGGTACCCAAGAACAACTGCTCAGACAGAAGCTTTGGAAACGATCGTTAAAGAAGTACTGAATGATGATATAGATATCTGTCTTTCATTGGTGGTAGAGGACAAAATTTTGGTTGAAAGACTTCTGAAAAGAGGAGAAACCAGCGGAAGATCAGACGACAGCAATGTAGAGATCATCGAAAACAGAATTAAAGAATATTATACCAAAACAGCAGAAGTTGCCGAGCTTTATAAGCAGCAGGGTAAATATGTAGAGGTAAACGGTGTTGGAGAAATTGATGAAATTTCCCAAAAACTTTTCGCTGAGGTAGAGAAAATTAAATAATCGGGATATAGCAAGGGATAAGATGTTTCATCCCTGCAACCCGCAATACAAACTATATGTCTAACTTTGTAGATTACGTAAAGATCCATTGTAAAAGCGGACACGGAGGTGCTGGTTCTGCCCACCTTCGCCGTGAAAAGTATATTCCTAAAGGTGGTCCTGACGGTGGCGACGGAGGTCGTGGCGGACACGTCATCATGAGAGGAAATGCTAATGAATGGACTTTGCTTCCACTCCGATATACCCGTCACATAAAAGCAGAACGAGGTGAAAACGGAGCGAAAAACCAGCTGACAGGAGCTGACGGTTCTGATATTTATATCGATGTGCCTATTGGGACTATCGCTAAAAATGAAGAAGGTGAAATTATCGGAGAAATTCTTGATGACAAGCAGGAAATCATTTTGATGCAAGGAGGGAAAGGTGGAAAAGGAAACGAACATTTCAAATCCTCTACCAATCAGACCCCAAGATATGCTCAACCGGGAATGGATGGTGAAGAAGGCTATGTGGTCTTCGAACTTAAAATTTTGGCCGATGTAGGACTTGTTGGATTTCCAAACGCTGGAAAATCTACACTTTTAGCATCTGTTTCTGCGGCAAAACCAAAAATTGCCAATTATGCTTTTACTACCTTAACTCCTAACCTTGGGATTGTAGATTACAGAAATTACAAATCATTTGTAATGGCTGATATTCCAGGGATTATTGAAGGAGCAGCAGAAGGGAAAGGCTTAGGACACAGATTCCTGAGACATATTGAAAGAAATTCTATCCTTCTTTTCTTAATTCCGGCCGATTCTGAAAATCATTTCCAGGAGTTTAAAATTCTTGAAAATGAGCTGAAGGAGTACAATCCTGAACTTCTGGATAAAGATTTCATTGTTTCCGTTTCAAAGTCTGATCTTCTGGACGATGAACTGAAAAAAGAAATTGCAGCAGAGTTCCCGGAAAACAAACAGCCTCTGTTCTTCTCAGGTGTTACCGGAGAAGGCCTTATGGAGTTGAAAGATGCGATCTGGAAACAATTGCACGGATAGAAATACATTGATTTATCAGTTATATTTTTCATTAAATAGAACTGCAGCATAAAAACAGCCTTAGGAGAACCTGAGGCTGTTTTTTCATAGAGCTACCTCTATTTTTCTCTCTCTCAATATTTTAAACCATTAAGTAGCGCTTAAGCAATAAAGTATCGTTAAGATGAATCATTGGTTATAAGCATAAAGCTTTTTTATATTTAACATAAAAATAAAAAAAGGCTTTATCGTTTGGAACAATTATTGGGAGATTCATTCAAATTGAAAAAACTATGAAATATTTGCTAGCTATTTGTGCATTTGTGTTGTTGACATCCTGTACAACTTCCCAAAAAGTAAATTCAAAATATACTAAAATTGAATATGAAGCAACTCCCTGCTTTGGATTCTGCCCTGTTTTTAAAATGACAATCAATCCGGACAGAACTGCGGTTTTTGAAGCGGAACATTTTAATTTTAATGATAAGCCTTCAAAAGATGAGTTTTCAAAGCCGCGTGAAGGAACTTTTAAAGGAACCATCAAAGAAGAGGATTATAATAAATTAATCAGTTTACTTGATGCTTTAAATGTAAAAGGTTTAAATGACAAATACGGTGAACACAATATTACCGATCTTCCGACTTCCTACTTAAGAGTGCAATTCACTGACGGAACTTCAAAAAATGTAGAAGATTATGGAAAACGTGGAAGTGAAAAGCTTTCGGAAGTGTATCAGTTTTTTGAAAACTTAAGAAAGAATCAACAATGGGATAAAGTGAAATAGCTTCACTAAAAATATTTAAATTATCTTTGTAACAGTAATTCCTTCCTTTGGAGGAATTATTTTTTTGTAAAAACTTTTAATCATTTAAAAATAAATATGAAGAAGAACATTTTTTTCATTGCAGTATTTGCTTTCACGGCAATATTTAATGCACAGGAAACCACAAAAGATCCGGCATCTATGAGCTTTGGGGTAAAAGGAGGATATTCCCTATCCAACATGAAGTTTTTTGGAACCGCTCTGGACTCGAAATCCTATTTTTATGCAGGTATCGTAGCAGAGCAGCCTTTATCTGCTAAGTTCGGCTTACAGGCTGAATTACTGTATACTCAATTGGGTGGTAAAGACGCTTATCCCTGGTATGAGTTGGTAGGCAATGAAGTGGTAAACGTGGGTGACATGCACTTTGATTACAAATTCAATCAGATACAGGTTCCCATCTCAGTAAAATATTATATTGTTCCAGAACTTTCTGCTTCTGTAGGGATGAACTTAGGATTTAATATATCATCCAAAGTAAAAATGAATACTGTTTTTAATGAGGCTGAAACACACAATTACGAATCTTTAAAAACCTTGAATTTATTCCCTTTTCTAGGGGCGGAATATAAGATTAATCAAAAGTTTTTTGTTGACGCCAGATACAATTTCAATTTTATAGAAATGAATAAAAGCAATGCAGTTCCTACAAAAATTGGATTTCTTCAGGCTGGTGTAGGATATAGATTTAAATAAACTGCAGATATGTAACAGAAAAAAATGGCGGCTCACATTCGGGTTGCCATTTCTGTTTTTCAATGGGCAATAAGTCTAAAAAAAGTGGAATAAGATACTTAAAAATATTTAGACTACCTTTGCAGAATGTAATTCTTTCAGACTGAAGGAATTTTTATTTAAATTTTAAAATAATTCATTTGAATTTTACAGACTTAAACTTAATAGAACCTATTGCAAAAGCAATTCAGGAACAGGGATACACGACTCCTACTCCTATCCAGGAAAGATCTATTCCTGATATCCTGGAAGGCAGAGACTTTTTAGGTTGTGCACAGACAGGAACAGGAAAGACGGCAGCTTTTTCCATCCCTATTCTACAGAATTTATCCAAAAATAAAATTCCCAATAAACATATAAAAGCATTAATCCTTACTCCAACCAGAGAACTGGCGATTCAGATTGAGGAAAACATTAATGCTTATGGTAAATATCTTCCCTTAAAGCAACTTGTTATTTTCGGTGGGGTAAAACAAGGAAATCAGGAGGCAGCTTTGAGAAAAGGTGTTGATATTCTGGTGGCAACACCAGGACGACTTCTGGACTTTATTGCACAAGGAATCATCAGCCTGAAAAATCTTGAGATTTTTGTTCTTGATGAGGCAGACAGAATGCTGGATATGGGTTTTGTACATGATGTAAAAAGAATCATTAAACTTTTACCTCAGAGAAGACAAACTTTATTCTTTTCAGCAACAATGCCGGCTGAAATTCAGAAACTGGCTAATTCTATCCTGAATAATCCGGTAAAGGTAGAGGTAACTCCGGTTTCTTCTACTGCAGACACCATCAAACAATCTGTATATTTTGTAGAAAAAGACAACAAACTGAATTTGCTTTCTCATATTCTTCAAAATGATATTTCAGACTCTGTATTGGTTTTTGCCAGAACGAAACACGGTGCAGATAAGATTTCCAGAAAGCTGCAGAAAGACAATATCTCCGCAGAAGCAATTCATGGTAATAAATCTCAGAATGCGAGACAAAATGCGCTGAATAATTTCAAATCCGGAAAAACAAGAGTTCTTGTAGCGACGGATATTGCTGCCAGAGGGATTGATATTGACGAATTGAAGTTCGTGATCAATTTTGAGCTTTCTGATGTTTCTGAAACCTATGTACACAGAATCGGAAGAACAGGAAGAGCCGGAGCCGAAGGTAATTCTATATCTTTTGTGGATGGACTTGACCTTTTGAATTTAAAAAATACAGAAAAGCTAATTGGAAAGAAAATTCCTGTCATCAAGGATCACCCGTTCCATACTGATGACCTGGTTGCACAGAAAAGGGATTCGAATAACAAACCTGTTCATGCTGGTGGTGAGAAACCTAAAACAGGAAACAGTAATAATTCAAGGTCAAATAATAACCGTAAAAAGCCTGCAGCGGGAGCTTCAGTAGGGTTTAAAAAACCTAAGAATAAGAATTTCACCAGAAAGAAATAAAAAACGAAACCCTTTTCAAAACGAAAAGGGTTTTTATTTATCTTAAAGTTCAGAACTTTATACCTTAAAAATATTCTTTGCATTTTCTGTCGTAATGCGGTCTATCTCAGAAAAATCTTTCCCATAAATATTCACCAGTTTTCCGGCAACCAGATCAAGGTAAGAGCTTTCATTTCTTTTTCCTCTGTGCGGAACCGGCGCAAGGTAAGGAGAATCTGTCTCCAGAACGATTTTATCCAGTGGAACTTCATTCAGAAACTGGTCTATTTTTCCATTTTTAAAAGTCACTACTCCACCGATCCCTAAAATAAAATTAAGATCAATGGCATGTTGTGCCTGTTCAAGATTCCCTGAAAAACAATGAAAGATTCCTCTTAATTTCGTATGTCTTTTTCTTTCCAGTACCTCAAATGTTTCATCAAAACTTTCTCTTGTATGAATCACAATCGGAAGGTCTTTTTCTATCGCCCAGTCAATCTGCTGTTCGAAAGCTTTCACCTGGATACCAAGGGTTGTTTTATCCCAGTACAGATCTATTCCGATCTCTCCTATTGCAGGAAAATGTCTCTGATCAAGATAATTTTTTACGATTTCAAGTTCTTTTTCCCATGATTCAGGTTTTACATAGCAAGGATGTAATCCCATCATTGAAAAAATATGTCCCGGATATTCTGTTTCCAGCTGCAGCATTTTTTCGTGCGATTCAGAATCGATTGCCGGAAGATAAAATTCTGTAATTCCTTTATCTAAAGCTCTCTGAATAGCTTCTTTTCTGTCTTCATCAAATTCTTCTGCGTATAGATGTGTATGTGTATCAATCATTTTATTTAAAATTTCAATAGATCTTCGTAAGGATTTTCAAGTCCCAGCAATATTCCGAAGGCGGGTTCTGTCTTTATTCCTTGCTTTTTAAGTTCTATTATTTTTTGTTTAAATTTCTCTCCTTTTTCCTGTAATATTTTGTATTCGGCAACCATATGAAGATAGGCATTCTGCTCTGTAGTAGGCTTATTCTGTCCAAAAATTTCAATGGGAAACCCTTCCAGCATAAAATTTAAAGTAATGCATTCTTCACCGTTTACAATGGGGTGCTCCACTTCAACGTCTTGAGGAATCAACTGACAAAATAGTAAATCATCCAGAAAGTCTTGTTCAAATTTTAAATCCACTTCAAAAATAAGATCCAAATCGCTTCCTTTGATATCAATTTCTATAGGAACAGTTCCTGCCAAAATCGGGGAATAATCTTCCAGCTTCTCGAAGACACGATATTTTGTAAGGATTTCATAAGCCCTTTTCTGTCTTTCATTTCCATCTCTCAGATAGTCAATTCTGGTAAAATCAGGCATTTAAAATATTTTATGTTTTACCTTTTTGCGCTGCACTTCAATTCTCTGATCCAGTTTTTCTCTGAATTCGATAAACTTTGGATCTTTCTTATCACTGGTCTTGTGTTCAAGAGCTTTGATAATCTTAAAATTTTCTTTGATAAAGTCCTGAGTTTCTTCGGAAAAATAAGATTTTCCGAATTTCTCAAATATATAATTAACCGCCTGGGTGCTGGGATGGATCATATCTTCTTTGTAAAAACGGTAATCCCGGAGATCATCCATCAAAATCTCATAGACAGGCAGATAATGACAGTCTTCAAAGAGGGAAATAGACTCGTGGATAGCAGTGATTAATTTGGATTTACTTAACTGATTTTCTACCATTCCATCCCTGGTATGCCTTACAGGTGAAACGGTAAACAGGATTTGTACTCCTTCTTTACAAATATCTTTAAGATCCAGAATGCTCTGGTAAATTGAACTGGTAAGTTCCTGATGAGATAGCAGTCTTTTCTCAAAAAACTTTTGCGGAATTTTGTGACAGTTGGCCACCAGCTTTTTCTTGGGAAGGAATTCATAGATAAATGAAGATCCGTAGGTGATAATAATCCAGTCAGCTTCCTGAAGAAAGGCATTTCCCGCTTCAATAGCTCCGTTAATCTTATCTAAGGTCTGATGAATATAGCGGGTATCAAAACTGGTATGATGATCCAGTGAGATATATTCTTCATTGTAAGTGATCAGTTCCTCTTCTTCGTAAAATGCAGAATCATGTAATCTGTTGATGGCATGATTGATGGAATAAGGATTAAAAATTGTCCCAAAAGGGTTGTTGAGGGTCTGAAGTTGTCCGTCTTGCAGTAAATCCGTCATTTCAGAGGCAAAACATGAACCTATTGAAAATATTTTATCTTCAATTTCAATCTTATTTTCTGATGCGGGAATATCAACTTCTGTTCTGAATTTCATTGTATAAGGGTTAGGTGGCAGGAAATAAGCAGCGGGTAAATTGCTGTTACCTGCTACCTACCATCTGCTACCTATATTAACTTTCTCTTCTCAACAAATAATTTGCCAGTTCGATAAAAGGTTTTTTCTTTTCTTCCGGCACATCAATTTTCTGAAGATAACTTTGTCCAATTTCATTATGTTTTTCAATCAAGCGTAATGCTTTTTCATCTACTTTCGTTCTTCTGAAAATCTTTTCTACTCCGTAAACCTTGTCCACATTTTCAGTCTTCTTAGAATACCAGTAATCCAGTTCTTTTCTTTCTTCATCGGTAGCATGTTCTCTTGCTAACAGATACAGAACAGTTTTCTTGTTTTCATAAATATCTCCTGCATGTTTTTTCCCAAACTGCGCCTGATCTCCGAATACATCAAGATAATCATCCATAATCTGGAATGCAATCCCGATATGTTTTCCGAAATTGAAAATAGCTTTTGCATCTTTAAAATCTGCTTTTGCAATCAAAGCTCCGATTTCAAATGAAGAAGCACTCAATACCCCGGTTTTATAAGTAATCATTCTGATATAGTCATCAAAAGTAACATCTTCCTGAGTTTCAAAATTAATATCATACTGCTGTCCTTCGCATAACAGAAGTCCTGTGTGGGTAAATATTCTGATACATGCCTTGAAGATTTCAGGTTCCAGATCCTCAAAGAACTTATAGGCTTTCAGCATCAGTCCGTCTCCGGAAAGAATTCCTACATTAAGACCGTGTAAAGTATGAATAGTAGGCTTGTTTCTTCTTAGAGGAGCTTCATCCATAATATCATCATGGATCAGGGTGAAGTTATGGAAAAACTCGATAGCCAAGGCTGGCTTGATTGCCTGCTTAAGATCACCACCGAACATCTCACATGCCATAAGTACCATGATAGGACGAAGACGTTTTCCACCATGGGAAATAATATAGTTCATCGGGTCATAGAGCTCCGAAGGTTTATCTTTAAAAGTATATTTAGTGATGGCATCTGCAACAATCTGCTGGTATCTGTCTAAAAATTCCATAAAATCTTATAATTTGAACAAAAATACAATTTTTCAAGGCTTTATAAAACAAAAAACTTTGCCCAAATGGACAAAGTTTATATAATTATATGATTTGTTTTTTAGAAAAGGAAGGTTACTGCAAGATAAGTAATTGCCGCTACTATTGCAGAGATTGGAATGGTTAAAACCCAAGCCCAAAGTAAGCTTACGGTGATTCCCCATCTTACTGCTGAAATTCTTTTCGTTAATCCTACCCCGATGATAGAACCTGTAATCGTGTGTGTAGTAGATACAGGAATACCGAAGTGGTCTGTGATGAATAAGGTAATAGCACCTGCAGTTTCTGCACTTACTCCTTCTAATGAAGTTACTTTCGTAATCTTTGTTCCCATTGTTTTGATGATCTTCCAACCACCACTCATGGTACCTAAACCAATGGCAAGGAAAGAAACCAAAGGAACCCAGATATAATGCTGCGCAAAATAATCAAAACGTTCTGCAGAAGGAATATTCAGATACTGTGCATCCTGAAGCATATTAACGTGATAATAGATTACTGCGGCACCAATGATCCCCATTACTTTCTGTGCGTCATTCAAACCGTGTCCCAAGCTGAATAAGGCTGATGAAGCCAGCTGTAATCTTTTGAAAGACTGGTCTGCTTTGTGTGGGTTTGATCTTTTGTAAAGGTGTACGATAATCAAGGTAATAATGATCGAGATAATCATCCCTATGATCGGTGCCATGAAAATAAACAGGAAGATAGGAATTACTTTATCAAACTTTACTACACCCTGCTGCGTTACCTGGCTGAAAGCTTCTTTAATAGTATCCCACATCCCAAGCCCGGGCTGTGCTGCAGCTACATCATGATAATCCATCATGAAAGCGTGCATAAGAGCTGCTCCTAAGAAACCTCCGATCAACGTATGTGAAGATGATGAAGGGATCCCGAACCACCATGTCAAAAGGTTCCAGGCAATTGCGGCAATAAGGCCGGAAAATATAACCTCAAGAGTGATAAAATTTTCATTAACTGTTTTGGCAATTGTATTACCAATTTTGAATTCTCCAATAATGTAAGCAGCAATAAAGAAAGCTGCAAAGTTCCAAAGCGCCGCCCAAAGTACAGCCTGGAATGGAGTTAAAACTTTTGTAGAAACTATAGTTGCAATTGAGTTGGCAGCATCATGGAAACCATTGATATAATCGAAGATCAGGGCCAGCGCAATAATAACTACAAGTAAAATCGGAAATTCCATTTTTTGCTATGTATTAGGCGTATTTAATCATGATGTTCTCAATCGTATTGGCAACGTCTTCTGCTTTGTCCGTTACAATTTCAAGGTAGTTCAATACAGATGAAACTTTAATAATGTTGATCGCATCATTGGTTTCAAATAATTCTACCATTGAATTGGAAAGCAAATCGTCAGCAATATTCTCAATAGAGTTCACCTTAATACAAGCTTCTTTCACCTGTTCCATATTTTTGAACCCTTTAAGGTTTTTCATGGCGTTCTGGATTTCAAGACATGCTTTGTGGATCAGTAAAGAGAAGTCTGAATACGCCTTCATCTCAGGTGATTTGTAAAGGAAAATATATTTTGTGGATGCGTAGATATAATCAGCGATATCATCAAGCCCTGTTGCCAGTGTGTGAATGTCTTCACGGTCAAAAGGTGTAATGAAGTTCTTCCCTAATTCTACGAAAATTTCGTGAGTAAGTTCATCATTCTTGTGTTCGAAGTCGCTCATTTTCTTCAACATTGAATCGTCATTAAGATCGAAATCCTTGATTCCAGTGTTGAATTCTTCTGACATTGCAACTAGATTTTCAGTTACTTTTTCGAAAAGTACAAAGAAGATTTTATCTTTTGGTTGAAAAGCGTGGAAAATATTACCAATTCCCATTTTTTAGTATTTATAATTCGTGTGCAAATTTCTTAAAAAAGGATTGCACGTGAAACTATATAACATTAAGTTTTGTTAACATTCGCTTAACTGCTGATTATCAAATAAAAAAACCGGCATTACTGCCGGTTTTGTATGGTATAAGAAGAGATTAGTTTGCTACTTCAGCTCTCATATCTTTTCCTTTGAACTTCATCGATTGAATATTGCTCAACACATTATCTTTGAACGATTTTTCAACTTCGAAGAAAGAGAATTTCTCTAAGATTTCGATATCACCGATTTCCGCTCTTTTCTTGGTTTTTCCGCCAGCAGTAGCTTTGTTGATAATATCTAAAACATCAAGTTTCTTTAAATGGTCTTTTTTACCAAGGTTGAAGAAGAATCTTACCATGTTTTCATCTCTTCTTCTTGGCTTTCCACCACGATCTCTGTCTCTTTCACGTCCACGATCTCTGTCGCGACCTCTATCTCTGTCTCTTTCACGCCCACGATCTCTTCTAGAATAGTCATCGTCTCTGCTGCTTAATTTCTGCTCAACAAGGTCATGCTTGTCTTTGTAGTATAAAGCAAGATCTTTCAACTGGAACTGTAGAAGCTGGTGTACCAATTCTTCTTTTGTAAAGTTGCTCAGATCCGGGATTAAGCTATCATCAAATTCAAAAAGATCTTCGTGCTCCGTTAATAATTTCTCGAATACACCACCTACCTGAGCTTTGATAATATCTTCACCTGTAGGGATGAATTTCTCGTTAATTTCAATTTTCGTTGCAGATTTGATCTGTTTCAGTTTTCTGCTTTCTTCAGGCTTTATTAAAGCCATAGAAATACCGTCTTTTCCAGCTCTACCTGTTCTACCACTTCTGTGAACAAATACTTCAGGATCATCTGGTAAAGAGAAGTGAATAACGTGAGTTAAAGAGTTTACATCCAACCCTCTTGCTGCAACGTCTGTTGCCACAAGAATATCGATGTTTTTCAATCTGAATTTCTTCATTACCGTATCTCTCTGTGCCTGAGAAAGATCACCATGAAGAGCATCAGCTGCATATCCGTTCTGCATTAAGAAATCGGCTACCTCCTGAGTTTCCATTCTCGTTCTGCAGAAGATAATGGAATACTGGTTAGGGTTTGCATCGATAAGTCTCTTTAATGCTTCTTTTTTCTGACGGTATCCTACAACATAGTATTCGTGAGTAATGTTCTTTTTCACTTCGTTGATAGAACCTACTGAAATACGATGAGGTTTTGTAAGATAATTTTTGGAAATTCTTTCCACTTCTTTATTCATCGTTGCAGAGAATAAGAAAGTTTGTTTCGTTTCCGGAGTTTCGCTTAGAATGGTTTCCAATTCGTCCTTGAATCCCATAGAAAGCATTTCATCAGCTTCGTCTAATACTAACCAATGAATCGCAGAGAAGTCCAGTGCTTTTCTGTTGATAAGATCAATTACTCTTCCCGGAGTTCCCACAATAATCTGTGGTTTGTCCTTTAAAGATCTCATCTGCTCTACAATACTACTTCCACCATAAACCGCAGTTGTCTTGATGTCTTTCATATACTTAGAGTAATTCTTTATGTCCTTCGAAATCTGAAGACATAATTCCCGTGTCGGACAAAGCACCAATAATTGGATTTTGCGACTCGTATCGTCAATCATATCCAAAATCGGAAGCGAAAACGCTGCTGTTTTGCCTGTCCCTGTCTGCGCAAGTGCGATCAAGTCGCGAATATCTGAAAGAATAAAAGGGATAGTCTGTTTTTGGATTTCTGTTGGGCTTTCGTAACCCAGTTCGCCAATTGCCTTAAGGATATCAGGACTTAAATTGGTTTCCGTAAATAAATTCATTAACTATTTTAAAATTTTTGCAAAGATACAATAAATATTTGATTTGTTTTTGAATAAATTTTTAAATATGCAAACTTAAATTCACAATCCTTTAATATATCTTTGAATTTTGGAAAATTAAACCTAAAAAAAGAAGCCTTAGTTTAAAAAGTTGTTAAACATTATTTTTTTTTATTAAATTGGATTAATTTTTTCCATGTTATTTATAAATTTTTAAAAATAATGCCATTAAAAGGAAATTTTTCTATTTGATATTCCTATTAAGCGCCATTGAAATATTGTCCGTTAAGTAATAGTTTTTGTACATTTGAGTTGTGAGATTCGGGTTACAAGGTTCGGAATAAAGGTTCTAGCTCAGAAACTGTCCTGAATATCACTTAACAACAATAAAAAAACACCTTTCACAATATGTCTGCAACTATATCTTCCAAAACATTTGATTTTTTAAACAAATTAAATAAAAACAATAACCGCGAGTGGTTTAATGAAAATAAAACCCTGTACACTGCATCTCAGCAAAATGTAGTTTCGTTCTTAGACGAACTCATCAAAGAGATGTCCGGTTTTGATGAAGAACTTGCTAAAATAGACAGTAAAAAAGCTTTGTTCAGAATTTACAGAGACACGCGCTTTTCGAAGGATAAATCTCCATACAAAACCAATTTTGGAGCTTCTCTGGGAATGGGAAAAGGAAATCAGAAAGGAGGTTACTATCTTCACATGGAACCTGGAAAATCCTTTTTAGCAGGAGGAATCTACATGCCGGAATCTTCGGTACTGAAAGAAGTCCGTAAGGAGATTTCTTTATATGGAGACGACTTTCTGAAGATTCTCAATCATAAAGATTTCAAAAAGCATTTCCCAGAGCTTGATCAGGACGATAAACTGAAGAAAATCCCTCAGGGTTTTGAAAAGGAAGATCCAATGGGAGAATACCTGAAACTTAAAAACTTTATTGTGGTATATTCTCTGAAAGACGAAGAAGTTCTGGACAAAAATGCAGTGAAAAACATGACCAAAGTTTTCAAACTGATGAAACCTTTCAATGATTTTCTGAATACACCTTTTCGGTAGACAGCTCTATTTTTAACCACAGGACACTCATTTTACAGAATATTGGGTGCTTTATTACTGAAATTATAGTCTTTAGAATCTTATAAAAGAGATACCCAAGGGATACAGGTGTCTCTGTAACAAATCAAAAATACAGTAAAATTCAACAGGTTATAAAAGCAATTTTTAAAAATCCGCACTGAAAACCAAGCGATTATAATTAACATTTTTTAAGAAAAGTTTTACATTTTTACGTATCTTTGCTGTTCGCCAAAAAGCCAAAGATGTCTTTATACCAAAAAATTGCAGAGAAACTACAATACATAAGCCCGAATTTCTACAAAAAAAGATATTTTAAAGCTTTAAATAATCTTAATAAAAATAACTTTTCGGAACGTAATGTAGAACCGGAATTGGTATGGATCAAAGAATACCTTTCTAAAAATGCTGTAATATTGGATATTGGTGCCAATGTGGGAACTTTCCTTTATCAGCTGGAAAACACATTGAAACATGAGCATATTTATGGTTTTGAACCTAATAAAAAGCTTTATAGAAGACTGAAAAGGCTGTTTTCGGACATGCACATTTTCCCTCTGGCACTTTCTGATGAAAACAGAACTGCAGAGTTCAAAGTACCGATTATTAATGGAAAAACCATTGCTTCCCGAGGCACTTTAAACACTTCTTACAAAGAAAAAGGAGAAGAGAAAAGCTATACGGAACAAGTAAAAGTTATTAAGCTTGACGATTGGGCCGCACTGGAACATTTCAACAGACTGGATTTTATCAAAATAGATGTTGAAGGAAACGAAATAAAAACATTATCCGGGGCGAGAGAAACCATCAGACAATTCAAGCCGACTTTAATGGTCGAAATGGAACAAAGACATCACCAAACTCCTATATGGAATGAAATATCCGAAGTGATGAGCTGGGGATACAACGCAAAATATCTGAACAGAAACAGCTTTACGCTGGAAGATCTTACAGAAGATATCATAACACAAAATACAAACGACGAAAAAAATAAGACTCAGTACATCAACAATATTATTTTTATACCTAAAAACATTTAAAACGACTTATGAGTGTAGTAGCGAGACAAGGCTTCAAATATTCCATTATCGGTTATATTGGTTTTTTGCTGGGCACCGTTTCCGCAATATTTATATTTCCGAATGATTTTGAATTTTACGGAAAGCTGCGCTACATTCTTCCAACGGCTGAGATGCTGGTTCCTTTTGTTGTTTTAGGTATTTCTTATTCGAATGTAAAATTTTTCCACAAAGTAGAAAAAGATGGCAAGAAACAGAATATGCTGTCGCTGTCACTACTGACCGTTTTTATCAACTTTCTGATTTTTACGATTGTATTTTTTATTCTCCCCTATTTTTACCCAAAATTCAGGCATTCGGAGGCATGGAAGATCAAAGAGATGATTCTACCGTTGATTTTAATCCTTTCATTCTGTGCTATTTTCAATAAATATACGTCCAATTATAAAAGAATTGTAGTTTCCAATATCTTCGACAATCTGTTTCCTAAAATAGCCAATCTGGGCGCATTCTGTCTGTTTTTCTTTGCTTTATCACAGAATATTACGGCTGCTACATCACAGACCATTGCATATGCTTTCTTTTTTGGCATCTTCTTTTTAATGCTTTTGGGGTATATTTATTACACAAACAAACTGGAAAAAATTCACCTGGATTTTAAGACGGATTATTTTAAAAAGAATGATTTCTGGAAGGAGTTTTTCAATTATAGTTTCTTCGGTTTTCTTGGAACTTTTGGTAATTATCTTGCGATCAACAGTTTTATGATCGGAGAATTTATGGGAATGGAAGAGGTAGGAATTTACTCTGTTCTGTATGCTCTGATCTCATTGATTTCTATTCCACAGCTTGGATTATTCAATATTTCCGCACCTATCATTAATAAAACTCTGGCAGATGGAGATATGGTGGAACTGGACAGATTCCATAAAAAGACATCTTTAACACTGTACTTCCTGGGAGCTGTTTTATTCTCATGTATTATGGTGGGATTCCCTTATCTGACGCAATTTATGCCAAAGAACGGGACAATGCTCCGAGAATATGAGCCTGTAGTCTGGATCTGGGGTTCTGCGGTATTGATCGATCTTGCCACCGGATTCAACGGAAATATTATTTCACTCTCAAAATATTACAGATTCAATATTCTGGTGATGCTTTTGCTGGCCGGACTGACTATCGGACTGAATTATTATTTCATTAAAAACACGGATCTGAAGCTGATCGGAATTGCTTTATCTACGGCTATTTCACTTACCATTTACAATGTTGTGAAAATTGTTTTCAATTATATTGTATTTAAGGTTTCGCCGTTGAGTATTGAAATGATTTTCGTCTCTATTATCTGTACTTTAGCCATTACCGTAGCAATTGTTCTTCCGAATTTCAACAGCAATCTGCTTAATCTTGTTTACAAACCTGCAGTTGTTTTGATATTGATCTATATTGGAAATTACTTCACCAAAATTTTCCCGGTTGAAGATTATCTGAATATGAGATTTATTAAGAGTGTATTTAAGATCAAATAGGTACATTTAAGAAAAAAAAATGGAATAACCTGAAGTTTCTTAGATCAGACTTGTTAGAAATTGCTCCAGTTTTTTCTGAACTCCCTTCCTGTTGTACGTTGTATAAAAATCAAATGGATTTTCAGAAGCGATCTTTAACTGCTCGAGAATATTTTCTTTTTCAGGAATAATAAAGTTTAGTTTTGAAGGATAATTTCCTGGAAAAACAGCCAGTTTTCCATACGCTATGGCATCCCCAAGGTTTCCTGTCATTTTAGTCAGTCCATACGTTTCTTTCATACTGAAAAACTCTGTATCCTGCTGAATCGGACACCATAAAACGTCTGCTTTCTGCATCCATTTTTCAAAATCTTCAGAAGAAACTCTTTTTGAAAAATAAGTGATTTCAATGTTTTCAGGTAATTTTTCAGACAGATTCTCAAGTTGTTTAAACTCATGCCCGCTTGCTTTCCCCAGGAAAATAAATTGGCAGAGCCTGTCCGTATTGAGTTCCTGAATGGTTTTAAAAATATAGGCGTAATCTCTTCTTTTTTGCGAAACTCCACCAGGAATCACCACCACAAGGTTTTCATTTTCCACTTTGTCAAAATCTCTTGTATAAAACAGCGGCAAATGCTGATATCTCCCAGAAACCAATGCTTCATCCAATACGAAAAGTGTTCTCGAACTCTTATAAACTTTGGTTTTATAAAATAATCCTTCTTTCAGCCACAGTTTTAATCTGAAAATAATATCCCCTTTGAAAACGCTTTTCATCAGATCCAGTTTTGTGGCTTTTATAAAATTAAGATTGTGGGTAATAACTGCGGTATTGTACTTTTTTGTTATTGCCAAAAATGTATTAAAATAACGATGAACAGTTCCTATTATCACCAGGTCATATCCTTTCCCTTTTAACTGATCCAGAATCATAGAGCTGTCCGATAAGAAAACAGCTTCATTGCGATGACTTACCTGATCTTTGATCCTTTTTGAAAAATAATAGTCTACCGCAAAATCCTTAGAACCCTCCATAATATCCATGAAAGCCTGAGCAATTTCTGCGTGAGTGTCTATTTCTATGTAAGCTATTTTTTTCACAGGTTAATGGGAGTTATATCTTAAGTTTTGGCTAAAGCCAGTGGATTTTTATTTTTATTAAACGGGTTAAAACCCGTTTCTATTGATGAATATTCACAATGTATAAAAATCACTTTCTACATCTTCAGCCACTTTTTTTTCAGCATTTTCCAACGCTGATCATTAACGACTTTTCGTTCTTCTTTGGTAATTTTCAGTTCTGATTTTTTCGATCTGCAGTTTTCGTAAGATGTAATAATATCAAAGAAAAATGAGACAGATTTGCTTTTCATTGCTTCTTTTGAAGAGGCAATATAAGCCAGAAACCTGTTCAATCCTAAGAAATAAAAATATCTTCCGTAGTAATCTGCAGGACGTATTGTATAATCGGCTCCTTTTACTTTAATCAGCTTTACATGGAGCTCCGGAAGAACAATTTCTTTCCAGCCCAGATGATCCAGTAATATAGAATCAATATTATCCCAACCCAAAGTTTCCCTTAAACCACCGATCTGAATGAAGCATTCTTTACGGTAAGCCTTCATAGGACCTCTTACGTGATGTTTATTAGAGTTTCCTTCATACACCCAGTTTCCGTCTTTTTCAATATACAGAAGCCCTCCTACCAGTCCAAATTTTGGATTATTGGCGAAAGCTGTTTCCACTGCTGCCAGATAGTTTTCCGGAAGGATAATATCGGCATCAAATTTACAGATAATATCAAATTCATTCATAACCTGGGTCTGAAGTCCGTTTTTAAAAGCATGAACCACTTTAGAACCCGGCTGATGTTCAGATTTCTGCAGGTTGATGGTTTCAAACCGGGAATCAGTTTCTGTATATTTCCTGATGACATCAGAAGTTCTGTCTGTAGAGCCGTCATTCACTACCACTACTTTAAAATCTTTGCTGCTTTGCTGCTGTAAAGAATCAAGAGTAAATGGGAGGTTATCTTCTTCGTTATGAGCGGGAATTATGATTAAAAACCTCACGAATTATAAGTGATTAATGATGAGTAATCAATGATAAAAAACTGTTAAAACATTAATTATCATTGATCATTCATCGTTTATAGAATTATTTGTTATGCGGCTTCAGCATGTTTTTCGGATCAAGGATTTCATCCAGTTTTTCCTGAGAAAGAATTCCTTTCTCCAGAACGAGGTTGTAAACACTTTTCCCGGTTTCCAATGCTTCTTTTGCAATCTGAGTAGACTGTTTGTACCCGATATAAGGGTTCAATGCTGTTACAATCCCGATGCTGTGCTTCACCATATTCAGGCAGATTTCTTTATTGGCAGTAATTCCTACCACACACTTATCACGAAGTGTATCCAAAGCATTGCAAAGGAAGTTGATATTTTCCATGATGGCATGAGAAAGTACCGGTTCCATTACATTCAGCTGCAATTGTCCTGCTTCTGCTGCAAAAGTTACGGTAAGATCGTTTCCGAATACTTTGAAACAAACCTGGTTGACCACTTCCGGAATTACAGGATTTACTTTCCCTGGCATAATAGAAGATCCCGGCTGCATAGGAGGAAGGTTAATTTCAAAAAGTCCGGCTCTTGGACCTGATGAAAGCAATCTTAAATCATTACAGATTTTAGACAGCTTTACTGCAAGACGTTTTGTTGCTGAAGAGTAGATCACATAAGATCCTGTATCAGGAGTAGCTTCTACTAAATCCGGCGCAGAAACAATCGGGAATCCTGTAATCTGAGCTAAGTTTTTAGCGCAAAGAGTAGCGTATCCTACCGGAGCGTTTAATCCTGTTCCGATAGCGGTTGCTCCCATATTGACTTCTACAAAAAGGCTTGCATTGTTATTCAGTTTGGAGATATCCTCTTCCAAAGTGGCTGCATAGGCTTCAAACTCTTGCCCCAAAGTCATTGGAACAGCATCCTGAAGTTGCGTACGTCCCATTTTAATAACATCCTGGAATTCCTGTCCTTTTGCACGGAAAGCAGTGATAATTCTCTCCAGTTTTTCTACCAGTCCGATATTCATCTGAAGCAATCCCATTTTGATTGCCGTAGGATAAGCATCATTAGTAGACTGAGAAAGATTGATATGGTCATTAGGTGAACAGAATTCGTATTCTCCTTTATTTTTTCCCATTTTTTCCAATACGATATTGGCGATCACTTCATTCGCATTCATGTTGATGGAAGTTCCTGCTCCTCCCTGAATCATATCTACCGGAAACTGCTCATGATATTTCCCTTCTACAATTTCATCACATGCTTCTGCTATTTTAAAATACAGATTTTCGTCTAAAAGTCCTAATTCATAATTGGTTTTAGCTGCTGCTTTTTTTACAAATGCCAAACCTTTTATGAAATCCGGATACGAAGACAAAAGTTGTCCTGAAATTTTAAAATTGTCGATAGCTCTTTGTGTCTGAACCCCATAATAAGCATCTATAGGCACATTCAGTTCGCCTAATAGATCACTTTCTTTTCTGAAATTTTCCATTACAGATATTTTACTGTTTTTGATCGTTTAAAGATAGCAAAAACGCATCTAACCGATGCGTTTTAATTTGAATTATTTTGCTGGATATTTTTGATTTAAAGCCTGGAGTATTGCCCATGTTTCAGCATCCATAATTCCGTCATAATTTTGTGGACGGAAGTGATACTGGAAAGCTTCAATTGTTTTTTTGGTGGCATCATCCCATTTTCCGCTAAGATCAAGCGCATATCCGAATTTCTGCAATGAAGTCTGAATAAGAAAAATAAAGCTGGAATCATTATATCTTGCTGCCAGGTCTGCCTGTGCCGGTTCAAGATAAGTCTGTTTAGCTGCTTCATCATACCACATTCCCACCTGGTATTCATCATAAAGCTTCTTCCATGGGAACATAGGCCCCGGATCCTGCTTTCTTGTAGGTGCGATATCCGCATGCGCCAATACATTCGTAGGCTGAATCTGATATCTTGTTACAATGTCTTTAACCAAGGCAGCTACTTTTCTTACCTGTTCATCACTAAAAGGAGCAAAAGTTCTTTTACCTGTACTATCTGTAGTATATCCTGTATTAACAATTTCAATACCGATAGAATTATCGTTAAGATTTTTATCATTTCTCCACGCACTTACGCCTGCATGATATGCCCGCTTGTTTTCATCTACCAATTGATAGATCTCGTTATCTCCGGTATTATTTACGAGATAATGGGCGCTTACAGCCTGCTGGGTAAGAACAGTAATGGACTTATCATCCGCAAGAGCGGTATAATGCAATATCAGATAACGTTGTCTGAAATTTTGAGCAACTGCAGGAAAATAAGTTTTCACCACCTTATATCCGGCTGGTTTTGCAGATACAATAGAACCATAACTTGCCGTATTATCATTTTTTGTTGGATCTGCTATATTGGTAGTAAAAAAATCTACGCCATGATCAGATACAACTTTTGGTTTTGGAGCAACCGGAGGTGTTGTCTTAACAGTCGGTTTCGCCTGTGTTATTGGGGTTTTCGGTTGGTAAGTATTTTTTTTCACATTTTGTTGGGAGGTACATGAAAAAACAAAAGTGCTTAATCCGATGATATATAATGTTTTACGCATCAGTTTGGTTTTTGAATGATTTATTAGTTCAAAAATACACAAAATTTTCTTGAATTTTATTTGGTAAATAAAGAAATCTGTTCTATATTTGCACTCGCAATAACGGAACAACGATCATTAAAAAATAAACAAAAAAGGAGGGTTGCCGGAGTGGTTAACGGAGCAGTTTGCTAAACTGTCGACGCGAAAGTGTCGCAAGGGTTCGAATCCCTTACCCTCCGCTCTTCTATATATTCGGGGCGTAGCGTAGTCCGGTCATCGCGCCTGGTTTGGGACCAGGAGGTCGCAGGTTCGAATCCTGCCGCCCCGACTGTTTTAGTAGTTTTCT
>NZ_JAVDQX010000009.1:0-79008 GCF_031454475.1 Chryseobacterium vietnamense | reverse complement strand
ATCTTTTATCTTTTATCTTTTATCTTTTATCTTTTATCTTTTATCTTTTATCTTTTATCTTTTATCTTTTATCTTTTATCTTTTATCTTTTATCTATGAAAAACCACCATTACAAAATTACCGTCCACTGGACAGGCAACCAGGGAACAGGAACAACCGGCTATAGGGACTACGAAAGGAGTCACACCATTTCAGCAGAAAACAAAGTTATGATTGAAGGTTCGTCTGATCCTGCATTCCGTGGTGACAGAACAAAATACAATCCTGAAGAGATGTTTTTATCTTCTCTTTCCTCCTGCCATATGCTTTGGTATCTTCATTTCTGCTCTGAGGCGGGTATTATTGTTACAGATTATACTGATGAAGCAACAGGTATCATGGGGGAAACAGCCAGTGGGAGCGGTCATTTTACAGAAGTAACTTTGCATCCTACGGTAACTGTTGCGGAAGAATGTATGAAAGAAAAAGCAGAACAGCTCCATCATAAAGCCAATGAATTTTGTTTCATTGCCAATTCTGTTAATTTTCCGGTAAAGCATATCCCCGTTCTGTTAGTTAAATCTTAAAATAATTAGAGTTATCATTCATTAACAATGATCAACATTAGGTTTTAACAATAATAACTCCAAAAAACTCCACAAAAAGAGAATTATTTAACAAATAATCAATAAAAATAATATTTTATCATTAATAAAAACATAATAATTTGAAATTATTTGTCAATTTTATTCAAAATATGAAGTTTTTTTCCTATTTTTATATAAACAAAATAAACCATGATGAAACCAAAATTGACTATTTTTGATGAACCGATGCTCTATACAGAAGGATTATCAAGACTACTTACCCAAAGTAAAATTTTCAGTACAATTGATATTTGCAATTCTCTAGAAAACCTCTCAAAACATTTAAAAGAAGAACCTCCGGAAATGCTTGTGATGAGTTCCAATATGCTTATGCTTTCAGAAATCTGCAAGCTTGTGGAGACTATTATTGCAAAGCATAAAAATACCAAGATTACTATCATTGGGAGTTCATATGATGTGATTGACATCCGAAAACTCTTCAATAAAGGTATTAAAGCTTATCTGGATAAAAATTGCACCTATGATGAGTTTCTTAAATCCATCAATGTTTTACTTCTTAATGAGATCTATATCTGTGATCAGGCAAAGGAAAGAATGATCAATTTTATCAGTAGTGAACAGGGAAAACCCAATCCTCACATCAAAGAACCTCTCACCCGTCGCGAAATGGAAATTCTTAAACTGATCTGTGACGGATGCAGCAGTAAAGACATATCAGAAAAATTATTTATCAGTATCAATACGGTAGAAACACACCGAAAAAGAATTCTTTTGAAACTCAATGCGAAAAATTCAGTCGGAATTGTAAAATATGCGATAGAGAATCATATCATCGACTGAAAGACTTCCATGAATCACTCAAAAATTCCAGGCTTTAGAAAGTCTGGAATTTTTTTTCCCCTGATTTTAATTTCAATAATTCTCCAGGGAAATTTTTATTGTTACCTATCAAAGTCTGTAGAATAAAAAGTGAGGCAGAGAAATAAGAGACTTTACAATGAAAAACGTATTTAATTACTTCTCAATTGATCTCTAATGGGTACAGATAGTATCTCACACCTCACTTTACAACTAAAACCTTGGACTTTAAACATTAAACTTTGAACATTAAACTTTAAACACTAAACGCTTCTTACTCATAATCCGGCATTTCTCCATTGCTGAACAGCGTTGCTCTTGTCATATCAGTCAACGTATTACTAAGGTCAATGACCATTACATTCCTTTGAGAAATATTATCATTGGAGGTATTCATAAAAATAATCTGAGCGTTATTTGGTGAGAACCTGGGATCAAGATCATTTGTGCCCAGTACTTTTTCGCTTTCTGCAGAAATATCACTCACAGCATCTGTGACAAGGTTATACATAAAGATATGTGAATCCAGCTGACGGTAATTTCCACTTCCATCCAGATATCCGGAAACATCACGGGTAAAGAGAAGAAGCTGTCCGTCTACAGAGAAATTCAAACCTCCGCTGGCACCTGCGGTACCTGAAAGTACAGTTTTAAGAACGGCACCATTACTATCGATCACATAAATTTTAGTGTTATACCCGTTATAATCATTGGTTTTCAATGCTATTTTACTACCGTCGTAGCTCCAGTCACATTCTGAGATCAGGCTTCCATCCGGAGTTGTATACACTAAGCTCAGGCCGCTTCCATCCTTATTAATCCTGTAAAGCTTATTAAAGTTGGAATAAATAAGCTCCTTACCGTTGGTACTCCATGCAAAGTCCATTTCATAATTGTTAAATCCTGCAACAGCAACCGTTGTTACTTTAAAAGGATTGGAACCATCCGGATTGGCAGTATAAAGATGGGTACTTCCGCCTTCCGTACGAAGGAATGCAATGAGACCTGCATTATTGTTTTTGCGTGGCCGCCAGCTGTTGTAGGAAGAATTAGTAAACTGGAAATTATTTCCCTGGTCATCACTGGAAATGATCACAAAGTTTCCATTTTGTTTCTGAACGTAATGATACCTGTTTGCAGGAACCGTATTGGTGGTAAATTTACTGATAGAACTTAAAACTGGCTGGTGAATGCCGTCCGAAACAGACACCTGCCAGAAGTAACTTACACCAAACTTCAGATTTGAAAGCGTATAGTGGTTTGCTGTCAAATCATTAACCTGAATCACATTAGTGTCAAGATTATTTTTAATTGTCAGGCTGTATCTTAATACATCTGCTGTATCGGGATCTGTTGCGCTCCAGGTTAATTCAACGCTCAAAGGCTGATTTACTGCGTTATCTATCGGACTTAGCAACTGTGGTGTAGCGGGAGGAGAATTCAATGAAGTATCATCATCCATCTCAAAAACTACCGTTACTACCTGATTTTGATTTTGTATATTGACTGACTGAAAGCTTGTAATATATCCTGAAAGTTCTGCTTTTACAGAGTAATTGCCTACCGGCATGGCAGCGATTTCAAATGAGCCGTCTGTACCGCTGAAAACCGTTTGTGTCGTAGGATTGGTAAAAATCTTCACGTTAGGAATCGGCACATTACTGCCTCTTTTTACGACTTTTCCTTTTAACATTCCTGTTTGCGCCTGTTCTACAAGGTCTTCATTGCATGAAAACAGACAAAAAGCAAAGATGAATATGCTGAATATTTTAATTATAGTTTTCATAGTTCGTGTTTTTATTTGTTTCCGAAGTAAAAGTTGATTCCTATTCCAAAGCGCAAAGCCTGATCTTTTCTTTTCCCATTTACAAGGCCTTCCCAGTCGTCTTTGAAGCCAAGGTCATATTGGGCGGAGGCTCTCAGTGAGAAATTCTTGCTGATCATATATTCCAGCCCACCCCCGAACTGTGCTTTATATTGAGGTTTATATTTTGAATACAACGCTCCTGCTCCACCATACACAAATGGACTGAATCTGTATTTCGGAAAAAGGATATATTCCAGATTCACTTCAGGACCATAGTAGTTTCTTTTCACAATATTTGAATTTTCAAGCGTAAAATAACTTGCGTTCAGTTCCACATTCAGGTAAGGAGTAAGGAAATATTTAAGGCCTATTTTTCCACCAACATTCATTTTAGAACCTACATAGTCATCTTTAACTTTCTGCCCTTCAACATTCGCAAAAACAGATAGTTTCTGTCTGTAATCCTGCGGATATCTGCCGCCAATCACCCGGTCATTATTTTGCTCCTGTTCTCTGTTATATTCGTTGATTAAACTTTGATATCCTCCATTCTCATCTATTGCTTTCCCCCATATTTTATCTCTGATTCCTTCAACAATCAGGGCTTTTACGGCCTTTTCTATAGCTTCTGTCACGGCGAGCTGAACAGGTTCATTTTGAGTAAGACCCACCTCAGCTTCCAGTAGTCTTTCAGTATCAATATATCTGAAAAAACTTCCGTTAACACTGGTTGAAAGAATGGTTTTAGAGGTATAAACCGTTTTAAGAATTTCTCCGTTAAGGGTAGAGACAGCGCGGA
Organism: Chryseobacterium vietnamense; assembly: GCF_031454475.1. Classification (NCBI taxonomy): domain Bacteria; kingdom Pseudomonadati; phylum Bacteroidota; class Flavobacteriia; order Flavobacteriales; family Weeksellaceae; genus Chryseobacterium; species Chryseobacterium vietnamense. The sequence continues at coordinate 74,957 of NZ_JAVDQX010000009.1, read as the reverse complement.
GATAGATGGTAATTCTGTCCTGGCGGTATTGTGTGGAAGCACCGATTCCGAAATACCTTGCGCCAAGTCCTCCGGTCAGAATATTGCTGTCATATGAGATAACGCCGCCTTCAAGAAGAATTCCGGCGTATAAAAGAGGGGGAAGTGCTTGATTGCTTTTGTCTGCATCCTTGATGTATTCCTGTCTGGTGGAACGGATGATCTGTCTTTCATTGAGAAGATTGGCTATATTTTCCCTTTCAATAGGGACAAACCAGCGGCTGTCTTCTAATGCTTTGATAAGAATGGTTGTAGTTCCCTGAGGGACTGCCGTACTCCAGTTGTTTCCGTTTTCGGAAGGCTTATACTGGCCGGTCTGATCTCTGAATTTGTAGACTCCTATTACAATCTTCTCTTTGGGAAGCGGAAGATTTTTCAATTCTGCAGTGGAAGAAGTAACCTCTCCCATTGTTGGTTTTTCGGGATCCGAAGGTAAACCAAAGATTGAACTACAGGCCTGCAGAATGCATAGCAGGAAAGTGCAGAAAAAGATTCTGGTATAAGTGTAGGTTGTCATGGTAAGTTTATTTTTAGTTATTTCCTATTTCGGAATTACGATCTCGGACTGATCGCCATTGCTGGTATCCAAAATATTGATTAAAAGTCCCTGATTAGTATTGGTAATTTGCAGATAAAGGGATCCGAAAAGGTAATTTCCGGGTTTTATGTTTCCATCACCAAACTGTTCATCAAACAGTTTTCTTGAAAGCTCACTGAGGATCTGTCTGTTCAGACTCTGGGTAAAACTATCAAGGGAATTCACACGATCCAGCAAGTCGCTGAAATCATTTTTTTCATCAAATGGGTTTTGTGCATTAGCAGAGCTTAAAAGCCACTGGTAATTAAATGTATCTCCTCCGAAAGCTGGATTTACCGGCTTATAGACGAGCTGCTGAGCTTTTCCGTAGAAAACACCCGCAATACATGTCAAAATAATGATAAAGGTTTTCATGGCGGACATTTTTAATAGATAAATTCATTTTTTATAAGATTTTTCTTGGCATTAAATTCTTTGATATATTTTAAGCTATAACCTAGCTGTTCTTTTAAATAATCCTCTGCCGGATTGGTCATAAAACTGTAAATAATTTTATCTTCCATCTGAATAGTAATCTGACCGCTTGTTCCACGGAGAGGAAGTTCTGTAATAGTAATGACACTGCTGCTTTTATCGGGAAGCTGACTGTATTGCATGTAAAACATATCATAAAAGTCTTTTCCTACTTTGGTTTTTGTCTCATCTATAGTAAGTCCTCTGAGCTCATAAGCAGCATCTTCCTCAATCTTAGCTGTTTTTTTCTTAAAAAGATCGCTGTTCAGTTCAAGACTGTCTTTAGCAATCAGTTTTTGGGTTTCTTCATCCCTGATATAAAGGAAGGCTTTGAGAGCATCTTTTGATTCGAGATTCACACTGATCTCCGATAATACCTTTACTTCATTGGGGTTAACAGAAAATTTCCCATTCTGCTGATTATTTGAGAGATTTCCGCCATTCCCTTTTTTAATAGAAACCAAAAGGTAATTGAGTTCTTTATACACAGCGGTGTTATTGATGACTACGGCTTTCAATCTTACCTGGTTTTCAAGGAGACTACTCTCTATCCTGGCGTTTACTTTCTTATCTTCCTGCCCATAAACCCATACAGACAGGAAGGTAAAAAATGTACCCAGGCTTAGGGAATATAAAATTTTCATCACTTGTGTTTTAATAGTTTCTCATGAAAACTGTTTTATTATCTCCTTTTACATTAATCTGAATTCCATCCGAAATACTGTTGCTTCCTGTAACATCAATAATATTATTATTTCCCTGAGCAGTAATAGCAGCTTTTGCTTCTTTATCTGTGAATGAATTGATAAAATATAAGGTATTAAAATCTCCAAGCTGTTTTACTACAATATTTGTTCGGGCGTTAAGGGAAAGTTCGGCATTGTTATAGTCTCCTATCTGAATAATATCGGATCCATAAGAACTCTGATCTGTCTGCTGTCTGGCTATAAGATTAAAGATTGTATTACTGTTTACCTTATCCCAGTCTATTTCCTGTGCATGTATTGGCAGCCATGTGAAAAGCGCCAAAACACTCCATCTTAAGTTAAACATAGCCTGTTTATTAAAGTTACATGAATAACAAATCTGTGAAAACTGAAGGTAAAAAAGGAGAAACACTGCAGTTTCTCCTTTACAATTTCTAAGATTTACAGTATGTTGTTATAGGGCTTAATTCGACTGATTCACAATCATTGAGTTTCCATTACCCATCTGAGTTCCTACATGAAAATGGCCAAGACCGCTCTGAGCTACCCAGGTAAAGTTACCGTTACCCATCTGAAGATCAATAGCTGTGTTGGAATCTCCTATCTGGAACTGATAAAGCTGGTTGGCATTACCTATCTGTACTCCTGCAGAAGTGTTGTCATCTCCTACCTGAACTGAGGCTGCAATATTACCTGTACCAGCTTGTATATGAGTAGCACTGTTATCATTACCATCCTGATACTGAACAAGAACATTATTAGCTCCTATCTGAAGTCCGCTGGCATCATTTCTTCTTCCCAACTGAACCTGATAAGCGTCATTACCAGCACCTACCTGAATGGCAGAAGCATCATTTCTTCTTCCGTCCTGATATTGGAAAACTGAATTACCTAATCCAATCTGTACCGAGGAGGCATCATTTCTTCTTCCAATCTGAGTTTGTTCTGTAGAGTTAAGTACTCCTAACTGCCAGGTTGATGCAGAGTTTCTATTTCCCATCTGCAAAACTTCATTGGAGTTTCCAATACCCATCTGATCTACATCTACAGAGTTTCTGTTTCCGATACTCTGCGCATTATTGACATTTAAAATCCCTACCTGGTCAATATCTGCAGTATTACGATTCCCTGTCTGTGTAAGAGAATTGATGTTCAAAAGACCGGTCTGGTCTACTGTAGCAACATTTAAGTTTCCTGTTTGAGTAGTCACATCAATATTGAATTGTGCAAATCCGAAACTCATTGCGAATAGTGTAAGTACACCTGTAAGTAAATTTTTCATCTTGGTAAAAATTAATTGGTTAATAGTAAGGCAAAGGTAGCTTCCCCGTCAAAATGAAAAACCACCATCAAGGTGTAAATTTTGAAAATCACTGTTTTCAGTTGGGCAAGTCATTATTTACCGTTACGGAAAAACACCATCACAACATGTTGATTTACAGTAAAATCCACCAACAGTGAATAGTAATCTTTTTTTAATTATGATATTGTATAAGTAAACCTGATCATTTATATATTCAAAACATCACAATTCAGGGTTTTAAGCTTTTATTACAAACTGCTGTCAGATTTATTGTCACCAAAGAAAATCAATTTGAATTAAAAATTCAAGGTTGAAAGTTGAAATCCACCGGGTTTTATCATTAATGATATTTCACTGGGATTAATAGGTAAAAATTTCCAGTTACAATACAGGCTTTTTCATAGGTTAATTAATGTTAAGGCACTTATTTCTTCAAGATATATTGCTAAATTTGAGCTATGGAAAATTTTGGAAAAGATTTATTGAGACAAATAAAAAGCGTGGAACTTCCCGGTGAACACGCCCATGGAGTATTTTCACCTCCCTATCGTCCCGTTTTTACTTATGATGAAGTATTGTCAAAGAATCCCAAATTTGCGGCTGTCAATATTGTTTTATATCTGAAAAACAACGAGTGGTATTTTCCATTGATTCAAAGAACGATTAATGAACACGACAGACACAGCGGGCAGATATCGCTGCCTGGCGGAAAGCGTGAGGAAATGGACAGAGATTTTGCAGAAACCGCAGTTCGTGAAACCTCAGAAGAAATTGGAATAGACAAGCATTATGTAAGGATCATCAGAGAAATGTCTCCTATCTATATTCCGCCAAGCAATTTTTATGTATATCCTTATATCTCTTATACTAAAAAGAATCCGGCCTTCGTTCTTCAGCAGACGGAAGCTGTGGAAACCATAGAATTTCCTATCACTTCCTTTTTGAACCTGTCAGACACCCCGGAAATTATGGCTCTGCCAAGTGCAGGCGGACATGAAGTTCCTGTGATCAATTTCGACGGATACATTATTTGGGGTGCTACAGCGATGATATTAAGTGAATTCAGTCAGTTGTTGAAAAAAATGTAACTTTGCACTACCGTGTTTAATTGAGAGATGGCGAAGAAAAATATTTTCACCGATGCATTCGGAACTCCTTATTTTTTGAAAAGGTTTATTATTTTTATATTGGGAATTGTATCTTACAGAAGATTCAATGGCTTTAATAAGTTAAAAATAACCGGTACAGAACACCTTGTGGATCTTCCGGACTCTAACGTACTTTTTGTATCCAACCATCAGACCTATTTTGCAGATGTGGCAGCAATGTACCATGCCTTCTGTGCTGTAAACAACGGATACTTAAATACGATAAAGAACCCGATCTATCTACTGAATCCCAAGATTGATTTTTATTATGTAGCAGCTGAGGAAACCATGAATAAAGGTATTCTTCCTAAAATTTTCAAAATTGCAGGCGCTGTAACCGTAAAAAGGACATGGAGAGCAGAAGGGAAAAATGTCAACAGAATGGTAGACATGAGTGAGGTAGATAATATTATGAAAGCGTTGGACAATGGCTGGGTAGCTACTTTCCCTCAAGGAACTACGTCAGCTTTTGCACAGGGACGACGGGGAACAGCCAAATTGGTAAAGAATCAGCGTCCTATTGTAATTCCAATCAAAATAAACGGTTTCAGAAGAGCTTTTGATAAAAAAGGACTCCGCGTAAAGGTTACCGGTGTAAAACCTACGATGGAATTCAAAGCTCCTTTGGATATTGATTATGATAATGAAAAAGCACCGGAAATTTTATTGAAAATTATGACGGCTATTGAGCAGACAGAAGATTTCAATCTATTACACAGTTATGATGAAGAACTTAAAGCTAAAAAATTAGAACAAAAGGACTCAAATAATTAAAGTAAATTAAAAATTATGAACAGAATACTTGGAATCTTATTCGCAATCATAGTATTAGTTTCATGCAACAGCCAAAAGATATATTCGGATTTTGATATCAGCTATTCGAAAAGCGGAGGCTATGCTCCTGTTTATGAAAACCTGCTTATAAAAGGGAATACTGTACACTATTCTTTTGAAGGACAGGGAAAGAAGTACAAACAGGATTTTAAGATTTCTAATGAAGATTTAAAGAAACTGGATCAGGTTCTTTCTCAGAATAATTTCAGAAGAATACAGGAAGACCGTAAAAAATTGTACGACAATATTTCAACGTCTATCAATGTCAAGAGAGGTCCGAATGAAGGGAGTAAATCGGATGCGAGTATGATTATTCCGAACTACCAGACCAACTGGAATAATATTCTTGAAGCTTTCCAGCAGATCATTAATACTAATGTTAAAAAACAGTAAATACAATTGAAAACCCACTTCATTGCCATTGGCGGAAGCGCCATGCATAATCTTGCAATCGCATTAAAAGACAAAGGATATCAGGTGACAGGTTCTGATGACGCTATTTTTGAGCCTTCAAAATCCCGTTTGGAAAAGAAAGGAATTATGCCTCAGGAAATGGGCTGGTTCCCGGAAAAGATTACTGCGGATATTGATGCTGTCATTCTTGGGATGCATGCACATCAGGATAATCCTGAGCTGGCAAGAGCAAAAGAACTGGGCTTGAAAATATATTCTTATCCTGAATTCCTGTACGAGCAGTCTAAAAATAAGACAAGAGTTGTTATTGCTGGATCACATGGTAAAACAACCATCACTTCAATGATTCTTCACGTTCTGAATTTCCACGAAAAAGACGTGGACTTTATGGTAGGAGCTCAGCTTGAAGGTTTCGACTGTATGGTCAAACTGACCCAGGATAATGACTTCATGGTGCTGGAAGGTGACGAATACCTTTCTTCTCCTATTGATCTTCGTTCTAAATTTTTACTGTATCAGCCGAATATTGCTTTAATGAGTGGTATTGCATGGGATCATATCAATGTATTCAAAACATTTGATGATTATATTGATCAGTTTAGAAAGTTTGTAGCAAGCATTACAGCTGGTGGAGTTCTTGTATACAACGAAGAGGATGCTGAAGTAGTGAAAGTAGTGGAAAATGCAGAGAACTATTTCAGAAAGATTCCTTACAAAACTCCGGAGTACGAAATCAATAATGGTAAAGTTTATTTAAAAACAGAAATGGGTGATGTTCCACTTTCTGTTTTTGGAGCACACAACCTGCTGAACCTAGAAGGTGCAAGACATATCTGCCAGCAGCTTGGTATTATGGATGAAGATTTCTATGAAGCAATCATGAGCTTCAAAGGAGCATCCAAGCGTCTTGAAAAAGTAGAAAGAGAAGATAAAGGAATTCTTTACAAAGATTTTGCCCATGCACCAAGCAAGGTGAAGGCAGCTGTAAAAGCATTTGCAGAGCAATTTAAAAATGATAAGAAACACGGATTTTTGGAACTTCACACCTATTCCAGCTTAAATCCCACCTTTCTTGAACAATATGATCATGCGATGGACGGTCTGGAAGATGCTGTAGTTTTCTATTCTGAAGATGCTTTGAAGATCAAAAGAATGGAGCCAATATCACCAGAATTCATCAAAGAAAAATTCAGGAATGAGAATTTAAAGGTGTTTACAAATGCTGAAGACCTTCATGCCTATTGGAATACATTGGATAAAACGGATGGTGTTTATCTCATGATGAGTTCCGGAAATTTCGGTGGCCTTGATTTAACAAAATAAACAAAAAGCTTCAGAATCTTATCTGAAGCTTTTTTATTAAATTATGATCATTCAATTTTCTTGTTATTGGTCAGTTCAATATTTTTTATGGAGCCCAACGGTGCTATTTTTATTGTTTTATTTCCTTTTGCCAGATAAATATAATACATGCTGTTGGATCCTATGAGATGAACCTGTTCAAACTTATCATCACCATAGTTTAATCTATAGTCATATTTAAGTTTGTTTTCCCTTATCTTTCTGGTAAGCCCGAATCCTTCTCCCAGCCCTATTCCTACAAAGAAAGACAGCAGCATCATGGCCAGAAACTTCACAAACATATTGGTAAAATGATTCTCAATAGCCTCTTTGCTCATATTTTCATGTCCTTTGAGAGATGCCATCTGGAATGCCCAACGTTTATTTTTACTGGCCTGTTTTGATAAAAAAGAAGGAAAAGCAAATGAGAATATAATGATACCGATTAGGAGAATCAATATCACAGGATGAGCTGTTAAGGTGGCAATCGGACTGATCAGGATGTCCATAATTGTTGAATATTTTAAAATATTAATGCCTATCTGGTAATAGAAGACACTTTCTTTTAATATTCCTATTACGACAAGAAACAGGTAGCCGAACGGAAGTGATCTCTGAATTCCCTCTGAAAATTTCATTTATTTTCGCTGATTTTAGTTTTTATCTTTCACGAAAATAGAAAATTACAGGCAAATTGAAACTATCCTGATCTATCTTTCACAATCTTTGATCAGATTTCTCAAAATTTCTTCTGTGGAAAGTTCACTATACTGGTGAATAGACTGCCCCAGCCAAATGGATACAAATTCAGGATTTTGCAGAGTTTTAGCTGCTTTTCTTAAGGCATTCGTAAGTTTGTTCTGATAAGGATAAGGCAAAATATATTCTGAATTTTCAACCGCCTCTATAAACTGATTTTTCACTCCTCTGGCATATCGTCCGGAAAAGCTCTTCGTTAGAACAATTTCCTCTTCTCTTACTTTTTTCAGTCTTTCCTTTTCAAAAGGCTGTAAAGCACTTTCCTGAGAAGCCAATAAAAGATTTCCCACCTGGAAGCCCTGCGCTCCTAAATCTTTAACAGCTTTTAAGGTCTTGGCATCATAAATTCCTCCTGCATAAATCAGAGGAACACTCACATGATCATACACCTGTGACAGCAAAGATACCCCTCCGATCTGCGGAATATTCTCCGCCTCAAAACTTCCTCTGTGACCTCCCGCCTCTATTCCCTGAACACAGATAATGTCAATACCTGATTTTTCAAGCTGCAAAGCTTCATTCACAGACGTACAGGTTCCGATGAGGGTAACACCGTTTTCTTTTAATTTCTGAATACTCTGATCATCCAGATTTCCGAATGTAAAGCTTAAAATTTTACAGTTTTCTTCAATAATAGCATCTATCTGTTCATGGTAACTATTTATACTGATGGCTTCAAGTTCCGGAAGCTTTACATCAATTTCATTTTCTCTGGCCAGCTGCTCAAGAAACTGTTTGGTTTTAATATACTTTTCTTTTAAATCATCCGCCACTTCAGGAATGTGATGGACGAATATATTTGCTGCAAAAGGTTTATTGGTCAGTTTTTTCGTTTCCCTGATCAATTCAACCGACTGATCTGCAGAAAGATCAGCCAGCGCCAGTGATCCCAGACAACCTGTTTTTGAAGCAGCAACAGTCATCTGTACCGTACTCACTCCAAACATCGGAGCCTGAATTACAGGATATTCTATCCCTAGTTTTTTACTGATTGTATCCGGCCAGAACATAAGAAATTATTTTAAATAAAAAGGTACGAAAAATAGGAACACTTCATTTTCAACAGGATATGATATTCCTCACCCCGAATGAAAATACAAATCCCACAGATCTCACAGAAAACACAGATTGTAATCTGTGAAATAGTGAAAACTGTGGGAATATTCTTAATTTCTGTTTTTATTAGATATCCGCTACGGAATTGAGCATTTTCTGTTCCCATTCCGGATCTTTAGGATCAAAGAATAATCTTTTTCCTGTATCCAAAGAACGAACGACATTCATTTCATTTTCTGTCAGTTCAAAATCAAATACATTAAAGTTTTCTTCAATTCTTGACGGTGTCACCGATTTCGGGATCACTACAAATCCTTCCTGAAGGTGCCATCTTAAAATTACCTGAGCTACGGTTTTACCATATTTTTCAGCAATTGCTTTCAGATCAGGATTGCTTAAAAGATTAGCATTACCGTTTCCAAGCGGGCTCCAGGGCTGAGTTACAATATTATTTTCTCTGTCGTATACCTGCAGTTCTTTCTGCTGGAATACCGGATGCAGCTCAATCTGATTAATCACCGGTAACACTGTTGAATTGGCTTTAAGTTCTTCAAGCTTCTCAACGGTAAAATTACATACCCCAATAGCTTTGATCTTTCCCTCCTTGTATAATTCTTCCAATGCCTTCCATGTTCCCAGGAAATCTCCATAAGGCCAGTGAATCAGATACATATCCAGATAATCCATCTGCAATCTGTCCAAGGTTCTCTGAAAAGCACTTTTAGCCTTTTCGTATCCATGATCCTGAACCCATACTTTGGATGTGATAAACAGTTCATCTCTGTCTACTCCGCTATTTTTCACCCCGGCACCTACTGCCGTTTCATTCTGGTAAATAGCAGCAGTGTCAATCATTCTATATCCTGTCTGAATAGCTTTGATTACTGCATTTTCACATTCCTTCAGATCTTCCATCTGCCATACTCCAAAGCCTAAAGCAGGAATATCCACTCCGTTATTTAAGGTTACCACAGGCTGCCCTGTATAGGTTTTCTTTTGCATAAGTCTTTATTTTAATGATTAATATAAAGTGATAAACAAATTTGCAATAAAAAATTGAAAATTCTGCTTACCAATTTTACTGTTTTATGTAACAGACTGCTCTTGTATTACTTTTTTAAACTACCCCGTCTTTTTGCTTTGCAAAAATCCACCCCTTCAGGGAAGGGAATGAATAGCCGATAAAACCACCCCTCTACACTTCTAACTCCCATCTTCCATCCTCAAATCTTCACTCCTGCTGGCATTCCATCGCTATTTTCTCTATTTTTGCTTAAATTTTAAATCATGTCACAAAATATCAGATTGGCTACAGCAGAAGATTATCCGAGAATTATGGAAATCTGGGAGTCAGCAGTAACAGCGACCCACGATTTCCTGGCTGAAGAGGATTTCAATTATTTTAAAAAAGCTATTCCAAGAGATTATCTTCCTAATCTGGAAGTTTATTTAATTACAGAAAACGATGACGCTAAAGGTTTTGCATCCGTAGCAGAAGGGAATCTGGAAATGCTCTTCATTCATGATGATGCCCGTGGGAAAGGATATGGAAAAAACCTTTATCAGTTCATGAAAGAGAAAACCGGATTGACCAAAGTAGACGTAAACGAACAAAATCCACAAGCGATTGGATTTTATGAAAAAATGGGGTTCAGAAAGATAGGAAGATCAGAAAAAGATGGTTCAGGAAAGGATTACCCACTTATTCATATGAGTCTGTAAATGGAAAATTTTACGTTCAGTTTATTAAATCCGGATACGGAAATTCCTTATCATTTATTGCTGTTGGCGGATGAAACCAAAGAAGCTATCAATCAATATATTTTCAAATCTGACATTTATCTTTTATATGACGGCACTGAAAATATTGCGGTAATGGCATTATATAAAAACAACAATACAGAACTGGAAATTAAAAATATCGCAGTCATTGAAAGCTACAGAAGCAAAGGAATCGGAAGTATTCTGATGAATAAAGCTAAGGAAATTGCCAAAGAAAATCATTATAAAACACTGACCGTTGGAACGTCGGATACCGGATTCCAACAGATCAGATTTTATGAGAAAAACGGATTCATAAAAACCGGAATACTGAAAGATTTTTTTATTGAAAACTACCCGTCACCCATTTATGAAAACGGTTTACAAATGCGCGATATGGTTGTATTAAGCCATCACCTGACGGAATAAGCCTTTGATATGCTCTATTTCTGTCTGATAATTGGTTTTCTTACGGCATCCGAAATACAAGGTATTTTCCAGCTTCTTTTTTCCTTCCCAGATCAGCTGAACTTCGCCACTTTCAAGGTCTTTTTTACACAAAAAATCAGGAATGACGGCTAGTCCTGTTCCACCTTTGAGACAACGGATGATTGAATTCAGATTAGGAACAATATAATTCGGACGGAAATTAGGTTTATGACCAAAGTTCAAAGTCCAGAACTGGAAAAGGTGTTCCATATCTCCGGTGGTTCCGTACCATTTTTCATTCTTCAGCCATTCCTCAATCTGCTCTGCATCTTTTGTTTTCAACACTTTATTGAAAGCAGCGGCATCTACATCTTTTCCACCCACCAGAATGATCTGTTCAGAAGAGAAAGCTTCATGTTCTATATTGGGTGAAGACCCTTTTTTCGGGGTAATAATAAGATCAAGAATTCCTTTATCCAGCTGATCAAGCATTTCCGGATATTCTCCAAAACTGATAATCAGATTAAAAGGCAGTGAAGAAACATATTGCTCCAACGTCGTCTGAAAAGTTTCAAAACACATTCCGACACTGATGGTAGGTGTATGTTTCTCTGTAGATTTCTGGAAGTTTTTTTCTACATCTTCCAGTTTGGTAATAGGCTCAGCAACGGCATTAAATAATACTTTCCCACGTTCTGTAGGGATCATTTTTCTACCGGTCCTGTCGAATAGTTTGTATCCTACATAAGCTTCCAGAGAACTTAAATGCAGACTCACACCCGGCTGTGATATGAATAAAGCATCAGCAGCACCCGTCAATGTCCCGGTTTTATATATCGCCTTAAAAGTACGATACCATTCTAAATTGACCATGATTTAATTATTAATATTCTGATGCAAAGTTATAAAATAATTATAATATTAATACATTTTCATTTTTAAGAAATGATGCGTAATAATCCGGAATCCCGCTTTCCTTTATCTGACGGGCCGTTTCATCAATCGGATAGGGTATTTGAATAATTTCCGGAGTAATTTTTTCTTCATCTAAAGTGAATATGACATAAGAAGCCAACCTATTTTCTTCTTTAGAGCGGCCCACGGAGCCACAATTAATTGCCCATGTCTTATTTTCAAACTGCTTTTTAAAAGACAAATGGGTATGTCCCATCACAATAACGTTAGATTGAGAATCTTTCAGCATATCAGTAAAAATTTCATCCTTTTCTGATTCATACAAATAGGCCTCATTGCTTGATAAACTAGAATGAACCAATTGAATATTCCAGTGCTTCTCCCCTACTTTATAGTTTAATTTTAAATGAAAAGGCAGCTCTGATAAAAACTTTTTGTTCTCTTCTGTAATATGTTTTTTAGAATGATCAATCGCTATGAATCTGGCATTTGTCTCTTCTTCTGAGTGCTTGGACAAAGGAACAACAGGAATATCAAAAGCAATTCTTTCATCGTGATTTCCCATTAAACAAGGAATGTTCAGACTTCTTATTTTTTCTATAACTTCATTTCCCCAAGGCGCAAAATCTACCAGATCTCCCAGACAGAACTTCTGCCTGATTCCTCTTTTCTCAATATCCTTCAACACTACTTCCAGGGCAGGAAGATTTCCATGCACATCACTAAAAACGGCTATCTGTATCATTGTCCTTCAATTTGTTAAACAAATTTACACGACAGAAGGGAATTTCCGGTCAGATATGATATGACATTTTACCATGAAAAGGGAAATGGTGAATGGTTGAATTTTTACTGCTTAAAGTCAATAGTGAATGATTAACTGCGGGTTAGAAAACTTCCACATAGCATCAATATGTTCATAATCCCGAATCTCGAATCACGCAACCCGAATCACGTAACCTTAAAAAAATTCACAAGCGAAGCGGATTGACAATTCACAATTCACTTTCAACTTTGAAATTTAAAAACTATAATTTAAATAATACTTCCCTATAATTTATATTATTTTTATTATACAAACATCCATCCTAACTTTGCAGAGTAAAATTTAAACAATCATAAAAAAATGAAAAAAGTATTAATCATCAACGGAGGACAGAATTTCGGACATTCCGGAGGAAAATATAATCAGACTATTGCAGAAAATACATTGGCAGCTCTTAAAGAATTTGACAATGTAGAAGTAAAGATCACTAATGTAAGTGAAAATTATGATAAACATGAAGAAGTGCAGAAGTTTGTATGGGCAGATTACATTATTTACCATACGCCGATCTGGTGGTTCCAGCTTCCGAACGGATTGAAAAAATATATTGATGAAGTTTTCACAGCAGGTCATGCAAAGGGAATTTATATGAGCGACGGAAGAAAGGCTGAGAATCCTGAAATCAACTATGGTACAGGAGGAATGCTTGGCGGAAGAAAATATATGCTGACCACAAGCTGGAATGCTCCTGCAACGGCTTTCACGCTTCCCGGAGAATTTTTCAGTGAAAAAAGTGTAGATGATGGACCATTATTTGGTTTCCATAGAATGAATGCTTTTGTCTCACTGGAGAAAATGGAAAGTTTCCATTTCCATGATGTGGAAAAAAATGCCAATATAGAGCGTGATATGAAATTGTACAGAGCGCATGTAAGAAACGTATTTGAAAAAGAATTGAACCCAGAATTAGTATCATGAAAAAAGTACTGATTACAGGTATTACCGGCTATATAGGCGGAACTATCGCTAAAAAACTGCTTGACAGAAATTATGAAGTAACCGGATTAGCTCGTAACGAAGCTCACGTACAGGAATTGGAATCATTGGGAATCAAAACCATTGTAGGGAATATTCACAATGAAGATGTAATAAAAACAGCTGTTGATGGCGTTGATGCAGTCATCCATAATGCTGATTCTGCGGATGACGCTTATGCTGTGGATAATTTCATCAAAGCAATGGAAGGAAGCCATAAAACATTCATATTTACTTCCGGATCTGCTATTTTCGGAGGTAAAGAAAATGGTAAAAGAAGTGATTTTGTGTATACTGAAGATTTTCCTCTGACTCCAAGACTGGAAATGGCATCAAGGGTTCTTATCAACAATTATGTTCTTCAGTCTGTTCAAAAAAATATAAGAAGTATCGTTATTGTTCCTACCATGGTCTACGGAGACGGTCTGGGAATAAAAAAAGACAGCATCCAGATTCCGGCATTGGTCAATTTTTCTCAGAAAAAAGGGCATGGTGTTTATTTTGGAGAAGGTGAAAACATCTGGTCTAACCTACATATTGAAGATTTGGCAGATCTGTATGTACTGGCCTTGGAAAAAGCAAAAGAAGGGTCTATCTATTATGCAGAAAACGGTGCTTCATCTTTAAGAAACATTGCAGAAATCATCAGTAAAAAATATAATCTGCAACCGGCACAGTCTTTAAGTATACAGGATGCCGTTGATAATTTCGGTCCTGCGGGAGGCTATTTCGGCTTTGCATCTAATAGCAGATGTAGTTCGGATAAAGCCAGAACAGAACTGAAATGGAAACCAATTTATAACTCAATTGAAAATTTTATCTAATATGAAAATTCATCTTACAGCCATTATAAAAGCCAAAGAAGAACATCAGGCAGAAGTATTGGAAGTTCTTCAGAATATGGTAAAAGAAACAAGAAAAGAAGAAGCATGTGAGCTTTACAGCCTTCATCAGGGAATTGAAGACAAAAACGAATTTGTTTTCTACGAAATCTGGAAAAGTAAAGAAGGTCTGGATCAGCACAACCAGCAACCTTACATCCAGGCTTTCGGAGCTTTGGTGGATGAAAAGCTTCAGGAAAAACCACAGATTTATATCACCAATATTATTTAATCATGAAAAAATTAGCGTTTTTACTACTTGCGGTCTTTACCATAGGATTCGTACAGGCACAAACCAAAAAATCAAAAAATATGAAAAAGAAAATCTTATTCGTTGTAACCAGCCACGATAAAAAAGGAAGTACCGGTGAAGATACAGGATATTATTTGGGAGAAGTTTCTCACCCATGGGAAGTTCTTCACAAAGCAGGTTATGAAATTGACTTTGTAAGCCCGAAAGGCGGAACTCCTCCGGTAGATGGTTTCGATTTGAAAGATCCGGTAAACAAAGAATTCTGGGAAAACAAAGAGTATAAGAACAAGATTGATCATTCTATGACGCCATCACAGGTGAATCCAAAAGAGTATTCAACCATCTTTTATGCAGGAGGACACGGAGCAATGTGGGATTTTGCAGACAATAAAGAACTGTCTGATATTGCTTCAGAAATCTACGAAAACGGAGGTATTGTAGCAGGAGTATGCCACGGACCGGCAGGATTGGTAAATATCAAGCTGAATAACGGGAAATATCTTGTAGATGGAAAGAAAATCAATGCTTTTACCAATGAAGAGGAAGCTGAGGTAAAATTAACAGATGTTGTTCCTTTCCTATTAGAAAACAAACTGAAAGAAAGAGGTGCACAATTTGAAAAATCAGGCCTTTGGCAAAATCATGTGGTAACAGACCAGAGAGTGATCACAGGACAAAATCCACAATCTGCAAAGAGCGTTGGAGAAGCTATCTTAAAAGAATTAAATAAATAACAAATCATTTTTAACCACAAAAGTCACAAAAGACTTTAAGTTCTTTACAATCAGAAAAGCTCTTAAAAGTCTCACCATTGAAATGACGGGAATTCCCCTCCACTGGAGGGGTGGCGAAAATTCAAAGAATTTTTGACGGGGTGGTTTTACACATAACAATTTTAAATAAAATGGAATACAGAAAATTAGGAAATACAGATTTAGAATTATCAACAATCACACACGGAGCCTTTGCTATCGGAGGAAATATGTGGGGAGGTAATGAAAAGCAGGATTCTATCAACTCTATTCATGCATCATTAGATCACGGAGTAACTTCTATCGACACGGCGCCTTTTTATGGTTTTGGACTGAGTGAAGAAATGATTGGTGAAGCTATCAAAGGAAAAGACCGTTCAAAAATCCAGCTTTTGACAAAATTCGGATTGGTATGGGACGGAAGCAATAACGGAAAAGGAGAATTTTTCTTTGATGCAGAAGACGAAGGAAAGACTCTTCCTGTTTATAAACTGGCTTCCAAAGAAAACATCATCAAAGAAGTTGAAGAAAGCTTACAAAGATTAGGGACAGATTATATCGATCTTTTGCAACTTCACTGGCCAGACAGCACCACTCCTATCTGTGAAACTATGGAAGCTATGGAACTGTTGATCCAACAAGGAAAAATCCGTGCTGCAGGGGTAAGTAACTATAGCGTAGCTCAAATGGAAGAAGCGAACAGAACTTTACAACTTGCCAGCAACCAGGTTTCTTACAGTATGCTGAACCGTGCCATTGAAAGCGACCTTGTTCCTTATTCATTGGAAAACAATTCAGGAATTATTGTGTATAGTCCCATGGAAAGAGGTCTTTTAACCGGTAAATATTTCAAAGAATCTCAATTAAAAGATAACGACCACAGAAATGGATATTTCTCCCAGTTTGATTTGAATAAAGTGAAAACTTTCTTAGAAAAAATTGAACCTATTGCGCAGGAAAAAGGAGCCAGCCTTTCTCAACTGGTATTAAGATGGACAACTTTACAGCCGGCAATTACCGTAGTGTTGGCAGGAGCAAGAAATGCCCAGCAAGCCATCGAAAATGCAAAAGCTATGTCTATTGACCTTTCTCAGGAAGAATTGAACTTCATCAATTCGGCTTTAAGCGAAATATAATATAAAGCTGGAAGAAGGAGGCTGGAAGATGGAAGTTCTATTAGTATATTGATAATTAGGAAGCTTCTATTGCACTACGCTACATGTAACAAAGAGATTCCTCCTTCGTCGGAATGACAACATCCCAATCCATTGATTCTCGGACAACAACAACTTCCCTCTCCCAGCTTCCAGCTTCCTTTCTTTTAATCTCAAACCTTATAAAAAATGAAAAATAATCTGATCAAAATGTTCGGGTTAGCCACATTATTGACTATAAACAGCGTTTCATTAAATGCTCAAACCCTTGTTAATCCCGAAGACCAATCATGGTATCCTTCTGCTTACGGAGCAAAGGATGAAATCGGGGCCGCCAATTTATTGACTCCTGAAGTTGTAAAACAGGCATTAGGACTTGTGAAACAAGGTAAAACCTTAGCTCTTGCAGTTCCGATTGATAAAAACCTTCCGGCTTTCAGACACAGAAGTTTTAAATTATATAATATTCAGCCAGGAGAACAGGGTGGAAAAAGTATTGGTCCGAACAAATTCACCTTCAATGACGAACTGGTAAACGGATGGACCGGAGTGGGTACACAGCTCAACGGTATCGGGCACATTGGTATTGATAATACTTACTACAACGGAAATAAAGCGACTGATTTTGTAACCGTAGAAGGCGTTAAAAAACTGGGTGTAGAAAAAGTACCTCCTTTTGTAACCCGAGGTGTAGTCCTTGATATGACTGCTCATTATGGAAAATCAATAGTACCCGGCGGAACAGAGTTTACGGTAGAAGATATCAAATCTGTTTTAAAGAAGCAGGGACTTACCCTAAGAAAAGGAGATATCATTCTTTTCAATACCGGATGGCTGGAATTGGCAGGTAAAGACAACAAGCAATTTTTAGAAACAGAACCGGGCATCGGAATGGATGCTGCAAAATGGCTTGCCGATCAGGGAATTGTAGCATTTGGCGGTGATACATGGGCTTCTGAAGTCTATCCTAACCCGAAAAGTAAAGAAGAATTCCCCATCAATCAGTTTATGCTGGCGAAAAAAGGAATTTATAACCTGGAACTGATTGACAGCCGCCCTTTGGTGAAACAAAAAGTATGGGAATTTCTATTCGTACTGGGGCAGCCATTATACGTAGGTTCTACGCAGGTGAATGTGAATCCTGTGGCGATTTATTAAATTAAATGCTTACAGTATGAGGTTGTTTAAACTTTTATATTCATTATTTTAACCACAAAAGGCACAAAAGTTTTAAACACTTAACTTTTTTCAGAACCGGGTCTTATGCGTAATAAGTACACCTAAGTTTTGTAAAAATCTTTGATTTTCATCTTGTGTGAACTTTCCTGCGGTCTCATTTTGAACTTACTTAAGTGAGTGTATTAAAATGAAACCTTTTGTGACTTTTGTGGTTGGGTAAAATTCAAACAACTTTTATTTCGGAGAGACAATGTAATTCCAGTTAAAAAAATAAAATGAACCAAAGAATTTATTTTTAGAATTAATATCGACTATGTTACATTGTCACTTTGTATTTTACATTAAAACGGCCTTTCAAAAACTGAAAGGCCGTTTTTATAAAAAGTAAACATCCGTAAGTTATGCAGGCTTCCTCTACTTCCATCTTCCAACACCCCGCTTCCTTACTTCACTATTTTGCAATCGGAAGATGAGTACTTATTGCAATTCTGTTCCATGCATTGATGGTTACAATAGCCATAATGATCTGAGCGATCTGGCTATCATCGAAGAATTTTTTTGCCTTCTGGAAGGTCTCTTCAGTTAATCCGTTTTGGCTGATCAGCGTAATTTCCTCTGTCATTGCCAAAAGTACCTGCTCTTCTTCTGTAAAGAATTCTTTTGCTTCCGTCCATCCGTTCAGAATAAAAATTCTTTGAGGTGTTTCACCATATTTGATAGCATCTTTGGTGTGCATATCAAGGCAAAAAGCACATTTATTAATCTGTGAAGCCCTGATTTTAATTAATTCCTTCTGAATGTGAGTTAAAGAAATAGTCTGTAAGTATGCTTCTAATCCCATCATCGCTTTGTAAGCTGCTGAATCTACTGTTGCAATATTTAATCTTGCGCTCATAATATGTATTATTTTTTGGTTAATTGATCTATACTTAAAGAATAATGCTGCTGAACCGCCAGTAAAAGTGCGGCAGCACTTCCCACCCATACAGAATAGTTGAGTGGAGCTTTAGGCCCTGAAGCAATGGTCATGGATATGGCAAAAATCAACAGCAGAATACTGCTTCCATAGGCTGCAAACTTTGTTTTAAATCCAAAGATCAGCATCAAAGGAAAAAGAATTTCTAAAAAGGTTGCGGCATACGCTGAGAATGTACTCAAAGATTCCGGAAGGAAATAGGTTAGCTGTCTTGTATATTCTTTAAAACGCTCCATGTTTCCCCATGATGAATTTTCTTTGCTCCAAAATCCAAATCGGTCTGCCACTGCAGAAAGCATGGTTACAGCAAGAGCAAGTCTTAAAAATAGCTGCGGAAATTGATTTTTGATATCTGTCATTGTATTGGCTTTTAATAACATGACAAATTTCCGGTTTATGATCCGTAAAAATCTTAAACTGGTTTAAGATCGTAACTTCGCCCTGATTTCACTCAGATATTCAGGCGTAAGATTCAAAAAGGAAGCAATAAGATATTGAGGAATTCTTTGGATAAACCATGGATACAATGTACTGAAATGCATATAAAGTTCTTCTCTGGACATTTCATACAAATAACGGATTCTACGCTCTGAAGCGGCATAAGCTCTTTGGTAGACCATACGGAAATACCGTTCCATTACGGGATGTTTTTTCAACAATTCTTCCTGGCGCTCAAGATCAATTACCAGAATAGAAGAATGTTCTACTGCCTGTATGGAAAAATCTGTTGATATCTGTCTTTCATAAGCAAATGTATCGGTAATCCACCAGTTTTCAATGGCAAATTCTGTAGTTTGCTCTACACCTTTTTCATTGATAAAGAACTTTCTGAGACATCCTTTCACTACAAAATACATGGTCCGGCAGACCTCTCCTTCCAGCACCAGATTTTGTTTCTTTTTTACATCCAATACCTCGAAAAAAGATACAATAGACGTATATTCTTCATCAGTTATGGTAATAAACTTATGTAAATGTGCTTTGAATGGATCCATTGTACAAATTAATACTCAAACTTAACTTTATTTTTTTAGTTTTACAATGAGAAAATATTTATTATGGAAATCGTTGCTAAAATTCTGATCGCTGTTGTAGCACTGGAACACCTTTATATTCTTTGGATGGAAATGTTTGCATGGGAAACCAAAGGCAAGGAAGTTTTTAAAGCGGCCCTGCCTGCAGAAATGTTTAAACCTACCAAAGGACTTGCAGCCAATCAGGGGCTTTACAATGGTTTCCTTGCTGCCGGACTCATCTGGTCTTTTTTGATTAAAGATCCGCAATGGCAGACCAATGTAGCTTTATTCTTTTTAGGATGTGTAGCTGTAGCGGGAATCTACGGTGCCATTTCAGCCACTAAAAAAATATTCTTCGTACAGGCACTGCCTGCCATACTGGCAATCATTGCAGTATTACTGAAGTAATGTACCGGATCATAGTGGCCATGTCAATCTTCTCTTAGCTTAGTGATAAGAGAAAAATTGCCATGAAATCCCAATCCAAAAACATCGTTGAAAATCAATACATTACAGACGCAAAAATCCATTTAATATAAAATTCGTAAATTTGCACCGTCAATAAAAAATTGTTATACAGTTTTTGATGCTGGCAAGCATTTTGATGAAATGTAGCCATTCAAGTTGTTCAGTACACATATCTGTAATTACCTCATCAGTAATTTAATTGTAGAATCTATGTAAGAGATTAATTTCTTTTTACATAATACACTCTTTTTCTAGAGTATAATCTATTGAAATATTTAAATAAACATAAGACCTCATGGTTCTTATGCATTATTTTTTTTGTTAAAAGCTTTTATAATTAAAAGCTTAGCAAATTATTTTATCCTATTGTCATCAGCAGAACAACAAAAACTAAAAGTATATAAAGAATTGGTGTACAATTTCTTATATCATGTATTAATTGAAAAATTCTGAATATGAAAAAAAATGAAAACACTCGAAAAGTAAAACTTAAGGTTGAAGACCTGACCATCATCTTTGGTAAAAACAAAGAAAAAGCACAGGAACTTTTAGACAAAGGTTTTTCCAAAAAGGAAATTCTTGAAAAAACAGGCTGTACCATAGGAATCAATAAGGCCAGTTTTGAAATCTATGAAGGGGAATTCTTTGTGATCATGGGACTGTCCGGAAGTGGAAAATCCACATTACTGCGCTGTCTGAACCGACTGAATGAGCCAACCTCAGGAAAAGTATACATCAATGATGATGATATTACCGGTAAAAATAATAAAGAGTTGCTGGAAGTGAGAAGAACGGAAATGAGTATGGTATTCCAGAAGTTCGGATTACTTCCCCATCATACCATTTTAGATAATGCAGGTTTTGGACTGGAAATCAGAGGTGAAAGTAAAGCTTCCCGCGATGAAAAAGCACAGAAAGCATTAGATATTGTTGGTTTAAACGGTTTCGAAAATCAGTATCCTTCCCAGCTTTCAGGAGGAATGCAGCAGAGAGTCGGATTAGCCAGAGCTTTGGCAAACGATCCTGAAGTTTTGCTGATGGATGAAGCCTTTTCCGCACTGGACCCATTGATAAAATCAGAAATGCAGGACCAGCTGCTTGAACTGCAGAATACTTTACAAAAAACAATTGTTTTCATTACCCATGACCTCGACGAAGCCATTAAAATCGGAGACCGTATCGTCATTATGAAAGATGGTGTCATAGAACAGATAGGAACAGCCGAAGACATTTTAACCAATCCTGCAAGCGACTACGTGAAAGCATTCGTAGAGAAAGTAGACCGTAAAACCATTATTACCGCCAGATCTTTAATGTTTGACAAAGCGACAGTTGTACGTTTCAGAAAAGACGGTCCTGAAGGAGCTTTAAGAAAAATGAGAGCTACAGGCCTGGAAAACTTACCTGTAGTAGATTTTCAAAATAAATTTCTGGGCTTTGTAACCCTTAACGATGTGGTCCGTATCGCCAGAAAGAAAGAACCTACAGTGGAATCCATTATCAACAGTAATGTTCCTTCAGTGTATCCTGAGGTAACGGTAGAGGAAATGCTGCCGTTGATCTCCGAAAATAAATCTTCCATCGCTGTTATTGATGAAGACAATAAATTTTTAGGTCTTGTTACCCAGTTATCTCTGGTCATAGAAGCGACCAAGTTTAATGAAGAGGAAATTATTGAATTAAAAGAAATTGCAAACAACCAATAAGATGAATAAAACTATAGATATAGGTCAATATGTAGAAACTGCAATCAATTGGCTCACAGAAAACGGAAAACCTGTATTCGATGTCATAAAACACTTAGGAAATGCCTCTATTATGGGGATTGAATGGGTATTAACAAACACACCTTTTTATGTAATTATTCTCTTTTTTACGCTGCTGGCATTATGGAAAGCCGGAAAAGCGATCGCTGTAGTAACTGCAGCCGGACTGAGTTTAATATTTTTAATGGGACTGTGGAAAGAAACCATGGAAACCCTGGCACTTATTTTTGTGTCCACCATTACAGCTCTTATCCTTTCTATCCCTCTGGGAATTCTGGCTGCTAAAAGCAAAATAGCTGACAAAATCATCCGTCCTTTACTGGATTTGATGCAGACCATGCCCGCATTTGTCTACCTGATTCCTGCTGTATTGTTTTTCAGTATTGGTAAAGTGCCCGGTGCTTTTGCAACCATCATTTTTGCCATGCCGCCCGCGGTACGATTAACAGCATTAGGAATTGAGGCTGTACCGAAAGATATTGTAGAAGCAGCAAGAGCTTTCGGAGCGACCAACCGCCAGATTCTGTTCAAAGTAGAGCTTCCTTTGGCCATGAAAACGATTTTAACAGGGATCAATCAAACCATACTGTTATCATTATCCATGGTGGTGATCGCAGGAATGATCGCCGCGGGTGGTTTAGGCGAAAAAGTACTGGAAGGAATTAATAACCTGGATATCGGATTAGGATTTGAAAGCGGATTATCCGTTGTGATTTTAGCCATTATTCTGGATCGTATTACCCAGGGATTTGTAAAGAAAAAGCAATAAGATGAAACAATTAAAATATCTATTTTTTCCCGTTTTAATGTTACTATTTACAGCATTAAGTTCGTGTGAAAACATAAAAAACTCTAAATACATTACCATCGGAATGGTAGACGGCTGGGCAGAAGATGTGGCCATGACGCACGTTGCAAAAGCTATTCTGGATGAGCAAGGATATCATGTTATTATTCAGAAAGCCTCAACGGATATGATTCTGGCTTCGATGAATAATGAAGATACAGATCTTTTCATGGGAGTCTGGCTTCCTTACACCCATGCCAAAAAGCTTGCTAAATTTCCGGGACTGACTCATCTTGGAACCAATTATGACAACGGCCGTATAGGATTGGTTGTACCGGAGTATGTTCTTGTGAACTCTATTGAAGAACTTAATCAACATAAAGATCAATTCAATCACAGAATTATTGGAATTGAAAAAGGAGCGGGATTAACCACCGGAACTGACAAAGCAATTATTGATTATAAACTGGATTATCAACAGATCAACTCTTCTACCATTGCCATGATCACCGAATTGCAGAATGCCATACAACGAAAAGAATGGATTGTGGTAACCGGATGGCAACCTCACTGGATGTTTGGAAAAATGAAGCTTAAGTTTCTTGATGATCCTAAAAAGATATTTGGCGAAGCAGAACAGATTAAAACCTATTCCAGAAAAAGCTTTGGCAAAGATCATCCGGAACTGACAAAATTCTTTTCAAAACTTCATTTTGATGATGAAAACATGTCTGACCTTTTAATGAAAATGGAACAGAGTAAAAATAAAGAAGCTACTGCCAAAGAATGGGTGAAAGATCATTCTGAACTTGTACATTCCTGGCTTGATAAAAATTAATAAACAATTTGGTATTATTTAAAATCCTCAACTCTGCATGGGTCTGAGGATTTTTTTATCGACATAGATTAGTTGATTTTTTCTCTATGAAGCCATATTATTAGTAATCGCAAGGCGCAAAGAAATTTAATAACATACTGCTTTAAGGCGCAAGAACATTTCGACTTCGCTCAATGGGAGATTTTCAGCAAGTTTGTTTCAGTTAAAATTCAACAGAATTAAATTTTATCAAAGATAAAATCCTTGCGCCTTAAGGCATATTTAAAGGAAAATTCTTGCGTCTTTGCGTTTCCAATATCTCATAACTATCCCATTGATTCTTTGATCTTCTCCCGATGAAGTATTCCCCAATTTACCAATGTTTCGGTTACCGGAAATACAGACTTCCCGTATTCGGTTACTGCATACGTTACCGTGATAGGTTTCGTATCCTGAATGGTTCTGGTGATCAGAAGATTGGTTTCCAGTTCTTTTAATTCTTTGCTCAGCATTTTGGCGGATATTCCTTCAATACTTCGCTCCAGCTTTTTAAAATGGATCATTTGATCCGGTCTGTTCGTCAGATATCGTAAAATCATCAGTTTCCATTTTCCTCCCAAAACATCCAGACTGTCCCGCATTGCGAACAATTCTTCCGTACAGCTGGCCTCTCTTTCGATGCCGTTTTCAGTAATTTTTGCCATAATAGTTTCATGAAGGTAACTAGTTACCATTAGTTAACTAGTAGCAAATATAAACTATTCCCTCTTTACATTTGTGTATCAAATTAACAATAATGAAAGCAGTTATTTTAAATAAAAACGGAAAGCTGGAAAACGGTTTTACCGAACAGCCAAAACCTAAGGATCATGAGGTTTTAATCCAGATTAAAGCCAGCGGTTTCAATCCTATCGATTACCAGATGCTGGAAAATGAACTTGAACGTAAACTGATCAGTTCACCCATTTTAGGGAGAGAACTATCAGGAATCATTGTTGACAAAGGCTCCGAAGTTACACAGTTCAATATTGGTGATGAGGTCTATTGCGGCAGCGGCTCTATGGGAAGCAATGGTACTTACGCAGAATATATTGCCGTACCTGAAGCTATTGTATCTTTTAAACCAAAAAATATCTCGTTTGAACAGGCGGCTTCCATTCCTTCCGTAGGACTTACCTCTTTACAGATCTTTAACCGTCTGAAGTTAAATCCGGAAAATACAGTTCTTGTAACAGGTGCAGCCGGAGGCGTTGGTTCATTTTTGATCAAACTTTTACTGGCCCATAATATCCGGCAGATCACAGCAACCGTTGGCAGTGAAGAAAACCGGCAGATGCTTCTTAATTTAGGATTAAAAAGTCATCAGATCGTTAATTACAGGGATGAAAATCTTATTGAAAATATTTTAAAAGCCAATAATGATCAACCTTTTGAATATGGAATCGATCTCGTAGGAAATTATATGTCAGAAGTGACTGCTAAAGTTTTAAAAATTAATGGAACTTACGTTGACGTAACAGCTTTAGTTACTAAAGATGCTCATGAAGCATTGTTCAACAAAGGAAGTTTGATTATGAATATCTCCAATTATACTTACGGAATGATCAAAAAATATGAGTATTACAAGAACAGCTTATTTGAAATAAAAAAACTCATTGAGAATGAAACGATTCTTCCTCCACAGCATAAACTCGTAGGAAATCTTTCTCTGGACACTGTTCTGCAGGCGCATTCTCTATTAAAAAACAATAAGACACAAGGCCATAAACTTATCATGAAGCACTAACTTATGAACAAAATACCAAGACGGATCGTAACAGGAATTAAAAACGGGAAATCGATCATTGTAGAAGACCAACAGGTAGAAAATGCTGTGGAACATTTTCCTGGACTGATCATTTCGGACGTGTGGAATACGCAGACAATGCCAGCAAGTCTGGAATTTGAAACCAGAATTCCTAACACCGGATTTCCGCAAACTCCCAAAAATGGCACTTATTTCCGGTATGTAGTGGTTCCGCCTGATAAAGATTTAGGAGTTGAATGGAAAAAGAATGAACCTCATCCGATGATGCATCAAACTCCGACACTTGACTATATCATTATCCTTTCCGGTGAACTCTATCTGATCATGGAAGAAGGAGAAACGCTTCTGAAACCGGGAGATATTATCATTCAGCGGGGAACCAATCATGCGTGGAGCAACCGTTCTGATGAGCCGTGTATTCAGCTGGCGGTTTTGATAGATGCAAAAATTTAATAGTAAAGAATCTCCCACAGATCACACAAATACCACAGATAAAAACTCACGCAGATCTAGCAAATTTTGCAGTTTTTTTACTCAAACATCTGCGTCATCTGTGTAATCTGCGCTAAATAAAAAGAAGACCTTTGAAGTTGGATAAACGCAAAGGCGCAAAGAAAAACAAATATGATACTGTTTTAAGGCGCAAGAAAATTAAAGATTTTCAGCGAGGATTAATGTATATAGTATTGGAATTATACAATTTTATCACAGATAAAATCTTTGCGACTTAAAAATATCACCAAAGAAAAAACTTGCGCCTTTGCGTTTTCCAACAAAACACAGAAACATTAAAAGACTCACGCAGATAAAGCAAATTTTGCAGTTTTTTTTACTCAAACATCTGCGTCATCTGTGCGATCTGTGGGAAATAAAAAAGACTTTTAAGATTGGATAAACGCAAAGGCGCAAAGAAAAATAAATATGATGCTGTTTTAAGGCGCAAGAAAATCAAAGATTTTCAGCAAGGATTTAATGCATATAGTATTAGAATTATACAATTTTATCGCAGATAAAATCCTTGCGACATAAAAATATCACCAAAGAAAAAACTTGCGCCTTTGCGTTTACAACAAAACCTCCCAACTTACAAAGCAGAAATTTCCAACAGTTTCTCCTTCATTTTTTCAGGCGTCATCTGCCCTTCCTGATAATACACCAGATTCTGATTCTTATCAAGAAATACCCATAAAGGATAAACCGGCTGATTTTTATTTTTTGACAAAGCCAACGCCAATTCATGAATTCCCGAGTTTCCATTCTGTAGGTATTCAAATTCCTGATTCTGAAAATGAATTTTATCCTTCGTTTTCTCTGCCTCAAAATTGATGAAATAAAAATCGTCATTAATCAAGCTAACCAGCTCTTTATCTTTACTCAAACGGTAAGATTCAATTTTACAGACCGCACACCAGTCCGTATAAAGGTGAATAACAACAGGCTTCGGATTTTCTTTCTGCTGTACCTCAAGATCAGAAAAAGTGCCTGTCTTCATCTGAGACAGATAAAAACAGGGCACTAACATTAAAAATAAAGCTATTTTTTTCATTTTAAGGTATATTTTACTCCCAGGAAACCTCTGATCCCTTGCATTGGCGCATAACCGTATGCTGTATCAAAAGTATAATGATTGGGATTGTTGATTGGATCATCAACATGCTTGTCAAATGGGTCAAACGGTCTCATCAAAGGATCTTTGGGTCTGAAATTAAATAAGTTTTTCATTCCACAATACACTTCAAATCCGGATTTGAAACTCTTGGACACCTGAATATTAGCCAGGGAATAGAATGGTGAATATTCCGGGCGGTAGTCGTTCACTAAAACAGGAAGTCTCATTGGTCCGTAAAACTGTCCTGTAAAATCGATGGTCAGATTATTGGCAAACTTATAGGTCAGGTTATACGTTCCACTCCATTTTGGAGCATGCAGCTGTTGTGTTTTTTGATTTTCATTGTCAAATTTCTGGTATACATCCAGATAAATAACTCCCAGATTGACACTCAAAGGAAACTGAAAGCTAAAATCCACATTCAAAGAAGCTCCTCTTGAAATTCCGTATCCGTGAAGATTGTCATAAATAATTTTATTGGGATCGGAATCAAAATCTCCCACAATTTTATTACTGAAATAAGTATAAAATGCGGAAGCATCAAGATTTACCATTCTGTTACCCACCGGAATTTTCCAGATATAATTCAGGTTTCCATTGACAGATCTTTCCGGTTTCAGGTCAGATTTTACCACCACTTCTCTCGAACCTGTTAATGCAGCGTGATCTTCCGTAAATAGATTAACCACTCTGAAGCCAGTACCAAAATTGAAACGTAAAGTATGATACGGATTAGGATTGAATTTCCATGCAAACCTTGGTGAGTGTACAGAATGATGTACTTTATCATAATCATACCGGTATCCCAGTAACAAAGTATTTTTATCATTAATCTCCCACTGATCCTGGACAAAAGCTCCCCAGATCGGAGATTTCATCGGAGCATTTGTGATACCGTCTGAAGCTAATGTTCCCGGTGTATTGTCATCATAAAAAGTTCTTTTGAAAGTAAGTCCGGCAGTAATATCATGTTTCCCGAAACTTCTGTCCCAATACGTCTGTACAAAAGCTACCTTTTGTGTCGCATTGAACGGATTGGATCCATAAAAGGAATTCTGGTCATGATAATTGTAAGAAAACTGAGTCACGATATGTTCCTTCATCGGCCATTCGTACAATCCGAAAACCTCTGCCCTGTTGGTATAAATACTTTCTCCATATACTTCATTACTACCACGGAAAGATTTATTCCACTGCATTTCTCCTCCAAAGCGGTCTTCATACAGGTATCTCATCGCAAAACTTGCCTGTCTGTTTTCTTTTCTTTTAAAATTCCATTTGTTAAAAACTGAAATTCTGCTCTGTAGAGTGGCATCTGTAAAATTATCTTTATTCTGATCTATTCTTTCCTGAAAGCTGAAATAATTTAAACTTAATAATGAAGCGGCATTCTTTCCTACATTAAATTTGGTGGAAAGATCCAGATTATTTTCACTCCATGTGCTCGTCATCATATCAACACTCAATTTAGGTGCAGTCAAAGCATTTTTAGTGATAATATTAATCACGCCTCCCATCGCTTCAGAACCGTAAATAGAAGATGCAGGGCCCTTTACTACTTCTATCCTATCCACCAGACTATTAGGGATTCCACTCAATCCGTACACAGTGGAAAGTGAACTTACAATCGGCATTCCGTCAATCAGAATCATCGTATAAGGTCCTTCCAATCCGTTGATATGGATATCACCTGTGTTACATACGGAACAGTTCAGCTGAGGTTTCACTCCGTTCACCATAGCAATAGCTTCAAAAATACTTGGAGTAGGATTTTTCTGAAAAAATTTCTGACTGTAGATCTCAACGGCTACAGGGCTTTTCGACCTGCTCATAGGTTTTATGGTTCCAGTAACCACTACATCCTCAATGGTACTGGTTTTGAATTCCCTCTTCGTAATTTTTGCAGAATCCTGACTCTTAGTCTGCTGCAAACTCAAACTATCAGTCTCCTGCGCAAAACAATAGGTTGATAAAAAGGTAATAGAAAATAATATTCGCTTCATGAAATTAAAATTGTTAGACAAATCTAACAATTATTTTTTAAATACAAAACTTAATGCAAAAAATATAGGTTGAGCCAATTCATGAAAAATGATTAAATTTGAGAAACTACATATCAAAGTAAAATGAGATATCATCAATCGGGAAATATCCCACCAAAAAGACACACGATCTTTAAGTCTCCTGAAGATAAATTTTACTATGAGCAGCTTTTCGGTACAGAAGGCTTCCATGGTATTTCTTCTCTGTTATATCATATCCACCGCCCTACGCAGATCAAATCTATCGGCGAGCCGAAAGATGTCACTCCAAAAATCGCTGTGGAAAAAAATGTTGCTCCAAGAATGTTTAAGGGAATGAATGTAACTCCTGAAGACGATTTCATGGACAGCCGAAAAATCCTTTTGATGAACAACGACCTGAAAATGGGATTGGCCAAGCCAAGAAAATCAATGGATTATTTCTACAAAAATGCAGAATGTGATGAGCTTTTATACGTTCATAACGGAACCGGAATTTTGAAAACATTTGTAGGAGACCTTGAATTCGTAACCGGAGATTATCTTATTATTCCGAGAGGAACTATTTATCAGGTGGAACTGAAGTCTGATGATACGGTATTTTTTGTATTGGAAAGCCACTCTCCCATTTACACTCCGAAAAGATACAGAAATGAATTCGGGCAGCTACTGGAACACTCTCCAT
Organism: Chryseobacterium vietnamense; assembly: GCF_031454475.1. Taxonomy (NCBI): domain Bacteria; kingdom Pseudomonadati; phylum Bacteroidota; class Flavobacteriia; order Flavobacteriales; family Weeksellaceae; genus Chryseobacterium; species Chryseobacterium vietnamense. The sequence goes on along the minus strand of NZ_JAVDQX010000009.1, from coordinate 45,228 downwards.
TCTGCGAGAGAGATATGATTGCCCCTGCTTACAAAGAACCTGTAGATGAAAAAGGAGAATTCCTGATCAAAGTAAAAAAAGAAAACCAGATTACAGATTTCATCTATGCAACGCACCCGTTTGATGTGGTAGGCTGGGACGGATATTTCTATCCTTATAAATTCAATATTAAAAACTTCGAACCGATTACCGGAAGAATCCACCAACCGCCACCGGTTCACCAGAATTTTGAAGGACACAATTTCGTGGTATGTTCATTCTGCGCAAGAATGTATGATTATCATCCACAGGCCATTCCTGCTCCTTACAACCACTCCAATATTGATTCTGATGAGGTATTGTTCTACACGGAAGGTGATTTTATGAGCCGTAATCATATTGATTTGATGGACTTTACCCTTCACCCGGGAGGAATTGTACACGGACCTCACCCTGGCGCTATGGAAAGAAGTATCGGTAAAAAATTCACGGAAGAATATGCTGTAATGGTAGACCCTTTCCGTCCATTAAAAATCACAGAAGAAGCTTTAAAAGTAGAAGATCCTTCCTATAAAACTTCATGGCTGGAATAAAACAGTAAAATTATTAAAAAAGTATTGCTGAATACATATAAAAGACGCTTTAAATCCTTTATTTAAAGCGTCTTTTTTCGTAAATTTGTAAGGTATGGTTAACATATTTAACCATCATTATTTTTCATAACGCATCCTAAGTAATGGTGGTTTAAAACAAAATCAATATTACATGTTAGAAAGAATCAGATTAGAAAGTTTACGCGAAAAAGTTACTACAGCGGAAAATGCTGTAAAAATCATTAAAGACGGTATGACCATCGGGTCCAGCGGCTTTACAAAAGCAGGTGACAGCAAAGCCATTTTGCCCGCACTCGCAGAAAGAGGAAAAGCAGAAGACCTTAAAGTTACTTTAATGACCGGAGCTTCACTGGGGCACGGTACCGACGGAAAACTGGCAGAAGCTAATGTTTTAAAGAAAAGAATGCCCTTCCAGGTAGATCCTATTTTAAGAAACAAAATCAATAACGGTGAAATTCTCTTTATCGACCAACATTTGAGTGAAAGTGCCGAACTTCTCCACACCAAAAATCTTCAGAGCATAGACGTAGCCATTATTGAAGCAGCTTATATTGAAAGAGACGGAAGCATTGTCCCTACCACTTCTGTGGGTAATTCAGTAACCTTCGCTGCTTTAGCTAAAAAAGTGATCATCGAAATCAATACAGAAGTTCCCGAAGAAGTCTATGGAATCCATGATATTTACCAGGCAGAAGACTATCCTTACAGAAATGTTATTCCTATCGTAGCGCCATGGAACAAAATCGGAAGAAAAAGTATTCCCGTAGATCCTGAAAAAATTGAAGCCATAGTTTTTACCAACCGTAAAGACAGCCCGGCAGATATTGCAGAACCGGACGAAAAGACAACAGCCATCGCCAAACATCTTCTTGCATTTTTTGAAAATGAAGTTCAGTTAGGGCGTCTTACAGACAGATTACTTCCCCTTCAGGCAGGTATCGGTAAAGTGGCTAATGCAGTTCTAACCGGATTCAAAGACAGTAATTTTTATGACCTTACAATGTTTTCAGAAGTGCTTCAGGACAGTACATTCGATCTGATAGATTCTGGTAAACTGAGCTTCGCTTCAGCATCATCCATCACGGTTTCTCAGGAATGCTATGAAAGAGTCTTAGGAAATCTTTCAAAATATAAAGACAAATTCGTTTTAAGACCTCAGAATATTTCCAATACTCCGGGATTAATCAGAAGATTAGGAGTTATCGCCATCAATACGGCTATTGAATTTGATATCTATGGAAACGTAAACTCTACTCATATCGGAGGAACAAAAATCATGAACGGAATCGGAGGTTCCGGAGACTTCGCAAGAAATGCTTACTTAAGTATTTTTGTGACCCAGGCCGCATCAAAAGGCAATAATATCTCCCATGTTCTTCCCATGGTTTCTCACACGGATCATACGGAACATGATGTAGACATTCTGGTAACGGATATAGGATTGGCCGATCTAAGAGGATTGGCACCAAGAGAAAGAGCACAGAAAATCATTGACAATTGTGTTCATCCTGATTACAAAGAAGAATTGCAATCTTACTTCAATAGAGCTTGTGAAAAAGGTGGTCATACTCCTCATTTATTACAGGAAGCCTTCAGCTGGCATTTACGATTTGCAGAAACCGGAAGTATGAAACAGAAAACAGCTGTAGAAGCCGCTAATTAAAATTATCATCAAAGAACAAATAAAACAAAAAGGACTGAATGCCAATGTATTTGGTCCTTTTTCCCGTTTATCATATCCGGCTAATTTACATGACAAAAGTCTGTTCAATATCCTCAAAATATTTGTATGAATATAAAATTATAAAGATTATCTTTGAAAGAAGAGCAGTATTTTTATGAGTTATAAAAATATTCTTAACACCCTTTTAAAAGACAAAATATGAATAATTACATCAGCGCAGAAGAAGCAATCTATACAATAAAAAGTGGAAACCGCGTCTTTTTTCACGGTAGTGCCTGTACTCCCAATTACCTTATTGATGAGCTGGCAAGACAGTCTGCTCGTTTGCAAAATGTGGAAATGGTTTCCATTACCCAGCAGGGAAATGTGGAAATTGCAAAACCCGAGTACAAAGACAGCTTTTTCATCAACTCTTTATTTGTTTCCACTCCTGTGCGTGATGCTGTGAATTCTGACCGAGGAGACTTTGTTCCTGTTTTCTTAAGTGAAATTCCTATTTTATTCAGAAAAAACATCCTGCCACTTGATGTAGCTATTGTCACCGTTTCTCCACCGGACAGACATGGTTTCTGTACGTTGGGAACTTCTGTAGATATTGCAAGAGCTGCTGTAGATACTGCAAAAATCATTGTTGCTATTATTAATCCCAGAATGCCAAGAACCCACGGAGATGGGATGATCCACATCAGCAGAATTCATAAACTGGTTTGGCATGAAGAAGAACTTCCTACCATAGACTACGGTTCCAAAGTAGGACCTGAAGAAATGCTCGTAGGAAAAAATGTGGCTGAGCTTATTGAAGACAGATCCACCCTCCAGATGGGTATCGGAACCATTCCTGATGCGGTTTTGAAATGCCTTACCAACCATAAAGACCTGGGAATTCATACCGAAATGCTGAGTGACGGTGTCATCGACCTGATTAAGGATGATGTAATCAATAATAAATACAAGGGCTACAACGACAATAAAACCATCACAAGTTTCTGTTTCGGAACCAGAAAACTCTATGATTATGTAGATGACAATACCGTGTTTGCATTCCGTGACGTCAGTGAGGTCAATTTCCCAATCAATATCATGAGAAACAAAAAAATGGTAGCGATCAACTCTGCCATTGAAATAGATCTTACAGGACAGGTATGTGCCGACTCTATCGGAACGATGCAGTACAGCGGAATCGGAGGGCAAATGGACTTTATGCGTGGTGCAGCTTTAAGTGATGACGGAAAACCTATCATAGCCATTACCGCAAGAACCAAAAAGGGAATTTCCAGAATTGTTCCTTTTCTTAAACAGGGAGCCGGTGTAGTAACAACCAGAGGCCATATTCACTATGTAGTTACAGAGTATGGAACAGCTTATCTCTATGGGAAAAACCTTCGGCAGAGAGCACAGGAGCTGATCAGCATTGCCCATCCTGATGATAGAGAAATGTTGGAAAGAGCTGCTTTTGAAAGATTTAAACATTGATAATCAAACCATAAAGTTTTCAAAACTGTTTTTTAAAGTGAAAATTTAAAACAAATTTTGAATTGAACATCATTAAATCATACGAAAATATTAATATTTTGGCAGTATATTTGATAAAATTCATTCAAAAACAAGGAAATTGAAAACTATATATAATTCGATACGAGACGAAGTTGTAAAACATTCCAAGGTAAGGAATTCTGTTTTGGGGAATGTGAATGAATGGAAGAGAAGCCATTATATTATTCTTTCCGAAATCATCAAAGATGAACTCTCTGAAGCTGAAGAACTGAAGGGAGGGAAAAAATTTGAAATCGGAAATACCATTTCCCATGTTACCCTGCAACGCTTTTTTGAAAACGATTATCAGGATAAAACCCACAGTGATCTCAGGTTTCTGAAAACACTTGATAAAATCTGTATTTTCTTAGGATACAAAGACCTAAATGACTATATCCTCAGCATAAGATACAAGAACCAAGATGATGATGAAACCGATGATCAGTCTTATCTTACCCAGATGGTTTATGAATACTGTGCAACGGCTTTTGAGTTTTGTAAACAGTTTCCCAATCATAATACCAAGCTTTTTAAAGACCTGGTTTTTGATGATTCTCCATTCCTGGAAAGGGTCTCACTGTTCAGTAAAGAATTGTGTGACAAAGATTTCCAGCTGGTTACTAAAAACAACAGATCAAATTATGAAGTTTTTGACATTCAGGTGGTCACTGATGATCCAGAGAAAAAAATCCTGGAATCTCAGGAGTTCTGGAATCTTCTTTTCAAAGTAGGAGAAACCGGAGAGGAACATTTTGTCAATCAATTAAGTACTCAGATCTATTTTATCAAAAAAATAAATAACACCTGGAAGATATGGGATAACTATAATCCCGATGCAGGAATGCTCAACAGAAAAATTGAAACCACCTAAATAAGAAAGCCGCAGAGAGTATCTGTGGCTTTCATGTTTCGAAATATTTTTTTTTCACTTGTCTTTTGTATAACAAATGTAGGCAGACGATTTTAAACAGATGAAACTTAAATATACTTAAGTAAACTCTTCTTTAACGTTATGTTAAATATATTCAATGAATCCAAGGGAATATTTTCGCAATGTCTAAGAATTTTGTAATTTGCATACCAATAAAATAAAAGTAAAAGAGAAAATATGTCAACACTTACATTTGCCGAGAAAATAGCTCAAGCAGAAAATTTCTTACCAATTAATGGTACAGATTATATTGAGTTTTATGTAGGAAATGCAAAACAGGCTGCCCATTATTACAAAACCGCTTTCGGTTTTCAGTCTGTAGCTTATGCGGGTCCTGAAACAGGAGTAAGAGACCGTGCATCTTATGTGCTTCAACAAGGAAAAATCAGATTGGTATTAACAACAGGACTTAAATCTGATTCTCTTATCAGTGAGCACGTAAAAAAACATGGTGACGGAGTAAAAATTTTGGCACTTTGGGTAGATGACGCTTATGCAGCTTTCGAAGAAACAACTAAAAGAGGCGGAAAACCTTATTTAGAGCCCGTTACGTTAACTGATGAGCACGGTGAGGTAAGAATGTCCGGTATCTACACGTATGGGGAAACCGTTCACATGTTTATTGAAAGAAAAAATTATAACGGAGCTTTTATGCCTGGTTATGAAAAGTGGGAAAGCGATTATAAGCCTGAAGAAGCAGGTTTATTATATGTAGACCACTGTGTAGGAAATGTTGACTGGAACAGAATGATCCCAACTGTGGAATGGTATGAAAAAGTAATGGGATTTGTAAACATCCTTTCTTTTGATGACAAGCAGATTAACACAGAATATTCTGCATTGATGTCTAAAGTAATGTCAAACGGAAACGGCTACGCAAAATTCCCGATCAATGAACCTGCGGAAGGTAAAAAGAAATCTCAGGTAGAAGAATACCTTGATTTCTATGAAGGTGAAGGAGTACAGCACATTGCTGTGGCAACAAAGGATATTATCCACACTGTAACTGAACTGAAGAAACGTGGTGTAGAGTTCCTTTCTGCTCCACCGGAAGCTTATTACGACATGGTTCCTGAAAGAGTAGGCCATATTGATGAAGATCTTAAAAAACTTCAGGAGTTAGGTATACTTATTGATCATGATGAAGAAGGGTACTTATTACAGATCTTTACGAAGCCTGTAGAAGACCGTCCTACTCTGTTCTTCGAAATTATTGAAAGACATGGTGCACAAAGTTTTGGTGCCGGAAACTTCAAAGCTTTGTTCGAAGCATTAGAAAGAGAACAGGAAAGAAGAGGTAATCTTTAATTTTACATTAAAAAATATAAGTTTTGTCAGGATACAGCATTCTGGCAAAACTTTTTTATAAAACACAGTATATGAGAAAACTTTTAATCGGGACTTTCCTTCTGGGAACCTTAGGGCTTAAAGCTCAGTATGGAACTTTGAATGAAATCCTTAACCGACTTGAACAAAGAAAAGGTATCAATCAGCATCTTGAAAATGTGAATATTGATAACAAAAAGTTTGTTTTCATCAAGGATGAAGCCGATCATACGGAGCGGGATTTTATTATTATCAAAGGGAATAATGCCACTTATGTAGAAGTTTTCGATGATAAAGCCACAGGGGAAAGCAGTTCTAATGTTTTCACCGGTGATATCATCAGGAAAAAAAATATTATTTCTTTAAGAGCAGATATGCTTGAAAATAAAAAAATTCCAATGCCTGTCACGAAGACTTTATTGCTGACAAAACAGGACGATATTCTGTACCTTATTGATGTCAATACCAGAGACAGATGGATTGATGAAGCATCTTACTCAAAAAAGACAAAGTAAATGTTCCGGGGAATTCTCCGGATGATATTGAATCTAACTAAAATCTAAACTTATGAAATCATTTGTAGACTATTCCTCAAATTCGGATTTTTCTATACACAATATTCCTTTCGGAGTCGCAGTTTTTAACAAAGAATATATCGGATGCTGTACAAGAATCGGAGATCAGGTCATTGATCTTGCTACGTTGTACGATCTTGGTTATTTTGAAGATATTGAAGGATTAGACGACAATGTTTTTGAAGCGTATACCATCAACGAATTTATCGAACTGGGAAAACCGGTTACCAACGCTGTTCGTACTAAAATCCAAACTTTATTACAGGAAGGATCAATTTTATCAAAAGATCAGAAAACTATTGAAGAAGCTTTCTATGATCTGGATAAAGTAAAAATGATGATGCCTGTACATATCCCGAACTACACGGACTTCTACAGCAGCATCGAACATGCTACCAACGTAGGAAAAATGTTCCGTGATCCTGCAAATGCTTTATTACCCAACTGGAAACATTTACCGGTAGGTTACCACGGAAGAGCATCCTCTATCGTAGTTTCAGGAACAGAGATCAATCGTCCTAAAGGGCAAACAAAACCTGCAGATGCAGATAAACCGGTTTTCGGACCATCCAAACAACTGGATTTTGAACTGGAAATGGCGTTCATCATCAACAAAAATACGGAGATGGGAGAAAGTATCTCTACTAAAGATGCAGAAGATGCTATCTTCGGAATGGTCGTTTTCAATGACTGGTCTGCAAGAGATATTCAATCCTGGGAATATGTTCCGCTAGGGCCATTCCTTGCGAAAAACTTTGGTTCTTCTATTTCTCCATGGGTAGTTACGCTTGAAGCTTTGGAACCATTCAGAACTGCTTCTCCAACTCAGGATCCTGAAGTGTTAGATTATTTAAAATTTGAAGGTGATAAAAACTATGATATCAACCTTGAAGTATATATCCAGCCTGAAAATGGAGATCAGAACCTGATCTGTGAAAGCAACTACAAACACATGTACTGGAATATGACCCAGCAACTGGCACACCACACCGTAAACGGTTGCAACGTAGAAGTTGGTGATATGTACGCCAGCGGTACCATTTCAGGAAGTGATCCAAAGTCTTTCGGTTCTATGCTTGAACTGACATGGAGAGGTCAAAATCCTTTGTCATTAAGCAACGGCGAAGAAAGAAAATTCATTGAAGATAACGATACGGTTACCATGAAAGCATGGGCAGAAAAAGATGGTGTAAGAGTAGGTTTCGGGGAAGTTTCCGGTAAAATTATTCCAGCACTTTAATTTCTTTTACCGCAAAAGTCACAAAAGAATTGATGATTACGCAGTCATATTTAACAGATCTTACCTATAAAATAAATGGTGCTTGTATAGAAGTTCACAAAATTTTAGGGCCTGGCTTATTGGAAAGCGTATACTATAAATGTCTGGAAGAAGAATTCAGATTAAGAAATATTAGTTTTAAATCTGAACTGAAGATTCTTGTCAATTATAAAGGAAAAGAAATGGATTGTGATTTCTTTTGTGATTTTTTAGTGGAGGATTTAATTGTGATTGAGCTCAAATCAGTTACTCAATTAAATGATATTCATAGAGCACAACTTCTCAACTATATAAACTTAATGAAGAAACCTAAAGGTATTTTAGTGAATTTTAACGTAAAAAATCTTTATCATGACGGACAGGAAACTTTCGTCAATAAGTATTACGACATGCTTTTTTGATCTTTAGAGCTTAAAGCTATTCATCTAAAACTTTTGTGACTTTTGTGGTTTTATCATTTTTACAGTTAACTTAAACATGAAAACACTAATCCCCTCCGAGATAACTTCCGTACAACTACAGACCATTATGCAGACGGCCGTTTCACCACGCCCCATCGCATTGGCTTCCACAGTAGATAAAGACGGTAATAATAACTTATCTCCGTTCAGTTTTTTTAATATGTTCAGTACGGTTCCTCCGATTCTGATCTTTTCGCCATCAAGAAGAGTGCGTGACAACACCACCAAACATACGCTGGAAAATGTTCTTGAAGTCCCTGAAGTAGTAATCGGAACAGTCAATTTTCCGATTGTGCAACAGATCTCTCTGGCATCTACAGAATATGAAACCGGAGTGAATGAGTTTATCAAATCCGGTCTTACCATGAAAGAGGCAGATCTTGTACAGCCTAAGCTGATTGAAGAATGCCCCGTTAACTTTGAATGCAAAGTTTTAGAGGTAAAATCATTAGGCGACCAGGGTGGAGCAGGAAATCTGGTAATTTGTGAGGTTCAGAAAATCCATATCAGAGAAGAATATCTGAACGAAGCAGGAAATCTCGATCAGAAAAAATTGGATATGGTAGCCCGTTTAGGCAGCAACTGGTATTCCAGAAGCAACGAAAACAGTCTTTTTGAAGTGCCAAAACCTTTGGTAACAAAAGGAATCGGTTTCGATCTGCTCCCAGATTCTATTAAATACAGTAAAGTTTTTACAGGAAATGACCTTGGAATGCTTGCCAATACGGAAGTATTACCTGCCGGAGAATTTCATGCCGATGAAAACATCCATCTTGATGCCCAGAAATTACTTCTGGAGAGTAAAATTGAAGAAGCGTGGAAGGTTTTAATTAAATAATCCGAATGTATTGATGAAAAAATATTTCTTCTTCTTTTTTCTCTTAATCATACTACAGTCCTGCTATTATCCAGTAAAAAAAGATTACGGAATCTACAGTAGATCATTGGTGTTTTCGAAAGACAAAAAGTGGCTGATTAACAACATCAAAACAGATGTAGATTCGCACCACCGGGAAATGATGAGTAAAGAAGCATTTCAACTATTTCAGGATGTAAGCAATGGCAATGCCTTTGACTTGAAAACTGCAAAAGCAGAAAATATAATTCAAAATAGCATTCCTTTTGAACCGGAAACTGAAGATCTTGAAGTATTGAAAAACAACTCTGATTTTAATTTTCTGGTAAACATCTACACCATGAAAGTGCGAAACGGTTTAGACAATTCACTTGGAACTCAGTATGAATATAAAAAAAATGAAACTTTTGCAATAATGGACGTTTATGATATTAGTACGATGAAGAAAATGTATTCTCTTAAAGCATATTCTGAAGTTTCGGTGGAAAAAGATCAAAAGGTAACCATCTTCGATCCTTCAACAGAAATGATGACCATGAAAAACTTCAGAAGCCTTTTAAAGGCAGTAAAAAAGAATGCGGTTACAACCAACTCATTGAACACATCTATTGATCATCAATAAAAAAAGGAGTGAAAGTTTCACTCCTTTTTTATTATTTGGATTTAAGCGACTCTGAAACAGTAATTTTTCCTTTTTCAGCAAATTCAGTTGCTTTACCGTTTTTATCTATAGAAACGTTCAGATTATCATTTTTAGCATCGTAGAAAATGCTTGTAGCATATCCCGGGCAGTCGTGCTGCTTACATCCTGTCAGTTTATAGATTCCATTTTCTGAAGTAATAGGACTTTCTACATTGAAATTCTTTACCATCTCATCATACTGGGCACCAGTAAGTTTCTTCAGTCTTTCTGAAATACCTTTATCCTCAAAGAATTTAATATCATGAGGATATTTGCCTACATTCTTCGTGATAATATTTTCTGGAGCAGGAGCGGAAGGAGCTGCTGCCGTTGTGGTTGAATCTGTTTTTGGGGTGGTTACGGAATCTTTAGGCATTACCGTAGCTAAAGTATCACTGCTTACAGAAGATTCTGTTTTTGTTTCTTTTTTACATGAAACAACACCTAGTGAAAGCGCAAATACGCCTGCAATAATTTTTTTCATAATTATACTGATATGGTGGTTAATTTCTAATAACGTAGTTTTAAGTGTTTTATTTCAATCTTTCTTTTATAAAATCAATACATTTTTCGGTGACAGCATGCAGATCTTTTGGTAAATCATTTTCTGTCCACGGCTCTTTCGCTCCGAAAGTATGGTTGGCATTTTCAATCAGAAACAGCTCAGAATTGGGATGAAGAATATGGAGATGTTCAGCCTGCTTTACCTCTACTGCTTCATCTTCTGTTCCATGAATAATCAACATATGAGCTTTGGCCATTTCTGTAGCTCTTTCAACATCAAAGCGATGAATGTCCTTCTCATAATCCTCATAAAACTGATAATAATGAGGCATTTCCTGTTTGGTACGGCCGTTCAGTGCATAATATACTCCATTATTTTTCCAGTTCTCAAAAGCTTGTCCTTTTGGAAAACGATCCAGAGTATCTACACTGGCCAAAGTAATCAATCCATTGATTCTTTCGTCTTCAAAAGTTTTAATAATAGAAATTCCTCCTCCTCTGCTGTGACCGATCAGAACAACTTTTTCATCGTCCACATGTGAATCTTTACTGAAGTGATCAATGACCACTCCAAGATCAGAAAGTTCTTTAGAATAATTATTCCGGCCAAAAGCTTCAAGATCTCCGAAGTTAAAAGGATCATCCGTTGTAGTTCCGTTATGTGAAAAATTAAACTTAACAAAGAAAAAGCCTGCTTCTGCAAACTTTTCGGCCATCAGATTCCAGGCACCCCAATCTTTATACCCTTTATATCCGTGAACAAATATGACGAGGGGAAGTTTTTTTTCAGTATCGGGATAAAAAATATCAGCAAGAAAACCTTTTGTTTCTTTATTTTCTACATATATATTCTTTTCGATAATCAAATTCATAAAATAAACGGGTTTTATTTAATATTATTTATATTTATGGGATTAATTCAAACTGAAATTTATGAAAAAAACTCTACTTTTTTTATTTTTAATTACTTTTTCTTTTGCCTTAAGCCAGACGACCAAAAGAGTCTTCTTCATCGGGAACAGCTACACTTACGTTAATAATTTACCCGGTCTTATTCAAAGTATTGCCACAGCTAATGGCGATGTCTTCGAGCATCACAGCCAAACTCCGGGAGGTGCTACGCTGCAGGATCACTCCAATAACCCGAATGTTATTTCGGACATCAATCAGGGAAACTGGGATTATGTAGTATTGCAGGAACAAAGCCAGCTTCCGTCATTCCCGGATTCACAGGTTCAGAACCAGGTGTATCCTTATGCACTTCAGCTTTCTAATTTAATTAAAACATCAAATCCCTGTGGAAATGTTATTTTTTATATGACCTGGGGCCGTAAAAACGGAGATGCAACGAACTGTCCAGGGCTTCCGGCTGTCTGTACCTATCAGGGAATGGATACTCAGATTTATAACCGTTACATGGAAATGGCAATGAACAATGAAGGTATTGTCTCTCCCGTAGGCAAAGTCTGGAGAACGATCAGAGAACAAAACCCAGCCATTGAATTGTATGATCAGGATGAATCACATCCCAGCTATATTGGTTCTATGGCGGCTGCGTATACATTTTATACGATTATATTCAAAAAAGATCCTACCCAGATTCCTTTTAATGGAAATCTTACTCCGTCACAGGCTCAGCTGATCAAAGAAATAGTGAAAGCAGAAGTATATAACCAGCCTGGTAAATGGTATGTAACCAACAATGATGTTCACAGCAGATTCACGTATCAGCTTACCGGTGCAGGAACCGTTCAGTTTACGAATACCACACAGAATGCAGCTTCTTATTTATGGGATTTTGGTGATGGTACAACATCTACTTTGGAAAATCCGGCGCATACTTATACTGCAGGAGGAAATTATAATGTTAAACTGACAACTGATGCCTGTGGAGCAACAACTACCAAAACAAAGCTGGTGGTTGTAAATACATTAAATACTGCGGAAACAACTATAGAAAACGAAATTCAAATATATCCAAATCCGGTTCAAAACCTTATTAACATTATTTCTAAAAAGAAATTTGAAGTCGTTTCACTGACAGAAGCCTCAGGAAAAATCATTCTTTATCATTTGAATAACACGGAGAATGGCTACAGTATTTCACTTCAACATTTGACGAGCGGAGTTTACTTCCTGAAATATAAAACAGGTGAAAAGGAATTCATTAAAAAAATTATTAAAAAATAAGCTTATTTTTGCTGTATGCAGAATTTAAGAACTGTAACCGTGATGCGTTACATTCTGCCCCTGAGAGAAGGAGGATCTCTTCCGGCTCTGGCAGAAGCTGATGATGATTTCAAATATGTATTAAAATTCCGTGGTGCAGGCCATGGAGTAAAAATGCTGATCTCCGAACTGTTGGGCGGAAAGATTACGGAAGCTTTGGGACTTAAAATTCCTGAACTTGTTTTCATCAATCTTGATGCTGATTTCGGAAGAACGGAAGCCGATGAGGAAATACAGGATCTTCTGAAGTTTTCTGAAGGTCTGAATCTTGGATTACATTATCTTTCCGGTTCTATTACCTATGATCCGGGAGTAAGTGTAGATCCGCTGCTGGCTTCAAAAATAGTATGGCTGGATGCATTCATTACCAACATAGACCGTACTTTTAAAAATACCAATATGCTGATGTGGCATAAAGAACTTTGGATCATCGATAATGGTGCTTCATTCTACTTCCACCACTCCTGGCAGAATTTTGATGCAGCTGCCAAAACACCTTTCAAATATGTGAAAGACCATGTACTGCTGCCAAAAGCAAAAATGCTTGATGAAGCGGATCAGTTTGCCCATGAAGTTTTGAATGATACTCTTTTCAGAGACATTGTCAATATGATTCCTGAAGACTGGTTACACTGGAATGATGCTGACGAAACGCCGGAAGAAATCCGTGAGATCTATTTTCAGTTTATGAAAACCAGATTAGAAAATTCTCAAATCTTTGTAAACGAAGCGAAAAATGCAAGAGGATAAAATATATGAATATGCGGTAATACGCCTGGTACCTAAGGTTGAAAGAGAAGAGTTTTTCAATATCGGGCTGGTGATGTTTTCCAAGAAGGAGAAATTCATCAGAGTGGAATTCTATTTGTGTCCGGATAAGTTTAAACTGATGCACAGCAAGCTTGATTACGAAGATATCATCCATAATCTGGAAAGCTTCCAGAAAATTGCGAATGGTGAGAAAGATGGCGGTCCTATTGCTTTTCTGGATATTCCGGAGCGTTTCCGATGGCTGACAGCAGTAAGAAGTTCTGTTGTACAAACCTCAAGACCTCATCCGGGAAAATCCAAAGACCTAAATGCTACTTTTGGTAAGCTTTTTGAGGAGTTAGTAAAGTAACACCTCCTTAAAAAATTTATTATGAATTTATCGACAAACAACATATCAATCTACAGGTTTTTCACAAACCTGTTTTTTGTTTTATTCATAAGCATTTCTAATTTATCTTTTTCACAGAATTTCTCGCAGGTACAGGTTAAGACTCCTCCTGTAAAAAGCACATTACTTCCCGAAATAGCCAATTTATCTGAGAATATTGTATATAAAACCAACAGAAAAGGAAATCCTGTTCAACTTGACGTTTTCACGCCTAAAAACGTTGCTGCAGACAAGCTCCTTCCTGTGCTGATCTATGTTCACGGAGGTGGATGGATAGAGGGTGATAAAATAATTCACTCAGATAATTATGTTGAAACAACCATTGCAAAGCTCATGGCCAAACAATATGCGGTAATCAGTATTAATTATACCCTTTTAAATGACAGCACTCATTTTCCATTGCCTCTGGAAGATACCAAAGATGCTGTAAGATGGGTAAGAAAAAATGCAGAGCAGTATCATTTCGACACAAATAATATTGGGTTGTTCGGAGCTTCTGCCGGAGCTCACCTATCCCTGATGGCAGCTTACACACCAGACAATACTTATTCAGGTAATCCTGAGCTTTCGTCTTATTCTGCTAAAGTAAATTATGTAATTGACCATTATGGTCCAGCAGACCTCAACAAACTTTTCCATACAAAACTAGGGACCATACCGGTAGCCATGATTGGTTTAATGTCTAAAAAAATAGTTGGTTTACAGGAAAATCTGGTGAAAGGAATTTCGGGATATGATATAAGAAAAGATCAGGACAGAGCTATTGATTACCTTAAAATCCTATCTCCTGTATATTTTGTTTCAGGTGGTGTTCCTACATTAATTGTTCAGGGAAATAATGACAAAGTGGTTCCTTTAAACCAGTCTAAAAAGCTGCACAGAAAATTAAACAGGGCTAAAATACAGAACTCGCTGATCATCATTGATGGCGGAGTGCATGGCTTTGGTACAACTGATAAAGCTTATCTGGATCAACTTACGGATCAGATGGTGGAATTCATTCTTTCACAGAAGAAGTAATATATACACCCCTCATCAAACCACAATTCAAATAACTATAAATCAAAACAATAACATATACAGATACAATAAATTTGCTAGATTGATATACATATTGATATTTTTTATTGAGAATTAATTACCTTGGTCATTGTTTAAATTATTAACAATAAAAACACCAATAATTTAATTTTTCATCAACAAAAATAAAGAATATGGAATCTTTAAACAATATCAATGCACTTACGCTTATCTTTGTATCTGTTCTTCTTTTTGCGATAGCTTACCGCTTTTATGGTATTTTCATTGCCAATAAAGTTCTCAGGCTCAATGACGGAAATACGACACCTGCTGTAGAATTTGCAGACGGTAAAGATTATGTGGCTACTAATAAAAATGTACTCTTCGGGCATCATTTTGCGGCTATTGCCGCTGCCGGACCATTGGTAGGACCTGTTTTGGCAGCCCAGTTCGGGTATCTTCCGGGAGCTTTATGGATATTAATAGGATGCGTGCTGGGCGGCGGGGTACACGATATGATTGTACTTTTTGCTTCAGTGAGGCATAAAGGTCAGAGTCTTGCAACTATTGCTTCCAAAGAAATTGGAAAAGCAACGGGTACGGTAGCTGGTTTTGCGATCCTCTTCATTTTGATCCTTACACTGGCAGGTTTGTCTTTAGCCTGTATCAATGCGATGCATGAAGCTTCATGGTCTCTTTTTACTGTTGTGATTACCATGCCTATTGCCATCATTATGGGGCTGATTATGCGATATAAAAAGAACAGTGTACTTTTTGCAAGTATTTTGGGAGGAATCCTTCTGGTGGCAGGGATTATCGGGGGACACACTCTGATGCAGAATCCTACGATGAATGGTCTGTTTTCCTGGGATATTAAAACAATTTCTATTGCAATTCCCCTGTATGGTTTTATTGCTTCGGTATTACCGGTATGGCTTCTTTTGGTTCCGAGAGATTATCTTTCAACTTATTTAAAGATAGGAACTATTATTATGCTGGCTATCGGGGTAATTGTCATCCACCCTACGATACAGATGCCGGCTATTACAGCTTTTGTTAATGGAGGTGGTCCTATTATTGGCGGTCCGGTACTTCCTTTTATCTTCATCGTAATTGCCTGTGGAGCTATTTCCGGATTCCATGCGGTGATTGCTACAGGGACAACACCCAAAATGCTGAATAAAGAAAGAGAAATTCTTTTTGTAGGTTATGGAGCAATGCTTGTGGAAGGTTTTGTTGCACTGATGGCTCTTATCGCTGCCTGTACCCTGATGCCGGGTGATTATTTTGCGATCAACACTCCCAAAGAAGCTTATGATTCATTTCTGGCGGCACATCCGTCTTTGCACGGAGTAGATATTGATTATTATTCACAGAAAATCGGGATTGATCTTTATGGGAGAACGGGAGGCGCAGTATCTCTGGCGGTGGGAATGGCCCATATCTTTAATAAAATTCCGTATATGGATCAGCTTACGGCTTATTGGTATAATTTCGCTATTATGTTTGAAGCGGTATTTATTCTTACTGCCATTGATGCCGGAACGAGGGTTGGACGTTTCTTTTTACAGGAAATGCTGGGGTCTGTTGTTCCAAAATTCAATGATAAAAACTGGATTCCGGGGATTATTATCAGCAGTCTTCTTTTCACCTTTGCCTGGGGATATCTGGTGTACACCGGAAATGTAAACAGTATCTGGCCATTATTCGGAATTAGTAATCAGCTGCTGGCAGCCTGCGGACTTATCGTTTGTACAACAATGCTGATCAGAATGAACAGGGGAAAATATGCTTTATGCTCAGCTATTCCGGGTGTTTTTATGGCTGGAATTACCTTCTGGGCCGGTTATATTCAGGTGACTGCTATTTATATTCCTAAGGGACAGTATTTACTGGCTGCTTTAGCGGTGACAGCAATGGTTCTGATGCTTATTGTATTTATTGGAGCTTTCAGAAAGTGGTATCAGCTTCTTCAGATCAACACAACAGAGATTGATCATTATGGGGAACCTGTAAAGGAACTCGTGGAAAGATAAGATTTACAAACTAAAAACCATTAAGAAAGATTTAAGAAATAAGGAACGTTAAGATGAATCATTCTGATTCTTAAGCTTAAAACAAAACTTATCTTAAACTCTTATTACATCTTAATGGTTCAAAAATAAAAGTTTAATTCATATTTATATAAAGAAAAAACAGTTCAGGAATCCTGAACTGTTTTTTATAGCATTATCTTTTGTTTTATTTAAAAATTGAAATTCAATCTTGCAAAAACATATCTTCCGTTCTGCCCAAACTGTGAAGTCGATCTTGAATAGATGAACTGGTCGTTATTGGTAGAAGCAGTAAGGTTTTTCGTTGGGTAAACATCAAACAAATTGTTTACGCCTAAAGTCAATCCTACATTTTTGGTAAACTGATAGGCTGCAGATAGATCGGTAATGATCTTGTCTCCGATCTGCTGGTGTTCATTAAAATCAATAATTCCATCTCCGTTCACATCAATGATATCAGCACCTGTCACTTTTCCGAAATAGGTATTTCTCAGATATAAACTTGCCCCCTTCCAGGAAAGCGTATGAGAAAGACTGGCTTTCACTCTAGGGACAGCTTCTTCAAGATATACTCTCGATTTTTCAGAGAAATATATTTTCTCCAGTTGTGGCGACTGTAAAAGTCCTGCAGAATGAATATCACCAACCTGTTTTGTTTTATTAAGGTTAATGGCAAAGTTATTATCCAGTTTAAATCCTGAGAATCTTGCATTATGTGAAATCACTAGATCCAGACCTTTTGTTTCCGTATCAATAGCATTAGTAAAGAACTGCGCAGCATTGATTCCTAACTGGTCGTAAGCCTCCTGAGCTTTTTGAGGAACGCTTGCTTTCAGGAACTGATCGGTAAGAATAATACGGTTATCAATTCTCGTGAAATATCCGTCCGCAGTAAAACTAAGTCCTACCGAAGGAATTCTGTAAGTAAATCCTACACTTGCTGATTTGGAAGTTTCCTGCTTCAGTTTAGGCATATCCAGCAATCCTGCCAGCTGAGAATCATTACTGAAAGTTCCTACTTCCAACAGTTGATTATTCGTAAACAATGTAGAGGTTACATTATAATAAATCTGGTGAATAGATGGCGCTCTGAATCCTGTAGATCCTGCAAATCTCACATTGAAATTAGGTGCTACCTTGATTCTTGAAGCCAGTTTATAATTGAATGTAGACCCGAAATCCGAATAGTTTTCATATCTCGCTGCGGCATCTACCAATAACCAGTTGGTAAAGTTAAATTCAACATCTGCATAGGCAGCTACCGACTGTCTGTTTTTATCCACTGCATTTCCTGGTTTAAATCCGTTGAAAACCTGTGATCCTCCCGGAAGTGACGCTCCGAAGAAATCTGTAGGTCTTACAGAATTTCCGTTCCACACATTTCCTGAAACATCATAGGTTGCATAAGAAGCTTCTTCTCCCTGAGTAATTTTAAAATTTTCATAGCGGTGTTCCGCTCCAAATGCTACGTTGATTCCTTCCCATACATCATATTTTTTAGAAAAATCTAAATTGATGGTATTTTGAGAAAATCTTAGTCCTCCAGCATTAAATTCCCTTGGTGAAGCAAAACGTAAAGAGGTATTTCCTGTATTCTGAATATTGTAGGTAAATGAATTCTGTCCGTATGTATTACTGAAATCAATATTCCACCCATCCCAGTTTCCTTTGATTCCGGCAGCTAATGAGATATCCTGAATATCGGTCCCAATCTGCGGAAGGTAACCATTTGGATATAATCCTGTAAAGGTTCTGTTTTCAGTTGGTCTTCTGTAGAATCCTCCGGAAGTTCCGTGTCTTATGCTGTAACCGCCAAAAGTATACACTTTCCAGTTGTCACTTACAGGGATCTCAGCATTCACAAACAGCTGATGATTGTTAAGCTTAGACTGACCTACCTGCATATTAAAATCCTTCCTTTCCTGTCCTCTGTAAGCCAATTCCTGATCCGTAAAGTAATTAAGCTGATCTCTGGTAAAATTTCCAGGCTTCAAAATACTTTGTAACGCAGAAATGGTATTGGCTCCCTGAATTGAATTTTGCAAATCCTGAGAAAAATAGCTTACATTCTGAGCATACTGATGGATATAATTTACAATCTGTTGTGAATTGGGGGTATTGTTGATATTCGTGAAAAGAGAAGAAAGGTTCACTCCGTCATTCAATGCACGTTGTTCAATAGCACTATAAGCGTTATAAATCGGACCACTTTCTGTTCCCGCTCTGTACGTTGGATTTCTGAATTGTGAAGACCAGGTAATATTAAAGAAACCACCTTTGGTCCCGATTTTATTTCCATAATTCAAATCCAGCTGAATATTCTGGCCGTCAAAATCTCCGGTATGGTCATTAGCCGTTGGCGTAAGGTTTCCACCATAGCTGATCTGCCCTGCCAGTTTTCCTGTGTCTCTTTTCAGATCAAGATTGATCACCCCGGCAATGGCATCGGATCCGTATTGTGCGGCAGCTCCGTCTCTTAAGACTTCAATCCTGTTCAAAGCGAAAGACGGAATGGCATTCAAATCGGTTCCTACGGTACCTCTTCCGGGTGTTCCGTTTACATTGACTAATGCTGAAGTATGCCTTCTTTTACCATTCACCAAAACCAAAACCTGATCTGGCCCTAAACCCCTCAGCTGAGCGGGATCCAAATGGTCTGTCCCATCAGAATTCGTTTGAATTGTAGAAGTAAATGAGGGGGCAACCGCATTCAGGATTTGTCCGATATTGGTTTGTGGAAGGATAATTGAAGATTCTTTTACATTGAATACATCTACAGGAACCGGGCTGTCCACTTTAGATCTTGCTCCGGCTCTAGAACCCAGTACTACTACTTCTTCTACATTATTGGTCTTTATAGTGTCCTTATTTGCTTTTATGCTGTCTTTTTCCTGTCCGTAAGTGAATACGCCGAGGAAAAATAAAACAGAGGCCGAAAGAATAGTTTTCTTATTTTTCATAGGTTAGAATTTGATTAACATTTATGTTTTTTACAAGGTGCAAATGTAGAATATATTTATTAGTCCACAAAAATAATAGACTTTGTTTTTGTAAAAAACAGTTATCGTTTCTTTCTATCCCTCATCTAAAGTTATGATAATTTAAGAATATTCCCATAAAAAACATTGTTTTATAGCAGGTTAACTTCAAAATAAATAGTTAAAACGCTACGCTCGCAAAGAAATAAATTGATTATTCTTCCGATCGCAAAGGCACTTCGTTCAGGAAAGAATTTACACTAGCTAAGTGGAACGCCTTAGCGATCGAAAAAATGAAAATCATCCTAATAGAAACTTTGCGAACTTCCCGTTAAAAAGATTTTTATAAAAACGCTACGTACGCAATGAAATCTATTACTATTGATTAGTCTTCCGCTCGCAGCGGCACTTCGTTCAGCAGAGAATTTACACTAGCTAAGTGGAAAGCCTTAGCGATCGAAAAAATGAAAATCATCCTAATAGAAACTTTGCGAACTTCCCGTTAAAAAGATTTTTATAAAAACGCTACGCTCGCAAAGAAATAAATTGATTAGTCTTCCGATCGCAACGGCACTTCGTTCAGCAAAGAATTTACACTAGCTAAGTGGAACGCCTTAGCGATCGAAAAAATGAAACATATCTTAATAGAAACTTTGCGAGCTTCCCGTTAAAAAGATTTTTATAAAAACGCTACGTACGCAAAGAAATAAATTGATTAGTCTTCCGATCGCAGCGGCACTTCGTTAAGCAGAGAATTTACTAGCTAAGTGGAACGCCTTAGCGATCGAAAAATATACATAGCATGATCATGATAGTCACATTGCGAGCTTAGCGGTTAAAACAAAAAACGGATCCAAAAATTGAATCCGTTTCTTTTATATTTTACGATGAAATTAAATCTTAGTCAGTTTAGCATATTTCAGGATCAGATTTTTCTCTCCTTCATGCATGAAAACTACTTTTGCTTTGATATTCTGAGGGTCTGTTCCATCCAGGAAAGTAACTTCCCCAATTCCAAAACGGTCGTGTCTTACTTTATCTCCTACTTCAATATCCTGAGAAGAAGCTCCGCTTGGATTGATAATTTTAGCCGTGCTTACCGGTTTCAGGTTTCTGACTTCAGGAGCAGGTTTCGAAGTATCACCTCTGTCAATAGTTTTCTTTTCAACCTTTTTGAAAGATTTCATTTCGGAAGGATGCTCATCAAAAATATTGGACTTCACTCCTGAATTATTGATAAACCTTTTTTCCAAAGCAGGATTCAGGAATTCGATATATTCATCATCAATTTCACTTAAGAATCTTGAAGGTTCCGCATCAGTAATTTTTCCCCACTGGAAACGGGACACAGCATAGGAGAAGAAGGCTTGTTTTTCTGCTCTTGTCAATGCTACGTAGAATAATCTTCTTTCCTCTTCAAGATCTTCTCTGGTTGCTGAGCTCATAAAACTTGGGAACAGGTTTTCTTCAAGCCCTACTAAGTGAACCACCGGGAATTCCAATCCTTTTGAAAGGTGAATGGTCATTAAAGAAACCATATCATCTTCCAGCTCTTTATCCTGAGTATCTGCAGAAAGTGCAATATTTTCAAGGAAATTGGAAAGACTCGGATCACCATCTTCAAGCTGCATCTGCTCTTCAATGAATCCCTGCATAGAGTTCATCAATTCCTGTACGTTTTCTACTCTGGAAATTCCTTCAGGCGTTTGATCATCCTTCAAAAATTTGATTAAACCGCTTCGCTTTGCCACTTCCATAGCCACGCTGTACGCCGTTTCTGTTTTCAGTAATACCTGAAAAGCTTTGATCATTGACCAGAAATCGTTCAGTTTGTTTAAAACCCCGTTGTTCAGACCTAATTGAGGTGCATACATCGGAAGATTCTCCAATACTTTTGAAACCGCAATATTGTGGGCATCTGCAAATACGATCAGCTTATTCTGTGTTGTTTCTCCAATTCCTCTTGCAGGATAGTTGATAATCCTCATCAATGCTTCCGAATCATTTTCATTGATCAGTAAACGCAGATATCCAATAAGGTCTTTTACCTCCTTTCTTTGATAGAAAGAAAGACCTCCATATACTTTGTACGGAATATTTTTACGTCTCAGTGCATCTTCAAAAGCACGCGTCTGAGAGTTGGTTCTGTATAAAATAGCAAAATCGCTGTACTTTCTCTGGTCACGGTTACGAAGTTCCCAGATATTTCCTGCCACGAAATTGGCTTCATCTGCATCGGAAAGAGATCTGTATATTTTGATCTTGTCCCCTTCTTCATTATCACTGAATACATTTTTCTTAAACTGCTGCAGGTTTTTTGCAATCACTACATTAGCCGCATTTACAATATTCTGTGTAGAACGGTAATTCTGCTCCAGAGATACTGTTATAGCATCCGGATAATCTTTTTTAAAGTTTAAGATATTATAGATATTCGCTCCACGGAAAGAGTAGATAGACTGAGCATCATCCCCTACCACACAGATATTCTCAAATTTCGAAGCTAATGCTTTTACAATAAGATACTGAGAGTGGTTGGTATCCTGGTACTCATCTACCATGATGTATCTGAATCTGTCCTGGTATTTTGCCAGCACTTCAGGAAAACGGGTCAGCAATTCATTGGTTTTTAACAACAGGTCATCAAAATCCATAGATCCGTTTCTGAAACACTGATCCACATATTTCTGATAAATCTGCCCGATGAATTTCATATTCGCTTTCTCATCCGCTTCCATCAGTTCCGGATTGTTGAAGTAAGCTTTTACCGTAATCAGATTATTCTTATAGGTTGAAATTCTTGCCTGAACTTTTTTAGGCTTATAAAGATCAGCATCGATATTCATATCCTTCAGAACTTTTTTAATCACGTTCAGAGCATCCTGCTGATCATAGATGGTAAAATTGGAAGGATATCCAAGATAATGGGCCTCAATTCTCAGAATTCTTGCAAAAACAGAGTGAAATGTTCCCATCCAAAGGCTTCTCGCGTTGCTGTCTCCTACTACTTTAGCGATACGTTCTTTCATCTCGCGTGCCGCCTTATTGGTAAAGGTAAGCGCCAGGATATTGAAAGGGTCTATTCCGTTATGTATTAAATGGGCAATACGCATGGTTAATACACGCGTTTTCCCGGAACCTGCTCCTGCAAGCACCATCAAAGGTCCCTGTAAAGAGGTAACGGCTTCATATTGTGATTCATTGAGTCCTTTCAGATAGTCCATACAGCAAAAAATTTTGGGAACACAAAATTAAGGTATTCAGAGCAGAATTCAAACTTTCATAGAGAAGTTAGCGATTTGAAGTATCCGGTATTGAGTCTTAAACACATATATACTAACTATTAATTCTACATTAAACGCGAATGTTAGCAAGGCTAATGATTAATTTTATACTATATCTTTTGTTCGCAAAGGCACTTCGTTTAGCCAGGGTGTCGAATTTTAACTATGGCTGAATGAAACGCCATTGCGATAGTACCTGAAAATAAAAAAATTTCTTAGCGAACCTTGTGTTAAAATATGAATTGATAATTTTTCAATATCGATCTCCTATATTTTCACTTTTAATTTCTGGAAATTTCCCCAAGTGATCATATTTTTCTATAAACTCTGTAACATTTAATTCACTTTTCATACTAATTGGTAAACAATTTCTAAATTTTATGAAAAAGCGACTTCTTTCTGCTGCTGCCGTAGCTTTCTTCGGGCTAATGCTGAATGCACAGCAAATCAAATTCGAAGAGTATGACCTTCCCAATGGTCTTCACGTAATTCTTCATCAGGATAACTCGGCGCCGGTTGTAACAACAGGTGTAATGTACCACGTAGGTGCAAAAGATGAAGTAAAAGGCAGAACAGGTTTTGCTCACTTCTTTGAACACCTTTTATTCGAAGGAACTCCTAACATCAAAAGAGGAGACTGGTTTAAAATCGTTTCTTCAAACGGAGGGCAGAACAACGCCAACACCACCAATGACAGAACTTATTATTACGAAACGTTCCCTTCCAATAACGAACAGCTTGGACTTTGGATGGAGGCTGAAAGAATGCGCCACGCTGTAATCAACCAGATTGGTGTGGATACACAGAGAGAGGTTGTAAAAGAAGAGAAAAGATTAAGAATGGATAACCAGCCTTATGGAAACCTTTTCACTACTATTCAGAAAAATTTATTTACCAATCACCCATACAACTGGCCAACAATTGGTTCTATGGAAGATCTGAATTCTGCAAAATTAGAAGAGTTCCAGGCGTTCTACAAAAAGTATTACGTTCCTAATAATGCTACTTTAGTGGTTGCAGGAGATATCAAACCTGAGCAGACAAAAAAATGGATCGAAACCTACTACGGAGGAATTCCAAAAGGAACACTTTATCCAAAAGATTTCCCGAAAGAAACTCCAATCACACAGGAAAAAGAAGTCACTGCTACTGACCCGAACATCCAGCTTCCGGCTTATGTATTCGCATACAGAACTCCGGCTAACAAGGAGAAAGATGCTTATGTTTTAGATATGCTTTCTTCTTATTTAAGCAGCGGTAAGTCTTCAGTTTTATATAAAAAATTAGTAGATCAGGATAAAAAAGCGCTTCAGGTAGCCGCTTTCAACCAGGGACTTGAAGACTACAGTATTTTCGCATTCTTCGCAATTCCGATGGGACAGACTACAAAGCAGGCTTTACAGACTGATATCGATGCTGAAATCAAAAAACTTCAGACGACTTTAATTTCTGAAGAAGATTACCAAAAACTTCAAAACCAATACGAAAACCAGTTTGTAAATGCTAACTCAAGCATTCAGGGAATTGCTGCGTCATTGGCAACCAACCACGTATTGATGGGAGACACGAATTTGATCAACAAAGAAATCGACATTTACAGATCTATCACCAGACAGGATCTTCAAAATGCGGCTAAAAAGTATCTTAATTCCAACCAAAGAATAATCATCAATTACGTACCTGAGAAAAAGTAATCATTCAACTTCTCAGGATACCATATGATTATTAAAAATTAAATTTTTACAAATGAAAAAGCAATTAACATATATAGCTGCAGCGTTTTTCTTTACAGGAATGGTTTCAGCACAAAAAATAGATCTTAATGCAATGCCGAAACCAGGACCTACTCCTGCCATTAACATTGCCAAGCCAAAAACTTTCCAGCTAAGCAACGGTCTTACAGTAATGGTTGTTGAAAACAACAAATTACCAAGAGTAAGTGCCAGCCTTTCTATGGACAGACCTCCATACAACGAAGGGGCAGTAACCGGAGTAAGCCAGATTATGGCTGAACAGTTCGAAAACGGTACAACCAACATCAGCAAAGATGATTTCAACAAAAAAGTAGATTACCTGGGAGCGAATCTTAATTTCTCTTCAGGAGGTGCTTCTGCCAATTCACTTTCAAAATATTTCCCTGAAGTTTTAGGTTTGATGGCGGATGCAATCATTAATCCTAAATTCTCTGCTGAAGAAATTCAAAACTCTAAAGAAAGAGCTGTAGAGGGATTAAAGTCTGAAGAAAAAAATGCATCTTCTATTGCTGAAAGAGTTTCTAACGCTTTAATGTATGGAAAAAATACTTCAAGAGGAGAATTTGAAACTGTTGAATCTATCAACAAAATTCAGTTAGCTGACGTACAAAATATTTACAAAAAATACTACGCTCCGGATAATGCTTACTTAGTAATCGTGGGAGACGTAAAATTTGACCAGGTAAAACCTTTGATTGAAAAGGCTTTCAGCGGCTGGAAAAAAGCAAACACTCCTATCGCACAGTTAGAACCAGCTTCCAATGTTACTAAAACAGAGATTAACGTAGTAGATGTTCCTTCAGCAGTACAGTCTGTTGTTTCTTTAAACAACCTGAACACTTTGAAAATGAAAGATGCGAACTACTTCCCTGCAACAATCGCCAACTATATTCTTGGTGGTGGCGGTGAAGCGAGACTTTTCATGAACCTTCGTGAGAAAAACGGATTTACCTATGGGGCTTATTCAGAAATGATTGCCAGCAAGTATTCTCCACAATTCTCTGCAAGTGCAAGCGTAAGAAACGAGGTTACAGACAAAGCTGTTAAAGAATTCATGAATGAACTTAACGCGATCTCTACTGTAAAACCGGAGGAATTGGCAAATGCAAAAGCAAAACTGAAAGGAGCTTTCATCATGTCTTTAGAGCAGCCAGCTAATATTGCAAGATTTGCATTAAACCAAAAAGTGCAGGATTTACCGGCTGATTTCTACACCAATTACCTGAAATCTATCGATAAAGTAACTGCAGCAGATGTTGCAAATGCTGTAAAGACCACCATTTTACCAAACCAAAGCAGAATTTTCATCGCTGGTAAAGCATCTGATATTTCTGAAGGACTGGAAAAATTAGGTTACCCTGTAAAATATTTTGATAAGGACGCCAACCCTGTTGCAAAACCAACTGTACAAAAAGTAGATGCAAGCGTAACGGTTGCTTCTATCGCAGATAAATACATCAATGCTATCGGAGGAAAAGCTAATCTGGCTAAAATTACTTCATATACTACCAATGCTTCAATGTCTATGCAAGGACAAAACATCGATTTTAAAATCGTTAAGGCACAAGGTGGAAAAGAGCTGACAACGGTAACAGCAATGGGACAGGTTGTTCAGAAGCAGGTATTTGATGGGAAGACTGGTTATTCTATGCAAATGGGACAAAAAGTTGACATCACACCGGAAGAAATTGCTGAAAAACAAAAGAACCCGGAACTTTTCGAAGAGTTAGGTTTTGCAAAATCTGCTGATTATAAATTAGGAGGAATTGAAAAAATCGGAGGTGAAGATTCTTATGCAATTAAAGGAGGAGATACCACTTATTACTATAGCGTTGCAACAGGATTAAAAACCGGAGAAACCAAGAAAATAAAAGCTAAAGGTCAGGAAATGACAATTCCGACAACATACTCTAATTACAAAGATGTAGAAGGGGTAAAAATGCCATACACCATCTCTGTAAGCCAGATGGGAATGGATATGACCATGAATGTAAAGTCTTATGAGATCAATAAGGCTACAGATGCTGATTTTAAATAACAACATCCAATTTTTATACAAAAAACGGCAACAATTGTTGCCGTTTTTATTTTTATCAACATTTGGCGACATCTTTCTTTGTCATTCAGTAAAAAAAGATTAAATTTGCCCATTCAAAAAGATATAAGAATTAATGGATACTATATTTACACTACTAATGGTTCTTGTTATGGTTGCCAGTGTTTTATTGGTAATTATCGTTATGGCACAAAATCCAAAAGGAGGAGGCCTTTCCAGTACATTCGGAGGTGCATCATCTGCACAGTTCGGGGTACAAAGAACCAATGATTTCATGGAAAAAGCAACATGGACTCTAGGCGGAACTATCATCGTTCTTATCCTTTTAAGCGTTGTTATCACAGGTAAGCCATCTCAGTCACTTCCTGCACAACAGCAACCAGCTAAGAAAGAAGCTCCTGCAAAACAGTCAGCTCCTGCTTCTTCTACAACAACTACTCCGGTAGCTCCGGCAAAATAAGAAGAATAACATCTTACATATAACAAAAGCAACTCAAATTGAGTTGCTTTTTTATTTTAATCTGATCTTTTCAATCTGATGCCGAAGCTTTAATCCTGCTTTCAAAAAAGAATACTGTACAGGCTTCGATTCTTTATAATACTTATCAATAAAGATCTGCATCGCTCCATAAAACCTGTTGAGATATACTTCATCCTTAATTGTACTTTCTCCTTTATGATGAAGGATAGAAACCTCCCCATAATAGAAATTCTTATATCCGCTTCTTAAAAATGTATAACAAAGATCAATGTCTTCTCCATACATAAAATAAGCTTCATCCAACCCTCCTATTTTTTCATAAACGTCTTTTTTAGCCAATAAAAATGCTCCGGTGATCACATCTACCTCTGCAATGGCATTTTCTTCTATATCGTTTCTGTAATAGGATTTCGAATTGTTCTTTTTAAAATTGGTAAACAGCTTTTCAAATGAATTGAACATATCCGGAACGGAGCGTTTGCTTTCAGGAAGAAAATTCCCTTCTGCATCATGCATTCTCACTCCCAGACATCCGAATAAAGGCTGAGCATCTGCAAAATCCAGCAATTCTTTCATATAAAACCCTTCTAACTCTGTATCAGGATTCAAAAGCAAAATATATTCTCCTTTTGCCGTCTGGACAGCCTGGTTATTCGCTTTTGAGAAGCCACCATTTGTTTCAGATGATATAAAATGTACATCAGAAAATTCCTGAATAAGATTTCCCCATGAACTGTCTGTAGAAGCATTATCAATGACAATCACTTCATAATCTATGTCCTGTATATACTTTTGGAGCGACAGGAGACAGCTTCTCAGCAA
Organism: Chryseobacterium vietnamense; assembly: GCF_031454475.1. NCBI lineage: Bacteria > Pseudomonadati > Bacteroidota > Flavobacteriia > Flavobacteriales > Weeksellaceae > Chryseobacterium > Chryseobacterium vietnamense. Next base: position 16,967 of record NZ_JAVDQX010000009.1, on the reverse strand, counting down.
TTGGGTAACATTGTAATTTACAATAATAACAGACAGCTTCATATTAATCTTTTTCGTTGTATGGCAACCTGTTGATAATAGATCTTCCCAAAGAAATTTCATCAGCATATTCCAGTTCATCTCCTACAGAAATTCCTCTTGCAATGCTGGAAAAATTTATATTGAAACTTTTAAACTTCTTATAAATATAATAAGCTGTGGTATCACCTTCCATCGTAGCACTCAAAGCAAAAATAAATTCCTTCACCTTTCCTTCGTTCAGCTTCTTTTCTATACTTGGAATATTCAGCTGGCCGGGCCCAACGCCTTCCATTGGAGAAATTTTCCCTCCAAGAATCAGATATTTCCCCGTATACTTTCCTGTATTTTCAATAGCAATTACGTCACGTACATCTTCAACGATACAGATCAGTTCACCATTTCTCTTTTCATTGCTGCATATTTCACAAATGTCAAAATCCGAAAAATTATGACATTCCTTACAATATTTTATTTCATTGACAAGATTGATCAGCGAGTTTCCAAGACTTACAGCTCTGGAGTTGGGCTGCTTTAATAAATGGAGTGCTAATCTCAAAGCCGTTTTTCTTCCAATCCCAGGCAATCCCGAAATCTCATCTACCGCTTTTGCCAATACTTTACTAGGGTAATCCATAGGTACAAAAATAAGGATTAAAGTTGATAATTGATAGTGAATAGTGAGTGGTCCCTTCGCTTTGCTTGTGAATTTTCATACAACATAAATAAATTTCAGCGCAGTGTTCGCTAAGGAATTTTTATAGTTCTTAAAAAATGATCGCAAGGGCGTTTCACTCAGCAATACACGAAGCGGATATCCTGACTGAACGAAGTGCCTTTGTGAACAAAACATACAAATCCAGTAAACAAACCTTGCAAACGCTGCGTTAAATAGATTCTAACGCGAAGTCCGCTAAAATATCTAATGGCTAAAAAAGGTTCGTAAAAGCATTTCACTCAGCAATAGACAAAACTGATATCCTGGCTGAACGAAGTACCTTTGCGATCGAAATAGATATAAGTACATATCAACCTTGCGGACATAGCGTTTATTTTTAATCAGAAGCACATGCAACACAATGTCCCATTATGATATTTTTATATTTTTCCGGCTATCTGAGAACACTAAAAAACCCTTATATTTGCGGCTTAAATTAAATATGAAAAAAATAAACTGACATGGTACTTAACAATCTTAATTATCCTCTGGATTTCAAATTCAAAATCACTACTTTAGCAAGCGACTTCAACATTACTGACAAAAACGGAAATTATGTGGCATATGTTCGTCAGAAAATGTTCAAGTTGAAAGAGGATGTTATTGTTTTTAATGATGAAAGCAAGTCTAAAGAACTTTTCAGAATCAGAGCCAATCAATGGATTGATTTCAATGCTTCTTATTCTTTGAATGACCTTATCGACAACAAAAACTTCGGCAGACTGGCAAGAAAGGGAATGCGTTCTCTCTGGAAAGCAAGTTATGATATTCTGGATGCTCATGATCAGCCTAAGTTTAAAATTCAGGAAGACAGTGCATGGGTAAGATTCTGGGACGGTTTTGTAGGAGAACTTCCTATCATCGGAATGTTTACAGGCTATTTCCTTAATCCATCCTATACAGTAACAGGGATTGACGGAAAGGCTTATTTTAAGCTTAAAAAAATGCCTTCATTCTTCGGAAGAAGATTCCAGCTGGACAGACTGATTGACATTGATGACGAGGAAGAAAGCCTGGTAATCCTTTCTTTATTAATGATGACACTTCTTGAAAGAGCAAGAGGATAACAAATAATAAAACCACAAACACATGAAATATTTAATCATTTTATTTTCCGCATTTCTATTGGTAGCCTGTAAAAAGGAAAAAGAAACTGTTTCAGGTTCTGCCCCTGCCGATTCTTTGCATATTGCTAAAGATACTGCCTCCATTGGTCCTTCTTCAGGAAATATTCTGGTGGGAACCATTCCGTTTCCAAAAGAAATCAAAGAATGTTCCTGCTATTTTGCAGCCAGCAAAGCTGATTTTGAAAATGAGAGATACATCTATGCTGATGATGCCGGAAAAACAGCTTATATGATGCTGGATGGCAAAAGGCTGGCTATGAATCTTATTTCATCAAGTGATATGGAAGTAGATGAATTGCTTACCAAAGAAATAGAAAATGACGATTACAAAATTTCTGTAAAAGGTAAAAAAATAAAAGGCGAAGAAGCTTTACTGTTTGAAGGAACTCTGACTATAGAGAAACCAGACGGAACTACATTTACTACTCCGATCTATGGAGAATGCGGATGTTAATAAAAGCGAAATCATACAAAAATGCTTCTGTATCTCACGGAAGCATTTTTTATTTCGTAAATTTGAGAAAAATAAATTTCAATGGAATTATCTAATATAGAACCGCAGATAATCTGGAAAAACTTCTCCAAATTAAATGCAGTTCCGAGACCTTCAAAAAAAGAGGAAAAAGTGATTGCTTTCATCAAAGGATTTGGTGAAGATTTAGGACTTGAAACTACGGTAGATGAAGTAGGAAACGTTATTATTAAGAAACCTGCCACTGCAGGAATGGAAAACCGTAAATCGATTGTGCTTCAATCGCACCTTGATATGGTTTGCCAGAAAAACAATGATGTGAATTTCGATTTTGAAACAGAAGGGATCAAAATGGAAATTGATGGTGACTGGGTAAAGGCTAAAGGAACTACTTTAGGAGCAGATAACGGTTTAGGAGTAGCAACCATCATGTCTATTCTTGAAAGTTCAGATATTCCTCACCCTGCATTGGAAGCTCTTTTCACGATTGATGAAGAGACAGGAATGACAGGTGCTTTAGGATTAAAACCCGGACAACTGACAGGACAAATTCTATTGAACCTTGATACTGAAGAGGATGATGAAATTGATATCGGCTGTGCAGGAGGTGTTGATGTAACGATCACTCAGAATTACGCTGCAGCAGCTCCGAAAGGACAAATTGTAAGACTTGAAGTAAAAGGTCTTCAGGGAGGCCACTCCGGAATGGATATTCATAAAGGCTTCGGAAACGCCAATATTATTCTGGGAAGACTTCTTTACACCGGATTGGAAAACCAGAATATTGAATTGGTTTCTATCGACAGCGGAGGCTTGAGAAATGCCATTCCAAGAGAAGGTGTTGCTCTGATTTCTGTGAGAAACGCTCAGGAGTTTATAGAAAATGTAACTGTTCTTAAAAAGGATATTTTAGAAGAGTTTGCAACTGTAGAACCGGGAATTCAGATCAATATTGAGAATTCTACGTCTTCTGACAAGGCTATTTCTGAAGCAGATTCTAAAAAAGTGATTCTTACTTTAAAAGCCCTTCACAACGGAGTTTACAGAATGAGCCCTGATGTAGCTGATCTTGTAGAAGCGTCTAACAACGTAGCAAGAGTAGAATTGAAAGGCGGAGAACTTAAGATTTTAAACCTTACAAGATCTTCTGTAGATTCTTCAAAATATTCAGTGGCAGAGCAATTGAAATCTGTAGCAGAATTAGCTGGAATGAATGTTGAATTCAGTGGCTCTTACCCTGGATGGAAGCCAAAACCAGGTTCAGAGATTGTACAACTGATGGAGAAGCTTTATATTGAAAAATTCACTGAAAAACCTCATGTGGTAGCTTGCCACGCAGGTCTTGAATGTGGAATCATCGGTGCCAACTATCCTGAAATGGAAATGGTAAGCTTTGGACCAACGATCAGAGGAGCTCACTCTCCTGATGAGAAGGCAAACATTCCTTCAACTCAGAAATTCTGGAGCTTCCTGAAAGATATTTTAGCAAATATTCCTCAGAAATAGAACATTAAAATGAGTATATTGAATATCCAAAGTCTTATGATTTTGGATATTTTTAGTTTTAATCTAAATATATTTAATTGAAATAAAACTGCTTCGGCAGACTCAGCATGATGCTGTTAAAAATTCATCTCTAAAAAAAGCAGTTAGTATTTGAGATGTCATGCTGAGCTTGTCAAAGCATCCAAACCATAAAAAAACTTATACAATGAAAAGTATCACCGTATTCTGCGGCTCAAGCTTTGGTTCGCAAGACATTTACAAAGAACAGGCATTTTTATTGGGACAAACTTTAGCTCAACAAGGTATACAGCTTATTTATGGCGGTGCTGATGTGGGTTTGATGGGAACCATAGCAGACGGAGCATTAGCCGAAGGAGGCAAGGTCATCGGAGTCCTTCCCCACTTTTTACAATCTAAAGAAATTGCTCACAAGAACCTGACTGAGCTTATCATTGTAGAAACCATGCATGAAAGAAAAACCAAAATGAATGAACTTTGTGATGGAGTTATCGTTCTTCCCGGCGGTTATGGAACGCTGGAAGAGTTTTTCGAGATGATTACATGGGCGCAGCTGGGGCTTCACAAAAAACCGATTGGGATTTTGAATATTGATGGATTTTACGACGATCTGATCAAACTGGTTCAGACCATGGTAGATAAAGGATTTTTAAAACAGGTGAACAGAGATATGCTGCTGATCAGTGATATCATTGATGATCTGCTGGAAAAAATGAGAAATTATGAGGCGCCTACGGTTGGAAAGTGGATTTCTAAGGAAGAAGTTTAAGTTTTATAGTCTTTCACATGAATAACTACAACGTTAATAAAGAAATGCTCGGAGTTGCCACAGTATTTGTAACTATATTCGTTATTGTTCCTGCTCTTTCTTCTTATTTTATGGAAGATTGTAAGACTGCGATGGAAAGAGTTAAGAAGCAAAAATGTAAAATTAGAGTTGAAAGTATAGAAGGTATAAAATCTCTTAAATTAAAGGGAACTATACCTGAAAGCATTCAACCTTGTGAATGTTATGACAACGGCCAATGGTGGGTTTCCTATAAAGATGAAATAGAACCGGGAGATTACTTTATAAAGAATGAAGGTGAGAGTTACTTAGAAATCATTAAAGAAGACACTCTAATCAGACACGAGTATATATGTTCTCAGAAATAAATATAAAACAAAACCCGTCCGAAAAATCCGGACGGGTTTCTTATTAAGATTAAAAAATATTTTCTAAGGATAAGGAGCAATTTCCACTTCGAGTCCTTCCATGGCATCGGCAATATGTAACTGACATCCCAATCTGCTGTTGTCTTTCACGTGGAAAGCCTCAGCCAGCATGGCATCTTCTTCATCTCCCATCGGTTCCAAACCGGGATCATTGATTACATATACCTGGCATGAAGCGCACATCGCCATTCCTCCGCATACCCCAATAGTACCTTCTTCTGCCAATTCATAGGAACGGATAATTTCCATTAAGTTCATGGACATATCCGTAGGAGCTACGACATCGTGGGTTACACCTTCTCTGTCGGTGATTTTAATATTAACGTCTGACATAATTCTGCAAAATTAGTCAATTTTTTTCACAACTGCCTTCTCTGCTTCTTTACGGCTTCCGTCAAATCCGTCTACACCACTTACCGTTGTATATTTTAAGACGAATTTTTTACCCGGATTTAGTCTGTTATATACACTCTGACACATTAAAGTCGCCTCGTGGAAACCACAAAGGATCAACTTCAGTTTTCCAGGATAAGTATTGATATCCCCAATAGCATAAATACCTTCAATGTTGGTTTGATAATCCAACGCATTATTAACAACGATTGCATTTTTCTCGATATTCAGTCCCCAGTTTCCGATCTCACCCAATTTTGGAGTCAATCCGAATAAAGGAATGAAATAATCAGTTTCAATATCATAAGCATCCTGTCCTTCTACTTCTACAGTGATTGCTTCTACTTTTCCGTCACCTTTAATACCGGTAACTTCAGCAGGAGTGATTAATTTGATTTTCCCCTGGTTTTTCAGCTCCTGAACTTTCTCTACAGAATCCAAAGCTCCTCTGAACTCATTTCTTCTGTGGATCAAAGTCACCTCGCTTGCCACATTAGAAAGGAAGATACTCCAGTCCAGTGCAGAGTCTCCTCCACCAGCAATCACAACTTTTTTATTTCTGAAATGCTCAGGTTCTTTAACGAAATATTCAAGACCTTTTTCTTCATAGTCAGCAATATTTTCAAAAGTAGGTTTTCTTGGCTCAAAAGTTCCTAAACCACCTGCAATGGCAATCGCTTTACATCTGTGAACAGTTCCTTTATTCGTGATCACTTCAAACCATTCATCATCTACTTTAGTATAAGAAACAGCTGTTTCGCCTAAGGTAAATCCAGGCTGAAACTGCTTGATCTGCTCCATCAAATTATCCACCAATTCTCCAGCATTCACTGAAGGATAACCAGGGATATCGAAAATAGGTTTTTTAGGATAAAGTTCCGCCAATTGCCCTCCCGGCTGTGGAAGTGCATCAATAATATGGCACTTCATTTTTAATAAACCAGCTTCAAAAACTGCAAAAAGTCCTGTAGGTCCCGCACCTATGATCAATATATCAGTGGTTATCATAATCTTTAAGATAATTTAATTAGACATGTAACTGCAAATTTACTAATTTTAATGCGAAGCATATTTAATTGATTCTAAATAAAAACCTGAGATTTGTCAAATATCTATCATTTAAGATTTTAAATTTGGCAATGTTTTTGTAAATGTCTTGTTATGAATAAAATTTTGAACCTTTTTGCAGTATTTATATTCTTTTTAGGCTCGGCGCAGATTGACAATATCGCAGACGGCGAATCTATTACTCTGAGAATTCACTATGGTTTCCTTAATGCAGGAACTGCCAATCTTACTACAAAGCAAACCACCTACAAAGGGGTTCCTCATCTTTATGTAAAAGGAACAGGACAAACCACAGGTGCTGTGAAAGCATTCTTCAAAGTGGAAGATTTGTATGAAAGTTTCATCAATACACAGACAGGATTACCAAGTTTCTATGTAAGAAATGTACGTGAGGGAAGCTATCGTCAGCATTTTGAAACCGTTTTTAATCACGATAATAATACATTAATTTTAACAGATAAAAAGACACCTGCCAATGGTTCCAAGGTTCTAAAATCCGTAAAAGGGGTTCAGGATATGCTTTCCTGCTTTTATTATTTGAGAAGTAAAAGCCCGGATGAACTGAAAGTGGGTACTGTTATTAATATGAATGTATGGATTGATGATGAAATGTTTCCTTTCCAGCTGAAAGTAACCGGAACAGAAAATTTAAAAACAAAATTTGGGACGATCAACTGTTTAAAGATTATTCCATCGGTAAAAAGCGGAAGAGTATTCAAAGAAAAAGAAGGCGTAACGATGTGGGTTTCCAATGATGCTAACCACGTTCCAATGCTCTTAAAAGCAGAGCTTGCAGTAGGATCACTGAAAGCAAGTATCGACGATTATAAGAATGTAAAATATCCTTTAAAGTTCTCAAAATAACAATCCTCACTTTTAAAGATACAGCCTGTAAATTTTACAGGCTTTTTTTCATTTCTTATGTAATATATTCTTAACACAGATTGTCTTTATAATAGAGGCAGGCAAAGAACTGCAGCATGTCAATACTTCTTGAAGTACCTAGCGGATTCAAACCGAAGTATGGGCATAAGAAACAGACACGTGTAAATTTTTCAATAAGATCAGTTTTTAATTACGTTTTGTTTCTTAGGTCAGTAATTAAAAACAAAAAAACCTCCGGAGCTCCGGAGGTTTGATTTTTTATAGTGTTTTGAATTGTTCCAGTGTTCTGATATCATTTTCGAAGAACATTCTGATGTCACTCATCTGGTAAAGAAGCATGGTAATTCTTTCAATACCCATTCCGAATGCATATCCAGAATATTTTTCAGAATCGATATTCACATTTTTCAGAACGGCAGGGTCTACCATTCCGCATCCCATAATTTCCAGCCATCCTGTTCCCTTTGTGATTCTGTAATCTGTTTCAGAATTTAATCCCCAGTATACATCAATCTCAGCGCTTGGCTCTGTGAACGGGAAGAAAGAAGGTCTCATTCTGATCTTGGATTTTCCGAAAAGCTCAGTGGTAAAGAACTGGATCGTCTGCTTTAGATCAGCAAAGCTTACATTCTCGTCAATATATAATCCTTCAATCTGGTGGAAGATACAGTGAGAACGAGAAGAAATTGCTTCGTTTCTGAATACTCTTCCCGGAGATAAAATTCTGATAGGCGGCTGATTTTCTTCCATATAACGCGTCTGTACCGAAGAGGTATGCGTTCTTAAAAGAATATCCGGATTCTGCTCAATGAAGAATGTATCCTGCATATCCCTTGCCGGGTGGTATTCCGGAAGGTTAAGTGCTGTAAAGTTATGCCAGTCATCTTCAATCTCCGGACCGTCTGCTACGGCAAAGCCAATAGATTTGAAGATTTCAATAATTCTGTTTTTTACCAGATTGATCGGATGTCTGGAACCCAGTTCCAATGGAAAAGCGGGTCTTGTAAGATCTTCTTTTTCAACCACAACAGAAGATGTGGAAGCATTTTTCAAATCCTCCAGTTTTACGGCTACTGCCTGCTTTAAAGTATTGATCTTCTGTCCGAATTCTTTCTTTTGGTCGTTAGGAACTTCTTTAAATTTTTCAAAAAAATCATTCAGAACCCCTTTTTTACCGTTGTACTTGATTCGGAAGTTTTCGATATCTTCCTTAGAGGTAGCATTGAAGCCGTTTACTTCGACCAGTAGTTCTTCTATCTTTTCTATCATTATTTTACCCTTTCAAAATGTTTTGCAAAAATACAATTTTAAGTTGAATAATAAGTCCGTCAAAAAAAAATCTGCCTCTTTTTCGGGAGGCAGACTTCAATCACTTATTTCACTTAAATAAAAAAATTATTTCTTTTCTAAAGCTTTAACGTTGATCTGAAGAGTTACCTCGTCTTTAATCACACCATTTTCAGCCGGAGCCTGGAACTTCACTCCAAACTCTTCCCTCTTGATATCTTTCGGCTCAGTAGCTACACTCACCTCTCCATCTTTCACAGAAACATTAGCTTTAAACTGAACTGGTTTTGTAATTCCTTTTATGGTTAAATTACCATCTAAAAGAGTATTGTAATCACCTTCTGTAGCTGGAGTAACCTTTGTAATCTCATAAGAAGCTGTCGGGAATTTTTCAACTTCGAAGAAATCACCGCTCTTCAGGTGGCCGTTTAATTTCCCTAAATCTTCCGGGCTGTCTTTCAAGTCTACAGAAGTTAAAGAGTTCATATCAGCAACGAATTTTCCGCTTTCCAGTTTTCCGTCTTTCACCGTCACATCTCCACTTTCGAACTTAATTGTTCCAAAATGGCTTGTATTCTCAGATTTAAATACTTTATATCCCTTCCATTCAACCTTACTGTTTAGCGTATCCAAAGTGAACTGGCTACCTTCTTTAGTAGTCGTCACTTCATTACTCTCACTGGTAAGTGGTTTGTCTTTTTTACAAGAAACCATTACAGCAGCAATAAATAATGCAGGAATAGCTAACGAAAACAGTTTTTTTCTCATTTTTGATTTATTTTTATTAGTTCCGCTAATATAATAAAAAAAATTATGTTTTCATAAAAACCTTACATTTGTAATATGCTATTAGAAATAAACAATTTATTTTTCTCTCACAACAAAGAAAATCCCCTGTTTCAGAACCTTAATCTAAGGTTTGAAGAAAACAGAATTATAGCTCTTGCCGGTGAAAGTGGATGTGGAAAATCTACTCTTCTTAACCTTATTTATGGTCTTTTGGATTGGGAAAGCGGAGAGATTATTTTTAACGGAACAAAGCTTTTGGGACCGAAAGGAAATCTCGTTCCCGGAGAGCCGGAAATGAAATCCGTAGCACAGAATTTTGATCTTATGCCTTACGCTACAGTGGCTGAGAACGTAGGGAAATTTATTTCTAATATCAATCTAAAACAGAAAAAAGAAATCGTAACGGAGCTTCTTGAGGTAGTAGGGCTTCAGGAATTTGCCAATGTACTTCCAAAATACCTAAGCGGTGGACAACAGCAAAGAGTGGCTATTGCCAGAGCATTATCTGTACTTCCCAAGCTTCTTATTCTGGATGAACCATTCAGTAATCTGGATTTCCCAAGAAAAATTGAACTTAGGGAAAGGCTTTTCAGATATGTAAAACAACATGGCGTTTCTCTGATTATTTCCACTCATGAGCTTCAGGATATTATGCCATGGCTGGATCAGATTGTTATTCTGCAGGAAGGAAGACTGATTCAAAATGACAGTCCGGAAGAAACCTATAGAAATCCCTACAATTCTTATGTTGCTAAATTATTTGGAGAAGTTAATATTTTCAGTAAAACAGAGGCTGAAGAATTCCACCTTAACAAATTCTCCTATTATCCCAAGGAAATCAAAATTACAGAAACAGGTCTCGAGGCCGAAGTTCTGGAAAGCAGATTTGCAGGAAATTATTACTGGAATAAATTAAAGGCAAAAGGAAAAGAACTTGTTGTTTATACGGATGAGAAGATTTCAGGAACAATATTCGTGTCGTTTATTTAAGCAGAAAAAATAAATGGCAGAAGGGTAAAACTGTAAAAGCAAAACAGATTATTCCCCGATTAACAATGCCATTGTTTCAGCTTTTCAGCTTTTCACTATTCTGCACATAACTTATACATTTACTTACACTTATCAATAAAAAAAACACAAACATAAGAATCTGTATATGAAACTTTTTCTTACATTTGTATCTCTAAAGTATAAGGAAATTTTTGGTTAATTCTCTTTCTGCCTTCCAGACGGACATTAGCAATTTTGCAATTAAGTCTGTTGAAAGATTACACTGTCCAATTTTTTCCTTTTCTTATTTTTAGACGTAAAAAGTGAGCTTTCTTACGCTTTCTTTACAAATTCTGACTTAAGAGCCATTGCTCCGAAACCATCAATTTTACAATCGATATTGTGATCACTTCCCGGTCTCAGACGGATATTTTTCACTTTAGTTCCGGCTTTTACCGGTTTTGGTGCTCCTTTTACAGGAAGATCTTTTACTACCACTACAGAATCACCATCCTGAAGTTCATTTCCGTTGGAGTCCAAAATTTTCCCTTCATTGGAAGCTTCTGCAGCTGCTTCTGCAGGATTCCATTCATAGAAACACTGGGAACATACCATCATATTATCGCTCGGATACGTAAACTCGGAGCTGCATTTTGGACAAATTACTGTGTCACTCATATTTTTATTTTTTGCAAAGGTAGAGCTTTTTAGAGGTTGAAGTCAAGAGATAAAGTTCAGTATAGTAGATAATAAGACCATATTAATTTTACACAATACAGTGAATTAACATAAATGAAACAAACTTGCTGCAAAGAAAATAAAGTATAATAATGAACAGTGTATAATTTGTCCGCAAAAATTTTTCATTAAGCAAAAACAACGGTTTATTCATCTTAAAGTGAAAGGCTATTGCCACTAGATAAAAAAATATAAATATTCGGAAAATCTTTACAAATTCAGCATAAAAATTGAGTTCTGCTACTAAAAAATTAATAAATAGATTGACCTTTCATCAATACTATTGGATACATTACTCTCCTACCCTAAAATCCTCTAATTCTCAAACTCAAGAACTCAATCTTCAACTCTCAATTAAAAGTCGTATTTTTGCAGATTCAAACAGCGAAGCAAATTTATGGAACTTATTCACAGAAACTTGGCAATCGGAATTCACGATGCCTTACAGGAGACATTTTTTGAAAAAAACAAATATGCAGATAAAGTTATCGAAAGACTTTTGAAAGCAAACAGAAAATGGGGAAGCCAGGACAGAGCCGTTGTTTCTGAAATTTTTTACAATATTATCCGTTGGAAAAAACGCCTTGAATACTATATGGGTGAAGGGGTGAAACCCAATAATATCTACAAACTGATTATTGCGTATTTACTTTGGAGTAAAACCAATTATAAAAAATTCGAAGAATTTGACGGAATCAAAATCGCCGATATTCTTACTAAACTTAAAAAGAACACTGTTCCTACAAAAGCAATAGAACACTCTATTCCTGAATGGCTGGCTGAAACTCTTGAAAAAGAAATAGGGGCCAACTGGGAAAGAGAAATGATTGCTTTGAATGAGCAGGCTCCTACTGTATTGAGAGCCAATTCTTTAAGAACAACAACCAAAGAACTTATCTCAGACCTTTCTGATGAAGGTGTTGTTTCTTTTCCTATTAAAAATTATCCTGATGCTGTTCAGCTGGAAGAAAAGAAAAATGTTTTCCTTACGACAGCTTTCAAAGAAGGATTATTTGAAGTTCAGGATGCTTCTTCTCAGAAAATCGGGTATTTCCTTGATGTAAAAGAAGGACAAAGAGTGGTAGATGCGTGTGCAGGTGCAGGAGGAAAAACATTGCACTTAGCTGCATTAATGAAAAACAAAGGGCAGATTGTAGCGTTAGACATCTTCGAGTGGAAGCTTGCCGAACTGAAGCGTCGTGCCAAAAGAGCCGGTGCTCATAATATTGAAACCCGTATGATCTCTGACAACAAGGTGATCAAGCGTCTTCATGAAAAAGCTGACAGACTGCTGATTGATGCACCATGTTCAGGCCTTGGAGTTTTAAAAAGAAACCCGGACAGTAAGTGGAAAATTGATCAGGACTTTATTGACAGAATTAAAAAGGAGCAGCAACAAATTCTCCAGGATTATTCTAAAATGCTTAAAAAAGGAGGAAAAATGGTATACGCTACCTGTTCTATCCTTCCTTCTGAAAACAATCTTCAGGTAGAAGAATTTGTTAAAAACAATCCTGGATTCAAGATGATTAAAGATGAAAAAGTAATGCCTAGCGAAGGCTATGACGGATTCTACATGGCTTTGATTGAGAGAATTTCTTAATTTAAGTTCAATAACAATATATTAAACTACTCTATTTTTGGAGTAGTTTTTTTATTTAAAAACCTTTATAAAAAATGTAACAATTTTTGTAACATTTCAACAAAATTGCCTACTAACTGTACAGATTAAACCCGTATTGATACTGTAGAAAGTTTAGAATAACTTTGAAGCAAACTCATTTATTTATGGATACAAGAATTGTTTTCAATTTTATGGCTGTTTTCATGTACTGTCTGTTTTCTGCACAGACGTATGAAATTCAGTATACCAGTTCATATAACGGAAAAGTATCAACGGATCAGCCTTCTACCATTGTTTGGGTCAATGAACAGGAAAATTTCATTGTCAACAGCACCATCAAAGAACAAAAGAGCAATTATCCTTATGAGATCACTAAAGTAGAAAAACCTTCCAACACTATTGTTTCTTATGCATTTTTAAAACCGGGATCAATTATTTCGGCATCAGACCCTGACTCTGTAGGGAAACAGGATTTTGAGCTCACCAATGAAACGAAAAAAATCTTAGGCTACAACTGTAAAAAAGCGGTTACAAAAGTCAATTCAAATACCATTGAAGTCTGGTATACCAATGATCTGAAGCTTAAAGGCGGCCCTTCTGTGTTAGGACAGAATTTAGGATTGGTTCTGGAAGTAGAGAGAAATAAAAATTCTTTAACTACGGCCAGTTCAATCAAAAAAATCAGGAATACCGGAATTGAAAATATTTTAAAAGAAAATATCCGGACAACAGATCAGTTAGGATATAAAGACTTACTTTGGAAAAGCAGATTTACCACATTGAATGTTTTCGACAATGAAACGATCAACTTCTCTGATGCCTCAAAATCTGACGACCAGATTAAAAGATATGCCAACGGAACCATCATTCTTAAAAAGATAAAATTCCCTGCGATTACAGAAGGGGAAAATATTTTTGTTGAACTGAAACAGCAATCCAATGGAGATGCGTATGACAGAACCGGAACCGTATTCTTCATTCCGCAGGATAAAGAAAAATCTTTTTTTGACGGGTTGGAAAAGGGGATAAAAACACTCCCTGCCTACGACAATGGAAACGGAAAACAATATTACGGAGTAACGGCTACTGGCAACTACAGCCCTGCCACGGAGATGATGCGGTTCTTTACGGCATTTGGAATCCAAAAGTTCAATCATATTCAGCTGAAAGGAAAAAACTGGCAGACCATCAGCCCTTACCGACAAGACATTACAGAATTAAAACCGGCTTTATCAGGAAAAGAACTTTGGGTAGGTGTGTTTATCGGCAACTACGATAAAGGAGGACATACAGTAAGTCTTGATATTACCATTCATAAAAGTGATCAGACTGTGAATAAAAACAACACAGTCATTCCTTTGTTTAATACTTTGAATATTATGGAGATGGCCGGACAGGACTACGCTACGATGTTCAGCCAGGATCAAGGTCTTCTTGTCAATTTCACTTTGGATAAAGATCTGAAAAATGCACAACTAAGATATACCACAACTGGACATGGCGGTTGGGAAAACGGAGATGAATTCGTTCCTAAAGCCAATTCTATTTTTGTGGATGGAAATCCGGTATTTTCATTTGTACCGTGGAGAACAGACTGTGGTTCGTACCGTTTATATAATCCGGCTTCAGGAAATTTTCAGGATGGTCTTTCATCATCAGACCTCAGCAGATCAAACTGGTGCCCGGGAACGGTTACCAATCCTAATTTCATTCCTCTGGGAAATCTGAAAGCGGGAAAGCATACGATTCAGGTAAAAATTCCACAAGGACCTACCGAAGGAACAAGCTTCAGTTCATGGAATGTTTCGGGAATATTACTGGGGGTTCAATAAAAACAAAACCTTCTTGCATGAGAAGTGCAAGAAGGTAAAAACACAAATGATGAAAAAAAATTATTTCGAGCCACAAAGTAAGGGGTAAAATTCATATAATTAATTACCATAGATTAATAAATATGTCATTTTTATTTCGTATAGAGATTGAATGAATTTTAGCGCTACGAAAAAAATTAATCAAACACATGCAAATTTCAACAATTAGTTAAAATTTTTAACTTTAAAATACTAATTGATTAAAAATTTTCACATTTAAACATTTTTAATTGTTATTTATAAACATCACTTTTACTTTTGTTCCATAAATAATAAAAAATCATGTGTGGAATTGTATGTTTATTTGATGCCAAGCAAAAAACTGAAGTATTAAGACCTCAGGTATTGGAAATGTCAAAAAAAATCCGTCATAGAGGACCGGATTGGAGTGGAGTTTTTCAGGATGAAAAAGTAATTTTTTCTCACGAAAGACTGGCAATCGTAGATCCTACCTCCGGCAAACAACCTTTATTTACGAAAGACGGAAAAGTAGTATTAGCTGTAAACGGCGAAATCTACAACCATAGAGAATTAAAAGAAGAATTTCCCGATTATGAGTTTCAGACTCAGTCCGACTGTGAGGTGATCCTCGCCTTGTACAGAAAATACGGAAAGGATTTCGTGGAGAAACTCAACGGAATTTTCGCATTCGCTTTATATGATACTGAAAATGATATTTATCTTATTGCCCGAGATCATATGGGAATCTGTCCGCTTTATCAGGGCTGGGATAAAAACGGGAACTATTATGTAGCTTCTGAATTAAAAGCTCTTGAAGGCATCTGTAAAAAAATAGAAACTTTCTTACCGGGACACTTAATGTACAGCCCGGACGGAACCGAACTTCAACAATGGTATACAAGAGAATGGGAGAGTTTTGATCATGTAAAAGACAATGAAACCGACATTTCAAAACTGAGAAAAGGTCTTGAAGATGCCGTTCACAGACAACTGATGAGTGACGTTCCTTATGGAGTACTTCTTTCAGGAGGTTTAGATTCATCTGTGATTTCCGCCATCACTGCAAAATTTGCCCGCCAGAGAATTGAAAGTGGTGATACTCAGGAAGCATGGTATCCGAGACTTCACAGTTTCGCAGTAGGACTGGTTGGTTCTCCGGATCTTGCAGCGGCTCAAAAAGCTGCAGAACACATCGGATCTGTTCACCATGAAGTTAACTTTACCGTTCAGGAAGGACTGGACGCGGTACGTGACGTCATTTATCACCTTGAAACTTATGATGTAACCACCATCAGAGCATCTACCCCAATGTATCTTTTGGCAAGAGTCATCAAATCCATGGGAATTAAAATGGTGCTTTCAGGAGAAGGTTCTGATGAATTGTTCGGAGGTTATTTATATTTCCATAAAGCTCCTAACGCAAAAGAATTCCACGATGAAACAGTAAGAAAACTGGGTAAACTACACCTTTATGATTGCTTAAGAGCTAACAAAGCATTGATGAGCTGGGGAATTGAAGGAAGAGTGCCTTTCCTTGATAAAGAATTCATGGATATTGCAATGACCATTAACCCTCAGGATAAAATGATCAGTACTGCTGAAGGAAAAATTGAAAAATGGGTATTGAGAAAGGCTTTTGAAGATTTACTACCGGATTCAATTGTATGGAGACAGAAAGAACAATTCTCGGACGGTGTAGGTTATTTTTGGATCGATACTTTAAAAGAGGTTGCTGAAAAAGAAGTAACGGATGAAATGATGGCTAATGCAAGATTCAGATTCCCGCTAAACACTCCACAGAACAAAGAAGAATACCGATACCGAACTATTTTTGAAGAACATTTCCCAAGTGAAACAGCAGCTGCTACCGTTCCATCAGTGCCATCCGTAGCTTGTTCTACTCCTATTGCCTTAGAATGGGATGAAGCGTTCAAAAAAATGAATGATCCGAGCGGAAGAGCTGTGAAAGTGCATGAAACTTCGTATTAGAGAGGTATTTGATGAAATGTCAATCGTCAATCCGCTGCGCTGGCGAATCTGTTTCGTGATTCGAGGTTTCGGGTTTCGGGTTTCGGGATATTTTAACGCAGAGTACGCTAAGATATTTCTAATATTTAAAAACGATCGCAAGGGCGTTTCACTCAGCAATTAACAAACTGACACACTAGCTGAACGAAGTGCCTTTGCGAACAAAATAGATAAGATCAAATATAACCTTGCGACCATAGCGTTTATTTAATTTAATACATTTTAACGCAGAGTACGCTAAGATATTTCTAATATTTAA
>NZ_JAVDQX010000008.1:0-111775 GCF_031454475.1 Chryseobacterium vietnamense | reverse complement strand
AAAAATGATAACTGAGGGAAAAGAAATAAAGCTGACAGTTTTAAAGCAAAACTTGGCCAATTTATAGAAAAAATACTTTCTACTTTTACCTTATTAAAATGAAAGTTGTCAGGAGCAGACGTTAAAAAAAGATAATTGACAAAAAGAAATAAAGCTGACAGTTTTGAAGTAAAACTTGGCAAATCTATACAAAGAAAGCGTTTTACCTTTACATCAACAAAATGGCAATGTTATGGAAGACAAAAAAGAACAAATTATACAGGCAGTCATATCTAAAGCTTGGGAAGATGCGGGATTTAGAAAAGAACTACTTTCAAGCCCGATAGAAGCAATAGAAAAACTGACAGGTGTAGTAGTGGTTTTGCCTGAGGGAAAAGAGCTGGTTGTTGTTGATCAGACGGATAAATCTAAAGTGTATCTGAATATACCGGCAGAGCCTGAGCTGGAAAATACGGAACTGACAGAAGAACAGCTGGAAATAATTGCGGGAGGAGGACAAATGATTTGGAAAGATTTGACAGATTCTTTATTCCCGGCTTTTAAAAATTGTATTAAAATATAAAAAAGCAATGTCATGGAGTAGGGAACAAGAAAATTGTTAGTCCATGACTGCTCAGAATAAATAACAGTGAGAACTTAAAAATAATTTTAACATGTAATTTTAATAGTATGATGGTTAGTCGGAATTTAGAAAACACTTTGGAAAGACCACTACATTCAAAGTATTCTATGCAAACAATAAATAGTTTTCTCGAGATTATGTTTCAAAAGGAAGACATGCCACTGTTAAAATTGGAAAAATTAACCAGAGAAAAATTAACTGAACTTATTGACCAGGAGGTAAGAACACAGAATGTTGAGATAACCAATGAATTATTTTTATTGTTCTCCAACCTAGCGATCGAATTACAAAAAAAAGATATAAGATCCGAAGAGACGTGTACGAAGATAAATCAATGTATAACGACCTTAGACCTTAATGAGAATGAAAAGGCCATTTTACAAATGGGGTATTATCCAATAATGGCACTTTATCATTATAAATTGAATAATTATGAAAAATCAGTTCACTACTCTCATTTAGCTATTCAAAATGATGATTATCTTTTGGGAAAGTACCCTGAATTATTTACACATAAAACACTGCAGATACAAAATATAATCAAGACCCATCTCTTATTTAATGAAGTAGATCGCGCATGCAGCCTGTGTAATGATATGTTAAAATATTTAATTGATGGAGACAAATTTGACTACACTGTAGGTTATTGGACAAATAATTTTAACATTGAAAAAGAAAGTGAGGTGATTAATGTCTGTCAAACGGTAGCTATCGTTATAAAAGCGATTATCACCTTGACGAAAAATAATGAAGACGAACAAAGGCTTTTTTCATTAGCATTTGCCGGAATTAAAGGAAACAAAATAAAAGATCCGGAGATACAACTGATATTACAATTCTTTGATATGAAATTTTCCCTTTACTCATTCCAAAAGTTTGATGAAGTGCAAATTAATAAATGGAAAGATAAAGCCATAGAATCAAAATATCTCTCCATCCTTAAGCCCCTTTTCTCTAGTTTATTCCTATCCATGGAAACAAACTCCCGGGGGATTATTAAAAGATATCTCTTTAGTTTTTAACTAAAAGAATCACCTATCATATAAGTCATAATTGTTGTCCGGAAGGCGCTTGGAAAAGCTTTCTCCGGAGCAGTGTGCACCTAAAATAAAGATTATAAAAATAAAATAAACATTAAAACTTAAAAATTTAGAAATTATGAGTTATCAAGCCATCTCGGAAGAGAAAAAAGAACTAGTTAGAGACGTTATGTTCAAAGCTTTAAATGATGCAGCTTATAAAGCAAGATTAGTAAGTAACCCTATTGAGGCAATCAAAGAATTGCACCCGGACTTTACTCTTGGAGGAAACAAAAAAATCGCTGTTGTAGACCAGGTAGATAATGATACCTACTACATCAACCTATCATATCTTTCCTTTGCTTTATTTGGAGGAGACATTGAAGAGTTTGAATTATCAGAAGAAGAATTAGGAATGGTTGCAGGAGGTAAAACAGTTCCAATCGGAAGCTGCCAGTTCTTAAGCTGTTTTGGAGGTAGTATCACTGAACCATCCGCAGAAATAGTATAATCTAGACACAATAAATAAATAATCAAAAAAAATTAA
Organism: Chryseobacterium vietnamense; assembly: GCF_031454475.1. NCBI lineage: Bacteria > Pseudomonadati > Bacteroidota > Flavobacteriia > Flavobacteriales > Weeksellaceae > Chryseobacterium > Chryseobacterium vietnamense. Next base: position 109,587 of record NZ_JAVDQX010000008.1, on the reverse strand, counting down.
TATTAACATTTAAAAAATCAAAAATTATGAGTTATCAAGCAATCTCAGAAGAGAAAAAAGAACTAGTTAGAGAAGTAATGTTTAAAGCTTTAAACGATGCAGATTACAAAGCAAGATTAGTAAACAACCCTGTTGAGGCAATTAAAGAACTTCATTCAGATTTTACTCTTGGAGGAAACAAAAAAATCGTAGTTGTAGATCAAGTAGACAATGATACTTACTACATCAACCTATCATATCTTTCATATGCTCTATTTGGAGGTGATATTGAAGAATTTGAATTATCAGAAGAAGAATTAGGAATGGTTGCAGGTGGTAAAACAGTTCCAATCGGAAGCTGCCAGTTCTTAAGCTGCTTTGGAAACGGTTTGACTGAAGATACTGGAACTACAATCGGATAGTATTTTTCATGTAAAACTGAACAAATAAATAAAAAGAGAATGCACATTCTCTTTTTATTTATTTAAAATCATTTCTGTTATTTAAAATTTCTGGTGGTACAAAATGATCTGAAGCGCATTGAATCCATTTAGAAAATAAAAGTCTTTAAGAACGGTATAAATAGTAAAAAACTAATAGAAAATGACCAATTCCACTTTAAAAGAGCCCACCTTTGTTGAAGATAGAATGACTTCTTATCTATGCTCTGTTTATGAGAGAAATATCACAAGGATGCTGCCTGAATTTATTAGAAATAATAATGAATCAACTTTTGAAGATTTCTTTGAATATTTAATAAAAGATAACTGGCAAAACATTCGTCGTCAATTTCCTGTTTTGGACGAGTACTTACCTCTGCAGAAAAATAAAATTCACAATCAATACACCAAGATCATTGAATCATATAAAGATTGTTCTGCAGAATTATTTGACCATCTGTTAATTGAAAATGAATCTATTGCAGTTCAGGACATTAAAATAGGGGAAGGTGATTTTCATAATGGTTTTTCAACCTCTATGGTTTTTTTAGAAAACGGAAATAAATTGGTTTTCAAGCCTACTAATGCGGCAATTTCCAATTCTCTTTTTCAATTCCTGGACTGGATTAATAGTCATCTATCTCTGGGTGATTACAAATATCAGATACTCAATAAAAAAGAGTATCACTGGCAGGAATTTGTATTGGGAAAACCATGCAATTCAGAAAATGAAATAAAGAGTTATTATGAAAGAGCCGGATACTTATTGTGTATTCTTTATCTTTTAAATTCTACTGATTTTCATGCTGAAAATCTTATCGCCAATGGCGATACACCTGTAGTTATTGATCATGAAACTTCAATACAGCCACAGATTTCGGAACATCTGAGAGATAATTTCAAATCCTTTGATACCCTTAATTTAGAAAATATAGATAAACAGGATACTGTCATTACTTGTGCACTTTTACCTTTTGGGAATGACGCGAAATTTATTCCGGCAGGGATGTGTGGTTTGGGATATTCAAAAAACACTCATGCCTTTGTTACCAAAAAAGAAGGGGTCAATAAATTTACAAAAGACTGGAAAATGGAATATAAATCAGTCAAAGTAGATTATATTCAGAATAATATTCCCACATTGAACGGTAAGAATGTGTTCGTGGATGAATATTCCGATCAATTTATATCAGGTTTTGAAAAATGTTATAACCTGTTTCTAAGTGAAAAAGCATTTTTACTATCTGATCGTTCACCCATTCAAAAATTCAATAACCTTCCTGTGAGGTATATATGGCGTTCGACCAATGTATATGGTAAAATTTTAAACGTCATGAATTTACCAAACAATCAAAAGGACAGGAAAAAATACACACAAAGAATTGAAGATTATCTTTCCATTGCTTTTAAAGATATTCCTGAAGACTCTGATTTACGTTTTATTCTACAACATGAAATCGCTCAAATGTTAAGAGGAGATATTCCTTATTTTGAGGTGAATACATCATCCAGAGATTTACACACAGAATCCGGGGTTGTAAAAGATTTTTTTGAGCTTAGTGCGGTAGAAAACATCGAAAGAAAATTAAACAAGCTTTCTCAGGAGGATCTGGAGTTCCAGAAGAAAGTAATACTTGAACAGCTTAGGTAGATATTTATAGCTAAACACCATTTAAAGTTATGAAAATAAGAAAAATTATATTATTAATCATAGTATTGGGTTGGTTTAATCTGTTTGGACAAAAATCTAAAGTTTTGAACTTAGGGGTATTCCATATGGGAAATACTAGTGATGCCAACAAGGTAAAATACCACTCAGACAAGAGCAATGTTGAGATTGATGCTATAATTAATATGTTGGCAGATTTTAAACCGACAATGATTTGTGTAGAAATCATTCCGAATAATAATGAAGATCTCAATAAAGATTATTCTAATTTTTTAAATGACGGAAAATATAAGACCAAGTATAAGGGTGAAATAGAAGCATTAGCCTATAAAGTGGCAAAAATTTCAGGGGTAAAAACGATCTATGGAATTGATGATAAGGAAACGGCAATGTACAATTATAATATTGGAGAAGAATTGAAAAATCAAGTAGACAGTTTGACCTCCAGGAACTATAAGCTTAACCTTTTTAAAAAATTTGCTAAAGTTGAAAGCTTATCGACGTTAGAAAAATTAATTTTTTTCAATTCAAAAGAGACTTTAGAAGGTTTGATTAACATTAATGCTGATATTTTAGCTTATAACAGCACTAAAGGAAATTTTGAAGGAGCAGATGAAGCAAGTAAATTTTATAAAAGAAATTTAAGAATATTTTCAAACTTAAACCAGCTTCCTGTTACAAAAGATGATCGGGTTCTGATCATTATGGGCGCTACTCACACGGCGTTTCTTAATGAGTTCTTAAAAAGAAGTCCTAAGTATGAACTTGTTGAAACTTCACAATATTTGAAAAAAAATAGCTCTTTATAAGTTGTAACGCAAGATCATTATTGTGCCGTTAATAGCCAAAACACTTCTATCCACCGGTTTTCTTTAAACCATGGAGTATTCATTTTAGATAAGAGGTTTTTGTTTTTCGCAGAAAGAATTTTTCACGAGACATAATCTTTGTATCAGAAAATACATCCGGGGAAAAAGAGCTTATTCTTACGATATTATTTTTATTGCCCTGTTTATCAAATTATACGGGAGATCTTCTTACACTAAATCAATTTATTGTTGGTAGCATAGGCAATAGCTTCCGTAATACTGCTTACCTCCAGTCTTTCAAATAATTTTCTTCGATGGAACTTTACCGTATCCGGAGAAATAAATATAGCTTTTGCTATATCATTGATTGTGAAGCCTCTTGCACAAAGCTGTAAGATTTCCAGTTCTCTTTTGGATAAAACAGCTTTTTTTTCAGCTTCCCATATATCTTGATCCAGCCTGTAATGATAGACTTTATTTTCTCCGTTTTGATATATTTTAATATTCCCGGAGTCTCTCTCTGAAGAGATGGAAATAAGACATACTGCCTTCCATATTTTTCCATCCTTATTAAGAAATAAAGGCGTTAATTTTTGATTAACCAAGATCTTTTTATTTTCCTTGTTTATAATATGAAAATCATAAGAAATGGTATAATCAAGCCTTTTTTCAAGAGGAATCTTATCATAAAAATCAAATCCTACAGAATTGATCTTTAACAAGAGTTCCAGGTCCTTTTGAGGAACATATTTAAAATAAAAAGCATATCCCATCTCCAATACTTGTTCTGGAGTATTGCCACAAAGAAAAAGCGGGTTGTCCGAAACATACTCAAACCCCTGCTTCATATAGTCAATTACATAAATACTTGTGTAGGTGGCTCTTGAAAATGCCTTGATCGATTCCAGATAACTGAATTGTTGTTCCTTCTCCTCTTCTGTTACGCTGCTTATTGTATTCCTATGATTAAAGAAAGAATCCTTTTCATCCATGCTTATTTTGTCAGTTTTATACAAAAATAATATAAAATGAACATAATAAGTGGTATTATGGTGTAAAATTTTTCTTTTTCACATTAAATCATGGTTATTTATTTAAATCCCTAAATGGGGATTAAGTTTTTATAAAGAAAAACCGGATTACTACACCAAAGTGTAGTTGTTTGGTTCTCAGTTGAATACTACAATATGGTGTAGTGGAATTGACATCCCTGCCAACTAGATTTGTTAAAAACAACTAAGCCATGAGAATTACACAAAATTACTTAAATCAGTTAGAGCTGGAGCAGCTCGCGGAGCTCGCTCAATTTGTAGTAGAAGAAAACTTCAATCATCATTCTGATAATGTCATACCAGAAATGGAAATTCAAAATGACGTGAAAGATGTATATAATGAAGAATTAAGCTATTTCAAAAATTCTGAAATTTTTATTGTAAAAGATACAATGGGAAGCATTCAGGGCTCTATAAGAGTAATTAAGTGGGATTACAAAACTACACTTCCTATTCAAAAACTATTCAATATCAACCCTTTAGATATTGGTTGTTCCCAAAATGCTTCTTCAGTATGGCATATTGGAAGATTTGCAACGAACAAAACCAATCAGGACCGTACATTGTTTAAAAGATTAATGGTCTCTGCCATTACCCCAATTTGTAATGACAAAAATAGTATTGCATTTGCAGAATGCGACAGCAAGCTTTTAAGAGTAATGAACCTGATGGGTATAAAAGCAGATGTGATAGGAGATTCTATTAATTATCTTGGATCCGAAACCATTCCTGTATCCATGAATTATGAAGGGCTAAAAGGTTTTTATGATGCTAACAGATATCTGGTTAGCTAAAATGAAATTACAAAACTGTTTAAATAAAATCCCCCTTTTAAAATGAATACAACAAAAACGATAGACTGGAATTCTCCTGATGTCTTGGAACAGATTATCCTGAACATTAAAAACCCGCTAGAGAATATCATTACAGTAAGCAAGAGCACAGCTTTACATCATAAAGAAAAAAAGGATGAAATCATATTTTCAAGCAGCAAGGAAATAAGTGACATCATTGAAGAAATGATGCTGAAAACAAAGGCAAAAACATTGAATCTGACATTTCGTGGCCGGCCGGAAATTTTTGATATCTACGAATCCAATGAAAATGTTCGCGGGTTGTGCACAGACGAGATTAATCCCCAGAAAATAGCAAAAGTAGATCAAGATTGGCTTGTCAACTTAGAAAAAGAAATTTTTGGCTCTTTGAACCAGAATGAATTAAACCTTTATGAGCTTTCCTATAAAATGGCAGTGAGTGAAAGGCAGTTACACCGAAAGGTTGCGAATCTGGTGTATCTGACTCCCAATAAATATATAAGAGTCTTGCGACTTCATAAAGCTAAACAGATGATAGATGACTATATACAAAAATCTATCTCTCAAATTGCATATGCAGTAGGGTATAATGATGTGCATTACTTTTCCAGATTATTTGCAGATCAATATAATATTACCCCTAAAGAACTCATAAACTCTTTAGAATAACAGGTATAAAACAAAAATATGAACTTAACAGAAGAACAAAAGAAAGGACAGGAAGCATTTTTTAGAATTATTTCTGAAGCTTGGGAAAATGAAGATTTCAAAAAGTATTTAATAGAACATCCGGAAGAAGCTTTAGAGAAATTTTTTGGAAAAAAAACTCCTATGGGTAAGAAAATTAAAGTAACCGATCAATCAGATCCGGATTATTTGTACATCAACATCCCGGTAAAACCCCAGAGGATGAATAAGGAGGAAGAGATTAAATCGACAGAGGAGAGTAACAATCGTGTGATAACAGATTATAAAGGATTGTATAATTCTTTGCAAAAAATAAATAAACGTCAGGAATAGCAGTTTTTTTGGCGAAACTATCAGCGTAAAACAAAATAATTTAGCATAACCGTAAAAGAAATATAATTATGAAAAGAGTACTTTTTTTCTTAGGTCAATTAAATGACAGAGATGTGGAATGGATGATTCATAATGGAAGTAAATTAGAACTACCCATTGGCTATACACTGATTAATAAAGGTGAATCAATAGATAGTTTATTTATTGTTTTATCAGGGCAGTTATCCATATATGCAGATAACAGCAATGGAGACAGTATTGCGACCCTGGAAGCAGGAGAAATTGTCGGAGAAATGTCTTTTCTGGAATCAAGGCCGCCATCCGTTTCTGTGGTGGTAACGAGGCCCTCGGTAATATATCAGATTTCTCGTGATACAATAAGTTCCAGAATGGCAGAAAATCCTGAATTCAGATCCAATTTCTATTACGCCCTGGCATTATTTCTTTCGAACAGATTACGTAAAACAACAGACCAGCTAGGATATGGGAATCCTGAGGAGGAAGATCTTATAGACATGAATGTATTGGATGGTGTTGCCAATGCAGGAGCTCGTTTTGGACAGATACTTCACAGATTTTCAGAAGTTTAATTCTAGAATTAATTCATTGTTAAAATGAGACTTTATAAATTTATCTGTTTATTATTTACAGGGATCGGGATCACTAATTTCTATGGACAGTCAAAGATAAGCAGCGATTTGGTAACCATTTCGAATATTGCGTTTGAAAAAAACCCGGACATCATCAGAAGTGGTTATACGATCCAGGATGCAGAAGGTGATTTTCAGATCCAGAGAAGCGTATTTGATATCAATCTGTTTTCTGAACTTTCTGTTAAACATAACCGATACACGCTTTTCGATGCTGATACAAGAAATCAGTACGTAGATAAATTTTTAAAGACAAACACCCTGGATTTTTCAGCCGGAGTACGTAAAAAATTAAGAACAGGGCAAATAACAGACATAAGTCTTAAATATGGTTTTAATAATAATAACTTTCCTTATGACAGCTTTAACCAACTTGTTGGGCCTTTCTGGGGAAATCACCTGGGGTCTGTCAATTTTTCATTGACACAACCTTTATTAAGAGGAAGAGGTAAAGAAGTTACTACTCTGTCAGAAAGAGTTTCGCAGCTGTATATAGAAAATACTAAAAGCAATAATGAATTTAATAATTCATATACCATTCTGCAAATAGGTAAAGCGTACTGGAATTACTATCTGGCTTATAAAAGTTTAGAAATTTATAAGGAAAATGAAAGCAGGGTAAGAAATGTAATGGACGTTACAAGAGAGCTTATAAAAGCAGATAAAAAACCTGCCGGAGATTTAGCCCAGGTAAATGCAGACCTTTCTAATCAGGAAAAACTGACCGCTCTTGCTGAACAAAATTTGTATGCAGCAAGGATAAATCTGGGACGGGTAATTGGATTAAGTAATGAAGAAAGTCTCCAGCTGGATGCTCCTTCCAATGAATTTCCCGCTATTGTTGAATCCCAATACAGAGAAGGACTTGACAGAAGTAGTCTGATAAAAATAGCTAAAGAAAAAAGAGGTGATCTCAAAGCTGTCGAAAAAATTTCTGATGCTTTGGAAATGCAGTATAAACTCGCAGAAAACAATACAAAGCCCCAATTGGATCTTACCGGTTTTGTTTTCTATGGGAGTGCCATTGCCGGAAATGGAATAGATAAAACATTTTCTTCATTCACTAATAATGAAGGAAGGAATTTAGGCGCTGGTGCTAAGCTCACATTTACTTTTCCTGTCAATAATAACCTGGCAAAAGGAAATTATGCTAAAAGTCTCGTGGCCTTGAATGATCAGAAAATCTCAAATGATAATCTGCAAAGGAACATTGAGCTGAACATCAGTAATGCTATCAATACACTTGATAACAGTGTTGTTGTGTTAGAAAGAGCAAAAGAAGCGCTTAATTCTTACAAAGATGCTTTTAATAACGAACAGGTAAAGTTGCAGGCAGGGCTCACAACAATTCTCAACGTCATTTTATTTCAGGAAAGGCTTACATCCTCAGAATTGGAATATCTCCAGGCGTATCAGCAATTTGCCAATGCCATTATTAATCTGAGACATGAAACAGGAACGTTGATATCTCAGGGAGATAAAGGATTTACTTTAAGTCAGAATGTTTTTTACACGATACCAAACATAGCTAATTATTAAATATTAAAATTATGTCAGCAGGGTTTTTTAGAAAGTCGGCATTAGAAAAACTATCTACTCCGGAGAAATTAGATCAGCTCATAAAAGTTACGGGACCAAAAGCTTGGATTGCCCTTTTTACGGTTTTTATTGCATTAGTAACAGGAATTTGCTGGGCAGTAATGGGTACCGTAAAAACAAAATTGGATGCTACCGGAGTGGTTCTTGGAGGAGAAGTACATGAAGTAGTTGCTACCTCTCAGGGTCAGCTTGTTAAGCTTCATGTCTCTATCGGGGATGATGTGAAAAAAGGAGATATTATTGCTACTATTCAGCAGCCCGAGCTTTATCAGCAAATCGAAGATGCCAAGGCCGTACTCTCAGATAGAAAATTTGAGATGGGAAAACTAATGGCATATGGTAGTCAGGGAAATCAGCTTGAAGGAAAGTTAATTAACCAGAACAGAGTTAGTATTCAGGGAGAAATAGAAGCTGAAAAGAAAAAACTCGCCTTCCTTTACAGCCAACTGGAGTCTGAGAATAACCTACTGAATAAAGGACTTATTATAAAATCTCAGGTAGCTGGTACGAAACAACAGATCGATGCCTCAAAAAACACAATAGAAAGATTAAAAGGACAAATGGCCGAAGCGTCAAGCCAGCAGCATAATCTGGGTTTTGATCTGCAACAAAAAATTACATTGCAAAATCAGCGTATTTCAGAAGCAGAACGAAATCTTCAGTTTTTATCAGAAAGATATGAAACTCAGAATAAAATTAAAAGCCCTTATGACGGAGAAGTTGTGGAAGTTTTAACGGATGCAGGAGGAGTTGTAGGCGCAGGAACACCATTATTTAAATTGAAAAATAAAGGGACGGAAAACTTTGCCGTACTCAAAGGAGTATTATACATCCCTTCTCAGGATGGAAAAAAAATTAAGAAAGGAATGGAAGCCCTTGTTGTTCCTTCTACTGTACAACCTCAGGAGTATGGATTTATGGAAGGAAAAGTAACCTATGTTTCTGACTTCCCTATTACTGAACGAGGGATGATGACTTCAGTAAAAAATGATCAGCTGGCTAAAGGGTTATTATCCTCAGGACCTCTGTTTGAAGTGCATGTAGAATTTGAGAAGGATCCTAAATCCTATAGCGGTTTCAAATGGACTTCTGCCAAAGGACCCAATATTTCAATAAAAGAAGGAACATCATGTAATGGGAAAATTACAATAAAACAGGAACCCCCCGCTACTATTGTAGTTCCAGCATTTAAGAAGTTTTTTGATCTATACTAATAATCGAGTTTTACGGATGGAAAAGAATACAAATTTTGTGATAGGAAAACTGGCAAAGCCTGTAAAAGTTCCTACAGTTTTGCAGATGGAAAGTGTAGAGTGCGGAGCTGCGGCATTAAGTATTATTTTAGGACATCATGGTAAATTTGTTCCACTGGAAAAATTAAGAATTGCCTGCGGAGTATCCCGAGACGGATTAAAAGCAACCAATATTATCAAAGCAGCCAAAGAATTCGGGCTTGAAGCAAAAGGATATTCAAAATCCATTGAGAAATTAATGCAAATTCAGACCCCTTCTATTATCTTTTGGAATTTCAACCACTTTTTGGTTTTAGAAGGGTTTACAAAGAAAAAAGTATATTTAAGTGATCCGGCACAAGGAAGATATCAGGTCACGCATGATGAATTTGATGAAGCCTATACAGGGGTTGTACTTACCTTTAATCCCGGTGAAAAATTTGAAAAAGGAAACGAAAAAAGAGGATTAATGTCTTCTTTAGCAGCCAGAATATCGAATTCTAAGCTGAGTATTATCTATCTTATACTAGCCAGCCTATTCCTGGTGATTCCAGGATTGGTTATCCCATCTTTTATCAAAATATTTATAGATAAATATTTGATTAATGGATATTCAGGATTTGTGATGCCATTACTTCTTATTATGGGAGGTGTTTTAATAGTGAATTCTGTATTGGTATATATCCAGCAATATTATCTTTTGAAGTTGGAAACAAAGCTCGCCCTTACTACTTCCAGCAAATTTTTGTGGCATGTATTTCATTTACCAATCGTCTTTTTTACCCAACGTTATAGCGGAGAAATTGGGAATAGAGTTTCTCTTAATGATAAAGTTGCCAAATTATTAAGTGGAGATCTTGCCAATGCCGCACTGAATGTAATTGTAGTTATTTTTTATGCCTTTTTGATGTTTTCCTATGATATTCCCTTAACTCTGATAGGGATTTTTATGGCAGGAATCAATGTATTGGTGCTAAGATATGTTTCTACCGCAAGAAAAGATGGTAACAGACGTCTGAGTAATGAAAATGGTAAGTTACTGGGAACTACAACATCTGGAATCAGTATGATTGAGACCCTGAAAGCATCCGGAAGAGAAAATGATTTTTTTACCAATTGGGTAGGATATCTTGCAAAAGTAATGAATGCACAGCAAGAACTTGGATGGCTGACTATCAGGCTTAATGCAATTCCTCCGCTTGTTACCTCCCTTACCACTACATTAATTTTAGGAGTAGGAGCATTAAGGATTATGGACGGAGAGATGACTCTTGGTGCATTGGTAGCTTTCACCTACCTGATGAGCAATTTTATCTCACCGGTTAATCAGTTGATTTCTGTAGGAGCAATGCTGCACGAAACAGAAAGTGATATGAACAGAATAGATGATGTTATCAATTATGAAGTGGATGATCAGTTTAAAGAAGTTCATGGTGGAACACCTGTAGTTAAAACTGAAATGGACAATAAGCTGGTGGGGTATTTTGAAATGAAAAATGTCACCTTTGGCTATAATACAACATTACCCGCTCTTATAGAGAATTTCAACTTAAAGTTAAAGCCCGGAAACAGAGTTGCCCTGGTGGGAGGATCAGGAAGCGGAAAATCAACAGTTGCTAAAATAGCATCCGGATTACACAAACCCTGGACAGGCGAAATTTTGCTTGATGGAAAAAATAAAGAAGAAATACCAAGAAATATTATTACAGAATCATTAGCGGTAATAGATCAGGACGTCCTCATTTTCAATGGGACAATCAAAGAAAATATTTCTTTTTGGGATACCACAATATCAGATAAAAGTATTATTCAATCTGCCAGAGATGCCGCTATTCATGATGTAATTGCATCCAGAAGTGATGCTTATGACAGCTCAGTTTTAGAAGGAGGATCCAATTTTAGCGGCGGACAGAGACAACGTTTGGAAATTGCAAGAGCCCTGGCTACCAATCCCTCGATTCTGATAATGGATGAAGCCACCAGCGCTTTAGATCCTACAGCAGAAAAAGTCGTTATGGATAATATTAAAAAAAGAGGGTGTACCTGTCTGATTGTAGCTCACAGGCTGAGTACAATTATTGATTGTGATGAGATTATCGTAATGGAATATGGAAAAATTGTAGAAAGAGGAACACACCATGAACTGATGAAACGAAATGGTGCTTACTCCAAATTAATTGAAACGAAATAAAATCTAATACCATGCCCGTAAAAGAAAAGATATATATAAATGTTGAAAACCCTTTTACCCTGAATGATATCAACAAATTTTGGATGGTACTTTCCGGTGAGGTAAATGTATTCTATACTAAAGTTGATGAAGAGGGGAATTATCTTATCCCGTTAAAGCACTTTTACACAGTGCAGAAAGGAGAAATAATATTCAGCTTGTTAACAGAAAGCAATATTGAAAATAACACAAGGCTTATTGCCTTTTCAAATGATGCCAGGCTGCTGCCTGTTGATAAAAGCAACCTACTGGAGATGGATCATTTCTTTTTAAAGAATATGATGAACAGGTGGATCTCAAAAACAACTTCTATCGTATGCAACAGCAATAGCCCCAGAGTTTACAAGGCATTGGATGATTATAAAATAACTCCATTAGAAAAAAATAGTGTTGCCTTCCCGTCAAGTGGAATTAATTGGATCCATATTTTGAAAGGCGAAGTAAACATATATGCAGAAAGTACAAATATCAGTTATGATAAACTTCCGGGATTTCTTACTCCGGTGTCTAATAAACTGTGGGTCAAAGCGCTAAGTGATGATGCTGAAGTAAAGGTATTAAGTACAAGAGAAGTCCTTCAGGATGAAATTTATTTTTTGCTTTCATTAACAAAACTGGAAGAACATTTTTACAACCAGCTTAATACCATTATAGAGACTCAGAAACAGGAAGAAAGTAAACATTTTCATGAAAAACTTTTAATAGAAGAAGAGGGAATCAGGGCTACATTGCAGAAAATAAGGTCTATAGTAGCAGGTAATGATGAACATGTTCACATCCAGAACTCAACCCTATTTAATAAAAAAAATATTCTTTTTTCTACCTGTCGGTTAATCGGAGAGCAGTCCGGATTTAAAATGGATGAGCCCAAACATATAGAATCTTACGAAAATAGTGTTACGAATCAATTATATGCCATAGCCAAAAGTTCTAAAATAAGAATAAGGAAAATTATCCTGAGGGGAACCTGGTGGAAAGATGAAAACGGACATCTGTTAGCATTTACTAAAAAAGATAAAACACCGGTAGCTTTATTGCAGGCAACATCCAACAGCTATATTATAAAAAACTTATCTACAGGTATAGAATCCACCGTTAATAATGAGATTGCCGAAACATTAGAGCCAATTGGCTATATGTTCTTCTCTGGATTTGACGGAAAAATGAATTCTATAAAGAAAGTAGCCCGTTTCGCTACAAAAGGAGTCAGAAAAGATGCCAAATTATTAATTTTTGCTGCCTTAGCGGGAAGTATGATGGGTTTATTAGTACCCATCTTATCTGGAATGATGTATGATGATGTCATTCCTACAGCAGACAGATCTCTTCATGTCGAAATCTTTTCCATTATGATTATGATGGCCATGATAACAGCTGGATTAAATCTGGCTAAAGGAGTTCTGCAGCAAAGACTGGAAACCAAATCCAGTATTAATTTACAAGCAGGTGTTATGGACCACATGCTGAGGTTGCCTGTTACATTTTACAAAAAGTTTAGTGCAGGAGATCTTACCAACAGAGTTTTAAGCATCAATGCAATCCGTCAGATTGTTTCAAGCACACTGATGACAGCAGTATTGAGTGGGGCATTTTCTTTTGTGAACCTTGCGCTTCTCTTTTATTATGATTCAAAACTAGCGGTGATAGGTGTAATATTAGGCCTTATTGCCATTATTTTTATGATTACTATTGGCTGCTTGAAATTGAAATATGATAGAGAAGTTTCCAAATATCAGGGAGAAATACAAGGATTTCTGTTTGAGTTTTTATCCGGTATCTCTAAAATTAGAATAACAGGAGGAGAAAAAAGAGTTTTCGCTCTTTGGGCAGATAAGTTTTCCAAGCTTAAAAAATTAGGTTTTGTTTCAGGAAGCTATCAGAACTTTGTGGAAACATTTAACGCCTCTTATCCGCTTCTTACCAGCATTTTCTTTTTTTCTTTCTTGTATTATACAGTGCTTAATTCTGATACCGCAACTGCGATGTTAACAGTAGGAGCGTTTATGGCATTCATTACAGCATTTAATCAATTCCTGAATGACAGCCTGAAGCTGAGCATGGCCTTAATAACCTCTCTCAATGTTGTTACTCTGTATGAAAGAGTAAAACCTATTTTGGAAGAAGAAACGGAATCTGCAGAACAAAGTGTGGATCCGGGAGAACTGGCCGGAGATATAGAAATGAATTCCGTTTCCTTCAGATATAATCAAGATCAGCCACTGGTCCTGAATAATGTTACTTTTAAAATTAAACCAGGTGAAATGGTTGCCTTTGTAGGCGCTTCAGGATCAGGGAAATCTACCATTATGAGATTGCTTTTAGGCTTTGAATATCCTGAGCTGGGATCTATTTATTTTGATGGCGATTCTTTTGATTCAATGAATAAAGAGTTGGTTAGAAGGCAGATCGGTGTCGTATTACAAAATGGATCTTTAATGTCCGGAAGTATCTATCAAAACATTGTAGGAAATTCAGAATTAACGTTAGATGATGCCTGGGAAGCAGCACGAATGGCTGGCATGGAAGAAGACATCAAAAAAATGCCTATGGAAATGCATACTGTTGTAAGTGAAGGAGCAGGAACATTCTCAGGAGGACAAAGACAACGTCTTATGATTGCGAGAGCAATTGTTCATAAGCCAAGATTGTTATTTATGGATGAAGCTACCAGTGCGCTGGATAACAGAACCCAGAATATTGTCTCAGAAAGTCTTGATAAACTTCAGGCAACCCGTATTATCATTGCCCACAGATTAAGTACGATTAAAAATGCAGACCGTATTTATGTGATGGATAAAGGAACGATTGTTGAAACCGGAACCTATGATGAGCTGATGGAGCTTGAAGGACTTTTCTCTCAATTGGCAAAAAGGCAGATCGCTTAAAGCTCAAATAGAATATATGTCTGTACTTAAAAATATAGAAAAACTTGAAACCTATCTGCAAAATAAATTTTCTTCAGAGAGATTGAGAACAGTAGATTCTGAAGAAAGTTTATGTGTGGAATTCTGGAAATATTATCTTCAAAAAACAGAAGCGTCCCATTTTCAGATCTTAAAAGACTTTTATCCTCAACTATACTTTCCGATAGAGACGGAAATAAATAAAACAGAAGATTATATCAATGCTGTTTTGAAAGGAAAAGATGCTTTTAAAAATTTGCAGTCACATTTGCTCTTGAATAATCCTGATGGGATATCAATTGAGCTGCACAGAGACATTTCAGGAACTATTCCGGTAATTTCAATAAGCGACAGCCAGGATTTTGTTATCATAGCACAAAGTCTTCTCTATAAAAATAATCCAACGCCGGTTCCTGCGTCTATGGGAGCATTTCTTGCCAATGGGATCAATAACTGGGCAAGAATTCATTCTTTAAAAAAAGAATGGATGGAAAATTGCCCTTCAAACAGCTGGAATAATGAGTTTTCCAGAAATATTTTACCCAATCCGGAGCTTTACAAAGACAAGATAATAGTGGTAAGCACAAAACCTTACAGTAATATCCGGGCTGCAGATCTTGGGCTTTCAGAAGATGAATGGAAAGCATATTCCTGCTCTATAAGACTTGAGCATGAATGTACTCATCTGTATACCTTAAAGAGATATGGCTGTGCTTCCAATAACCTTCATGATGAGCTTATTGCAGATTATATCGGGATAACCAAAACATTAGGAAAGTATCACAGAGAATGGATGCTTGCATTTATGGGACTGGAAAATTATCCTCAATACAGGCAAGGAGGAAGACTGCAAAACTACATTGATCATATTGATATTTCCGGAGATAGTTTTCAGGATCTAACTGCAATTATCAGAAATGCTATTGAAACGATTGCATGGTTTGATGATGAACTCGGTAGTATAAAATCAGTACAAGATCAGATAGCAAGAGTCGAAAGCCTTTGCGAAACCGACCTTAGCGATATAGCCTCCAAAAGAGGAGGCTACATGCTAATGATAAAGTATAATGAAAAGGTTGCGTATAGCTGCTAATTGGTTAATTGACAGTTGTTAAATAAAATTCCGGGAACTTTTTTACAGGTTGATTTGTTGCAATATTGAAAGCAATTTTTACACAACTTGCTGCTGCAAGAAATGAAGCGATTGATAATTGCGGAGGAGGAAGCTGTTTGTTTTCTTTAATATAGCTTTCTACAATATCTTCAAGCCACTGCTGAGGATTTCCCCAGTATCTCATATGGCTGGATACGTACTGAACAACATTTAATTCATTAAAGACTTCTTCATCTTTCTGCAAAGATTCTAATCCCATACTTTCGCTGATGACCATCACCAATGCTCCCCAGCCCAGATTATAAGGATGTAGAACAGGGATATTTTTTTCCTGACACATCTTGTCGAAAATAATTGGAATTTCCGTGGAAAAATCCAGCGCATTGATAGCAATATGATGGTCTCCGATGATTTCTTCTGCATTGTCTTTAGTAATAAACTCACTGTGAAAACGGATATTGGCATTCGGATTAATGCTTTTCAATCGGTGATACAAAGTTTCTGCTTTATAAGAAGAAATATCCTGGTAGGTATAATTCTGCCTGTTCAGATTAGATAATTCAATGGTGTCGCCATCCACGAGTGTAATGTTTTCAAAACCAAAACGTAAGGCACATTCTGCTATATTACTTCCAATACCGCATCCGGCAAGTAATATAGAAAAATCTTTGATAATCTTCTGCTCCTCTTCTTTTACATATAGCCTGTTTCGGGAGTATTGCTCTTCCATTATTTATATTTTAGACAAAAATATAGGTATGGGGGAGAACTCCTACTACACAAAAGTTTAGTTTTTGCATTTTTGCAATGAAAAGAAAAAGGAATAATTTTGATTTTTTATTGTAATAATGCGGCCATGCACCTCTTTATTTTATTTTGCTCCCGGCTTTCTTTTCAAGATTTTCCAGTCTTTCGAAAATGCTGGCAAAAATATTTTTCTCACGCATAGAAACGTATCCAACAATTTTATAATAATCAGAGTTTTGTTTGTTTGTTTCTTTGTTATCAGTTAGATATGAAAGGGTTTCGTCTTGATAAATAAGAAGACTGTTGCTGGATTCTGTTTTCAGATCCGCTTTATTAAGAAATAAAATATCACCATATTGATACTGGGCAAGCAAAGCTTTTTCGGCGGTAAATTCATAAACCAGATCAACGGATGCTAATATTTTTTGCAAAACAGATTCGTTGAGACTGATTTTTTCTGTGTTGAGCTGTGCTTCTTTACTATTTTGAATGGCTAATTCCGGGAAAAGCATCAGCTGATCAATGTCTGAAACACTTACTAATTGGTTTACCTGTAAGGTTTCGGTGAGTAATTTATCAAGATTAAGATTAAAATGATTAGCGACCTTTAATATAGTTTCTATTTTAGGCTCAGCACGCCCTTCTTCGTAAGAGCTTATTACTCCTCTGTTTAAATCAAATAAATCGGCAAAAGCCTTTTGGCTCAGTCCTTTAACCTGTCTTATTTTTTTAATATTAGTTCCAAAGAAGCTCATCTTGTCTAATCTTTTTTGCAAAGATAGAGAATCTGAAATAAATAATTGCTAATAATATTTGCATTTTGGGATTTTTATTTTATATTTGTGTAGACGAAAAATAAAACACTAAACCAGCCATCATGAGAAATCAAATATTCAGAACGGTCAAAGAGTGGTTGTTAGATTATGAGTTTAACATCACGTTGGAAGATGAAGCTCAGAGAATCTTAATCATTGAAAAAGAATCCAACGGGATAAAAAACATGATCCTTATAATATCAGACTCTATTCTGATTATGGAACAGTTTCTTTTTGAAATCAAAAACCCATCCGAGAAAATATTCCTGAGACTACTTCAGAAAAACAGAGACATCGTTCACGGAGCATTTGTACTGGACGGAACAGGAAGAAGAGTGATTTTCAGAGATACATTACCAACCGATAATATGGCGCAAAACGAAGTGATGGCTTCCATCAATTCTTTAGGAATCCTTGTGGGGGAATTTACAACAGAAATGCTTGAAATGAGTAAGTAATTCACAAAAGATATTTAAAATGAACATTTTTAAAAGATTGTTAACAATAGGAAAAGCAGAGATCCATTCTGTGATTGATAGCTTTGAAGACCCAATTAACCTAACGGAGCAGGGAATCCGTGAAATGAAAGAACAGCTGGCGAAAAGTATAGAAGCACTTGCCCAGTTGAAAGCGCTTGCCATACGCAAAAAGAATGAAGCAGAAACAGAGCAGCAGACTGCCAATGATTATTATAACAAAGCCATAGTGATTGTTCAGAAAGCAGAAAATGGTGAAGTGGAAGCTGCAGAAGCAGACCGTCTTGCTAAAGAAGCCCTGAAAAGACAGACATCTTCACTGGAAAATGCAAAAGACCTTCAGAAAGAACACGAAAAGCTGTATGATGAATGTGAAAAAATGCAGGGAAATATCAATCATCTGAAATCAAGTATTGCCAAGTGGGAAAATGAACTGAAAACCCTGAAGGCAAGAGTTCAGGTAAGTGAAGCCACCAAAGATATCAATCAGAAGATGACCCAGATGGATACCGGAAGTACAGTTAGTATGCTGGAAAAGCTGAAAGATCGTGTTGTACAGCAGGAAGCCCTTGCAGAAGCTTATTCTGATCTTTCAAAATCAGGAAAAAGTATTGATGAAGAGATCGATGCCATCGTCAACAATAGCGATACAAAAGCTGAAGAGGCTTTAAACAGATTAAAAGAAACACTTAAAAAAGGCTAATATATGACCTTTCAGGAATTTTTAAATGTAGCATTTTCTCCGGTAAATACGGTGCTGACTGTCCTTCTGGCGCTTTCGGTGGTCTATTGGTTATTCACCATTCTTACCGGGCTGGATATCGATGTCGGGATTCATTCCGATCTGGATACCGATGCTGATATAGACGTTCCGGATGGTCATCTTCACGCACCTGATCATGATCCTTCAGCATGGATGCATTTCCTGAAATTTTTGAATCTGGATATCGTTCCGGTGACGTATTTTCTTACACTATCATTGCTGATTACATGGCTGGGCTCATTTTATCTGAATTATTTCATTCCCCTTCCTACCTGGGCAGGAGTACTGATTCTCTTTCCATTAATGATTGGAGGAATGCTGTTAACAAAAATAATTTTAAAGCCCCTGAATCCCTTTTTTAAAGAAATTAATCACAAAGGTGAGCTGTCATATGCCTTTTTAGGAAGAGAAGGACGCCTAAAATCCAGTATTCAGGATGATAAAATAGGAATGATGGAACTCTTTATCGGAAGCGATCCTATGACGCTGATGGTGAGAAGTAAAGACGGAAGTAAGCTTGAACACGGAGCGCGTGTCATGATTGTAGATGAAGAGCCGGAAAAAAGGATTTACTATGTACAACGCTCAATGAGATATTAAAATAAAAAACTAATAACCATGCTAACTGTCTTTTTGATCTTGCTGAATTATATCCTGGATATCATCTTCTGGTTCTTATAAAAAAAACAAAAAAACACATCTATATAAACTATAAACTTATAAAACTATGAACTTACCTTTAATTGCTGGAATTATTGTTGCCGTCGTAGCAACAATCGGATTGATTTTCTGGATTTTATCGATGTATAAAAAAACTGTTCAGGGAATCGTTATTTTAAGAACTGGTTATGGAGGTACAAAAGTCTTCTTTAATGCCGGTATTGTCATTCCTATTATCCACCGTATGGAATCTATGGATATCTCCGTAAAAAAACTGGAGATTTCAAGAGAGGGAAGAGCAGGATTAATCTGCAAAGACAATATGAGAGCAGATATTCAGGTGGCATTTTTTATCCGTGTCAACAAATCAGTAGATGATATTGTGAATGTAGGGCAAACGATTGGTTGTCAGCGTGCTTCAGATGCCCAGACATTAAGAGAATTGTTTGAAGCTAAATTTTCAGAAGCTCTAAAAACGGTAGGAAAGAAATTTGATTTTACAGAATTATATGAAGCAAGAAGCGAGTTCCGTCAGGAAATCCTTGATATCATCGGAACAGATCTTAACGGATATGTGCTGGATGACTGTGCTATAGACTACCTTGAGCAGACTTCTATTGATAAACTGGATAAAGACAATATCCTTGATTCAGAAGGAATTAAGAAAATCACCGAACTTACAGCTACCCAAAATATTAAAGCCAATCAGGTTCGCCGTGATGAAGAAAAAACCATTACCAAACAAAATGTAGAAGCCAGGGAAGCCATTCTGGAGCTTGAAAAACAGCTGGCAGAAAAAGAAGAATCTCAAAAAAGAGAAGTAGCCAATATTAAAGCACGTGAAAATGCAGAAATTCTGAAAGTAGAAGAAGAAGAACGTCTGAGATATGAAACAGTTCGTATTGCTACAGAAGAAAAACTTCAGATTGCAGAAGAAAATAAACTGCGTCAGGTCGTAATTGCTGCTAAAAATAAAGAACGTGCTGATCTGGTAGAAACAGAAAGAGTATTAAAAGATAAAGCACTTGAAGCTACAGAAAGAGAAAGAATTGTCTCTCTTGCTCAGATTGAAAAAGAGAAAGCAATAGAACTGGAGAAGAAAAGTATTCAGGATGCGATCCGCGAGCGTTTGACCATGGAGAAAACCGTGGTGGAAGAACAACAGGGTATCAAGGACCTGGAAGCCTTCAAAACGGCAGAAAGAAACAAACAGGTAGAAATTACCGTAGCCACTCAGGAGGCAGAGAAAAAACTGATCGAAGAAACAAGAGCCGCAGAATCCCGCAGATTGGCCGCAGAAAAAGATGCTCAGAAATATGTCATTGAAGCACAGGCAAAAAGAGATGCTGCTGAAAAAGAAGCTGAAGCACGCAAGATTATTGCAGATGCCAAAGCAAAAGAAGAAGCAACTGTAGGACTATCAGAAGCTCAGGTGATGCATGCAAAAGCAGACGCGGCAGAAAGACAAGGAGTCGCAGAAGCTACAGTGATTGAGAAAAAAGCAGATGCCAACAAAAAAGAAGGAATCGCTCAGGCAGAAGTAATCAAAGAAAAAGCACTGGCAGAAGCAGCAGGAATTACAGAGAAGGCAGAAGCCATGAAGAAACTGAACGATGCCGGAAAAGACCACGAAGAATTCCGTCTTCAGCTTGCCAAAGAAAAAGATGTGGAACTGGCTCAGATCGCTATTCAGAAAGATATCGCAGAAGCTCAGTCTATGGTATTGGCAGAAGCCTTCAAATCTGCAAAAATTGATATCGTAGGAGGAGATAATACTTTCTTTGACAATGTTATCAGACAGGTTTCGGCAGGAAAAGGACTGGACAAATTCATCAGCCACAGCGAAAATGCACAGATTGTAAAAGAAAATCTTCTGGGCGATGGGGAAAACATCATTGGAAAAGTGATGGTAATGGTAGATAAATACAAAATCTCCTCTGATGACATCAAAAATATGAGTATTGCTTCTTTGATCTTTAAACTGAATGGCGTTGCCAATCAACAGGAAAAAGGAATTCTGGAAAGAGCGATGGACATGGCAAAACATCTGGGAGTGGAACACAAACCTGTGAACAATAATCATATGTAATGCAAGAGTGCTTTAGATACTATAAGAGATTCTAAACCTCAAACCTTATAGGTTTTCAAAACCTATAAGGTCTATATCAAAAAAATTTTCAAAGTACCACAAGTTATACAAAGAACTGCTGTGATACAGCAGTCATGACAACCTAAACAAAAACGATGTCAGAACAACTTAATTCCGGAACTTACGAAATTATTCAGAACCGTTTAAATGAGCAGAAGAATGATCTGGTTCAGAGACTTCAGCAGCTTAATGAAAGCCGTAAAAATATATTTGGTGGAGTAGATTTTTCACTCGTTGCCAATGAAAGAATTTCAACGGATCACAGCTGTATTGCCAAAGATATCTATTCATTGGGTGATCTCCTGATATTTGGGTCTAATGCACATCTGGGACTTCAGACGGAAATCAATATTTCGGACGTTTTTTCAATATATAAAATTAATAATGATCGATTTGAGCCTCAGGATCACACCCTGATCAATGATGAGGTTTTCATTGATGAGTTTAAAAACCTTTACAAATATTACAGAAATACTTTCTTTGCTAGATTTACCTTCACGGAAAACTATCTTTATATGGTCTTCCAGCTGTCAGAAAGTACTACAGATATCAAAGCCTTTAAATGGCTGATCAAAGAGAATCAACTGGTCTATGTAGACTCAAGAAGTGCTTCCGAGACTTCATATCCTCAGCAGCATGGCTTTGTATGGACAAAAGCAACGAGAGATATGCAGAGATCCGGAAAACATCCTCATATTTCCCTAGCAGATAAAGTTTTTGTAGAAAGTATTGGTGGAGATATTACTATCAAAGTAGAAGACAATACAGATACCGGAAAGGGAATTTATTCCGAAGATGTAATTCATAAAGATCAGAATCTGGATGATGCCGAGATTCACTTCTGTGATCTTGATAATCTTGTTTTGTTTAAAATAAAACCTTACCAGGAAACAGAACGTTACTTTATTTATAATCATAAGGAAAAGACTGTTTCCAGAGCAGATGCCCTTAAATATTCAGGGCTTTTGCTTCCGGAAAATCAAGGCGTATTATTTTCAAACGGATATGCCCTTCAGACAGGAGGATTAAAAGTCATTTCTCAGGATCAGAACAGGCTTTACTACCTGAAAACTGTTGCAGAGCCCAACGGAGAAAATTTTTTATATGTTTTCTACGATGATAAGACCAACAATTATCAGCTGATCTCGTATAATATCATCACCCAAACCATTGAAACACCCATCCGATGCAGTGGATTTACGTTTCTCAATGATGGAAAGCTGATTTACCTGAGAGAAAGCATTGAAACAACTAAACACCACCTGGCCCAGATCTGGCAGACTCCTTTTTCCAGGGAACTTATGCCCAATCTGGAAAAAGCAGACAGCTTACTTTACAAAATAGGGAATAAGGATATTGTAAGAGTAATGGCAGAGAGTCAGGAGCTGATTACGCTTCTGAACAAAAAAGACTCTTACAGTGGCCTGTATGATGATATCGTAAAACTCTCTACTTTTATTCTGGATACTTATTATTTCCTTGGTGAAGAAGAAGTTCAAAAGCTGGATCAGCCATTGAAGGAGATCAGGGCAATTGCCCATTCTGCCATCAATGAATATGAAAAAGTAGTAGAACAAAGGAAGAATACAGAGGAAACTTTAGAAAAAATAAAGTTGTCCTGTGATAAAATTCTGGATGATACTAAAAGGCTACATTATTCTCAGCTTACAGAATATATTGATGCTCTTTCTCAGATCAGGGCTTTAAGAGGAGAAGTGACAGGAGCAAGAGAGCTTAAATACGCAGACACAGCTTTGCTGGATAGATTAGAAAAATCCCTTGCAGACCGTTATACGGAACTGTCAAATGCCTGTGTGGAATTTTTGCTTCAGGAAGGAGCATTATTGCCATACGAAGAAAGAGCACAGCAGATTTCCGAAGATATTAGTGGCCTGCAGAAAGCAATTGATGCCAGAGTAATTGAAGAAAATATCAATACCCTTTCCGGCCAGCTGGAACTATTGGTGGATATCGTTAATAATCTTAAAATTGAAGATACATCCCAGTCTACCCAGATTATTGAAAATATCTCGCTGATTTTTGCCAGACTGAATCAGGAAAGACTGGAACTCAGCAAAAGAAAAAGAGAAATTTCAGGGAAAGAACTGGCTTCAGATTTTCAGGCGCAGATTACACTATTTGACCAATCTGTGATCAATTTTCTGGAACTTTCACAAACCCCTGAAAAATGTGATGAATATCTAACGAAACTTTCCATTCAACTGGAAGAAATGGAAACGAAATTTATTGATTTCGAAGAATTTATCCAGCAGATAGGAAATAAAAGAGAAGAAGTTTACGGACATTTTCAGAATAAAAGGGTACAACTTACGGAAGCAAGAAATAAAAGGACTCAGAACCTTTTTGATGCTGCCCGGAGAATCCTGAAATCTGTGCAGACCAAAGCAGAATCTTTTAACTCTGAAAACGAGATCAATGGCTATTTTGCCGCCGATCTGATGGTGGAGAAAGTGAGAGATCTCTCCAGACAACTTGCAGAACTGGAAGATTCAGCAAAGTCGGAAGAAATTCAGACATTGTTAAAAACCCAGCAGCAGGAAGCAGTAAGGAAACTGAAAGATAAAAAAGAGATCTATGCAGACGGGGAAAGCGTTATTGCATTGGGAGATTATAAATTTGCAGTCAATCAGCAGAAGCTGGACCTTACTTTGGTGCTTAGAAATGCTCAATATTACTATCACCTTACCGGAACCAGCTTTTATGAATCTTTAAACTTCACAGCTGATGAATTCAAAGAAGTATGGAACCAGGAATTTGTATCAGAAAATAACAAGGTAAAAAGATTTGAATATCTTGCCTGGAATGTGTTTTCCGCTCACAGGGAAATAACCTCAGAGACTGAAAACGAAAAGGCTGTACAGCAGTTTACAGCAGAGCATTTCGGAGAAGGACTGGTAAAAGGAATTCATGATAAAGATGCTGAGACAATTGTATTGAAACTTCAGCAGATGCACAATGAGCTGGGACTGATGAGGTTCACAGCAGAGGAAAGATCATTAGCACAGCTTTTCTGGTTTTTCCTGGAAAGTGATAAAAAAGAGTATTATACCAAACAGTTTGAAGCAGCCGCTATTATTGTTGAATCATTCACTGTAAAGCAGGGATTTGAGTATTTAAGCAGAGAACTTTCAGAGGAAATGAAATCTTTTGCATCAGCCCATGGTATTTTTAAAGAAACGGATTGTATCAATGCTGCCACCTACCTGAAACAGGAAGACAAAGAAAACTTCCTGATTTCAGAAAAAGCAGCAGCATTGTATGAATTGGTCCTGAAAGAACTGAAGGAAAAAGGCAAAGACCTGGAGTTTATAAGCCAGTTACAAGCGATGTGTCAATACCCTCAGGCATGTTACTATATTGCGGAAAGCGCAGTAAAGGCTTTTGATTCAGAGGCTAACCAGGATATTGTACAGGAGGTGGCAGCATTTATCATGACTCAAAAGTTTGATCCGAAAAATATCAGACATATTGCTTATGAAGTAGCCATAAAAGAGCTGAAGTCCCTCGAAAAAGAGACAGAATATCATCTTAACTACTTTGAGTTTGTATCCCGCCTTAGTCATTTTAATACGGTTACCGTTCCTAAATACAAATGTCTTCAGGAATTGAAATACAACTGGGTGGATGAAAAGAAAAAAGCATTGAAGCTTGATACTTTCAAGCCTCAGGTATTAAGCTCATTTGTGAGAAACAAACTGATCAATGATGTCTATTTCCCTCTCATCGGAGCGAATCTTGCCAAGCAACTGGGAACAGCGGGATCTGACAAGAGAACAGACAGAATGGGAATGCTCCTTCTCGTATCTCCACCAGGATATGGAAAAACGACCCTGATGGAGTATATGGCAGAGCGGATGGGATTGGTTTTTATGAAGATCAACGGACCGTCATTAGGATATGATATCGTATCAACAGATCCTTCTGAAGCCAAAAATGCCGGTGCCAGACAAGAACTTGAAAAACTGAATCTTGCCCTGGAAATGGGAGACAATGTTATGCTTTATCTTGATGATATTCAGCACTGTAATCCAGAGTTTTTACAGAAATTCATCTCTCTTGCAGACGGACAGAGAAAGATTGAAGGGATCTACAACGGAGAAAGTAAAACTTATGACCTCCGATCCAAAAGATTCTGCCTCGTCATGGCAGGAAATCCATATACGGAGAGTGGTGAAAAGTTTAAAATTCCAGACATGCTGGCCAACCGTTCAGATACCTATAATTTGGGAGAAATATCCGGTTCGAAAACAGATCTTTTTGACCTGAGTCTTATTGAAAATGCGCTGATGTCTAATGAATATCTGACCAGACTAACGAATCCGGGAATGGAAAACCTATATGAACTCTATGATTGTGTGATTACTGATAATCCTGCCGATAACCTCAAAGGAAATTTCAGCTCCAGTGAAATATCGGATTTCAGAGCAGTACTGAAAAATGCGATCAGGGTGAGAAATATGGTGCTGAAGGTAAACAAAGAATATATTGCCTCTGCAGCTATGTCAGACGATTACAGAAATGAGCCCCCATTCAAACTGCAGGGATCTTACCGTAATATGAATAAACTGATCACACAGATACAGCCTATCCTGAAAGATCAAGAAGTTACCCAGCTTGTCCTGAATCATTATCAGAATGAATCTCAGACGCTGACAACAGGAGCTGAAGCCAATATGCTGAAACTGAAAGAGCTGATAGGAATTCTTTCAGAAGAAGAAACTGAACGCTGGAATGAAATCAAAAAAACCTTTGTCAAAAATAAAACCCTGAAAGGATTGGGTGAAAATGATAAAATGTCCCAGATTGTAGCACTGCTTGCCCAATTTGGAGACGGATTAGAAGGAATCAGAGAAGCTCTGAAAAAAGCAGAACAATAACCATGAAACTTTAAATAGTTGCAAACAGGCTGTTTCAGAAGAAGCAGTCTGTTTTTTTATTCCTATGTTATTATTCATGGTGTGAATGAGAAACTATTCAGGATAAAATCTGCATAATCTGTTTAATCTGCGAGAAGGACTAATGGTTACATAAAAATCTGTACCCATAATATTCTATAGTTCTGTATCTGTATCCAAAATTAAATACTCCATAATTTTGTTTAGCTAAAGAAGAAAATATGGAAACAATCATTCAACATCAGAAGCAGGTTCAATATGCTGAGGCTTATGTATCAGATATGTTGGTGCTGAAAAACATCTTTCTGGAAACACAGCATGTAGAGAAAGCAGATCAGAATTTCGGACTTCCTTTTCTTTTGGCTAAAAATGGTAGGGAAGTCATTGCTTTTGCTAGTCTCATCATCGATGAAAAGGAAAATATATCGTTTAAAATCTATGATAAAAGCAGAATGACAGAAGCCGAAAAAAGAAACTTTTCTTCCCGGGCTGAAAGATATTGCAAAAATAATAATACGCCCAATTTCAGGGATCCGGAACAGTTAAAAAGTAGTATCAACAGTATGATCAGCTGGCTGAATCCTGAATAAAAACAGGATAAAATTGTACATTTACGTAAAACCCGGATTCTATGTCTAAAGATGTTCTGTACCTTAAAATAGCCAATTCTGTCACAGAGCAGATTAAAAGCGAAACCCTGCAGTTTGGAGACAGGCTGCCTTCACTGAGAAGTGCCCAGAAATTATACAATGTAAGCCTGAATACCGTGAAACAAGCCTATATGGAACTGGAAAGCCGTTCTTTGGTAGAATCACGCCCCAAATATGGATATTATGTAAGCCAGACTTCCCAGCGAAAGCTTGCGCTGCCCTCCGTGGCTCAAATGAAGGTTTCAGAAGGGAAGAACACTCCACAGGATCTTATTGATAAGGTATTTGGAGTGATTGCAGGAACAGATATAACACAGTTTGGATTGGGAATTCCGGGCAAAAGTCTTCTTCCGGTAGCCAAGATGAAGAAATGTATGATTGATGTGATCAAAAGGAAAAGCGACAGTGGAACAAACTATGAACCTGTACAGGGAAGCGAAGTGCTTCGCCGGGAAATTGCCAAATGGTCAATGGTCATGGAAGGGAAAATCACAGAAGATGATCTTGTGATTACTTCCGGAGCGATGAATGCCGTTTACAATTGCTTAATGGCCGTGACGCAACCGGGAGATTCAGTAGCGGTGGAAAGCCCTGTATACTTCGGAATTCTTCAGGCTATTCAGTTATTAGGACTGAAAGCTGTGGAAATTCCTACCCATCCGATTACCGGAGTAGATCTGGATGAGTTAAAAAAGGTGCTGCCGAAGCTTTCTGCATGTTGTTTTGTGGTGAATTATAATAATCCGCTGGGATTTCAGATGCCCGATGAAAACAAGAAAGAGCTGGTAAGGATGCTTACGGAATATAATGTTCCTTTGGTGGAGGACGATGTCTATGGAAACATCTATTTCGGAGCCGGAAGACCGAAACCATGTAAATTTTATGATGAAGCTGGAATTGTGATGTGGGTAGGTTCAGTTTCAAAAACACTGGCGCCCGGTTTTAGGATTGGATGGGTCGCTCCCGGAAAGTTCAAAGAAAAAATTATCCGTCAGAAACTGGTCCAGACGGTGAGCGGACCTTCTTTGTTTTCTGATGTGATTGCAGATTTCCTTGCCCACGGAAGATATGATCATCATTTGAGAATGTTCAGAAAGAAATTGTACGCCAACTACCTCCAGATCCAAAAATCGGTGATTGAGTATTTTCCGGATAACACAAAAATCTCAGAACCTAAAGGAGGATTTATGCTCTGGCTGGAACTGGATAAGAGGATTTGTACAGAAGACCTGTATGATGAAGCGGTCAGTCAGAAAGTTAATTTCGCTCCGGGAAGGATGTTTTCACAATATAATCAGTACCAGAACTGTATGCGTCTGAATTACGCATTGGAGTGGACAGACAGGGTGGAAAGTGACCTGAAGAAACTTGGAAAAATGATCAAAAACAGAATTTAATAAACCATATAGCGATGAATGATAGTAAAAATGAAGTAAAAATTATATCCTATGAACCTCAATATAAAGAAGCTTTCAAAGCTTTGAATGAAGAATGGATCAAAACGTTTTTTGTAATGGAAGCAGGTGATTATAAGCTGCTGGATCATCCGGAAGAGGAGATTTTAAATAAAGAAGGACACATTGTCTTTGCTTTGCTGGATGGAGAAGCGGTAGGAACTTGTGCATTAGTGAAAACGGAAGATCATCCTCTTACTTTTGAGCTTTCAAAGATGGCGGTAAGCCCTAAGGCGCAAGGGAAAAAATTAGGCTATCTGCTGGGAAAAACTTTAGTGGAAAAAGCAAGAGAACTCAATGCAGAAAAAGTCTTTTTAGTCACTAACTCTATTCTGATTCCCGCCATAAAACTTTATGAAAAATTAGGCTTTATCCATACCCCTGTCGGTCATGCTGAGTACGACCGTGCAGATGTCAGAATGGAGTTGATTTTCAATACATAAACAAAAAAAATATTAGAACTCGGATAGGAATATCCTTGTTCTAATATCAAATGTAAATCTAATTGTTTTACTGTTTTATTTCTTGATAAAAGTCCTTGTCAGTGAATTTCTGCTTCCGGTAATTGTAAGGAAATATACTCCAGCCGGAAGATTCCCGATATTAATTTTTTCATCATAAAAACCTCTTGACGACTGAAAATTTGAGGTTGAAATATGCACTCCTTTACTGTCAATGATTTCTGCTTTAATTTCCTTATCTTCAGTCTTATACTGGATTCCAATGAATGTTGAAACAGGATTCGGATACATTTTAAAATCTTCAGCCATTACTTTCGTTTCTTTTGCTGATAATATTTCTTTGGAACATGCCGGAATTCTGTTCACTCCGTCAATTCCCCACGAAGACTGCACCGGAATACAAAGCCAGTTCAATACCGTTGGGAAATGATCTGTTTCTCTTGTCGTTGAGGTGTAATCGTATACCTTAAAATTGTTCACTGTATTGGCATTATACGTTGGCGAACCAGTTACAGTCATATTATTAGTATTTGGACCTGAATCCGTCAATGTATTTCCTGAAGTTCCGTTACATTTCCAATTGGCTATTAGTTGAGAATAATAAGGATGTGAAGAGGTAATATCCTGATTAGCCCAATTCACAATCACATCATTTGGAAGAGCAGACTTCCATATTCTTATATCTTTATAAGAAGCCGCGAGATTAATTCCATAAGCATTCGTACCATCCTGATTTAAAGTTAAAGGAAGCCCGGAATCAATATTTCCAATGGTATTCATTTTAGCAAAAGTTACCGGAACACCATCTTCATATAAAGTTACAAGGCCATCTCTGTCAAAGCTCGCAGCAATATGTTTCCATTTATTGGTTTCTACTTTTCCGCCAACAAGATCAATTCTGTTCGTTCCGTCCCCAATATTCATCTTGAAAGTCTGCCCGGAATATCCTGAGAAAACGAATCCTTTATTTTTCCCGTTAGCCCAGTTTTTATTGCTGATCATCACCGGATCACTGGAATAAGATGCATTGGGCTTTACCCAAAATTCAATCGTAAAATCCTGATTTGCTCCAAAATTAAAAGGAGTCTGGTTTGCCGGTTTTGCATACGTTCCTGCCGGAAAATTCAACTGATTAAATGTTTTATTGGATTCCAGTACCGTTTTACTGATCTTCTGTGGAGTAAATCCCGGATTGGAATACACCGTAAAAATATTTCTTTCAGAAAGGTTTCCGCCGCCATGAGAACTGTCTACCGCTCCATGATCTGTAGTCAAAACGACCAACCAATCTTCATTGTTATAAGAAGGTCTGCTTTTCATAGCGGCAACAATCTCTCCTACATAAGTGTCTGTAGTTTTAATAGAAGAAACATATTGAGGAATACCTGATGAGAATCCGTAAGAATGTCCTGCGTGGTCTACATCGTCAAAATCTACAAAGAGAATATCCGGATTATCATTTTGCAAAGCTGTAACGGCTGCATTTTTTACGGCAAGATCTGTAGAAAGATTGGTTTTCACATCAGCGTTTTGGATAATTTTATCGTTGATGGGTGACCAGTGAGCCAAAGAAATTGTTCTTAAATTAGAGTTGTAATTCTCTGCTCTCGTCATAAAATCAGGATAATTGACATAGTTCGGACTGGTGAAATTATTATCCTGAACATTATGTTTGGTATGCCATACTCCGGTAAGCATAGTGCTCCAGCCGTTTCCGCTCCAGGTAGTGGCAGAACAAAGACCGTCAACAGAATAGATTGACTGACTGATAAGGTTTTGAATGTTTGGAGTAGGCGTAGACATCATGACGTCTGCACGACAACCGTCAATTCCGATAAAAAGTACTTTTTTTGTCTGAGCTCCAAGAAAGCAGCTCATTACAACAGTCATTGAGAATAGTTTTGTTTTCATAGGGAAAAAGAGTTTTTTTAAAAGTATAAAAGTTTACAAATAGTAATTTATTTTTAACTATTGTAAAATTAGTTTACTATTTGTAAATATTTATAAACTGAAAGTTAATTAATTGATAATTAAAAAGTTCGTAGGAAAACTTAGAAAATGACCACAAAAGTCACAAAAGAAAGTGATTCTGTTTATTTTAAGTTTCAGGCTTTTTGAATAGAAGATCAAAAAAGGTTGCTGGAAATGTCGGTTATAACAAATACCTAATAATCCGTACTACATTCCCCTCCTCCGGAGGGGTGTCAAATCTATGATTTGACGGGGTGGTAAAAACACAAACATTTCCAATGAATTATCATGAAAACATTTGTGTCAAGAAGTAATAAAAAATAGTTTGAAGAAAAGGTATTTAAAGAATACCCTCAGCCTCAGAAATCGTATTCAGAATATAATCAGGAGAGGCCTTCTCAAGTTCTTTTCTGCTTTGAGCCCCGGAGAGAACTGCAATCGTTAATCCACAGCCTGCATTTTTACCCTCTTCAACATCAATGACAGAATCTCCTGCCTTTAAAACTTTGTGAGCTTCAGTGATATTGAATTTCTTCATGGCAAGATGAATCATTTCAGGGCTTGGACGGCTTTGCGAAACATCGTCCGCAGTAATCAAAGCATCAAAATGAATACTTTCTTTCCAGTTGAGTTTATTCAAAAGCTGATGAGCGATTTCAGAAGTATATCCGGTATTTAAAACGATCTTTTTATTTTGAGACTTCATGCTGAGCAGGAAATCTTCCGTTCCGTTGATGGGTTTTACTTCAAGGTTTTTATAAGATTCTTTAAGCTGATCTGAGAAATTTTCAAAAATAGCGGCAGCATCATCTTCATTTCCGTTCATTTCTTTTAAAAGACTTGTAATAGCTTCCAGTTTTTCCATTCCGGCACAGCTGGATAATACTTTTTCAAGGCTTACAACATAGCCGTAATCATTCACAGCGCTGGTAAGTGTTTTGTATACTACATTGTCCTCATCAATCGTTGTTCCGGCCATATCCAGAACTAATAATTCTATATTTTTCATTTAAATTTTATGCGTAAATTTTTTCAATATTAAATTTGGAGAAGCCACCGCTTCCCGTCATTCCTTTTCCTCCGATACCCGTTACAATATGAATATTCGCAGATGGGCTGTGCTCGAAAATATCTTTGGTTTTGCATTGGGAATAGATTCCAAACCATCTTCTCTGGATTTCATACGTGGGAAGATCAATGATTTTCTTAGCCTCATGGATCATGAATTCATCAATCTCCATATTAAGATCATATCCAAGATCATCTGAATTTTTAGCGTCTGCATATTCATGAGAATCTCCGATGATGACAGAACCGTCAAGTGCTTGTTTGAATAAAATATGAACTCCGTATTTCTTTTCAAAAGAATTTGGGTTTTCTAAAGCCTTGATTTTCTGAAAAGAAGGACATTCGCTGAATGATTCATATCTTCTCACAGAAAGCCCGGTAAGGATATTTCCCTGAAGCGAATAAATTCCCTGCGGTTTGGTCTGAAGCATCTGAAGCTTACTCACTTCCAGATCACTGTCATTGAATACTTTAGGATATAAAGTTTTAAACTCATGCCCGCCGCAGATAATGATTTTAGAAGCGTTGAATGCCGTTCCGTCTGCTGCTACAGCAGTACATTTCTGATCATCTTCATGGGTTTCAAGAACTGTGGTGTTATAAAAAATCTGCAATCCCATCTTTTCGTGAAGCAGCTTATGAAGCTTTACAATCATATCTGCAGAATCTACAGAAAGTTCCTGCGGAAAGAACAGTCCTCCTTTGCAATAATCCGAACGGAGACCGTCATATTTCTTGATACAGTCGCTTTTTGATAATAAAACAGATTCATAATCATTGTTTCTGTTGATTTCATACAGCTCTTCAATCAGCTGAAGTTCTTCGTCATTGGAAGCGATATATACAGATCCGTTTTGTCTGATGGTAAGATCTGCCTGCGTGTGAAGTTCATGATAGATAGCAAGGCTTTCTCTTCCGAAATTCTGCCATTTCAGATCCATTCCGGAAGGTACTACCTGTCCGAAATTCCTTACAGTAGCACCCTGAGGAACAGAATTTCTTTCCAGTATGGCTACCTTAAGGTTTTTCTTCAGCGCATGATAAGCATGGAATGTTCCTAAAATTCCACCTCCTACAACGAGTAAATCAAATTTTGTTGTCATTGTATTATTATTTATAAAATTTTCGACGTATCGAAATTGATGAATTGATTAGAGTTTGAGTTTAAGTTTGATTTCGGCTTTGACTTGTTCCTGAAAGCCAGAAAAGCAATCACCGAAAGAATGAAAACCGTAACGGTGATGATATAATTTAAATTGATATAAAAATGTAACCATGAAGTCTGAGCCGAGCCAAAGTTTTTATATAAAAGAATCAGAACACTTCCCAGATACCCGAATGAATCTACAATATAGATCAGAAAACCTACATTCCCTTTGATCTCAAAAGCAGCAATCATCCGGTCAAAATAAATTCCGTTAAAAGGAATATAACAGATATACATTCCGAAGCCGGAAACCGTCATCCATAAAAACGGAGATAATGAACCCTGCTGAAAAAGATAAGTAGAAAGGCCTACGGTGAGAATTCCCGCAAAAAGAATATAATGATAGTATGTAAATGCTTTTTTGTTATTTTTCACTTTCACCATAAAACTTAAGATCAAAAGAACCATCACCGCAATAGGAATCTCCGTTAAGGTAAAAATAGAGCTGTCGAAACTGAAATGCAGTCCGTCCCAGATTTCCCGGTTGAAATTATCCCTGAAGTCCCTTAAAACCGTTAAGCTGATATACAGAAATATAATACACAC
The DNA here is from genome assembly GCF_031454475.1 of Chryseobacterium vietnamense. Taxonomy (NCBI): domain Bacteria; kingdom Pseudomonadati; phylum Bacteroidota; class Flavobacteriia; order Flavobacteriales; family Weeksellaceae; genus Chryseobacterium; species Chryseobacterium vietnamense. Next base: position 76,192 of record NZ_JAVDQX010000008.1, on the reverse strand, counting down.
AATCGGAACAAAAAACTGCTGGATCAATGCTTTTCTTTCTGCACCATTCAATGGCTGTCTTTTGTTTTTAAGCAAAATATCTTCGTCTGAAGGTTGGGGAATTCTTTCAAGAAGCAGTCCGAAAAGAATCAATGGAATAATAAAGATAAGTCCGGCAGAAAACGGCATCCAGAATTCGGAAATTGAGAATGTATCCATTAAAAATTTCCCTGCCGACTTTGTAAATCCTGAAGAAACAACAAAGCTTGAACATAAAAACAAGCCAATGATTTCTGTCGTTTTGCGCCCTTCGATGTAGGAAAAAACAATTCCCCAGATCATTCCCAGTGGAATTCCATTGATGAACATACATATAATATTGTAAGGAGCGGGAACAGCTGCAAATCCTAACAACGCAAGTTCTGCAATGGCAATGAAAACAAACAGGTTAGTAAGTCTTTTCTGGGGTTTCAGTTCGGAAATAAATTTGATCCCGATGAATTTTGAAATAAAATAACCTACTGCCTGTGCAATGATAATCAGAATCTTATAATCGACTCCGAAATAAGAAAGTCCCTCAAAAGAAGCTACAGTGAAAGGCTTTCTGAAGCCGTACATGCAGAAGTAAACACCAAAAGCAGCAAAAGCGGCCTTCAGTGTTACTAATGTTTTTTTATTGATTTTTCTGGCCATAATCATGGTTTAGAAGTTCAGTTTTACTCCAAGATTGAATCGTACTCCGTAGTATTCTACCTGCTCAGGACGGTCTTCATTTTTACCAAAGTGATAGATCAGAGGTTTGTTCAGAATATTGTTCACATCGGCGTATAAAGTAAGGTATTTGGTAAACTGATAAGAGCCTCCGAAATCAAGATTGCTGTATTTACCATAATAAGAATCATTGATGTCTTCCTCAGCATATTCTACAGCATATTTCCCTTTATAGTTATAAGCCAGTCTCGCGTTGAATCCTTTTTTCTCAAAGAAAAGCTGCGCGTTATATAATTCATTTGCCTGATAAGGTAGGTCAACGATTCTTCCGCTTGACTTTTCCATTTCAGAAGTCATGAAGGTGGCATTCAGCTGCACTCCGAAGTACTGTAAAAATCCCGGAAGAAAATCAAATCTCTTGTTGATTCCCAATTCAATACCTCCTAACCATGCTGCTTTTCCGTTATTTGGAGCGGTAAATTGTACTCCGTTGTTTCCATTATAATTTCCAATAAAAGAATCCTGGAAAATAGGATCTGTAATGGATTTATAGAAAACTCCTCCGCTTAAAATCCCTACATTAGAGAAATAATATTCTCCCATCATGTCAAAGTTCAAAGAATAAGTAGGATTAAGATTTGGATTTCCACCTTTAAACTCGTTATCTGCTTCAATATAAGTTCCTCCCGGCGTAAGATCTCCAAAATTCGGTCTTGAGAAAGTTCTTGTCGCTGCAAAACGAAGGTTAGCCTTATCGTTTAAAGTATATTTCAAATGAATCATCGGAAGAACGGCCAGATAGTTTTTGGTATTTTCTACTGGTGTCAATACGTTATCATTCACGCTATATCCTTTTACTTTGGTATTGGTGTTTGATAATCTGATTCCTCCTAAAATCGTAATCTTATCATTCAGTTTATAAGTTGCCATCCCGTAAGCATCTGCATGTTTTTCAAAAACATCAAAATTTCTTCCTAATGCTTTATTGTATTCCAACGCTTCAGAATCAGCAGTATTAATTTTCAGATTTCCCTGATGATCATACCAGAACTGATTCATTCCAGTGGTGGAAAGTACCGGCCCGAAAGTATTCCCGACGTGGGTATTCATTTCACTTAAATATTTCGGTCCGTTGGGCTGTGTTGTGATATATGGTGAAAAATCAGACAAAAGAGGTGCTGTACCACTGCTCCAGTTGTAGAAAATATCAGAGAATTTTGCATTACGCTCTTTATCTCTGTATTTAAAACCATACTTTAAAGTCAGTTTATCAGAAGCATTGATCTCATGGTTGAAAGCTGCAACGATTTTATCCATTTCCTCTACAAAAACCTTATAAAATTCAAGATCTGTAAATCTCATCTGGGAAGCATCCATTTTAAAGTTAGGATCACTGTAAAAACCAAATAAAGCATCAGGGTTTTTATAATTTAATTTCCCGCCATCTGCTTTCCAGTAAGCTCTGGGGCCATTTCCATGGTTGGAAATATAATCAGGATTAATACCTACACCAGATTGAGTATACTTGATAACATAATAAGAATTGTTCTGCTTGTCAGGGATATTTCCATACTTGAATTTGTTGTCGTAATAAGATAAATCCCAGTCGATTTTCCCTTTATTGAATTGATGAACCGCTCCCAAAGAAACCGAAGTAAGTTCTGTAATCAGTAAATTGTGGATGTTCTGAAGTTCAACTCTTGCTGTATTATTGGCACTGCTGAACTTATCAAATCGGATTCTATGTTTGTAATGGGTTTCGTCATCCGATAAGGTACCATACATTCCTTTTAAATAGAAAGTCGTTTTTGGAGAAAGTACATATTCAAATGCGGTATTGATTCCCGTTGTTTTTCTTACCCCGTTATAATCACGAAGTTCCAGTCTGAAAACACCTTCGTCTCCGCTTCTTCTGGCCTCGAAATTATCTGTAGACCAGTTTCTTATGAAATGAGCAAAATTGAACAAATACCCGAATTTCTTATCTTTTGTTCTTCCTCCATACAAGAATCCAAGGTTGTAAACGCCTTTGTCAGCTTTTGCATTATATCCGCTTCCAATTGTTGCTTTGAATTCTGTCTTCATTGGTGGAGTTTTGGTGATAAAGTTTACGCCACCACCAATTCCGTCTGCTTCCATATCTGGGCTAAAAGACTTGTTTACATGCACATACGAGATCAGTTCCGTAGGAAAGAAGTCGAAAGCTGTCGCTCTGGAAGTTGTTTCTTCCTCAGCCGTTGGTAGTCTGTTTCCATTGATGGTTGTAGATGCCCAGAATGGTGGAAGTCCTCTCAGGGAAACAAATCTCCCCTCACCCTGATCTCTTTCAATAGAAACTCCCTGTACACGCTGTACCGTCTCTGCTGCATTTCTGTCTGGTAGCTTTCCGATTCCGTCTGAAGCAATAATATTGGTGATGTTGATGGCATTTTTCTGAAGATTTAATGCTCTTGCTTCTGTATTTTTAAGTGTTCCCGTAACCACTATTTCATCAATATTTTTTCCGGGCTGGGAAAGTTTTATGATTCCTAAATCAACTGTTTGTTCCGGTTTCAGATCCACATTGATGTCTGAAGATTCGTAACCTATATAACTGATTTGTAAAATATATTGGCCTTCTTTGATATCATTAATGGCAAATTTTCCTTCAATATCAGTTATTATATTTCTGGATAAGCCTTTTATTTTAACTGTGGCCCCGGGGAGAGGCTGACTGTCGTCAAGAACAGTTCCTATAATTAACTGTTTCTGCGCTGAAACAAATACAATGAAACAGACAAAAACAAGGGTAAGTAATTTCTCTAAATTTGTTTTCATTTTTACATATATTAAATTTTTTATGCAAATCACGCCAATAATTTTAATATATATAAATATTTAGTGTTAAGTATTGTTTAATAAATAGACTCTGTTTGTTACAGCTGTTTTACTTTGAAAAGCATTAAATCTGATCTTTGAAAACTGGACGAAACAGAGATTGACGCGGTTCACATCATGTTTCCAGTAAATATTGCCTTATAATTATGCAATTGAAATTGAGCCAAAACAGTGATGTTTTAGTTAATATTCCGTTCATTTAGGAAGAATATGCAAAATCAAAAGTTGCATATTTGTAAACTTTTGTATTGTATGAAAATCGGAAATTGAGGGATAGTGAGTAAAATGATTATTATTTGAGACACAAAGGTTATGATTGAAACAGTATATTTATAAGGAAGCAAGGCGGCGATCTTGTCGCTGATGAAGCATTGCATACACTTGGAATGAACCTATTCTCGACGTGTCATTCTGAATGAAATGAAATACAAATAAGATTCTTCCTTCGTCAGAATGACAAAAGTCAAGTAAGAACTTTGCGTTAAAAAAATATGTTGTTATGCAGTATAAAAATAAAGAACAAGCATCACACAGCTTTCATCACTGATGCTTACAGGAACATGTGGAAATTTTCCGTTGAAATACAAAGAATCACCCTCTTTTAAGATGACTTCTTCATTATCAATCACATATTTCACCTCTCCTTTCAGAATATATTTGAATTCCCAGGCATCCGTAATTACTTTTTCCCTTTTAGAATTGGGCTCAAGAGTCAGTAGAACAGCTTCAAAACCCAAAGAATGAAGACTTTTGCTGAAGATATGCATGTATTTAAAACCTTCGGCTTCTACTTCTTTTTCAATGACTTGCTGGCTTTCTTTAGGAACATAAATGAATTTGGCGTTGGATTTTTTCTCAACTCCTTCGAAAAAATAGCTGGCATCTATTTCAAGAGACTGAATCAGATCTAATAAAACAGGAAGGGAAGGAATAGTTCTGCCATTTTCAATCCTGGAAACAAGACCGTTGCTCACATTGGCTTTGAAAGCCAGATCGTTAATGGTTAAATTATTCTTTTTTCTAATATCCTTTAATCTCTTGCCGATACCTATTAAAAAATCGTTCATACTGTGTGCAATTTAACCTGATTATTTTTTCATCATTATACTCAAAACAAAGGTAATATTATTCTATATAGGTTGTATGGTAAAAAGAGGAATTCACAAAAAGGTAAAGTGATACAAAAGTGGAAAAATAAAAAACGCAAAGTTGGCAAGTTTATTAATTATGCTGTTTTATTTTTCGGTAGCGAGTGCACTTCGTTCAGCTAAGAATGTGATCATTGCATAGTGAAACGCCCTTGCGATCACTGTATAATTTTATATTGAAATTTCTTTGCGGATTTTGTGTTACATCTAATCCATTTGAACGGAAGCATAACCGTTTGTATCTTCCAGACTCCCTTATTCTTTCTCTATTCCAGGTTTGCTCATCCCAAGAAAATTTCCCTATTTTTGTGAAACTCCTTATTTCATTTATGAAAAAAATTATTCTTATCGAAGACGAAACCAGTGTAGTATCTTTCATTAAAAAGGGACTTCAGGAAAATGGATATGAGATTTCTGTAGCTTTTGACGGGCGTACAGGAGTACAGCTGGTACAGGCTAACGATTTTGATCTGGTAATTTTAGACATTATGCTTCCGGAAATGAATGGTCTGGATGTATGTAAAGAAATAAGAAAAACCAATCAGAGCGTTCCGATTTTGTTTTTAACGGCATTGGGAACTTCTGAAAATATTGTTCTCGGCCTGGAAAGCGGAGGAGATGATTATCTGGTGAAACCTTTCAAATTCATTGAACTGGTGGCACGTGTGAAGTCTTTGCTAAGAAGAAGTAACAACAATGGCCCGCAGGAAATCGCTGAACCGGAGCCGGATAATGAACATGTTTTTCAGTTTTCGGATCTGATGGTGAATGATTATACAAAGAAAGTAACCCGCGCGGGAGAAGACATTTCTCTTACATCAACAGAATATAAACTCCTGTTGTATTTCCTGAATAATCCTGAAAAAGTAATTTCAAGAGCAGAAATTCTGGATGCAGTCTGGGGAGTAAATTATGAGCTGGGAACCAATGTGGTAGATGTATATGTTAATTATTTAAGGAAAAAACTGGATAGCCAGGATGAGAATAAATTGATTCATACCGTGATAGGAATGGGGTATGTATTGAAAAAAACATAATGAATGTTTAATAGAGTCATTACAAATCAGACCAAAACGATGGTGCTTTTGATGTTGGTTTTTACAGCCATCATATTGTTGTTCAGTGGTTTGGTGTACTTTTCTATTGTTAATTTTTCGCATCAGAGGTTTTATGAGCTGTTGAAGATCAGAACAGCTACCATTGTTCAGATTGAAAAAAGTAAAGATCATCTCGACCTTCCGGAAAATTATGTGCTTAACAGCTTGAATGATGAGGAGCTTCCGATGGAAAAAGACTATGTTTTTGCTGTTCCTACCGATTCCAATTTCAAAAAAATATCCCAGGAAGTTCATATTCCGGATTATTTCTTTAAAAATATTATCAAAGAAGGAGAGTCTAATTATAACGATGAAGAATTCTACTATATAGGTCAGAGTTTCAGATATGATGATAAAGATTATATTGCAATCGCTTCTGCTAAAAACCATTATGTGGTTTATTATCTGGGTTTTTTAAAGAGAACCCTGCTTACCTGTATCGTGCTGTCTCTGTTCTTTAGTATGATTTTCTCTTTTTATCTGTCTAAAACTTTATTCAGACCCATTTTAAAAATTACAGGAAAAGTAAAGGAAATAAGTTCTGAAAATCTTCACTTAAGATTAGAGTCACAACCTGATAATAAAGAACTCAATGAATTGGTAGATACTTTCAATGATATGCTCAACCGTATTGAAACGTCTTTCGAAACCCAGAATCACCTGATCGGAAATGTTTCCCACGAATTGAGAACGCCTCTCACATCGATCATGGGAGAAGCCGATGTTGCTCTTTCCATCAGCAGAACAGCTGATGAGTACAAAGAAACTCTTGGGATCATTCTGGATGAAGCTGAAAAACTTGATAAAAAGATCAAGGCATTATTAATGATTGCCCAAACCGGATTCGACGGAAAGATCCAGAAAATGGATAAGGTGAGGATAGACCAGCTTCTTTGGGATGTTATTGAGACTCTCAGAAGGATTGATTCCCGAAACAATATCTATCTGGATATCAGTATGCTTCCCGATAATCCGAAAAAACTTAAAGTTCAGGGGAATGAGCAGCTATTGCATCTCGCAGTAGCAAATATCATCAGTAATGGCTGTAAATATTCTAATTTCCAGCAGGTTAAAGTCTCTCTGGGAGCCACCAATACAGATGTCTACATTATTGTAAAAGACAATGGTATCGGAATTCCGGAAGTAGAAATGAATAAAATCTACGATCCGTTCTTCAGAGCTTCTAATACGAACAATTACGAAGGCTACGGAATCGGCCTTCCGCTTGCGAGAAATATTGTAAGAATGCACCACGGTGAACTGATTGTTAGCTCGCATGAGAATCAGGGGACCACCGTACAGATGAAGTTCCCGAATTTCTATAGTATGCAGAAAGGGGAAGAAATAAACAAGTAAAATCTCTATTCTGGATTTTACTCATTTTTTATTTTTTTTGTTCTGAAAAACAAACGTTTATATCTTTTTTTTTGATCTTGATTCTTTCCTATATTAAGTCCTCTTAACAATTTTCTAATCTCATTTTAATCTCTTTAATCACATTTTAATTCCATTCCAAAGATCTTCTAATCTGGTCGTTCTAGTTTTGTATCATCAAAAAAGATAAACACAATACAAAATAATAAGAACATGGCTAAAACAATTTTAATTGCAACAGATTACTCTCTTGAGTCATTGAATATATTGAAAAAAGTACTTAAAGAGAAAGATGCATCAGAAGATCCGAACCAATATAATATCCTTTTGACTTCCGGGTATGATTCCGGAGACTCCATCAGGGATCTTTTGTTCAGTACCAAAACATCTGTTTTTAATAAAATCAGGCCTGCAGAATTCTGTGACGCTTTTGGAATTATCAGTAATAAATATCCTCATCTGGTTAACAAAATCATTTGTGATGTCTTTACAGGAAGTTTCCAAAGAACATTCAACCAATATGTAAAAGCAGAAAATATTGAAGAGGCTTATTATTCTCCATCTATCAAAAGCAAAGGAAAAGGTAAGTTTGATCTGATCCCTTATATCAAAAAATGTAAAGAACTGAAGTCTCATGAGATTGCTGTAGAGGTAAGAGAAAAGCTTCCTGAAAGAGGAAGGTTAGCAGAGATCTTTGTCGAAGTTTAGAATTAAACACAATTAAAAAAAATAAAAAATGTTAAGAAATTATAGTAACAGCAGGACACTGGGAGACAATATCAGGTTGGGGACGCTGACTGCCTTTACGGCGGGTACTATAAACATTGCTTCCCTATTGATATTTCTCTCTTTTACATCGAACGTAACGGGACACTATGCTATTTTAGCAGCAGAAATAAGTAAAGGAAACTGGACGCAGGTAGCTGTGGTAGGCGGATGGATCTTTTTATTCTTCTTCGGAAGCTTCCTGTCTAACTTTATTGTGATCAACTTTAACAAGAAAAGTAAATATTTTGCCCATTCTATGCCCATTGTGCTGGAAATCATATGTCTTCTGTTTGTAGGAGTGTACGGGCAGTTTTATTATCAGAAAACACTGGAAGAAACAGAATATCTTGTAGCATTGATGCTTTTCGCCACCGGACTGCAAAACGGTCTTACCGCAAGTATTTCCAACTTCTCTGTGAAAACGACCCACCTTACAGGAACAACCACCGACTTAGGAATTCTGGTGTCTATGTTTACACAGAAAAAATACAGAAAAAACGGAGAGCTGATTGGCAGAGCAAAACTTCTAATGAGCATTATGCTTGCTTACATAATGGGGGCGGTATTCTCAGGTTTGACATATTACTATCTGGAATTCAGGGTGTTCTATGTGATCAGTATATGTTTGTTGATTGTAATCGGGTATGATGCCTATAAAATTCATATTCGTCACTTCAATACGAAATACAGATACAGCAGGATTTATAAAAAACCGAATCTCTTTGCCTATCTGTATGATAAAATCCATGGAATTCCAAAAAGAGAAAAGAAAAGAAAACTTGTCTTTGAGGATTAAAATATAAACACATTATTAATTTTTTGTATAAACTAGCTGTAAGTGCCCTTATTTTATCATGGAATAGGGGCATTTTTCTTAAAAATTAACTTAAATATCTCTGAATGTATTGTTTTTGTCCTGTTTTTCATCGTTGTTGAAATGAAAATTTTAGGATGGAAGCAATTAACTTGCTAACGCCCTTCATTACAAACATTAAAAAAAGCGGTTGGGGATAAATAGGAAAAAATGTTGATAATTAAATATTAAATCACGATTTTAGTATTTTAATTCCCGTTTCCATTGACTATTTTTGTAAGTTGATTTACGTTTTTATGTCAGATATTATTCAGCTTTTACCGGATCATGTAGCCAACCAAATTGCAGCAGGAGAGGTGGTGCAGCGGCCTGCATCCATCGTGAAAGAACTTTTGGAAAATGCTATTGATGCAGATGCAACGAAAATTGAACTGATCATCAGAGATGCCGGGAAAAACCTTATTCAGGTGGTAGACGACGGAAAAGGAATGTCTGAAACAGATGCCCGTATGGCGTTTGAAAGACATGCTACCTCCAAAATCAAAGGAACAGAAGATATCTTTAAGATTGCTACAAAAGGATTCCGTGGTGAAGCACTGGCTTCCATTGCAGCAGTTTCTCAAGTGGAACTCAGAACGAAACAGAAAGATACCTCCATTGGAACCAACATTTATATCGAAGGCGGAGTATTCCAGTTTCAGGACCCGGTTCAGACAGCCGACGGATCAAACTTCTTAGTAAAAAATCTTTTCTATAACGTTCCTGCAAGAAGGAAGTTTTTAAAAAATAATAATATTGAATTCAGGCACGTAATTGATGAATTTCAGCGTGTTGCATTAGCTCATGAGAATCTGGAGTTTTCCCTTTTCCATGATGATGAAGCCGTTTTCAGGCTGAGAAAAGGAAGTCAGATGCAGCGTATTGTAGATGTTTTCGGAAGAAAATTACAACCGCTTTTAATTCCTATTAAAGAAGATATTATCTGGTGTAAACTGCATGGTTTTGTTGCCAAGCCTGAAGGGGCTAAAAAAGCAAGAGGCGAGCAGTTTCTTTTTGTGAACGGAAGGTATTTCAGAAGTCCATACTTCAATAAAGCAGTACAGGAAGCATTTGAAGGGCTTCTTCAACCTGGATATGTACCTTCGTTTTTCCTTTTCCTGGAGCTTGATCCGGAGAAAATAGATGTCAACATCCATCCACAGAAAACCGAAGTGAAATTTGAGGACGAGCATCTTATTTTTGCTTTGCTTCGTTCAACGATTAAAAGATCTTTAGGGATTTATAATGTTTCTCCCAGCCTTGATTTCGACAGAGATCCGGAACTGGATGAAATGATGAATAAGCCGATTCCCAGCAAAGGAAATGGAGGAGGCTCCGGCGGCGGGGTTTTTAAAATGCCTGAAATCATTGTAGATAAAGACTATAATCCGTTTCTGGAAGAAAAAAATGTAGTACATCCGGAAGAAATTCAGAACCTTACGGAAATGTACCATCAGAATATTACGGCAGAACCTTCAAAGATTAACCTTTTTGAAGATGAAGATTTTGATGAAGATTTAATGAGGCTCCCAAACGGTTACTGGCTTTTCAATAAAGGAGATGTCACCTTAATGCTGGATTTGGGAAGAATGCACAGACTGTTGGTTTCTGAAGGAAATAAATCCACCAGAAAATCCAATACAAACAGCCATGCCCTTCTTTTCTCTCTGGAGTATCATATGAATGAAATCGAAAAGACAAAATACAATTCGATAAAAAAATATCTTCCGGAATTAGGGTTTGACATGAAAATTGCTCATGAAAGTGTACTTCGAATAGATTCACTTCCTGAAGGACTGAAAGAAACCCAAGCCATGAAGTTCCTGGAAAACCTTTTTGAGATCCTGGATTACAAGACGGAAGAAGAATTTATGCAGTATTACCATAACCAATGGAACAAAATGCAGTCGAAGTCGAGATTTGACTTTATTTATAAAAAAGATGCGGAACAGTTGATCAAAGACTTTACAGCATTAGGCTTCCCGGAATTTTTACCGGACGGCAAAAGATGCTTTTATGAAGTTCCGTTTAACGACTTTAAAAACAAATTTTAGAAAATATGTTTAATAATATACCGCCGATTACAAGAAATATTATTATAATCAATGTTTTAGTATACCTTGTATCTAATTTTATTTTTAAAGGATTATATGATTCTTTGGTAGGCTATTATCCTTTTTCTCCACTCTTCAGATCATGGCAGGTAATCACACACATGTTTATGCATGCTCCTCTTGAAGAACCTGGAGGGGTAATGCATATTCTATTCAATATGTTTACCTTGTTTAGTTTTGGGCCAATTCTGGAACAGACATTGGGAGATAAAAAGTATCTGATATTATACTTTGCAAGTGGGCTTGGTTCATTTTTCTTGTTTAATCTGTGGAATTTTGTAGAAGTACAACAGATTGTTTCTGGTTTGGAAAGTTTAGGAGTCAATGCGTCTGAAATCTATTCAAGAGTATCTCTTAACACTGCTGATTATTTAACATTCCATGCATCTAGTCAGGAAGCACAAAATTTAGCAGATCAGCTTTATAGAGATTTAAGATCTCCTATGTTAGGGGCCTCTGGGGCTATTTTCGGTGTCGTAGCTGCATTTGCAACGCTATATCCTGATTCTAAAATTGGAATCATGTTTATTCCGGTTCCGATTAAAGTAAAGTATCTGTTGCCAATCATTGTTATTGTTTCAATATACCTTGGTGTTTCAGGAAACGGAGGAGGAATTGCACATCTTGCTCACGTAGGAGGAGCTCTTGTTGGATGGCTGCTGGCAAGAATCTGGAAAAAACATTTGTACCGTTTCAATTAAAATAACATTGTGAAGATTTTCCGTCTTATAGTACTGATTATCCATCTGGGAATCTTATTTCTGCTGTTGGGTACTTTATTGAACGCTTATGTTCCGCCAAAGATTTTTCCATGGTTTAATCTGCTTTCATTAGGGTTCCCGGTTCTTATCATTCTATATATCATCCTGACTGTATTCTGGATGCTAAGCTGGAAAAAAAGGACGTTTGTATTTATGTTTGCGGGTTTGGCATTTATAAATCCTGTAAAACGTTGGGTTAACTATTCTGATCAAAATCAAAAACCGGGCTCTGAGATAAAGGTTATTTCTTTCAATACAAGGGCTGGGAGAATAGGAAATAAAGAGGTTGAACCCTACCTGAAATCTCAGAATGCAGATGTTATTCTTCTTCAGGAGGATGCGGGTATTAAATATAAATTTGAAGGCTATCAGAAAGCAAATCCCGGAGGAGGTTTAACAATTCTGACCAAACATAAAATCATTAAGCAGCAGATGATCGATCCACAGGATGAAGGGGTAAGAATTCCTGGGTTGATGGCTGATATAGAAATTAATGGCAGGACCTACAGGTTCATTGATGTCTACCTCAATCCTTTTCGTTTTCAAAAAGAGATGGTGAAACTTAATGGAGATACAGATAACGACGAACAAAAAATAAAAGATGTTATTAAAAGGCTGATTCCCACCTTTAAAAAGCATCAGGAACAAATTGATCTGATTCGTGAAGTCATTGATAATTCGCCTTACCCCGTTATCCTTACTGGGGATTTCAATTCTGTTCCCAATTCTTATGAATATTATCATTTATCAGAAGGGCTTGAAGATGCATTTTTAACAGCTGGAAAAGGCAGTGCAACCAGTTTTCACGACTATAAATTTCCAATAAGGATCGATTACGTTTTTTCTTCAAAATCAATAAAGGCAATATCTTATAAGGTTGACCGTTCTATAAGTATTTCAGATCATTATCCTGTCACAGTTAAGTTTTCTGCGGAGAACAAATAATCATAAAAAGAGTTAAAATTGTCTGCTTGGTAGGATTTTTGTTGAAAGAAAACCGTACCAAGACCGTTTTTTCATGAAGTCGAACCAGATATTACTATTTATACATATCGTTGTTGCTGTTTTGCTGTTATGCACATTGGGGAATGCATGGATTCCACCAAACATTTTAGGCAACCTGAATCTTTTGTCTCTTGGTTTTCCTTATTTAATACTGACCCATATAATTCTAACGCTGATCTGGATCTTTAAAAAAGAAAAAATTGCGATTGCTTTTGTATTAGGTACATTTATTTTCTATAATCCAATCAGACGATGGATCAACTTTTCTCCAAAAACAGAAAATTTAAAAACAATACGGGATATTAAAGTACTGACTTTTAATGTGAAATACGGAGAATATGGCTGGGATAAAGTAAAAGACTATATCAAAGCACAGGATGCTGATATTATTCTGGTACAGGAAAAAGATACCAACCGCGTTATAAAACGTGATCTTATAAAATATCCGTCGGTTATTCTTAAAACTAAGCATAAAATTGTAAGACAGGCAGAACTTATTGATGAAAAAGCCCGTGGAAATTCATTCTATGCGGATATAGACATTAATGGAAAGGTAGTCAGAATTATTAATGTATATCTTGAACCCTTCAGACTTCATAAATCTATGTTTACGAAGCTTGATGGATTAGGTTTGGGAAATGTTTCAACATTGCTTTCTCATATGACTCCCACATTTCAGGCTCACGAAGATCAGGTCAAAAGAATCAGAAAAATGGTAGATTTATCTCCTTATCCTGTTATTCTGGCCGGTGATTTTAATTCTGTCCCCAATTCGTATGAATATTACAATCTTGGTAAAGACCTTCAGGATGCCTTTCTGGTAGCAGGAAAAGGGAGTGCGAGCAGCTTTCACGATTATAAAGTTCCTTTGAGGATTGATTATATTTTCACTTCGAAATCCATCATTCCGTTAAGCTATAAAGTAGACCAGTCTGTGAAATTGTCAGATCACTATCCTGTAATTGCAGAATTTCTGCTAAATTAGTTCCATGAAAAATTTACTGGCTGCGATTTTTATTTTTACCATTCTTTTTACAGCTTGTTCCAAGAAAGAATCTCCGGGTTTCGGAGCTGAACAGGAAGTAAAAATACGTTATGATACTACTGCTATCGATTCCTTTTCTACAGGAGCTGTTTCAGTGGATATCGCACGGAAAATAAGAATGTCTTCTCCTCAGTATATTGATTCTGTAAAACAGGCTAAAAAGCTTCAGGAAGAAGAAAATAAGCTTAAGGCAGAGCTTGAAAAAGAAAATAAGGCAAAACAGGAAGACGAAAAGAAAAAATCAGAGGCTGAAAAGAAGCTGAAGACTGCAGAAAAGCCTACGTCTCAGGAGGCCAAGCCAGAATAAATCTAAATTCCATTAAAAAATAAACAATATGAAAAAACAAATTTTAGCTGCAATCGTGATCTCAGTATTCACTGTAGCATGTACAAAATCAACAACAAAAACAGAACAGGTAGAGAATCCTGACGGATCTACTACCACTACTACCACTACCACAACTGAAACTCCTAACGTTGTGGATACTGCAAAGATCAACAATGCCAAAGAAGATGTGAAAACAAAAGTAGATGAAGCAGGCAATAAGATTGATGCTGCTGCTCAGAAGGCCAAAGATAAAATAGATGCCACAGCAGATAAGACAAAACAGGATCTCAACAAAGCTGGCCAGGATATAAAGACTGAAGCTAATAAAGTAGGACAGGATGCAAAAGAGGCTGCGAAAAAAGGAGCTTCGAAAGTAGAGGAAGCTGCAAAGAAAGTAAAAGAAGATCTAAGCAAATAAATATAAAAGCCGTAATTCTATTGAACTACGGCTTTTTAGTTATTATCTGTAAATAGATTTTTTTAACGTAAAGTTTCTATTCTGATACCCTACTATTCAAGGGAGCAAAGGTTGAATCAATAGATTGATTCTGACGAAGCATACGTATAGCCACTACATTTCATAAGCTGCGATATTCTCAGTCTCCTTAAATAAAACATTCGAATCACTGATTCTTTGTGCTTTACAGTAAATTTTATTTATTCATCTCCAGCAATGGATCAATATATTCTCTGTCATTGCTTAGTCTTGGTACTTTATTTTGTCCTCCCAGTTTTCCTTTGGCTTCCAGCCATTGATAGAACAGATTTTCTTTAGCGATATGAACAATCGGCCTTTTAAGAGTCATGTTGTTATACCTTTTCGCTTCATAGTCTGAATTGATTGTTTTTAGATGCTTGTCAAAAGCGTCAATAAAATGGTCCAGGTTATCCGGATGCTGACTGAATTCAAAAATCCATTCGTGGGCACCACCTTCATTTCCTTTCATAAATACAGGAGCTCCTGTAAAATCCGTGATTTGTGCACCAGTTGCTTCACAAGCTTTTGAAAGGGCAGATTCTACATTGGTAATCATCAGTTCTTCCCCAAAAGCATTGATATAGTGCTTTGTTCTTCCTGTTATTTTTATTCTGAAAGGATTAACTGACGTAAAGACAACAGTATCACCAATCAGGTATCTCCAGAGTCCTCCATTGGTGGTGATCACCATTGCATAATTTTTTCCTACTTCCACATCTTCCAGGCTCACGACCTTCGGATTTGAAAAATGGAACTGATCCATTGGAATAAATTCATAAAATATCCCATAATCCAGCATCAGCAGCATCTCATCACTGTCTGATCTGTCCTGGATACCAAAGAAGCCTTCAGAGGCGTTGTAAATTTCGTAGTAATTGATGTTTTTTCCGATGATCTGTCTGAATTGTTCCCGGTAGGGCTTAAAACTGATTCCGCCGTGAAAAAACACCTCTAAATTAGGCCACAGCTCAGAAATACTTCCTACGTTGGTTTCCTTTAATACCCTTTGCAGAAGGACCATCATCCAGCTTGGTACTCCAAGGATGCTTCCTACATCTTCATTTTTTACTTCGGAGGTAATTGCTTTAAGCTTACTTTCCCATTCTCCCATCAAAGAAACTTTCTTGCTTGGGGTGGTGGTAATTTCTACCCAAAAGGGAAGATTATCTATGAGAATAGCAGATAAATCTCCGAATTTTGTATTGAAATCTGCATATAGTTCGGAGCTTCCGCCCAAACGTAAGTTTTTATAATTAAAAAGCTGATTTTCTGGATGGTTGTTGGCATAAATGGAAACCATGTCCTTTCCGGCTTTCATATGGCAGTATTCAAGGCTTTCGGCAGAGATAGGAATGAATTTGCTTTTAGCATTGGTTGTACCTGATGATTTGGCAAAGTGTTTAATCAGTCCCGGCCAGCTTACATCTTTATGCCCCTGTCTTGCTTTTTCAATAAAAGGTTCCATTTCTTCATAGGTAACGATAGGAACTTTGTTTTTAAAATCCTGATAACTTGAAATAGAATTGAACCCGTATAACTTGCCATATTCTGTATCTTCTGCATGAAACAGCTGAGAAAAGAGTATACCTTTCTGGGTTTCAATAGGATGGTCCATGAAATTCTGTATCTGGTCAATCCTTTGACGGATGAACCAGTTGACTACGGTATTGAAAAGTGCTTTGGTTGCCATTTCAACAAATATAATGATATTTGAATTTTCAGAAAATTTTTTACGGAATTAAATAAAAAAACCGTTACAAATTTTGTAACGGTTTAGTATTTAGTTGATTGCTTATTAGCAATATTCGTCGTATGCTGCCTGAAGGTTTGCTGCGATAGCTCCTGCAGGATTACCTTCGATGTGATGTCTTTCCAGCATGTGAACCAATTCACCATCTTTGAAAAGCGCTACACATGGAGAGCTTGGAGGGAATGGAGCAAGGTGTTTTCTTGCTTCTACCACTGCCTCAGTATCAAAACCTGCAAATACAGTTGTTAAATGATCAGGTTTTTTGTCTCCTGTCAAAGAGTATACTACTCCTGGTCTTGCAGCACCTGCAGCACAACCACACACGGAATTGATAACCAATAATGTAGTTCCGGATTGCTTTAACGCATCTTCCACCTGAGCCGGAGTTGTTAAATCCTGAAAACCTTTATCTGTAAGCTCTGCCTTCATAGGCATTACTAAATCTGTTGGATACATATATTTTGTTTTTTATCTGCACAAAGTTAAGCAATTCTTTGCGTTTGTTCAATATATAAAAACTATCAATTGATTAGTCATATAAAATTAACCAAGTATTAATATTGTAATAATATTCTAAAAAAAGTGAATTAAAACTAGGAATAATAAAATATTATTATTAAATTTGAAATGATTCTGAAAAACAAACGACCGTGAAAAAAACATTTGAAGCTTTCCCTCAAGCAATCAATCATTTAAATACTCTCTGAAATATGGTAGTAGCTTAATTCTTTTTCAGTTTAGAATCAAACTGATTAACAAACTTTAATATCCAAAGAAAGTGAAGCCCGGAACTGAAAAGTTCCGGGCTTCTAATCAAATCGATATGCAAAGGTTGTATATCCTAGTTATGGAATGAGATACGTGTTTCCGAAATTAAGATGAACTTAAAACCCCGAAATCCGGATCACATTAAGACAGGAGTTTTTTAGCCATCTCGGAAATACTTTTTCCGTCTGATTTCCCGGCTAATGCTTTTGATGCAACTCCCATTACCTTCCCTAAATCTTTAGCAGATTCAGCTCCGGTTTCAGAAATAATATTTTTAATTTCTGTTTCTAATTCTTCAGCAGAAAGCTGTTTTGGCAGAAACTGCTCGATAACTTTCATCTGAGCATCTTCTACTTCTGCAAGATCATTTCTTCCCTGTGCAGTAAATTGGTCGTAAGAATCCTTACGTTGTTTTACCATTCTCTGAAGAATGGCTATTTCCTGTTCTGCGCTTACTTCAGCTCCGATGGCTTCAGTTTTAAGCAGTAATATCTGTGATTTCACAGCACGCAGAGAATCTAAAGCCACTTTGTCTTTGGCTCTCATTGCTGTTTTTATAGCTTCGTTTATTGTATTTTCTAAACTCATGTTTATATGCTTTTGGCTTTTGGCAATTGGCTGATAGCTTGTATGTGGGCCTGCAGGCCATTTGCTAGCAGCCAATTGCCAATTGCAATTTTAATCTACATCTTTATTTAAAAATCTGTTTTCTCTGATCTGCATAGATCCATTGTTATCAGACAGGTAAGTATTGATATTCTGGTCTGATGCATTGTTTCCGTCAATAGAGATATTTTTTCTTTTAAAAGCAGGAATAGATTCAAATTCACTCGTGCTGTCAAAATTTTGGTAACGGGAGTTGAATTCTTTTAATTTATTTCTTCTTTCAATGACTCTGTCCTGATCAATCGTCTTATTCACGAAAGTGAATTCTGATTCTTCAGTTTTTGGAGTTTCAATTTCTGTTTTGTTTTCAAAAGTTGATCTTACTTCAACCTTGGGTTCTTCCTGTTTCTGATAGAAGGTTTCAATCTTTTGAGCGGGTTCAGCTACTGCAGCATTTGTAGGGATATTAAATTCTGCTTTTGGCTGTCCAAAATCCGTATTAGGCTCGTTTCTGGTAGGCTCGTTTACGAAGAAACTGAATTCAACAGGTTTTTCATTGGAAAACGAGTTGTTGAACGGAGTTCCGGATTGTGGTTCCTCTTTCTTGTTTTCAAAATCAAATGAGAAAGACTGGATCTCAAGATCGTTTGGATCATCATGCTCCTCATCAATAGCAAGTAAGCTATATTCTTCTTCTCCTTCTTCTTCATTTCTCCAGCTTTGTTCTGGAGTATTTACCGTATCTTTCTCTTTATCAAAGAATTTTATTTCAGTTCTTGGCTGTTCTTCTTCAATAATCATTTTTTTTTCAGCAGACGTCACATTGAACGGAGTATCATGGTCTTCGTCATCCAGCCTGAAAAGGTTTTTACCCCCAAAATCATGGGTTGGTTCAGGAGCTGATTCTCTTTCTTCTCTTGTTTTGAAAGGAGAATTTTTAGGAGCTTCAAAACTGTCGTTAAGACTGATTCTGATTTTCTCTGTAGGTCCTGCAAACTTCTTATGATCGTTAGAGAATCCTGTTGCGATAACAAGAACACTAACTGCATCCCCTAATTCTTCATCTGCACCTACCCCGAAAATGATATCTGCTGTATTTCCGGCCTCTTTCTGAATGTGGTCCATGATGATACCGATCTCATCCATGGTAACTTCTTCAGCACCACTTCTGATCAATAACAGTACGTTCTTGGCACCTGTAATCTTATTATCATTCAATAATGGGGAATCAAGGGCTTTTCTAACCGCTTCTTCAGCTTTATTTTCACCTGAAGCCGTTCCTGTAGACATCAATGCCGTACCAGAATTCTGAAGGACAGATTTAGCATCTCTAAAGTCAATGTTTACATCAAAGTAACCTGTAATAACTTCTGCCATACCTTTCGCAGCATTTGTTAAAACTTCATCGGCTTTTGAGAATCCCTGCTTGAATCCAAGGTTTCCGAATTGCTGTCTTAGTTTATCATTGTTGATTACAATAAGTGAGTCAACATTGTTTCTTAATTTATCCAGACCGTTTTCTGCCTGTTCCAACCTTCTTTTCCCTTCAAAACTGAAAGGAACGGTTACAATACCTACAGTAAGAATTCCCATGTCTTTTGCCACTTTAGCAATAACAGGAGCAGCTCCGGTACCTGTACCACCACCCATTCCGGCAGTGATGAACACCATTTTGGTGTTTTGGCCCATAGCAGCCTTGATATCTTCAATACTTTCGATGGCTGATTTTTCTCCTACTTCAGGATCGGCACCGGCTCCAAGACCTTCTGTGATAGAAGTTCCCAACTGAACTTTATTAGCTACCGGGTTATTATCTAAAGTCTGAGCATCTGTATTACAAATCACGAAATCAACTCCGTGAATTCCTTTCTCGTACATGTGCTTCAGAGCGTTGTTTCCACCGCCCCCTACACCGATTACCTTTATAATGGATGAATTTCCTTTTGGCAAATCAAATGAAAATCCTTGTGTACCTATATTTTCCATAACTATACTTTTAATAATTGATAAGTGATAGATGATAATTGATGAATGATATTCGTTATTAAATTAATAAATATTAAATTATTTCCAGCTATCATTGACCATTAATCTTGTATCATTTATATTTATTCTACTTCTTCAAAGAATTTTTTTACTTTTTCCATAAGCGACTGCCCGAAGGTCAATTTTGCTTTTCTGTTCTCTTGCTTTTCGTTTTCGAAAGACTGCTGTTCCTGAACGGGTGCTGCCTGTTGGATAGGTTGAACCGTTTCCGGCTGTACTACAGCTGTTTCCTGCTTAGGCTGCTCGGCAACAACTTCTATCTCCTCATCAGCATTCTGTTTTTTGTCTCTGATCTTTAAACTTTCCATCAGTAATCCGATGGATGTAGCAAATTCAGGGCCTTTCAGATACTGATTTTTATCGTTGGCGATATATTCATTCGCAAAACCGATTCTGCTGTCAAAACCTGTCGTATAATTGGCAAGCTGACGAAGGTGCTTCAGGTTTGAACCACCACCTGTAAGAACGATTCCGGCAATCAATTTTTTCTTTTGTTCAAAAGCACCGTAAGCTTTCAGTTCTGTATTCACCATTTCCAAAACTTCTTCTACTCTCGCGTTGATGATCTGCGCTAAGGTTTTTAAAGAAATTTCTTTGTCCGGTCTTCCGTGAAGCCCGGGAATAGTTACAAAAGTACTGTCTTTTTCTAATTCGGGAACAGCCGAACCAAACTTTACTTTAAGTTGTTCTGCATGTTTCTCTATGATGGAGCAACCTTCTTTGATATCTTCAGTAATAATTCCGCCTCCGTATGGAATCACACAGGTATGACGGATGATATTATCCTTAAAGATCGCAATATCGGTTGTACCACCACCAATGTCAACAATGGCCACACCAGCTTCTTTTTCTTCTTTTGTAAGGACAGCTTCTGATGACGCCAATGGCTCTAAAGTAAGGGCTTCCATTTCTAATCCGGCTTCACGGACGCATCTTGCAATATTTCTGATGCTGCCCATTTGCCCTACTACAACGTGGAAGTTGGCTTCTAGACGTTTTCCATGCATTCCGACAGGTTCCTGAATTTCCCCCTCGGAATCCACTTTATATTCTTGAGGAAGTACGTGGATAATTTCTTCTCCAGGAAGCATAACCAGTTTTTTTACCTGATCTTTTAATGCTTCGATGTCGTCGTCTGTAATAAATTTATCAGGATGTTCACGCATAATATAATCGGAGTGCTGCAGAGAACGGATGTGTTTTCCTGCAATACCTACCGTAACTTTGCGGATAGGAACTCCGGCGCTGGATTGTGCTTCGGATACTGCAGCCTTGATTGAATTAATAGTTTGTGAAATATTATTCACAATACCTTTATGAACACCAAGACTTTTAGCTTTTCCTACACCGAGAACTTCTATTTTCCCGTGTGCATTCCTTCTTCCGACAATCGCGACTATCTTCGTTGTCCCGATGTCCAGACCTACTGAATACTCTTGATTTTCCATTTTTATATCGATTTGATTTTTTTCTACTTTTTTTTATCTATAAGGATAGTTTCCTATTTGTGTATAACTTATTCTATTTTAACTTTTGCCTTAGGCTTGGACTGTGCCTTGACGGGTGGCTTTTTCTCTGCTTTTTTAGTTTCTTTTGTATGGTTTTTCGGTTTTGTACTCTCTTTTGGTTTTACCGATGAGGTTTTTTTTACCTCTGCAATTTTAGGAGTGACCTCCGTCTTTTTAGCGGCCGTAGGAGAAGGAACTTTTGCCAGTTCCATTTTTCCCGCTTTTAAAATACTGTCATTTTCTTTAAAATAAGGATTTAAAGTAGTGACAATCTGATTCTGATATTTCACAGAAACCATGCTGTATTTCTGAGGGTCCTGATACACAAGGTATTTTTCCACGAAGGTTTTAAATCCTCTTACTTTAAAATCAATATTATCAAGGTCTCCAATCTCAACTCTGTAGTTTCCTTCGCTTGTCAGAAGGCTGTAATTATCTTTACTTTTTGAGATTCCGATAAAATATTTCTTACTGAAATCATCTTTGTCTATCTTTTCTACCAGCTCTGCCAGTTTTTCATATTCATCCGGCTGCACGTTTCCGGTTACCAGCATACATGGGTGTGAATAGGTTCTTGAAATCGGGAATTCAACTCCTTTTTCATCTACATAAAAATCTTTTCCATCTTTATTTAATCTGAAAACAGGGACTCTCTGCTTGATATCCAGATTTAGTTTTCCATTCAGATTCAGATAAACATTGGCACTGTCTACTGCCGGCAGGGAATTGATCTTTTTTTCCAAAGAAGGAATATTAAGATCTCCTACCTTCCCTGATGGGTTTTCTTTTTTTACAATCTCCCGGATATCTTTTTCATCCACAAAATACACGGGCGTTTTCTCACTCATTTTTACAGAAATCTTATTGTCTGTAATCTGCTCACGGCTGAATCTGCGCAATGAGAAGCTCAGTAACAATCCTAAGATGATTACAGTGACAACTATTTTTAATATTCTGTATTTATTTTTCATATTTTTCTTCGCGAACGCAGCGTTTAAATCAAATTTTTTGTATCCATTCGCAAATAGGGTCATACAGGGTGTCTATATTTCCTGCGCCTACCGTAAGAAGGATGTCAAAGTCTTTTTCTTTTATTTTTTCAAAAGCATCTGATAATGTTGATACTTCTTTTTTATTTAATATTACTTTATCCAGCAGCCAGCTTGAAGTGATTCCTTCAAAGTTTTCCTGAAGTTCTCTTGCAGGATAAATATCGAGAAGGATAAGCTCATCTGCTTTGCTTAAACTTTCTGCAAACCCATCTGCGAAATCTCTTGTTCTGCTGAAAAGGTGGGGCTGGAAGGCTACCAGAAGTTTTTTATCAGGGTAAAATGTTCTGATTGAACTCATTACAGCATTGATTTCTGTAGGATGGTGAGCATAATCATCAATGTAAATTTTACCGTTTTGATAAATATGTTTGGTATATCTTCTTTTAATTCCTTTAAAGTTGGCAATTGCTTTTTTCAGCGTATCAAAATCTGCGCCTAAATTATGCAGAATAGCCAGTGCTACAGTGGCATTTTCCACATTATGGATTCCCGGAATTTCCCAGACAAAATCTTTTACGGTTTCAGTTGGAGTATGGAAGTCAAAATATATCTTATCATGATCCATACGCAGATTGTCTGAATAATAATCTGCAGGCTCATTTACCGCATAAGTTTGGTGCCCTCTGCCAATTTCCAGACCTTTTCTTACAAAAAGTTGTTTGTCCTGAGGTACTAACGCTGCGAATTGTCTGAATCCTTCTTCAATATGATTGATGTCTCCATAAATGTCCAGGTGGTCTGCGTCTGTGGATGTTACTACTGCCCAGTCCGGAGACAGGTTCAGGAAGCTTCTGTCGTATTCATCTGCTTCTACTACAGAATAGGTAGAGCCATTGTACAGGAAGTTGGATTTAAAGTTTTCAGAAATTCCTCCCAAAAAGCATGAGAATGGAAGATCTGCCTCTTTACATAAATGGGCCACAAGGGTAGATGTGGTGGTTTTTCCATGCGTTCCTGCAATGGCGATACAATCTGTATTTTCAGTGATTAATCCCAAAACTTTAGCACGTTTCAACACTTCAAACTGATTTTGGTTGAAGAAATCAAGGATTCCCAGTGTTTTAATGGCTGGTGTATAAATAACTAATGTATCTTCTTTTTGAAGAGAAGTAATCCTTTCATCAATAAGGTCTTCAAAAACAATATCAATGCCTTCATTCATCAGATTCTGAGTCAGTTTTGTATTGGTTTTGTCGTATCCCAATACGTTTTTTCCGGATGCATTGAAATAGCGTGCTAATGCACTCATTCCGATCCCTCCGATTCCAACGAAATAAAAAGTCTGATATGTTTGTAAAATGTTCATTTATATTTTAATCTTTAAACTCTTAAACCAGTTCAGAGTTTTATTACTAATATTTTATATTATAGGGCTTTAATCAGCTAATATCAATGACTCGTTAATAAATTAAACTTTAACGGTGTCAGGCTGAGCTTGTCGAAGCCTCCTAATCTTTCATCCTATTTTTTGATAACAAGGGTAATAAGTCCCAGTTATTATTTATTATTGCCTCCTTCTTTTTCCTACTCCAGCCTTTAACTTGTTTTTCAAAGCTTATAGCTTGATTAACATCATTAAACTCATGGTAGAAAACAAGTTCTACGGGTTTTCTTGTATACGTGTAACTTTCAGGATTTAATCCTTCATTATGTTCATTAATTCTTCTTTCCAAATCATTGGTAAAGCCTGTATAGTAAGAATTATCGGAACATTTTACAATGTATACATAATATATTTTCATTCATTTGTGTTTGCTTACTGGCCCTTCGACAAGCTCAGGGTGACAGCTCTAATACTAACTGTTTTATTTTACTCGTGTCAGGCTGAGCCTGTCGAAGCCTTTCTATTTTATCACATTAAATATTTCATCTACAATCTCTTTTGCTGCATTGGGTTTGGCAAAATATTTCAGATTGTCGGTCATTTCTTTTCTTACCTCTTCATTCTCGCAGATTTCTGATAAAGTATTCCAGAATTTTTCCTTCATTTCAGAGTCTTTTACCATTCTGGCTGCATTCTTTTCAACCAGGTTCATAGCATTTTTGGTTTGATGGTCTTCCGCTGCAAAAGGGAAAGGAACCAAAAGCACCGGCTTTTGTGCTACGGCCAATTCTGAAATGGCAATAGCTCCGGCTCTCGAAACGATGATATCAGCCGCAGAATACGCCAATTCCATATCTTTAATGAATTCTTTCAAATGAATGGAATCTGGAATCTGGAGGCTGGAAGACAATTCGCTGTAATCCAACTTTCCTGTTTGCCAAATTAACTGATACCCTTTTTCTTTCAGATTATCTAGGTTTTCTTTCCATGCATTATTCAAAGTTCTGGATCCTAATGAACCTCCTACAGACAGAATCGTAAGTTTGTCTTTATCCAATCCCATCTTTTCTTTTGCCTGAGCAGTTTCCTGCATTCCTGAAACAATATTTTCACGAATCGGATTTCCCAGGAATTTTATTTTCTCTGCCGGAAAACCTTCTACTTTCGGATAGGCTGTAAAAACGGCTTTCGCTTTTTTGCTTAGAATTTTATTGGTAACTCCTGCGTGAGCATTTTGTTCCTGAATAAAGATCGGAATTCCCATTTTACTTGCTTCATAAAGCGCGGGCCCGCTGGCAAATCCTCCGGTTCCTACAGCAAAATCAGGAGCGAAATTTTTGATAATTCTTTTAGATTTTGATAAACTTTTCAGAATCTTGAAAGGAAGTCCCAGATTGGATAACAGGTTTCCTCTGTCAATTCCTGCAATATCAATTCCTTCAATCTTATAGCCTGCCTGAGGAACTTTTTCCATTTCCATTTTCCCGTTGGCACCAATGAACAAAAATTCTGCATCAGGAAACCTTTTTCTGATCTCATCCGCAATGGCGATAGCCGGGAAGATATGTCCTCCTGTCCCTCCGCCGGATAATAGTATTTTTAATTTTTTGTCCATTTTAAGCAATATCGTTTATTTCTGCTATACTTTGTTTTTTGCCCATTCCTTCTTCATCATAAATCTGAATCCTTGAGCTTATATTTAAAATAATACCTAACTGTAAATAGGTGACCAGCATTGAGGTTCCTCCGTAACTGATCAAAGGCAGAGGCTGTCCTGTTACCGGGATCAGATTCACTGCAACAGCGATATTGACCGAAAGCTGAATGAAGATCATCACTCCAAGACTGAGCACGAGCAACGATCCAAAAAATGCCGGCATTTTACTGGCAATCATCACGATCCTTATCATCATAATCAGGTATAAACTGATCAGAAAAGCAGCTCCTATCACTCCGTATTCTTCTACAATGACTGCGAAAATAAAGTCGGAGGCAGATTGTGGAAGCATTTGTTTCAATGCACTTTTTCCTGGTCCCATTCCGGTAATTCCGCCATGAACAATGGCTGCTTTGGCCTGCATTACCTGATAGTTTTTTGCTTTTACGCTTTCATCATCTACATCGGCAGATTTTGCTTTGCTTGAGGTAAATGTTTCTACACGGCTCATCCATGTGTGAACACGGTTACCACCGATCATGTTTGTATTCAGCGCTATTAATAAAAATAAAACAATGGCTACAAAT
Organism: Chryseobacterium vietnamense; assembly: GCF_031454475.1. Lineage (NCBI taxonomy): Bacteria > Pseudomonadati > Bacteroidota > Flavobacteriia > Flavobacteriales > Weeksellaceae > Chryseobacterium > Chryseobacterium vietnamense. The sequence continues at coordinate 50,356 of NZ_JAVDQX010000008.1, read as the reverse complement.
GATGCTGAGATAAATCCTGCAATGTATTTCCAGTGAAGCTGTCCTATGACAAGAACCACAACGGAAACCATTAGAATCATTAATGCCGTGGAACCATTATCCTTTGCTACCAATACGAAAACAAGCAGGATAGGCCCGAAAATATACATGATATTCTCTATCGGAAGCCTTTCTCTGGTGATCTTTTTAGTCAGATACCTGCACAGATAGATGATCAGCATTAAAAAGGCAAATGATGAAGGCTGGAAAGAGATTGGTGTTCCCGGAATTTTCAGCCATCTGGAGGCGCTAGCTCCGTCAATGGTCTGTCCCGTAAACATGGTAACAATCAACAGAACAATCATAAGGCCGAGCAGAATACTGCTGAGCTTTCCGATGTATTCATATTTTATGGTTCCTACCAGTCTCATAATGGCTAATCCCAGGACTACAAAAAACATATGTTTGATAACGTGGCCTGTTGTGGTCCCGTTATTAACAATGTATTCGAGATTTGAACTTGCAGAGTATACCGGGAAAATAGAGAAAATGGAGATCACAAGGATGACCATCCAAAGTACTTTATCGCCCTTTAGAAATTCAAATCTGCTTTCTGTGTTCTGTTCGTCCATATCTAATGCTATTCTGGCTATTGGCCATTGGCTTTTAATACCTGTTGTTTAAACTGGTGTCCTCTGTCTTCATAGCTTTTGAACAAGTCAAAGCTTGCACAGCATGGAGATAATAAAACGGTATCGCCTTTTTTAGCCAGTGATTTTGAAATTCTCACGGCTTCTTCCATGCTTGAAGTATCATAAATAAGCTCTTTTTTATCTTTAAAGAAATCTATGATCTTCTTGTTATCAATCCCAAGGCACACAATGGCCTTTACTTTTCTTTTGACTAAATCTTCAATTTCGGTATAGTCATTTCCTTTATCTAATCCACCAACGATCCATACGGTTGGTGTTTTCATACTTTCCAAAGCATAGTAAGTGGCATTTACGTTGGTTGCCTTACTGTCATTGATGTATTTTACACTGTCAATTTCAGTCACCAATTCCAATCTGTGCTCTACGGCCTGGAAGGTCATCAGTGAATGTCTGATGCTTTCATTGTTGATTTTTAATATCTTACCGGCAATAGATGCTGCAAGGCTGTTGGCTACATTGTGATTTCCCAGCAGAGACAATTCATCAACTTTCATTGAGAATTCGTCCTTCATTTTTACCACAATTTCATCATCATTCACAAAACCTCCTTCAGATAACTTCTCTTTGGTTGAGAAAGGAACCATTTTAGCCTTTATTTCAAGCTTTTCAAGAAGATTCTTACTCATTTCATCATCTTTGTTGTAGATGAAAAAGTTATCATTCTCCTGATTTTCAGTGATTCTGAACTTTGCTAACGCATACTCTTCATAGTTGTAGTTATACTGATCCAGGTGATCCTGAGACAGGTTTAACAATAAAGAAATATAAGGTCTGAAATTCTGAATGTCATCCAGCTGGAAAGAGCTAACTTCCAGTACATAATATTCATGATTTTCATCTGCGACCTGCTTGGCAAAGCTGTATCCGATATTTCCTCCTAAACCTACATTCAATCCGTCATTTTTCAGGATATAATAGATCAGGGAAGTAGTGGTTGTTTTTCCGTTGCTTCCGGTAATGGCAATGATCTTCGCGTCTGTAAATTCAGAAGCAAATTCAATTTCAGAGGAAAGCCTGATTCCTTTTTCATGAATTTTATGAATGATGTCTGCCTTTTTCGGAATTCCCGGGCTTTTTACAATCCAGTCAGCATTTAAAATCCTTTCTTCATCGTGGTTTCCTTCTTCAAATTCAATTTCATTATCGGTAAGAAACTGCTTATAGTTATCCTTAATGGCTCCTTTATCTGAAAGAAATACTTCCAGACCTTTCTTTTTAGCCAAATAAGCAGCTCCGCATCCGCTTTCTCCACCTCCTAAAACAACTATTTTCATATTATTTTGATTTAATGATTAAAAGATTTAATGATTAAAAAAATATTCAATGCTTCAATCTTTTAATTTTTAAATTGATTTTTTATCTCATTTTTAGTGTGATCAGACATACAATTGCCAATATTACTCCGATGATGATCATTCGGTTCACGATTTTACTCTCGTGGAAACCTTCTTTCTGGTAATGGTGGTGTAATGGTGACATTTTGAATAGTCTGTTGTTTTGGGCATATTCCAGCCCGTATTTTCTTTTTCTGTATTTGAAAACAACTACCTGAAGCATTACAGACAGGTTTTCAATTAAGAAGATTCCACATAATACAGGAATCAATAATTCTTTTCTTAAAATAATGGCTAAGACAGCAATCACGCCTCCCAGCATTAAGCTTCCGGTATCTCCCATGAAAACCTGCGCAGGATAGGTATTGTACCAGAAGAATCCGATCACGGCACCTACCATTGCTACCGCAAAAATGGTGGTTTCACCCATGTTGGGAAGGAACATAATATTAAGATAGTCTGCAAAGATGATGTTCCCTGAAAGGTAAGCGAAAAGAGCCAGCGTGAGCAGTATAATGGCACTTGTTCCTGCTGCAAGACCGTCAATTCCATCTGTGATGTTAGCTCCATTCGAAACGGCTGTTACAATAAAGATTACAATGGGAATAAAGACAATCCATGCCCACTCATGGGCATCTTTATCATTCATCCAGAATAAAATTCCACTGTAATCGAATTCATTATTTTTTGCAAAAGGAACGGTGGAAACGGTAATTTTTTCTGTAGGCATAAAATTCTGCTCCACATTATTTCTGTTCACCACTTTAGCATCTGCATATTTTCTTTTAACGGTGATGTCCGGGTGGAAATACATGGTAATTCCGACAATCAAGCCTAAGCCAACCTGACCAACAATTTTGAATTTACCACTTAATCCGTCTTTATTTTTTTTAATTTTCTTTAAATAATCATCCAGGAAACCAATAGCACCCATCCAGAACATTGAAACCAGCAACAGTACAATATACACATTGGTAATTCTTGTAAACAGCAATACAGGAATGATCGTTGCCAGAATAATGATAAGTCCTCCCATTGTTGGAGTTCCTTCTTTTTGTTTTTGGCCATCTAATCCCAGATCACGTACCAATTCTCCCATTTGTTTTGTTCTCAGGTAATTGATTACTCTTTTTCCGTAGACAAGAGCAATAATCAGAGAGAATAATACAGCCATTCCGGCACGGAAGGAAATGTATTTCAACAATCCTAATCCCGGAACGTGAATTCCATGGTTGGTTAGATATTCGTATAGATAGTATAGCATAGTTTCAATTGTTAATAAATGATCATTGATAATTGATGAATGATTAGAGCAGTTCTTTCAATTATCACTTGTAATTTATTTGCTCATTAATTTCCAAAGCTCATTAATTACTTCTTTGTCGTCAAAATGATGTTTTACACCATTGATCTCCTGATAGGTTTCGTGGCCTTTTCCGGCAACTAAAACGATATCTTTTGGTTCTGCAAACTTTATGGCCATTTTTATGGCTTCTTTTCTGTCCGGAATTGAAGTGTATTTGCTGAAGTTCTGAGGTTCAACGCCTGCTTCAATTTCTTTGATGATCTGTGCAGGATCTTCTGTTCTCGGATTATCTGAAGTGATGATTGCCAGAGTTGATTTTTTTGTGGCAATATTTCCCATTTCAGGTCTTTTGGAGTGATCTCTGTCTCCTCCGCAGCCGAATACGGTGATTAATCTTTCGTTTTTGGTTCTTATATCGTTGATGCTGTCCAGGATATTTTCTAAAGCATCAGGAGTGTGCGCATAATCTACGATAAAGAAAATTCCACCATCAGATTTGAATGTTTCAAATCTTCCGGAAACTCTTTTTAGTTTGCTGACTGCCTGAAGAATTTCATCCTGTTCAAAACCAAGTTCAGCAGCAATTCCGAAGACAAGCAGCAAATTATATACATTGAATTTCCCGGTAAGGGTCGTCCAGAATTCTTTTCCGTTGAAGTTCAGCAGCATTCCGTTGAAATCTACTTCTAAAAGCTTTCCGTGATAGTCTGCCATGGTTTTCAAAGCATAAGACTTCTTTTTAGCCTTAGTGTTCTGAAGCATGACATTCCCATTTTTATCATCTACATTGGTGATAGCAATGGCTGTATCTTCTAATTGATCAAAGAATCTTTTTTTAGTTTTTAAATATTCTTCGAATGTTTTATGATAATCTAAGTGATCATGAGTAAGGTTGGTAAAGCCGGCAATTTTGAAGTGAAGTCCTTCAATTCTGTTTTGGGCGATTCCGTGTGAGCTTACTTCCATGAAAGCAAATTCACACCCTTTTTCTACTGCTTCCGCCAATATCCTGTTGATGGTAATCACATCAGGAGTAGTATGGGTAGCCGGAATGATCTCATCTCCAATTCTGATTTCAACAGTAGAAAGCAGAGCTGCCGGATATCCAAGGTTTTTGAAAACGTCAAAAAGAAGGGTAGAAACAGATGTTTTTCCGTTAGTTCCTGTAACTCCTATCAGTTTTAACTTCTCAGAAGGGTTTCCGTAGAAATTGGAAGCAAGCTGACCCAAAGCTTTAGAAGAATCTTTTACCAGAACATAAGTTACATTTTCTGCCAATGTCTCTGGGAATTCCTCGCAAACAATTGTTGCGGCTCCTTTTTCAATAGCAGATGCAATGAATGAGTGACCATCTACCACTGTTCCTCTCATCGCAATATAAAGTGCGTTTTCTGTAACCTTTCTGCTGTCGATCACCAATTCAGTAACCTCACGGTTGTTATCACCGTGGATTTCCAATACTGGGATTCTGTTTACTAATTCTGTTATAATCATCTTTATCAATAAGGCTTTGCCCTATTTTGGTTTAAATGTTCCTTCCGAAACCTTGTTTTTAATTCTGCAGAGATAAATAAATTCTCTGGTTCTTACTGATCGTGGTGCCTTCCAGAGGGAATTGTTCTTTAATTCTTCCAACTCCTTTATAATCGACACGGTAGCCTAGGTTTTCCAGCTGCGGGATTACATTTTTCCCGATTAATCCTACCACATTAGGCATTTGTTTATCATTGACTGCTACTTTAACATTTGGTTCCACCATTTTACTCAGGTTTACCTTTTTGTCTACAAGCATTTCTTTTTCAATATTCTGAGGTGTTTTCAGGAATGTTTTTCCTGCAATTTCTTTAAACACCGGTGCTGAAACGGAACCTCCATAAAATCCTTTTGCGGTATTGGGTTCACTGATCATGACATAACATGTATATTTTGGCGCATCTGCCGGATAAAATCCTGCAAATGATGCACGGTATTTCATTGGGCCGGGCAGCCAGTATTCAAACCTTGCGGTACCTGTTTTTCCTGCCATTTTCAGGTTGGGAGTAAAAATGCTTCGTCCTGTTCCTTTTTCTACGGCTTTGGTTAAAGCACTGGTCATCATTTTAATGGCTTTTTCAGAAGCCATTTTGTTTACCATTACTTCAGGCTTTGCATTGTACATTACTTTTCCGTCTTTCATGATTTTATCAATGAATAAAGGCTTAAGCATTTTACCTCCATTGGCAACTCCGTTGTAGAAGGTTGTCAACTGCAGAAGATTGATGTTGGAAGAATATCCGTAGGAAATAGAAGCCAGCGTTGCGGCATTCCATCTTTTATTTTGCGGCGTTACAATCTTCGGTTTTGTGATCCCCGGAAGCTCGATATCCATTTTGTCGAATAATTTCCAACGTTTCAGATGGTCGAGGAAAATCTGTGGCTTTTCTGCATAATACTTTGTGATCAGCTTTGAAGTTCCTACGTTACTGGACTTTGCCAATACATCACTGATATCGTATGTTCCTCCTCCGTGGCCGTCAGATATTCTCTGTTTCGCATAGACCCAAACTCCGTTTCCTACGTTTACAGTTGTATTTTCATCGATGAATCCATCGTCCATTGCTGCTAGAAGCGAAATGGTTTTAAAGGTGGATCCCGGTTCGATATTATCTTTCAGGGCATAGTTGTACGAGTCTTCGTAATCCCCTGAATCTGTTCTTCTTAAGTTAACCAGAGCACGTACTTTTCCGGTTTCAACTTCCATCACAATTACGGTTCCGTGTTTGGCTTCGAAATTAATAAGCTGTTTCTCAAGAGCAGAGTGTGCAATGTCTTGAATTCTAAGGTCTAAAGTGGTGTAGACATCTTCACCATCTACCGGTTCCTGAACTTTCCAGAAGTCGATAGGTTTCCATTGGGAAGAATTGATTCTTTGCTCAAGTCTTTTTCCGTCTGTTCCGGTTAAATATTTGGAGAAAGCTCCTTCAAGTCCGGATTTAAGCTCGCCGTTATCCATACCGATGGTTCCGGCTCCGATTTCTGAAGTGGCCAATTCTCTTTTATAGTTTCGGTCAACGATAAATCCTCCTTTATTTTTACCTCTTTTAAAGATCGGAAACTTTCGGATTCTGTCATACTGATCGAAATCCAGTCCTTTTACCAAAGTATAGTACTGGTTTTTCTTTTTCTTCTGCTCGTCAAACTTCTGTCTGAATTCGCCTCTGGATTTTCCGAACATTTTGCTCAGGGAATCAGTCAGTGCTCCGATATTGTTGGAGTACACCGTATCTTTCATTGTTTTAAAATCAAGATAGATGTCATATCTCATTACTGTTGTGGCAAGAATAGAGCCGTCAGAAGCAAAAAGGTTACCTCGGGCAGCTTTTAAAGTGGCTTCACGATAGTTTTTATTAATGTAATCATCTTTTATTTCCTGGACATTGGTATTCTGAAGGATCACGATCCTCGCCAAGAACATTACAAACACGCACAAAGCTACCACTGCAAAGAGGTAGCCCCATCGTAACGTTTTCTTACGCTTATTGTCGTATTCATTTTGCTTTTGCATCTGTACTATCCAGTTTTATTAGCAATTTATGAGGGTGGTTTTCCAGGGTCATCAGTGAATCCCGTGCAACCTCTTTCCCGAGCTCTGATTCCATTTTTACTTTGATCAGCTTACTTTGGGCGTAAGCATTTCGTGATTTATATTCTTCTGTTTCTTCCTTTAAGGCGTTTACAATTTTTATTTTTTTATTGACGAGATGGTTGGTATAAATCATGGCCATCATCAGAACAAACAAGAGGAGAAAATACCTGTAATGTATTTTGATCTCATCACGATTCAGAAAGTTTCCTTTTATAATATCTATAAAAGTGAGTCTTTTCTGGGGGCGATTTGTTGTTCTTTTTGCCAAAGCTTTTTTTATAATTGATGATTGATAAATATTGATCAATTATCTGTTATCATTTATACTTTAATTCCTGTTCTCATCTTGGCACTTCTTGCTCTCGAGTTTTCTTCTATTTCCTGATCGTCAGGAATGATTGCTTTACTCTTGATCAGCTCGAATGCTTTTTTATAATTTCCGTAGATATCTCTTTCCGGTTCTCCTTCAAACATTCCGTTTTTCAGGAATCTCTTTACCAAACGGTCTTCCAGAGAGTGGTAAGAAATAACGACTAATCTTCCTTCCGGCTTTAATATATTAAAAGCCTGAACCAGCATTTCTTTTAATACCTCAAGCTCCTGGTTGACTTCAATTCTTACTGCCTGAAAGAGCTGGGCATAGAATTTATTCACTTTATGAGGTGGAATATAGCTGAAAAGCTTTTTCAGATCCTCTGTGGTCTCTATGCTTTTTGTTTTCCTGTGGTGTACAATTTCTCTCGCCAGTTTTCTTGCTTCTCTCAATTCGCCGTAGTGGTAAAAGATGTCTGCAAGTTCCTCCTCTCCATATTCATTAATCACTCTTTTGGCATCCAGATTCTGCATCACATTCATTCTCATATCCAAAGGAGCATTACTTCTTGTTGAGAAACCTCTGTCTGCTTCATCAAACTGATGGGAAGATACCCCTAAGTCTGCCAAAACACCATCTACCTGTGAAATGCCATACATCAGCAATGAGTTTTCCAGAAATCTGAAATTCTGATTAACTAATGTAAACCTTGGGTCATCAATTGTATTTTTAAGTGCATCCAGGTCCTGATCAAAACTGAACAATCTCCCTTTGTCGGAAAGTCTGCTTAAGATTTCTCTTGAATGGCCTCCGCCTCCAAAGGTGCAGTCCACATATATTCCGTCAGGATTCGTCACCAAATCATCAACACTCTGCTTCAACAAAACGGGGTTATGATACATGCTTAATTGTGTTTTTTATTTAATACTAATCAATTAATAACCTACTGTCATTATTCTTCGTCAAAAGAGCCCATCACATCTTCGGCCAGGCTTGCAAAATCAGCTTCGTTGGTAGCAATTACCTTTTCGTAGGCCTCTTTATCCCAAATCTCAAAGAGTTCTCCTGCACTGGTGATCACAATCTCTTTCTGAAGATTTGCAAAAACCGTGAGGTCTTTAGAGATCTGCAGTCTTCCCGCATTATCCAACTCTACTGTTTTTACTCCTGCCGTAAACATTCGTATGAAATCAGCATTCTTTTTTATGAACCTGTTCAGTTTATTAATTTTGCCCATCAGTTTGTCCCATGCATTCATAGGATAAACTTCCAGACAAGGTTGGAACACAGATCTTTTGACTACAAACGCCTTATCGTCGAAGTTTTCCATCTGTTTGATTAAAGATGAAGGAACTTTTAAGCGGCCTTTGTCGTCAATTTTACACTCATATGTCCCAATGAAATTTTTCATTTGGGACAAATTTATATAATAATTTCCAAAATTTCCCACTTTTTCCCACTTTTTGACTCAATGTTAATAAGTTTTATTAAAGATTGAATTTCAATAATGTAAAATACTGATATGAAGACACTTGTTGAAAGTCCTATTTAGGCCATAATAAAGCTGTTCTGAAAAAAAAAGTTAAAAAGGAGAATATTATATTATTTTTATCTTAAATTAGGATAATCAAAATTTTTTTGAGGTTTAATTTGTATTTTTGCAGGGCTTTATTAAGGCGTTTTATGATATTTAGTACAAAAAAAGAAAAGAAATATTCCTATGTAGAAGCGGGAGAAGGACATCCATTAGTGCTGTTGCACGGGTTAATGGGTGGTTTGAGTAATTTCGATAAAATGGTAGATTTTTTTTCGGATAGAGGCTTCAAAGTATATGTTCCTCAGTTGCCGATCTATGATCTGCCGGTACTCAATACGAATCTTACCACGATTGCAAAATATATTATCAAGTTTATAGAAAGTCATATTTCTGGTCCGGTAACTATTGTAGGAAACTCAATGGGAGGTCACGTAGGGCTTATATTAACTTTAGCAAGACCTGATCTGGTAAAAAATCTTGTTCTTACGGGAAGTTCCGGTCTTTATGAAAGAACTTTCGGAGACAGCTTTCCAAGAAAAAATGACCGTTCTTATATCAGAAAGAAAACGGAAGAAGTTTTCTATGATCCAAAGGTGGCAACAGAAGATCTTGTAGATGAAGTTTTTGCAGTTGTAAATGACAGAATGAAAGGAATAAAGACGGTAATGCTGGCCAGAAGTGCCATCAAACACAATATGCTGAATGATCTTCCGAAGATTGTGACACCTACCTGTCTGATCTGGGGTAAACAGGATAATGTTACTCCTCCCGAAGTGGCAGAAGATATGCACAAGTTTATTCCTAATTCGGACTTATTCTGGATTGATAAATGCGGGCATGCAGCGATGATGGAAAAACCAGATGAATTCAATGAAATCCTGTACAACTGGATAAAAGATAAAGTTTAAAACATATAAATGACCATTAAGAGCTTTTCTTAATGGTTTATTTTTCTAAAATACATTCAAAAATGATTATCAAGACAGCAGAGTTTGTAAAGAGTAGCGGAAAATGGCAGGAATGCCCTGAACCAAATATTCCCGAATATGCTTTTATCGGAAGGTCGAACGTAGGAAAATCATCACTGATCAATGCAATGATGAATCATAAAGATCTTGCCAAAACATCACAGACCCCAGGGAAAACCCAGCTGATCAATCATTTTTTAGTGAATGAAAACTGGTATCTTACCGATTTACCGGGATATGGCTATGCCAAGGTTTCAAAAGTTCAGCGAAAGGATTTTGAAAAGCTGATCACCAATTATATTCTGAACAGAAGGAATCTGGTTAACCTTTTTGTATTGGTAGATGTAAGGCATACGCCGCAGAAAATTGACCTGGAATTCATCCAGTGGTGCGGAGAAAGTGGAATCCCATTTTCGATTGTCTTTACTAAGGCAGATAAACTAAAGCCGAATGCAGTGGTTAAAAATGTTGAAGATTATAAGGCTGAACTTCATAAAACATGGGAAGATCTTCCAGAGTTGTATATTACCTCAGCAGAAAAGAAAGAGGGAGGGGACAACATCCTTAACTTTATACAGAAGACCAATGAGTTTTTAATCAATAACAATATAAGCTTCGATGAGTAATATGATCTGGAAAATAAAAACATTTGACGAGTTTACTGTCCCGGAATTATATGCGGTACTGAAAGCACGCATTGATGTTTTCGTTATTGAACAGAACTGTCCTTACCCTGATCTGGATAATTATGATCAGAAAGCGGTTCATATCTGGGCTGAGGAAGACGGGGAAGTGCTAGCCTATTGCCGTGTTTTTGACAAAGGAATAAAATATGATGAAACTTCCTTCGGCAGAGTTTTGACGACAGAGCAGGCGAGAGGTAAGAGTCTTGGAAAACAGTTGATACAATATGCTGTAGAAACCATAGAAAACCGTTTTCATACTTCTGAAATCAGAATTTCAGCACAGGATTATCTGTTAAGATTTTACAGTGCATTCGGATTTGTAGATACAGGAAAAAAATATCTTGAAGATGATATTCCGCATACGGAAATGGTAAGAAAGTAAAGAAAAAGCGAGGAAATGTATTCTTCGCTTTTTTTAATAGTTAAATATGTTGAGTGTGTTTTTTATTTCCCTGAAATCGCTTTTAAGATAATGGGCTCTAAATTAGAAGGAAGATCAGCGGATTTGATCTGATAGTTTTTAATTTTCATTTTTTTAAACCAATTTTCCCAATATTCTTTAATAACAGCTTCTTCGAAAGGGTTCCCTTTTTCGGGATTGATTCCCAAAACAATGACTTCGAGATTACTCAGATTTTCATTTGCTTTTACAAATCCATAGCCGTTTTTTTCAATAGCATCTTTAAAACCAGATGTTGTTAGGTTATTGGCTTTTATAAGTTTGGTTGTTAAATAGGAAGTTTTATATGAATTTTCTTTTTTTTCTTCAAACTTGGTATTTTGATGATACATATAACCATCTGTCAGAATGAACAGAATGTTTCTTTTATCTTGTTTGATACAATAATCATTAACTTTGTTTTTAAAGAATTCCCAGATATCCGAACCGACATATTTGCCGTCTTTTATAGCTGACTGATAAATGTTTATAGGTAATTCTGAGTATTTTTTATCAACAGAATCAAAATAGCTCTTTGGAATATCTTTATTAAAAGAAATTTTCAACTCTTTTGTGAAATCATTTATTTTTGGATCTGAAGGTTCCGGGTTAAAGAAAACCTGCATCTGATCGTCATAAGTGATGATCTTTTTTGATTTAACATGATTTAAAAATCCTTTTTCAATGGCTTTAATATACTCTGTATCCCGTTGAAAATATTGCATTGTAGGATTAGGGTTGGTTGCCGGATCAATTCTGTCTGAAAGATCAATCAGGATACTTAGATTGATATTGTTTGAATCAACAACAATAGTATCTTTCTTTTCTATCTCTGTTCCGTCATCTTTGCCTTTACAGCAAGAAGCCAAAGAAATAATGAATAATAAATAGAATATCTTTTTCATAATTTTCAGTTATAAAGATGATAAATACACTAAGTTCTGATTGTCGGAATTAGCACCTACGGTTTCTAAATTGGTATTGTAGGTGACAATACAGTCGTCAATCATTGTTTGTTTTTCCGTTCTTGAAACGGCTATTTTTTCACCAATAAAAGTGATCCAGCCCTGAACATATTCCGAAGCATACAGTTTGTAATCTTTGGTTGGAATGATGACTCCGTCGATAATATTCTGAAGTTCTTCGATTCTTCCTCGTGTCTTGATAACGGTTTCTTTTATCGTTCCGATACTGGCAAGGATTTCTTCAATTTCTTTTTTCAAAACATTAATCTTTTCCTGAAAGAATTCAACTTTTTTCTGTCTGATTTCCTGTTCGTTTTTAATCTTATCCTTTTCACGATGTTCTTTCATTACAAAATCAAAAACCAGCCCCCAAATAATGTAAACAATAAATCCGGCAAAAATAATTCCCCAAAACTGAATTTTGGTAAAAGCAATCTTAAGATCAAAAGATGGAGAATTAAAGGTTCTGTTTAATTCATATAATTTTGATTCAATTTCGTAGGCTAAAATGCAATCAAAAATAAATGTTACAATAAATAATAATCCAAGCTTGATATAGTTGGCTCTCGTTTTATTCTCCCAGAACATGTGAATCAAGTAACCCAATCCTAGGAATACAAAGGGAATCAAGGTGACAAATGCTCCTTCAATAACTCCTTCGTTCCATGCTTTGCTGAGAGCCTGTGCATCTAAAACGCTTTGGATAATCGTACTTTTTGCATCAAAACTTTTAAAAAAAGCCGAATAGGAAGTTGAGATATAGAATGTTCCTAAATATAAGGTGATGGGAATCAAAAGAAAAAGTCCGATCCAGAATTTTGCAGAAGCTCCTCTTGTCGCTTTTATATTATATTTTTCCGGGTTTCTGGGAAGATCAAGGATCTCAGCTTTTAATGTTTCAATGGTATGCTGATGATTCTCAATTTCAGCGCTCTTGCTTTGTAATTGTTCTTCTTTGGTCTCCTGTGAAACGAATAAAGCTTTGATTTCAGTTTCCCGGTTTTTCTGTTCGTTTACATAAGATTCTTTAAGATTTTTCTGTTTTTCAACCATTTCTTTTTCTTCATTCTGAAATTTTGAATAAACGGCATCAAGGCAGATAGATAGAGTAGAGTGATTTCCATTCGTTCGTGAGCTATCCCTGTATCCTGATTCATGATAAGTTCTTTTTCTTGTTTCTTCCAGAGATTCATCGTTCAGGTCATTATTTGAGGGAAGCGGTTCCGGTTTCGGTTCTATCAGAACGGATTTAAGTTTAAATAAATTTTTTATACTGGTGGTGTCCATGATGAGTTAGTTTTTTAATTCATATAAAATTTCACTTTTGTTCTTTCCGATTCTTACGGCTTCAATGAGATAGTCTACAATTGCCGTTACATTTTCTTCCAAAAAGCCAAACATCAAAACGTATTTTTGCATTGCAGCATATTCGTTTGGTGAAACAATGCCATCTGCCCAGATCATGATTGTGAGATCATATAAATAATCTATTTTTTCTTCAATAGATTGGGGAACTAATGATTTTAAATTGATAGGGTTTAAAAGGATTTCGTCTAGGTTTTTGGATGGAATTCCTCTTTCTTCTGCACATTTATAGAGCATTTTAAGTTCTAATGCGCTGAAATCATCATCACAGATGGCCATTTGATACAATCTTAAGAAATGAGCTTTGAGATTTTCTGTTATATGATTGTTTTCCATGATGGTTACTATTCTTTTGTTTTTCTAGGGTTAATAATTCTGTCTCTTGAAACAGTTCTTTGGTGAATGGGTAACGAAGGTTCTGTAGTTTCTTCGGTAATTTCTTCTTCCTTTTTTTGTTCTGTTTTTTTTACGAAATTGATCAACAGAAATAAAATTCCTGCGATTATATCAATCGGGATCCAAATACTTTTTTGATATAAATAAAAAGGAAATACAGGATTGAAAAGAATGAGAATAATTAGAAATGGTATACTGAAATAATATTGTTTGGAACTTAGAGTAATGTATAAAACCAATAAAGCTCCAATGGAAATAATAATTCTAAGAAAAGTATAATATTCTATAGGAAGTTTGAAAATACCTGCGAAACAACATAACGCACAGAAGGTGAGAAATGGTTTCATAATGTTTGCTTAAAATCCTGTTTTGAGATTATATTTATAATTAAAACGGCTTTCAGACATAAAAATAAGTACGAAGAAATCAAAAAATGCAATTAATGCGGGAATGAAAGTCCAGCAAAATACCAGATAAACTATTCCCATAATATTTTGACCTAGGTAAAACCTGTGAATGCCTAATCCTCCCAAGAAAAAAGCAAGTAAAGCGGCGGTGGATTTCGATTTCATAATTTAAACTCTTGATAAAACTTCGTTCTTTTTTGTTTCAAACTCTTCAGGAGAAATGATTCCGTTCTCTTTTAAGTCTTTTAACTTCTGCAATAAAGCAAAAGGATCTTCATTTTCAATTAATAGTGGCCTTTTTTCTTCCTGAAATTGTTGAGGTTGTGCGATAATAGGGGTAGTATTGTTCACAGTAACCCCTCCTGCTGAAGCTCTCAATGTTTCAAGATTTTTTTCTCTTCTCAGACCGCGCATTCTTTCTTCTACTTCCTGTGCAAACTGGTATAGTTTTCTGGCTTGGTTTTTAGGAAGATAATCCATCATATTGGTAAAGCTGTTCGTTGTTCTCATGATAAATGTAGCGCCCACAATTCCTTCCTTGATATGGCAATCAGCTATATCTACCCAGCTATAGTCCTGAAAATCCATTGATAAGCCGAAGTTTTTCGGTCTGCAAAAAATAATTCTCCTGTTGGTAAGAGCAATACAATCAGGAGATAAATTAATTACAGGTTTCTTCTGAACAGCTATGTATTCTACAACTTCTTGTGAGGTAAGAAGACTATTGATTCTTCCTAAAAGCTTTTCAACAGCTTGAGGATCCTGTTCCTCATTTAAAAAATTCTTTAAGTTCATATTATTTTGTTTTGATTATTTTACATCTTTATAATAAACATATCCTGTTTTTCCACTTGATTTAACTTGTACTTTGTACCACAAGCCGTCTTTGGAAAGTTGAATCAGCTTGGCTTTTTTAGAAACTGTTGCTATTATTTTAGATTTTAAGGATGGCTTCTCGTAAATATTTGTTGCTTCTATTCCTGCCGTGTATCTGTTGCTGGAACTAATATTGAAATTAACTTCATCAATAAATACTTTTGTTGGTTTATTGGATTTTGTTTTGGAAGATTCATTAGAACCTGATGACCTATATTTTTCAGCCTTACTTTTTTTATTAGAGTTGCCCGAAGAAGAACTTCTTCCAGAAGAGCCACCGCCACAAACACCACACGTTCCACCACTACTGCAGTGCCCACATCTTGAGCAGTTGGAGCAGGCTGTACAATAGGAAGAACCGGTACATCTTCCGCCGTGTCCTGCATTGTCATTGGCTTTTAAGCAAGAATTTAAAAGAAATAAGCTGAATGTAAGTATAATGAAAGGTATTAGCTTTTTCATGGTTAGTTGTAGTTTTCCAGGGTCTGATGAAGCTGATTTCTGTAATTATAAATTTCATCGAGAGTGTTCAATAAAATCTTTTCTCCGGCCTCTTTTCCGTTATGGAAAGTTTCTAAATATTTATTCGCTGTATTAAAGTGTAGTCTGCAAATCGGCTTTCTATTGTTATCATCCAACAAAACTCCGAAATATGAAAGGGTATCTCTGTAAGCAATTCTGGAAGAAGGAATTTTTTCTCTCAGAATCGCTTTTACAATTTGAAATCCTTCGAGTTCTTCCTCCGTGGTTACAATTTTAGAATCGTTATTTTGATCGATGGGCTGTGATGATTTCACATCATCTTCGCTTTTTTCTATCTGTTCATTGATGCTCAAAGCCGATTTTAACCGGAAGCTGATTGACTCATTAATAGAAGTAGTCAATGCTTTTTTAGCATATTCTTTAAAAGAAATCATTCTGTTGGCTGTTAAGGGCTTTTCAAAGAAGCGGTTTACCAATAGTTTTACCAGTTCATCAGAAGGATTTTCAATTTCCTTTTCAAATTCTTTTCTGATGGCCTTGATGTATTTTAATGCCTCCGCTGAATCAAGAATATTTTCCAAATTATAATCTTTCTTGGTAAAATTTTCCAGAATTTTAATGGAACTGTCTTTTAAATCCTCAATATTAATGGTGAAGAAGGGTTTTTCATCCATAATATTAGGTTTTTCCAGATCTGTATAAAAGTTATATACGATACCATTTGTCAAAACACCAAATCTCGTTTTCGAAACATGATAATATCTGTGTAGCTGTGAATTGTGGGCATCTGCACTTTCTTTCCAATGCTTACATTCGATAATGAAGATGGGCTCATCGTTATTTTTGATAACGTAATCCACTTTTTCTCCTTTTTTCGTCCCAATATCACAAACATGTTCAGGGACAACTTCCGTTGGGTTGAAGATGTCATAGCCCAGAATTTGTATAAAAGGCATTACAAAAGCATTTTTTGTAGCTTCTTCTGTTCCTATCTGTTCTTTCAATCCAATTACTTTCTGATGTAATTGCTCAAGTTTAATTTTGAGATCCATAGTATTATTTTTTTAAAGTTTCATCAACGATTTCTGCCGTTGGTGCATTTGCTTTTACAGAGGCAATACCATTTTCCAATCCAGATTTTGAATTGTACATTTGGCTGTTCCCAATAATTTCACCGTTTCTTGCTTTTAATACAAAATAGTCTTTTCCGTTTTTCGCCACTCTTCTATCATATCTTGAAAGATCCTGTGAATTAACTTTTATGGATTCGATTCCTTTTTGACAAGATGCTTTCTGGACATATCCTTCGCTCGTTAAAATAATTTCGCCATTTCCGGCCTTCAGGTTAAACTGATACTCGTTGTTGATTCTTTGTGTGATGATAAATTTTCCCATGATTATTATTTTAACTTGTGTGACATTCGTTAGAACATGTTTTGCAACCATTCGCTTTAGAATAATCTCTTTTTGCTTCTCTTACTGCGTCTTTACAAGACGAAAACTGACCTAAATATTTTCTGTTATCAATGCTCGGGAGATATATACAGTTTTCATGATGTACTTCATGGTCTCCATTTGCTTGAGCTTTTTTGTTTACATAGTACTTTTTCATAATAAAAATTGTTTATTGTTTTAACAGTCCAAAAATATGAGCATTAAATCTTGATTCATTACGGAAAACCGTAAACTGAAATTACTTAATAAAAAAACCTTCCAGAAATGCTGAAAGGTTATTAATTTTTAGAATAAGGGATCGTTATATGATACCAATATCTTTACATATTACAATTAATTCAATATTATTTTTCGCGCCCAGCTCGAAACGAAGATCGTTTAATCTTTTTTCTATGGCGCTTCTACTATCCGGGGTTATTTTGTTTTCTTTAAAAAAGGTCTCAATTTCACTTTGCTTCCACCCTTTGGAAAGAAGTTCAATAAGTTTTTCATCATATTCTGTAAATTCAAATGATGTATTTCGTATAGAATTTAAAATCTCTTGCGGAATAACTGTTTCGCCAGAAAAAACCTTCTTGATTGTATTTTTGAGATCTTTACCATCATTTCTCCCCTTGCTTACAAAGCCATTGATATTGTGTACCTTAAAAAGATCATCAATTATTTTGGGTTTCTTTTCTATAGAAAAAGCAATGACTTTCAAATTTGGTTGAATTTTTTTTGCTTCTTCAATCAATTTCTGGCCAGAATTGATTTTTTGTTCCATGTGATCTTTATCGAAAGATAAGTCTGTAATTAAAAGATCATAAGAAATATTGTCTGTAGCGGCAGTTTTTATTTTTTGAAAAGCATCATCACAATAGTTTACAAAATCAAAATTCTGAATCTGTAATTCTGTAAGCGTATTTACAACACCTAAATTTCTGACTTCGTGATCTTCGGCTATAAGGACTTTTTTAAACATATTTTGATTGTATTGGAATGGTTATTTGAACAATTAATCCACCTGTTGGATTTTTTTCAAAAGTAATATCTCCCCCAATGTTTTCAATACGGTTTTCCGTATTATGGATTCCTGTTCCTTTTTTTTGATCTAAGTTGTTGATACCTATGCCATTGTCTGTATATTTTATTTTCAGATTATAATTGTCTTTCTCAAATCTGACAGAAGCTAATTTTGCCTGACTGTGCTTTTTCATATTTACAAGGATCTCTCTCAGAGTATAATAAAGTTCAAGCTG
This sequence comes from Chryseobacterium vietnamense, assembly GCF_031454475.1. Classification (NCBI taxonomy): domain Bacteria; kingdom Pseudomonadati; phylum Bacteroidota; class Flavobacteriia; order Flavobacteriales; family Weeksellaceae; genus Chryseobacterium; species Chryseobacterium vietnamense. The sequence goes on along the minus strand of NZ_JAVDQX010000008.1, from coordinate 32,268 downwards.
CGTATTGTACGCAATAGACTCCCAAATATTTTCTTTGTATCCTAGAGGTAAAACCTTTTGTTCATCGGAAGAATAAGAAGTGATCATATTAATAAAACGTAATGCAAAATCTTTTTCTGCAATATTCTCATGAGAAATATCTCTAGATTCTTCATACATTTTTTCAATATCATTAAGAATTCTTGTTTTGTCCATTTCCGGGTTATTCTGAACATCAATCATCATGTGATAAAGCCCATTAGCCACTACGTCATGCACTTTTTTAGACATTTTGAGCTGGGTGTTTTTTACTTCAATTTCTTTTTCTTGTTGAAGTTTTTTTTGCCTTTTTTTATATAAAATGATAATAATGATTATTAGAGCAACAAGTAACCCTGAAAGAAAATACTGCCAAAGTAATTGAAATTCTTTTTCAACCTTTTCAGCCTTTAATCTTTGATTTTCTATTTCCTTCTTTTCTCCATCATATTTTATATATGCAAACCTGTTTCTATTGTCATTTTTATAACTTTGAATACTGTCTGATAGATGCTTGTATTGTTTAAAGTTTTTAATAGCATTAGAAGGATTGTCAACTAATGATATTTTTTCTATTGCTTCTAGCCTATCGTCAGGACTTTTTATTTTTTCAGCTGTATTGAGCATTTGGTGTGCATAATATAAAGAGATGTTAGGATTGCTATCCTGATTTATTTCAGCTAGATGCGAATAGCTAGAATTTGCTCCCCAATTGTCATTGTTTTTTAACTTAAGTTTTAGGAGTTCTTCAAATTCTGATTGAGCAGGATAATTTTTATCTTGAAGCCATTGAGTATATACAATATTTTCTTTTATTCTATTTTTTAGATTGATATCATTTACATTTTTAGGGTCTATACTTCTTAATGTTTTTAAAGCCTCTGAATATTTCTTTTGTCTGTATTCAGCCGCTCCTTTATTATTAAGCATATCAAATTTGTCCTTTTCAGAAGTGTTTTTTTCAGAAAGACCTTTAGCGTACCATTCTTCAGCAGATGAATATTCTTTTTGTGCATATTTTATATCTCCAAGCGTACTATATGCAGAGTAAAGACTTTCATCTCCTTCTTTCATAAAAGTGAGGGCATCTACTAAAGTAGCTTCTGCCCCAAATATATCTCCAGTATATTTTTGAGCTATTGCCTGGCATATCAAACTTTTAGAAATATTAGAAGAATCTCTTGTTTTATAGTAATAATTTAAAGCTTCCTGAAACTTTTTATAGGCTTCAATATTATCTTTGAGGAGAAGACTGGTTCCTTCATCATATAATTTATCTGCTTCTGGAGCATTATGAATGACTGTTTTCTTTTCACAAGCAATAAAAAATAACAGAATAAAAAATAAATATCGTATCATCTCACTAAAATAAAAAAAACCGCTCTAATAAAGAACGGTTTGTTTTTCTATTTTTTAGGTGGTAGAACTGGACCTGTATCTCCTCCCGTATCGCTACCTCCCGTATCCGGGTCTTCTCCCATTCCTAAATTCTGAGTTGTTACAGTTGTTGGGTCATTATCATTTGTCGTTGTTGTATTGGCAGTATTGTTTGAGAATGCTAAACCGAATAGCATCAATATAATTTCTAACATTTTTCAAAAAATTTATTGTTAAAGCATTCGTATTCTTCCCTGCGAAGCAGATCGCAGATAGTTTTATACGTTTAAAAAAAATTGAAGCGCTTCTAAATTTTTTGGGAAGTGAACCTTCAAAAACGGAGGAGAAACATCTGCTTCCCAACCCGGAGTTTTCCTCCGCTTTATCTGGTGATTTCAAAATCAGTTTTGTAAATTTGTTTTTGTATTTTGTTTTAATTATTTGTTTATCACTGATTTTGATATGACAAAGATGGGGAAGAAAGGGAGGTAAATGTTAGACAAAGTATGGACATTGATGGACAGGATTCCATTACGGAAAGCCGTAATGCGACACAGTAGAAAATCACCTATTTTGTAATTGCCTTTAAAAACTAATTATGTCCAAAAAAAAACTACTAATTCATGAGGTTTTCAAGAAAGCAGAGAAAGATTTTCCCAATAAGGGTACAAAGAGTGGTTGGTCAAGTGAGCTTTCTGATTATTTTGAGAAAACATGGAATTTTATTATCCATGAAAGAACATTAACAAGGTATTATAATGCCTGTATACGTGATAATAAGGAACCAGATATTATAGATAAAGAAATTCTTGATAAACTTAGTCAGTATATAGGTTTTAAAAACTTTGCAGATTTCTCCATGAAATTTGTTAGAAAGGAAGATGAAACAAAATCTACTACGGTACACATAGATGTAGATAATTATGATGGGTTTCTATCAGAAACAGAACCAAAAGCTATTAAGATAATTATTACCCAGTATTTTAATTTTTCTGAATTTATGAAGAAAAATGGATTTGGGGTGGTGGGAATCCTTTTAATTGTAAGTAGTTTTTTAGGCAATAAGTATTTTCCAAATGATAGAAAAGAACGCTCAACGCGTGCCCCCTTAGGATTTTTTTCAATACCCAGTTTTGATATGTATAAAAAATATATGTACTGGGATGGGGAAAGATATATTGCTACTGATAGCAATAATATAGGGCCTGAATTTGAGGTGGTTGCCTGGGATGAATATAAAATGAACTATTTTAAAAGGATTACAAGAAAAGATACAATGACCATTGAAAATTCTATCGGAAAGACCTGGTATTCAAAATATAATGGAGGGGTGGAGTTTTTTACAGCTGATGGCATTGATCCTGATAGCAAAAAGGAGTTGAGAAAATCGACCCCATTTATGATTGAGAAATATGCAGGTAAATCTAAAGACTCAATACAGACGGAATAACCTTTCTTCACAATAATTTAAAACTCAATTAAACAAATCCTTATCTGTTCCTGTATTTTCATTTTATTTGCTTTTCTCATGACGTTAGATGATATTGCAGCGAAAGGAATTAAAATTGTAGCCACGGCCGCAGATTTTCAGATCATGGGCAGACTTATAATCTTGGAGGGCTGCATACTAGTTTAGAACAGTATCATCAGAAATATGAAATACGTTTTTATTTGGCAACAGGGAATCGTGATCCGGTTGGGTTCCCAGTTATTTTCCCTAGTCCTCAGGCAACTATTGATGCCTCAAAAGAGTTTACACAGAATCCAGGATATTATTTTTGCATAAAGATTTATTTTTTGCATCAAACAAAAAGCGAAGAGAAAATCTCTTCGCTTCTGTTATTTTATATTGTTTTTGTAAACGTCCGGATATGTTTTTGTGAAATGATATCAATAGGAACGGACTTTAGTGCGTTTATCAATATCTCTGCGATCCATCGGCTTTAGCCGGAACTTGCTACAAACAGCCTTACTCTGCGTTCAGCATTCCCAGCTCTCCGTAATGCTTTTTAAACTTCTGAATTTTGGGTCCCACTACAGCACTACAATATGGCTGTGTCGGGTTTTCATTATAATATCCCTGGTGATATTGTTCTGCCGGCCAGAATTTGTCGAATTTCGTTAATTCCGTTACATAAGTACCAGACCATCTTCCTGATTCCTGAGAAACTTTGATAGCTTCTTCAGCTTTTGCTTTTTCCGCATCATCTTTATAATAAATTACAGAACGGTATTGAGTGCCGATATCATTTCCCTGTCTGTTCAGTTGGGTAGGGTCATGAAGGAAGAAAAATACATCCATCAGCTGCTCATAAGAAATAACGGCTGGATCATAAGTGATCTGTACTACTTCTGCATGCCCGGTTTCCCCTGTACAGACTTCCTGATAAGTCGGATTGTCTTTATGCCCGCCTGAATATCCGGAGATAGCGGATTGTACTCCTTTCAGCATATTGAAACAGCTTTCCACACACCAGAAACATCCGCCTCCGAAAGTAATCTGCTCTAAATTATTATTGTCCATTGTCGGTAATTATATTGTTTTATTTTCTCTTCCTTATATCCGGAAAAGCTGATCAAAAATAGGAAAAACTTTTTCATTTGAACAGCATTTTAACCTCATAAACTCAAATTGTAATGATAGATGCTACAAATGATTTTAACATGGTTAAGAACAAAATATTGAGGGTAAATGACGGAAATAGTAGTAAAGCAGTTAGTATTAGCATTTTCATGCTGAGCAGAGTCGAAGCATTTCAATTAAGCTGAATTTTAAACACAAATAACACCAATGCTTTCACAAATGACCACAAAAAAATATAGCATAATCATCAGTGAAAACCTGTGCGATCTGTGGTCAAAATAGATTCAATATAAATGTTAATGGTTGAAATCTGAGATCATTTAAAACAGTGGGTATTAGCGCTGTCATGCTGAGCATAGTCGAAGCATCTCAATTAGGATGAATAATATTCACCTATTTTAATTTTAAACACAAATAACACCAATGTTTTCGTAAATAACCACAAGAAAAATACAACGCAATCATCTGTGAAAATCAGTGCGATCTGTGGTCAAAATAGATTCAATACAAATATTAATGGTTGATATCTGAGATCATTTAAAACAGTGGGTATTAGCGCTGTCATGCTGAGCAGGGTTGAAGCATCTCATTTAGGATGAATATATTCACCTATTTTAATTTTAAATACAAATAACACCAATGTTTTCACAAATAACCACAAGAAAAATACAACGCAATCATCTGTGAAAATCTGTGCAATCTGTGGTCAAAATAGATTCAATATAAATGTTAATGGTTGAAATCTGAGATCATTTAAAACAGTGGGTATTAGCGCTGTCATGCTGAGCATAGTCGAAGCATCTCAATTAGGATGAATAATATTCACCTATTTTAATTTTAAACACAAATAACACCAATGTTTTCGTAAATAACCACAAGAAAAATACAACGCAATCATCTGTGAAAATCTGTGCAATCCGTGGTTAAAAAACAAAAGCACCCTGAAGAGGATGCTCTATATTATTAAAATAGTGTTCAGTTATTTTTCCCAAACCAAAGCACTTGCTCCAAGAATGGCAGCATCTGCTTCGTCAAGTTCACTGAATACCAGTTTTACTTTATTTCTAAAAATAGGAAGAAGGTTCCTTTCCATATGAAGCTTAGCAGGCTTTAAAATAAAATCTCCCGCTTTGATCACTCCACCGAATAAAAGAATCGCTTCAGGGGATGAGAACATCACAAAATTAGCCAATGCTTCACCCAGTTTCTGGCCTGTATATCTGAAAACTTCAATAGCAATTGGGTCTTCTTTCATCGCACATTCGTATACTGTTTTAGAATTGATCTCATCTTCAGGATACTGGTTTAGCATAGATTCCGGGAATTCGGCTCTCATTTTCTTTGCTGTAATGGTAATTCCTGTCGCAGAAGCGTAAGCCTCAAGACTGCCTTCAGAACCCGTACTCCAGTGTTTTCTACCGCCTGGTTTTACAATCGTATGTCCCAATTCTCCGGCGAACCCGTCATGTCCGTAGATTAAGCTTCCATTAGCAATGATTCCGCTTCCCACTCCTGTTCCCAGTGTAATCATGATGAAATCTTTCATTCCTCTGGCTGCTCCGAAAAGCATTTCTCCAAGGGCAGCAGCATTCGCATCATTGGTCACGGTACAGGGAAGTCCGAATTTTGCTGTCATCAGCTCAGCGAAAGGGATTACACCTTTCCATGGAAGATTGGGGGCAAGTTCTATAGTTCCTTTGTAATAGTTGGCGTTTGGTGCGCCTACTCCGATTCCGTCAAAGTGTGCTTCAGTACCATACTTTTCCATCATTGGACGAACATGTTCATATAAAGCATCGATGAAATCTTCCACTTTGTCATAGGCATCAGTTCTCAGATTTCCTTTATCCAGAACTTCACCACGGTGATTTACGATTCCGAATTTAGTATTGGTTCCGCCGATGTCAACTCCAAGGGCAACTTGTTTTGATAAATCTATTAATGACATTTCTATTATTAAATTCTAGGGGCTAAAATTATAAAAAAGATTGTATTAATGGATTATTAATAGGGTTTTATTTAATATGTTAAACCGTTTTTACTGTTTTTTTCTTTTTTCTGCCCCACCAGATCATAAATCCGGTAACCGGAAGAGAAGCACAGATAAGGCTTACAATAAAAGCAATGATCTTGGTAGGAAGCCCTAAAATAGCGCCTACGTGAATATCATAATTGGCATTTACTACTTTTTCACCGAAGTTTTTATCTTTTGGATCATGAGTATGCAGCAATTCTCCGGAGTTTTCATCAAAGATTAAGCTGCTGCTTTTATGATAAGAATAAGAAAGGTGTTTCACGTACACTTCAAAGTTGGGGTGTTCATGATCATCCATGTGCGGATGTCCTAAATCTATGGCGAAACCATAAGAATCAGGGTATTTTGCCTGGACTGTATTGATGATTTTATCCAGTGTTCCTTCTGTTCTCAGTTCGATAGGAGCTTTTGTTTTAATGTGTGAGAAGTCTGGATACTTTGTTTCTCCACCGGAAAATATAACATAGATCATCGCCTGAACGACAAAGAATGCGTAGAAAAGCCCGGTAATGGAAAAGATCAAAGCAAAGATAGAGGCATAGAATCCCAATACATTATGAAGGTCATAGTTTTTTCGTTTCCAGCTTTTAATATTTTTCCATTTGAAGGCAAAACGCTGTTTTCTTGCTGCTTTATTTTTAGGCCACCAGAGAATAATTCCGGAAATCAGCATAATGATAAAGATGATAACAGGAATTCCCACAACATATGTTCCCCAGTCCTGCTTCAAAAGGTAGCTCCAGTGGATCATTTTTACAATATTGAAGAATCCGTTTTTCTCATCATAAACTCTCAGTACTTTTCCAGTGTATGGGTTTACATAAGCTTGCTTATAGATGGGAAATTCATCAAAATAGTTCCAGGCATCCGTATTATGTTCATACCAGAAGAACATATAGGACATCTTTTTGTCGATAGGAACATTTACCCAGTGGATAGGATATTTTTCTTTTACCTGTTCCGCAACAGCTTTTTCCATCACTCTGATAGGAAGGACCTGTTTCTGTTCAATATTTTGCTCATGGTGGTAAATAACATCTTTTCGGGTGATGTTTTCCACCTCATCCTTAAATACGTATAATGCCCCGGTAATGGAGATAATAAAGATCAGAAACCCTATTCCCAATCCGAACCACAGGTGCAGCTTGGCTGACCATTTTTTGATAAAGCCCGGTTTCTTTTTATGATGATGGTTTTTCTTCATATAACAGTAAAAAGCAATGCAAAGATAGAATTTACTTTTTATTTAGATTAATTAAAATTTGTATTCGATCATTAAGGTCCCTCTCAGTCCAAGAGCATTCGTGAAGTCACTGTCTCTTGCAGTCCACCATGAAATAGCAGGTTGGTAAACTTTGTTGAAAAGGTTTTCAATACCTAATGATAGTCTCCAATTGCTGGTAACTTCATAGCTTGATTTGAAATTAAAGACAGTATATTCTGGAACATATCCTTCACCGTAAGCATACAATCCTGTTTTTGCATTAGGTTCAAATCTGTTTTGCTGGAAAGAATGCAGCATATCAATACCAACAGACAAAGCCGCAACAGGTCTTGCCTGAACATAAGCCAATACTTTAGGAGCGGAAATTCTACTGTTGTTGATCTTGGTAGAATAATCACCGTCATCTTTTACAGAAGTAATTCCTTCCATCCAGCTGTAGCTTCCACCGAACTGGATCCATTTTACAGGGGTAAAGTGTAAGAAACCTTCAACACCGTATACAATTTCAGGAGATCTCTGGATCATTAATGCTCTGTCCGGACTTTGTACGAATGATGCACCTAGTTTAGAGGTACTCACATAAGAAGTTAGTTCATAGTTCAGCCAGCTGGAAAGTTGTCCTGTTGCTCCCAATTCATAATTGTTAACGATAATTGGTTTTGTTTCCAGACTTTTAATCGTTTCAGAAGTTGAGGTTCTCAGGATTCTTCCCAGCTCATTGATAGAGTAGGCCTGAGAAAAGCTTCCAAAAAGGTTGATATAGGGCTCAATATTATAACGGATACCAATATTTCCTACCAGTGCATTGTAGTTCAGTTTTCCTCCTGTTACAGGGATGCTTTTCGTGAAAGTTCCGTCACTTTTAAGAGTGGAAAGAGTATTGAAATCGTCAACGTTTACTTTGATGTTCTCGTAACGAAGTCCTCCTTTGATGGTCAGTTTTTTGAAAAGATCAATTTTTGCCAATACGAAAGGCGCAATATTGGTCATGCTCATATTAGGAGTCCAGAAACGTCCGTCTTCAAGCTTTTGGACCGTTTCATCATTCAGAATATCAGCTCCGTAGATGATTTCTCCCTGTGAATTAGGGGAGTTCCATAATTGGGTATCCAAATTGATTCTTGCTCCTTTTTTCTGGGAAATAACATTGGATTGCCCACCGTTAAAGAATGTATCACTGTATCCGTAAACGGTTTTAAAATCCTGATAATAAAGATTAATATTTAAAGAAGTTCCTGCAAACAGGTTCTTATTGTCATAGCTTACTCTGATGTTGTGGTTTTTCGGAGTTCCCTGAGGCGTGGTTTCCAATCCTTTTCCTATTCCTTCACCAATGGTGGGAGTGATTCCGTATTTTCCTGTCTTCAATCCTACATTAAGGTCTGATCTTGAAGAATAACCAATATAGGAGGCTTCAATTCTTTGATTTTGGTTAATATCATAACCTACTTTCAACAATCCGTTGTAGTTGTCCATCTTGGCAATACTGTAGGTAGGACTTATCAAAACGCCGTCTCCATCTTTTGTATAGCCTGTTCTTTCATAGGCTAATGAAAGGGTATAGTCGAATCTATTTATCTTTCCGGACAAAAGCTGGCTGGCTCTTACTCCTAATGTACCGCCATAAGACTGTCCGGTAAGACCAATCTGTGAAATTCCGGAGATCTTTTTATCTGTTTTGTTTCTTTTCGTAATATAATTAATGATTCCTCCGTCTGCTCCGTTACCATAGATGGAAGAAGCTCCTTTGATTACTTCAATTCTTTCAATTGCTGAAGGGTCAATAGTCCTTAAATCTCTTGCTCCGTTACGAAGTGGGGTGGACTGTGGAATTCCATCAATTAAAACAAGAACCTGACGCCCTCTTAAGGTCTGTCCTGTATTGGAAGTCTGCCCGGAATTCGTTCCTAAACTGGGAACGGTATACTGGAGAATGCTTGTTATATCTGAGTTAACAGTCAGCTGAGACTGAATTTGTTTTTCTCCTACCACCGTGATGGAGCTTGGTACTTCTTTTATGTTTTCTTTTTTTCTGGAAGCAGTCATTACAACCTCGTCTACATTTTGAGTTTGTAAACTATCTTTTACCTGAGCAAAAACAGTAGTAGTTCCTAAGCAGGCAGCTGATAAAAGCACTTTTTTCATTATATTTTCTTTCCTTTTTTCTTTCTTTTTCCCCACCAAACCAGAAATCCGGTTACAGGGAGTGATGTACACGTAAGGCCGGCCATAAACCAGATGATTTTTCCAATGATTCCGAAGTAGGATCCGGTATGGATATCATAATTGGCGTTAGAATATTTCTCGGCAGTATTGAGATTGTGATGAGGTTTGTTGGCAAGCAGTTTTCCGGAGTATTTATCGAATGTCAGGATGTTTCTTTCACTGTATCTTCCATCCATTCCGTAAACCGTTACCGGAAGATTTTTCAGTTCTTTTCCTTTTTTATTCTTTCCGTTCAAAGTAATTCTGAAGCTGGATGATTTTGCGTACAGCTTTTCAGTCTGTGCTGCTGCCAGATCAAAGACAGCTTCATTCTTTGCCATCAGAGAGTCCGGCGATTTTCTTTCTTTTTCTTTTGGAAGTTCCCATGAACCGGATAATGCAAATGTAAAAGAGTTTTTTACATAAGGATAAGCAAAATAAAGTCCGGTAACACTTAGGAGCAAGGCAATAAATGATGCGTAGAATCCGAGTACATTATGAAGATCATAATTTTTACGCTTCCAGTTTTTTACATTTTCCCAATTGAACCAAAAACGTCCTTTCCTTGCATTTTTGTTTTTAGGCCACCATAAAATGATTCCTGTTATCAGCATAATAACAAAAATAACGGTTGGGATTCCTACAGTATACGGCCCCCATTCTGAGTTGAGTAAAAGCCCCCAATGTAGATATTTCAGAATACTGAATATATCATACTTCTCATTGTAGACAGCAAGGATTTCTCCGGTATACTGATTGACATAGGCCAGCTTGTTGATACGTACCTGCTGAAAATAGTTCCATCCTTTTTTACTTTTGTCATAGTACTCAAACTGATAGGATTTTGTTTTATCCAGAGGAATTTCTACAGCACTTACCGGGTATTTTTCATTAAGTTCCAATGATACTTTTTCACGAAGCAGATTGATCGGTAAAGGCTTTGTCCCGATCTCCTCTTTTTTCAGATAAATGGCTTCTTTGCGAAGGCTATCCTGTATTTCATCCTTAAAAACATATAAAGTCCCTGAAAGAGAGACTATAAATACAATGAAACCAACAGACAAGCCAAACCATAAATGCAGCTTGGCAGACCATTTTTTTGAAGGAGTTTTCTTTTTATGGTGATGCTTTTTTCTCATAGCAAAAAGTTAACCCCGTGAGGGGCTAACCTTTGTTTTTTTAAAATTTATATCCTATTGATAATCTCCAGTTACGCGGAGCATTATAGATCCATGCGTATTCGCCGGCATCTCCTCTGTAACCACTGTACAATTTTCTGTTAAGGACATTGTTCAACATTAAATTGACATCGAATTTTTTAGCAACATAGGAAATCCCGAAATTGGTATCAAAATAATCCGGAAGGCTCTGATCTTTTGTGGCACTTACTCCATACCATGATTGTCTTCCTCCCTGATACTGATAACCGGCTGAAATACCGAACCCTTTCATAAGGCCATTTTCAAATCTATAGTTAATCCAGGTATTCTGAACATTTTTAGCATTCCCCGGAGACTGAATTCCAATTCTTGTAGGATCTGTGTCTTTAACGGTTTTTGCATCAGTATAAGCATAGTTGATGATAATATTCAACCCTTTAATGATTTCTCCCTTGATATCAGTTTCAAAACCTCTTGCTCTTTGTTCTCCTGTAGCAACCTGGAAAGGCTGTCCTTCATTTTGTTCTTTAGGTCCCGCAACAAGAATATTTTGTCTTCTGATTTCGTATACAGCGAAAGTAGAGTTCCATTTTCCTCCGAACCAGTCTTTCTTCAGTCCGAATTCAATATTCTGTCCTCTGAAAGGATCTGTAATTTTGGTTTTGTTAATTCCTGTTCCGGATTGTGGTACGAAGGTCTTGTCATAGATACCGTAAGCAGAGAAGTTTTCATTAATAGAGTAGCTTACTCCCACTCTTGGTGTAAACTCTCCTGCTGTATCAGGTACAATAGGAGTACCAGGGCTTAGATTAGGATATGCAGAATAGGTTTTTCCGCTTGTATATCTTCCTGCTAATGTTAATCTTAGCTTGTTATTAAACATTTCAATCTGATCCTGAGCATAATAAGAAGTATATTTTACGCCCTGATCATTATAAAATGGAGCAGAGGTGTTTAAGGTATAAAAATCTGAAGAAGGAAGTGTTGAAGGGTCCACTCCGTAATTCACATTATAAATGTCAATTGGAAATAATAAGGTTTCTTTGCCATCTACAATTTTTGAATAAGAAGAAAAGTCAGCAGTGTATTTTCTGTCTCCGTAATCAAAACCTGCGATTATTTTATGAACAATATTCCCTGTATTAAGGGTTCCTCTCACATACGTCTGGAAAATATGATTTTTTCCTTTTGCCTGCCAGTTGCTTAATGTTCTGTTTAAAACATTTTTATTGGCTGGATCAAATGTTCCCCACCAAGAACCTCCGTCATAATTCAGGTCCATATAAGCATATTGTGTGCTCCAAAACCAGTCTTTGAAAAGCTTCTGATCTAAACTTAAGAATAAACTCTGGTCTTTTACTTCAGTTTTCTTGAAGTTTGGATCATTAAAATTGGTATGTACATTCAGTGAAGCGTATCCGTCGTTAGACATAAGATAAGCGCCCGGCTGATTGAATTTTAAGTATTGGTAGTTGTACTGTGCTGTAAATGTAGTCGTCTTTGTAGGTCTGAAAGTAATGGAAGGAGCAACAATAATTTTGCTTGTTTTATCATTTTCCACCCATGAATTATTGGAACTTCCCATTAAGTTAAGACGGTAATCTAAAACTCCGTCTTTCACAAGAACACCATCAAGATCTGCTTCTCCTCTGAAGAGGTTATAACTTCCTGTTGTAAAACGTACACTATTGGCAAATTTTCCTGTTGGTTTTTTAGTGACCACATTATAAAACCCGGCAGGATCTCCCATAGAACCCATAAACCCGGCAGGACCTTTTACGAACTCTATTCTGTCGATAATAGAAGCATCCGGATTAATTGGACCCCAGGTAGAGGAAACATTCATTCCGTTCATGAAAGTGGCAATACCTGCTCCTCTCATGAAAACATTGGAATATACATTGTCCCAGTGTTCTACTTTTCTTGCCCCGCTTACGTTGCGGACAATTCCTTCAGACATATTCAAAGTCATCTGATCAGCAAGAACCTGTGAACTTACAGACTGTACATTTTGTGGCAACTCAAGAATAGGCGTCTGAATTCTCAGTGAACCTGAAACCTCATTCAGCTTGTACTTCTGATAATATCTTCCGTTAACAACTACTTCTTCAATATCATTGGATTTGATGGTGTCTTTTTTTTGCGCAGAAACCAACATTGTTCCCAGTGCGGAAGCACAGATCAGTACATTTTTCATGAAAGTCAAATTTTCTGCAAATATATTATTTTTAACTGTTCTAAATAAATAATAATATTGATATTTATCATAAAATTATTATATACTGAATAACAAAAAACCGCTATGGTCAATGCCAGAGCGGTTTTTTGATGATATTATTAAATTTTTCTTACGCTGGAATTTCTCCTTTATATAAGAAAGAAATAATTTCTTTGTTTAATTTGTCAATCATTTCACTGAATAAGTGGAAAGATTCCTGTTTGTAAATTACCAACGGATCTTTCTGCTCGTATACAGCTCCCTGTGATGATCTTCTCAAGTCGTCCATCTCACGAAGGTGAAGCTTCCAGTTTTCATCAATAATTGATAAAGTGATATTCTTTTCGAAATCGTTCACTAAGCTTTCACAGTGAGTATCATATGCTTCTTTAAGATCAGCTACAATAGTCATTGTTTTATGTCCGTCTGTGAAAGGAACCTGAATCATTTTGAACATGGAACCCTGATTTTGATATACATTCTCAATGATTGGGAATGATTTTTCTTTCAACAGGTTCAGCTTCATTTTGTAGTCTTCCTGAGCCGCTTTAAATAAGATATTGGTAAGGTCCTGAACATTTTTATTATTAAAATCACTTTGAGAAACCGGAGATTCCATTGTGAATGTTTTAATAATTTCGTATTCAAAATCTTTATAATTTCCTGATGCTTTTCCTTTCGCAACGATAGAATTGGCAACATCAAAAATCATATTGGTAATATCATATTTCAAGTGGTCTCCAAAAAGAGCATTCTTTCTTCTCTTATAGATTACGTCACGTTGTTTGTTCATAACGTCATCATACTCAAGAAGTCTCTTTCTTGTTCCGAAGTTATTTTCTTCCACTTTTTTCTGAGCTCTTTCAATAGACTTACTGATCATAGAGTGTTGAATTACTTCTCCCTCTTTGTGACCCATTCTGTCCATCATTTTAGCAATTCTCTCAGAACCGAACAAACGCATTAAGTTATCTTCAAGAGACACATAGAACTGAGAACTTCCCGGATCTCCCTGACGTCCCGCTCTACCTCTCAACTGTCTGTCAACACGTCTTGAATCGTGTCTTTCCGTACCGATGATAGCTAAACCTCCTGCATCTTTTACTTCTTTAGAAAGCTTGATATCCGTACCACGACCTGCCATGTTGGTTGCAATGGTTACAACTCCCGGCTGTCCTGCCCCAGCTACAATCTCTGCTTCTTTTTTGTGAAGCTTCGCATTCAATACCTGGTGTGGAATCTTTCTTAGCTGAAGTGCTTTTGAAAGCAATTGAGAAATTTCAACAGAAGTAGTACCTACCAATACCGGTCTTTTTTCTGCAGTTAATCTTTCAATTTCTTCAATTACAGCATTATATTTTTCTCTATTGGTTTTGAAAACCAAATCTTGTTTGTCATGTCTTAAAATAGGACGGTTGGTAGGAATTACCACAACGTCTAATTTATAGATTTCCCAAAGCTCTCCAGCTTCAGTCTCAGCAGTACCTGTCATCCCCGCAAGCTTGTTGTACATACGGAAATAGTTCTGAAGCGTAATGGTAGCAAAAGTTTGAGTAGCTGCCTCAATTTTTACATTCTCTTTCGCTTCGATCGCCTGGTGAAGTCCGTCTGAATAACGACGTCCCTCCATGATACGACCAGTCTGCTCATCAACGATTTTAACTTCACCATCAATGACTACATACTCATCATCTTTTTCAAATAATGTGTACGCTTTCAATAGCTGGCTCATGGTGTGAACACGCTCAGACTTCTCAGCAAAATCAGAGAAAAGTCTTTCTTTTGCTTCAAACTCTTCTTCTTTAGAAAGATTTTTAGCTTCCAGTTCAGCAATCTCAGTTCCGATATCCGGAAGAACGAAGAAATTGGCATCAGAGTTACCTTGAGACATGTATTCAACACCTTTGTCTGTAAGGTCTACCTGATTGTTTTTCTCCTCGATTACGAAGTAAAGATCTTTATCTACAATCGGCATATCACGGTTGTTGTCCTGCATATACTGCGCTTCAACTTTCTGAAGCAATGCTCTGTTTCCGCTTTCCGATAAGAATTTGATTAATTGTCTGTTTTTTGGAAGACCTCTGTATGCCTGAAGTAATTTGAATCCACCTTCTTTTGTATTCCCTGCAGCAATTAATTTTTTTGCTTCATTGAAAATCGCAGAAACGGTTTTCTTTTGTACTTCAACAATTCTGTCGATAGAAGGTTTAAGAACATCAAACTCCTGTCTGTCTCCCTGAGGAACAGGACCGGAAATGATCAATGGTGTTCTTGCGTCATCTACCAATACAGAGTCCACCTCATCCACGATGGCAAAGTTCAGTTCTCTTTGTACCAGTTCTGAAGGTGATGTCACCATATTATCTCTCAGATAATCGAAACCGAATTCGTTATTCGTTCCATAGGTAATATCCGAGTTATATGCTTTTCTTCTTCCGTCAGAGTTCGGTTGGTGGTTATCGATACAATCGATAGACATTCCGTGGAACTGATAAAGAGGACCCATCCATGCGGAGTCTCTTTTTGCAAGATAGTCGTTCACGGTTACAACGTGGACTCCTCTTTCCGGAAGTGAATTTAAGTAAATAGGTAATGTTCCTACCAAAGTTTTACCTTCACCGGTTGCCATCTCGGCAATTTTACCACTGTGAAGAATAACCCCTCCGATAAACTGAACATCATAGTGGACCATATCCCAAACTACAGGAGTTCCGGCAGCGTCCCATGAGTTTTTCCAAATAGCTGTGTCTCCTTCAATGCTAACGAAATCTTTTCCTGAAGCGACAAGTTCTCTATCCCAGTCACTAGCAGTTACACGGATTTCTCCATTCTGAGCCCATCTTCTTGCCGTTTCTTTGATCAATGCAAAAGCTTCGGGAAGAACCTGAACCAGAACTTTTTCTTCAATTTCGTATGATTCTTTCTTTAGAGCCTCAATTTTTGTGAAAAGAGCTTCTTTTTCATCAACGTTGGTTGAATTTTTTATCTGCTCTTTAATCTGTTCTATTTGAGCTGTGATCTTGCTGGTTGCAGATTTTATATTCTCTTTAAACTCAGCAGTTTTTTGTCTCAACCCATCATCCGACAATTGTTGGATGGTTGGTTCTACAGCTCTGATTTTTGTTACAACTTTTTTTACTTCTTTTAGGTCCTGCGCTTTCTTGTCTCCCAAAAACCCTTTAAGAACTTTGTTTAAAAAACTCATAAATTTTTTGCTTTATGCTTAATGCAAAATGCTTTAAGCGTTTTAAATAACACTTATCGTGTAAATTAATATATAAAAAGGGCAAAAAAGCTCTAAGCAAGCAGCCTAAAGCTTATCGCTTTATTAATATTCATCCTCGTTCCAAAGGAAATCCTCGTCAGTAGGATAGTCACTCCATACTTCTTCGATAGATTCATAAATTTCTCCTTCGTCCTCAATAGCCTGAAGGTTTTCTACTACTTCCATAGGTGCACCAGTTCTGATTGCGTAGTCAATAAGCTCTGCTTTTGTCATTGGCCAAGGTGCGTCACTTAGATATGAAGCTAATTCTAATGTCCAGTACATAATTTTCTAATTTTTTGCAAAAGTATAAAAATAGCTTGTATAATAAACTTTTTTATACTTGATTTTCAATTCTTTTTATAATATTTTCTAATAAATAGCTGTCACTAACTAACTGGCAGCTGTGTCAGTAATTTACTTATTGTCGTTTTCTCAAAAACCATTCCACAAATTTTTTTATGCCATTTTGGAAGTCTGTGGCCGGTTTATACCCTATTAAATCCTTTGCTTTTGTAATATCGGCATTCGTTTTTGTGACATCTCCCGGCTGCATTGGCAGAATTTTTTTGATGGCAGATTTTCCCAGTGCCGTTTCAATAGTGGCCACCATTTCAGACAAAGTGATTACCTGGTTTTCACCCAGATTCATGATTTCATAGACTCCCGAATTGTTTTCCAGATAAAGAATAGATTTGGTAATTCCATCAATGATATCATCTACATAAGTATAGTCTCTGGCTGTACTGCCGTCACCATAGAAAGGAATTTCCTTATTTTCTGAAATAAGCTTTGTAAACTTGTATATCGCAAGGTCAGGTCTTTGTCTCGGTCCATATACGGTGAAGAACCTAAGCTGTATCATATCTATATGGTATAGACTATGGTAAACATGCCCTATTACTTCTGCGCTTTTCTTGGTAGCTGCATAAGGAGAGATAGGATTATCTACATTGTCTGTTTCTGCAAAGGGAATTTTTTCATTGTTTCCATACACACTTGAAGAAGATGCACAAACGAATTTTTTAATATTAAAATCCTTACACAGTTCCCAAAGATTCATGGTACCGCGTACATTTACTTCTTCATATTCCAGAGGGCGCTCAATAGAAGGGCGTACACCGGCAAGTGCGGCCAGATGAATCACCATATCAACAGGATGATTCTTAAAGATGTTCTCAAGACCTTTTTTGTCACGTATATCCTGACAATAGAGGGAATATTGTTCAGAATGAGTGAGGGAAGCCAAACGTAGAATATCCGTCTCTTTATCCGAGAATTCAAAATCCGAATTTTTACCGATTGACTCTAAAGTATTTTTAATTTTTACCCGATAGTCATAGAAATTATCAAAATTGTCAACGTTTATGACAGAATGTCCATTTCTTAATAATTGTTCAACTAAATGGGAACCGATGAACCCACTACCGCCTGTTATAAGATAAACCATTTGTATTTTTTATTAGCACAAAAATATAAATTTTACTTTTTGAAAAATATAATCATTAAATTTACTTAAAAAAGTAATATAAATATCATATGCAGTTTCAAGGGCAAATTTTAAAGATGACAAGCTACGATGCTAGGCCAATCCAATACTACCTCAATCTTTCTGGAGATCTGATCCACATGAATGAGCTGTTTGGAAAAGAGTTAAGCATAAAACATACGGGATTCCAATGTGTAAATTGTGGTGAAAATAAGCCGATTTACAGAATGGGATTCTGCAAAAACTGTTTTTTTGAAAGCCCTTATGCAAGTGATACGATTATCCGTCCGGAACTTTCTACAGCGCATTTAGATATTGCAGAACGTGATCTGGAGGTCGAAAAGCAAATTCAGTTGCAACCACACACCGTTTATCTGGCGTATACCGGAGATGTAAAGGTAGGAGTAACCAGAAATACACAGATTCCTACACGTTGGATTGATCAGGGGGCAACCTTTGCATTACCCATTGCCAGAACAGAAAACCGTTATGAGGCCGGAATGATAGAGGTGGCTTTAAAAGAGCATCTGGCAGATAAAACCAATTGGAGAAAGATGCTGCAGGATGATTTTGAAGGAGAAGTAGACCTTGCGGATTTCCGACAAAAGATAAAAGAATATTTTCCTGATGATTTCCAGAAATTTTACAGCGACGGAGAAGAGTTGTGGATGTTTGATTATCCTTTCGAAAAACCGGAAAAAGTTTCTTCATTTACTTTAGATAAAAAACCTGAGTTTACAGGAAGACTTACCGGAATTAAAGGTCAGTACCTGGGATTTGAAGGAGGAAACTTTATCAATGTAAGAGGGCACGAAGGATATGTGATAGAACTGGGAATAAAAAATTAAATATAAATATCTTAGCTCGGAATATCATATGTTCTGAGCTAAGATAATAGTTTGTAGGGTCTTATTTATCGGGTGTAATGACTCACTCCGCATTCAAGGAATTTTTTGAAATCCTCTTTGGGCATATATCCTGAAACAGGTGTGTTAATTACTTTTCCATCAGGAGTTATTAAAACATAGTGAGGCTGAGAATTATTGTTAAAGTTCACCTGCTGAAATAAGCTCCATCGGTCTCCAATTGTTTTTACCTTTTTGATTTGTCCGTCCCCAAGGTCAATTTTGGTTTTCTGATCCTCAGGAAGTTCTTCTTTGTCATCTACATATAAGGAAGCTAATACGACATCATTCTGAAGGATCGGCAGAATGTCCGGCTCGCTCCAAACAAATTCCTCCATTTTTCTACAGTTTTCACATCCGTATCCTGTAAAGTCAATTAGGATGGGTTTATCCTCTTTTTTAGCCAGTTCTATTGCTTTGAAGAAGTCGTGTTCCGGATGCATTCCTAAAATTCCGTCTTTTTCATCATGGAAATAACTTACGTTCAGAGGAGGTAAAATTCCGCTTAATAATTGAAGTTTCGGACGTTCGGATGGGATTAACCCTTGAATAAGGTAAATGACAAAACCAATTCCCAATACCCCCAATATCTTTCTGGTGACAGAGATTTTAGGCTTTTTAT
Organism: Chryseobacterium vietnamense; assembly: GCF_031454475.1. Taxonomy (NCBI): domain Bacteria; kingdom Pseudomonadati; phylum Bacteroidota; class Flavobacteriia; order Flavobacteriales; family Weeksellaceae; genus Chryseobacterium; species Chryseobacterium vietnamense. The sequence continues at coordinate 13,165 of NZ_JAVDQX010000008.1, read as the reverse complement.
CATCATGCGGGAATCTGATGAATCCTAATAAATACAATGCTAATCCTAAAGCAATAATAATCCAGATGGCAATGAAAAGCTCTCTTTTTAAGAAGAATGTTTTGGAAACAAGATCTGCTTTAGACAAGAATTTCAATGCCAATGCCAGTTCTACGAATCCTAAAACTACTTTTACCGTATTCATCCATCCTCCGGATTTCGGAAGACTTTGTAATGCCTGCGGGAATAATGCCAGCAACCCAAAAATAATGGCCCATGCCAGCCCGAATCCTGCCAACGCAAAAGTCAGCAGCATAGGAACATTGGATGAACCTGTCACGGCACTTCCCAGTAAACTTCCTAAAATAGGTCCTGTACATGAGAAAGAAACAATAACCAACGTTAATGCCATGAAGAAAATACCGATAATTCCTCCTGCCTCTTCTGCCTTAGAAGATTTGTTGGCAATAGAACTTGGCAGCGTGATATCATAATACCCGAAGAAACTTCCGGCAAAGAAGATGAATATAATAAAGAATGCAATATTCAGCCATACACTGGTGGAAATCTCGTTGAAGATATTTCCGGCAATTCCGTCAATAATATGGAAAGGAATACTTAGTAAAACAAAGATCAGAAGAATGAAAAAACCGTAAATAAGTGCATCTCTTTTTCCTTTTGCCTTGTTTTTGCTCCCTTTGGTAAAGAAAGAAACCGTCAGTGGAATCATCGGGAAAACGCATGGCGTAAGCAAGGCAATTAACCCTCCGATAAATCCAAGGAATAAATATGTCCAGTAATTTTCATCCACTTTGGTAGACGCTGTACCGCAATCAGTCAAAGGTTTTTTGAAATCGATGGTTGCAATTTTCAGCTGCTTGGGATCCAGTTTTGAAGTTTCTGTGATCGTAGCTTCTGTTTTTGCTGGATTTTCAGTAACCGTTTCAGTAATTTTTACAGAGTCTTTTACAGGACCTGTGGTTTCCTCAGTTGCGGCCTCTTCCGTTGCACCTTTTGGGGTAACTTTTTGGCTGAACTCTAATGTATTGGGAGCCAGACAAACTCTGTCGTCACAAGTCTGATAGGTGATCTCCGAAGTGACATCTGCAGGTTTTGTCGGATCTTTTAATTTAAATTTCTGCTTAAATCCGGCAGAATTGGAGTAGAATACAATGGTCCCTCCAAAGGCTTCAGAAAATTCTTCATGTTTTTTACCTACTTCGGTAAATTTTCCAATCAACTCAATATTCTTTCCTGTCACTTTATACTCCGTCGGAATTCCGGTATCTTCCGGTAAATCTTTAGAGTAAATGTGCCATCCGCTTTCCATGGTAGCATTCAATACCGCTTCGTATTGATTGTTTCCCAAATCATTGATGGTGAATTTAAACTTTACAGGATTTTTTATCTGCGCATTAATTCCTGTCGCTAAAAATAGTAGAATTAATAAAAACCAATTTCTAAATTTCATTTTACTAAACTAATTTGAATTACTTTTATTTAATAACTGGTGCTTATACCCAAAGAAAGGCCGGCACTCTCAGGAACAAATCTGCAAACACCGCCTACGCAAAGCAGCCCTCCTCTTTGTCTGCCATAAGAAGCCTGAATTCTCGTGCTGTTTTTTCTGAAAACCAGACCTCCGGTATAATAATGCATTTGCTTTTCTTTATCAGAATTTCCATAATTATAAAGGTCGTTTGCGAAAACCGACCAGTTTTTATTGAAGTTATATTCAAAAAGACCGGCTGCCCAGTTTCCATGATAGCCGTTTGCCCATTGGTGCTGCAGCTCAAGTTTCATAGAGCTTTTGGAAAATCTGTAAATATTATCGAGAACGATGGTTTGCGCTTTTACCTCACCACTTGTTTCTTCAACTCTTTGGGTGTTGTAGTACTGATTGATAAGTACTAATCCTATTTTCCATTTGTCTTTCAGCCTGGTTCTGATATCAAGGCTTTGGTCTGCATAATACTTTTCTCCTAATGCAAGGAAATCAGTTGTGTAATCCCGGATATCATTGATGTATGATCTGTATGTTCCTTTCAATCCGTACCAGTTTGAAATATTCAGAGAGAGGTCTGTTCCGTATTTTCCGCCCAATAATGTTCCTTTTTTTATCTTATAGAAGATGTCAAATTGAGAGCCTATTTCTCCTGACTTCTTTTGAGGAAGAAAAGACAGTCTTGGTTGTGCCTGATACACATAAATATTGGCCAGGCTATAATCATATTGTTTGGTGAGTGAAGGAATATAATTCAGAACGGAATTATGATAAATGTTTCCGATTTGGTCTCGTTGTGAGTAAAAGTTAAAGTTTTCCAGTCTTCTCAGTCCGGCAATGATTCCAAAGCGGTCTGTAGCATAAGAAAGGTTAAGCAGAAAAGCATTGCCTGAAAATGTATTATTCGGATCCAATGAGTTTACCTGCTTGATATTATCTCTGGTTTTGTAAAGATATTCCAATTCCATTGTAAAATTAGAATGCTCCATTTTCATTCTGGACGAATAGATGCTGACATTTTTAGGGAACTTGGTGTTTTCTCCATTATCTTCATATTTATTAACATAGCTGAATCCGATACTTGTGTGAAGATCTTTCGCCTTTATCATATTATCCAGTTTCAGTTCGGTGTCCAGTCCTGTTATCAGTCCGTCTGAAAGATGAAATCCTAATCTCTGTTTACCTATTAATGCTTTTAGAATGACGGTTTGGCTGGGATCAGTATATTTTATTTTTCCTCCCAGCAGGGAATTGGCAATTCCAAGCTGCTTATCTTCCCATACACGTAGAGCTAAGCCGCTGCCGAACTGTTCATAAAAATGACCTAATGTGACATCTATTCCCGCCTTTTCATTATTATAGTTTATAAAATAAGTGCCCAGGTTGGTTTTATTCAGAACCGGGGAATAATTAAGTAAGGCTTTTGGTTCATATGCTTCAAGCTGTGCCCCTGCGGTGAAGTTTTTTAATTTATAGTTGACATTCAGGTAGTTATTTGATCTGAATCTCCGGTCTTTTTCAGCATCGGAGAGTTTTACTTTGCCGTCATCAATATAATATTGTGAATTGGATTCCAGATTTACAGAAAGTTGGCTGAAAAGATTGACACTGCACAAAAAAGCGGCACCATATAATAATTTCTTTTGCATAATTAATGGGCGGTATTGTATTCTTTAATCTTTTTGATCAGTTCATCTTCATCTCCGGGAGAATAGCCTATATGTGAATATACAACTTTACCCTTATGAATGATTATGACGTGGGGAATACTGTTAATGTTTAAGGCTCTCTTAAGGGTTTGATTAGAGTCCAGTAATACCGTGTAAGGCCATCCTTTGCTTTTAACAAGTGTTTTTACTTTCGATACCGTACGGGCATCATCTGTAGCGGTTGCCAATAAGGTAAAGTTGCTTTCTTTCTGCCAGTCTTCATACTTGTCATTAATTGCAGTAAGTTCTTCCATACAGGGCAGACACCAAGTAGCCCAAAAACTGACAATCACCGGATTAGAGGAATCTATTTTAGAAAAATTGATTCTATCGCCAGACAATGTGTTTACTGAAATATTGGGAAGGTCCTGAGCGTAACAAAAACTTACTAAAAAAAATAAGATTGCTGATAAGATTATTTTTGACATGATATTGTTTTTAATAATTAAACATTTATTTTGTTGGCTAATATATAATAAATTGTGTAGATTTAATGCGAATTATTCATGTATTTGTTGAAATCATTGATTTTATCAAAATGTTAATGTTTAAATTTTCAACTTATTCATTAACATCGCACACGTAAAGCTTCATTTTTTAAAATAACACATTAAAAATTTCAAATTAAAATGAAAAAAAAGTTATTATTTCAAAATTGTGTGATTTTATTTTTTTTGTTACTGGCTTCCTGTAAAGGATCTATGAGTGACGAAGGAGATAATGCGGTTACCTATCTTACAATTTCTTCAGAAGGAGGTAACGAAAAATTGTTGGGAAAAACCTTTACTTTCAAGGTAAAAGATAATCTCAATAATGACATTACTGCAGAAAGTGAAATTTATGTCAATAATCTGCTGATAAATGGAAATCTCTATACGCCATTAGAAAAAGGAGTGTACACTATTCGTGCCCAATACAGAAATCTCCCTGTAAATCCCATCTCTGTAAATGCTGTCATCAATGACGGCGTTAATTTTAAACATAGAATTTTATATGAGGATTTTACTGGCACATGGTGTGGAAACTGTACCCGTGCGGGTGCCAGAGCCAAAAATCTGAAACTGCAGACGGATGATGGCTTTGTCTTTATGGGAATCCATGGTCCGAGCGGCCAGGATCCCTGGTCAAATGCTGTAAGTACTGAAACTGAAATTTTCAAAAATGTTACGGGATCAGACCTTGGCTGGCCCACTATGTTCATTAACAGAAATATAATGTGGGACGATAGTGAAAATTATACTGATATGTCGTTACCGTTGTCTCAGTTAAAAGCCTTCAGTAAAATTGGGATAAAAATAGGCTCTGATGTGTCTGGCAATACCCTGAATGTTGATGCCCGGATTTCTTTTGCCCAAAATTTTTCAGGACTTACAATGGCTGCGTTTATTGTAGAAGACGAGCTGGTAGGTAAACAAAAGAATTATGTTCCAGCTTTGGGTCCTGCTACAATTTACGATTATGTTCACCATAATGTTTTACGGGACAAGCTGACGTCATCGGTTGCGGGAGAAAACATTCCGGATTCACAGACCGGGATTTCCAACGAATATTCAAGAACATTTCAATATACTATTCCTTCAGCATACCAGCGGGACCACCTTAAAATTATTGTGATGGTAATGGATGGAAAAGGAAATGTGTTGAATGTAAGAGAAGAAAAGATAGGCATAACCAACACCTATGAATTTTTATAAAATTATTATTTACTAACTTAAATTATCAAACAAATGAAAAAGATTTTATTCACGATGTGTATCCTGATGTTCGGGATATACTATTCACAGACTTATTACAGTCAGGATTTTAATACTGCCGGGCTCAACGGATGGGTGAGCACGGATATCGACGGTGATGGGAATCAGTGGTTTAATGGAAATGCTTCCGGTATATATCCCAATCTCGGTTCGGGAACTATGGTTTCATATTCTTATAAAAGCGGACAGGCACTTACACCCAATGACTTGCTTACTTCTCCATTAATCGATTTGAGTACGGTTACTGCTTCCAATGTTTTCCTGTTGTATGATGTCATGACACATCCTCAAAATTCAGGAACACCAGAAAAATACTCTGTTTATATTACTACAACCAATAATCCGACGGCCATTACAGCTTCTACTCCGGTTTATACTGAAAGCCCTTCTTATGCCGGGGTTCAAACAAAAACTATTGACCTTTCGTCTTTTATAGGACAGCAGGTATATGTATCCTTCAGGCATTATGATTCTACCCCTTTTTGGTTAATTGGGATGGATAATGTTGTTGTAAAAACATTAAATAACAATGATGTTGCACTGAAAAACATTTCCTTAACCCGTTATGGAGTAATCAATACAGATTATTTTATCGCAGCAACTGTAAAAAACAACGGAGCACAAAGTGTTAATAATATAACGCTGAACTGGAATGATGGCACAGACCATTCTGCTGTAATAGCATTAACTACGCCTTTAGCAGCCGGACAGGAAAAAGTAATTACGCATTCGGTTGCTGTGAATTATCCTACAGTCGTAAATAAAAATATTACATTTTCTGTTACCGGAGTCAATGGAGCAGCGGATTCTACTCCCGCAGACAATACATTGTCAACCCAGTTTATAAGTGTAAGCCAGAATTCACCTAAAAAAGTAGTGATTGAAGAAGGGACGGGAACATGGTGCGGCTGGTGTCCAAGAGGAGCGGTAGGAATGCATAATGCTGAAAATAGTTTTCCTAATGATTTTATAGGAATTGCCGTACATAATAATGATCCAATGACTTTGGCTGCATATAATACAGGAGCAAGCTTTAACAGCTTTCCGGGAATGAATGTGGACAGAAGCCTTCTGAAGTTGAGTGTTGGTCCTGACTTTTCTGAGTTTATTAATGCAAGAAAATCACTGATTGTCCCAGTTGCACTAAATGCAACATCTTCCCTGGCAGGAAGATCCTTAACATTCAATGCATCTGCTGTTTTCAGAACTAACTTTACAAATGCTAACTTCAGATTCGCAGCAGTTGTTATAGAAAATGAAGTAAAAGGAACTATTTCAGGCTATAACCAGGCAAATTATTATGCCGGAGGAGCGGCCGGACCTATGGGTGGATATGAAAGTAAGCCCAATCCGGTGCCTGCTGCGGATATGGTTTATGATCATGTAGGCAGAATGCTGTTGGGTGGATATGCCGGACAAACCGGATCTGTTCCTGCTACCATAACTGACGGACAGGTTGTAAATTATACATTTACAGCAGATATTCCAACCACATATAACTTGGATAAAATAAAAGTTGTTTTGCTTTTATTGGATGGTACAACCGGTGAAATAGTAAATGCTGCAGGACCTTTTGCCATAAGCACAACATTAGGAGTTCATACTGCTGAAAAGACAGATAATGAGCATACATTATATCCTAATCCTGCAAAAGACTATTTCAAAATTAACGGAAAAGGAAAAGTGAACATTAAAATTTTTGATGTCAATGGAAGAATAATTCTTGAAAAAGAAGGTGTAGAGCCTAATACTCCGATTTCTGTACATGATTTTGTAAAAGGAACTTATCTTGTTTCCATCAAAGAAAAAGATGCGGAACCGGTTACTAAAAAGTTAATTATTAAGTAATTTCTCACAATCCGGGAAGCTGTATAACAGCTTCCTGGTTTTATAAATTAAAAAATTATGAAAAATATTAATTACATTATATTTCTGCTCGTTTTTATCTCTTTTTATGGGAAAGCGCAGCTTGCATTGGCAAAAGAAGACGGAACACCAATAAATGACGGAAGTGTTATTACTTATAACAGCGTGGATGAAAACCTCGCAACTTTACATTACAAGATTAAAAATACCTCTTCCAGCCCTGTTAATGTTCGATCAAAAGTTATGAATATTATCAATGCTGACGGAAGTAATTTTCAGTTCTGTTACCAGAATACATGTCTACCATTTATCATTTTAGGAGCAGTTTATCCCGGAAATTCCAAACCGGCAATCAATGTTCCGGCAAATTCTGAAGTTTCAGGTGGGTATACCATGTGGAACAAAGACACTGGTTCAGGAACATTCCCAATGGACTATATAATAAAATATTATCTGGTTGATAACTTTAATAATGAATATGGTACACCTGTAACATTTACCTACAGATATAATCCTAATGCGACATTAGGAGTACATGATATGACAAAAAGCAAGACGTCTTTTGCTGAAATTGATGTAACCCGTGTCAAATCTGTAATCAATATAACTTCCAAAGAAGATTTATCCTATATCCTGTATACCACTGATGGGCGAACTGCTTTGGCTGGAAACCTTAAAAATGGAAAAAATGTTATAGATGTTTCTCGTCTGCAGCAGGGTAATTATATTGTTTTTTTTAAGAATAGCAGAGGCGAAGCTTTATCAAAAAAAATAGTAAAAGAGTAATTTAATTATTTTCGATAAACGAATTTTCTTTTTAGCGGGCAAAAGACTATCTTAAATTGAGATGGTCTTTTGCTGTTTTACAATGAAATATTTTCCTGTTTAAAAGTGATAAATCATATTTATTTTACTATTAAGAAGTATAAACAAGTAAAATATGCACTTAATAATCTTATATTTAAACTTACATTTAACAAGATCAGGAAATGAACAGATGGATTAAAAATTTACTCATAGTTTTCGGGGTTCTGGTGGGACTTGTTCTCGTTGCAAATTTCGGATTAAATATATGGCTTAAAACCCAGCTTCCGGACTATATAAAAAAGAACACGGACTATCAGGTTTCCTACAAAGCCCTTGATGTGGATTTAGGAACCGGAAATATTTTAGCAACGGGAATCTCTGTTAACAGTAAAGATCCCCAAAACACAGACGTTATTGGACTGCAGGGTACTGTAGATACCTTAAAAATAAGTCGTTTCGGGATTTATGATGCTGTTTTTAATAAAAGAATCAACTCATCCGATCTGCTGCTTTCAAAACCTGTTTTAAATGTCATTCTTGCAAAGCCTGTAGACCGCAAAACCGGAAAAAAAAGAAATCCGGTTTTATTTGAAAATATAAGGATCAACGAGGGTAAAATTGCTGTTTTCAGACATACCAAGCAGAAATTTCTATCGGTACAGCAATTGGATCTGTTTGTAGAAAATTTACAAATGACGGAAGAATCTGTAGAAGATAAACTACCCGTCGTTTTTGACAGATACAGTATTAAAGGAGAAAAATTCTTTTTCCGCCCTGATGACACGTATGCGGTCACTATAAGCAGTATCAATACCAGTAACGGGCAGATGGCAGTCGAGAATTTCAGACTGACTCCGCTGCTCTCATTCGCTCAGTTCAAAAAGTTTTATCCTAAAAAAGCCCAATTATTTGAATTTGCGGTTCCTAAGATGGATTTTACCGATGTCATTTTAAACAAAAATAAAGTTTCACTTACCAATGCAGACTTCCGGAATCCTGTTCTGAAAGTCTATAATACTGGAGTAAAACCTAAAAAAACTGAAAAAAAATCAAATTTTGAGGTTGATTTAAAAAATGTAAAGCTTAATAATGCTATAGTAAAGGTTACTAAACCAGATGGAAATAATCTTCTGTCCGTTGGAAATCTTATGCTGAATATCAATCAGCTGAGGTTTAATAAAGAAACGTCCGAGCAGGTCATTCCTGTAGGATACAAAGATTTTACTATTGCAGCCAGGAATATTGAATATTCCAACGCTCAGAATATCACAGTAAGAAGCTTTGCGCTGAAGCCCGCCAATGGGGAAATCCGGGACGTTGTATTGACGTCAGGTCATCCTGCACCAGGAAAGACAGCAGCAGATTTAAAAACGAATCATATTGCTTTTAATATCAATAAACTGGAATTTATTGATAAAAAACTCAATGTTGATCTTAAAGACCTTCTTATAGAAAATGTAAACGGTACTTTTAGAGCAGGAGAAAAGCCAGCCAATAAATCTGCCGGGCCCGGTATTATTAATTCCGTCATCATAAGAAAAACATCTTTAAAAAACTCAAACATTACTTATGATAAAGGAAAACAGCCTTTGACTTTCCATGATCTTAATGCAACGGTAAATAATATTGAATTATCTCCTAAGCCTAATCAGCCGGGGCTGTCCTTCAAAGTGAAAGACTATTATATTACCATGAGGAACCTGGCTTATAAAACACCGTTTTACAACATGAGCCTTGGACTTCTTAAGCTGAATAAAAATAAGATACAGATTACCAGTTTTGCCATGAAGCCTCTCGTTTCAAGAGCACAGTTTATCAAAATGATACCCGTTGAAAGAGATCTGTATGACTTAGAAGCCGGACAAATTACCGCAGAAGGAGAATGGGACCTGTTTTCTCACAATAAAATGGTAAATGCTTCGCAAGTAGGTATTGAGTCCGCACATGCCAATATTTTCAGAAGTAAAATCCCCAAAGATGACCCAAAAATAAAAGCATTATATTCTAAAATGCTGCGTTCTATTAAAATTCCAATGACCATTCATAACCTTGATCTGAAAAATTCGGTTCTGGTATACGAAGAAGATACTCCGGAAAGTATGGGACCGGGAAAACTGACCTTCAGCAACTTTAATATGAACGTTAAAAATCTGAATTCTGCTAAAATAAAAGGAAGACCTACAAAAGTGGACATAAAAATCAACTGTTCTTTCATGAATCTCTCACCACTTTCCGTAAACTGGAACTTTGATGTAGCGGACCCGAATGATAGATTTGCCATTTCCGGAAAAACATCCAATCTTCCTGCAAGTGGGATCAATCCCTTTATCAGGCCTTATCTTCATGTGACAGCTACTGCAGGAACTATCCAGGAAATGCTTTTTAACTTCAAAGGAAACCCTGCCGGATTACACGGAACCTTTAATCTTAAGCATAAAGACCTGAAAATTGCTGTTCTCAATAAGAATAACCATGAGAAAAAAGGATTTCTGACCGTAGTAGCTAATGTTTTTCTGAAATCAAACTCAGGAAACTTCCCTGATGCAGTGACGGTAGAAAATGTTGAACGTGATCCTACAAAATCTTTCTTTAATCTTTTCTGGAGAGGAATAGAACAGGGATTAAAGAAAACCCTGATTGGTGCAAATGTCGAAAAAACGGAAAAGAAAGTCAAAGAAGCAGTTTCTTCTGTAAAAGAAATGAAACAGTCGGTAAAAGAAATAAAGCAGGAAATAAAAAATAAAAAAGAAACTCCCCGGCCCGAAGCTGAGAAAAAAGAAAAGAAAGGTTTTCTGAAAAATATGTTCAGAAAAAAGGAGAAAAACGTAGAATAATTCTTTAAACCATTAAGGTGGAATTGTTGACTGCGAGATAAGGATCCCAATGTTTTTAATTACAACAACCTTAATGGTTTAAAAAATTAAAATATGATAAAATTGTTAAAAATTGAATTCGTCACTTTCCTGAATAGGGATGTCTCTTAAAAACTTATCAAATTCTTCACCGGGATAATTGCTGTCTGCACCATAAGAATCTATAATCATTCCACGGTTGCCTGCATTATCCTTTACCACATAAAGTACTGCATTATCATCAGGGTTACTGTCCCCTTCAAAGCGGTAAGTTTTTAAAATTATCAGTTCAGATGGCTGGTACACTTTCTCAGAGTTTTCAAACTTCATTTCACATTTTTCGTTCATTCTGAACTCCCTGTGTATTCCTCTTTCAGAAAGCGTTTTCATCACTTGGCTCAAGGTCGTCATTCTGTCAATGTTTTCTGGATTTTCCATAATAATATTTTTGTTTTTAAGTACAATAATTAAACCATTGCCATCTTAAATGCAAGAAAAATAGCAGATTGTAATTTTCCTAAAAATAAAGTTTAATGTTAACAAAAATTATAATCTTAAAAAATAAAATAGGTATACTTTTTGCAATGGTATCAATAATAAATCAGAGAAAATATGAAAAAAGAAGTTGGAGTTTTACTGGCAGGAGGAGTTGGTCTTTTGGCAGTATTGAGTTTAATAAGCATTAAAAAAATTTTGACTAAAAAAGATAAAAAATATAGTGATTCCTATTCGGACTATCACAGACACTTTGATGAAAAAAATAATGATGATGAAACTCATGGAGTAGAATTATTCGCGCTGAAGTAGTAAAAAAATATATTTAATTATGTTTAAATCCAACGCTTTTGAAAGTGTTGGATTTTTCTTGTGGAAAACTTTAATGTTAAAACTCATTATTTTATAAAAATTCCATTCTAATTTTACAACAGAATGCAAAACGAAAATTTCATAAAAGGTCAGGGAGCTCAGCGGAACGTTGTCAATCGTTTCGACAGATATACCTATGAACCTGAGGATGAAGATTTCGAGACGGTAAAAACCTCTTTCACAGAAGTATTTCCCAAAACTATTGTCAATCAGGTTAAAAGTGAAGATCTTCCAATGGAATATTCCATGAATCCTTATCAGGGATGCGAACATGGCTGCTCTTACTGCTTTGCAAGACCTACCCACGAATATTGGGGCTACAGTGCCGGAATTGATTTCGAAAGAAAAATCATGGTAAAGAAAAATGCTCCCGAACTACTGGAGAAATTTTTTCAAAAAAGAGGCTATCAAGCTGCCCCGATTTTATTGTCCGGAAATACAGACTGCTATCAGCCGGCCGAAAGACAATTTGAAATTACCAGAAAACTACTGCAGCTTTGTCTTGATTACAGACATCCTGTCAATATTCTGACAAAAAATGCACTGGTGTTAAGAGATCTCGATATATTAAAACCAATGGCAGAACAGAATCTGGTTTCTGTTTCTCTAAGCATTCCAACCATTAACGAAGAATTAAGAAGAAAGATGGAGCCAAGAACGAGCTCAGCAAAAAATAAATTAAAAGCTGTAGAAATTCTTTCTGAAAACAAAATTCCTGTACACGTAATGGTTGCCCCTATTATCCCAGGTCTCAATAGTGATGAACCTTTAAATATATTGAAGGCTATTTCGGATGCCGGCGCCTTAGGATTCGGATATACCCTTGTAAGACTAAATGATACCGTTGAGCCGGTTTTTGTGAACTGGATTGAAACTCATTTTCCGGACAGGGCGCAGAAAGTATTAAACCTTATCCGTTCTATGAGAGGCGGAAAACTTGGAGATAAAAGATATTTTGAAAGACAAATGGGAGAAGGGAATATTGCAGAAATGATTCATACCACCTTTAAGATCGGCAGAAAGAAGTTTTTTGATGGCAAAGAATTTCCAAAACTTTCAGCCACTAATTTTACCGGAACCCGCGATCAGCAATTAAGACTATTTGATTGATTATGACATCCGGATGAACCTGCCTATTATATTATAGTATAAAGAATATCTATTTTCAGCACTTATTATATATGTATATAGTATGATTTTCTTTCTCAGGAGCTATTTCCTGCTATCCATTTCTACTCCTCGCACCAGCGCACTCCCACGCTCAGCCCCTCCAACCCTCCAACCCCTGCTGCGGGGTAACCATTACTATCAGGGCTAGGGGACGAGGGGAGGATATAAGTAATAAGTAATAAGTAATAAGTAATAAGTTGGCACAAATGAAAACAAGTTCACATAGGCTATAATAAAATATTCAACATGATCCGTGTCAATCTGTTTCATCCGCGGTTAAAAATAAAAACCATTCAATAGGAACGGACTATAATCCTGAGCATCGTCGAAGGAAGCCCGTTTAATCAAAAGGAATTCCTTAATTCGGCTTTAGCCCAAGCTTATATATAGATTATTAATTTAAAAAAAACTCTACTATATAATATATATACCTTCTTTTGATCAATGGTCACCCTAAAAACCCCGCATCTCGCTCCCCGCATCCTATATCATATCCTTACTCCTTACTCTCAAACTCACCCCGCTCGCAGCCCACACCCCGCACCCTGCATCTCGAAACTCCCCCGAATGATCCATTTTCACCCTCTCCAACGCTCAAACTCTCCAACCCTCCCACACTCTCACCCGATCCCCAAACAAATGTTTAAAATTTTTCAC
>NZ_JAVDQX010000007.1:0-131287 GCF_031454475.1 Chryseobacterium vietnamense | reverse complement strand
GTAGCAGAGTGAAAAATTTTAAACATTTGTTTGGGGATCGGGTGAGAGTGTGGGAGGGTTGGAGAGTTTGAGCGTTGGAGAGGGTGAAAATGGATGATGCGGGGGAGTTTCAACATGCGAGATGCGGGATACGGGGTGGTTTCGGGATGATAGTAATATACTATATATAATAATGGGATGGTTGGGCTAAAGCCCCGTTCCTATTGAATGGTTTTTATTTTTAACCGCGGATGACACAGATTGACACGGATCATGTTTAATATTTTATTATAGCCTATGTGAACTTGTTTTCATTTGTGCCAACTTATTACTTATTACTTATTACTTATTACTTATTACTTATTACTTATTACTTATTACTTATTACTTATAGCCTCCCCTCCTCCTCTAGCCCTGATAGTAATGGTTACCCCGCAGCAGGGGTTGGAGAGTGGGTGAGGCTGAGCGTGGGAGTGCGCTGGTGCGAGGAGTATGAATGGATAGCAGGATAAAGCTCCTGAGAAAGTTGGAGAGCTGGAGAGTTGGAGAGTTTGAAAGTGAAAAAGTGAAAAAGTGTGAGAGGGTAAGAGTGTTGGTGAAGAGAGAATAAAAGAAGAGTAGGAAATAGTAATGGATTTGAAGCGTGTGTTAAAAGAAACGCTTGACTAATTCCTTATAGGTGTAGTATCCTAACAGACATCCGATTGTATCTGCTACAATATCTAAAGTTTCCATTGATCTGCCTAATCCCATTTCTTCCTGCAGGATTTCGGTAAGGAAAGCATAGAGAAGAATGATCTGGAAAAAATAGGAGAATTTTATTTTTGGGAAAGCGGCAATGAAAGAGAAACCCAAGGCTGCAAATATACTGAGATGCAATACCTTGTCGATACCGCTGAACATGAACCAATATTCATGATTTTCTTCTCCCGGTCTGAGAAGCATATAAGTAAGAAATGCCCAATAAATGGGCAGTATCTTACTAAATATTTTTGAAATCTTATCCAATGATCGCTTTGTAATCATCCGCAGAAAGTAACTCTGACTGGTCTGCTCCATCAGCAATTTCCAATTTGATGATCCATCCGTTTCCATAAGGATCTGTATTTAACAGTTCAGGCTGATCTTCTAATTCTGAATTAAACTCGATAACCTTTCCTGCGATAGGTAAGAACAGGTCTGAAACAGTTTTTACTGCTTCTACACTTCCGAAAACGTCTCCTCCATTAAGATCATCATCTACAGTATCTACATCAACGTAAACGATATCTCCAAGCTCTCCTTGTGCGAAGTCTGTAATACCGATTGTAGCAACGTTACCTTCGATCTTGATCCATTCGTGATCTTTCGTGTACTTTAATTCTGATGGTGTGTTCATTTTTAAATTTTTATTTTGTACAAATGTATTCAAAAATATAGTAGCTTCAAATATTGGATATAAAAAAAGTCCTTCAAAACTGAAGGACTTTTGTGTTTATATTATTTTTAGAATCCACCTCCGGAATCTCCGAATGTAAATGTGGCTGAAATACCTGCTCTGATCGTAGACAGCGGGAATGCTGTGGAGATCTTGTATTTTGAGGTCATCTGTTCGTAGAACACTCTCAGGTTCAGATTCTCAGAAACATTGTAGTCTGCTGAAAGTTTAATATTCATCAATCTTTGTCCTCCGGTAACCTGGGCATCATTCAACAGGATATTCATAATGGATGTTTTACTGTCTCTTAATGAAATATCTCCTCTGATGTTAAGGTCACTTCCTTTTCCTCTTGTTCCTCTTCCTCTGATATTGGCTGTTCCTAATCTGAAGTTTCGGACAATATACCCCAGCCTTACTACATATTCTGTATTTGCATCTTCGGTAAGGGTCTGGTTAACTAATCCCAGTACCATCATTCTGGTTCTGTTGTACTGTATTCCGAACTGCATATTATTTCTCATGGTAACATCCACTCCAATAAGCGGTGAGAAAGATTCTACATACCCAACCTGTGCGAATGTATACGGGTTAATTTTATCACCACCGTCTTTGATCACATTACCCGCATTATCTACGGTCTGATAATATCCGTTCGGGTTACCATGATAATCTACATTGCTTTGAATACCTGTTGCAGTATACGTAGCTGTATAGGCATGTAAGATATCGAACTTCGTGAACTGCCCGCTGATTATCGGAATATTTTTTAATCCTGAATAGGTAATTCTCCAGTTTGGTAACGGGAATCCTGACTTTTTAGGATTAGTTAATGGTGTTACAGATTTTCCTTCCATAGCTGCTCTAAAGGCAGGGATCAATACATAGGCATTACCAATGCTATAGTGCTGAGCAAATCCGTTATTATCCAGTACTGCTCCCGGACCTCCCAATTGTTGGGAAAGAGCTCTTGCATTTTCTCTGATCGCCTGGTACACTGCCTGCCCATCTTTAAATGATGTGCTAAGAAGCGACGTAGTATTGGAATACGTTATCATTTCGCTGGCGAATGTAAAATCCGTATCAGGAACTCCACCATTGGTATAGTTAAATCCTGTATGTGAGAAGTTACTGTTAAAGGTATGTAACACATTAAGATCCACTCTTAAATCGTTCATTGGCATCACCTGTAAGTCTGCTCTCAATTCTTTGGTCGACATTCTTACATACGGATCTGTCATATAATTGGAATCACTCACCCATCCGTTTTCCATTACTGTTCTTCTGATGTCTGCCTGCGATCCCAAAAGGAATCCAAGTGTAGGACCTCCCAGTGTCTGTCCGGATCCATACCAGTTTGGTGCTGATATCAGTCCCGGAAGCACTGTTCCATTCGTTTCGTTATAACTTACGTTTAACTGTTTGAAAGAAGTTAAGAAGAATGCAGCACTTTGAAGTGGAGTAAGCTTATTCTTAAATTTATATTTCTTATATCTGTATCTGTTTTTCTCCCATTGTTTTGCATACACATTATTCAGAGAGTCCATTTCCTGTCTGCGTTTCTGAAGTTTGGCATTAATATTTTTGAAATAGTTAAACTGACCAAAGAACTTCGGAAGATCTGCAGAAGCTGTCGCCTGAATCACATTGGTATTCTGTCCCACAGATCCTAAACTTGCTGTCTTGTTTGTATTAGGGTCAGTAAATCCAAGCAAAGATGTAGATCTTGCCGCCCAGTTATAGGTAAATCCGTATCCTACTTCTGCATCAATGAAATCCAGATAAGGCAGATACTGGAATGGCAGTTTATAATTCAGCTGTGCTCTGTGATTATACAATACCGGTCTTCCTGCTCTGAATACATTTCCGAAGATCGATTTGCTGTCCATTGAATTTACATCCAGATTATCATTCAAAGTTCTGGTTGCAGAATTGATCTCCAGTTTCAATGATTTCGTGAAATTGAATCCTAATCCGTACTGCCAGCCAAAGAAGAAGTTTCTGTTTCTGATGGCATCGAAATTACTGTTCATGTCACCATTTAGGATTGCTTCCACATTTCTGAACTCAAGCTCGTTATAGTTTCTGTCGATTTCAGTTCTGAAAGAGATTCTTGTAGGAATTGGATTAATATTGAATTCCTTTACCCATCTAAGATACTTTGTAGATTTTGCCGTATCACTGATCATCTTGTTGAAAGGTTTCAGCACCCACGGTTTAAAGGTGTAGTTATAATCTATATACCCTCTCAGATACTGTCTGTAGTTTCTCTTGGTGTAGATATCTCTGAAATAGTCATCGTTATAAACTGCAGTTACTGATACGTTTTCAATATCATAAAACTTAGGCTTTTTATTTGGATTTACTCTTTCCTTATGCATGTTAACAACTCCTATACTTCTCTGTTGAGTATACGTTCTCGCTACTTTTTTCAACTGATCTTTATTCGGTGCCTTATTAAATTCTACGTCGGTATCCAGAGGATTGTACTTTGGATCTTCAATAGTCTGCGAGTAAGAATAGTTTAAAGGAATTTTTACCCCTGTTTTTTCCGGAAGGAATTTATCTACATTGATTGCGGTATTAATACTGAATGCCGATTGAGTAGATTGTGTTCTTTCCGCAGGTTTTGAATCGATATTCCCGAAACCAACTGAGGTATAAGAGGCATTGGCATTCACTGTTGCCAGGTCTCCCATATTGAAGTTTAGGCTTGCATTTCCTGCATATCCTCCATCATTCTCAATTTCAGAAAGACGGATTTCATTCACCCAAAGAACCCTTGTTATAGTGGACGCCCCTCTTGGATCAGAATTCCTGACCCCAATCATAATGGTGGTAATATTTCCTAAACTTGGTCTTCCTTTAATATAAATATTTTTATAAGGTTCCTGATATCCTGTGTCAACGGTTCTATTTGTAATAGCAACACCTGATTTATCTCTTCTGATTTTAGCATCTACAAAGTTCTGAACATCAAAATCAACATCATTTTCCATCGGCCAGATTTCCATAGGTGCTGTCGCCGTAGTAGGTGTCATTTTTAAAGATGATTCATACTCATAATAGTTATCTGTAGCATCGCTTCCGAAACGAATAAAAAATTTTGTTTTTTCATCAATTCCAGTAATAACATTGGATGGATCGTGAGCATGTACAAAGAGCTTCAGCTTTTTGTATCTTCTCATATCCAACGTTGTATTTTTGAACACCCCTCTTGCCTCAGTTTTAAGATCTTTTACTTTCATGTAAAGTGATGCTTCATTCTGTCTCTGAGCTCCTGCATTTCCACTCAATACCTGCCTGTCAATTCCAGGAGGCAATACATATGGAGGCTGATTCAATGCATTCTCTTCAATATTCACACTTCCTACCTCAAAATTCGGGTCTGTAACAACCCCTATCCCTTCTCCTGAACCTGGAATATTTGTGCTGGCAATGTTACTATTATATTTTCTCCAGTCTGATCTTACAAGATCCATTGTTCCGAATCTTAACGTAGATGTTTGCTCAAATCCTGCCAGCATCAATCTTGCAAATCTTACATTATTTAGTACTGCATCTTCGTGTGTTCCTTCAGCCAGATCGTAATTTGCTACAGGAATTCTGAACAAATACCATTTTACATCTGAAGTCTGCCCGTTCTGGAATGTTGCTTTTACTGTTTTTACATCTACAATATTATTCGATCCAAGTGACAAACTTGGCTGGTCAAGCTTTATAACATATTGGTTATAGTTTTCAGTCTGATCAAGGTTGTAATCTTTATTGATATCTTCGGCATCCGGAGTTTGAGAAGCTACATTCAGAGAGTTGGCTTCTGAGTTTCCTTCAGGATTTCTGAAATATTTGTATCGTTCCACCACTGAAGCAGCCTGGCTTCCTGTAAACTTATCAGAAAGATAGAATACGAAGTCATCTACTGCAGGGTCAGCAATATTCGTTACCGGGTTTACAAATGTATTTCCGAATCTCATTGCCTCCTGGTCAGAAGTAAGACCGTCATATCCGGCATCCTGTGTTTTTCTTTCATCGCCTTCTGTAGAGAATGCATATAAAATTGGTGGCTGTTTTGGCTGTGTTCCCCAGTTTGAATTCGTTGTAGAAGAAGGATTACCTGGAGTTGGAAGTCCATTTTCATATTGCATTTTTCCATCTTTCAGAACATCTTCGGAAACGTTTCCTAAGTGAAGTAAAAGTTTTGGATCAGTACCCAGCGTTTTACCATCTGCATAAGGATCCATCATCCAGAATTCAACGTATTCAATGTTTGAAGTAACAAAGTTGGGAACACTGATCGATCTCATAATCCCCGCCCATCTGCTTTGTGCCGGTTCTGCCAACGGGTTTACGTTGTATGGTCCTTTTTCCTTAGGGAAATAAGAGATATCGAAAGTGTTTGTAAAGGTTTGTTCCCCGGCTACGAAATCTCTGTTGTTATAGATCTCAGAATATTGTACTCTTCTGGAAGCGTGATTGGATACAGACTGTGGTGTAATTCCTGAAGGAGCTTTTCCTCCAACATTCCAGAATCTAGGGTCAATATTATACCATGTTAATAATCCTCTTCCATATCCGCTTGTTATGTCATCATTGGCAGGAACTATGTTAAATGGCGGCAATGTATTTTTTTCCGGTTTTGAAGCAAGGCTCCATGCTGCCGGTTCTTTTAATGATATTTTAGAGGTTGTTTGTTCAAAATCGTCAATGTAAGACTGATTGTTTGTTCCTTTATTCAATCCTGGTAATAAGTAAGCTGCTTCCATCTTAAAGTTTAAGTTGGATGGAGCTTCGGTTTTTACCATAGGAAGTTTATTGGTCAATCTTGTCAGATAAGGAGCCTGATTGTTGTACATCAGGTTGATCCCTGCCATGGTATTGTTTACCGCTTCCTGCCCGAAGTTTACTTTCTGGGTTAATGGAGATTCAGAGTAATTGATTACTGTTCCTCCCAGTATAAAGTTTTCACTGAATCTTCTTTCTAAGTTTAATCCTAAGAATCTTTTTCTTTGTGTATTAAATGTCAACTGGTTTTCCAGTGAAATATTGATGGCCTGTCCGGACTGTTTTACATTTTCGTTAATGATTGTAACGGTTCCAAGCATATAGTCTACGGTATAGTCTACACCTTCTGTAAGCTGTACTCCGTTTGCAGCCACTTTTACCGATCCCTGAGGAACGTTTACTGCACCTAAAGAAATACCTTGTCCCTGAACTCCTTTGTAACGGCCTTCCATGGTATACCTTTGTGCAAGATTACTGGAGATTGCCTGTTGTTTCTGTTTGGTATAAAGATCCTGAAACACGTATTGAGGATCAAAAGTTCCTCCCAAAGCTTTTTGTATGTAGGCACCGAAAGGCTGTACTTTGGTAAAAATTACTCTTCCGGTTTCCGGCCTGATGGTAATCCCATTGACAAAATCGAAAATACCGTCCCCTTTACTTCCATCTTTATTGTTCTGGATATCGCCGTTCATATTGAGGCGGTCCCAGTTAAACAATTTCAATAAGTTCTGATCTTTCACAGGAGTATCCGGAAGATAATTTACTTTACCTCCTGTTTTTGGATCTCTGTAGTATACGTTAAGGATAAATCCGTCGGGAGATACCTGCCCTGCATCAATAGAATAAATGTTCTTCATCATCAGGTCCCACATTGGAGACTGTGTGTTCACCTTATTGTTTACTCTCAATACTTTGGTAACCAGTACAGGACTTTCTTCAGAAAATTCCCCTACTTTGTATACTTTATTGCTTCCGTTAACTGTATATGAGTAGGAAACGGCTAAAAGCTGCTGATCATTAAGCTTTTGATTTAATGAAATATATCCCAGCTGTGGCTGGTAGGTAAATTCATTACTGTTAAGTTTTCTTGCTTTTGTATTGTAAATGAACTGTTCTCCGTTGTCATAAGGAGTTGGATCTCCGGGAAGCACCTGTCCCTGGAAAATAGTTCCATAGTTTTTCCCTGCTTCTCTGGTTCCTGCTACGGATGAAACAGCATCATAAAGACCGTTCAGAGAGTTATCCGGCAGTGTAATTCCTCCAGGTCCTTCTCCAAGGTCCCTGATCCCGATAATACTTTTCTGATAAGCCAGGTTACTGTTCCCCTGATCAAGTACCCAGACTTCCATTCTGGTAATATTGATTGTTGAATTGATCTGTGGATAATTAAGCAGGGCATCGTCATACTTATTCAGGAAATAATGTCCTAAAAAGAAGTGCTGGTTTTCTTCATAGTCAATTGCGTTGACTTTAAAATTGTTCATTACACCACCACCCTGTACTACAATATTACGAGCTTCTCCCTGTTGCTGGGAAAGGACTACTGTTCCAAATGTTTTTCCTAACTGGAATTCCGTTTTCACCCCGAACAGTGATTGGGAACCACGGATAAGACTTGTTGAAAGTGGCATGTTTACGTTACCAAATTCGACTCTTTTGATGATTTTATCTTCTCCTCCTTCGTTGGGTTTATCTACATTTCCAAGACCTTTACTCTGAAGATCTTTCCAGCTTCCTTTTGCCTGCCATACAAGGTTCATTCTGTTTTCGAAAGCAAAACCACTCTGGGTATCATAATTGGCCTTTAACTGAAGGTTTTCCCCTACTTTCCCTAATAATCCCAGCTGAATTCTCTGATCGATATCAAAGGTAAAGCTGGTCCTGTTCTGAGGCAGGATCATCGGGTTATCTATTTTTTGGTATAGTCCTGCAAAATCCAGGGATGCGTATCCGGAAGGGATGATTTCAATTTTGTTACCTCCGAAAATGGTCTCAAACAGTTTGTTATTAATTAACAAAGAAGGAATTAATCCCTGCTTTCTCGCATCAGATCTGTCTTTTCTGAAGAGGAGATTATATTTATCAGATTTCTCCTTGTAATAAGCTTTTGTCTGGCTGGCAAGCATATATTCTTTATACTCTTCCGGAGACATCGCTGTAGGAGGACCTGTAATAGTATTCCCTATTTTGGGATACACATAGTACATCCCGGTTTTTATATCGTAATAGGCTTCATACCTCGTAGGGTCAGCCACTTCATATTGTTTTCTTATGATCGCTGTATCTTTCTGTGCCTGTGCAAAAGCACTCACAGACATACACAGGAACGACAGGAACAAAAATATGTTAAGATGCTTACTATTCGCCACCAAATGTTAAATGTTTTTTAAGATTTGTTTAACCAATTCTTCTACCGAGATGGTTGGATTTTGTTTTATAATTTTATCCGCAATCTTCTCGCTCGCTCGTTTAGGAATGCCTAAAACTTCTAATGCAGATAACGATTCTTCCTTAATTTTATTATCCACCATCACAGAAATATTCGCGTTTGGATCGCTGTATTTCTGTACTTTATCTTTAAGATCTACAATAATTCTTTCGGCCGTTTTTGCACCAATTCCTTTTGCTTTTTGGATCAGTGCACTGTTTCCGGAAAGTATAGCAGACGCAATCTCATCAAGACTCAATGTTGACAACAGAATCAGTGCTGAAACGGCTCCTACTCCATTAACGCTTATTAACAGATTGAACATTTCTTTTTCTGAACGTGTGTTAAATCCAAAGAGAAGATGAGCATCTTCACGAATGATCTGCTGAATAAATAAAAAGGTCTGCTGGTTCAAAACCAGTGTCTGTGAGGTCATCAAACTGATTCCCACATAGTAACCAACTCCTTGAACATTGATGACAGCGTAGGTAGGCGTAAGTTCTTGAACAGTGCCTTGTAAAGAAAATATCATTATTAATTTTTAAAACTCCCAAATATAGCAATTTAAACTAATTAATGTTTTCATTTGATGTACGAATGATTTTTAACTTAAATTTCAAATAAGAATTCAAGGAATTAACAGAAAAACAAAAGACTCCAAAATATGGAGTCTTTTTACTATTTGAACACGGTTTAAAGTGTCATTTTTTAAATAAGAAAGATGGATTACTGCTTCCAGTTATGCTGCTCATTCTATTACGATTTCTTTTCTCTTCTTTGAGCATCAAGAACAGCAATGGTAGCAAGGTTTACAATCTCATCAACGCTTGAACGCATCTGAAGCACGTGTACCGGCTGCTTTAACCCCATTAAGATAGGTCCTATTACCTGTGCTACTTTCATTCCTCTCAGAATCTTGTAAGAAAGGTTTGCACTTTCCAGATTCGGGAAGATGAATGTGTTGGCCGGTGTAGTTCCTAGTTTTGAGAATGGGTAATCGCTCAGGTGATCTGCATTCATTGCAAAATCCGGCTGAATTTCACCATCTACAACCATTTTAGGGAATTTCTCATGAAGGATACTTACTGCTTTTGCCACTTTTTTAGAAGTTTCGGAAATGGCAGCAAAGTTTTCAAATCCAAGCATTGCAATTCTTGGTTCAATCGCAAAAGATTTTACTGTAAATTCTGCCATCTTAGCGATATTCACAAGATCTTCAGCTGTAGGATTCTGATTGATAGAAGTATCTGCGAAGAAAATAGGTTTTTTTTCAGACAGAATCATCATCATGGCTGCTACTTTATCTACTCCTTTATCTTTTTCAATCACTTCTAAAACCGGACGTAAAACGGAAGTATAGTTTTTAGAGAATCCTACAATAAGTCCGTCAGTATCTCCATGCTTCAGCATCAAAGGTCCGAAATAGTCTCTCTGACGTACATATCTCTTCGCTTTGTACTCGTTCATTCCTTTTCTCTGACGAAGTTTCCAAAGGGTTTCTCTGTATTTTTTTCTGTTTTCTTTCTGATCGTCATCACTTGGATCAATGATTGGAACATCCAGGGTAATTCCGTAACGCTCCATCTGTTCCTTGATGTATTTTTTATCTCCTAAAAGGCTTGGATAAGCAATTCCTTCTTCATAAAGAATCTGGGCTGCTTTCAAGACATTGTATTCTTCAGCATTTCCAAGGGTAATTCTTTTCGGATTGGATTTCGCACGGCTCTGCATCATTCTTACCAATCTCTCATCTCTACCCATTCTGTCTAACAGCTGATGCTCATATTCGTCAAAATCCGTAATGGTTTTTCTGGCAACTCCACTTTCAATGGCTGCTTTTGCAACAGCGCTTGATACTTTTGTGATCAATCTGTTATCAAAAGGTTTCGGAATGAAATATTCTCTTCCAAACTGAAGATTCTGAACGTTGTATGCTAAAATTACAGCTTCCGGCACGGGTTCTTTTGCAAGATCCGCAATGGCGTGTACGGCAGCCAGTTTCATATCTTCATTAATTCCTGTAGCCTGTACATCTAATGCTCCACGGAAAATATAAGGGAATCCCAATACATTGTTTACCTGATTAGGATAATCACTTCTTCCTGTTGCCATGATCACATCTTTACGGGTTTCAAGGGCCAGGTCATAAGCAATTTCCGGATCAGGGTTGGCTAAAGCAAATACGATAGGGTTATCATTCATGCTCAATAACATTTCCGGAGTCATTACGTTTCCTTTTGACAATCCTACAAAAACATCGGATCCTTTTACAGCGTCTTCCAATGTTTCAATATCTGTCTGAGCGATGAAATCTAATTTTTCAGGCGTAAGATTTTCTCTTTTATGGTTAATTACTCCTTTACTGTCACACATCAGGACGTTTTCTTTTTTCAGTCCTAATGAGATATAAAGTTTGGTACATGCAATGGCTGCAGCACCAGCTCCGTTTACCACCATTTTCACTTTATCAATATCTTTATTGGCAATCTGCAGAGAGTTGATCAATGCAGCAGCTGAGATAATGGCTGTTCCGTGCTGGTCATCGTGCATCAAAGGAATATTCAATTCCTCTTTCAGTCTTTGTTCTATATAAAACGCTTCAGGAGCTTTAATATCTTCCAGGTTGATCCCTCCGAAAGTAGGCGCAATTCCTTTTACGATTTCAATAAATTTATCAGGATCTTTTTCATCGATCTCAATATCAAAAACGTTGATATCTGCAAAGATCTTGAATAATAGTCCTTTCCCTTCCATTACCGGTTTTGAAGCCTCAGCACCGATATCTCCCAGTCCAAGTACGGCAGTACCGTTAGAAATTACTGCTACCAGGTTTCCTTTTCCTGTATAATCATATACAGTTTCCGGCTTATCATGAATTTCCATACAAGGAACTGCTACTCCCGGAGAGTAAGCCAATGACAAATCTCTTTGAGAAGAGTGTGGCTTTGATGGGATTACTTCAATTTTTCCTTTGGGTTCTGCTTTATGATAATCTAGCGCTGCCTGGCTAAAGTTCTTTTCGTCACGATTGTTGTTACTTGACATAAAATTTTGTTTTTTGTTAAAGTATATATTTAATGTGGTAATCTACTAAGCTTTCAATTGGTTTCTGCACAACATGTCCCACATTTAAATTAAGTTCTGTAGCTACAGAACGTAGTATATTTTCATAATAATAAGCGATGGAACCGATAAAATTAATCTCGGCATCATGCGCTTCCTCATAAGGAAGAACCTGATATTCGAAGAAACTTTTCATTTCTTCAAAAACCATGTCTTTGAAATAAGGATGTTCTTTTCTTTCGATTACAAATTTGGTAAAATTCGCCAGATATGCATTGGGTCTTGGCGTATGATACATATTTTTCAATGCATCTTCTACGGTAAGCTGATAATCTGCTTCAAATTCTTTATGAAGATCTGCAGGCAGTTTTTTCATAAAGTATCTGCGCACCAATTGCTTTCCGATAGCACTGCCACTTCCTTCATCCCCGATCAGGAAACCTAGCGAAGGCAATTCTATCTTTACATTTTCACCGTCAAAAAAACAGGAATTAGACCCCGTGCCCAGAATGCACACGATAGCAGGTTTTCCACTGTACGCTGCATAGGCTGCAGCCATGAGATCTTCTTTCACAATAATCTCTGCTTTGTCAAAAACCTTCTTCAGTTCTTCCTCTATGGTTTCGCAGTTTTTTTTCACTCCGCATCCGGAACCATAAAAAAAGACTTTGGTAATTGAATTTTTAACCGATATCAGATTGCTATTCTTCTGTATTTCAGGAGCGATAAGTTCTCTGTTGATAAAATTCGGATTAAAACCGATTGTTTCTGTTTTCAGAAAAACTTTTTTAAAGTCATCAAGTATTACCCAATCCGTTTTAGTAGAACCACTATCTACAATAGCAACCATATTTTAGATTTTAATTTAAGGGTGCTAAATTATGAATTTATCTTCAATTAGCGTTTAAAAACAACCTGGAAGCTGTCTAAAATCATTAATGTTTGATTTGTGTTTTTTTTTCGTTGAATTGCAAAAGCCAGTCTTCTATTTCGTCTTCCAGATAGGAAGTCTGTAATACCATTGCATTGATAAAATCATCAGGCACTGGTTCTCCGTTGGAGTTTTCAAGATTCCACAATTCGTCTGACATATTTTCATATTCTGAATACACTCTTTTGAAGCGGGAATTTTCTTTCTCAAGAGCCTCAATATTTTTCTGTTGAAGCTGGAATTTTCTGTATTTGTTTTGACGTTTCATACAAATATTATTAAAAATTGGGTCATAAAATGTTGGAGTATATGCTCTTAATCGTGCACTACAAGATAGAAAAAACCATCAACACAAGGAGTTGAAAATGAATTTATTATCAGGTCTTAATTACATCATTCTGAATATTAAAATTAGAAATAATTTTTATTAAAAAAAATATTTTAACAACTTTTTTCAGTGTTTAACATATAGTTATAAATTTGCATATTCATATTGTGAAGCTATCTAATTACTGGAATTTAAAAACCATTATGAACAGAAGGGATTCTCTAAAGTGTTTATCTGGTGAGATATAAACCAATTAAGTGCGCGATCCAATATGTATAAAGATTTTTAGTTTTATATCCATTACATGAAAGAAATACTCTTACGCCAGAAACAGGTTTTGTTCTTCATCATTGCAGGAGGACTGAGTGCCATTGTAGAAATAGGCAGCTTTAAAATTTTCAGCACCCATCTTCCGCAATTCTTTGTAAAGGAAACCAACTTCTATGGGGTACACTATCCTTTAAGTAACATTTTTTCCACGAGCTGCGGGATTATTACCAATTACTTTCTGAGCATCTGGTTTGTGTTTGAAAGAGGGAAGCACTCAAAGAGAAAAGAGTTTGCCTATTTTATGGTGGTGTCTTTTTTTTCAACATTACTCAGTTTAGGCTTTTTCCAGATATTTTACAGTTTCATATTTAAAGATAATATCAATTTATTTTTTTATACCTTGAGCCCGGAAATGATCAGTAAAATTGCAGCAATATTACTGGTTTCCATTCTGAATTATTCGATAAAGAAGAAAGTAATTTTTAACGGTTAAGCTGTGACAAAAATTTTAAATTATCTCTGGAGATTCTGGCTGCTGCTGTTGGCATTTTTCCTGACAGTCATTATTGGAATCCCGGTTTATATTTTATCCTTTAATAAAAAGCACTATCGGTACGGCTATAAACTTGTCAGACTCTGGTGCTTCGGCATGTTCTACGGAATGGGCTTCAGATATGATTTGATTAAACTTTCTGAGCAGAAAAAAGATAAGAATACACCTTATGTCTTTATCTCCAATCATACGTCTATCATGGATATTATGCTTGTATGTATTCTGTTTCCGGACCATCCGATTTGTTTTGTAGGAAAAAAAGAACTGGTAAAGATTCCGATTTTCGGAACCATATATAAAAGGATATGTGTAATGGTAGACAGAGCAAGTGCAAAAAGCCGTGCAGATGTATACCGCAGATGTGCAGAGAAGATGGAGGAAGGCAACAGCATCGCTATTTTCCCTGAAGGTGGTGTACCTGATGACACTTCTGTTATCCTGGATGATTTTAAGGATGGTGCATTTATGCTGTCTTCGAAACATCATTCTCCTATAGCTGTTTATACCTTTGTAGGACTCAAGGAAATGTTTCCTTTTGAGAATTCAAAAGGCTTTCCAGGAAGAGTAAAGGTATATTTTAACGGAATCATTGAGCCTACAGATTCGCCAAAAGACTTAAAGGCAGAGGCTTATGAGAAAATAAAAAAAACCTTAATCAGGTATTCCGTTGAAAGTAAATAGTTATATTTGTTTGTGAAATCTATAATAAATATGTCAAATTATTCTAAACAAACCAATTGGGCCCAATTCATTCCGTTGGTTACTGTATTCTTCTTTTGGGGATTTGTAGCAGCAAGTAATGATATTCTGATCCCTGTTTTTCAAAAAGCCTTCAATCTATCCCAAACTGAAAGTATGCTGGTACAGATATGCTTTTATGTAGCGTATACTGTAGGTTCTTTAATTTATATGCTTGTATCAAAGAGTCTGAAACAGGATTTGATCAATAAAATCGGGTACAAAAACGGTCTTATTGTAGGACTTTTGATATCCGCATTGGGTACACTATTATTCTACCCTGCTGCGAATATGCATTCTTTCCCTTTAATGATCTCCGGATTATTTATTGTAGGTTTAGGATTCTCTCTTCAGCAGATTGTTGCTAACCCCCTTGCTATTGAAGTGGGTCCTACAGAAACAGGATCTCAGAGATTAACAATGGCTGGAGGAATCAACAATTTAGGAACTACTATCGGACCTCTAATTGTTGCATTTGCTATTTTTGGTTCTGCAAGTGCAGCCAATACGGAAGCGAGTATAGAAAGTGTAAAAACACCTTACCTTATATTAGGAGCAGCTTTTGCTTTGGTAGCTTTAATGCTTAAATTTTCTTCTCTTCCTGCAATAACTCCAACAAACACTGAGAATACAGATGATACAACTCCCGGAGAGCACAGAACTTCAGCTTTCCAATATCCTCAATTGGTAATGGGAATGATTGCGATCTTTGTCTATGTAGGAGTGGAAGTTTCTACAGCAAGTAACCTTCCTGCTTATATGGAAAAAAATTTAGGATTTGAAACAAAAGATGTAGCTCCTTACATCTCTCTATATTGGGCTTCATTAATGATTGGCCGTTGGACAGGTGCTGTAGAAGCATTTGATGTGAATGCCGGATTCAAAAAGATATTAAGATTCTTAGCTCCTTATCTTGCATTCGGTGTATTTTTATTCGTAAATGCATTAGCCAACCATGACCTTTCTCCTTTCTATGTATATGGATTTATCATCATTGCGATGATTATCTGTGACATTTTAAGCAAAGGTAACCCGGCAAGAATGCTTTTAATATTCTCTCTGGCAGGGATTACAGCTTTACTTATAGGAATGTTCACCACAGGAATGGTATCTGTGTATGCATTTACCAGTGTTGGTCTTTTCTGCTCTACGCTATGGCCTTGTATTTTTGCATTGGCAATCAACGGACTTGGAAAGCACACCAACCAGGGTTCAGGTTACCTTATTATGATGATTATGGGTGGAGGTATTGTAAGCTTTATACAAGGATATATTGCAGATATTACCAATATTCATTTCAGTTATATCGTAGGGGTTATTTGTTTTGCTTATCTTGCATTCTATGCGATCCGTGTAAGTGGGATTCTGAAAGCCCAGGGCATTGATCTTGATAAAGTATCTAAAGGTAATGGTCATTAATATAACAACAAAAATATATAAGAAAAAGAGATTTTGGGCAGGTGTTTTACTTGCCCAATTTCTTTTGTTTTATGGATTCTCAAAATCCAAAGGGATGATTTCTTTTTTTGAAAGCTTTTTTGAAATTCAGAAAGAGGCTCATCAGATACTGTTCAGCTGGATTCCCTTTTCTGTTGGGGATTTGATTTATATTATTTCAGGTGGCTTCCTTTTATATTATTTTATTACTCTATTCAGGAAAGAAAGAAGAAATACCGCCTTGGTAAGAATTCTGATGATCGTGAATATCTTTTATCTCATTTATCAGATCTTTTGGGGTATGCTTTATTTCCAGACTCCTATTATTAAAAAACTTTCAAGGCAGGAAGAACCTAATCTGGACAAGGCAAAAAAACTTGCTATTATCTATCTTGAAAAATGTAAGACAACACGGCAGGCTGTACAGGAAGATGGTAACGGAGTTTTTATCATTACAAATCTCTCCTCAATACAAAAGGAGATTCTGTATCAGCAGACCCAACTCCCTTCTTATATTTCGGATAAAAGAGCTCCTCAGATCCTGGACATTAAACCAAGTTTATTCAAAAATGTGATGAGTTTTACAGGAATCCTGGGATATTATAATCCTTTTACAGCTGAAGCTCAGTATAATTCTGAACTGCCTCATAGTTTCATTCCTTTCACGACCGCCCATGAAAGCTCTCATCAATTGGGTTTTGCCAGAGAGCAGGAGGCTAATTTTGTAGGATATTTATTAGGTATTCATTCCAGTAATATGGAGTTGAGATACAGTACTGAATTTTTTACTTTAAAAAGTCTTTTAAGATTTATTGTGGAGGAAGATCCTCAGTTTGTAAGGAATATTCTTAATCAATATTCTCCTGCTATGAAAAGAGACCGTGCTTATGAAAAAAGTTTTGTTCTTCAGCATCAGGGGTGGTTGGATGAATTCTTTGGATTTACTAACAACCTGTTTCTGAAAAGCAACCAGCAGGAAGGTTCCGTTACCTATTCTTACTTTATTGATCTGCTCTTAAATTACGAATCATAAATAAAAAAAGAATCGTATCAGGCGATACGATTCTAAAAACACAAATGATGAAAAAAAATTTATTACCTTGACTTGTTCCCTCATTCAAGGCGATGTAAAAGTACGACATATTTTATAAATACAAAAACATTTCTATCCTTTTTTAAAACTTTATGAAAACTTTATGATTTTTTAAGTTTTTTTGAGTTCATTTTCTTTTGTCACAAATCATACAGAATAGCGACAACACTCATCCAAAACATGGGTAAAAGCCTTATAAGCTATAAAAAATTAAAAAAATAAGACATTTGCTTAGGCAAAAAATATTTCGATTTTATCTTGTTTTTACTATTTTAAAAATTAGAGTTATCTCTTTTATTATATAAGATATTTCTAACATTTTATATTCAAAAAATTAAAATATCTTCCTCATTCTTTTAGCTATTATTACATCTCTCTTCTATTCAAAAATAAGGGTATTTTATCCACACAAGAAAGCTAAATCCACACTTCATCCGGAAACTTTTAAAAACAGACTCTTGAAATCAAGCTTCTTTCTTTAAAATTGTTCAGATCGTAATAATACAAATAAACTCATACCTGAGAGATGAAATAACAGTGCTTTATTAATATCAATACATACGACACCATAAAACTCCAAATCCTATGTAATAAAATACTGAGGATCAAATAAAATCTACCAACACCCGTTTATATCTCACTAATAAAGGAAAATTTTTTTTGTATATTTAAAACATCTGTGTATTTTAGATAAAAATATTAATATGATTTTTGACAAACTAATTAACCACCTAAAACTCGATAAACAGGAATTTATTTTCCAGTTCAATTCCCATCCCAATTACCCATCTGCACTGGCATTTAGTGACACTCTGAACTTTATGGGCGTAAAAAATGACGCTTACGAGCTTGACAAAGAATATTGGGACGAACTTCCGGAAGAATTTATTGCCATTGTTGAGAACTCATTCTCCCTCGTAAAAAAGTCAGGA
Source organism: Chryseobacterium vietnamense (assembly GCF_031454475.1). Taxonomy (NCBI): domain Bacteria; kingdom Pseudomonadati; phylum Bacteroidota; class Flavobacteriia; order Flavobacteriales; family Weeksellaceae; genus Chryseobacterium; species Chryseobacterium vietnamense. The sequence goes on along the minus strand of NZ_JAVDQX010000007.1, from coordinate 113,333 downwards.
AGCAATTATTCAGTATATTCGGAAAAAGCAAAGACTTTCGGTAAAGAAGAACTTTATAATAAGTCAACAGATTTTGTACTTCTGTTTGAGAAAACAGAAAATGCAGAAAGCAAGCTCGCTTTCAATTTCAAACCGGTTCTTTATATCATTTTTGCAGCTGTTCTTGCTTATTCTTTTATTAGCCAAACCATTTACGAAGCTATATTCAATATTCTTTCATTAGCAGGAGTTTATATTTCCCTGGAAATTTTCAACCAGAAATTCGGAAATACCTCTACTGTCATTGGAAGTATTTGTGGCGGTGGAGGTGCCGCTGCAAGCCAGACCGTCAATTCATGTGATAAGATTATAAAACAGGATAAAACCAGTATTCTAGGATTAAAATTTGCAGACTTTTCTCTGATCTATTTTGCAGGACTAGCGGTATTGGGTCTTTTCTTACCTGCGACAGCGTATATCGTAAAAGGCTTTACATTTGTTTCTGTACTTGCCATCGGGTATTCTCTATACATTCAGGCATTTGTAGAAAAAACATTTTGCAGGGTATGTCTTTTAATTATTTCAATCCTTGCGGGACAAATTGTAATAAGCAGTTTATTTTTTGAGAATCTGTCTTTCAGTGCGGGAACTCTTTTATTGACTGTCATTCTATGGGTTCTTGTATTTTCTGCAGTTATTTATTTCAACACTCTTCTTGAACAAAAAGAAGCGCTTCAAAAGTCGAATGCAAAAAACCTCAGATTCAAGAGAAACTATGAACTTTTCAAAAACCAGATGGAGCAAAACCCAAAAATAGAATTCCAGGATACAGAAACTTTTGCAGTTGGAAAAAGAGATGCCAAGCTGCGTATTTCTATCGTTTCCAATCCATATTGCGGTTTCTGTAAAGATGCCCATAAACTGGTAGAAGGTCTTTTGGAGAAATACCCTGACGATATTTCACTTCAGATGAGATTCAATTACAGCCCGAACAGAGCTCCCGAAAAATACACACAGCTTATTTCAGATTTAACTCATATTTACCATCACAAGCCTGAAAAAGAATTTTTACATGCTGTAGAAGAGTGGTTTGAAACTAAGGATGAAAGCAAAATCAATGCACTTTCAGGAGGAAACGTAACGTCGGAAAATCTGAATCCGTTAGTAGAGATGTCCATAGAAAACAGCAATGCGGGATTAAGCTTTACCCCAATCTTTATTATCAATGGATATCAGTTTCCTGACAAATATGATCGTGAAGATATTTTATTCTTTATTGATGAATTAATAGAAGATGATGAGATTTAGTAAATAAATCTTCTTCATTTGAAAATTTCACTATCTTAGGAAAAACAAAATAACCATCTGAAAAGATGTAAAAGCGTAGAAAAACGGTGACCAATGGGACTATTTCCAGTTTACCATTTCATTGAATTATAATTGAATTAAAGCAAAAATGTCGTCATTTATTGACGGCATTTTATAATGAGTAGTAGTTTTGAAAAAAAAGTTTCCTTTTTATAAGCAACCAGATACCAAAGACTGTGGCCCTACATGCCTTAGAATTGTCAGTAAGTATTATGGTAAAAGTATATCCCTGCAACAGATTCGTAACCTTTCCGAAACAACACGTGAAGGAAGCAGCCTTCTGGGGCTGAGTGATGCCGCAGAAAATCTTGGCTTCCGGTCAATGGGAGTTCAAATCGATTTCAATACCCTCACGGAAGAAGTTCCTTTCCCATGTGTAGCACACTGGAATAAAAATCATTTTGTTGTTGTATACAAAATCGACAAAAACAACAAAGTATATATTTCAGATCCCAGCTATGGACTGATCACTTATACCCGAGAGGAATTCATCAAGTCCTGGATCGGGGAAAATGCCAACGAGAATACAGAAGAAGGAATTGTCCTGATTCTTGAAACAACTCCCGCATTTTTCCAGACAGAGTTTGATGCTGAAGAAAGTAAGGCAAGCTTTACATTTTTATCCAAATATCTTCTGAAGTATAAAACACTTGTTATCCAATTGGCCATCGGGCTTTTAGGAGGAAGCTTACTTTCCCTGATATTCCCGTTCCTTACCCAAAGTATTGTAGACGTCGGGATTCAGAATCAGGATATTAATTTTATCTATGTCGTTTTACTTGCACAAATCATGTTATTTCTGGGAAGAATGGGAATTGAGACGATTCGAAGCTGGATTCTTCTTCACCTTTCGGCAAGAATCAATATTTCGATTATCTCCGATTTCTTTATCAAATTGATGAAACTTCCGATAAGTTTCTTTGATACCAGGATGACAGGGGATATTATGCAAAGAATTAATGACCACCACAGAATTGAACAGCTTCTCACAAGCTCTTCACTGAATACATTATTCTCGCTGGTCAATCTTATTATTTTCAGTATTGTATTATTATTCTATGATTACAGACTTTTCATTGTTTATCTTGTAGGAGCCGTATTATATATCGGCTGGATCAGTTTTTTCCTGAAAAAGAGAAAAGAGCTTGATTATAAAAGATTTTCTCAGGTATCTCAGGAACAGAGTAAAGTAATTGAGCTGATCAACGGTATGCAGGAAATTAAAATGCATAACGCCGAAAAACAAAAACGATGGGACTGGGAATTTCTACAGGTAAAACTTTTTAAAATCCGGATAAAATCTCTTTCATTAGAACAATGGCAATCTGTCGGAGGAAACTTTATCAATCAGATGAAAGATATTCTGGTAAGTTTCCTTTCCGCAAAACTTGTTTTAAGTGGAAACCTTACTTTGGGGATGATGCTTTCTGTTCAGTACATTATTGGGCAGCTGAACAGTCCGCTTCTTCAGCTTATCGATTTTATCAAGCAGACACAGGATGCCAAAATTTCCCTTGAAAGATTAGGAGAAATCCATGATAAGGATGATGAGGAAGATAAAAATGAGCAGTACGTAGCAGATGTTCCCAAACAAGATATCGAAATCAAAGATATGTCGTTCAGATATATTGGTTCTGATGTTCCGGTTTTTGAAAACTTAAGCCTTACGATTCCTTATCAGCAGACCACAGCCATTGTTGGAGCCAGCGGAAGTGGAAAAACAACTTTATTGAAACTGTTGATGAAATTTTATGATCCTGACCAGGGTGAAATCAGAATCGGAAATACCAATATGAAAAATATTTCACCGAGATACTGGAGAGATCATTGCGGGGTGGTAATGCAGGAAGGATATGTATTTAATGATACCATTGCCAATAATATTGCTGTAGGCGAAGATCATATTGACAAACAAAAACTGAGACGTGCTGTAGAGATAGCCAATATCAAGGATTTTATTGAAAGTCTTCCATTAAGTTACAATACGAAGATCGGAAATGAAGGAGTTGGAGTAAGTGGAGGTCAGAAGCAAAGACTTTTTATTGCAAGAGCTGTTTACAAATCTCCTGAATATATTTTATTTGATGAAGCCACTTCCGCACTGGATGCCAATAATGAGAAAGTAATTATGGAAAATCTTGAACAGTTCTTTAAAGGCAAAACAGCAGTGGTCATAGCCCACAGACTTTCAACAGTAAGACATGCCGATAAGATCATTGTACTGGATCAGGGAAAAGTGGTAGAAGAAGGAAGCCATGCGGACCTGGTAGATTTAAGGGGAGAATATTACAGACTTGTAAGAAATCAGCTTGAATTAGGCAGCTAAAGGTATAGGCAAAATTCGAAAGTTTAGATTAAAAATTAATATTAATAATGAGAAATCCAAAATACCTCCTGATGCAAATACTCCAGCACCGGAATTGGTATGATGGCCACTTTTCAATTATTTAAATGATGTTCTCTCTGAAATACGGGAGGAAATTTTACTACATAACAATGAAAGAAGACGTTTTAGACAATATTGAACTCCGCTCAGAGAGTGTACAGGATATTCTTACCCAGCCACCCCATTGGATGATCCGCTGGGGAAATACAGTGATATTTATTATCCTCCTGCTGATTCTTGTCATGAGCTACATTATAAAATATCCGGAATTTGTACCGGCTCCTATTATTGTGACCTCCCAGAATCCTCCTGAGAAAATAGAAGCACGAACCAGCTCTAAAATTGAAAAAATATTCATAAAAGACCACCAGGAAGTTAAAAAAAATGATGTTCTGATGGTGATGCAGTCTGCAGCTAATTATAAGGATATTTTAGAGCTTAAAAAAATGGTAGACTCCATCACTCCTGATAAATTATACGCCTTCCCTATTGCTCAGGCTTCAAGATTTAAACTGGGTGAATTGCAGGGTGAATATAACAGTTTTGCAAAAGCATTTCAGGATGAAGCTCTTTTTACAAGACTGCAGCCTTATGCTCCTGAAAATCTTGCCGCCAACCAGAGTATTTCAGAATACAGAATACGAATTGCTACTTTGAAACAGCAAAAAAACCTGGAATCTATAAAATATGACCTGACAAAGAAAAACTTCAACAGATCTCAGGAACTATTCAACCAGGGGGTTATTTCAGCTATGGAACTTGAAAACGAAAAGATCAAGTACCTTCAGGCCCAACAAAATCTAGAAAATATTAAAATCTCCATATCACAAATGGATGAAGGAATTTCCAACCTGAATAAAACCAAAAGCGGAACTGCCATTAATACAGAAAAAGACAGAATTACCTACTCTTCACAAACCTTACAACTTCTTGAACAGCTGCGAAAATCTCTAAAACAGTGGGAACTGAACTATCTCGTTATCTCATCCACTGATGGTGTTGCCAGCTTCCAGCAGTTCTTTGGTGAGAATCAGTTTGTAAAGGTAGGTGAACCCATCCTTTCCATTCTTCCTAAAAATAAAGAACAATTAGTGGGCAGAATGTCTGTTCCTACAACAAATTCAGGAAAAATAACACCAGGTGAAAAAGTATTGATTAAATTGGACAACTACCGATTCCAGGAATACGGTATCATCGAAGGAAAAGTGCAGAACATCTCTCTCATTCCTGATGAAAAAGGAAATTACTATGTAGATGTAATTTTACCAAAAGGATTAAAAACCAGCTATAACAAAACGCTGACATTCGATAAAGAACTTAGAGGGAGCGCAGAAATTGTAACACAGGATCTGCGACTGATTGAAAGATTCTTCTATCAGATCAGAAAGCTGCTTGGATATCAGGTTTAATCAATTTTTATGAAAAACCAAAACCGTTTTACAGATTTGTAAGACGGTTTTTTTTATTGTTTATTTTTAAGATGATAACTGCCGCTAATAATCCGATTGTTTAAAAAGCTTATTTAAGCTGAAACTAGTTCCACAAAGGTTTTTTTCATCATTTATCGAGTACCATAGTGACCTAAAACGGTTTGTTTTTATTCATTCAAAATCATGGTAAATCATTATTTTCGGGGTACTTCATTTAACGGACTGTAATTTTTTTCTCATTTGTTATTTTTTACAAGTTGCATAAAAGCCATTATCCAAATTACGAGTTTCCATAATTATAGGTAATCACCAGACATTCAATATTAAAATACAATATTTATCTTTGAGATTGTCTCCAATGAATAAACTTACTTGTTGATTGAGGATCGCTTTTAAACCATAAGTCCATATCTTTTAAAAGTTCTGCATTTTGTTTAGACATGATCACACTATTTTTAGATAGTTGATTTTTATATTCCTTTATGGACTTTGTTTTTGTTTCTTCTAATTTGGAAAAGACAAAGAAGAAAACCACAAAACTAAAAATAAGCATTGCAAAAGAGGATATCCATATATAAAGGCTCAACTTTGGTATTTTAATGCGAGAATTAAGCCGATTAATATTTTCTTCTGTTCTTTCCTTGTAAAAAGAATTTAGATAGCTTAAATCAGGTTCTATTTGCATTGTTTTGAGTTCTACAATTCTATATTCAAGTTGTGTGATAGCCTTCTCAATTTCTACAGATAGTTTCTTATTTATAAAATCTTCCATACTAATTTCATTTATACAATCAAATTTATAATTTATTACTTTACATTAATTTTTTTTATATTTATTTAACCATTATAGATTCCCATAATTGTCATACAATTATTTTAGCACCTATGTAATTGTAAGAAACAAAGCTATTTAACATAAAAAAATAATTCTCCTATAGTTAGATTTATTTTCTATATTTGGATTGGATTGAATTAAATATATATTAATCATCAAAACAAAAAATTATGAAAAAAACATTATTAGTAGCTGGTTTATTAGTTGCAGGTGTAGTTAGTGCCTTTCCATTCAGAACATCTTGCGGAAAGGTTCTTCAGGTTAGCCAAACAATAGCAAATAACATGTCAGACAATCAATTATCTAATTATCTTACTGATCTTAATGGTGAAACATGTCCACAGCATGCAGGGTCTACAGTTGTAACTGTAATTTATAGCCACTAAAAAAGTTAAAAAATTCACTATTATGACCGTCATAACTTTGACGGTCTTTTTTTTAATAAGGAACTATATGAAAAAAATTATCCTTCTAATCAATTTATTAATAGTCACATCTTTTTTTAGTCAGAAAAAGTTTGATGTAGTTTATGAAGCTGATTATAAGTTAAACTATAAACTATCAAAATCAAGCACTTACAAGAAAACAACGACTTTTGCTTTACTTATCAATCAGGATGCTTCTTTTTTCAAGAACATGAATAAATATATTGCGGATTCATTAGAATTTGAAAAGGTACATTTGCCTCTTAATGAATCGATGAAATACGTGACTGATTTTAGAGAAACCATTGGAACAACATCTGCAAAACTTTATGTGACTACTGAAGTGAATTATGCAGATTATTCATACGATGAGCCCAATAGTATTGTTTGGAAAACTAAAAACGAATTTAAAACTGTTCTTGGTTTTAAATGCCAAAAAGCAGAAACAACCAAATATGGAAGAACTTGGACCGCTTGGTTTACAACTGATATTCCTTTTCAATATGGACCATATAAATTCAATGGATTACCAGGACTAATTACAGAAATATATGATTCTAAAGATGAGTATCATTATACTTTGTACTCCTTCAGAAAAAGGAAATACACCTGTAAATCTGCGAATGTTGCTACAAATGCCAAGCACACCACAAAAGAGAAGATCTGGGAACTTTTAAAAAATAAGGTTGCTGGAAGAATGCAGGTTCATGAACAGTTTATCGAAAACAAGGAAGATCTTGAAATGATAAGAAGAAATGCAGAAACTGCTGCAAAAGATTACAATCCTATAGAATTAAGTATTTACTAAGAATACCTTTTATTAGGTGTTTTTCATTCTTAAAAATATTATGGGGGATGTTTTCGGGGATTAAATAAAGAAACCGCCCTTTATAAGGGGCGGTTTGTAGCGAAGACGGGAATTGAACCCGTGACCTCAGGGTTATGAATCCTGCGCTCTAACCAACTGAGCTACCTCGCCGTTTTGGTGGTGCAAATATAGAAAATATTTCTTTACCTCCAAAATTATTTTACCTTAAAATATTCTAAAACATCACCAACATGATCTGGTTTGCTGATTATCTTATTGTTAGCGTCTAAAATAAAATACGTTGGTGTTGCATGAATATTATACAAATCTGTGTAACTACTGTTCCATCCTCTTAATTCGGAATCATTCACCCAAGGAAATGCGGCAATTTTTTGGGTATATGAATTCTTATCCACATCTAAAGACAGCCCTACAATCTGAATATTTTTTGATTTCAGATCGTTATATTTTTCCAGAAGTTTTGGAAGTTCACTTTCGCAGTGCGAGCATGTAGATGACCAGAATACAACTACCTTTTTATCTGCTTTAATATCGTGTAATGATTTTGCAGTAGTATTAACAGGTGACTGGAACTTATAATTAGGGAAAACAGCCCCCATTTCAATGTTCGCATTGGATTTCAATGTGGAAGCGAGCCTATCAGTAATGGTACATTTAAGATTTTTGGCAAGAGACAGATATTTGCTCTTATATTCATCCATCTGATAAACATCAAAAATATCAATCAATTCAGACAATACCGTCTGTCCTCTTGGAGTCTCAACTTTTAAACGATCCAGTAACTTATCAACAGAAGCCGTAACATTTGTATTCCCTCCGGAATTCAGATAAGCTACCAGTACAGGCCTCAATAATGATGAGCTTTCAAGCATATCATTTGATTTGTCCAGAAAGTTGATTATTTCTTCCTGATCTGCTTTCTTTGTTGAATCGGGTGAGTTGGAAAGAAACTTGCTGTAATTCGTATTATAATAAGCTATAAACGGATGCTGCGCCGCATCAATAGAACTTGAAGCACCAGAAAGTCTGTCAATTTCTGTTTTCAGAGCTTTTCCAAAATCCGTATTGTCTTTGTAATATTCTTTGATCTGGGCTAAAGCCGGTAAAATAAGCTCTTTTTTCTGTGAGCCTTCCTGTTGTTTACTCATCAGATTATTGGCTTCATCCAGATAAGTAACATCCTTTACTTTACTATTCTGGATATCCAGTTTAAAGCTGACATTTTTATTTTCAGAAATGAAACTTACGGTATTATTAGAACCAGGAAAATAAACTTTCATCATCCCCATATAATGGCTGGGATATTTAAAAGTCCATGTACTATTCTTACTCTGTTCTTTAGTAACAATAATATCTTTTGATCCGTTTAATGTATATAGAATAGCATCCTGATCTTTAAAGTCTGCCGGAGCCTGAATGGTAACTGTAAATTGAGCCTGCAAAGCAAATGCAGCCAAAACCGCTGATAGCGTATAAATCTTTTTCATAAAGTAAAAATAAAAAAACTCCCTGACTAATCAGAGAGTTTAATATTATTTTAATAAAATTTTATGCTTTTACGCTCTTGTACTTTTTTGTAAAGTACACAATAAATCCTATTGCTACGATACCAAGTACATATACATACATATCAATGGGTGAGGCAGGTGACCCGGTACCATTTCCTCCATTTCCTCCTCCTCCTGGGATCGCTGGTTGTGGTGGAGCAGCATTTGCTAGAGATATAGCAAATAGGAAAAATGCCAAGACTAGTTTATTAATAGTTTTCATGTGGTTTATTTTAAGATTTTAGTGTTAACAGTTTCTCCCTTATCAGAAACGATTTTTACAACATATGAATTTTTAACTGAGCCATCAAGCTCGATTACAAAATCTCTGGATGTTTCAACCGCTTTTTTAGAGATTACCAGTTTACCGCTCATATCATAAACTTGAATGTCCGCTTTTTTCCATTTTGGATCGAATCTAACAATGTAATTTGTAATAGATGGATCATAAACAACAAGTGTTCTGGAAATACCAGGAGCTGTTTTATCCACACCTAAAGTAATATTACTTGGTTCACCATAATACAAGTTAGCCTCTTCATTTGTAACAGCTACAACATCTCCCTGTTTAGCCTGTACTAAATTTCCATTTTCTGCTTTATAATAGAAACCAATTCCTGAAGATAACTGGTGTGTCCCAGCAGGAATAAGTTCTGCATTTTCTCTGATCTCGAATTTATAAGATTTAACCTGATCAAGCTTGTAGTTAACTAACTTAACATTTTTACCTTGGAAGTTACTCTCATTAGCTTCGTTAATATATAACCAATAGTTAGTATAATTATTATCATACCCACCATTCAATGCTTCTTCGTAAGTACCAATGATTCTTGTACCTGCTGAACTTTGAACTGTTGTGGCTGTAGAAACCTGGTGTCCCGTTGTAAATGATGGAGAAACCACGTAATACGTTCTGGAAATCTCATTACCATTAGCATCAAGACCAATTACCCCAAGCTGTTTCACTGTATTGGCTGTATTCTTACCAGCCATTCTAGCTGCATTTACACCATTAGGAGTACCTGCTGTTCTTGCTGTTGATTTGAATCTTCTCAGTGGATTAAAGTCTAAAGTCTGAGCTGTATTGTCTCTTAACTTTATTTTAAATGACTGCATAGGTTTGATAACCATTTTATCCAGGTTCACATCTCCAACTGCCGGAGCAACTCCGTCACCTGTATTTACATAAGTAACTACCTGAGCTCCTGTAGCGTAAGTAGAACCTCCAGGAAGTGTAACAACAGTACCCGGATTATATTCAATACCCCAGATATTTTTCACTGCATTTCCGTCTGATCCTGTAACGCTTTCAGTATATCCAATATTAGATAGATCTATATTGGTAAGGAAAGGGTTTCCGAATTGATAGAAGTTTTGACCAAATGTTCCAGCCCAAGGGCTTAGAGTAAATTCAAAGGAATCATCAAGATAAGTATTGTACTTTTCATTGTAAGAATTCACAGCGTTACCACCATTTCCGAATACTACATTGGAAGCTCCCACATTAGATTTCCCTGCATTCTGCAATGATATAGCTCCAGCTAACGGAGCATATGGTTTTCCATTAACATTGTAAACCGTTGCTGCCCCTGCAGGAGCACTCGGATTCCAGTCATTATTGGAAACCTTCAGCATATAATACCCTGAACCATCAGCTGTAGTAGATGCTAAATTGGTAAAATGTGCAGAAACTGCATTAGCGTTATCCCACTTTAGGATTGGGTTACTATATCTACCTGTATTGAAAGTCTTACCAACTTCAGTAGATAATGAACTTAATGCTTTACCAAAGAAAGGTAAAGCGACTTGCTGGAAATAATTACCACTACCATTACTTGTAGTTCGGTATTCTTTGGTTACAATACCTGTAATGTTGGACTGGGATAGTCCATCGATGTACAGCTGGCCATACGTGGAAGTAGCAAAAGAAGCAGGGGTATTAAGTCTTAAGATGATATTTCCGCCGTCAGTCTTATCAGCACCACCGGCATCAATTGTTTTTAAGAGATCCGTACCAGATCCTACAACCATGATATTTCCATGCACGTCCAAAAGGCCATTACCTTTTGTTTGTACACCTCCACCGCTATAAACTAGGGTGCCTTCGCTCACATACATATTAGCATTAGTGTCAACATGACATAGTATCTGCGCCTGAACAGAGTAACTAATTGCTAAAAGACCTATAGCAAATAAACTTTTTCTCATTGTATAAATTATTTGTGTGTTAATACAATCTTCACCCGCAAAGGTATTATTATTTTTCTTAAAAAAAAAATATTTTATCTATTAATCAAAACATTATCTTCAGTTAAGATGATATCTTTCTCCTCTCCTATTGAAAACATATAGTCTTCTAGAACTTTTTCGGTAGTACCTCTGAGGCCTCTTGCACCTAGTCCTTTTTCAATAGTTTCCTCTACGATTTTTTCAATTGCTCCGTCTGTAATAACCAAATTTGTGCCATCCATTTTAAAAAGTTCCACAAATTGATTTACGATAGAGTTTTTAGGTTCTTTCATGATTCTTACCAACGTCTCTTTTGTGAGTTTATCGAGATAAGTAATGATTGGAAATCTCCCTAAAAGTTCCGGAATTAATCCGAAAGTACGAAGATCGATTGCATTAATATTTGTTAATATATATTCGTCTTCGTCGGTTTTATTGATTTTTTCAGAGCTGAAACCAATTGCCTGTTTGTTCATTCTTCTTTCGATGATTTCTTTGATCCCATCAAAAGCTCCTCCTGCAATAAATAAAATATTCTGAGTATTTACCTGGATATATTTCTGATCCGGGTGTTTTCTTCCTCCTTGTGGCGGAACATTCACAATACTTCCTTCCAGCAGTTTTAGTAATCCCTGCTGTACTCCTTCTCCTGAAACATCTCTTGTAATGCTTGGATTGTCTGATTTTCTGGCAATCTTATCAATCTCGTCAATGAAAACAATTCCTTTTTCAGCTTTTTCCACATCATAATCGGCTACCATCAGAAGTCTTGAAAGGATACTTTCAACATCTTCTCCTACATATCCTGCTTCAGTTAAAATGGTGGCATCTACAATACAGAAAGGAACATTAAGTTCTCTTGCGATCGTTTTTGCCAGAAGCGTTTTACCGGTTCCTGTCTCACCAATCATGATAATGTTCGACTTTTCCAGCTCTACTTCTCTGTTTTCGTCCTGGGCGTGCAGCAATCTTTTATAATGATTATATACAGCAATTGAAAGTTGCTTTTTTGCCTGATCCTGTCCGATCACGTACTGATCGAGGAATTCTTTGATCTCTTTCGGCTTTTTAAGGTCTTCCATGCTGTCTGCAGGTGAATATCCTGTTTTTGATGCACCATCTTTTACAATTGCATGGGCCTGCTCTATACAATTTTCACAAATAAAACCATTCTGGCCAGAAATCAGCATCTGTACTTCATTTCTTTTTCTGCCACAGAAAGAACATTGGTTGGAATTCATATGATATAATATATGTATATGTTAAAGAAAATCGTAAAAAATTACTTTTTTACGATTTTCTGGTTGTTAAGAATTAATAATTGAGTGTTGAATCTCTGTATATTCTTCGTTCGTTAATTTTAATCTTTCATTTCTGAAATTCATATCTTCCATCTTATTTAAAGGAATCAGATGGATGTGTGCATGAGGAACTTCAAGTCCTACCACTGCTACTCCTACTCTTACACATGGAACTGCAGTTTTGATCTTCTTGGCTACCTCTTGGGCAAATCCCCAAAGGTTTTTATATTCTTCACTTTCAAGATCAAAAATCAAATCCACTTCTTTTTTAGGTACTACTAAAGTATGACCCTTCACTAAAGGCATTGCGTCTAAGAATGCAATAAAGTTTTCATTTTCTGCAATCTTATAAGAGGGAATTTCGCCATTAATGATTTTTGTGAATATTGTGCTCATTTATCAGAAGTTTGGGTTAGATGTATAGAAATTTAGAAATAGAAATGAATATCAGACTATAAAGAGATGTCTAATACTTCAAAAGACAGTTTGTTTCCGTTGGGTAAAGTAATTTCAGCAATTTCGCCAATAGCTTTTCCTAACAGACCTTTTGCGATAGGTGTGTTCACAGAAATCCTTCCTGTCTTCAGGTCGCTTTCGTTATCCGGTACCAATGTAAATACCTGCTCTTGCTTGGTAGCATTATTTTTAAGTTTCACTGTTGTTAAGATTGAAACTTTTGAAGTATCTAATTGGCTTTCATCTATAATTTTAGAAGTAGAGATAACGTCTTTCAGCTTGGAAATTCTCATTTCAAGCATCCCCTGAGCCTCTTTAGCCGCATCGTATTCTGCATTTTCCGATAAATCTCCTTTATCTCTTGCTTCTGCGATCTGCTGAGTAATTTTTGGTCTCTCCACAGTTTCCAACTGTTCCAGCTCAGCTTTCATTTTCTCTAGGCCCTCCTTAGTTACATAGCTTGCCATAATTTTCAAAATTTAGTTTTAGTATAAAAAAATAATCCGACATTTGCCGGACAATGTTTTCGTGTTGTAATCGTTTAATTTTTACAAATATATAAAAATTTAAATTGAAATGAAAAAAACTTTTTCAATCTTATCCATTTTCATTCTGTTGATTTTCAGCAATTTAACCATAAACTCTTGTGGAAGCAGAGAAGATACTGTGAACTGCTTCCCGAATGTCCCTATCAATGTATCGCTTAACCTAAACCTTCCTGCTTATTACGTTTTGAACAATATTAATGGCTGGATTTATGTAAATGAACAACAGTCCGGAACCAGAGGATTGATTATTGTACGAACAGCAAACGGATTTAAAGTCTACGACAGGAATGCCCCACATATATGTCCTGATAACAATACAACACTTGAGGTAAAAGACAATATTGCCATTATATGTCCACAGGATAATACAAGATGGATCTTAAGTACGGGACAGCCGGAGTCCGGAGCTAAAACTTCTCTGCCGCCTAAAACTTATCCTTACAGTTATGATGCTGCAAGTAAAACTTTAAATGTTTATTATTAGAAAATAGAAACCGCAGAGATTTTCTGCGGTTTATTTTATTTTTCTTTCTTATAAATTGTATACAAAAAAGCAAACTATGACAAGAAAACTAATGCTATAATCTGTAAGAAAAATAAATCAAAACTGAAATCAGTTATTGTTTTCATATTTTCTAATTCCCACAATTAATATTGTGTTTTTAAGTGTTTATTCAAATGTTTTTATATGCTTGTAAAATTTATTGTCAATTTGAAATAATATTTCTTTTGACAAACATTTTTTTTCAAAACTTTTTTCGATACTGTAAATACTATCTTTTCTAGTTATCTTTTTTTTTATTGGTTGCAGTAAAAAATAAGCAACTTCCTCTTTACAAACATCACAAAATCTCACACCATGAACAAAATTATTATAATTTAAGCCTTTCGATTTATTATATTCTATATTTTTTTTATTAAAAAAAGAAAGCCTGTATTCATTTCTTTGCAGTTTTTCTAAATTGATAGAATCTTGTTCATTAATTTTAATAATACATGCTTGAGAAAAAACTAGTTTTATTTGCAATATAAATATTAAAAATATTAATTTAATTAAAGTTCCCATAACCAATAATTTGTATTAAAAGTGTTCATATATAAGTCCTTTTCAGATTGAGGTAACAAGTTCCATGCCTTTGTTCCCTTAAGACTACTCATCCAAACTACTGTTTTATATTCAACATCTGTATACTTATTTCCATAAACTTGTTTTAAAAACGCTGCAATTGTTGTAACATATTTCTGAGCCATATATTGATGTTGAAAGTCTGAATCATTTGTTTTAGCTTTTACATAAGCATTGAAAAGTTCTATATGTTTACATAGTCTAGTAGAGTTGCTTCATTAATACTACCATTAGTGTTAGCAACGACTAATAGTTGTCTTAAAATTTCCGCATGTATTAATTCATGCATAAATGTTCCTGAAATTACAACTTTTGGAATATTCGCCCAATCTTTATTTTTATTAAATGTAATTTTTATCCAATAATTAACCGGTTCTGAAGTCTCTGCTTGCGAATCAGGCTTTACAACTGAATCAATATCAAAGATTAAATGAGTCACAGCCCCTTCTGGCATAAAATTTTTTAAAATCTGATTAAAATTTGATGCAGTTTTAATTTTATTATAAATGCCATTAAGTTTTGAATGGTTTTTAAATTTAGTTGTTGGTTTTACTCTTGTAGGATCTGCCCAATCTTCAAAAAGCTCATTCTGTAAACTCCCACTTATTGGTTCTTCTAAAAACCAATTCTGAAATTGCTTATAAGCTGCATTAGGTGATATATTGGGATCAGCATAATTTTTAAAATAATTAATGCTCCAATGTAAAAACTGTGAATTATTTTGATTTAAATTATTATAAAAATACGAGAGCAGTTGTCCTCCAATATATTGATTATTCTGGATATATGTATATTCATCAGCTGTAAGTTCTGGAAGACCTGCTTCACTTAACATATAATTGAAACTGTCCTGAATTGACATTTCATTGGTAGTGCCACCTCCTGTACTACTTCCTCCCCCGTCATATGTTCCCATATTGGGAAATCCTTTAGGAGGCTGCCCTCCTCCTGAGCATACTTCTGTAATTTCTACAATATAATAAGGTTTCTGACTTGCTGTACATTGGGCTATTTGGCTGGGACTGTGATGTTCACCATTACATTCTACCTCAATAAGTCTGATGCTAAAGGAGCAGCCCGCTTTATTCATAGAATTCTTTGACATTGCAACCTTATCAGCAAGCGGTGCCCCATTAGAGAATTCTTTAACTCCCATAGGCCTCCCATCCATTGATGTAAATTCTACTGTTCCTGTAAAATTATCAATCTGATAGTTTTTAGTTCTGTCTTCAGGAGTATATTTTGCAGTAAATCCTATACTTTTATTTTCATTATCAATACTATACACCAAAACATCTGAAGATCGGTCCAAATGTTTGATTACAGTACTGTAAGAGGTGACATTATTCTGTACAATAACAGTTACTGTACTTTCATCAGATAAGGCAGAAAAGGAATCTACATTTTTACTGTAAACCTGTGAGGGATTGCTTTTAGCTTCTGTAAGATAGTTTTTGAAAGCTAAAGCTTCTTTAAGCTTGACTGTTTTTCTGTAATCAGATTGGGAAATATTGGTTTCAGAATTATCTGAGAGTTCTGTTCTACACCCAAACAGAAAGAGTGCTAATGCCATGAGCATTAATAATTTAATTTTTTTCATCATGTGTTGATTTAATTTAACGTTTCAAATATAAAATTTATTCCAGTACTTTACTGCTCTATTTTCGGGAATCTGCTCCCTTTTTTCGGGAGAAAGAATTTTTGTGAATTGGAAAGAGAGTTTTTGTTACTTTTGTTATAAATAAATATAATCAACCGACTCTCTGAAAAAGTAATTGAATTATATGAAGAACGCATCAGAGAGCTAAAAGGACAGTTAGAATTCTGGAAAACCAAAAACAGCTAAAATTTGTAATGAAGGTAGTTATACAAAGAGTCTCCGAAGCCAGTGTAAAAGTAGATGGAAAAACGGTTGGCGAAATCGGGAAAGGATTAATGTTGCTGGTAGGCATAGATGAAAATGATGAAAAGACAGATGCTGACTGGCTTGTAAAAAAGGTTTTAAACCTGAGAATCTTTGGTGATGAAGATGACAAGCTTAATCTTTCCGTGAAAGACATTTCGGGAGAAATCCTTTGTATTAGTCAGTTTACATTGATTGCAGATTACAAAAAAGGAAACAGACCTTCTTTCATAAAGGCAGCAAAACCGGATAAAGCAGTACCCCTTTTTGATTATTTTAAGGAAGAAATAGCCCAATCTGGATTAAGAACCGAAAGTGGAATCTTCGGAGCTGACATGAAGGTTTCTCTGGTCAATGACGGACCAGTTACCATTGTCATGGATTCTATTACCAAAAGCTAAACAGAGAAAGGCAAATGTATAAAATACACCGATACGCTTCAATTTATGAAGCGTATTTTTTTGATGGGTAAGTATAAAATTTGCGCTCTTAAACCTCACGGGTTTTTGAGAACCTGCAAGGTTATCATTCAAAAACAAAAAAAATCCTTTATACAAAAGAAAAGAGTAAAAAATTTAAAATTAAATTCACAAAAACGTGATTTGTTTTCATTTTATTATTATTTTTGGTGTAAATAAAAACTGATTTACAACCATTTAACAAAATTATATGAAATCAAGGATCAACCTTTTCGCATTATTTGCGTTCTGTTCTACTTTGTCTTTCGGACAGGACAGCCAGCCCAAAATGGCTAATGATCAAAATTCAATTATTTACGTATGCTTTTCAAAAGGCATCAATTCAGAAAAAACAGCTTTCAGCAGAAATGCAGACCTGGAAAGATTTTCACGGGAAAATCACATCTCATTCAAGTATGACCTGGATTTCACAGACAACAAACTTGACGAAATGGCCAGAAGCAGCAAAGCCATCGGTAATTCCGGAGAATCTGTGGAAAAACTGAAAAGAATTTATAAGGCTGATATTCCTCTTCAAAACAAAGAAGCCTCAGAAAAAATCATCCATATTCTTGAGAGATTTCCTGAAATAGAATACGTTTCTGTCATGAGCGCCGAACCTATTGAACCGCCATTAGTAAATGCTTTTGTAGTGACTCCTGATCTGGAAAGCCTGCAGACCTACCTGAATGACAATCCGGGAATCAATGCGAAATATGCATGGTCAAGAGGTATCACAGGACAGAATATCCGTGTGCGTGATGTAGAATATGGTTTCTATAAAACTCATGAGATGCTGTCTAACCAAAATTCAATACAACTTGAGCCCGGCTATTCTCCTAATGCCGGATTAGCCAATAACAATTACCGTGACCACGGAACTGCTGTGGTAAGTATTTTAGGTTCAATAAAAGATAATACAGGACTTACCGGAGCTGCTTACAGTGCTTCTGAAATAAAGGGTTATATGGAATGGACTACTGTGGGATACAACCGGGCTTCTGCAGTGAGCAGATCTATTAATGCATCTCAGGCAGGAGATATTATTTTATATGAAATGCAGACTGGTGGAAAAGACGGCCAGTATTGCCCTGCGGAATATGATAAAGTAATCTGGGATCTTACAAAAGCTGCTACCGATTCAGGAATTATCATCATTGCAGCAGCAGGGAATGGAAACCAGAACCTGGATGATCCGTTTTATGCAACCTATCTTGCAAGAGGAAACAGCGGGGCTATTATTGTAGGGGCGGGATCTCCTAATACAACCCATTCGAAATTAAGCTTCAGTACTTTTGGAAACAGAGTGGATGTTCAGGGCTGGGGAAGCAGTGTGATGGCAGCGGGTTATGGATCTTATGCGAAATATGACAATGACAACAACAGAACTTATAATTATTTCAGCGGTACAAGTTCTGCAACACCGGTAGTTTCTTCTGCGGCTATTTTGATCCAGTCTTTCTATCGTCAAACTACAGGTCAATATTTAACGCCTTCTGCAATGAAAAACCTTTTAATTTCAACTGGAATTCCTCAGGGAGGAACGGTAACTGGCCAAAAGATCGGGCCTCTTCCTAATGTGAAGAATGCTATTCTTCAGCTGGAAAGCAAATTTGCAACACCTGTTAAAACTTTATCTGCCTTAGAGGTTAAGATTTATCCTAATCCTTCCAGCAGTTCCATTGCTATTCAAAGCAGTGAAAATAAAAAACTGGATGTAGAGATTATTAATCTCCAGGGACGTACTGTTATCAAAAGTTCGGTTTTACCGAATGAGAAAATTGACATTTCACACCTACCAACTGGTCAATACATGATCAACATCAATGAAGGCCAGAGAAGAGTGGTTGAGAAACTGACAAAACTCTAAAAACAAAAGATTTTTATACATTTTATTTCACATTAAACCCTCTTTCAGAAGGCTGAAAGAGGGTTTTTTATAGTATTTTTTATATAATTATTTCGCAGGAACGCTGCTGAAATTAAGCGCTACCTTGATATTCATGTCTGAAGTGGTCTGATTCTTCAGTTCATAAACTGTTCTTACGGTTAATCCTGAACTTTTTACAATTTCATCCAGAAATCCGGTATCATTAAGATCAAGGTTCAAGCTGGAAGAATTGGTGGAGATATTGGAACGTGATGCAACCAATCTTTCTCCTGTTCCGTTAGATGAAACGTAGATCTTTACAGTTTTGAATGCACTCAGATTTCCTCCGGAAGGAGATGCCACAGAGATTTTCGCATCTGAAATTCTTACGTCTTTAATTTTTGCATTGTTATTTCCTCCGAACCAGGTCTGCACATTGGTAGCTGTTGCAGTGGAAGACACTTCCTTATCTGCAGGAACTCCCGTAGAAATCAGAACATTCGTTGTGTATGGAAATGTATTCTGAACCAGCGACTGTACGGTTCCGCAACTTACAAGTACGGCTGAGGCGGCCATTGCTGTTAGAACTATATTTTTCATAATGTTAAATTTTAAACTTCAGTGTTTAGTTTGCAGAAATTGTACCAAATTGATTGATTATTATTCCACAGTTACCGTGAAACTTCCTTTTGTATTTCCCGACGCCATGTTACTTTTTCCTATAATCAGCCACACTTCCCCATTTCCGGGAGTATCATAAGTGATTTCTCTTCCGAAAGGTCCGTCGTAGTTTCCATTGGGAAGCCTGATTTGATTGAAACGAATATTAAAGTCTTTCTCTTTTGTTGAAATTTTCGCTTTGATATTGGGACGGTCATAACGGGTCAGTTTTAAAATCAAATCCTGATCATCTTTTGTAAATTCTTCTCCGATTGTAAAAGGCAGCTGGTTAGCGTCTGCAGTTCTTATGATCTGACCATCTTTTTCATCTCTCATTACCCCTTTGCGTAATACTTCCTTCGTGGCCGGAGCATTGTTAATAATTGAATCTTTTTTTCTCAGTGCTACAGAATCTGTTTTCACCACAGAGTCCGGCATTTCTGTTACTACTGTAGAATCTTTCTCCGGAACGTTTGTCACCGCAGGTTCTTTTTTACAGGCAACAATAATCAAAGGAATTAACAATAAGCTTTTTTTCATAATAATTAATTTAAAAAATGGATCAGCATTTATTATGCTGAGCTCATTTAAATGCTAAAATTGTTCCAATTCGTTTAATGATTTATTTTCTGCCTGCAATTCTTTTTCATCATTTGTTCCCGCCCATTTAAATGTAAAGTACATAAAGTTGAGCATAATTCCCATCAAAAGCGTAACACCCCATGTTTTGGTATATTCCATAGGATAGATGAATCTTACCACAATATCTGAGAACAGACCGAAAGGATTATTGAGTACATCCCAGCTGTTCCATCTCAAAAACCGGCCAAGATAAACTCCAAAGCTGCTCATGAACAGGAAAAATACAATCACTCCATTGATGATATTTCTTTTTCCATAGTCAGAAAGCCGTCTTTCAATATCATTAAGACTTATGAAACCACAGATCAGCCCTGTCCAGGCATAGGAAAGAATAACAATAAGGTCATACCAGACCGGTATATCATTTCTTGCTCTGAGGTGAAAAAGATCCGTAAGAATGTAGGGAGAATTGGGGAAGAACAATATCCAGACTACGATAATAAAGATGAGTGAAATTTTACTTCTGATACGAAAGGCAAAAATAAAAGAACTTAGTAATAAGGGAATCCATGCCAGAAAAAGATTCCAGTTGAGAAACAAAAAAACTTTTGTATCGCTGATATAGTATCTGAAAGCAGAAAGGCTGAAGCAGAATATGGTCATCATTATCAACAATACATTAATTTTAAATCTTGAGGATTCTAGAAAGTTTTTCATGATCATTTATTTTATAGTCTGATAATACAAAATCTTTGAAAGGAAAGTTTTAGAAGTTTCGTTTTTCACCTTATTCTGTAAGGTATTTCTAAGTTTCTGATCATTTTTTTCATCTGCATATTTCAGGAGTGCCTTTTCGCTGAAGTTGATGGAAGTTAAATGATAATTGACTGCAAAATCTTTTCGTTTCATATTCTGGGAAGTAATAAAACCACCCCAGTTGAAGTAACTGCATACGAGAACTGTTCCATAAAAAAACCAAATCATTGTATTGACAAGGAAAATGTTTCTTTTCTGTTTTTGGATTTTAATATAAGTAAGGACCAGGCCAACAAGCGATAACAAAAGAAAAGCAAAAACTCCTAACCTTTTATAGGTAAATGCATAATTAACAATATACTCGTAGTTTTTAAGTGCTGCAGAAACTACAAGAATAGCATTGAGGAATATCCAGATTTTGGCTAAGATTTTCAATAAACCTGCTTTTGGATCAAAATTAAATCCGGATTTAAAATAAAACATGATCACCAGAATTGCCATAACAATAGACATAATCACAGCATTTACTCTTTCATGGGTTTCTTCTGAAAGCTGAACCGGTGTTTTTACTGCTTCATAAAACTGTTCATAATTATAAGTAATAATAAAGAACACCAATAAAACATTCAACAGGACAAAAGAGATTACTCCACTCATTCTTTCTGCATCTAGGTCAAGAAAAGAATAAGTAGCCTTTGGAACCCGGGAATCTTTGCTGAAATCGTTATCCAAAACATGATTATTTTTATAGATGAGTTTTTCCACCGCATAATTCCAGTAATTAAAAGCAATAAAAAATCCTAAAACCGAGAGACAGAATATCTGCCAAATGTTAAGATCCCACTCATAATCTGTGAAAAGGGCTGCAAAATGATTACTTCCTGCAGAATAAATTCCAAAGAAAACAGAAACAAGTACCAGCGGAATCAAAATGAAAGCCAATGTCTTTTGCCATAACCCGGGAACATTCTTTTTAGGAAGCCATTCGTCAAAGCTAAAAAAACGGCAGAATGATGTGCAGCAATTCACAATAAAAACAGGAATTAAAAAGAGAACCTTCAACCTTCTGTTCTTTGATTTATATCCCATTAAAAGGAGTGAGCTCACCACCGCTATGAAGGATGGAAAATCTCCAAACCATGCAAATGCAATGCTTGATAGAATGCTTGTTGCAAAAAGAGCGTACAATGTTCTTGTTTTATTTTTTTCAGGTGTTCTAAACAACGTTAATACAGCGTAGGAAATTCCCAGAATCCCAAGGTTCAATCCTACCTCCTGATCATAAAAAACGATGACAAAGAGAATAGCTGTAAGAAATATATAATGATGTGTTTTCATGATGTTTATTATTTAAAAGATGAAAGATGAACTGTTTAAGGCTTAGCTAAAATTGAAAAACATGGTAAGGTAGAGTAAGGTAACAGGAATGTTGAGCAACAGAAGAAGAACAGAATTTCCATTACTCTTCTTTCCGGAAACATCACTCAGATATTCCATCAGTTCATATAAGGTGATCAACAGGTTGGTTACAGCAGCAATCACTACGTAATAAAATCCGAATATGATCAGAAATTCTGCCTCCGTAATCCAAAATAAGATCAATAAGAATGTGCCCAGCAAAAAGGAAATTAAAAATGTTTTTTCTCCCAACGGGCTGAATTTTATTTTTCTCATCATCTTTAGTTTTTAATGAAGAACTACCGTTTCTTTTTGTTGAATAAAATCCATTACATGCTCATAATTCTGCCACAGCAGTTCTTCAAAATCCCAATGGTGAAAGGCTCTCATATTTTGGCCCTTTTTATAGGCTTTGATATAAATTTTCACATATTCCGGGAGAATAATTGTTCCCAATACGATTGCTGCCAGAAGGTGTGCATTGAGTTTGCCGTTTCCAAGGAGCAGATACTGCATGGCTATTTCATCTTCGAAGTGGGTTCCACAACCAGTAATCAGATGGTGTACATCATGATTTTCCATTTTGGGAATCATAGAAAAACCGTGTTTCCTGTAAAACTCTCCCAATTTTCGGCCTAAAGAATCTTCCTGAAATTCCAACAGTTGTTTTTCATTGAACTGCCACTGTCTTTTTTTCTTTTTGAAATATTTTCTGTATAATTTTTGAGTTTTATCATACACAAAAAGCAGAAACTGAACACGTATTTTTTTCATGCCGTATTATTTAAAAATTAGATATTTATGAATATTAATTATTGAAAAAGCTAAGACCTATCACGGCGTACAGAAATGCAATGGGAATATTGGCCTATGGCTATCATACATTCTTTAAATTTTGATGTATTTATAACACCATATGTCAAAAATCCCAGTATACATAATAAATTGACTGGTACTCCGAAAACGATTAGCAGATAACCTGCTCCGGCAAACCCGTTATTTTTTGTAATAAGAGCTCCTAAAAGACAAAGAGTTCCAATTGAAAAAAACACTCCGAATACTGCCTTACCCAGATCTATTATTTCTGAATCTTTCATTATTATTCAGGATTAATCACAAATCAAATTTTAGCTTCCGGCAAACGGACTTCCGAAAATTCCTACTGCCAGTTCGATCCAGATCAATGCAAGAACAGCCAGAATAAAAAACGAGATGAGAACTTTCTGACTTTGTTTCTTTATTCTGCTTCTAACGAGGTTGATCAGAAAAGCGGTTGTAAAAAGCAAAGCTCCTGCAATCAGGAAATCTGAAACTGACCAGTTAACTTCTTTAGACACTAGATTTCCAACCAATGGAATACTGAGTAAAGCCAACGGAAGGGCATAAATTGCAATTGTTGTTTGTTTGTGTGT
Organism: Chryseobacterium vietnamense; assembly: GCF_031454475.1. Lineage (NCBI taxonomy): Bacteria > Pseudomonadati > Bacteroidota > Flavobacteriia > Flavobacteriales > Weeksellaceae > Chryseobacterium > Chryseobacterium vietnamense. The sequence continues at coordinate 89,835 of NZ_JAVDQX010000007.1, read as the reverse complement.
CATCATTTTATTTAATTTTTAATTATAAAGTACTTTGTAATTCAAAGTTAATTTTCAAAAAAATATAGGACTATCGTCCCAGTAATTTCTCAAGAGCATCTAAATGCTCATTAAATGCCTGTCTTCCACGTTGTGTAACGCGATAAGATGTTTTGGGTTTCTTCCCTACAAATTCTTTTTTCACTTCGATATATTCTGCTTTTTCCAGGGCATTGCTGTGACTCGCCAGATTTCCGTCTGTAATTTCGAGCAGGTTTTTCATTTCAGAAAAGTCAACCCAGTCGTTGACCATAAGAACAGACATAATGCCCAATCTCACACGGCTTTCGAATTCTTTATTGAGCTGACTTATTTTGATCATAATTTCTTAATTCTTATTAGGAAAACACTGATTTCCGATTGCTCCTCCTCCGTATTGAAAAGCTAAATTTCTGTTTACCAATATATATTCACAACCGTCATTATATTTACTTCGGTCAGTATTTATTTCTTGAAAAACATTAAAAGAAAACATTCCCAAACCACTTCTTTTAAAGCCTATTTTCAAAGGTTCTCCATCTTCTATAGAAATACAGTTTGCTTTATCTAATTTATTTTTTAAAACGGCAGTCTGTTCTTCGTTCCATCCTGCTATATCTTTAAGCTTTTCTGTAAATAGAACATTAGAACTTACATTCCAGTCTTGATAAACCACATTGGATGAACCTTTATATGTTATTCTTAATCTTTCAAGTATTTTATCATTTTTAAATTCTATATCTACAGAATAATTTTCAGGCTTAATTGTATTATAATATTTAATTAAATCTGCGATTTCAACTTCTCTCAAGTAATACTCTTCTTTCAGTTCAGAAACTGAATAACTTTTATCAAAGCTTCCAAAAGCATAACCAATGATTAAAATCACTGCAATAAAACCTACTAAGAACAAACCACCAATGGCAGAAAGTATTATAATGAAATATTTGAATACTTTATTCATTTTACTATTTATACTTCTTATGCATGATCAATCCGTACACAATATGTAAAACACCGAAACCAATTGCCCAAAACAGCAATCCCCATCCTAAAAAGAACAAAGAAATAAGCCCTAAAATAATCTCCAGATATCCTAAATACTTTACATCCGTTAATGTATATCGTTCTGCTGCTACCAGAGCCAATCCATAAAAAATAAGAGTAGCTGGAGCAATGAAAACAAAAAGATGATGATAAAGCAGAGCGAGACAAAAGACACCGCCTGCTACCAAAGGCACTGCAAAGGTAATCAAAAGTCGCTTTGTAGTGGCATCCCAGATCTTCAAACCTTTCTTTTTGCTTTTATGGGCTGTAAAAATATAACCGCTAAGGACTGCAACAACCAAAATAACAATTCCGATCAGGACAAGTTCTTTTACCAAGGCTGGGCCTAAAATATTTCTGTCCCCATCAAAATAACTGATTCCTTCCCGCTGAAAAACGAAATACACATATACAGCTCCAATAATGGCCGTTAATCCCGCAACAACTCCTGATAATCCACTTAGAGAAATAAATCTGGAAGAACGTTCCATCATGGAACGGATATGGGATAAGTCTTCGTGATAGTTTTTTGAATCCATAAAAAGAACTTTGAATTACAAAGTTAAAATTAATTTTTAATCTGCCAACGCCTTATTTTAAATTTTAAAATATTTTTTTCTGAAGACCTCATCATTTATTTACTCCCAGTAATAAAAAAAAGAGAACCCCGCTAAAGCAGGATTCTCAATCATATATTAAAATCTGTACGTGTTATAATGGATTCTGAACAATCAATGGGTTGGCATTGATTTCAGCTCTTGGAATCAGGAATTCCCAACGTAAGTCCGTATTAGCTACGGTCATTAAGTTATTGGTAACTACCGAGGAATGATTAGCGCCTGTTCTGTCTAACCCTTGGTTTAGTCTCTTCAAATCTAAGAATCTGAAACCTTCACCCCAGAACTCCAGCCTTCTGCTGTTAAGGATTTCAGTGATATAGGCGGTTCCTGTTGTTGTAGCCCCAGTATAAGAAGGGTTTCTGTTTTTTGCAAACACATCAAAAACAGCTTTCGATCCTGCTTCGTTTCCTGATCTGGCTAAAGCTTCCGCTTCAATAAGATACATTTCTGCGGATCGCATATAAGGAACATCTACTCTACTGTCTCCCTGACTTGCAGCAAGAAACTTCTGGCTTGTATATGGGAATTTAGAATATGTTGAAGGTAAAGCAAGTGCTGTATGTGCACCCGTTGGATCAAAATTCTTAGTTCTTACATCTGTAGACGGGAATGATAAAAATAATTTACTGTTGATTGCTTTAGGGGCCTGACGAATATTTGTAGAGTTAAAGTTCCTTGACATATAAGCACCAAAATTTGAGAATGAATCACCTTGGTCTGCTATGATTATAGCACCCCACATCCATTCACCATTAGCAGCTAAATTATTGAATCCTGCCGTATAAGCTGTATTATCCATCAAAGCAAATCCTACACGTGCTGATTGAGCTGCCGTTACTGCCGCCGCATAATTACCTTGTGTTAATGCAATTCTGGCTCTTAGTCCTAAAATCACCTTATCATTAAAATGTGATTTTGTAGCTCTGGTAACCCCTGCTAATCTGCTAGCAGCCTCATCAAGGTCTTTATTAATCTGAGTATATACTTCTTCTACTGTATTTCTTGCCAAAGGAATTTCATTCGCTACCAATCTGATAGGAACTCCCAGCTGGGTATTGTTTGCACCTGGCACATATCTTTTACCATAGATTTGAACTAACATGTAATAACAGAAAGCTCTGAATGCATAAGCCTCACCAATAGCCGTTTTAATAGTAGCAGCATCAGCTGCATTGGGTGCAGGTACTGAGGGACCATTAGCAATTACAAGATTTGCATTTCTGATTAATGCATAATAAAACTGATAAGGGTAGAACGCATTAGACGCACTATCGTTTACCTGATCCTGCCATCTGACAGTTGAAACATACCACCCGTTTCCCGTAGAAGGAAATACAAGATCATCTGCTAAAGCATCCATCATGATCATAATCCCTCCCTGACCATTCTGACCCTGGCTATCATTCTGTCTGTAATACATATCTCTATGCATTCCGTTAATGATTGCCATTAGATTGGCAGCACTTGAGTAAGCCGCTTCTTCCGAAGCTGCAGTGGTAGGATCTGTTTCAAGATAATCACTCTCACATGAAACCGTTCCCGTAAAGACTGAAAGAACAACAGCCCACTTTATATATTGTTTTGCGATATTTTTCATTACTTATTTTTTTTTAAAAAGATACATTAAATCCTATTGTTACCACTCTCGCCGGAGTATATCTGTTTGATGCAGTACCGTTAAATGCCTGAGATGGCTCCAACCCTTTTCTTGCTGTTTTGCTCCATAAATTTTCACCGGAAACAAGGATTCTTAATCCTAAAACTCCAAGCTGTGATAAAGTTTCTGGGCTGAAATTATAACTTAAAGTAGCCTGTCTAAATGTAATAAAATTCGAACTTACCAGCCATCTTGAATTGTTACCAATATTTGAGCTTGTATATGTTATAGAGTTCAATGCTGGAACATCTGTGATCTGCCCCGGAGTTGTCCATCTGTCCAAAATATCCGGACTTAATGCTCCACCTTGTGAGTAACTAGACATCAGGGCAGCATAGTTGGAATCATATGTTTTTCCTCCTAACTGATAAGTAAATAATGCTGATAATGACCATTGTTTATAGGTAATAGATGTTCCAAAGCTACCAAATAAATCTGGAATTGCCGTTCCCGAGTAATCGAATTTGGCTTTACTGGAATTGGTTGTCACTTTTGTACCATTCACTGTTCTGATATCAGCAGCTGTTGTATTAGCATATGCATCAGCTACCAGGAATAAAGGAGAACCGTCAGCCGGATCTACCCCATACCATTGTCTTAACCAATAATCATATACTGAGTGTCCTACAGAAATTCTCTTGGTTCCATTGATAATTTCAGTAATACCGTTAGATAGTTCTGTTATCTGATTTTTAAGCGTAGATGCATTGGCATTAATATTCCATGTAAAATTTTGATTTTTAATCACGTCTGCATTAATACTGAATTCGAATCCGCGGTTATACATAGTTCCTACATTTCTGCTAATTGTATTATCCGGAACTCCAGCAGAAACCGGAAGAGGAACCGGGAAGATCAGATCTTCAGTAACCCTGTTATAGTACTCTACTGAACCTGTAATTCTATTATTTAAAAAACCAAAATCAATTCCTACATCGGTTTGTTTGTTAGCTTCCCAGGTAATAGAAGGATCTGCCAAGAAACCAAATAGAATTCCTGGCTCCTGAGCATTATTATACCCTAAGGTATAAGTACTCTTGTACATATAATAACTATTTGTTCCGTCGTTCCCAACTTCACCATATGATCCTCTCAATTTCAATTCGCTGATAAGATTAGAATTACTTAAGAACTCTTCTCCTTTCAGCCTCCATCCTGCACCTATAGACCAGAATGAATCCCATCTTACATCTTTGGCAAATCTGGACGAACCATCCCAACGGATAGATCCTGAAAGTAAATATTTAGATTTATAATCATAGTTCAATCTTGAAAACACTCCTTCTTTTCTATAATTGTCGGAACGGGAAGTAAGAGATGCTGGAGTAACAAAGTTGACCAATTCATCATTATCATCTACAATCTGTCCTTTTTTATATCCATACAGATACTCATAAGTGTATTTATAATTTTCATGTCCCAAAAGAAATTCAAAATTATGATCTCCGAATTTTCTTTTGTAATTTAAGAGTTGGTTCCAGGTGAAAGTCTGTTCTGTAAAGCTAAATTTTTCTGCCGAACCTAACGGAGCTGCATCCCCTATAAGTTTGTTTCCGTAGGTACTTCTTCTGTTATTTCTGATATCATATCCGGCATTAGTGGAAAGTGTAAGATACGGATTCACTTTAAGTTCAGCGTAGGCTCTGGATATGATATAATAGTTCTTAGAAAGATCTTTATTTAAAAGCGTCTCCTGAATTACGTTTCTTCCTGCAGCAGCATCAACTCCTCTTGCGTTTCCTGCATCATAAACTACGTTTCCGGCATTGTCATAAAGGGTAGCAAATGTAGTAGGATCATGAGCATAGGGGCTGTAAATAGGTCCCATTGTTCTTGTCCATCTGTATGGGTTGATATAAGCTGAATTATTATCAGCACCATCTATAGAATTATTTCCGTTAGAAGACACTCCACTGATACTTGTTCCTAATTTTAACCAGCTTTTAACCTGGGAATCTACTTTTAATCTTGCCGTAAACCTTTCAAAATCTGATTTAATAAGATATCCTGTTTCATTGGTGTATCCTACTGAAGAAAAGTAAGTAGTTGTGTTGCTTCCTCCACTGTAATTTAATTCATAATTCTGTCTGAAACCCGTATTCATTAAAGGTTTCTGCCAGTCTAAATCGGTATATTTAAATTTAGCATCGGAATTTAAAACACCATTTACCACCAATTGATTATCTGGCACATTAAAAACATTGGTTTTCAGAACACCTGAAATCAATTGTGCCGTGGCATAAGCATTGGCATCTGCTACAGTAGTACCTGGTATAGAGGTCATTCTACCATTTCTTATTGCCTCCCAAACAAGAGGATAATATTGATAAGCATTCACCCTGTCATATTCCGGGATTGATCTTCCAACTGCTCCGGTACTCATACTAAAGTTGAAGGCATCTTTTCCTTTTCTACCTGATTTTGTAGTGATCAAAACAACACCATTAGCTGCAGCAGAACCATACAAAGAAGTAGAAGCAGCATCTTTCAGAATATTGAATGATGCAATATCATTAGGGTTGATAGCTGCAAGGGAACCGGTATATATAGCACCGTCTACAACGTATAGGGGCGATGTTGAAATTCCATAAGAACCTATCCCACGGATCTGGATACTCGGTGAGCTTCCTGGCTGTCCTGTACCGGTACTTACTTTTACACCGGCACTGGCTCCATCCAAAGCCTGTCCGATGCTTGTAATCGGTCGATCAGCAAACTGCTTCGCCTTTACTTCAGTATTGGAGCCAACCATCGTTTCTCTTTTCTGACTTCCGTAAGCTACTACAACGATTTCATCAATCTTAGTATCCTGTGGTATTGTATCCCGTTTTGTCTTCTGGGCCTCTACCACATGTCCTCCCACAAAGAACAGTACAGCAGTACTTAATATTAATTTCATTTTCATATTTAACACATTTTAACAGTATGAACGCAAATATATGTAATAAAAAATAATAAAAAGCTAATAAAAAAGAACTTTAATTGAAACAAACATAATTAGTTAATATTTTTAACTAATTAGAATGTATTAATTAAAAAAATAAGTTAAAATTTAAATAAAATAGTGCACCAAAAATCAAACACTTATTTAAAATTAGTTAAAATACTATCAATAACTCATAAAAAACATTATTTATTTAAATAAAAAATCACATTAAGTGAAATAAAGTAATGATAACACAATACAAAGACATAAGTATAATATACTATAGTTTCCGCTTATTAAAAAAAATCAAACTATCATCATACAGCCACAGTAAAGCATAAAAAAATCCGCAGAATTTCTACGGATAATATTTTGGATCGGAATCCAATTATTTTCGAATCATTAAAAGCAAGTTACTTTGCCCTTAACTTTTCTTTGATGGATTCAATATTTTTCTTGGCTGAATCCTCCAGAATAAGACTTGCACTCATATGAATCCTTGCTGGCATTAGCTCATTGAAGTGATCTGTTCCTTCCCATGAAACTTTTTTAATTAATGCCAAAGCATCGCTGCTTCTTGATGCTAAAGTCTGTAAAAACTTCTCCAGCTTTTCATCCATTTCCTCAATAGTACCTGAAACAGAATGATAAATATTATGCTGTTCAGCCCATTCAGAAGATCTGAAGTCTGCATCAATTGCCATCGCAGAGAATTGTGATTTACCGATTTTTCTTTCAACATAAGGACCAATTACAAAAGGCCCGATTCCAAGATTAATTTCTGTAAGCGCCAGAGCTGAATCCTTAGTAGCAAAACAATAATCTGCTCCGCAAGCAATTCCGACTCCTCCTCCGGTAGTTTTCCCCTGAACTCTTACGACTACAATTTTCCCACAGTTTCTCATTGCATTTAAAACTTTAGCAAAACCTCCGAAAAATTTCGTGGAAGCTTCCAGTTCCTCAATGGCTAAAAGCTCATCAAAACTTGCTCCTGCACAAAAAGCTTTCTCACCTGCACTTTTTACTAAAATAGCTTTTACCTCTTCTTTTGCTCCTTCTTCAAGAATCGTTTCTGCCAGTTTTTCTAAAATTGCTCCCGGAAGTGAATTACTTTTTGGTGTACCGAAAGTGATTTCGGCAATATTATTTTTAATTTCTGATGCTACAAATTCGCTCATTTTTATTTTTATTGGATTCTTACAAAAATACGAAATACAGCTCGTTCAGAGAAACTTAAAGCATAAATTTTCTTTTTACATCCGCACACTTCAGGACATTACTACGTAGAAATACGGAGTTTTTAATTTGGTATTTTCTACTCTAGTACCTGCCTGATATTAATTGTTCCTTTGAACTGAGAATTAATAACCAAAAGGCGGAGTCTGAAAAGCCTGTAAAAAGAGTAAGAAATCTAAAAACTAAAAAACATATTACCATGGACGAGTACATTGGAATTGTAAAATTATTTGCAGGAAATTTTGCACCCAGAGGCTGGATGTTTTGCGACGGAAGTCTAATAAGCATTTCAAGAAATTCTGCCCTATTCTCTATTTTAGGAACAACTTATGGCGGAGACGGCATTACTACTTTTGCCCTGCCTAATTTAAAAGGGCGTATGGCTTTGGGAGCAGGAAACGTAAATGCCAACCAATTTTATCCCTTAGGAGTAGTATCAGGGACTACACAGAACACCCTTTTAACTTCAAACCTTCCAAGCATCGGAGGTGGTTTTCAATTGAAAGTAGCTAATAAAAATGCCAACTCATCAACCCCTACCGCCACATCATCTATTGCTATTTCAGGAACGCAGGTAGGGAGAGATTTCAACGTGGTGTCAAGCTTTATAAATGATTCTAATCCTGACACCGTGATTAACGGACAAAGCATTTCTTTTGTAGGACAAAATTTACCAGTGAATAATATGCCTCCTTATCTGGGTTTAAATTATATCATTTGTGTTGAAGGTATTTACCCACCAAGGGACTAATATCATATAAATAACCTAACATTTAAAACAAACATCATGAAAAGCACTACTTTTTTAACAATCTGTAGTCTGCTCATTTCAATTTTTTCATTCGGGCAGACCAGTACAGAACAATTTGAAACGGAATCACACGGGAGTACAAGCTTCACTGACAATGGAGTCATTTTCAACATCATTTCACATGTAAGTGTTTTTGACATTCAGGGGAATTTCCCGGGAACAGGCTGGAGCGGAACAGCGAATGATAACAGATACATTGACAATTCCAACGACACACAGTCTCCGCCATCATTCAGTATTAAAACAACTTCAAATTTATTTAAAGTAAACAGATTCTGGATGTACCTTTCCGCATTGAATCTTGACCTTAATGTTTCAGGAACTCTGACGGTAACAGGAAAACTAAGCGGTGTAACAAAATTTACCCAAACAAAAACGACCGGATTTGCTACAAGCTTAGGTAGTACGAACGGATATACTTTGATTGATCTTACCAACTTAAACGGCCAAAACTACTCAAATATCGTGATTGATGAACTGCAGGTTACTGCAAACGGAGCTTTCCGATATGTAGGTTTGGATGCTTTTACCTGGGTAAAAGACAGCAATCTGGTATTGGCCACTTCTGAAACTAAAAGCATTAAAAAAGACCTGACTGTTTACCCTAATCCAACCCATGGGCCAATTTCTATCACTACAGAAAAAGCCAGTGAAGCTAAAATCTATAGCCTGGATGGTAAAATGATGAAAACTGTACAAACTCAAAAGGGGAATAATGAAATCAATATTTCAGAGCTTCCAAAAGGAGTTTATATTATTAAAACAGCAACAGAATCTACCAAGGTCATTAAAAACTAATATCAAGAGTTTTCACAAATTTCATATTCCATAAAGATTCTAATTCATGAATGACAAATCCCTTTCGACGAAGGGATTTTGTCACTTTTTTAAAGCTAAAATATACTTGTCTATATAAAGCTGTTTTTCTTTCAATTTGTACTGTTGGATATATCTTGGATGCTCCAGAACAGTCATTCTATCGAACAGTTTTGCTTCGTTATTTAATTTTGAAATAAAATCAGCATTCTTTTTACCCAGAATAAAAACTTCTGAGGTATCCAGATTCAGGCTGATATGTTTCTTCAGGGATTCAATCATAAAGTCTTTTACCGCTTCAAAAAGCCTTTTGTCATCGTAGTAATTGGCATTAAGCCATCCGTTTTTTGTTTTCTTTACGATAGCTAACGGAAATGGAGAATTGATATAGATATCTTTATAAAAAAGATCAGCTCCCCCATAATCTTCAATCATATCATACATGAATACCGAAGAAATTTCATGGGTATGGGCAGATTCCATTTTGATCCCGCAGACACTTTCCAGTCTTTTTGTATCGGTAAACGGAACTCCGGTTACTCCAGCTCCATGACGGCTCGGATTGATTCCAATGATAAATTTTCTTCTGGACGAATCATTATAATATTTATGATAAAACTTCTGCATTACCGTTAATGTTTCGGGATTATCCAGATAGGGATTCAAAACATCAAAACCTTCAGGTAAATTTCCTGTATAGCTCAGGTTTTCATTGAACGCAATAACATGGTCTGCGAAAGTTCTGTTCATATTTAGTTTTTAGAAAAAATAAAATGTTCAGGTTGGTCGTCTTCACTGTCGTCCTCTTCATCTTCTTCACTTAAAGCCAATTCAATATCAATAAATTGAATGTATAAACCGCAAATTTCTTCGTTAGCATCATAAGCAAAGTATACAGGGTAAGTACCGTCGCCAAAGCCGCTAGCAAACATCGGAATGTGATAGCTGGTATCAGGAATCATCCAGTTGATCCAGTCTCCCGCTTCTCTCTGATTGGTAGGGTTATCTTTGTAGCTTTGTGAAAAAAGCCCGGCGAAATAATCATCATAGACATTGTTGACATCTATTTTATCTATAAATTGATCCACAAAAGGAAGAACCTCTTTATCCGTAATACATCCTAAGCCAGCATCCACGGCGAAACCAAAATAATCATCTTCAGCTACGTCCTCCAATTCTTCAATTCCTACTAAAGCTTCTCTGTAAACAACAGGTTTTTCTTTAGTAAATTCAACTTTTACAACAGCATATCTTTCTCCCCAATCTTCAGATTTTACCACGGCAATGGTCACAGGAAAATCTCCTTTCGGAGCCTGAATAAAATAAGGAGATTGATTGGCATTCAGAGAAACCAACGGATCTCTTACCACCACTTTTCCTGAAGGAAGAGAAACATTTCCGATTTCCATCGTCTCCATTTTCTGTCCAAGAATTTCATCAGAAGTAAAATACGTTTCGAGATCTGTAGGACAAATCAAAATATTTTTCACTTCTTCCCACTTTTGCATCCAGTTTTGGTTCATTGCTCTTGATTTTATGATTGAATTTTAAAATTAGTACTTTTTTATAAGAGAAAGACGCCGCCGCCCATAAGAATCTATTATAAATTATCATGCACTTCGATAATTTATTGATAAAAAAGATACTGAATCATCATATTTTATAATCCTATTCTTAAGTTTTAATTCATATTTATTTTTTTATTATATTCGTTTTCAATGAAATAGAAATTTCATCCAACTAAAACTTTTAACCCATGATTGGAATTATCATTGAGCTTATCAGTTCCTGGCTTCTCCTGAAGTTTATAGCAAAAAAGGATCTTTCTGTTTTAGGATTTAAACCTAACCCAACTAGATTGATTCATTGGAGTATTGGTTTTCTTTTGGCTGCAGCGATTTGCAGTCTTTACCACATTATGACAACGGCATTTATCAATAACAGCTGGATTCTGAATAAGCACTTCACATTTTCTGCAGCGTTAATGAGCTCATGGTGGGTTGTAAAGTCTGTATTGTTTGAAGAATTACTTTTCAGAGGTGCTTTACTGTATCTTGCTATTGAAAAATGGGGAACGACAAAAGCCTGTGTTTTATCTGCAGCCTGCTTTGGAATTTACCACTGGTTTTCTTATAATGCATTAGGAAATCCTTTTCAGATGGGAATTATTCTTGTGATGACAGCCATCTTTGGGTGGATGCTTGCAGTTTCTTTTGCTAAAACCAAATCTCTGTACCTTCCTATAGGTCTCCATCTGGGCTGGAATTTGTTTAATATTGTCATATTCTCAAATGGACCGCTAGGCAAACAGTTCTTTATGAAAGCTAATGAGAACCACCTTGAAGGAATTCCGTCACTTCTTGTTTTTTTGTTTCAGATATTGGCTTTGCCTCTTTTAGTGTATGGATATTTTAAGCTTAAAAAGACATTATAAAAAAAGCTACAAATCACAGAGAATTGCAGCTTTATGTATTGTTTTAAGTTAAAAAAAATCTAAGAATCGGCACATATATAACATGCCCTTGCAATATCAGGCCATCTTCCAGGAAGACAACAGCTTCCGGGAGGACAAGGATTAAGGGTACAAGACCAGTTTGGTCCGGAGCCTTTAAGAGATCTCAACTCATGTCTTGAAAGTTTTTTTAAGTTTTTCATAGTGGTTTGTTTTGATGTTCTCTCCTACTCTATATGCTTTTCGGATTTCGCCTACTAAAGTTAATCATTTTTAATTATAATAAAAAAATCCCTTCCAATTACTGAAAGGGATTTTAGATTTATATTTTTTTGAATTAAATTAATCCAAACTGCTGGAAATGGTGCGTAAAATGCTTTTTGTGCATCAGTTCCCACATTTCTTTATTTAGTTTTCCGAATACATAATTCATGTGTTCTGCCTGTGGATTTTCTTTGTAATAGATCACAAATTTCTTCAGGTTATCCATGAATGACTGTTTTGCGGCTTCCAGATTCTTGTGTGTTGGTTCCGGAAGTGAGCCATCTTTCGGAAGAAACGGAGCTGTAAATTCTTTTGGCATTGCTCTGTGGTTGTAAAGGGAATCCTGCCATTTTTCAAGATTTTCCTCCGGGGTGAAGCATTTATCTGCTTCCGGCTCTCCAAAACTTACGAGAACTGCCTGTTCCAAATGTTCAATCATCTGCTGTGGTGACATTTTCCCCCAAAGCGCAGGAGTACTTTCTGTTAATCCATTCAACATTTTCTGAATATTTTTTACATTCAGATCAATGAAAGGGGATTGCTTTGCAACTAATGTTAAGATTGTTGCTACGCAAACTACCTCATCTCTTTGGTTTACAACTTCAACCAGCCATTTTACAACACCTGAAGGAATGTTTCTTCCTTTTACTCCTCTGTTGATTTTTTCTTTTGCTGTCAGATAAACAGTGATCGTATCTCCAGCATATACAGGTTTGAAGAAGCTGCAGTCTTCCAATCCGTAATTGGCAATTACAGGTCCTTTTTTGCCTGAAACAAACAATCCCGCTGCCGCTGAAAGAATGAAATATCCATGAGCAACAGTTTTATCAAAGATTGTACCTGTTAAACTTGTAGCATCTGTATGGGCATAGAAATGATCCCATGAAACATTGGAAAAGTTAACGATATCTGCATCTGTAACCGTTCTTCCTGCCGTTTCTAAAGAGTCTCCTACTTCCACTTCCTCAAAATATTTCTGGAAAGGATGCTTGTCTGAGAATTTTTTCTCTGCGCCCTGCTGATATATTTTGGTAATTGCTTTCAATACATCCGGTGATCCCTGAATAGCTGTTTTCTGTAAGAAGAAATGAAGACCGCTCAGTCCGCCCATTTCTTCTCCACCACCTGCTCTACCAGGACCTCCGTGCATCAATGTAGGAAGTGGTGAACCATGACCTGTACTTTCCTTGGCGTTATCTCTGTTTAATACAAAGATTCTTCCGTGTTGGGAAGCCATTTTCCAGGAAGTTTCCGCGATAAAGTTCTCGTCATGAGAAATAATAGACCCTACCAAACTTCCTTTTCCTCTTTTTGCCAGTGCAGCTGCTTCTTCAGCATCTTTATACGGCATCAATGTAGATACCGGCCCGAAAGCTTCTACATCGTGAGATATATTTTTTTCGAAAGGCTTGTCGTTCAGGAATAATTTCGGACTCATAAATGCACCATTTTCATAGTTGGCATCTACAAGTTCGTGTTTTCCGTCATAAACAAGTTCTGTTTCTGATTTTAACAGGTTTACTTTTCTCAGAACTTCCTCATACTGCTGTCTTCCCACTAAAGATCCCATTTTAGTTTCTCTGCTTAATGGGTTTCCGATTTTAGTCTGATCCAAAGCTTTAGACAGAGCATTCTGGACGTCACCGATCAAATGTTCAGGAACGATAATTCTTCTGATCGCTGTACATTTCTGTCCTGCTTTTGTCGTCATTTCGTTACGAACTTCTTTGATGAATAAATCAAATTCAGGAGTTCCCGGTTTTGCTTCCAATCCAAGGATAGAACAGTTCAGGGAATCTGCTTCCATATTGAAACGAACGGCATTTCCGGCAACCGAAGGAAGAGATTTCAACTTTCTACCTGTGTGAGCAGAGCCAGTAAACAATACAGAGTCTCCATCCTGTACATAATCTAAAATATTTCCAGGCTCTCCACATACTAACTGCACAGCACCTTCAGGTAAAACTCCACTTTCAATCATATCCTGAAATACCGCATTGGTAAGGTAAGATCCGAAAGGAGATGGTTTTACAATAGAAGGAACTCCAGCCAATAAGGAAGTAGATAGTTTTTCCAACATTCCCCACACCGGAAAGTTATAAGCATTGATCTGTACAGAAACTCCTTCACTAGGTGTTAAAATATGGGTTCCTAAGAAAGTTCCGTTAGCAGAAATCTTCTGAGTATCTCCATCTACCCAAAATGAAGTATTGGGAAGCATTCTTTTTGCCAATCCGGAATAGGTAAAGAAAGTTCCAAAACCTCCTTCGATATCCACCCAAGAATCAACGTGCGTAGCTCCCGTTTTGTATGATAAGTCATAGTATTTCTTCTTTCTTTCCAACAGGTAAAGGGCTACTTTTTTCAACATTTCCCCACGGTCGTAGAAAGTCATTGAAGAAAGGTTTTTGTATCCTACAGTTCTTCCGTAGTCAAGTGCCTGTTCAAAATTAAGCCCTTCTGTATCAGAAACAGCCACCTGCTCTCCTGTAACGGCATTATACAAAGGAACTCCGTTTCCGGTACCTTCTACCCATTGTCCGTAGATATAGTTTTTTAACTTTTCCATATAGTTTTTTTACTTTTTGCTTAGATTAATCTTTTTGATAAAGTTTCTAATAATCAAATAAGGGATAAAAAGTGCCAGCCAGCCATTTAAAATGATGACAATTTCAACAAATAACTCATAGAAATAATTTTTACGCTCTAGCTTAGCAATTACCTCATCTGATTCAACATGTTCCAAAGCATCTGAAATTCCTATTGATTCTTCTAACAGATAGCCTTAGAACATTCATAATGATTATAAATATCAATATTACAATCCAGTATTTTTTCAGAATATTCATCATTTGGAAGTAATTTATTTCGGTTCCTGATAGGGAAACATTTTCACCAATCCTTCATATAAACTTCTGTGAAGAATGGTTGCATGATTGTCTGTTTCCATCATTTTATATTCTAATGTCCAGTTTTTCTTTCCTGCTTTTTTCAAAACATCATAGAAAGCTTCGGCATCTTTTACCATCACCGGATGTTCTCCTTTCCCTACAGAAACATAGACAAACTTTTTAGTATCCGAAGATTTTGAAAGTAATTGAGGAGCCTGCTTTAAAAGGCTTTCATCATCCCACCATAAGCTTGGACTGATAATAAAATAGTTGTTGAACATTTCCGGCTTTTTCAGGAGTATTTCTGCTGCCAGAAGACCTCCCAAAGATTGCCCGAGCAAATATTTGTCAGTGGTTTTAAACTGACTTTCAACATAAGGTTTTAATTCTTTTTCAAGGAAAGCAATAAACTTATCAGAATGTCCTGTGGTAGGATAATCTTTCTGTAAGTCTTTTAAATCCGTATGAAAAGTAAAATCCCTTTTCCTGTCTACATTAGCAACTCCCACTACAATGGTTTCCGGCATGGAATACATTTGATTAAAGAATTGTACTAATCCTGTAACGTGAATAAAATCTTCATTTATGCTTCCGTCCAACAGATAGATCACCGGGTATGATTTTGTTTTATCATAGCCCTGTGGAAGATAAATATTCAACGTTCTGTCTTCATTTAACGTTTTGGACTTAATAGTCCTCACTTCTCCTATTGTAAGCGGTTTTGTTGTAACAGTTTGTGCTGATAGCGTACAGCCCACCGCAAACATTATGCTGCATGCAAGTGCAATTTTTTTAATCATATTTAATTTTATTAAACCTAACGGGTTTTAAAAACCCGTTAGGTTTGATTATTAGCAATTATTCAAAATTTAAAAAATCATATTCAATAGTAGATTGATGATAATTTCTAAAAACTTCTAACGAATCAAAATACCGCATAATCCCCTTTCTATCCAATTTACTTTCTTTTTCAGAATTTAAATATGAATTATAAGAAGAATGCTTCCATTGGTCAATTTTATTTACAAATCCGTGATTAATCGGATTATTATGAATATAATGTAAAACTTTCAATAAATATTTTTCATCTGATATTTTCCTTCGTTTTACCGCATTCAGAAAAAGAGCTCCATTTCTATTATATTTTTTGTTGTAAGCTTTAGCATAAGCATTCAATAAATTACCAAAGTGCTTCATTAAAAACTGATGCTCATTTTCACTATTCACATCATCAAAATTCTTAAATCTTAACAACAAATGAAAATGATTAGGTAACAGACAATAAGCATAAATATCAGCAACCGGAAGAATATATTTTTCAATCTTTTCCAGAAAAAACTGATAATTTGATGGTTCACGAAAAATAACTTCAGTCCCATTTACATGAGAAAAAATGTGATATGTACCTTCAAATTCAAAATTTTCTGTATTAATCATTCTTTTTAAATCTGGTATTTAATTTTGTTAAACGCAACGGGTTTTAAAAACCCGTTGCGTTTAATTATCTGCAATTATTCAAAATAAGTTATACTTTTATTTTATATCATCCCAGATGCTGTAATCCACAATTTTTGTTGGGATCTGCTGAACATATTCTGTAAAAGGCTCACAAGGCAGAATAGCTTCTTTTCCTTCTCTTGCCAGTTCCTGATAGAGTTTTGTTCCTTCTGTTTTCCAGTGAATCATTTCATCAGAAACATCACGGATAATTTTCGCAGGGCTTCCTACAACCAGCTTTCTTGGTTCACATCTGAAATTAGCCGGTACAAAAGCCAATGCTCCTACAATACTTTCGTCACCGATATATGCTTTGTCCATCACAACGGAATTCATTCCGATCAGACAGTTTTTTCCGATGTGTCCTGAGTGGATGATTGCGCCATGTCCGATGTGTGCGGATTCTTCCAGTATGGTTTCTATATTCGGGAAAACGTGAAGGGTACAGTTTTCCTGTACATTAGCTCCGTCTTTAATGATAATTTTCCCCCAGTCTCCACGAATTACCGCATTGGGACCGATATATACTTCCTCCCCTATTTCTACATTCCCGATAATGACTGCCTGCGGATGAATATAGGCAGAGGGCTTTATAATGGGACGAATCCCATGGTATGAGTAGATGTTCATAATTTTAATTTGAAAATCTGAGAATGAATTAATTTGAAAATTGCTAATGTCTTTAAACATTTTCAAATTCTCCAATCAACTCACTTTCAAATTAATTATACTTTTTCGATTACCATTGCATATCCTTGTCCTACGCCGATACAAAGGGTGCACAATGCATATTTCTTATCCTGTTTCTGAAGTTCCATTGCGGCAGAACCTACGATTCTTGCTCCGGAAACTCCCAGTGGGTGGCCAATTGCAATAGCTCCACCATTAGGATTTATTCTTGAGTCATCATCTTTTAATCCTAAACTTCTTGTCACAGCAAGTGCCTGTGCTGCGAATGCTTCGTTTAGTTCAATGATGTCCATATCTTCAAGAGAAAGATTTAGTCTCTTCAATAGCTTTTGAGTGGCTTCTACCGGACCGATTCCCATAATTCTTGGCTCTACTCCGGCTACGGAAGATCCCAGAATTTTCGCTTTTGGTTTTAAACCGTATTTTTTCACCGCTTCTTCGCTTGCTAAAATCAAAGCTGCGGCACCGTCATTCATTCCAGAAGCATTTCCTGCAGTTACCGTTCCTTCTTTTCTGAAAGCAGGACGAAGTTTTGCCAACCCTTCCATAGAGGAAGCTGGTTTAATGAATTCATCTTTTTCAAAAACAATCGGATCGCCTTTTCTCTGAGGAATCTCCACTTTTACAATTTCTTCTGCCAGTCTTCCGCTTTCCTGAGCTTTTGTAGCTTTCTGCTGAGACCAAAGGGCAAATTTATCCTGATCTTCTCTGTTGATCTGGTGGATATCTGCTAAATTTTCTGCAGTTTCTCCCATTCCATCAACCCCGTATAATTCTTTCATTTTAGGGTTGATGAAACGCCATCCGAAAGTAGTATCAAACATCTGGCTGTCTCTTCCGAAAGCAGCGCTAGGTTTTGACATTACATAAGGAGAACGCGTCATATGCTCAACGCCTCCTGCAATATAAATTTCGCCTTCACCTGCAGCAATAGAACGGAATGCATTGGCTACCGCAGACATTCCTGAAGCACATAGCCTGTTGACAGTCTCTCCACCAATTTTGTAAGGAAGACCAGCCAATAAAAGCCCCATTCTGGCAACGTTTCTGTTATCTTCACCTGCCTGATTGGCACATCCGAAAATAACGTCTTCAATTTCCTCCACAGGAACTTCAGGATTTCTTGCAACCACTTCTTTGATTACAATAGCAGCTAAATCATCTGCTCTTACTTCTGATAATCCTCCCTGTAATTTTGAGATGGGAGTTCTGACATAGTCTATGATGTATACGTTGTTCATAATTTTAATTTGAAAATGAGTCAAATTTGAGAATTTGAAAACTCTTTATAATTCTGTTACTTTTTTTCCGATTTTGTAAACTGTTCCTACAAACTTTGCAATCAACTCCTGATTTTGATTGGTAATCTGAATGTCATAAACCGCAGTTTTTCTGGTATCATTCACCAAAATACTTTCGGCTCTGAAAATATCTCCTTCCTTTCCGGCTTTGGTAAAATTGATAATACAGTTCAGCGCGACAGCAGCATCACCTGTATTGTTGGAAGAAAATGCCAGCGCAGAGTCTGCAAAAGCAAAGGTAACTCCACCATGAACTGTTTTAAGCCCGTTAATCATATCTTTCTTAATGGGCATTTCTATTAAACAGTAATTTTCTTTTACTTCAATCATTTTGATATTCATCCACTGGGAAAAATAATCCTGATTGAACATATAATCTGCTACTTGTCTTGGATTCATTTCTATTAATTATATGTTTGTTATTTCTTCATACAGCTCATCGGATAATCTGTCGTAAACACTCATTGTTTTACCCAGAATAATTTGTTCGTATGAAAGATTTTCAGAGTCTGATGAGTTTTCAGAGGGATAGGATTCATTTAAATCAACTCCATTTTCGTTAGCTAATCTTTTGATCACTTCTTTATATTTCTCATTAAACTTTCCTAACAACTCAAGCCTTTCCTCAGCATTGACAGAGGAAGCTTCCTGCAATAAATACTGTTTCTCAATTAAAAGCCTGGTTTCCAGCTCAGCCCTGAATTCATCTATATTCATGATAATTAAATTTTATTTATTAATAATCCTATTCAAATCTTTAATTCCATTTTCATAAGATTTTTTGAAATAAAATTTAATTACGAAATAGATTATTGTATAAAACATAGCAATTGGTAATAATAATGCTAATGCTGTCGCTCCAGTTTGAAAGCAATTAATAATTATCGCAAAAACCGGAAGAATGCCCCAAACAAATAAAATTATTCTAAAAGTTCTATGAAATTTTGAATTCAACTTTATTATTGTCTCATGTTCCTTTTGAAACAATTGACCTTCAAAAACACATAAAGCTCCCAATGGTACCTCGGCACTTATTACTTTAAAAAAATTTTTCTCTGTATATCCTCTTAAAAATTTATTAGTGCGATTCATTGTTAGAGAATAACTTTTCTCACTATTACTATTTATATTTGATAAAATCTTTTCAACAGAGTTTAAAGATTTTATTTCATCATATCTTTCAGGAAAATATTTCATATTACATTTTGTTCAACAAAGGGCTTTGTCTATACCTTTCTTCCTGATATTCTTCGTAAAGGTTTTGCAAGGTTTCGGAGATTTTTGCATATCCGATTTCTTTCCCCCAGCTTAATAATCCTTTCGGATAATTCACTCCTTTCTGCATAGCCAGCTCAATATCTTCGTCATTGGCAACACCCAATCTTTTAGCTTCAACAGCTTCGTTGATCAGCATTGAAATGATTCTTAAAAAGATCTGCTGGTATAAAGCATCGTCTTTCTGAGCTACAGGATTTTCTGCTCCTTCGCTGTAATCGTAGAAGCCTTTTCCTGTTTTTCTGCCGTGAAGTTTGGCTTCAGACATTCTTTGCTGCAATAGAGACGGTTTATATTTCGGATCGTAGAAATAATCTTTGTAAACTGTTGTTGTTACGGCAAAGTTGACATCAACCCCGATAAGATCCATCAATTCGAAAGGGCCCATTTTGAAATTCCCCAGGGTTTTCATGGCGTCATCCACCTGTTCAGGGGTAGCAATATTTTCTTCAACAAGTCTAAGTCCTTCCCCATAGTAAGGTCTGGCAATTCTGTTGACGATAAATCCAGGAATATCTTTAGCAATAACAGGAGTTTTCCCCCATTCTTTCATGAGGTTGTAGATTTTTTCTGGTAATGTTTTTTCTGTTAATAAGGATGGAATAACTTCCACTAAAGGCATCAATGGAGCGGGATTGAAAAAGTGAATTCCGATGAAACGCTCCGGCTTCTTTAGTTCTGCACCAAGAGAGGTGATAGAGATAGATGAGGTATTGGAACTGATGATACAGCTTTCTGAAACATAATTTTCAAGTTCTGTAAACACCTTGGTTTTAATGTCTTTGTTTTCAACAATTGCTTCAATGATCAATTCACAATCCTTGAAATCTTTCAATTCTGTAGCAATGGAAATATTAGCTAAAATTTCAGTCATTTTTTCTGCCGAAATTTTTTGTTTATCCACCAATCTGGTGAGCGTTTTTTCCAAACCTACCGTTGCCGTTTCTACTTGTTTTGCGTTGGCATCATATACCCATACTTTGCATCCGTTCGTTGCGGCTACTTGTGCAATGCCGATTCCCATTGTTCCGGCACCGATAATTCCAATATTCATTTTTATTTGTACAATGTATTAATGTAAAATGTATTCATGTAAATCGTTTTAAAAATCATTAATACATTTTACATGAATACATTAATACGAAATTTATCTTCCTTTATAATTAGGTTTTCTTTTCTGTAAAAAGGCATTTACTCCTTCAATGAAGTCTTCTGTACCTGCAGCTTCCTGTTGAAGATCTCCTTCCAGCTCAAGCTGTTCTTTCAATGTGTTGTTATAAGAATTGGCGAATGCTTTTTTCGTAAGCTTAATTGCTGCTGTTGGCATGTTTGCCATTCTTTCAAGAATTTCCATAGATTTTGGAACGAATTCTTCTTCACTGAAAACTTCAGCTACAAGACCATAAGATTTAGATTCTTCTGCGGATAATTTTTTACCGGTGAATGCTAAATAATTGGCTAATTGTCTACCTAAAAGTTTCGGTAAGAAGTAAGTACCTCCAGTATCAGGAATCAAACCGATATTTGAAAATGCTTGGGCAAAATATGCTTTCTCGTTTGCTAAAACGAAGTCAGAGATTAAAGCCAGCATAGCTCCGGCTCCTACTGCAGGACCGTTTACTAAAGCAATAACAGGTTTTTTGCAACGGGTAACCTCTAACACTAAAGGGTTATAATAATCTACCACAATTTTTCTGATAATGTCGTGATCATGGTGTTCTTTGCCTACCACGAAAGCTTCATCCAGATTCTGACCTGAGCAAAATGCTCTCCCTCTTCCGGAAATAGCCACACATCTTACGGTTTCATCTTCGCTGCATTCTTTAACAAAATCCCTAAGATCTGCTAAAGCCGGCTTGGTAAGAGCATTCATTGTTTCCGGTTGATTAAGATATGCAATTTTAAGCTTCCCGTCAAAATGCGTTTCAATATCAAGTTGTGTATACATAGTTTTTATTAATTTATTATTTAACAACGCACTAATTTAACAATATAAATTAATGTAACCGTCTAATAATTTAACAATCTAACAATTCCTTCGTTATGCTTTGCATAGCCGTAAAATTTATTGCAGATTGCCAGATCACTCATCAATGACATTTAAAATAATCAAAGGGCTCCAGGCAGTCTAAACACTGATAAGAGGCCTTACACAGCGTAGACCCAAATCTACTGATCTGCTTGGTATGCTCAGAACCACAGCGCGGACATTTTTTCGGTTTACCGATATGATGTTCGTCTGCTCCTTTTTCGGGAGGAGTGATTCCGTAAACACGAAGTTTTTCTCTCGCTTCATCAGTCAGCCAGTCAGTTGTCCAGATCGGAAACATCTTGGTTACCACTTTTGCTTCCCATCCGTTTTCCTTCATCATTTTAATAATATCCTCCTCAATGGTAAACATGGCAGGACAGGCAGAATAAGTAGGCGTAATGATCACTTCACAAGTATTTTCACCTGTGACCTGTGCATCTCTTACGATTCCTAATTCCACAATATCAATCACGGGAATTTCCGGATCGGGAATTGTTTTTAATAAATCTAAAAGCTGATTCATATTTTATTTTTTATCAGAATCAAGAATTGCTTTCATTGCATTCTGATAATCCAAATTATCTGTTATTCCGTTGTGATACTGATCTTTTAATATAATCAGACGATCACCTTTTTTAAAGTTATTTTTAAGCTTTAAAGAGGCTTTATAGTTAATAACCTCATCTTTATCACCGTGAAAAATAACGACTGGTGACTGAACGGTTTTTAAATACTCACCAGTCTCAAAATTATATTTCAGTAAAAACTTCGGAAGGAACGAAAATTTCTGATTCATTTCATCTTCGATACTGTAATAGGGAGCCTGTAAAATCAATAATCTGGCATTATGCTCTGATGCTAATTTTGCGGCCAGTCCTGTTCCTACAGAATATCCTAAAATAATAATTTTGTTTTCCGGATATCTTTTTAAAAGTTCTTCATAAGCGCTCTCAACATCCGAAAAAAGCTGGTCTTTGCTATTAACTTTATCTTCACTCTTTCCGTAGCCCCGGTAGTCTAGTATCAAAGTATCATAATTCATACTGCGATACAATTGAGCTACTTCTCCCCAGCCTTTTATTGATCCTCCGTTTCCATGAAGATAAAAGATGACTCCTTTCGGGTTTGGGGCTTTAAATAAAACAGAGTTCAGATGCTTTCCATCCTTTGTTGTTATAGATACTTCTTCAAAATCACCCTCAAATTTAAATTTGTAATTGTCCGGTAACTTTTCAGGGTAAAAAATAATTTTCTCCTGATAGAAGTAGATTCCCACACATAGCATTATATATGCTGTAAGAAAAAAAGCAATTATTCCCAGAAGCAGCTTTTTCATAGCTTATTACCACGTACACCCCGGATACGCTCTCTGCATATACTGAAGTTCACAAAGAATAAATCCAAAGTATTCTGTATGATATCCTGTTCTTGATTTGGGCTGCATAAAAGCATTTTCCGGATATTCTAAACCGAAGTCTGCAAAATCTTTCTTTGTAATGGCAAGAAATTCTTCATAAAGAACGTCTGTATTCGGAGCAATATTCAAGGCAACAAGATCATCTTCACCTTCTGTTTTTGCAAAAAGACCTTTTGTATATTCCCAGATATTTTCGATTGCTTTTACCAAACGGGACTTACTTTCTTCTGTTCCCTGAGCAAAGATTTTCATCCATGATGCAGCATGAGTATAGTGATATCTTACTTCTTTCAATGATTTTTGAGCAATGGCAGCCAGTTCTTCATTAGCAGAATTTGATAAAGCCTCATACATCAGTTTCTGATAAACAGACAATACATATACTTTAAGAATAGTCTGCGCATAATCTTCGTTAGGAAGTTCTACCCAATGGGCGTTGACGTATTCGTGCTCGTATCTTAAAAATGCGATATCATCTTCACTTTTTCCGTTGTCAATCACTCTTGAAGCGTAAACGTAAAAGTTATTAGCCTGACCGAGTTCATCCAACGCAATATTCGTTAATGCAATATCTTCCTCCAGGTAAGGACCTTCACCGCACCACGCAGACAAACGCTGCCCCATAATGAAACTGTCGTCTGCTAGTTTTAATAAATAATTATATAATGGATTCATTGTTTAATCAATTTAAAGACGGATAGATGATAGATGGATAGAAAACAGACAAGTAAACCTTAAGGTCTTTTATCTATCTGTCTATTATCTCAAAAGTCTTATTACATATTTTTTACGTCGTTTGGAATCTCGTAGAAAGTTGGGTGACGGTATAATTTATCATCAGCCGGATCGAAGAAAGCTTCTTTGTCAATTCCTTCTGAAGTCACAATATATTTACTTGGAACTACCCAAACAGAAGTTCCTTCTTTTCTTCTTGTATAAACGTCTCTTGCATTCTGCAAGGCCATTTCTGCTGTTGGTGCCTGTACAATTCCAACGTGTTTGTGAGATAATCCCGGTTTAGTTTGAATAAACACTTCCCACATATCTAAATTTGCCATAGTCAAATTAATTTAACAATGCATCAATGTACCAGTTTAATAATGAGATGCTTCGACAAGCTCAGCATGACAATGATTGTTACATTTCTACATTGGTATATTGTTACATTATTATATTACTTCTTTTTGTTGTTTTTCTGCAAAAGCTGCTGCAGCTTCTTTTACCCATGAATTTTCTCTTTGCGCCTTACGTTTCGTTTCGATACGCTTTTTGTTGCAAGGTCCGTTTCCTTTTAAGATTTCCATGAATTCATCCCAGGGAAGTTCTCCGAAATCGTAATGTTGTCTCTCCTCGTTCCATTTCAGATCTTTATCAGGAATGGTTAATCCTAAGAATTCAGCCTGAGAAACGGTAACGTCAATAAATCTCTGACGAAGACTGTCATTACTTTCTCTTTTTACTCTGTAGTTCATAGAGATTTTAGAGTTTGGTGAACTGTCATCATTAGGCCCGAACATCATCAGAGCTGGCCACCAGAAGCGGTTTAACGAAGCCTGAGCCATTTCTTTCTGTTGTTTTGTTCCACGGCATAATGCCATCAAAATTTCATACCCTTGTCTTTGGTGGAAAGATTCTTCTTTACAGATTTTCACCATCGCTCTTGAATAAGGACCGTAAGAGTTCCCCATCAGCATTACCTGATTCATAATAGCAGCGCCGTCTACCAACCAGCCAATGGCACCGATATCTGCCCAGCTTAAGGTAGGATAGTTGAAAATACTTGAATATTTTGCTTTTCCTTCCAGCATATCATCATAGGTAGCATCTCTGTCTGCTCTGATGCTTCCGTCTCCTAATGTTTCAGTGGCAGAGTAAAGGTATAAGCCGTGACCAGCTTCATCCTGAACTTTTGCTAAAAGAGCCATTTTTCTTCTCAATGAAGGCGCTCTGGAAATCCAGTTGGCTTCCGGCAGCATTCCTACAATTTCGGAATGCGCGTGCTGTGAAATCTGACGAACCAACAGTTTTCTGTAATCATCCGGCATTACATCTTTAGGTTCTACTTTATTTTCTTCGTGAACGTATTGAACAAATTTTTCTAAGTCCATCTTTTTTGAATTTGAAAATTAAATAATTTGAGAATTGAGAATTTGAGAATTTGGAAATTAATCTGCTATAGTTACATTTTCAAATCAGCATATTTTCTCATTTTCAAATTGTCTTAAACATCATAATTTAGCATCACCACATTCGTTGTCGGGTGACATTGGCAGGTAAGAACGAAGCCTCTGGCTACCTCTTCTTCGGTAAGTGCATAGTTTTTCTCCATGAAAACCTCTCCTTCCAGAACCTGCGCCTTACACGTACAGCAAACGCCTCCCTTACATGCGAAAGGAACCGGAAGCTGATCTTTCAATGCTTTATCTAAGATACTCTCTTTTTTAGAATTAAGGTGGAACGAATATTCATCATCATCAATGATTACTGTTACCATACTTTCTATATTGGCAATTGCCTTGAATTCATCACTCATTTCCTCCGTATTTTCTTCATCCGGAGCAGTGAAATATTCAAATAATACCTGAATAGCAGGTACTTTTTTATCTTTTTTCAGATAATCTGCGATCCCTTTGATCATTTCTGATGGACCACATATAAAATAAGTAGCTTCTTTTACATCAATATCTGTATATCTTTCAAACAGCTGCTCTAATTTTTCTGATGAAATTCTTCCTTCAAAAACAGGATCTTCATGCTTCTCACGGCTTACTAAATAAACCACTTTAAGTCTTCCGTTGAACTGCTCAACCAGTTTATCGATCTCTGCTTTTCTTAAAACATGATTCATGCTTCTGTTGCTGTAGAACAGATAAGCATTTGAATTCGGCTCCTGATAAAGGCTTTCTTTGATATTGGATAATACAGGAGTAATTCCGCTTCCTGCCGCCAGACCTACATAAGTTTTTACGTTTGTCGGGTGATAAGAAGTATTGAAACCACCCATTGGAGGCATTACTTCCAGCACTTCATCCATATGAAGGTGTTCGTTGAAATACCCTGAAACTTTTCCGCCTTCAAGCAACTTCACCAATACTTCCAGTGTATTTCCTTTTTCACTGGGAGCATTACAGATAGAGTAAGAACGTCTTTCTTCATTTCCGTTGATTGTCATTCGGAAATTAAGATACTGCCCTTGTTTGAACCTGAACTTGTCTTTCAGTTCTTCAGGGATTTCTACCGCCACATTTACTGCTTCGGAAGTATCTTTCTGAACCTTAACTGTTTTAAGTTTATAAAATGAATTCATTATTTTTTTAGTATTCTATTAATTTTTCCACCCTCACACTTCGGCAGGCTGTCCTGGGCATGAACTTTCACTTTCGTTGTAATTCCTACCCTCTTTTTTATTTCGTTTTCTATGTTTTTTCCAAAGTTTCCGACAAAATTAAAATAATCATCGGTATTGGCTTCCATTTTCTGAGACTTTACCAATTCATCATCTATTTCAACATCAATATCCAAAGCGATGCACATATGTTCTTTCTCAACAGGGGTTAAATAGTAGTTAGGAACCACACCCTTTACATAAGAAAAAGCATCTTCAATCTGGCTTGGGTAAACATTGACCCCTCTTACGATCAGCATATCATCTGCTCTCCCTACGATTGGTTTCATTTTCACCATTGTTCTTCTGGCATTTTCATCGTAATAAAGACTGGTGATATCATTCGTCCAGTAACGTAAAAGCGGCATTGCTTTTTTGGTTAAAGTAGTAATTACCAAAACCCCTTCTTCTCCAAAAGGAACCGGCTGTTTGGTAACCGGATCTAAAATCTCAGGATAAAAATGATCTTCCCAGATATAAGCTCCTCCCTTCTCCTCGAAATCCTCCATAGAAACTCCAGGACCGATAATTTCACTTAATCCATAGATATTGGTTGCATGAACGCCTAATCTTTCTTCAATATGACCTCTGATAATCTCCGTCCACGGCTCTGAACCTAACACAGCATACTTTAAACTGATCTCCTCTGCAGTAATTCCTCTCCTGGCAAATTCATCCGCAATGGTAAGCGCATATGAAGGAGAACAGCAGATCACTTCCGGCTTAAAATCCACAATCAGATCTACCTGTCTTGCCGTCATTCCTCCCGAAATAGGAAGAACGCTCATCCCCAGTTTTTCTGCTCCGTAATGAAGTCCTAATCCTCCGGTAAAAATCCCATATCCATACGCGTTATGCAGCTGCATTCCCGGTCTTGCACCAGCAGCATGTAAAGATCTTGCCACCACTTCACTGAAAAGATCCACATCTTCTTTGGTATATCCTACCACAGTTGGTTTTCCTGTAGTTCCGCTTGAGCAGTGAATACGCTGAAGTTCACTTTTAGGAACCGTAAATAATCCGAACGGATAGTTATCTCTTAAATCCTGTTTGTAAGTAATAGGAAGTTTAGCGATATCTTCAATCGACCTTATATCCTCTGGAGATATTTGCAATGCATCAAATTTTTTTTTATAAAATTCCGACTTCTCCCCCAAATAGCTGATCAGGCTGATCAACCGGTCGGATTGAAGCTGTCTCAACTGACCCAGCTCCAGATATTCAACTGAAAAATCCATAAAACTAACTAACATTTGTTAGGTGTAAATTTAAAAAGATTTTAGAAGCTGGCAAAATTTTTATGACTTTTGTCATATTTTGAATGATTCTAAATAAGAAATATAGTTAAAATCAGGTCAAATGTCATTCTGATCGGAACAAAGTGTAGAGAGGAATCTTTTATCTGACCATCTGTTAGAAATTCTTCCTTCGTCAGAAATCGAAGATTCGATGTAGTCAATGACAAGCAATGTGGTTACTTTCTTTGGTTCCCAAGCAGGCCAAAAAGAATTTTCTCTCTTATTTCTTCGGTAATCTCATCAGTAGAATCGCTGCTTCTTTTGAACCAGAAATAAGAATTGTTTAAAGTATGCAGGATAAATCTTGTGGTAAATGATGGTGATTTCAGCTCCCAGTTTTCAGCTTCGTAGATCTCGGAAATGAGTTTTTCAACTTCCTGCTGATAGTTTTTTCTTAATTCTACAAATTCGGGAAGCCTTTCTTCAAGGTGTCTCCATTCATTGGAATAAATGTGGGTTACATCACGGTTTTTAAGAACAACTGAAAGATGTTTATCCAACAGGAGATTCAGCTTTTCTTTTGGGACAATAGCTGTATTTTTTACTTCCTGAAGTTCATCGAAAAACTCCTGAGCAATGCCAAAGCAAATCCATTCCAGAATTTCTTCCTTTGAGCGGATGTGTGCGTACAGTGATGCGGCCTTGATATTGAGTTTCGTAGCCAGGTCTCTTACTGAGCTCCCCATATAGCCTTTCTCTTTGAAAAGTTCTACTGCTACGTCTAATATTTTTCTCTGTTTTTCTTTTAGTTCCATCTGGTAAAATGCAAAAGTAATTATTCTAAAATAAAAAGCTGAATTTTAACACTTACATCAAGTAAATTCTCCTATTTTCATATTGCCCCGTAGAAGTTTCTTCTCACAGTATGACTATTTGGTCATGGATTTCAAAGAAATAATTACGAAATCGGAAATTTTGTCAAGTTAAATTTCCGTTAAAAATACAATATCCGGAAAATTTGTCCTATTTTTTTGTAAATTTAATAATTGAACAGTTTTTGCGATACAGTCATCGAATAAATGATTAAATAATTGATGGCATTAAGAAACTAAGCCTCAGAATTTGGTTTCTTGATGTTTTTAAAAAACTAAACTTTAAACAAACCATTACCAAAAATATATATAAATATGAACTTAAACCAATATACTGTAAAATCACAGGAAGCCATCCAGGCAGCACAACAGATTGCTATGGAACTGGGCAACCAAAGTATTGAACCTCAACATCTCCTGGAAGGAATCTTCCAGGTGGATGAAAATATATCGCCTTTCTTACTGAAAAAATCTGAAGCAGATTCTAATTTAGTAAGAGAGCGCAACCGTGAAAATTTAGAAAAACTTCCAAAAGTACAGGGAGGAAACATTTATCTTTCACAATCTGCCAACAAAGTCTTGCTGGACGCTCCTAATATCGCTAAGAAAATGGGTGACGAATATGTAACGATTGAGCACTTATGGTTATCTCTGTTGGAAACTTCTTCAGAAGTATCGAAGATGCTGAAAGATATGGGAGTAACCAAAAATCTTTTGGAAGGTGCTATTAAAGAATTAAGAAAAGGAAGCAAAGCCACTTCTGCGAGTTCGGAAGAGACGTATCAGTCCTTAAATAAATATGCTAAAAACTTCAACGAGTTGGCAGCAGAAGGTAAACTGGATCCCGTAATCGGGCGTGATGAAGAAATCAGAAGGGTTTTACAGATCCTTTCCAGAAGAACTAAAAACAATCCTATTCTAATCGGGGAACCGGGTGTAGGTAAAACAGCCATTGCAGAGGGAATTGCTCATAGAATTATCAGTGGCGACGTTCCCGAAAACCTGATGGATAAAACATTATTCTCATTGGATATGGGAGCTTTGATTGCCGGAGCCAAATATAAAGGTGAATTTGAAGAGCGTTTAAAATCTGTAGTGAATGAAGTCATCAAATCAGACGGGCAGATTATTCTTTTCATTGACGAAATTCACACTCTGGTTGGTGCCGGAGGAGGTGAAGGAGCAATGGATGCAGCCAACATCTTAAAACCTGCTTTGGCAAGGGGAGAATTAAGAGCCATTGGTGCAACTACGCTGAACGAATATCAAAAATATTTTGAAAAAGATAAAGCATTGGAAAGACGTTTCCAGAAAGTGATGGTGGAAGAACCGGATACTGAATCTGCAATTTCTATCCTTCGTGGTATTAAAGATAAATATGAAGCTCACCACAAAGTAAGAATCAAAGATGAAGCAATTATTGCTGCTGTGGAAATGTCTCAAAGATATATTTCAGACCGTTTTTTACCGGATAAAGCCATTGACCTTATTGATGAAGCTTCTGCAAAACTGAGAATGGAAATCAATTCCAAGCCGGAAGAACTGGATGTTCTGGACAGAAAACTGATGCAGATGGAAATTGAGCTGGCAGCTATCTCAAGAGAAGGCAACCAGACCAAAATTGATCATCTGAAGGAAGATATTGCTAAAATTTCCGAACAGAGAAATGAGATCAATGCCAAATGGCTGAAAGAAAAACAGAAAAGTGAAGATCTTACCCAGATCAAAAAAGATATAGAATCTCTGAAACATGAAGCAGAAAGAGCTTCCAGAGCTGGAGATTATGCAAAAGTAGCGGAAATCCAATACGGAAAACTTCGTGAAAAGGAAGAAGAGCTTGCCAAGGTTGAACTTGAAATGCAGAATCATCAGAATGAACTGATCAAAGAAGAGGTAACTGCTGAAAACATTTCCGAAGTAATTGCTAAATGGACAGGTATTCCTGTTACAAAATTACTTCAATCTGAAAGAGAAAAGTTATTGAATCTTGAGTCTGAACTGCATCACCGAGTGGTTGGGCAGGACGAAGCGATTCAGGCAGTTGCGGATGCGATCCGTAGAAACAGAGCCGGATTGAGTGATGATAAAAAACCTATCGGATCTTTCTTATTCCTGGGAACAACCGGAGTGGGTAAAACCGAGCTGGCAAAAGCACTGGCAGAATTCTTATTCGATGATGAAAACAATATGACGAGAATTGATATGAGTGAATATCAGGAACGTCACAGTGTTTCAAGATTGGTAGGTGCGCCTCCGGGATATGTAGGATATGATGAAGGTGGACAATTGACTGAAGCGGTTAGAAGAAGACCTTACTCCGTGGTACTTTTAGACGAGATTGAAAAAGCACACCCGGATGTTTTCAACACATTGCTTCAGGTGCTGGATGACGGACGTCTGACAGATAATAAGGGAAGGGTGGTGAATTTCAAAAATTCTATCATCATCATGACCTCGAATTTAGGATCACACCTGATTCAGGAGAATTTTGAAAATCTCACCGAGGAAAACCAGGATGAAATTGTGGACAAAACCAAAGACGAAGTTTTTGATCTTTTAAAACAAACGCTGCGTCCGGAATTCCTGAACAGAATTGATGAAATTGTCCTTTTCCAGCCTTTAAAGAAAAAAGAAATCGGAAAAATCGTACAGTATCAGCTGAGAGGGTTCAATGAAATGTTATCCAAACGAAACATCATTATGACTTTCACGCAGGATGCAGTAGATTATCTGATGGACAAAGGATATGATCCTGCCTTCGGAGCAAGACCGTTGAAAAGAGTAATTCAACAGGAAGTATTAAACAAGCTGTCTAAAGAAATTCTTGCCGGAAATGTAAATGACGGAGACAGAATTACATTAGATTATTTCGTAGAAACTGGTTTGGTCTTCAGACCTACCGAACAATAAAATAGTTTTTTTCATATACATTATTTTTGTGAATAAGTGCTGCAGGATAACCTGCAGCACTTATTTTTTTTCATTTTTTATCCTGATTAAGTGAAATAAACTTATCTTTACTATGCTAATAACTAAAACAGAATCAGTATGAAAAAGCTAAAAAGAAACGATTTAAAGAAAATCGATGGCGGTCTTATTGCTCCTATCATTATGTGTGATGAAAATATGAACTGCCCCACCAATTTATGCTGCACATCAGGATACATTTGCAGGGACTGGAGAAAGTATCCATGTATTTAAAAGAAAAACGGGGAAATCTATTTTCTCCGTTTTTTATAGAACAATGTGAGTTTACATGGTCTTAATTTGTTATTTTTTACATACAATCCGTAAAAACACGGTAAAAATAACAGTGTAATTCCCAATTCGTGAATACATTTTCTAGGATATTTTTCACGAGATTTGCATATTAATTGAGTTTTACCGTAAAACACTAAGCTATGAATACAGAATCAAACAATCCATTACAGCCTGGGACCATGTCAAACAGTCTTATCCAGGCTCTGATCGACAATTATCGTCAAAATCATTTAAGTGCTATCAATACTGCTTTAGGAATACAAGACGCTCATTCCATTTGGTTTGACCTTCCGAAGTTAAAAAATTTCATTGCCAAGATTGAAGAAGAAGCGGCGAAAGTAAATCCTTCTGCTTCTGATGAAGATCTGGGAATCAGATTTTATTACGCTTCCTATCCGAAACAGGAAAACTGGTCTATTATGGACTCTCACCCTGTTCCGACAGAATATGCAGAAAAACACACTCTGGTAATGATCCCGACATTGAAAAAAGCCAATGAAGGAGGAGAACTTATTGATTATGATTTCAATCCTTTCCAAAATACTGATGGCAATCCTTTATCATTAAACTCACGTTCTGTCAAAGGTATAGGAGGAGGAGAAGATGATGATGATGACAAAGGTCTTGGAGAAAACAGCGGTACTCTGATTCCACCATCACCTCCGTTGGGCATATCTTATTAATTACCATTCATATCCTTAAACACAGTATGACTGAGATTCAAAAATTTTTTTCTTCATTTATGTATTGGGGAGAAGCCTTTGCTGCTATAACTTCCCTTATTTATTATAATCGTGTAAAAAAACTACATTGGAAATACCTGGCAATTTATCTGATTGTTATTTTTTTGTGTGAATCAGCTGTAAAATGGGGAGAAAAACCGCTTAAAATAGACAGAATAATTTTTCACAACTATTTTGTGATTCCACTGCAGTTTATATTTTTTTATTGGCTGTATGCAAAAGAATCTCTAAAGAAAACAAAACTATTCTATATCTTAACAGGAACGTATCTTTTAACATATGTTCTCAGGGCACTTTTTTTTCCAGAAAAGAAAGTGATCTTTTCTTTCAACTACAATATAGGTTGTCTGCTCTTAATGGCCCTCGTCATTATGGAGTATTATAAACAAGTTAATTCATCTGAGATTCTAAATTTCAGTAAAAACAAAATGTTTTATATCAATCTGGGGGTAACGCTCTTTTACATTGCCAACCTTCCGTTTATGACATTTAACTCTCTTCTTTGGAAATATATTGATATCTGGGATATTTATTATATATATTTCCAGGTTTCAGGAGCGGTAATGTATATTTTATTTGCAAGTTCATTCATATGGGGAAAACAGAACTCTTAATAACTCTTATTTCATTCAACATCTTTTTTTTGATGTTTGTAATAGCCGTATTTATTTATATCCGCAATTACAGGCAGCGAAAAAAAGAGTATTTGAATGAAATTGAAAGGAAAAATGAACTTCATCAAAGAGAGCTTCTGTCTACCCAGCTGGAAATCCAACAAGCCACCATGCAGCAGATCGGCCGGGAACTGCACGACAATATTGGCCAGAAACTTACCCTCGTAAGTCTTTATGTACAGCAGATGCTTTATGAAAACAAAGTTTCTGAAGCAAGTGAAAGAATTGATCAGGTTTCACAGATTATCAATCAATCTTTGCAGGATCTCAGAAGCTTGTCAAAAACATTGACGGATGACAATATCAACCAGAAGGAAATTGTAACTTTGATACAGGAAGAAGCAGATAACACGAATTCTTTCAAAAAATGTCATGTAAGTTTTGAACACAATTTTAAACAACTGGATTTGGGCTTTGTACATAAAAATGTTCTGTTAAGGATTACTCAGGAATTCATTCAGAACAGTATAAAACATTCCTGTTGTAAAAATATTTTTATCACCCTTAATACGTCTGAAGATATCCTTTGGGAACTTGATATTCGTGATGATGGAATCGGGTTTGACACTTCCCAGATCAAATCCAATGGAATAGGTCTTACCAATATGAAAAACAGAGCTGAAATCATAGGAGCCAGTTTTCGTATGGAAAGCCAGGAAAATATGGGAACTCATATCAATATTATCTTAAAAAAGCAGTCATGAAAAAATCTATTGTCATTGTTGACGACCATATACTTATTGCGAAAGCCCTGGAAGGAATCATTGGTAACTTCAGTGAATTTGAAGTGATCTATGTCAGTGAAAACGGGAAAGATCTTATCCAGAAATTTGAAGAAGGGAATGCAATTCCCGATATTATTCTTTTAGATATCAGCATGCCTATCATGGACGGTTTTGAAACGGCATTATGGCTTACAAAAAATCATCCTGAGATTAAAATTATGGCACTCAGTATGCAGGGAGATGACAACAGTGTAATTAAGATGATCAAGAGCGGAGCAAAAGGTTATTTGCTCAA
The DNA here is from genome assembly GCF_031454475.1 of Chryseobacterium vietnamense. Taxonomy (NCBI): domain Bacteria; kingdom Pseudomonadati; phylum Bacteroidota; class Flavobacteriia; order Flavobacteriales; family Weeksellaceae; genus Chryseobacterium; species Chryseobacterium vietnamense. The sequence continues at coordinate 55,692 of NZ_JAVDQX010000007.1, read as the reverse complement.
AAACACCCATCCAAGAGATCTCGAAACCGCACTTACCAGACTTAACAGCGATGGTTTCTTTTACCCGGACTGGGCTTCCAAAATCATATTTTCCAATTTGAACAAAGAGACAGAAACTGAGATTGCCGTAAGAATTTCCGACAGAGAAAAAGAATTTCTGAAATACACCGTAACCGAACTCAGCTATAAGGAAATTGCAGACAGAATGTGCTGCAGCCCAAGAACAGTGGAAAGCTACCGTGACCAACTTTGTGAAAAACTGGATCTAAAAACCCGAGTAGGGCTAGCCGTCTTCGCCATTAAAAATGGTTTTGCCAATTAAGTTTTAAGGTGAAAAATTTCTTTTAAAATAAAACATAAAAGAAAAAAAATCCATTCAAATCGATCAAAAACTAAAAATGAATTAGTTAAATTGTTTAAATTGATTAAAATTCAATAGATATCCAATAACACTATATTAAAACCAATAAAAACATCCAATTATTAGTAATTAATTAATAAAACAAAGAAATCATTTGCATATTAATTTTAAATAATATAATTTCACATTCTCAACCTAAATGATTTTGATATGAAAAAACTATTATTTGGAGCTTTTATGCTCAGTGTAATGGCTGCATGTAACAATGACAGCATCACCAATCAAAACGAAAACACAACTGACGAAGCAGCCACTACGGCAAGCTTAACTCAAAGAGGATGTGCTTCTGAGGAAATCAGACAGGAAGCACTGAAAAAAAGTTCTGAACTTCAACAAAGATTTGCGGCATTGGAAACCAATACAGAAAAATTTGCCAATGATGTGAAGTTTGGAAAAGTTCTTGCCGATGGTACCGTAGAAATCCCTGTTATCGTAAATGTCATCTACAAAACAACAGCTGAAAACGTTTCTGACGCAAGAATTGCAGAACAAATTGCAGTTCTTAATGCCGATTATTCAGGAACTAACAGTGATGTAAACAAAATCCCTACTGAATTCCAGACAGTAAGTTCGGGAGATACAAAAGTAAAATTCAGGCTTGTAAATACCATTAGAAAATCCACTTCAAAAACAAGCTGGGCTACTAATGATGATATGAAAAAAGCATCCAAAGGAGGAATTGACGCCACTAATCCTACCAATTATTTAAACTTATGGGTAGTGGGAAAAATGACCAGCCAGGGCCGCACAATTCTTGGATATGCCACTTTTCCTGAGTCGGCAGGTCTATGGAATGATGGTGTTGTAATTGCAGCTCCCTATTTTGGAAAGACCGGAGCCTCTTCGCCTTTCAACCTGGGAAGAACCGCAACCCATGAGGTAGGTCACTACCTGAACTTAAGACACATCTGGGGAGATGCCAACTGTGGAAACGACCAGGTGAGCGATACGCCTACACAAACTACTGCCAATTACGGAAAACCTTCCTATCCGCTATACAACACCTGCAGTGGTGTACAAAGATCTGTAATGTTTATGAACTATATGGATTATGTAGATGATGCGGCTATGTTTATGTTCTCTGCAGGACAAAAAACAAGAATGCAGTCTGTAGTAGCTTCTTCTGGTGCAAGATCCGGATTAAGAGTGTATTAAGATTATAACCTTTTACATACTTGAAATCTGTCTCAATTTTGAGACAGATTTTTTTTGTCTCTTATTTTACTCTCATTTCAAATAATGAATATTGAAATCAGATCTGCCATTGAAGATAGTAGATAATCTAATAAAAAATAAGGGATTTCTGACTTGTTTTTAAAAAGCTGTTTCAGCCCAATTTATTGTAAAAAATATCCTACAAAAACAGTAAAATGATAAAATTATTTACATTTAAAACACACTTAAATGTGAAATATAAAACAAATATACTTTTTTAACTAAAATTCAATATATATTATATTTAATTGATTTTAATTCAATTAAATAAACGATAAAATGAACATTTAGCAAATAAATCAATAATAATTTGCGTATTAATTTCAAATACTATAATTTCACCACCTCAACCAAATTATATTATAACGATATGAAAAAATTCCTATTTGGAGCCCTGATTCTGGGCCTTATGTCGGCGTGTAACAACGACAGCTTAACCAATCAAAGCGAGACTTCTCCTGGGGAGGAAAACACTGTTCCGAGTGCTCTTAAAAGAAGTTGCCCTTCAGAAGAAATCAGACAGGCAATGCTTCTGAAAAACCCTGCATTACAACAAAAAATAGCCGACATAGAATTCGGTACTGAAAAATTTGCAGAAAATCTTAAAGTGGGAAAAGTTCTCGCAGATGGAACTGTTGAGATCCCGGTAGTTTTTAACGTAATTTACAATACTTCTGCTCAAAACATTTCCGATGCAAGAATTGCAGAACAAATTGCAGTGCTTAATGCTGATTATGGTGCTACCAATTCTGACATTAATAAAATTCCGTCAGCGTTTCAGCCAGCTGCGGCGGGTGATGTAAAAATCCGTTTTAAATTAGTAGCAACCAACCGCAAGCAAAGTACCAAGACAGGTTGGAGATCCGATCTGGAGCAAATGAAAAAAGCAAGTACAGGAGGTATTGATGCTACTGATGTCAATAAAAATATGAATATTTGGGTGGTTAATTCAATCCTTGACGAAAACAACCAGCCTGGAACACTAGGTTACGCTTATTATCCTGAACATGCTGGACAATGGTACGATGGTCTTGTAATAGGATATCAGTATATAGGTAAAACAGGGGCTTCTGCTCCGTTCAATTTAGGAAGAACAGTAACGCATGAAGTGGGACACTACCTAAACCTTCCACACCTTTGGGGATCATCCGATGCCGGATGTCAGACAGATTACTCTAATGACACTCCTACATCTCCTGGCCCTAACTATGGAAATCCTACCTATCCACTAAACAGAGTTTGTGGTGGTGTAAGCCGTTCTCAGATGTTCATGAACTATATGGATTATGTAGATGACAAATCTATGGTTATGTTCTCTGCCAACCAAAAAACAAGAATGCAGGCTGTGGTTGCTGCAGCCGGACCAAGAGCCGGATTGAGATAACCACTAACCTCAACAGAATATTATAAAAATATTAAAATAGTCTATCTCAATTTTTGGGATAGATTTTTTTAATATTTTTACGCGATTTAAATTTCAACACCACTACGATGAAAAAAATAGCATTAGCATCAGGAATACTATTGCAATTATACTGTATTAAAGCACAGGACACTATCCAATCCCGAAATCTCAAGGAAGATCTGGCACTCATCAATTCAGGGTATACAATTCAGGAGAAAACTCCTTTCTTTCAAAAAGAATGGGTAAAAAAATCAGTAGCTCCGGCTCTTCTTTTTACTGCGGCCGCAGCAACATGGGGAGAAAAAGAGAATATTCGTGAGGTAAGAAACCGATATCTGCCCAATTTCAAAGTGAAATATGATGATTATCTGCAATACGCTCCTGCTGTAGCTGTCTACGGATTAAAGCTGGCAGGTGTAAAGGGTAGAAACAATCTCGGGAGGGCTACTTTATCTTATGGTACCAGTTTAGCCATCATGGCAATTTTAGTTAATTCTATTAAATACACCACAAAAGTAGAACGCCCGGATGGATCCAAAAATAACTCTTTTCCATCAGGACATGCAGCTATGGCATTTACTAATGCCAGTTTTCTCCACAAAGAATATGGTTTGGTAAACCCAGCCTATAGTATTGCCGGATATGGTTCTGCCACTCTTACAGGACTTGGACGAAATTTAAACAACAGACACTGGGTTCCGGATATCCTGGCTGGTGCAGGTATCGGGATTATATCTACAGAACTTGGGTACTTTTTTATTGACAAAATTTATAAAAACAAAGGGGATAACTTAAGTATGTTATCCAGAATACAGGGTAACGATTACCCATCTTTTCTTGCACTCAAAATGGGGACCGCTTTAGGGACAACCAACTTCCTGAGAGAATCTGAACTGGATGATAAAAAACAAATCGGTTTCGAGGGAGGACTGGAAGGGGCTTATTTCTTTTCAAAAAAATGGGGTGTGGGTGCAGATATAGCCTTCAGCAGCTTTCCTATTAAATCTCAAAGAATAACATTTGATGACGGGCAGGACTTTGGCAACCATGAAATTAAAACACAATCCATGGGATTCCTTTCTGCAGGCATTGGACCTTATTTTTCTCATGAATTATCAGATAAATGGCAGCTTACTATAAAGCTTACCGGAGGATATGCTGCCACTGCCAGTGGAAAAGTATTTGTAAAAGGAGACGAGATAGATGCTCCCAACCACGAACTTCAGGTTGCCCGATATAAACCAAAACCGGCTTTCCGATGGAATACGGGTGCTTCCATGACCTATAAATTCAATCCGGGATTAGGCCTTACTTTCTATACGGATTACAATCAGATCAATTCTACCATCCGCTATTATTTCAGCGATGAAATTAAAGATAGTGATGAACTGGACCAGGAGCTTAACAACCTGATTGCTAAAGAAAAAATCAATTATATTACGCTAGGTTTACGATTAACAGCCTATTTTTAAAACAAAAAAGCCTTCAGAATCTGAAGGCTTTTAGTTTATAAGTTTTTACGGTTGTCATCCGGAGTATAATCCATAAAGATATCTCCGTCCAGCTGCACCGATTTTATTCTCTTCTTAATAGGAATGACAAGATCGGTCAGTTTCTGATCTTTTTCCCAAACTGAAGGTGAAAAATGGAGCTTTTCTGTAGTTCCGTCATCATAAGACAATATCGCATCAAACGGAATAGCAAAACCTCCTACGTTCGTTACATTTATGGTAAGCATATCATTCATCTGAGAGGCTCCTGTAACTTTTAAGTCAATATAATTATTGGTATAAAACCAATTCTGGAAAAACCAGTTCAGATTTTTTCCTGATCCTGTATTCATAGAATTGAAATAATCCCACGGAACCGGATGTTTCCCATTCCAGTTATCCATGTAGTGATGTAATGCTTTTTTGAAAAGTTCATCTCCTAAATAATCTTTCAGTGCCAGATAAGACAATGAAGATTTTACATAGGAATTGTTTCCATATCCGGCACCGCTTACCTGCGTACTCATGGTAATTACCGGTTGGTCCTGTTCAGCAGAAGGATCATTGATCCATTTTTTAACGCGGAAGTTTTTATAAAATTCCTTAGCAGCAGCCTCTCCGTTTTCATCAATTCCTATAAGATATTCCAGCGTGGTTGCCCAGCCTTCATCCATAAATGCATATCTGGTCTCATTGATTCCCATATAAAACGGGAAATACGTATGGGCAATCTCATGATCTGCCGTGAGCCGGGCATCATTAAGATCATCAGGAATACTGGTATCATTAATCATCATAGGATATTCCATATCTGCATATCCCTGGATAGCCGTCATTACATTGTAAGGATATTCTACACCAGGCCAGTTTTTTGAGAACCAATCCAGATTGTAGCGCATCCAGTCTACATAATGTTCAAAATCTTTAGCTCCGTTTTGATATCCGGCCTGAACGCTGGCTCTCTTTGTTTTTAACTGAACACTGGCGGCATCCCACACATAATGGTTACTCATCGCAAAACAGAAATCTGTAATATGGCTGGCTTTAAACTTCCAGACATTCCATTTATTCTGTTTTGTTACTTTTCCGGACTTCATTTCCTGTTCTGTAGCAATATGCATCAGCTTATCACTTTTCAGAGAAGCTTTATATCTTTTTAAATATTCCGGCTGAAGTACAGATTCCGGATTCAGAAAATCTCCGGTTGCCCAAACTACATAATTTTTTGGTGCGGTAATGGCAAAACTGTAATCATTGAAATCATTATAAAACTCCTGTCTGTCTGAGTGCTGCAGCATATCCCATCCGTTGTAATCATCATACACGGAAATTCTTGGAAAAGAGTATGCCACATAGAATGTTTCAGGATCAATCTGTCCTTCTCTTCCACTCTGAACCGACAGTGGATATTCCCACTCTATTTTAACCTCAGCTTTTGATTTAGATTTTAAAGCTGATTTTAATTTTACTTTTTCAACAGTACTCCAATCGTCACTGTTGATTTCATATTTTACATTGTTTACAGCAAAAGACTTAATTTTCAGTCCGGATGAAAGGAAATCTTTGGATACAAATCCTGATCTTGGCGACTGCGGCTTGTGAAGGTTATTTACAAATCGTATGGCAAGCTCATTCAGATGATCCGGGCTGTTGTTGGTATAAACAATGGTTTCTTTTCCGGAAACCACTTTTGTAGCAGCATCTACTTTCACCTCTACATTATACACTCCTTTATTCTGCCAGTAGTTTTTTCCTGGCGCTCCGGAGATATCACGTGTACCTTTTTCATACGCTTTTTTGATATTCCTCGGCATATACAATTCCTGAGCTGATAATTGCAGTAAAGAGACTGCGATCAGCATTCCGGAAAAAATTTTCTTCATAGCGATCTTTTTAAAGACAGGCATCAAAAATAGCGAAAATGTACCATCAGACGATCATTATTTCACGATAATATTTCACTGTAATTAACTTTTGTATAAAAACATTCTACAATCTATCCTGCTCAGTTGTCTTCTGAATTGTTTTTGCATTTTTAACCGATTGATTTCCAAAGTTGAATTTCAATGAAAATGTCACTCCCTGAGTATCGGTATAATCAAGAAAATAATTATCCTGATTTGCATATTTTGTGCTGACCTTCTGCCCTGTGGATCTGAAGATATCACTAAAAACAAGACTGGCTTCCAGTTTTTTACTAAAGAACTTCCTGTTCATTACAAAATAGGCTGACCAAAGAGAAGATATTCTGAAAGTTCCCTGTATGCCCGGAGAATAATAGCGGTGCCCCATTTCCATTTTCCAGTCGCTGTTTTTATCCAATGTAAAGCTTGTTGAAATGTTGGACACCCAGTTCCAGACTTTATTTTTATACAACATTCCATCAATTCCTTTGAAATAATTTTCATTATGCTCGAGATTTTCAGAAAAGATAATATTCCACCAGGATTTGATCTGGAAATTTTTATATAAGCTTAATCCAAAGGCTTCTCCTTTCTCAATATTGGTAAAATAATAGATCAGACTGTTGGTACTTGGTTCCTGATAGGAGATTTCCATGGACGGATATATTTCTTTTCGATAATACAAATCGAGATTCCAGTCTTTCCAGGAATAAGTAAGATTGAGGTTGTGGGTAATTGTCGCTTTTAATTTCGGATCACCCTGATAATAGGAAAACAGATTGTAGTAAGATTTTGCAGGATTCAACCATGAATAGGAAGGTCTGCTTATTCTCTTTCCATAAGAGAATCCGAATTCCTGTTTATTTTCTGTGGTATACTGTGCATAAAAAGTAGGAAAGAATTTCCAGTAGTTGGTCTTATTCAATTCATAAGGTTCAGAAACTACTCCTTCAAGATCTGTCATTTCCGCGCGCAGTCCGCCTTTGAAACTCCATTTTCCAATATTATAGGCTAATGAAGAATATAGTGCAAAATTGTGTTCTTTATAATCGAAAATGCTGCTTTTCTCCGGCCGGTATTGGAGTATTCCGTTCTCATTATCGGAGAAATCAAGTGTACTACTGGTCTTTACAAAACTATACTTCGTTCCCGATTCAAGTTCCAGTTTATCGCCTTTCCACTGATAATCGAATTGGGTGGAATACAGCTGAACATCTGCTTTATTCCGGGTAAGGAAGTTATCTTCTTTAGGTGGCTGGCCTGCAAAATTCAGATGGGTAATTACATTCTGATATTTATCGGCATTATTTCCGGTAAAATAATTGATCCATGAAAGACTGCTTTTTTTATTCAGTTTTCTGTCTATCTGAAAACTCACAGAGTTGTTGATGGAACGTGAACGATGATCATTGATGGTGGTATAATCAGATTCTACCTGATCCTGCAGGTTATAGATCAATGTAGGAACATTATAAGTTCCGAAGGACTTTGGAGAAAAATACCCTGAGTAGTTGAGGCTTAGATTGGTCAGGCTGTCCAATTCATATTCCGCATTAAAATTCAGGGTATTCTGGTTATTGTTTTTATCCTTCCTGTTCATTGTACTTACCCATCGGGTTTGGCTTTCCGGATAGTTTACATAATCTGTTCCTTCCCGGTAGTACGTTCCCAGCCCTTTATAATAGCTTCCCATTAAGGAAAGTTTATCTTTTTTATAATATTGAGAAACACCAAAAACGCCTTTTGCATATTGTGTCTGCACATATTTGGATGAAAGAATACCGCGGTAGCCTTCAATTTTATTCTTTTTCAGAACAATATTCAGCACTGCACTTCCTGAGGCTTCATATTTTGCTGGCGGATTGGTAATCACCTCCACTGATTTCACTTCATCTCCCTGTGTATTTTCCAGAAGGTTTTTAAGCTCGTCTCCTGTCAGCATTATTTTTTTATCATTAATCGTCACCAGAATTCCGGTACTTCCCTTTACACTCAATACACTATTGTTGATGGTGACACTGGGTGTATTTTTTAGAATTTCCCAGGCATTGAGTGAAGAAATGTTACTGTTTTCCACATTAAATTCCAGACGGTCTACCTTTCTTCTCACCAAAGGTTTACGTTTTGTCATCACGACTCCTTCTATTTCGTTAGATTCTTTTTTAAGAATGATATTGAGTGGTTCAGACTCTTTTACATTCAATTTTTTCTCAAATAAAGAATATCCCTGAGTTTTAATAACAAGCTTCACCTCCTGTTCTACTATATCCTCCAGTACAAAATTCCCGTTCTCATCTGTTTTTAATTCTTTAATTAATGCATTTTGAGCATTATACACCTCCACTTTTACGGAAGAAACCTTTTCGTTTTTGGTGTTTACAACTGTTCCTCCAGCTTTTTGTTTCTGGGCAAGAATCAAAGCTGGAAAACACAGAAAAAAAAGAATTTTATACATGGTTATTTTTTATTCCAACAAAACACTGTTCTGTTTTATGCCTACAAAATTCTGTATTGAAAGGGAGAATTTCGGTTAACGATGGGTTAATGATAGGTTAATGTCTTTTCTTTAAAATAACAAAACCTGAATTCGTAAATTCAGGTTTTAAAATCAATAGAGTATATTTTTTTATGGATAAGGAATGGCTTTATCCAGTTCTATCGGATTATAATATTTTTTGATGTCTATCTGAGTTTGTTTAGTCAAACCTGCAAATTCTTCTTTGCTTTTGATTTGCTGCCCATTAATGCGGACATTCCAGTCCGGCTGAAATTCGGTTCTCATTCTGGCATATGGATCATTGTAAAACTCCAGATTCAGTTTTACCCATTTCTTTAAGTCAATGGCAATAGCATCCAGTGAATAATGCTTTTCAAGAAAGCTTTTTGTATCGTATGTTTTTGGGAGATTTCTATTTCGGGAGAAAGAATATATAAAATCTTTCTTGTCATCTTCCACATACAGAACCAATCCCGGCAACCCTCTGAATTTATAGGGGCCCTCAGGAATGTTGATATCCGGCGTAAACCAAGCAGTCCAGTTTCTTCCTCCAAACACAGCAGTTGCTCTTTGTAAATTATAATTATTGATCTTTTTAGTATCAGCCTCTATTTTCCACCGGATATTATCCTCCGTTTCAAAAACATAATAATAAGGCATCATCATGATCTGAACAAAGTTTTTATTTTTATTGGAATTTCTTTTTCGGATAATAGTTTGTCCGGACTGGCTGGTATGTTGAGAAGAAATACCCCCGTGAAGAATATTCAGGGAATCGCTTGCTAAAAATTCAGATTCATAAAACTTCACTTCATCAGGATTGATATCCAGCACCATTTCTTCTTTATCATAATTTGTCCCGTTAGGTTCAAATCTGTATTGAAGTTCATATATAAAGCGGTGGGTTTGAGCATTGATGTGTATCCCAAGCATCAGAATTACAAGAATGAGTATCTTTTTCATTAAATGGTCATTAATTTTCTAAAATTACCAAAAACACATTAACCATCAGGTTAATAAAAGGTTAATGACAAAAATACTATTTCAGTAAAATGTTAAAGTTTTATCTTTGTTTTAATGATAGCCAAGAGTAAAATTCTGATTTCGGTTTTTGCCGCTTTGTTCCTGCTTTTACTGGGAATTCAGGTGTACTTTATGTATAAGACCTATCAGGTAAAAGAAAGGGATATCTACAGATCCGTAAATGATGGACTTACCAATTACACATACAGTCTTGAAGATATCCAGGAGGTGAAAGAAAGGAATGATGACTCTCTTCAGGAAATCATTATCAAGTACCATAATAAGGAAATCAACAGAAAGGATTTTCTAAATCATTTCATAGAAAACAGAAAATCTGCCAGAGAAAGACTGATTCATTATATCGACAGCCGTCACCAGCAAGACGGTTATGAAATCTCTGCGAGAATAAGATATCTTTCCATTGTTCATCTGCCGGACAGCACAAAAGTAATTACCGAACCTATTATTATTTTTGAAACGCAGGATAAGCTTAAAAATCCGCGTATTGCGAGTAACGGAAGCTGGGAAACCTCAACCACCAAAAGAAATGACACAGATAAAGGGCATGTTGAAAAAAAGAATACTTTTCTTGTTAAAACCCAGACAGATTTTGAGATCAGAAATATAAAAAGTATTGTTTTCAAAGAGCTTACCCTGCTGATCATTTGTTGTATTATACTTCTTGCAGGAGTTCTTTTGCTTTATATCTTCACGATCAGAAATCTGATTCAGCAGCAGAAGCAGGTAGAAGTTCTCCACAGCATTGTGGATAACATTTCGCATGAGTTTAAAACGCCTATCGCTACTTTAAAAATAGCTTCCAAAGCATTAAAAAAAGAATGGAATCCTGAAACGCTTCCTCTTATTGACAGACAGATTTCACGGCTGGAAAGCCTGATGGTTCAGCTTCATAAAGATGAAATGCCGGATGAAATGGTTGAAATACAACCTGAAGACTGGGATTTTTTCATTCAGGATCTTGCGGTGACTTACCCGAACATTGATTTTAACCTTGAAAATACAGTTTCACAAAACCTTTCTTTTGATAAAAACCTGATGGAAACGGTCATTAAAAATCTTTGCGAAAACAGTGTAAAATACGGTGCATCGGCTATTAAAATATATATCCGAAATCTTTCTCAGCAATTGGAAATGGAAGTTTCAGATAATGGCCAGGGTATGGAAACAAAAGAACTGAATCATATTTTTGAAAAATTCTACAGAATACAGAATAACAATATTCACAACAGCAAAGGTCTTGGGCTGGGACTTTATTTTGTAAAAAAAATCATTACCAATTATGGTGGTAAAATAGAGGTTTCCAGCCAGCTTCATGCAGGCAGTACTTTTAAAATATCAATTCCTTATGAAAATTAAAATTCTTCTGGCAGAAGATGATCCGGATTTCGGAATGATTCTTAAACAATATCTTGAATTGGAGGATTTTGAAGTCAGCTGGTTTCAGAACCCTGAAGATATTATACCATTGCTTCATGCTGATTTCCCATTTCAGATAGGAATTCTGGATGTGATGATGCCCAATCTTGACGGCTTTTCTCTGGCCAAAATGATTGTAAAGGAAAAAAGTCATTTTCCATTATTATTTTTAACGGCTAAAAATCAAAAAATTGACCGTCTGATGGGCTTGAAAATAGGTGCCGACGATTATATTTCCAAGCCTTGCGACCCTGAAGAACTTGTTTTACGAATTAAAAATATTCTGAAAAGAACACTTCCCGCGGTTACGGAAAGTCAGATAAAAATCGGAGAATTCTCACTGGATACCACTAAACTTCTGTTGTCGCACCCTAATGGAAACAACCGACTGACCATAAGAGAACAGGAACTTCTTCTGTATCTTCTGAAGCACAACCGATCCATCATTACAAGAGATAATATCCTGGATAACCTCTGGGAAACCAATGATTATTTTACGGGAAGAAGCCTTGATGTGTTTATCAGCAGACTTCGCAAATATTTCATTAGTGATCCCCAAATAAAAATCCAATCCCTGAGAGGAATTGGATTTGAAGTTGATTTTCCAACCAACTGATTTTTTATAGGGAAAGATTCACAATCACAGGGAAATGGTCTGAAGGATACAACAGATTTTCTCTTCTGTCATTGATATGTCTGTGAGATTTTATTTTAAAACCTTGAGTAAAAATATAATCGATTCTGTCTTTCGGGACTGTATTGACATCAAAAGCCGTAAATGTTCCTACCGGGCCATAATGTTTTGTTTCTGAGTGATAAAAAGTATCTTTCATATTCTGAGAAAGGATTTTAATCGGTTCTGAATCATCCGTCAGGTTAAAATCTCCGCTCAATGTTACCGGAAGGTTCTTTGGATTCAGCTCTTTGATCTTTTTCAGGATCAGTTCCGAAGATTTCACTCTTGCTATATTTCCAATATGATCAAAATGAAGATTCATTGCCAGGAATTCCTTTTTCGATTTTTTGTCTTTAAATATGGCGTAAGTACAGATCCTGTTGAGGGCAGCATCCCAGCCTTTTGAGGGTTTTTCCGGAGTTTCGGATAACCAGAACGTCCCGGATTTTACAATTTCCAGTTTGTTGGTATCATAAAAGATAGCAGAAAACTCTCCTTTTTCTTTGCCGTCATCTCTTCCTACTCCTATATAGTCATAGTTTTTTAATCCTGTTTTAATATCTTTCATCTGCTCCGGAAGCGCTTCCTGTACTCCGAAATAATCCGGGTGATAATAGGTTAATAAATCGGCAACGTCCTGTTTCCTTTTTGGCCAGGCATTGTCTTTATCCGACTCTACATTCAGTCTGATATTAAAACTCATTACGGTAAGGTCTTGTGAGAATTCTAATGCAAAAAACATCAGAAACACCATTGAAAATCTGAAATTCATATGTTATTTTATCATTAAGAGACAAAAATAAAACTTCTCTGCGACAGAAAAGCTTTATTGATGTGATTATATTGTTAAATTATCTTTTTCTTCTTCTATAGATATAAAATACTCCTGAAATTCGGACTCTGAAACCGGCAGCTGACTTTCAAGCTTTACGACTCCTATTGTTTTATAGTGAGCAGCCAGTTTTATACCTTTACTTTTGAGAAGGACTTCAAGCTTTTTTAAATTTATATCTTTCTTTAAAACTGCAAGATAAGTGATCATAAGTATATCTGTATTAAACCATTTCCAATATCTCTGTATTTTATGCCCTCAACAGGCCTTGCCTTGTTCTCAATCAGTTCCCAGATCTCTTTTGCTGATTTATCGGGAAACTGTTCCATATACAACGCTGCAAGCCCGGAAACATGTGGTGCAGCCATACTTGTACCGCTCAAACTGTAATATAAATTATTCTTGTTCTTCGCATTTTTAGGATAGGAACTGATAATATCTACTCCGGGAGCACAGACATTGATACTTCCTCCCGTGGACGGATTGAGACCCGCGTTTGAAAATCTGGCGATCTTCATTTGAGCATCAATGGCTCCAACAGCCATAATCGATTTTGAATTGGCCGGCATTGAAACAGGCTGTGGAATCTGTGGCCTGTTGCTGTCATTTCCTGCGGCTGCAATAATAAGACAGTTATTTTCCAGCGCTCTTTCTCCAATGGTTTCAAAAAGAACTGACGGCTGATCATCAAGTTTCACCGGAGAAGCTAATGAAAGAGACAGGATTCTGAATTTCTTCGAAATCGCCCAGTCTATCGCATCAATGACACTGCTGGTGGTACCTCTGCCGTTATCTGCGAGCACTTTTGCTATTTTCAGGTTGCAGTCTTTAGCAATTCCGTAACGTTTTCCGTTATCACTTCTTGTATTTCCTGTAGCCACTCCAGCGCAATGTGTGCCATGCCCGTTGGGATCTCTGTTCCAATCTTCACCATTTATAAAAGATTTTCCTTCCATTACCTCAGCGGAAAAATCCGGATGGGAAGTTTCAAGTCCGGTATCAAGGATGCAGACATCAATCCCTTTTCCCGTGTAGCTGGTATTTTCCAATCCGATTGCTTTTAATCCCCATTCCATTTCAACGAATGATTTTTGAGGTAAAGGTTTTGTGATGATATATTTTTCAAGTTCTGAGATTTTTTCTGCAAGTCCGGCAGACTGTTTTTTAAGCTCATTAATAAGCTGTAATTCATCTGCAGGAAAAAATTCTCTTTCTTTTTCGTAGTATACAATAGAATTCGATTCATCTCTCACAGCACTTTTCAACTGTTCTTCATCCATATTTTCCACCACTAGAACCCCAAGATTTTTGTAAAGGACTCCATTGTCCTTATCAATGATTTCGTAAGAACGGTTTTCTTTCGAGAGAAATTCTGAAGAAGTAATATTCACTTCCAGTTCTTTCTCTATTTTTTTGAGTGCATTTTTCTGCTGGTTCTGCAGCAGAACAATATATCTTCCGGTTTCCATAATAATCTTTTTAAATTAATTTCAGAAATACCTTTTCGAGAATAAGAAAAATATCCTCCGGAATAATGGTTAATCTGAGTTTTTTATTAATTCCGGATATGGCTGTATTCTGTTCAACCAGTGAAGTCCAGAAACGTTCGATTTTGGGAACAGAATTCATGTCTTTTAGTTTTTCATCATCCAGAATACCATTTTGGTATAACGAGACAATGATTCCTGAAATAAGCTCTTCCGCCTCATCAAGTTTTTTGTTTTCTTTGGCATATATTTCCATCAGAATATCATAAATACTTTCCATCCCATTGAACGAGAATCCTCCGAGCATTTCCCTTCTTCCAGTCGTTATTTTCTCCATTTTTATAGGGTTAAAGCCTCTTTTAACGGTGGAAATCATATTCATTACCTTCAGTACTTCAGATTCATGGCTGGTGTTTCCTTTGGTGCGAAAATATTCCAGAACCTCATTGAGAAATGCATCAAACCGGGCATCAAAATCAAATGCTTTTGACAGATATAAAGTCTGAACTTCATTGAACTGTTCCAGCAGTTCTTTGATTTTCTGTACCGTAAAGTGAATAAGTTCCTGCATTACTCAAAAGTTATCTGTTCTATTTCATTACCGTCTTTATCTTTGTAAGACACAATCCTGATTCCTTCTTCCTCCATTTCCACATGAAGGTTGATGAATAATTTATCTTTATCTTCTGCTGCACTGGTATTGGGATCTATATAAATGCTGTTCAGCTTGGCGTTTACCAGCGTATATTTATTCAGTAAAACCTTTGAAAAGATATCTTTCAGTTCATCGGTCTCTTCTGTTGCTCCCTCCTGAGGCCGGAAAATTCCGGAATTGAGAAGCTGGACTTTTTTCCTGAGATCCAGCTTAAGGACTTCAACTGCAGGAAGCTTACCGAATTTCTGATCATTTTTTTCCAGCGTACTGAACAGCGTTTTGAATTCTTCAGTCTGCAGCTGTCTCTTGCTGATTTCAGAAATATTCAGGTTTTTCTCTTTGTTTGCCAGACGGATTCTCTCGTTTATTTCTGTAACGAACTGATCCTGATTCAGTTTAAAATTATATTTGGAATCTGAATCGATATCCGTGATTTTGATCGGAATATCCATCTTTACACTAGGCAAAGCATAGCGCGGAACCTTGAAATATTTCAGATACTCATGACGGGCGTATTCTTTGGCAATAAGAACAGCATTTTCGTCTGCTTTTTTACGAGCCTGAATTATCTCGTTGTTGAGATAATCCAGGTAATCTGATAGTTTTATCATTTTCGTAAAATCTGTTATTGTGAAAGAAGTCCAAGCACTTTTTCAAGCCCTGCAGGCATTTCGTCATTGGTTGCACGCACTTTTACCCCAAGAGAATATTCTTTTTCCACTTTGATTCCTGTACTGGAAGTTCTTTTATATGATACATCCACTTTGAATTTTACAGGTCCCCATCCTCCGGAAACTCCGGCGTTGATCCCAAATTCATCACTTACGTCTTTTGTGTATGTAGAATTAAGCTTCACATTAAAGTCTACTTCACAGGTTTCAATTCTGAAACTTGGAACATTCAACAGCGCAATAAAAGGCACGGAAATTTCTACATCATTCGGAATCGTTTTAGGATTGGTAGCACTTACTGGCTCATCTTCCTTAAAATCCGGATTCGGAATATTTTTTTTGTATTTGAATTCTGCCATTCTCAGTTTTTTAGCACTGGCTGCATTGGCAGGATCTGTAAGTTCAAATCCGACTTCATTGATGAAATTAACCGTGGCAATTGAGGCATTAGACTGTGCTTTTACACAAGCATCCAAAGGCCCGCCAATAATGGTGGCAAAGTCGATACTTCCCAATTCTGCTGCAAAATCTGCACTGGCAGCATCAGAAGTTCTGAAAATCTCGTCATCGGCAGCCATTCTACCGGCAATCAGTTTCATGATCTCTGAGGAGGTACCTGAGAAAGATTTTTCCCACTTTTCATCATAGTTCTTTTTGAATTCGTCTACAATTGCTAACAGTTCTTTATTCGTCAGTGAACTCAGTTCTGAAGTTTCAATTCCTGATACTTTTTCATAGACTGCCGGGGTCAGCACTTTTTCTACTCCTGATAAAAGATCAATTAACTCATTTTTTGTTTTTTTGGCGTGGCTTGCTTCCAGCACCGATTTTAATGTTTCCATGTTTTTTGTTTTTGATTAATATTGTGGGACAAAATTAGATCACTGACCATCAAAACATTTCAGGAGAACACCTCAACCTGTTCAGGAAAAACACCCTAAAAAATAAAAAGCCTGAACTTACAGTGGTAAGTTCAGGCTTTTGTAATGCATATTGCAGAGATCTATTTTATAGACGCAAAGATCATATTAACTATTATTATTCTTAAGTAAGCTAAGAAAGCAACAAGTTGCTGATGAAGCTGCATGAATATGCTCACGCTTAGAAAGAATCAATTCCATTGATACCATCTTTGCCCCCTTAAAAATTAAACATCGCATATCAGATCTTTGCGTTACATCTAAATTATAGATATATATCCAATATCTCTATGAAGGTTTTTTGCTATTGTTTTCCAGGTTGATATCAGGAACTACTGAATTCGGATCCAACTTCACCTCATCAATTTCCTTGTTAGAATCTACCTTGAATGTCCATTCCGTATTTCTTTTCCAGACCTCAACAGGAACTTTTACTGTCTGCGCCGTTCCGTCTTTGAATTTGATCTGTACCGTTGTAGGCATTGGCATTTGTCCAATATTTTCAACCGTAATCTGAACTCCGTTTTTAAAGTCACCATTGATATATTTTACATTTTTAACAGCCTGATCAATTTTCCATTTATTAAAGAACCATCCTCTCCAGAACCAGTTCAGTTCCTCTCCGGAAACATTTTCCATGGTGTGGAAGAAATCCCATGGTGTAGGATGTTTAAATGCCCAGCGATCTATATAGGTTCTGAAAGCTTTGTCAAATTTCTCAGGTCCCAGAATTGTTTCTCTTAAAACCTCTAATCCTGTTCCCGGTTTAAAATAAGCTAAAGCACCAATACTTCTTTCTTTCATATTATCCGGTCCTACCATTACCGGCTCCAGACTGTCTGTCAGCAAATATGTTCCTGATCTTGCCAGATTCGGTTTACGGTAATATTCACCTTTATTGAAAGCTTCGGTGGAAAGTCCGTTAATGAATGTATTGAATCCTTCGTCCATCCAGGCGAATAATCGCTCGTTAGATCCAACGATCATAGGAAACCAGTTGTGCCCGAATTCATGGTCTGTAACACCCCAAAGATCTTCTCCTTTAGAATCCATATGACAGAAAACAATTCCCGGATATTCCATTCCGCCTTCATTCCCTGCTACATTGGTGGCAGCCGGATACGTGTATTCATACCATTTTTTCGAGTAATGCTCTATAGCTGCTTTCGTATATTCTGTAGATCTTCCCCAGGCTTGATCGCCTGCACTTTCTGCGGGATAAGCTGAAATAGCCAGAGATTTCTTTCCGCTGGGTAAATTGATTTTTGCAGCATCTAAAATAAATCCGGCAGAGGATGCCCATGCAAAATCTCTGGTCTGATTAATTTTAAATTTCCAGGTTTTTGTGCCGGATGCCTTATTTTTACCGATCTCAGACTCAGGACGGATCATTACGGTTTTATCACTGTTTCTTGCCTCATTCCATCTGTTGATTTCCTCTTTACTGTACACTTCTTTCTCATTCTGAAGTTCTCCGGATGCTACGACATAATGATTAGCCGGAACTGTAATATTGGCTGTAATATTCCCGTATTCCAGGTAAAACTCCGAAGCTCCAAGGTAAGGAAGTGTATTCCAGCCCATCACATCATCATACACGCACATTCTCGGGTACCATTGCGCCATGGTAAATATCTTACCGTTTTTAGTATCCTGAATTCCCATTCTGTCTGAGCCGTAATCCGGAGAAATAAATGAATATTCAATTTCTATTTTTGCAACTCCTCCATTGGCTTTTAATTCCTTTGGAAGGTCAATCTGCATTCTCGTATCAGTAATGGTATATTTTACTTCTTTTTTGCCATCAAGTTTGACTGATTTAATAGTATATCCGCCATTAAACTCTTCGCCATGAGCTCCATTTCTGCTTCCTGAAAGCGGAACTACTCCATTCCCTCTGGAGTCTTTCGCAAAAAGGTTCTGATCCAGCTGCAGCCACAGAAAACCTAATTTATCCGGACTGTTGTTGGTATAGGTAATTTCTGCTGTACCTGTAATCTCTTTTTTGGTTTCATTCAAGCTGACATTCAAATGGTAATCCGCAGAATTCTGCCAGTAAGCATGTCCCGGCTGCCCGCTTGCAGAGCGGGTTGCCGTACCTGTCTGAGGGTAGAAGAATGGTTTAAATGCTTCTACATAATCATATTTCGGAGTTTGCTGTGCATATGCAGATCCTGAAAAAAGGACAACTGCAAGCGTCGAAACAAGGATTGGAAGTTTAAAATTCATTTGAAAAAGTATTATTTAGTGTATAGGTAAAAAAAACTCCCGGATTTGTTACACATCCGGGAGTTTTTTTACTATAAGTTTAATTTAATTTGACTTTTTAGCTTTAATCATTGCTTCTAAGGCATCCCACATTTCACCGGGAATTGCTTCAAGCATATTGAACTCTCCAGCTCCCTGAAGCCATTCTCCACCATCAATGGTTACCACTTCCCCATTCATATATGCTGAGTAATCGGAAACCAGATAAGCCGCAAGGTTGGCAAGCTCCTGATGTTCTCCTACTCTTCTCAACGGAACTTTTTTCTTCATATCGAATTTCTCCTGAAGATCTCCCGGAAGAAGTCTGTCCCATGCTCCTTTTGTAGGGAAAGGTCCCGGAGCAATCGCATTGAAACGGATTCCGTATTTTGCCCATTCTACCGCCAGTGATCTGGTCATCGCCAGAACTCCTGCTTTTGCACAGGCAGATGGCACTACATAAGCAGAGCCTGTCCATGCATAGGTGGTTACAATATTCAGTACTGTTCCCGGAGCTTTAGAATCTATCCAGTGCTTTCCTACCGAAAGGGTACAGTTTTTTGTTCCTTTTAAAACAATATCGAGAATGGAGTCAAATGCGGAGTGCGTCAGTTTTTCCGTTGGAGAAATGAAGTTTCCGGCTGCATTATTCAACAAAATATCAATCTTTCCGAATTCTTTCAGTGTTGCCTCTTTCATCGCTTCCACCTCATCCCAGTTTCTTACATCACAAGCCACACAAAGTACTTTTCCTCCTGTTTCATCTTCCAGTTCCTTAGCTGTGGTCTGAAGCTTTTCCAGATTTCTGGAAGTGATCACTACTTTGGCGCCCAGTTCAAGAAAGTATTTAGTCATCGCTTTTCCAAGACCGCTTCCGCCTCCTGTTACAATTGCTACTTTATCTTTTAGTGCACCTTCGCGCAGCATAGGTTGTGTATATAGACTCATAAAATATTTTTTCTTAAAAGTAATAAATATTGAAATGCAATCCTGTAAAATAGGTTGATAAATAATGCTACAAATAATTATTCTTTATATTATTCTTAAAATAGATCAGACTATAGAAAAATAAAATAGCCTGATAACAATTACCAGGCTATTTTTATTTGTTAAAACAATATATTAAGAAGCTACTACTCCTTTGAAAGAAAGTGTTTTAGGAGTTTTGCTGTCACTGGTAGTAACGTTTACAGTCTTCATAAACGGTCCTACTGCTGCTGCGTTATAGCTGGCTTCTACAAATCCTTTTTTTCCCGGCTGGATCGGCGTTTTTGTATAATCTGCTGTAGTACATCCGCAAGAAGGAGCCACATTCTGAATAATGATTGGTTTTGAGCTCGTATTCGTAAATTCAAATCTGATCAATTTCGGTTTTCCCTGAGGAATATTTCCTACATCGATAGATTCTGATTTCCATTTAATAGCATCTGCGACCATTTTTACAATAGATGGAGCGTCTGCAGTAATTACATTCGCATAAAAAGGAGAGAATGCCAACACTGCCAAAAGAGCTGTAATTTTTAGTTTTTTCATGAGTATAAATTTTAATATTTGAAACTGATTATTTTCTTTCGATATAACAAATGTAAAGCAGACTGAGATTACAACTTGTTAACCGCTGTCTAACATTTGTTAACGAGTTGTTAATGATAAAAGATAAATAGATATTTTTGGATAATATTGTTTCAGGAAATGAAAATAAAAAGACTCAATATTATCATAACACTGGGATTCATTGCTATTATCGGAATATTAGTAGCACAGCTGATGTGGACCCGCCAGGCTTATAATCTTGAAGATCAAAAATTTAACCAAAAGGTTAATATCGCCTTAATGGAAGTTGCGGAAAAGCTCTCCGGAGGAAAGACATCCTACACTGAAAATCCTGTACAGAATATTGCCAATGACTACTATGTGGTTAATATCAACAATGAATTCCATCCCGTAGTTCTAGAATATTACCTGAAAACAGAATTCACCCGCTTCCAGATCAATACAGATTATGTATATGCATTATACAACTGCCACAGTGATAAAATGATATATGGAAAGTATATGACGACCCATCAGGAAAGCCCCAGTAACAAGGTAATTAATTTCCCGAAGCATAAAAATCTGATCTATTACTTTTCCATACGGTTTCCTGATAAAACCACTTATCTGATCAGTTCATTGAGATTCTGGTATCTGCTTACATTTGCTCTTATCATCATCCTTCTGGTGTATGTGTATTCTATTTATACCATTATTCAGCAGAAAAAGTTCTCGGAACTGCAGCGTGATTTTATCAATAATATGACTCATGAGTTTAAGACGCCTTTATCTTCGATACTTTTGGCCTCAGAAGCGCTCAATAAACAGGAACTGGTACAGAATAATTCCAAACTGCAGACCTATACTTCCATTATCATCAATCAAAGTCATAAGCTCAACAGCCACATTGAGAAAATATTGAATATTGCTAAAAATGATGCAGCAGGACTGTCATTAAAGCCTCAAAAAATCCTGTTACTCCCTTTTATTCAAGAGATTGCAGATAACATACAGCACAAAAATAAAGACCTCAGCATCGAAATCGATATTGAAAACAGCACTTCAGTAATGGCTGATGAATTTCATTTTACCAATATCATTTACAACCTTTTAGATAACTCTGTCAAGTATTGTGAAATGAAACCTGTCATTAAAATTTCAGCTCATAAAGATTCAAAAGGGTTATATTTAAAGTTTAAAGACAACGGAATGGGGATTCCTGCAAAAAATATTCCTCATATTTTTGAGAAATTTTATCGGGTACATACCAAAAGAAGTGAAGAAGTAAATGGTTTCGGGCTGGGATTATTTTATGTAAAAAAAGTTGTTCAGCAGCATCACTGGAAAATTTCTGTAGAGAATAATGAAGACCATGGAATTACCACGACACTTTTCTTTCCGTTTTCAAATTAATCATGTGTAAGTATGGAGAAATCTAAAATTTTATATGCCGAAGATGACCAAACAATAGCTTTTCTGGTGGAAGACAGTCTGGAAAGTTATTACGATATCAGCTGTTATTCTGATGGTGAATCTGCGTTGGAAGCATTTAACAGCCAGGATTTCGATATTTGTCTGCTGGATATTATGATGCCTGGCATGAATGGGTTTGAGGTGGCACAGCAAATTCGAAGTAAAAATTCTGAGATTCCTATTATTTTTATTTCTGCCAAAGCTTTAAAAGAAGACAGGATCAAAGGGCTTAAAATTGGTGCTGATGATTATCTGGTAAAACCATTCAGTATTGAAGAGCTTATGCTGAAAATTGAAGTTTTCCTTAAACGTACTAAGAAAACGGATACGACTCCTCTGAAATATAAAGTTGGCAAATATAATTTTGATCCTAAAAATTATACACTGCAAGGTTTAGAAAACAGTATTACTCTTACTCAAAGAGAATCTGATCTTCTTTTATACTTTATTCGCCATAAAAATCTTGTTGTTAAAAGACAGGATATTCTGAAGGCAATCTGGGGTGATGATGATTACTTTATGGGGCGAAGTCTTGATGTATTTATTTCCCGATTGCGAAAGGTACTGGCCGAAGAGCAGAATATTTTAATAGAAAACCTGCACGGAATAGGTTTCCGTTTTTCTGAAAAAGAATAAATAACCCCTTCTTACTCTAAAACATAACAGCAAATGATGATTTTACTTAATTTTAAACTTTGAAAAATTGTCATTAATGAAAAGTCAAAAGTCTATTGTTTTTCTTTCGCTGGTACTTTTAAGTGCAAACTTTCATGCTCAAAAATTTGAAAAATTAATCCAATACGTCAATCCACTGATCGGAACCGAAAAGATGGGTCATACCTACCCCGGAGCTACAGTTCCTTTTGGTGCGGTACAGCTAAGCCCTGAAACAGACACCATTTCCTATGAACTTAACGGAAAATACAATGGTGAGGTTTATAAATATTGTGCCGGCTACCGATATGAAGACAAAACCATTGTAGGATTCAGTTCTACCCATTTCAGCGGAACAGGGCATTCTGATCTCGGAGATTTTCTGGTAATGCCTACCGTGGGAAAACTTCAGCTGAATCCTGGAACAGCAACCAATCCTGAAAGCGGTTACAGAAGCAGGTTTTCTCATCAAAACGAAACAGCAGAAGCAGGATATTATAAAGTAAAACTGGATGATCATAATATCCTTGCAGAGCTGACAGCAACTCCAAGAGTGGGAATTCATCGCTATACTTTCCCGAAATCTGACCAGGCTCATATTATTCTGGATCTGATGGCTGGCATTTACAATTATGACGGGAAAAATGTATGGACATATGTTCGCGTAGAAAACGGCAATACCATCACAGGCTATCGTCAGACTAATGGCTGGGCAAGAACAAGAACGGTCTATTTTGCGATGAAGTTTTCAAAATCTTTTAAATCTTATGGGCAAAAAAATTATGATGAAAAGCAGGTTTACAAAGGATTCTGGCGGAAATTTGATCAGAATAAAAACTTCCCGGAGATTGCAGGAAAAAATCTGAAAATGTATTTTGATTTTGATACCAATGAAAATGAAGCTATTGAGGTAAAACTTGCCATTTCTCCGGTAAGTCAGACCAATGCTTTGGAAAACCTGGAAAAAGAAGCCGGAAATCTGTCTTTTGATCAGGCTAAAACTCAAGCCCAAAACAACTGGAATAAAGAATTAAACAAAATTGTCATCAAAGGTTCTGATACAGAAAAGACGAATTTTTATACCGCCATGTACCATACCTTTATCAATCCTACCACTTATATGGATGTGAATGGAGAATATAAAGGGTTAGATCAAAATGTTCACAAAGCGGATGGCTTTACCAATTATACTACGTTCTCTTTATGGGATACTTACCGTACGCTACATCCTTTTTTTAATATCATCCAGCCTAAGCGGAACAGTGATATGGTAAAATCAATGATGGCTCATTATAATCAATTCTCAATGAAAATGCTGCCTATCTGGTCACATTATGCCAATGACAACTGGTGTATGAGCGGCTATCACAGTGTAAGCGTTGTGGCTGACGCTATTATTAAAGGAAATTATGACGGTAATCCTGAAGAAGCATTGAAAGCATGTATAGAAACAGCTAATAAAAGAAATTACGAAGGCATCGGACAATACATTGATCTTGGATATATTCCAGCCGAAAAAAATGGGACATCAGTTTCCAATACATTAGAATATGCCTATGACGACTGGGCTATTGCTCAGCTTGCAAAACATTTAAACAAAACAGAAATTTACAATCAGTTTATCAAACGGTCTGAAAACTGGAAAAATAATTTTGACAAAACCATCGGGTTTATGCGTCCACGTCTGGCAGATGGAAGCTTTAAGAAAGATTTCGATGTCTTAAGTACCCATGGACAAGGCTTTATTGAAGGAAATTCATGGAATTACAGTTTCTTTGTTCCTCAAAATCCTGATGAGTTGATCACGATGATGGGTGGAAAGAAAAAATTTGCATCAAAACTTGATGAGTTGTTCACCATGCATTTACCTGATGAATTCTTTGCAGACACTGAAGATATTACAAGGGAAGGAATTATTGGTGGATATGTTCACGGAAATGAACCTGCTCACCATGTTGCTTATTTCTATAACTGGGCCGGACAGCCATGGAAAGCACAGGCACAAATCCGCAGTATTCTGGAAATGCAGTATAAAGCAACACCAGACGGACTGGGTGGAAATGATGATGCCGGACAAATGAGTGCATGGTATATTTTAAGTTCATTAGGATTTTATCCTGTAGCACCAGGTTCAGAAGATTATTCAATTGGAAGTCCTGCCATTGATAATGCTGTACTCAATCTGGAAAACGGAAAAACCTTTGAAATTGAAGCCATCAACCAAAGTCCGAAAAATGTATATGTTCAGAAAGTTCTTTTGAATGGAAAGGAGATCAGAAATTTTACCCTGAAACATTCTGAGATTATGAATGGAGGAAAACTTACGTTCTATATGGGAAATAAAGCGAAAAGGTAAGATATTCCCGCAGATTGGGCGGATTGAGCAGATGATTGGGTTAAAAAAATCTGCGTAATCTCCTACATCTGCGAGAGCTAAGAATAAGTTTTGGCTGAAGCCAATGGAAGTTTTCAAAATAAAAGAGCGGGCTAAAGCCCGCTCCTATTGATTATTATTTTCCAGCACATTTTTCGTTATACAATTTGGCTCCTTCTGTTTGTTCCAGATCGTTTAACTTTTTCAATGCAGTACATGCAATATCTGATTTATTCTGGGCTAGAGAAATAGAAACTATATTATATAGTGCATCGGTATTAGTATTGTCATTGTCATAAGCTTCATTGAAGAAGTAAATTGCATTATCAAACTTTTGTTTGTTGAGGGCATCCATTCCTTTATTGAAATTATCTGTGGAAGCAAACTTATTTTTAGTAAAAACAGGAAATTCTTTAGCATCATTTGAAAAACCATAAAATCTGATACCCATTGTGCTTAATCCACTTCTATTTCCATTCTTAATGCTCATTTCATAAGGAATAATAATTTTTTCAAAACTCTCAAAGCCTGTTAAATCCCAAAGGTGATAATTTTTCTCAATAGTTGTTTTGAAAAAAGCAATCCCTTTTTGATTAGCTTTAGTCTCGTCTTTATATTCAGTTTCTACTTCAACCTTTTGTTTTTTAGGGAAAATTAAAATATTACCTTTTGAACTAAAATTGTAAAAAAAATCTTTTTGTGAATAATTCTCTAATATTTCAGAAATAATATTTCTTTTTAATGAGGGTGTAAAATTTTTAGAAGCAATTATAATAGAATCATTCTTTTTCTCTTTCACAAAATTATTAAGTACAATTGAACTCTTTATAAACCAAGTCTTTTTTATTTTATCTGGAGAATCTATCCCGACAATTCTTTGTATCACAACTAAGGAATCTGCAGTTAATTTTTCAATTTGATACCCCGCAAGATCTGATGTTTTCATTAATTCCTTTTCTAATTTGAAGTCCATACAACTCGCTTTATCTAAAATCAACGCATCTGTAAATAAACAAAGGTTATTTCCTTTTATTTTCCATACTAAAACTTGTGATGGCATTTGCAATAAGTCTCGGCTGCCATCCAGCATACTGAATTTCACCCTTGTCCATGAAGAATTTGCAAGTAACTGAGTATTAATTTGTGAGCTAAGCTGTAAAGAAACTGAGAGAAATAAGATTAAAAAGAACTTATACATTGATTATTATTTTTTCGCACAAAACTAATTAAATAAAACTTCATGAAAAGTATGCCTCCAATATTTTCCCTTTTCTTTTCTCAATTAATATAATTTTTAGCTAAAGCCAATGGAAGATCTGAAATAAAAAGAGCGGGCTAAAGCCCACTCCTATTGAATTATCATAACATATCAGATTAAATCTGAGACGATATTCTTTGATTATATCTTATTAATCTCTAGGCTCAAAAAGTAATCGCTCTCCGAATTTCTCCTCTGCAATTTTTCCATTTTCATACACCAAATGTCCGTTCACAAATGTATGCGTAACCTTAGAATGGAAATTCATTCCTTCTAGTGGGCTCCAGCCACATTTGTACAGTAAATTCTCTTTGGAAACCGTCCAGTCCTGATTTAAATCTACTAAAACAAGATCCGCTTTATATCCTTCTCTCACGAAACCTCTCTTTTCAACTTTGAAAAGGATAGCAGGATTATGAGCCATCTTTTCAACAATTTTCTCTAGGGATATTTTACCGTTCTTATAGTTTTCAAGCATTACCACCAGTGAATGCTGTACCAAAGGTGCTCCCGAAGGACATTTTGTATATACATTATTTTTTTCTTCTGCAGTATGCGGAGCATGGTCTGTAGCGATAACATCGATTCTGTCATCTAATAATGCTTCCCAAAGAGCATCTTTATCCTTTTGAGTTTTAACAGCCGGATTCCATTTGATAAGACCTCCTCTTGTTTCATAATCCTCGTTGGTAAAAGTAAGGTGATGAACACATACCTCAGCAGTGATTTTTTTATCTTTTAAAGGAATATCATTTCGGAAAAGTTCCATTTCCTTTGCTGTCGAAAGGTGGAAAACGTGAAGTCTCGCTCCCGTTTTTTTCGCAAGCTCAATCGCTTTGGATGAAGATTTATAACATGCTTCCTCACTTCTGATCAGGTGGTGGAACTTTACAGGAATATCATCCCCATATTCATCCATGTATTTCTGAGTATTAGCTTTGATTGTTGCTTCATCTTCACAGTGCACAGCAATCAGCATTTTAGTATTACTGAAAATATTTTCCAATGTTTCAGGATTATCAACAAGCATATTTCCTGTAGATGAACCTAAAAACAACTTTATTCCTGGAACATTTCTAGGGTTTGTTTTTAAAACTTCCTCCAGATTATCATTCGTCCCTCCCATCATAAAACCATAGTTGGCATACGCTTTTTGGGAAGCAATCTCATATTTGTCTGCTAATAACTCCTGTGTAACAGCATTTGGAACCGTATTCGGCTGATCAATAAAACTGGTTATTCCTCCAGCTATGGCAGCTCTTGATTCACTTTCAATATCTCCTTTATGAGTAAGTCCCGGCTCACGGAAATGTACCTGATCATCTATTACTCCGGGAAGAAGATACTTTCCCGAACCATCAATAATCTGATCTGCATCTTCAGAAATACCCACAGCTATTTTAGAAATCAGATCATTGTCTATTAGGATATCACTTTCAAAGACTTTTCCTTCGTTAACGATATTTACATTTTTTATAAGAACTTTCATTTCAATTTATTTCCCTGTAAAATTAAGATTTTAAGTTTTAATTCACCCCAAAATAGTAAAACGAATGCTTAAAGTTTTACATTTGCAAAAAAATTCGGCTTTGTATAAGAAACTATTAGGACAAACAATCATCTACGGAGTAGGAGCCATAGCCCCAAGAATCATTCTATTCATCCTTAATCCGCTTTTGATCTATAAGATTCCCAATGAAGGTTTTGCGATTTTCACTCAGCTTTATGCATGGATTTCGTTTGTTAATATCATCCTTTCTTTTGGTTTTGAAACGGCATATTTCCGTTTTTCGGCGGAAGATGATAATGAAAAAAAGACTTTCAATACTTCATTCTGGTTTTTGTTTTCAACGTCCACGGTTTTTCTCGCTTTTTGCTACCTTTTCAATCAGCCCATTGCTGATTATGCGGGCTATCACGACAATCCTGAATATATCAGATGGTTTGCCCTGATTGCATTTTTTGATAATTTACTTGTTATTCCTTTTGCATGGCTGCGTTTTCATAATAAACCTATCAAATATTCCGCAGTAAGAATTGTTCAGTCTATATTCCAGGCCGTTTTTACCGCTGCTTTATTCTTCTGGATTCCGGAAAGTATATCAAAAAGCATGGGATTAGACCAAAATGTAGACTACCCGTTCTTCAGTAACCTGGCAGGAAGTGCACTTGGCTTTTTATTGCTGTTTCCTATCATATTAAAGGTAAGATTCCAGTTTGTTACCTCTTTGTTTAAGCGTATGATCAAATATTCCTTTCCGCTTATGCTGGCAGGTTTCGCTTTTATGATTAATGAAAACTTTGATAAATCGATCCAGAGAAATCATATTTCGGACGAAGAAGCCGGCGCTTATGGAGGTTGCTACAAGCTGGCCGTACTGATGACATTATTTGTTACCGCTTATAGAATGGGTATAGAGCCTTTCTTCTTTAAGCAAATGGATAAAGGCGATGCTAAAAAGACATATGCCAAAGTAGCAGAATATTTTGCCTTTTTCGCCTGTGCCGTAGCGCTGGGAATTATTGCCAATATCTCCTGGCTGAAGGCTGTTTTCATTCCAAATAAATCCTATTGGATCGCTATAGATATTATTCCGATTATTGTGATTGCCAATCTTTGTTTTGGGATCTATTATAATTTTTCAACATGGTATAAAGTAACAGACAGAACCAGTATGGGAACTGTTATTTCATGGCTTGGCGCAGGGATCAATATAGGACTCAACCTTCTTGCTTTAAATTACTATCACAGTATGATCGGTTCTGCATGGGCCACTTTTGGTGCTTACGTTGTTATGATGATCGTATCTTATCTCTTAGGTCAAAAATATTATCCTATCCCTTACAGAATGAAGAAAATGTCTTTCTTTCTGATACTGCTTGGCATCTTTAGTTTCATCATTGTAAAGTATCTTAATTATAACATTATTACCAGTAACCTGCTCTTTTTGACCTTTACCGGAATTTTGATTTATTCTGAGAAAAACCTGATTTTATCGAGAATCAGAAAGAATTAAACTTTGGTCTTTATTTTGCTTGTACACAAACCTATTGTTATTAAACAATTATTTAAAAAGATATAAATCATAACTTATCAAAGGTTTTTAATTATTATCTTTAACCTAAATATTAAAAACAACTAACAAAACATCTTTTATACATATAATTTATGAAAATTATTGTCCCAATGGCTGGACGTGGTTCCAGATTACGTCCACATACACTGACAGTTCCAAAACCTCTTATTCCTATTGCAGGAAAACCTATCGTACAGAGATTAGTGGAAGATATCGCTAAAGTTGCAGGAGAAAACATTGAAGAGGTAGCTTTTATCATCGGAGATTTTGGACCTGAGATCGAAAGATCCCTTATTCAGATTGCTGAAAAGTTGGGAGCAAAAGGAAGTATATATTATCAGAACGATCCCCTTGGAACCGCTCACGCCATAAAATGTGCAGAACAGTCTATGCAGGGAGATATCGTTATTGCCTTTGCAGATACTCTTTTCCGTGCAGATTTCCAGTTGGACAAAAATTCTGACGGTGTAATCTGGGTGAAAAGTGTTGAAGATCCATCCGCATTCGGAGTAGTGAAATTGGATAATTACGGTTTCATTACCGACTTTGTTGAAAAACCAACGACTTACGTTTCAGATCTTGCTATCATCGGTATTTATTATTTCAACAGTGCTGAAAAACTGATGGAAGAGATCAACTATATCATGGACAATGATATTAAAAACGGAGGTGAGTATCAATTGACAACAGCACTTGAGAACCTTAGAGCTAAAGGTGCCAAGTTTACCCTTGGAAAAGTAAATGACTGGATGGACTGCGGTAACAAAAATGCTACTGTAGAAACCAACAGCAAAATCCTTGAGTATGAAAGAGAGGAAATGAAGAATCATCCTGCTTCTGCCGTGATTGAAAATTCTTTGATTATTCAGCCTTGTTTCATTGGGGAAAACGTAAAAATCTCCAATTCAAAAGTAGGACCAGGAGTTTCATTAGGAAACAATACAACTGTTGTGAACTCTAATATTGAAAACTCCCTGATCCAGGAAAACACAAGAATCAACCATGGAAATCTTTCCAATTCTATGATCGGTAATTCTGCACAATATTTTGGAGTTGCCAGAGAAATTTCTTTAGGTGATTATTCCGTTTTAGATTTTTTATCTAAATAAGGATAGGAAAATATTTAACTCAAACATCATATCATCAGGCCACACAAAATGTTTTGTGTGGTTTGGCGTTAATATTGCAACGTATTTTTTATTTAAAAGATAAATACATGAAAAACTGGATCCCATTTCTTTTATTACTTCTCGCCTTATCATCCTGTAAGACCCGCAACACTGCCCAAAATGACTCAGATCATACCCGGGACAGTATTAGTACTACAAAAGACAATGGAAATCCAAAAGACGTCAACGAACCGGTAAGCGATAAATTTACGTTCTTTGAACATGTATTGATTCCGCCTAAATTCGAACAGATTAAAATAGACAGTAAAATAAAGGTAGAAACAGGAAGCTATGTTCCTACTTTGGATGCTACAATCTATATTGAAAATGATAAAAAGGTATGGATGAATCTCAGAGCTTTGTTTATTAATGCAGCCAGAGGTATCGCCACTCCCGAAGGGATAAAAGGACAGGACAAGATCAATAAAACCTATATAGATTCCGATTTTGATTATCTTAATAATTTACTGAACGTTAATTTCATTGATTATAAATCATTGGAAAAAATATTAATGGGAAGAACTTTTGTGAAAATTAATGACAAACAGTTTACCCTGACCCAAAACGCACAGGGATTCAAGATGGTTTCTAACATCAATCAGAAAATTGTGACGGATGAAAAAAACAGGGAATATCAAATAGCCCTTCAATACGACACTAATTACGATTTATTAAATGTCAATTTAAAAGATATTTTGTCTTCAGACGAGCTGGATGTTTCTTACAGCGACTGGAATGAATACGAAGGAATACGCCTTCCGAAAAATGTTAAAATAATTATAAAAGGCTCAAAATCTAGTCAGATTTTAATGGAAAATACGAAATTTGACTTTTCGAGGATGGAAACACCTTATTCTGTACCATCCAGTTATAAGAAAATTGAGATTAAATGATTAAAAAATTTAGCTTTTTAATAGGTGTTTTGATGTTCGGACTGCATCAGGGACAGCAGACCAAAGAACAGCTGCAAAAGCAGAATGCCGAACTTAAAAAACAAATTGCACAAATAAATACCGATTTAGCCAAAACCAGAAGTGAATCTAAACTTTCCGTAGCTTATCTCTCTAATGTCAACCAAAAATTGGTATTAAGAGAAAAGGTTTATAACAACACGCAGAAAGAAAAAAGATTCATTGAAGATGATATCTATTTACGTCAGCTGGAAATCAACCGTCAGAATAAAGAACTGGCCGTTTTAAGAAAAAACTATGCTGAAGTTTTGGTGAATGCTTATAAAAACAAAGGAGTACAGAACAAAGTAACTTTTATACTTTCTGCTAAAAATTTAGGAGAAGCCATACGAAGAGTTCAATATCTGAAACAATACTCAGACTACCAGGATAAAAAAGCAGCTGAAATCACAGATGCCGCTAACCTCATCAAAAAAACCATCGCCCAAAAACAAAACTCTGTAAAAGCGAAGGAAAATCTGTTGGTTAACCAGCAAAAAGATCTGGCAACAATCAATGCTGAAAGAGCCCAGAAAGAACAACTGGTAGCTGATTTCAAGAAAAACGAATCTAAACTGACGGCTGAACTTAAGCAGAAGCAAGTTCAGTCTAAAGCATTGGAAGGGCAGATCAGAGCTATTATTGCAGAAGAAATCAGAATCGCCAAAGCAGAAGAAGAAGCCAGAAAAAAAGCAGAAGCAGAAAAAATACGTTTAGCAAAATTAGCTGCTGAAAGAGAAAAAGCAAGAATTGAAGCGGAAGCTAAAGCAAGAGCAGAGGCCCTTGAAAGAGAAAGAAGACTTGCAGAAGCAGAAGCTAAGAGAGCAGCAGATCTTGCAGCAAAAAGAGCTGAGGAAGAAAGAAAACGTAATGAAGAAGCTGCAAAAGCAGAAGCCAATGCAAGAGATGAAGCCAGAAGAGTAGCCGCTAAAAAAGCTTCAGATGAGGCGAATGCAAGAGCTAAAGAAGCTGCTGATAAATTAACTGCAGCAAGAGCAGCAGAAGCCGCTCTTACAAAAAGAAAAGAAGAAGAGAAAAAAGCAGCTGAGACCAAAGCCATGACAAGCTACGGAGTTTCCACCGCTACTGGAAACAGCTTTGCAGATAACAGAGGAAGACTGGGTTATCCTGCAGACAGAGCCGGACAAATTACTCACCGTTTCGGAAGACAGCCACACCCTGTTTTCAAAAATATTACTGAAGAAAATAACGGGATCAAAATTTCCGTTCCTTCAGGTACGCGTGCAAAATCCGTGTATCCGGGATCAGTATCTTCAGTTCTAGCCAACAATGACGGAACAAAAACAGTAATCATCAAACACGGAAGTTATTTTACCATTTATTCCAACTTAGGAAATGTAAGTGTTTCCAAAGGACAGCAGGTTTCATCAGGAACTCCGGTAGGTACAATAGCTCAGGATTTTGATGGTGCTTATACACTTGATTTCCAAGTATGGAACGGAAGTACACCAGTTGATCCATTAGGTTGGATTTCATATTAAAAAAAGTGTAACTTTGCAAAAATTTTAAGAGATGAATACACTAACAATACTTGCCTTATCTTGGCAACACATCCTTATCGTAGCAATACTTTTGGTATTACTTTTTGGAGGAAAGAAGATTCCGGAATTAATGAGAGGAGTAGGTTCAGGAATCAAGGAATTTAAAGATGCAGTAAAAGAAGAAGACAAACCAGGTTCTGAAAACAACAAATCGGCTTCCAACAATAACAATTCTTCCAGCAACTAAAATTCCGTAGAATTAATGAAATTTACTGAGACTGCATGGAAAGTCTTCAATCAAGCTATTGAAGACTATCACGTGTCTGATGACGTTAACACTCTAATTAATAACCCGTTCGAAAAAGATAGTTTGGAACGGATTTTGTATGCAAAGAACTGGATTGATACCGTTCAATGGCATTTGGAAGATATAATTAGAGATGAAAATATTGATCCGGCTGAAGCTCTTCAACTGAAGAGAACGATAGACGCCTCCAATCAGAAAAGAACTGATCTGGTAGAATATATTGATGGCTGGTTTCTTAATAAGTTTGAAAATATAACTCCTAAACCTGAAGCAAAAATAAATACAGAAACTCCCGCTTGGGCAGTAGACAGGCTATCAATTCTTGCATTAAAGGTTTATCATATGTCGTTAGAAGCTAATAGAGAATCTGCTTCTGAAGAACACAGAAACAATTGCCAGGCTAAACTGGATGTTCTGCTTACTCAGAAAGAAGACCTGTCAACTTCTATAGATCAGTTGCTTACTGATATTGAAAACGGTAATGTTAAGATGAAAGTGTACAAACAAATGAAAATGTACAACGATGAAAGTCTTAACCCAATCCTTTATCAAAAAGGGCAACAAAAATGAAACGACTATTTTTCTTTGGAGTACTTATCATATTAACATCTTCCTGTGCAACGGAAAAGCTTAATCTTTCTCCGTTGTCAAATAATTTTTATAGTGATGCTAAAGGGTCTGATTCAGACAGAAGCTCAAAGAAGAATTTTAATATCAATATCAAGCAGAATGTCAATGCTTCTGAAATTTCAAATATGATCTCTACTTTTCCCAAGTTTAAAAACAACGGATTAAATGAGGAGATTACCAGCTTGAAATACAGTCTTCAGAATTATTTATATGCTATTGATGCCAGCAATTCTGCAGGAAAAAGCAGAGCCCTTAAAAGCTTCGAAAAATCATATAAAAAAATTCAAAAGCTAAGGCAAAATCTTGACAGAGATGACGATGAAGTTCTCAACAGATATCTGGTGCGTTTAAAAACCAATATTTCTGTTATTGAAGATACTTTGCCAGGAAGTTAAAAATTAATTGAACTATCAATGATTAAAATTCAGGCGGAAGCCAATGTTCCCACAGAGCACGGCACTTTCCGAATGATCGCTTTCTCCGAAAACGAAAATGACTGGATGCCGCATATGGCCATTGTTGCTGAAAATACAGATTTTTCAAAACCGGTCAATGTTCGTTTCCATTCAGAATGTATTACGGGAGAAGTTTTCCATTCAAAAAAATGTGAATGCGGCCAACAATTGGATGCTGCAATGAAATACATCCATGAAAACGGTGGAATTATCATCTACCTTCGCCAGGAAGGAAGAAACATCGGGATCATCAACAAACTGAAGGCATATTCCCTGCAGGAAAAAGGTTTGGACACTGTACAGGCCAATCTTGAACTGGGACTTCCTGCAGATGACAGAAACTTTGGCGTAGCCATTGAAATTCTTAATCTATTGGATGTAAAAGATATCAACCTTCTCACCAATAATCCTGAAAAGGTAAAATATGTTGTAGACAGCAATATTCACCTTAATTCAAGAGTACCCTTACAGATTCCTGCGAACGAAATAAGCAAAGGATACCTGCAGACAAAAAAAGATTTCTTTGGGCATCTTCTTGATGACAATGATAATTAATTTTCCAAAAGATATAATAAAAAGCTCCAAGAAATATTTTTTTTGGAGCTTTTTAATTACTGAAATTAGTAGAACATTCCATTTCTATAACAATTCACCAATTAGTGTGTTTTTTATAAAGTTTTATCTTTGCGATGAAATTATAATTTTATGAAAAAAACACTATTCGTCATTTCTTCTCTATTTTTAATTGGCTGTGCAAATAGCAATGATTTAATTAATTCTGAAGTTGAAGAACAAAACTTAAAAACTAAAGAAGGTTTGTCTTCAATGTCAAGTAGAATGTCAGCTTTAAATGGAGGAGAGGCTCTTTTAATGGATATAGAAATCGCAAGTTCAATACAAGTTTCTAGTGGAGGCTGTCCATATGAGGATGAAGTTTTTGAGGGCATTTATTCAACAACACGAGCATTTGGACCTAATCCTATCGAGCAATATGGTTATCAAATTAGAGGGTATGGAAGACCTAATAAATCATTGGCATGGAAAGGAATTAGACTACAAAATTCGAATCGTCCTTAAACGATTAGTAGCAGCCGAGGTCAGACCACAATTATTAATGATCCTACTTAAAGCGCACTTTCTATTGAATTTCCATTTGAGGGAAATGCTACTTATCAAATTATACTAACATCTTGGTTTGAAGATTCCATTTATGAAACAAAACACAATGAGTTTCATCTGGACGACGATAGGTATGATATTAATAAAAGTGAAGGTTTCCCGACAGTTGGCATAGAACTAAGTAATAGTCCTGAAATTAAAGGAGTCGATCCTTGTGCAGAAAGACCTTTTGTTCAACCCTCTGGTTTTCTCAACAGAAATTACCATAAAGATCAAAAAATAATATTAACAAAACCATTAAGGGATATAAAAGAACTGACTTACAACTTTTCTATAACTGAGCCCAAAAATGCAATGATAATTTATTTCATGCCAGAGCGTTCAGAAAATAGAATTTCAGATTATATCCCGAAAAATGTTTTTACTATGTTTCTTTATAAAATAAAAGTGATAAAAAAACCATTTGATCCTTCTCATGTAGTACCACCTAGGGTTACTACGCCAGACCCAGATTTACCATGTGGTTTTAGAGGAGGCTGCTAACCAATTATCATAAAAAAATCAAAAGCCCCGGAAGAATTTCTCCCGGGACTTTTTTAATTATAAAAAACTGAAAAGATATTTCTAAATTATTTAGTCTTGATTTTAGACTCATCAATATTGTAATATTTGATTACACTATTATAGTCTGAATAATCAACTGCAGCAGCTGCTGCACTCTTAGATGTACCAGTTTTGGCAGGAACAATTACTACTCTGAATTTTTTGTTCGTGTAATATACTGGATTATTATCAAGGTTAACTCCAGTAGTTGATCTCACATCAATTCCTATATCAAACTTACTGAAGTCATATGAATATTCAACTTTATCAGCACCATTGTTAGGATATTCTGTATAAGTAAGCAATTTCCAGATTGGAGAATTATTATTGGTAAGACCTGTCTGTAAATAAATCAGAACTACATCAGATTCAAGTAAAGGACTTTTAAATGCGTCATCAAAATGATATGTATAGCTATCCTGTTTATTAAATTTTGGAATAATATCATAAGCTGTTGAATACGTATCATTATCCTGACCTTGTACCACAACATCATCACTATTATCACAGCTATAAGCGGTAAAACCTACAGCACCCAGGAATAAGAAGAGAAGTATTTTTTTCATTTTTAGTAAAGTTTAGTTATTATTTATATTGCGTATTCAAATCATATACCAAAAATCTCAAAAACTTTGTTTTCCTCACTTTTTTAATTGTATTTTTGTTCTTATTCAAAAAAGTCATGAAGAAATTATTATATACTTCACTCTTTATTGTCGCACTGATAAGCCCTAACGTGAAAGCCCAGTATCAGCCCAAAAATGCTTCTAAGGAAGATCTGAAAAAGGCTCAGCAATGGGTTGATACCACCTATAAAAATCTTTCTCAGGATGAAAAACTAGGACAGCTTTTTATTGTGGCATTATATACCAATAGAGGAGAAGACTATATCAGCCAGGTTAGAAATATTGTTACGAATGATAAAATAGGCGGTCTGATTTTAATGCAGGACGATGCCGCAAGGGAAATCAATCTGGTCAACGAATTTCAACAAAAGTCTAAAGTTCCTTTAATGATCGGAATGGATGCAGAATGGGGAATATATCAGAGAATTGCTACAGCTCACAAATTTCCATGGGCTATGACATTAGGTGCTATTCAGGATAAAAATCTTGTGTATCAGATGGCAGCAAAAATTGCAGAAGACTGCCGCAGAATGGGAATCAACTGGGATTTCGCTCCTGTAGTAGATGTCAACACCAATCCTGATAATCCGATTATCGGTAACAGAAGCTTCGGATCTGAAGTGGATAATGTCATCACCTCTGCCCTATCCTATTCTAACGGTCTTCAGGATAACAATATCTTAGCGGCTATCAAACACTTTCCGGGACACGGAGATACCAGCACAGATTCTCACCTTGATCTTCCTGTAGTTTCTCACAGTACTGAAAGGCTTGACGCCGTAGAACTGGCACCTTTCAAAGCATTGATGAATAAAGGAATCGGTGGTGTAATGGTTGCTCATTTATATGTTCCAAGCTTAGAATCAGGAAAGGGAATTCCTGCTTCTGTTTCTAAAAACATTATTACAGGATTACTGAAAGATAAATTAGGATATAAAGGTTTAATTATTACAGATGCTTTAAATATGGGCGCTGTAGCCAATAAATACCAACCGGGCGAGCTGGATGCTATGGCTTTTAAAGCAGGAAATGATATTATGCTTTTCTCACAAGGCGTTTCTGAAGGTAAAAAACTGATCCAAAAAGCTATTGATAAAGGAGAAATTCCACAGTCCAGAGTGGAAGAAAGTGTGAAAAAGATCTTGTTAACCAAATATTTTCTTGGTCTTACCCAATACACTCCTAAAAACCCTGAAAACATCAATAAGGATTTAAATAATGATTCTCACACCCAATTGGTACAGAATCTTTACTCCAATGCATTGACTTTATTAAAGGATGAAAAGAAATTATTGCCTCTTAAAGGAAAACAGATTTATTATGTTCCTCTTGAAGAAGCTCCTTACCAGACTTTCGCCAACAGATTGGGGAACAATATTATCATTAAAAAAGCCGGGGAAATTAAAACTATTCCGGCAGGATCTACAGTGATCATAGGTTTCCACAAAGACAATTCAACAGCTTATAAGCCTTATAAAATATCAGCAGAATCCAAAAAAATACTTTCTGATCTTACCAAAAACCAGAATGTTATTCTGAATGTATTCGGAAGTGCTTATGCATTAAAGGATATTGATATCTCAAAAGTTTCAACAGTTCTTGTTTCTTATGAAAACAATGACGATTCTATGAATGCAGCTGCAGATGCTTTAAACGGAAAAACAAAAATATGGGGAAAACTTCCGGTATTGGTTAATGACCAGTTAAAACCGGGAATGGGTATAGAATTTAATACAACTCCCCAGACAAACACCAAATAATACAAAATTAAAACAACAATAATCTAATGAAAATAGGCATACTTTGCTATCCTACCTATGGAGGAAGCGGAATTGTAGCAACAGAATTAGGCATGTCTCTTGCCAATAAAGGCTACGAGGTACATTTCATCAGTTCTGCACTTCCAGCAAGATTAGACATTACCAACCCGAATATTTTCTTTCACAGGGTAAATGTTCAGACCTATCCTCTTTTCCAGTACCAGCCATATGATATTGCGCTAAGTTCGATGATCTATAGGGTTGTCAATCTTTACAAACTGGATCTTCTTCACGCACATTATGCCATTCCTTATGCGTATGCTGCTTTTACAGCAAAACAAATGCTTAAGGAAGATAATAATGATATCCCGTTGGTGACTACTTTGCATGGAACAGATATTACCCTTGTAGGTCAGCACCCAAGTTATAAACATGCGGTAGAATTTTCGATCAATCAGTCTGATGCGATTACTTCAGTTTCTGAAAGTCTGAAAAAAGATACTCTTCAGTTTTTTAATATCAAAAAAGACATTCAGGTGATTACCAATTTTATTGATAATTCTGAATTCGATGACTGCTCTGAGTGCCAGAGAACACAGTTTGCCAATCCGGATGAAAAAATTCTGATCCATGTATCCAACCTTCGTCCGGTAAAACGTGTAGACGAAGTCCTGCAGATCTTTAAAAATGTGGAGAGAAAAGTTAAATCCAAGCTCATCATTATTGGTGAAGGTCCTGACATGGAAAAAGTAAATCAGTTTCTGGAAGAAAATCCGGAACTTATTTCCAAAATCCGTCTTTTAGGAAAGGTAAATGATCTTTATAAAATTTTACAGCTTTCAGATGTATTTCTTCTGCCTTCTGAACAGGAAAGTTTTGGTCTTGCAGCTTTGGAAGCCATGGCAGCGTATACACCGGTTATCAGTTCCAATGCAGGAGGAATTCCTGAGGTGAATATTCAGGGAGAAACAGGTTATCTGGCTGAAATCGGAAATGTGGAAGCCATGAGTAACTACACCATCAAGCTGTTAAGTAATGATGAACTTTTAGCCAAAATGAAGCAAAACGCGAAAGATCAGGCAATAAAGTTCGATTTGAAAAACATTCTTCCTATCTATGAGAAAATGTATAGAACAACTATAGAAAATTTTAATAAGGAGCTGACGAAAGTATAATATTTCTATTATATTTACGTCACACTTATGACGGAAAAACTACTTCAATATCTTTGGAACTATAAGATTTTCACCTATTTTGACTTCAAGGATATTGAAGGAAATTCCGTTGAGATCATAAATTTCGGAAAATGGAATAAAAATGCAGGACCCGATTTTCTTGATGCTAAAATCAAAATCAACGGCTTACTTCTCGCAGGAAATATAGAACTGCATGTACGCTCTTCAGACTGGATTTTCCACAATCATTCCCAGGACCCCAATTATTGCAATATCATTCTTCATGTGGTGTTTCAACACGACATAGAAATTCATGAACTTACCGGAAAGCAGGTTCCAACCTTGGAACTGCAAAATTATATTGATGAAAATATCGTCTGGAAGTACGAGAAACTTATTAATGGAGACGAATTTATTGCCTGCGAAAAGATTTTTGACCCAAAAAAAATGCCTGTCAACTTTTATGAAGAAAGTATACTAAAAAAACTGGATGAAAAATCTTTAGAACTTGAACAGAGTTTACATCAATATAAAAATAATTTTGAGGCCGTCTTATTCCACAGTTTTGCTTATTCATTCGGGTTAAAAGTAAATGCTGCAATTTTCCGGCAGATTGCAGAAAGTGTAGATTACAGTATTATTAATAAAATCCGCCAGAATCCTCTGCAGCTTGAAGCCTTGTTATATGGAATTTCAGGATGGCTGGAAATTCCTAAGGATGGCCAGATGAAAATATGGAAAAGAGAATTTGATTTCATTAAAAGCAAATTTTCCATTTCTGATGTAAAGCTTCATCCTAAGTTTTTAAGATTAAGACCACCCAATTTCCCAACTATCCGATTGTCTCAATTGGCAGACCTTTACAAACATCAGAACTTATTCTCAAAAATTATGGAAGCGAGAAGTTTGGAACAGCTGTACAGTATTTTCCACTCTATAAAAGCCTCTGAGTATTGGGATTTTCATTTTAATTTCGGAAGCATTTCCAAAGTACAGCCTAAAACATTGAGTAGAGATTTTGTAGATCTTCTTATTTTAAACACGGTAATCCCCTTACAATATGCTTATTACAAATATCATCAGGAAGAGATTGCAGATGACATTATTGAGCTTTACAGGTCTATTGCGGGAGAGAAAAACACCATCATTACAAGCTGGAAAAAACTTGGGGTGCGGGTTACCAATGCGCTGGAAAGTCAAAGTCTTATTTATCATCATAAAACCTGCTGTGAGCCGAAAAACTGTTTATCCTGTGCTATCGGTTTCAAACTTTTAAAAGAATAGTTATATTCTACAGCATTACTATCCGATAAAAAGTAAATACATTGAAAATATTTACAGCATGAATTAACAGATCGCTCCTAGGGAGCTTTATTTTTTACAGAGACTTCATTTTTTCTACTAACAGCAGATCCCGATAGGCTCAAATCCAGCTCCAGCGGGTGCTGACTGTTAATAGGACGTATTTGTTTCAAAATTATAGCTCCAGAGGAGCGACCTGTTAATTATTCTTTAATGTAACCGGACAAGAATGATTTTACAGATAAAATCAGGCAAAAAATGTATCAAAAAAAATCCTTAACTTTGAGTATTAGATTAAA
The DNA here is from genome assembly GCF_031454475.1 of Chryseobacterium vietnamense. Taxonomy (NCBI): domain Bacteria; kingdom Pseudomonadati; phylum Bacteroidota; class Flavobacteriia; order Flavobacteriales; family Weeksellaceae; genus Chryseobacterium; species Chryseobacterium vietnamense. Next base: position 14,546 of record NZ_JAVDQX010000007.1, on the reverse strand, counting down.
CTATTAAATAACAATCCGGAAATGCTGAGTAATATCCGTCATAAAATGGAAAGAGAGTGGTTTGGTGTACTGACAAGAACTGGTGCCAAACTGGGAATTCCTGTTTCTAAATTGAGAATTTTCTTTATTTATTCTACTTTTGCAACGGCAGGTTTTTTCTTTCTGATCTACTTAGGATTGGCATTCACCCTTTGGATTAAAGATATATTCATCACCAGAAGACCAAGTGTCTTTGATTTATAAATTATGGAATTTTCACCAATTACTTCCGCACAAGATCGTAGAGTTCAGGAAATCTATACTTCTTATACTACCACTTTTCCTGCAGACGAACAAAGAGATAAAGATAAGTTTGAAAGTTTATTTTCAAATCCTTATGTAGAATTCATGTCTGTTATCCACGAATCTGAAGCTATTGGATACCTCATCCTATGGAAACTGGATTCTTTTGTTTTCGTAGAACATTTTGAAGTGTTTGAAGCATTCCGAAGTAAAAAACTCGGATCTCACATTATGAATCATTTATCGGAAAGTTATCCAAGTATTATCCTGGAAATTGAGCCTGCAGAATTGAGTGAGGATGCTTCAAGACGGTATTCTTTTTATCAGAGAAATAATTTCAGTCTGATTGACACCAACCATGTACAGCCTAGTTATGGTGAAGGAAAAAAATCTTTGAACTTATGGCTGCTTGCCAACTACACTCCTGAAAATGTAGAGGAAGCTAAAAAAGAGATTCATAAAATTATTTATGCTTAAATATAAAACGCCGGAATAACTTTCCGGCGTTTTTCTTTTACTGATATTTATATTAATTTACTTCATATTCCAGTTTGATGGTAATACTGGCTTCCTTTTCTTTGGATGAAGTATTAAAAGTTCCGCCGTAAGAATAATCTTCATTGGAGTTGGGGGCTGTAATCTGAATCACACCCATGGTTGCTTTTTTAAGATTTCCAAGGCTGCTTCCTGAGTTTTCTGCAATTTTTTCAGCACGTTCCTTGGCATCCTTCGTTGCACTGGCAATCATTTCCTGTTTCACTGTAGCCAGTTTGGTGTAGAAATAAGCGGGTGAAGAAGAAGTGAATTCAATACCGCGGTTGATAATTTCGGTAATATTTCTGGATAGGTTTTCAATTTTTCCTACCTCCTTACTTTCAATAGAAACTTTTTGGGTAAGATTATAACCGGAGAATTCACCCTGAACATAATTTCCGTTTGAATCATTATAGCTTCTGAACTGTTTCTGAATATCTACCGAAGAAAATACGATTTCCTTCTGTTGGATTCCCTTTGACAGCAGATAGTCATTGATTACTTTTCTATCCATTGCCAGCTCATCATAGGCAGACTTCAGATCCACATTATTTTTGGAAAAACTTCCGGACCAGGTGATCAGATCAGATGTAAACTGTTTGGTTCCTAAACCTGTTACAGATATGGTATTGTCAGATTTATTTCTGTTTTTAATTGCGTTTCCTAAAAATGCGAGACCAACGATAAAACCTAATGCTGCAATAGCTACTGCAAAAATGTTTTTATTCATAAAATTTGTGAATTTGGATTGTTATTTACTATTGTATCAATTTCTATTCCAATATTTTAAGAATTTATTAACATTTAAATTACTTTTGATTCTGTTTTAATCGCTCTATAAAAAGAGGAGCTGTTTCTTCCAGCCTCAGCATCACACCGGAAAGATTTCTTGCTTTTACATAAGTTCGTACCTGGGGTTTTGCTAAAAATGAAAACTGAATAAATTCTGAAATTCTGTCACCAGGAATTCCGGCTTTGATGAAATATTCATCATCTATTCTGTCCCGGACCCAGGTAATATGTTCCTGAAGATCATCATATCTGTATTGTCTTTTCTGCCTTCGGGCTTTCCCGCTAATCAGATCATACACTCCCTGAACATTGAGGCTTCCAAAAAGTATGGGTAAAAGAACACTTTTCACTTCTGCCGGCTTCTCTCTCATCTTTCCTACCGGCTGCGGAAGGCCAACGGCATCTCTTACCTGCTCTCCTTTATCTACTTTAGCTACAATCCGGGAATCTGTTTCCAGATCTCCGGTGAGTTTTTTTACAATTTTTACTTCCCCCACATCTCTCGGAATCTGGCGAAGCGTAATATACAGAGGCAAGTTGGTACCATTGGTAAGAACTTTTCTGGAGACTCTGTTGAAATCTTCTTTTACAAATCTTAATTCATCATTAGAATTGGCATCAATAGAAAATATACCTTCGGAATCAGAATATACTTTCTTATCAGTAGCCATATTAATCACGATTACCTTACTCAGATTTTCACCATTGTCATCCACTATCCGTCCCGTTACTTTTTGTTGAGACAAAACAAAAGTACTGCAAAGAAGCATCAGGAAAAGAAAAATTCTTCTCTGTGATATTTCAATATTTTCAGTGATATAAGCCAACTTTTAATTTATATATATTATTCCCGAGTTCCTTCTAAGGGATGTGTTTTACTGTATTCCCCAAAGGCAACTTTAAGTTCATATTCAATGACACTGACACTAAAATCTTTACGGTATTTTTTCGCCAATGAACGCGTTTTATCCGCATAAAGAAGAAACGCTTCAATCTGTTCTTCATCCATTCCGTATTTCTTCAGGAAATTCAGATTCACTTCATTTCTTACTCTCCTGAGGAAATCCTGGGTTTCAATGTAATTCGCTTTGGTAATTTTAGGTTTTGTTGCCTTCTTTACCAGGTCCGATACAGCATTAAATACGCCAAACAGATTTACCTGGCCCACATTAAAATCATGTCCGGTAAAAGTTTTTGATGTGGTATTATTGGGTAAGGGTTCAATCAACGGACTTCTCATATAATCCTCCATATCAGATTTTAAACTCTGAAGCTTTCTGGATTCATTATAATGCTGATTATCTTTTGCCAGATTTCCGGTAGGTCTGTACTTAATTTTAACCTCCGGAATTTGAATTTCCACTTTCTTCAGGATAATATTGAACGGAGTATTGATCTCTTCTCTGGTCAATTTTTTATCAACACGATAATACCCTTCTTTTACAAATCTGATCTCATCATTTTCTTTGGCTTCGATTTCAAATCTGCCGGACATATCACTTAGTACACTTCTATTTTCCGAAATATTTACAACGAGCGCAGGTGCTAAATCCAGTTCATCACCTGTAATTACCTTCCCGGATATTTTTTGTTGCCCCCATAATTCTGATGCGATACAAAAAAGCACAAACAATAAAACTCTTTTGATATATTTTGTTCTCATATTATCTTTGAGTTTGTGGAGCACGATAGGATGAAATTCTTGTCAGGACAAAACGTTGAAATCTGTTCAGATCCGCATCACTGCAGAATCCATATTTCAGAATTTTTTTCCTTTCAAAACCACCTGCAAAAACGTAATAAATAAAATGGTCTATCAGAGGTTTTTCTATTTTAAGATTGGTAAAATAATCATCACCAAGGCTCGCTCTGATGTATTTCATTAAATCTACATCATCCCATTTATTTTTCACTTTCCCTATAAAAAAACCTTCCCCTTTCGGCTGTACAAATTCTCCGGGTTTTGCGGCCAGTATTCTGGGATCTGATTTCTGAGCAATATACCGATCCATATCTTTGAGCAGTTTTTCAACCTTTTGGGGTTTATTATAAAGTTTCGAATCAATTTTAAGGTTTCCTGTAAGCCCTTGTTTTATTTCCACCTCAGGAATCTGAATGGTCTGGCGTACAAGACTTATATTCATAGGAGACTGTGTATTTTCCTGAGAAACTATTTTGGTGAGACGTTCATAACCCGCTTTTATAAAACGTAATTCATCTCCCTGTCTTCCGGAAATCATAAAATGGCCATCCCGGTTTGAAACTACTATTTCATCGGTTCTGATATTTACAACATTCACATCCTGCATTTCAGTACCATTTTCGGAAATAATTTTACCAAATATATAACTTTGGGCATGGGTATGGATAAAAAGAATAAAGGATAAGAAAAAGAATAGTTTGAGTTTCACGGGCTATTTTTTATAAAGCAAAGCTAAAATTATTTTTAATTTATCCCATAAGTTTAACCACAGTTAACGCGTTTTAATATTTCTTTTTAATTTTTGCCATCTAAACTGTTAAATCAGCTGATTAAATTGTTAAAATTTCTTTTAAATTTTAGCTAACTTGCAGTCTCAATTCTCTTTCAACAATGCAAAATTCTTACACAGTCATCAATGCTTCTGCCGGATCCGGGAAAACATATGCCCTGGTACAAAGGCTTTTGATGATCTGTCTCCGCTATCCTAATCAACAGCAGTCGATCAGGAATATTCTCGCCCTGACTTTCACCAATAAGGCAGCGAATGAGATGAAGGAAAGAATTTTATCGTGGTTGGGGAATTTTTCAGCTAAAGATTATGCTGAAAATACAGATCTGAAAAATATTCAGAAAGCATTTGAAGAACAGGGTCTGAAAATTACCATTGATGACCTTCATCAACGTTCTAAAAAACTGCTGGATTACGTTCTCCACAATTATTCTACACTGAATATCGGAACGATTGACCGTTTTAACTCAAGACTGGTAAGAAGTTTTTCCTATGAATTGGGACTGGCTAAAAATTTTAATCTTGAAATTGAAGCTGAGCCGTTTCTGATAGAGGCCGTAGATAAAATGCTGGATCAGATTGGTGAAAATGAAACGATCTCCAATTCTTTCATGGATTATGTAGATTACAGTCTCGAAAACAATGAAAGAATCAATCTTAACAAAAATCTTTATGATTCTGCGAAGGAATTTGTAAAGGATATTCACTACGAGCATCTGAAAAGCAATAAAAGTTTTGACGATGCCAATTATGAGAATATAAAGAATGCGCTGCGTAAAGAGATTGTTCTCAATAAAAAACAGTCTGCAGAACTGGCAGCCGGTTCCATTGAGTTATTCAAATCAAGAAATATTGATATTGAGGATTTTGCTCAGGGTAAAAACGGAATCGGAGGCTTCTTCACAAAGGTTATAGATTTTTATCAACAGAAGAGAGCCGGTTTTCCTTTTCCTACAACTCAGGAAGAGTCTGTGATCAACAATTACAGAAAGGGAGCGTCTTCAAAGTCAAAACATAAAGAATCTGAGATTTTTGAAATTCTGGATCAGCTTCTGGACAACCGGATGAAACTTATCATTCTGTATATTGAGACTCAAAAGAAAGAGAAAGTTTTGTCTGCACTTCTTCCTTTAAAGGTAAATAAGGATATTCAGGATGAGCTTCAAAAAATTGAAGAGGAAAATGATCTTGTCCTTCTTTCCAAGTTTAATATTCTGATCAATGAAAATCTTAAAAATGAACCATCAGCATTTATTTATGAAAAAGTAGGTTCACAATTTCAGCATTATTTCTTTGATGAGTTTCAGGATACCTCAGAACTGCAGTGGCAGAATTTTGTTCCGCTAAGAGATCACAGTGTTTCTACCGAATACACCTCATTTACATTGGTGGGAGATCCCAAGCAGAGTATTTACAGATTCCGTGGCGGCGAAAGTAAACTGATGCTGGATATCATTAACAAAAAGGAATTTTCACCAAAGGAAGCTGATCTTCTGGTATTAAAAGACAACTGGAGAAGTGCCAGAAACATTGTACAATTCAACAACGAGTTGTACCGTTTCCATTCTGAAGGACTCCTGGAAGAGCATCAAAATATTTTCGGGGCAGACGCTGAGCAAAATCCAAAATCCCAAAAGGATGGACGTGTTAAGGTTAACCTAATCGAAAATCTTACGAATGAAGAATTTTATACCGATACTTCTGAAAGAATGCAGAAAGATATTCAGGAATGTCTGGATAATGGTTTCAAGTTTTCTGACATCACTATTCTTTGCCGGGGAAATTTTGATATTTTCAGCTATTCTCAAAAACTGGGAAGTTTAAAGGTAAACTACAAAGGAGAAGAAACCAATATCAAAACGATCTCAGATAAAGGTCTTACTCTGGAACTTTCCAATACGTTAAAGGCGGTTATTGAATTTCTTCGCTGGGAGCTTAATCCAAAGAATAAACATTGCCTGATCATGATGATGTATCATCTGAATACGTTGGGAAAAATTCATATGCCGGATTTTACTTTAGGAATGAAAGAAATTCTGGATATTGAAGGCCACGAAGAAATTCTGCAGTTTATTCAGCAAAAATATTCGCTGCAGCTTAAACAGGACAACTTCCCGAGATTCAATCTTTACAATTTTATAGAATATTATATCAACGAATTCTCTGTCGAAAATAAAGAAACAGACTTTCTACTGAACTTCCTGGAAATGCTTTTCAACTTTACGCAGAATGCAGGTGCCAGTACCAAAGAGTTTTTAAAATACTGGGATGAAGAAGCTGCTTCCTATACCATTCAGGCTTCAGAAAATATTGATGCTGTCCAGATCATGACCATCCACAAGTCTAAAGGACTGGAATTTCCCATTGTTTTTATCCCAATGATGAATAAGAATCGGGACAGTGAGTTCACCAACTGGTTTGATACCAATGAGAATGAAGCTTTAAAATCGGTCAACATTAATCAATTCAGCAAAAACCTGGAAGCTTACGATGATGAAATTCTGTTTTTCAACACTAAAAATTCTTATAAAAACCTGATTGACAGATTATGTCTTCAGTATGTAGCGACGACAAGACCTGTTGAACAATTATTTTTTTATCTTCAAAAAGCGAATAAAACTTCCAATAATCTTGAGCTTTTGGAATTCCTTCAGACAAAAAATCCTGAACAGGCTGATGCGTTTGATGTTTATGAAGTGAATCCTGAAATGCTTAGGAAATATTCGAAAGATAAAAGTTCCTCTTTTAAAACGCAGAATATTCAGAACCTGAAGAATGTTAATGAAAAAAGTACTTCTATCAAGATTGCAACGCCTTCAAAAAACTATCAGGTGCGAAATGAAAAGGTAAGAATCGGGCTATTTGTTCACGAACTTTTATCAAAGATCAATACAGAAAATGACATCGTGAAGGTATTGGATGGTTATGCTTTAGAAGGACAGATTACACTGGAGGAGAAAAATGAGATACAGGTTACGCTGCAGGAAATTATCAGAAAATATGCAGAATTCTTTGATGAAAAATGGGAAGTGATCAACGAGAAAGATATTATGATCTCTGAAAGAGGAGAAAGCCATATCTTCAGGCCGGACCGTATCTTGAAGAATGAAGAAGGTTATATGATTGTAGATTTCAAAACCGGTGAACAAAAAGCGAAGGATGAAGCGCAGGTAGAAGGATATAAAAACATTCTTGAACGTTTGGGCAAAAAAGTACTCAAAACTCAGATCATTTATCTATAATCTGAACATTTACAAAACATTACTATACAATTTTTGTAAAAAATCTTTCAAAATATGAAAAGGTTTTATTATTTTTATTCTAAGATGAATATAATTATATAGTCTCCGATTATATTTTGATTACAACTAACCAACCATGAGAATATATTTAAACTCCTTTTTTATAAGTCTGATCATCATGTTATGTACTACAGTGGTCACTTACAATATTGTCGATTGTTTAGATCCGCCCGTTACATCAGAAGGGCATCATTATATGCCCGCTGAAAACATAGCCAACTCTTTATTTCTAAGTTTTGTATTGGGAGCGGTGGTTTTTATTTCCGCTGTGAGAATCCAGAGGCAGCCATATAGGAAATAGCTCTATTGTTTTAACAAAAAAAACCGCTATTCCTGAGGATAACGGTTTTATATTTTGAAGAATTTTCAATCTTAAGCGGTTGTATTGGGAGTAAATACTCTCTGTGACAATTCCTGGTCAAAAAGATATAATGCGGATGGATTATCACATACCATTTTGATTTTTGTTACGTATTGAGAAGCACTCGCTTCTTCTTCTACCTGTTCGTTGATGAACCACTGCAGGAATGATGTTGTTGCAAAATCTCCCTCATCGTTTGCATTTTTTACAATATTGAAAATACTTTTAGTTACCACTTTCTCATGTGCTAATGCTTTCTCAAAAATATCTGTCGCGTTTTCGAACTCGTGTGGAGGTTTTGGAATTTCTCCGATGATAATTTCTCCTCCTACATCATTCAAATAATCAAACATTTTGTCTGCATGCATCAATTCTTCTTTGCTCTGTACTCTGAAATAGTTGGCAATTCCATCCAGATCTTTTCCGGAAAACCATGCAGACATTGAAAGATAATATTGAGCGGCGTATTGTTCGTGGGCAATTTGTTCGTTAATTAATTTTGCAATTTTTTCGCTAACCATAAGTATTAAATTTATAGTCAAAAATAGGGAATAAAAGCCCGAAATCAAAAGTTTTAAAGAAAATTAATACAAAAAGGATGGAAAACCATCCATCCTTAACACATTAAAAAACTAAAATTACAAACTGTTATTTTACTTCAGCAGTTCCTGTATTCATCGACTTTTTCATCATTTTTCTTTCTTTCATAGCCATTTTCATTTTCTCTGCTTTAGCTTTTCTGTCAGCCTGCCATTTATCATATTGATCAGGAGTAAGGATTTTTTTCATATCTGCATCCATTTGTGCTCTTTTGGCCTGCATTTCCTGCATCTTAGCTTGTCTGTCTACTTTATTTTTGTCGAACTCAGCCTTCATTTCAGCTTTTCTTTTGTCTTGAAGAGCCTTTATCTGTGTTACCTGAGATGGGTTAAGATTAAGGTCCTTTTGCATCTGATCCAGACGTTCCTGCTGTCTCTGCTCCATTTTCTGCTTCATTTCAACTGCTCTTGCCTGTCTGTCTTGTGGAGTTGTAGTTTGTTGCGCCATTGCAAAACTTCCCATTCCGATAAATGCTATTGCTAAAACTAATTTTTTCATCTTTTTAAAATTTAATTAATTGTTATTTTGTTAGTATACCTTTTTGATTATGAATTAAAACACAAGTTAAACTAACATATTCATAAATAATGTTAAATTTTAATAAAAATAAATCAATAAAAGAACAAAAAAAAGGACAGATTATAAAAACCTGTCCTTCACACCACTTAAATATAATATATGAAAATTAATTCCTTACTAAACTGCCTCTAAAACCGCCACCGCTATTCCCACGGCTCTCCTGTCTTGGTGCAGAATTTTCAGATCTCTGTCTGAAACCTCCTCCATTGTTTCCTCTGAATCCACCATTATCTTCTCGTTTCGGAGCTTCTCTTCTTACTTCACTATTTCCTCTGAAGCCACCTCCATTGCTATTTCTGAAGCCTCCGTTATCATTATTTCCTCTGTTTCCTCCATTATCAGAATTCCCTCTGAAACCGCCTCCATTACTATTTCTGAAACCGCCGTTATTATCATTTCTGAAACCGGAATTATTGTTATTTCCATTGTTTCCCCGGAAGCCACCTGAATTTCCATGGTTTCCCGTGTTTCTGAAACCGTTATCCGGTCTGCTGCTTCTTCTGACAATATCGAAAGTAGGATTATCCATTCTTCGGAATCTTGATCGGTCTACCCTGTAAATATTGATATTAATATTTCTATATCTCGGCATTACCGTATATCTCGGTACATAATAGGTTCTTCTGTAATTCTGGAAATAAACTATTGGGCTGGAACCTCTGTAATAGTTATTCTGGAAAACCACGAATACTCTTGGTCCTAAAATTCTTTCCAAGGCATAAAACCTGTCATAATACCATCTGTCCGGATTATATCTGTAGAAATTATTCCATGAGCTAAAACTTGCATACAGATTATTCAATCTCATAATCTGGTCTACCTGCCATCTGCTTAATCTGTTCTGAACGAAAAATCCGTTCCAGTCGATATTAATAATACTTCCTCTGTAGTCGTTATAATAGCTTTGGTAATAATTACTTGGATAATAGTCCTGAGGATAATTGTAATAATAATCGTCAGGAAAATAATTTCTGTCATCTTCATCACTGTAATAACCTCCCTCATTCTGATAATAACCATCATCATCCCAACCATTATTCGGATACTGCTGAGCCGACGTCAAAACGCCTAACCCAATAGCTAATCCCAAAAATATTTTTTTCATTTCTATAGTCGTTAATTGGTTAATATATAGCAGAATATCTTAATTCTATCTTTTTGATATAAATAAAAAAAAGAAGTTAAATCATAAGATTAAGCTTCTTTCAAAATATTTTTAACTAATTGATAATCAGATGTTAAATTTACGCTCTTCCACTATCTTTTATCCAATGAGCAATTTTTTGGTTGAAAGATTTCTTCTCTTTCAGGTCTTCAAGGTTGATGTGCATTCTGTAGCGCCAGTAATGTGGGAAAACTGCAGGATTGTTGATCCTTTCGTTATCCATTTTCTTATTGGTAAGCTCTGCATCTGTGGCAAGGAACTCCTGAATCGGGAAAATAGCAAGCATAGCCTCATTATACAGATGTTGTTTCATGATGATCTCTGCAAGATGCGGATTGAGATCTTCGGGTGATTTTCCATACTGTATTAATTGTTGATTGTAATATTTCTGTGTGAGTACAGGATCTTCCTTCCACCATTGTCTTAATGTTGAACTGTCGTGGGAGGATGCTGTCACTACATTCATATAATTTGCATTCTTAGGATTATAGAATGGAATATTATCAGAAGGCATTCTTTGTACTTTAAGTGCTATAATAGCCAATTCATCCATCACTATGGGAACGCAGGCAGGAACCATTCCAAGATCTTCACCGCAAATAAGCATTTTGGTAGCATTCAGGATGACCGGAAGTTTTTCCATGGCCTTTTCAAACCACAAATGGTCCTGTCTTCTGAAAAAGTAATCATGGTAGAGGTCATAAATACTCTTTTGTTCTGCTTCCGAAAGGTATTTATAAGATTCTGTATTGTAAACATTGAATCTCGGATGATAAACTGTTTTCCCATTTCTTTCCTCTGTTAAAAACAAAACATTGGCACAAAGGGAAACCAGTTTCTCTTCAAGAGAGCCGTATGATTTTTTCTTAAAGAAGTTAACAAGTTTTCTCTGGGTATCAAATTCTTCCTTGAAAGTATAAGTACCGTCTTCATTACGGTTCATAAACTCAAGAGCTTTTGCGCTTTCTTCTCCGAAATTATCCCATAAGATCTTATTGTTGATAAAAGGCTTACAATATCTGTCAAAATCGAACGGAATCTGCCACGCTTTAAATTCATCCACGACAATAGGAACAGCCGGATAAAAGTACCCTAAAATTCCTTGTACAGCAGAAATCGGCATTCTCCATATTCTGAAGAACCCTAATATATGGTCAATTCTCATGGCATCAAAATACTGTTCCAATGCTTTGAATCTGTTTTTCCACCATTTGTAATCGTCCGCTTTCATTGCTTCCCAATTGTAAGTGGGGAACTCCCAGTTTTGTCCAAGTTCTGTAAACTGGTCAGGAGGTGCGCCTGCCTGGAAATCCATACCGAATAATTCCGGTTCTGTCCATGCTTCTACTGAGTATCTGTAAATTCCGATGGGAAGATCTCCCTTCAACGAAACTCCCAGGTTATGGGTATAATCAACAGCATCTTTAAGCTGTACATGCAATTGATATTGTACCCAGGCATGAAGCATTGAGGTATCATAATCTTTATTTTTCGTCGTAAAAAACTGTGAGATCTTACCTGCAATATATTTTTTGTGGGTCTTCCACTCGTTGAAATTAGGTGTTTTATATCTATCTCTTAAAACACAGAATGCAGAATAAGGAACAAGCCAATATTCATTATCCTTGATAAATTTCCTGAAGTTCCTGTCTTTATAGATTTTGTCTTTTTCTTTGTTGAAAACAGCGGTCAGATATTTCCACTTACCGTCTATCATCTTTTCATAATCAATCAGGTCCAATGCATTTAACTTCTCTTTTTCAAGCAGATACTCATTAACTAATTCTTTCGGTAAAGAATAATCAAGGTTTTCTAAAGAAATATATTGTGGATGCAAAGCATAAACAGACACTGCGGCATATGGATAGGAATCCGTCCATGAGTAATTAGCAGTTGTATCATTGATCGGGAGAATCTGAATAATTCCCAGATTGGTTTCTTTGGTCCAATCTGCCAGTTTTTTAATATCTGTAAATTCTCCAACTCCAAATCCATCCTCACTTCTCAGAGAGAATACAGGAATTGCCACTCCAGCATCATGATACATCTGATATCCTTTAAATCTGAAATAATGATTGGAGACCACCTGCAGCACATCACTTATTGGATTGGCAACTGTAAATCTGTTTTCGCCGGTCTCTACATCGATAACCCTATTTTCTTTAGTATCGTAAATACAATATTTAAACTGGATAAATTCATTCTCCGGGATTTCAACAGAAGTTTCCCACATTCCAAAATCTGTCTGATTCAGATGAACAACATTATCATAGCTCCAGTTTCCTAAAGACGCCGTGCTTCCAAAAAGAACAATCCTCCAATCCGGATTATAAATAGGAGCTTCTATCCTAAAGAGATGGGTATGCTTTTTTAAAACCGTAACTTTTTCAGGAATAAAATCGTGTAGTTTATTATAAAGAATTTTGTTATTTAAATAATTCTCAGGAAAGTTTTTGTTATTCCATTCATCAAAAATGATAAACTCCTTATAATTGTGTGGAAAGCTCAAATGATGCCCCTCGAATTCTTCCCTCAATACATCTCCTTTTTCGTTCACAACTCGATAATGATAGGAAATGGATTTTGAAAAATAGTCTACTTCACATTTCCATAGACCATTCTCCGCATAAAACATAGTATGGATATGTAAGGTATTCTCCTCTTCACCAAATACCAGCTGCAAATTTTCTCCGGCATTTACAATATATCCTACATTAAAGTATAGTTTCATCTATATTTTTTTATAAAAGTACATTTTAATATCGAAAAATAAAACTTATTGGATGTCAAATAATCATTAAAAAACCTTCTCAAAACAATTTGAAAAGGTTGTTATATGATGATTCACAGTACACTATTATCTCGTTACCAGAATCTTCTTGTTGAATATTATTTTTCCGGATTCATCAGCAATATTTACAATATACGCTCCAGTCACCAATCCTTTAAGGTATACTTTTTCATCCAATGAGCTATCTTTTACAGATAAGCTCTGAGTCATTACATTTTTGCCTGCCATATCAAAGATATTCAATTTAATGGTACCTTTTACATTGTTGTTAACATGAACGTTGATATAGTGCTCATCAACCCTTGTTGGATAAATATCGAGATTTGTAGCCAGAGTATTAACCGTTGAAGATTTATCATTAGCAAAATATTTACTTGCCAAATCATAAATATGAAGTCCCTGTTCTCCCGGAAGCTGCTTAGCCTGCAATGTTACCAGATCAACCTCATATAAAGCTCCTCCTTTTGCACTTGCTACAACAACTTTACCCTGAGCATTTACTGCAGAACCATTTACTGAATAGTTATCAGGAATCCCCGTAATTTTACCTATAAATTTAGCTTTCAAATCCTTTGTCACAACTTTAAAGACATTCCCTGAAGCAGCAAATACATAGAAGTTATTATCTGCATCAGCAATCATATCACCTCCGAAACCGGTTTCCATAGCAGTAAAGGAATTTCGGCCATTAGAAGCATCATCTTTAATAATTCCAAGATCATTTACAATATATTGTCCCGCTTCTTTTCTTATTTCCAAAAACTGTGTTCCCGCATTATTTACAGCATAAATATTTCCGTTATATCCGGTTGCCATCCTGGTAATATGAGAATTGATATCGCATGATGATACTCTTGCCACTTTATTTTCCACTAAAGTGATTTCTTTTGTCTTCGGATTCAAAACGTAAATATTTGAAGAAAACATAGGCATATAAACCAGATTGTTATTCGAAGAATCATATGCAAGAGCTGCTAATGTCACGGCTTGAGAATGATTGTAAGAATTTCTGTCTTCTGCTACAACACCTTTTCTCGTTTGTGAAAATACTTTTGCTGAAGAATCAGCTGTAAAAAACTTCTCTCCTGATGTTCCATTAGTCCCATCAATGGCACGAAAATCATTGAAAGTAATACTCTGAGTGTCTTTTCCTGTAATCGCAAAGAAATCCTGTTGTGCTTGTGCATTCACACCTAATAACAGTAAAAATAGAGGGAATAAATGTTTTTTCATACTATATATATTTAAATTTGTAATTGTTTTAATTCTACTAAGTTACACAATTTTCAAAATACAAAAACAAAAAATCTCCGGTAATTGAATAAAGTGAATTACAAATCAAAAAATATCAGCCAGCATAAAGACTGTGTATTTTCGTTTACTTCTGTAGATTAGAATATAACAGAAATCTAAAAATTTCAGGAGCTTTTTCCCGCTATTCATTCATACTCCTCGCACCTAGTGCTTTCCTATGCGCGAAGCCGGAGGGCCTACACCCCTGCTGCGGGGTAACCATTGCTATCGGGGCTAGGGAGAAACATGAATGATAAGTGATAATTGATGATTGCTTACTACGCGCATCTATTATCTATTATCTATTATCTATTATCTATTATCTATTATCTATTATCTATTATCTATTATCTAT
>NZ_JAVDQX010000006.1:0-254318 GCF_031454475.1 Chryseobacterium vietnamense | reverse complement strand
TTTTTTTTTTAGTTGAACAAAAATTAAAAAAAAATACAAAACCTACAAACTCACACAAAACCCCCCCAAAACTGCGTTTGTTAAAACTAAAAAAAAAAAATTTTGATTTTCTGAAAGCCCCCCCCCCCCCCCCCCCGAAACTATATTATAATCAATTCTTTTACGCTTTCAAAGCCGAAATTTCATCTCTCAGCTTAGCCGCCTTGATAAAGTCAAGATTTTTTGCTGCTGCTTCCATTTCTTTTTGTTTCTGGGCAATCATTTTCTCGATATCTTCACTGGCATAGGTTGCTTTTGTTTCGGCAACCTTCTGAAGGATTTCTTTTTGCGTATATTTTTCATCCGGGAAGTCTTTGCTTCTGCCCACAAGATTTTCGGATATCTTTTTATTTAAAGCCGTCGGCTTCAGGCCGTGAGCTTCATTGTATTGCATCTGCTTGGCACGACGGTATTCGGTTTCATCCAGGGTAGCCTGCATGGATTTTGTGATCTTATCGGCATACATGATTGCCTTTCCATTCACGTTTCTTGCGGCCCGCCCTACCGTTTGGATCATTGATCTTCTGCTTCTCAGCATTCCTTCTTTATCAGCATCCAGAATGGCAACCAGCGAAACTTCAGGTAAATCCAACCCTTCTCGTAATAAATTAACCCCAATCAACACATCAAAAAGACCTAAACGAAGATCCTGCATAATCTGAATACGCTCCAGAGTTTCAACATCTGAGTGAATATATCTCGTTCTGATTCCGAATTTGGTAAAGTATTTGGTAAGTTCTTCTGCCATTTTCTTGGTTAAAGTAGTCACCAGTACTCTTTCATCAGCATCGGCTCTTTTTTGGATTTCCTCCATCAGATCGTCAATCTGGTTCAATGATGGTCTTACTTCAATAATCGGATCTAAAAGTCCTGTAGGACGAATAATCTGTTCTATATAAGCTCCTCCCGTTTTTTCCAGTTCATAATCTGCAGGCGTTGCAGAAACATAAATAACCTGATTCTGAATAGCTTCAAATTCTTCAAACTTTAAAGGCCTATTGTCCATCGCTGCCGGAAGTCTGAAACCATATTCCACTAATGCCTCTTTTCTGCTCCGGTCTCCGCCATACATGGCATGAACCTGTGGAACGGTAACGTGGCTTTCATCAATGACCATTAAAAAGTCTTTAGGGAAATAATCAATCAGGCAGAAAGGTCTTGTTCCAGGAAGACGACCATCCAGATACCTTGAGTAGTTTTCAATTCCTGAGCAATAGCCCAGTTCTTTAATCATTTCAAGATCCAGTTCTGTTCTTTCCTGGAGTCGCTTTGCTTCTAATGGTTTCCCGACAGAGCTAAAGAAATCCACCTGCTTTACCATGTCATCCTGAATATCTTTAATCGCTCCATTTAAAGTCTCCTTTGAGGTTACAAAAAGATTGGCAGGATAAATCTGGATCTGATCAAAATTATCCTCTACATTTCCTGTTACTGGGTCAAAACTTTGAATTTTTTCAATTTCATCTCCAAAAAACTGGATTCTGATCGCATTATCAGTATAAGCAGGGAACACATCTATTACATCTCCTTTTACACGGAATGTTCCTCGTTGGAATTCATTCAGTGTTCTGGCATACAGAGCATTAACTAATGAATGAAGAAGTGCTGTTCTGGTCACTTTTTCACCAATGGCAATAGAAATTAAAGATTTATGAAATTCTGTAGGATTCCCGATACCATAAATACATGAAACAGAAGCCACAATTAAAACGTCTCTCCTTCCTGAAAGAAGACTGGCCGTTGCAGAAAGACGCAGTTTTTCAACTTCCTCATTAATGCTCAGGTCTTTTTCAATATAAGTTCCTGTTGTAGCAATATAAGCCTCAGGCTGGTAGTAATCATAGTAGCTGACAAAATATTCTACAGCATTTTCCGGGAAAAACTCTTTAAACTCCATAAAGAGCTGCGCAGCAAGCGTTTTATTGTGTGCCAATACAAGAGTTGGACGCTGAACATTTTTAACAACATTCGCAACAGTAAAGGTTTTTCCGGAGCCGGTAACTCCAAGAAGTGTTTGATATTTCTCACCGATCTCTATTCCTTCAGTAAGCTTTTCAATAGCTTGAGGCTGGTCTCCGGTGGGTTTGTATTCTGATTGAAGCTTAAAATCCATAGAAAAGAATGTATACAACAAAAATACGAAAGAAATTATTAGACAGGATAATGTTTTGAAGGTGAATATTTTGATAATAAAATTTTAACACTCTCAACAGGATTAATTGAAAAAATAAAAAAAGCGCTAAAAATTAGCGCCATCAATATTAAGGTTTTGTAAAAGTCATTGTTGCGGGAACTTTTAGTACGGAAGCAATAGGTTTTCCATCTTTCGTGGCGGGTTTCCAGACTGTATTGTTACTTATTTCAGTGACTGTCTTAAGAAGTTCCTTATTGAAAATCTCGTTATCACCCGAAGCTGTCAGGTTGGTCGTTTTCCCTGTTTCGTCTATATGAACATAAATTGTTGCTTTTATGGTTCCACTTACTGGGCTCAGGTTACTGACATCCATGGTTTTGCCTATTTTTGTTCTGAGATCTTTCATCCCATTTGGATATTCAGCACTCACAAAGGTCTTGTCTTCCTGCATATTTGTGTTTTTGCCTTCTGTGTTTTCAGTTTTAATGCTTTCTCGCGGACTTATGGTATCCTGATCTTTTTTCAAGTCTGGTCTTTTAAATCCCATCATCATGGATGATTTTTCTTTTTCTTTGGTTTTTTCAAAATAAGGATGAGTCATTAGACTAACCTGATAAGGCTGAGGATTTTTTGCTGTCCTGGCATTCGGATAAATTTTGCTGATATAAACATTTGAAAAATCCGTTTTTTTATAGTTTTTCAAAATGCTGTTTTCAATTTTTTTTGAATCAATCCACACTGCATAGTCTTTTTTATTTAAAAATGATTTCAGCTCATTCTCTGTTGGAATTCTTTTTTTCAATTCAGGTAATGCAAAGAATGTAATCTTCTGCTCATTTCTTTGGGTTTCACTCAGTAATGGATAGAGTTCTTCAAGCTTTTTTTTGTCGTTTTCGGAGATCTTTTTTGAAAATTCAGCATATTTTCCATCATTCAGCAAATCTGAATACCTAGCCAATATATCCTTGAATTCCTGATAAGAATCCTGGCTACTGGTTTGAGCAGGAGTTTCCACTATTTTTTCTGGAATCTGAATATTTGCAGAATTCCCTGCATACGTTCTTTCAGAAAGTAACACAACGGCAGCAATCAGTGTTGCGATTCCAGCTGTTTTCTTTAAAAGACTGAATTTCGATTTTTCTGTTTTCATCATAATAAATCTTTTTTTGGTGTTATTAAAATTAAATGAATGGGTCAAAGGAGGATTTTGCTGGCTAAGAATTTCTTCAAGAATAAGGTTCTGATATTCTTTAATACTATAATTCTTTTTCAGTACCGCTTCATCTGCTAAAAACTCGTGATTCGTGATCACTGCTTTTTTGTATAGGAAAAGAACAGGATTGAACCAGGTAAAAATCTTTAAAAGATTCAGTATTACTAAGTCTATACTATGTTTCTGATCAATATGAGCCTTTTCATGCAGGAAAATCCTTTGGTCAACTTTATTATTTTCCATGTAATTTTTCCCCATATATATCGTATTCCAGAAACTGAATGAAGAAAGACCTTCACCTGTTAAAATGATATTGTAATGCTCATAAGTACGTCTTTCCCCTTTAATTCTTCTGATCGCTAAAAGAGCTAAAAGGCTTTTGATGAGTAAAAAAAGTGTAATTACAGTATACACGCCCCACACAACATTCATCCAGTTGAAACTTTCCTGTTCCGGCTGAATAAAAATCATTTGCTGAGCTGTTTCTTCAATTATGATTTGAGTTTGCGGCTCTATTTTAGCTTCAGGACTTTCTATCGTAATATTGATGAATGGGATGATATAGGATAGAAGTATGGAACTTAGCAAATACCATCTGTTGAATCTGTACATTCTTTCTTTTTCCAGGAAGGCATAATAAACAGCAATGAAAATAGAAGAACATAGAATTATTTTCAGAATAATAGCCGTCATACTTATTCTTTTATTTGTTCATCAATAATATCACGAAGTTCTTTCAGTTCCTTTTGGCTAAGTTTTGCATTGGACGTAAAAAATGAGGCAAACTGTGTCACAGAGCTGTTGAAAAAACGGTCAATCATGGAAGTCATTTCTTCCTTGAAATATTCCCCTTTCTCTACCTTCGGATAGTATTCGCGGGAATTTCCATAGAGTTTATAGCCTATCAGCTCTTTATTCTGCATTCTTTTAAGCAAGGTTGCTATAGTAGTTGCTGCAGGTTTGGGTTCCGGATAGGCTTCCAGAATATCCTTCATGAAAACAGTTTTCTTTTCCCAAAGAATTTCCATAAGGACTTTTTCAGAATCAGTTAGTTTGATCTCTTTCATTCTACAAGTTTGTAATTTGTTCTACAAATGTAGAATAAAAATTAATATATACAAATTTTATTGGCATTATTTTTCCATTCGTTGTATGAAACCTAATCGTAATAATATGAAAATCAATCAATTTTACATTCCTGTAGTAAGCCTTTTTCTTTTTTTGTCCTCATGCAAAGAGAATCATGCCAATGCTCAGAAGACGGGAAATGACGGAAGTGTAGAAACAGAAGACCCTAATTCTGACTATAAGCCGGCATTTAAAGGACAGACAAGAATTAAGGCCGTAAAAACAACAACAGCCTATAATGTTGAAATATTGAATAAAGATCTGGGAAGACCTTGGGGAATTATCAATTTACCTGACGGAAAGTTTCTCATCACAGATAAGAGAGGGTATATGAATATTGTTTCACCAGATGGAAAACAAGTGTCTAAAATAGATGGCTTTCCAAAGGTAGATTCAAAAGGACAGGGTGGAATGCTGGATGTCGCTCTAGATCCTGATTTTAAAACCAACAGTATTATTTATTTTAGCTTCTCAGAACCTTTTGGTAAAGGAAATTTAACATCTGTAGCGAAAGGGAAACTTTCTGCAGACCTTAAAAATATCTCAGAAGTTCAGGTAATTTTCCGTGCCGAACCATCATATGACGGAGATAAGCATTATGGAAGCCGCCTGGCTTTTGATAAAGATGGAAATCTCTTTGTCAGTACAGGAGAAAGATCAGATAAAGTTACCCGTGTTTATGCTCAGAGAACGGATAATTATCTCGGGAAAATTTTAAAAATTACAAAGGACGGCAAGCCAGTTCCGGGAAATCCATTCATCGGAAAATCAGGATATAAACCGGAAATCTACGCTTATGGAGTCCGAAACCCGCAAGGAATGGCCATTGATCCCAATGGTACTCTTTGGGATGTGGAAATGGGCCCAAGAGGTGGTGATGAAATCAATCTCATCCAACCGGGAAAAAATTACGGCTGGGGAGATGTAACCTATGGAATTGAATATTCAGGTGATAAAGTAGGACAGGGCATCACCCAAAAAGAAGGAACGGAGCAGCCTGTCTATTATTGGGATCCTGTGATTTCACCAAGTGGAATTACTTTCTATACAGGAAATATTGAGGAATGGAAAGGCAATCTCATTATCGGATGCCTGAGTGGTGAACATATTAACAGGATTGTTATGAAAGATAATAAAGTCGTGGGTGAAGAACGTCTTCTTGCAGATCAGAAAGAACGTTTCCGTGATGTATTAAACGGAATGGACGGGAATCTTTATGCGGTAACCGACAGTGGCAAATTATATAAGATTTCAAAAAAATAGAAAAAACTGTATCAAAGTGTCATTCTGAACGAAATAAAATGTAGTGAAGAATCTTATGTTATTGATTTATAAATAAGATTCTTCCTTCGCAGAATGACAACGGTGAAATTATTAACCTTTGATACAGTTTCTTTTTATTCCATTAAAACTTAAAATTAAGTCTGGCAAAAACCTGTCTTCCGGCAAATCCCATCTGCACAGGGTCAAAAATACCTCCAGCTTCTGTATTTCCGTCAGATACATGCGTGGTCTGTAGAGTAGGATATCTGTTGAACAGGTTCTTACTTCCTAAAGTAAGACTCAGGTTTTTGCAGAATTCATACCCAAAAGAAAGATCAGTCGTTACTTTGGGATTATATACCTGTTCTGAGTCGTCATAGCCGATCAGGGTTACCTTATCAAATCTTACCATTTGCAGATTTACATTGAACTTATTAAGCCTGTAATTAAGATTTAAATTCACTTTTGTTTTTGGAGCAGAAGCAAGAATGAATGCTTTTTCTCTTGCACTCAGATAAATATCTTCTTTCCCTGCCAGCTGTTCTGAAGTATTCACTTTTGTGATTTCCATATCATTATAGTTTCCGGCCAGGGTAGCGGTCAGTTTTCCGGAACCGATATTTTCAGTATAGCTTAAGATCACATCAACTCCTTTTGTTTTCGTATCGATCGCATTGGAAAAGAACTGTACCTGATCAATAAATGGATTTTCTGCCTGAACATCTGCCGGCAAGTCTGCCTGTGCAAAATATCCGGTAAGAACAATTCTGTCTTTAACACGGATGTAATAACCATCTACTGTTGCTGTGAATTTTCCTGTGTTGAAAGTAAACCCGGCACTTCCGTTCACTGATGTTTCCTGTTTCAACTGAGGAATTCCCAGACTGCTTGCCAGTTTACTGTCATTAGAGGCTAATTGAATAGTAACCAATTGTCCTCCCTGGAAATTGGTAAACTGCTGGCTGTAATATTTCTGAGCCAGAGAAGGTGCTCTAAACCCTGTAGAAACAGATCCGCGGAAAGCAAACTGTGGAGTGATAGCGTATCTTGTGGCAAACTTTCCATTCAGCGTGCTTCCGAAATCATTATAGTTTTCAAACCTTCCGGCAATACTGATCATCCAGTTTTTGGTAACATCCAATTCAGTATCTACATAAGCTGCAAAATTGTTTCTGCTTTTGCCAAAATCAATAGAGTAGCCGGGGAACCCTTGTGATCCCCCCGGACGATAACGTACAGGATCAGAACCAGGAACTGTTACCCATAAGTTTTGAGGAGTATCTTTTGTAACTACATTTCCATTGATATCATACATTGCATACGATGCTTCTTCTCCTTTGATGATGTCAAATTTTTCATACCTGAATTCTGATCCGAAAGCGATATTAAGCCCTTCCAGTACTTTGAACTGTTTCACAGCATTAAACCCGGTGGTATTCTGCAGCAATGAATGTCCGCCTGCATTAAAACTTGTAGGAGATTTTACTCCTAATGTGGCATTAATGGTATGGTCTATCTGGTAGGTGAATCTATTGTTACCAAAAGCATTATAAAAATCTACATCCCAGTCAGCAACTTTAAATTTTAATCCGTTGTCAAACGTGAAATCGGTAATGCTGGTATTTTCAATAGGGTTGAATCCTGTAGGGTAAACTTCCGGAATATTGCCGTCTGCATCAGGGGTTCTGGTCCAGGCATAGGCTTTCGTATTTCTATGCGAAAAACCTTGACGGGAATAAAATTTCAATCCATCAGATAATGGTACTTCTATATTTCCGAAAAAGTAAATGTTCTGAGCTTTTGCATCTCCGAAACGCTGTCTGGGTGATGTATAAATATCCGGATTTGCATTTCTTATAGCATACTCTTTATTTACAAACTCTACTGTGAAATTACCGAAGCCGCCTTTTGAACCTATTTTAGTCCCTAAATTTCCATTGAAATCAAAGGTATTTCCGTCTACTTTACGATCTGATACAACATCATTGTTTCCCGGGCTTTTAAAAAGATTCATACCATAAAAAGCATTCCCTTCAAAACCTTTGTCCCGGTCATTCAGGATAACATTGATAACCCCGGCAATAGCATCCGAACCATATTGGGCGGAAGCTCCGTCACGAAGCACTTCCACTCTTTTTATGGCACCAATCGGAATCGTATTCATGTCATATCCGGTGTTTCCTCTTCCTTTGGTCCCAAAAAGGTTAATCAGTGAAGACTGATGGTATCTTTTTCCATTTAACAAAAGTAAAGTCTGATCGGGACCAAGACCTCTTAAGGTAGCAGGATCTACAGCATCGGCGCCATCAGATCCTGATTGTTTATTGGAATTGAAAGAGGGTGCGGAAAACTGTAACAGCTGGTTGATTTCCACTTGTCCTGTTGACTGGCTTACCTGTTTGATATCAATAATATCAATAGGGACAGGCGTGTTTACAACTGTTCTTTTTTTGTTCCGGCTTCCGGTAATGGCTACTTCGTCAATTTTTGATTCTTTCAAAGTGTCCTTTACTTGCTGGGCATAGGAGAGAGTAGAAACTCCGAGTAAAAGAATGCTGATGTATTTTATCTTCATATTAATAATTTTGAGTGATGATTCAATCAAAATTATCAATATTTATTTTTATATCCATATTAAATTAAAATATTTAGTATGAATATCTTAATTTAATATGGATCTCAGATAAATTAGGAAAAATAATAATCAATTATATTAATTTAATTAAAAATTTTAATCTTAAAAGCTGGTAATGATTCTGTTAATTCCTTCTTCTAAAATTTCCTGTGATGTGGAAAAGCAAATTCTGATATGTCCTTCCGCTCCTTTTCCGAACCATCTTTCTGATCCCGGAACAATGGCTACTTTTCCATGTGTCAGAACGTGCTGAGCGAATTCGTCACTTGTCATTCCGTTTTTAATCTTTGGAAACAGGACAAAAGTAGCTTCCGGCAAATTAGGCGTTACAATTTCTGATCGGCTTAATAATCTGAACGCAAGATCTCTGTTGCTCTGCAAGTGAGTCAAAAATTCTTTGTACCAAGGCTTTGCTCTCTCCAGTGCTACACTTCCGGCAATCTGTGATAAAGTAGAAACGCCTTCTATGGTGGAATTGAAATTGGATTTCTCAATGAAGTCTTCAAGAGTATCCTGATCATGACACAATACAGCTCCAATTCTCAGTCCTGCAATTCCGAATGACTTTGAAAATCCATAGACTGTGAAGCTTTTCTTCCTCGCTTTCTCAGAAACAGAGGAATACGTATAGAAGCTTTTGTTATCATAAATAATATCACTCCAGATTTCATCACTCATCACCCAAAGATCATGAGCGGCTGCAATTTCTGCCACCTGCACTAAAACGTTTTTAGAGTAAACTTTTCCAAGTGGATTATGCGGGTTGCATATGCTGATAAGTTTGGTTTTGGAGCTGATTAAAGAAACCAGTTTTTCAAAATCAATTTCTCCAGTTGCTGTATCTATAGGACAAAGCATTACTTTTCCCCCTGCCGTTTCCACTGATTTTTTGAAAAGAAAATCTACAGGATCTAAAATAATAGCTTCATCTCCGGGATTGAGAACATAGGATGCAATAAGGGACATTCCCTGGGCAGCACTGTTAACCGCCAAAATATTTTCAGGGGAGAAACTCCCGTGTTTTTCCTGATTAAAATGATCTGCAACACTTTTCTTAAATTCAGGAAGCCCGGAAAACGGACCATAGCTGAGGTAACCGTCTTTAAGGTATTCAATAATTCCCTGTTCTATTTCAGGTGCTGTTCTGAAGTCCGGATCTGCTGCTGTAAGAGGGATAATACCGTCTTCCAGGGTAGCCCATCTTCCGTTATAGGCCTTCCTTTTCAGGGCTTCAAAGTTGATATCGTTATTAGTGAACATATTTATTTATAAGATATGGGTAAAATATTTTCTGGCTGTTGGTGGAGCGGCAGTAAAAACTGCTTAAGCAATGTTCTTCCATTACGGATGTGATGCTCAATTTCCGGCTTTCTGTCCGTTTCGTATTTATTGAAAGCTTTTTGTATATTCTCTTCTTCAACTAAATATTTCGTTAATGAGAAAGAATCTTTCAAAGCAGAAGTAACTCCCTGGCTGGTAAATGGAATAAGAGGGTGTGCTACATCCCCGATGAATACGAAGTTGTCTTTGTAAAAAGGGTTTAACTCTTCCAGTTCATATACATTCCATAAATGTACATTTTTGTAGTTTGATTTCTGTATGATTTCCGGGACTAAAGGATGCCAGTTTTCAAAAACTTCAAGCATATATTTCTTTAAGTTCTCTGCGGAGCATTCATTGATCATATATTTCTGGTTGTCGAACTGGGAGTACCAGAGAATAGTATCATCAGAAAGCTTGAGAATACCAAAAGTCAGTCCGCCTTCCTTGTGATGGAACTTCATAAAGTCATTATCAATCACCTCTGCAATTTCTTTATTCTGAATGATATTCACGACTTCACTTTCTCTTACCATTCTCATCGTTTCATCTTTAAAAAGATTCCTTCTGATCCGGCTTCTGGATCCATCAGAGATAATGGTAATATCAGCATTAATATCAGTTCCGTCAGAAAGCTTCAGTTTTCCGTTTTGTAATTCATCAGGAATGATTGTTTCTTCGTAGGTTATCTTTTCAGGTGAAATGTTTTGAGCTAATAAATTGATTAATGAATGTCTTGATATGGCGAAAACATGATCCAGCTCCTTTTCTGCCAGGATCTTCCCGGTATGAGAATATTGTGTGTATTTTCTCAGAAAATTTCCATGTTGGAGAAGAGTGTCAGGATCAATGATCTGATAAAGATAGTCCATTCCCTCTTTAGGAATCAGAAAACCGTGACCTGCCAGATCTTTTTTATTTCTTCTTTCGTAAATATGGTAATCGATCTTGTGTTTTTCCAGGTAATTCGCCATGCTTAAGCCGGAAATGCCGGCACCCACGACAGCAATTTTCTTCATTTTTCGGAATAAAGTATTTTTCAGGTTGGTTTTTTAAGTATTTTTTTAATCTCATCTAGATAAATGCAAAATTAAAATTAAAAACCTTCACTATTTCAAAAAAACGTCAATTTGATTTTGATTTTGTGAAAAATAATACAAAAAGCATAATACATACTTTGTTATAAAAATATATGGTTGATTAATGTTTATGTATAAAAGATAATTTATTTCGATATGTAAATGATTTTAAGTTAGTTAAGTGTTGCTTTGTTTTGAATGCTGAGGATTTTGTTCTGAAAAGATATTTTTTGCCTTACTAATGTTTCAGTGAAATCGAGTGAGATTAATCAACGGAATTAATAAACAATTTTTGTTCATGTAAAAAAAAATGTAATTTTGGAAAAATATTCTATTGATAATGAATAGGGTAAATTTCTAAACTTTAAACCAGAAAATATGTATTGGCCAAAGCTTCCTTCTGCAACAATCAGGGAAAGAGTTTTTGAGGCATTAAACAAAAACTTGAACTATAATACTGAACCTATACTTGGCCTTCCGGGGACTTATCTTGATCAGGAACAATTTTACAATTTCCCGTTTTTAAAAGAAGCAGCTTTTCTTTCAGTTTTAGTTAATAATCCTAATCATATTGGCTGCCATACTTATAATGATGGTGAAAAATATTTCTCCGGCACACAAAAGCTTGAAATAGATCTTCTGAGGATTTGTGCTGTAGAAATTCTTGGCGCTGAAGAATCAAGTTATGACGGGTATGTTGCTCCTGGAGGAACGGAGGCAAATATCCAGGCACAATGGATGTATCGAAATTATTTTATGCAGGAGCATAATGCTAACGTCAATGAGATCGGTGTAATATTTTCAGAGGATGCCCATTATTCTGTTTATAAAGGATCTAATTTACTGGGGATTCACCCTATTGTTGTAAAAGTAAATCATAATACCAGACAAATCGAATTAGATGATCTTAAAGAAAAACTTGAGGAAGCTTATGAAAAGGGTATTCGATATCTGATCATACATCTTTCAATGGGAACTACCATATTTGGAAGCGTAGATTCTCCCGGATCCTTCATTGAGTTGGTTAAGCAGTACTTTAAACATTATTTTGTTCATGTAGATGCTGCTTTTGGAGGATTTATTTATCCATTTTCTACACAACAAAATGATTTGAATTTTAGTAATCCAGAGATTAGTTCCATTACTATTGACGGGCATAAAATGCTTCAATCACCTTACGGTACAGGTATTTTCTTATGTAGAAAGTCATTGATAGAATATGTGCAGACAAAAGAAGCTTCATATGTGTATGGATCCGATTTTACGCTTTGCGGCAGTAGATCGGGGGCCAATGCAATTTCTATGTGGATGATATTGATGACTCACGGATCCAATGGCTGGACTCATTTAATACAGCAATTGATAGATAGAACTAATTATTTATGTGATGCTTTGGATAAGATGGGGGTTAAATATTTTAGAAATCCTGATATGAATATTGTCACTATTGATTCTAACGAGATATCTGAGACCCTTGCTGAAAAATATTACCTTGTGGCAGATAACTATTTAAATCCTCAATGGAGAAAAGTAGTTGTAATGGCTCACGTTAAAAAAGAATTAATAGATAACTTTTTGATCGATTTAGAGAAGGAAAGAAAGGTTGCTGCTTCTGTTTAGCAGACAATGAAAACTGTTGTTAAAATTTGTTGGCCTCATCTCCGGAATTAAAACCAGCTACGCCACCGCTTACCGCAAACTTCATGGCAGAAGCTGCGGTCATTCCCACTACAGGTTTGATGTTTTTTTCTTCAGTAACAATTACCCAGCCCGAGATGGCGTACGAGTGGGGAAGATATACCGCAACGTAATTATGCTTGTCAACGTCCGACATCTCTTTTTGAGTTAAAAAGCCAATTCTCCAGATTTCCGGATTTTCATTGGTTTTTACCCATACAGGATCGTTGAATTTTTTCTTGTCACCTACGAATGAGGACATTACGTCTTTCGTAGGAGTGTAGATGTGCTTTACTCCCGGAGTTTTCTCCAGTAAGCTGTCCATCGTGTCAAAAAAGAATCGTCCGACTACGAATTTATTTCCTAAATATCCTAAAATAGCTGTAAACAGTATAATAGATACAAATACAAGCCCGGGGATCTGCTTGGCAAGGGAAGGAACAAGGTTGTCAATCGCACTTACAATATACCAGATTACAAAAATAGTAAGACCGATAGGCCCAATGATAACCAGCCCCTGGAAGAAATTCTTCAGGAACAGATTGGCAATATTTTCAAAGCTTGGCTTCTTCAAGGTGTATTATTCTTTACTATTTTATTTTAACCGTGGATCGTTTCTTTATTTCCGTATGATTTAATAATACCGGCTTCATATTCCAGCCATTCTTCCCAGCGTTTGTTTACTTTTTCGGGATCTCCCAACTGTCTTGCAAATCCGATGAAAGTAGTGTAATGATTGGCTTCAGAAATCATCAGTTCTTTGTAGAAAACCTTCAGCTCTTCATCTTTGATGTTTTCGGTAAGAACCTTGAATCTTTCGCAGCTTCTGGCTTCAATCATAGCGGCAAACAGCATTTTGTCTACGATGAGGTCTTCCCTGCTTCCCTGTACGATAAATTTTGCCAGTTCATTCACATAATCATCTTTTCTTGCTCT
Source organism: Chryseobacterium vietnamense (assembly GCF_031454475.1). Lineage (NCBI taxonomy): Bacteria > Pseudomonadati > Bacteroidota > Flavobacteriia > Flavobacteriales > Weeksellaceae > Chryseobacterium > Chryseobacterium vietnamense. Next base: position 240,894 of record NZ_JAVDQX010000006.1, on the reverse strand, counting down.
TCCAAAAGTAAAGCCTCTTTTTTTGATGATCTCATGTACCTGGTTGAAATGATCCAGCTCTTCCTGTGCAATGGCAAGAAGTTCGGTAACAATTTCAGAATATTCCGGAAGCATCGTGATCAGGCCTATAGCATTGGTAGCGGCTTTTTGCTCGCACCAGGCATGATCCGTTAAAATTTCTCCAATGTTTCCTTCTGCAATATTTGCCCACCTTGGATCGGTAGGGAGTTTCAACTTAAACATGTTGTAAAATTTTTGTAAATTTAAGCAAATTGGGGTAAGAAATGTGACTTTATTTCAATTTGATCCTTAAAGCTTTATGATGCGGTCTTTTTTCTTAAGAATTCCAGAATATTCCAGCCTGAAGCATCTACTTTTTTCAATCCTGCAGAAATAATAAAGGCTAAAATGATGTTAATTCCATAAATAATAACCATCAAAAGCCACCATGGCATGTTTTCTTTTAACGGAACTACCAGGAAATAGACCAGTGAAGAACTTATTCCCTGTGCAAAATAGAAGAAAATAGCATTCTTTCCGATATAGGTAATGAAGTTTTCTTTTGTGATCTTCAGTCGATTATAGAGAACAAATAAGGTTACCAGAGAGAATAATGTCCAGATAATGTAAGGAATTTTTGGTGGGAATTTATTTTTATTGATTTTATAAAAGATGTCTCCTCCGTAATACCAGAACATCCACATAAGAGCAGCTCCTACAAGTGCGTATAGTACCGGGATTGCTTTGGTGGGGATCTTTTTTCCACGCATTTTATGTCCTATTAAAAATACAGCAAGGTAGAATGCAACATATCCCGCCTGACCTGTCGGGTAATATTCCGGGAAAATATTGAATAGCAAGGTTAGGGTAATGCAGAGCCCGATGAACCAATTGATGTGTTTCGGGAAGAACCTTAAAATAAGTACCCCAAAAACCGTCAGTACATAGTATACTTTCAAATACCAGAAACTTCCCATTACCACTGGAAAAGTGTCGGCATTGGTATATTGGTGAAGATACCAGTTTCCGAGATTTTCCCATTGTGGATATACTGAAATGCTGGTTGTGGAGTATTTAGAGCCAAATGTTGAATAAAAGCTTTGGAGCCATTCCATGGAAAAAAAACTCAGTCCGAAAACTTTAAAGAAGTAATCTAAAAAGAACAGGAAGGTCACGAAAATCATATACGTAATCTGTAATTTCAACAGGCGGTACAGTGTTTTTTCAATATTAGCTCCTGAGGTAATCCCGCTCAGAGCATAAAAAAGAGCTACGTCAAAGACAAGCGAAAATACCCTTACTTCTGCAGGAATATAAAACTGTCCGGACCAGAAAGCGGTATGGATAAAGATGATGGAGAGTGTTGCCAGGCCTTTGGCGAAATCAATGTAGAGATCTCTGTTCATTATAGATTGCTTGGAAGTTCTTTGGTAATTTGTTTTAGCTGTCCGTGCTCAAAAAAGTATAGATTACCTTCCCATTTTGGCTTTTGATTATGCTCCAGTCCGCGAAGATCGTTTTCGAAATATCTCATGTATTTCATTCTTATGTTTGAGTTGTAAAAATCATTGTCAATAGCAAAAAGAGGTTCTGTGAAGAGGGCTGAGCGTTGATGGGTTGTCTCACTGATATTATGATAGCCATTCATAACCAGAAATAATTTATATCCTTTTTCTTTAGCAAATGTTTCATATGAAGACATTGGCAGGCACAATTTTGATGTACAGCCATTGGTAAATACATATACTAATGATTTTGGATGGTTGGCCAGTTCTTTCTTTAGCTGAGAGCCGCTTATCTTATAAATATGCTGAGTATCTGTTTTTGAAAAGTCCTGAATAGGGATAATGCTCTGTTGTTCCGTGGTTGTGAGCTTGCCATAATCATTCGTTATTCCGGCAACAGTACACGAGTGTAATGTGAAAAGAGAAATTATAAGTAACCAATACTTCATGGAATTATTTTTTTCAAAAATACAAACAAATTGATTGGGTTGAGTATAAAAGCTTTTAAAACAAAAAAGGGGCGGAACATACTGTCCGCCTCCTTTCTTAAATATGCTAAAAATGAATGTTCTCGTTTATTGAAGATGTTTAAATTCTTCCGCAGAAATTTCTCCTGACTGAATTTTTTTAAGTTCATCAATATATTGGCTCATGTAAGCGTCGATTTCAGGATTTACCGTGTTCTTCGCCATCTTGTAAGTGCCATTTAATACTCCCTGATAGTAATAGAAGAAGTTGTAATCGAAATTGGAAGCATTAAGGTCGTATTGTCCTAAAAGGAATCCTAAACGAACTGCTGATCTTCTCTGGGCAGGTGTACCGTGATGGTTTACATTGGTGGTTTGATAGTCACCGATGCTCTGGGCAAATTCATAAGCTGCAGCAATTTCCGGGAAGCTGGTTTTATTGTACCCGTTAGGTCTTCTCAGATAATATCCTGCAAAGCCATCTGCTTCTAGCTCGTTTGGTCTGTACGTTGATTCTGATACAGAAGGGAGATTGAAGATGTATTGCAACTGATGTCCGTATTCATGAGCAAGAATCATGGCGTTTACAATATCGCCACCTTTTGATTTTGCATCATAATAAATAGCATAACCGTAATAAATTCTTCCGTTACCATAAGATATGGCGTTGTAGGTAGAATTAAAATTAGTAGGGTCATTTACAAATCGTAGAAGAGGGTTGCTTCTTCCCCACATGCTTGCAATTTTAGTCATTTGTGCATTCATAAAATTGGTGTCTGTGGAGTTTTGAAGCCCGGTCAGTAAAACTGAATTGGTACTCCAGTTGTTGTCTACATAAGAACAGATTTTTTCAAGATCCCCAGGCTGATCAATTTTGGCACTTTGTGCTTCTTGCTGAGGTTGAACATTGTTGTCCATTTGGTCATCACTACATGCCGTTAATGAAGTAACAGCAATGGCACCTGCTAGTAAGCAGAGATTAAAGTTTCTTTTCATATATAAATTCAATTTGGTAAAGCGAATGTATGAAATTATCTCTTAATTGTGAGTATTTTAATGAAAAAAATTATTCAAAACATAGTGAGTAGGTTTTTAATTAAAAAAACATTGCTTTGATTGTAAGCTATTTAGAAAATTATATGTATATTTGCACCTCGAAATAACTAAAAATTTATAAACAATGTTTGCAATTGTAGAAATAGCAGGGCTTCAATACAAAGTTGAGCAAGACCAGAAGTTGTTTGTAAACCGTTTAAAAGGAGATAAAGGAGGAAAAGTTTCTTTCGATAAAGTTCTTCTTACTGTAAACGGTGCAATCACTGTAGGCGCCCCAGCTGTAAACGGAATCACTGTAGAAGCAGAGATCCTTGACCACGTTAAAGCTGATAAAGTAATCGTTTTCAAAAAGAAAAGAAGAAAAGGTTACAAAGTGAAAAACGGTCACAGACAATCTTTAACTCAAATCGTAATCACTGGTATTACAGGTTTTGAAGGTGGAGCTAAAAAAGCTGCTGCTAAAAAAGAAACTGTGAAAGGTGAAGTTCTTTCTGACAACGCAACTGTTAACTTTGGTGAAGATCACGAGTTGAACTATCACTTAAAGAAAAACAATTTGTCTCAGTCTAAAGAGAACAGAGAAACTTTAATTACTTTAGGTAAAGCAGTTAAAGTTGAATTAGAAAAGAATATTCTTACACATGAAGAAGTAGATGCTGCTATCATTAAGAATATCGATCAATTTAAAGCACTTAATAAATAATCCAGTAATAAAATGGCACACAAGAAAGGAGTCGGTAGTTCCAAGAACGGTAGAGAGTCTCACTCTAAAAGATTAGGTGTGAAGATTTTCGGAGGACAAGAAGCTATTGCCGGAAATATTATTGTTAGACAAAGAGGTACTCAGCACCACCCAGGTGATAACGTGGGAATCGGTAAAGATCACACTTTGTTTGCATTAGTAGATGGTAAAGTAGTTTTCAGAAAGAAAGCAAACAACAGATCTTTCGTATCTGTAGAGCCAAACGCATAATTTTTAAGCGTTTTATAAAAATTAAAACCTCAGTTTTTACTGAGGTTTTTTTATTTGTCAGTTTCATGGTATTTTTTTATTTGTGAAATACTTTATATTTGTTAACTGTCCAGTTTTGAAACAGTTGCGGAAGCCGAAAAGCAAAGAGAGTAGGCAGCAAATAAAACTAAATAATCATGAAAAATCTAAGAAAATTAACAAAGAACAGTCTGAGAAGTATTAACGGAGGTGAAGTATGGTGTCCGGCAAAACCAATCACATCATGTAATGTATTTTGTGGACTGACAAAGGAGCAGAGGATGCATTGTCTGCTTGATGTAGAAGGTTGCGAGTGCTTTTAATAATAAGTTCAGGCCTTGTATATAATCTGAAATAAAATTTCGGCGGCTTCAAAGAAGCCGCCGAAACTATTTTATTATATATCCTGTTTAGAATCCTACCTGGAATCCTGCCTTAACACCAAATTTAGAGATGTCTGGCCTGTCAAGATAATTTCCTCTCCAGTTGAAGTCTACTCTGAAGATTCTCAGGTTTCCGATTCCTATATTTTCAATTCCGAATCCGTATTCATAATAGATATGTTCACTTGGTGCGGAATATTTAAAGCCTTCTACATTGATTGCTTTGGAGGCATCGCTTAATGTCCCGTAAGCGCCTCTGATAAATGCAACTTCTCTCAATTTCAGCTTTTTAATCAAAGGAATATAAGAAAGTATTTTACCATTAAAATGATGTTCCAGTTGTAGTGTAGTATAAGCATCAGTCACAAACTCGTAATAATTAAGCTGAGAGAATGTATTCGGTACCAGACCATATGAAAGGTTGGCAGGAATGATATTCTGTAATGCCAGGGGAACGGTATTAAAGTTTTTCCCAGCTTCGAAATTCACTACCAGTTTACCTGCACTTCCAATTAAAAATGGCTTATAAAGCATGAATTGAAGCTTGTCATAGTTGAAGTCAGCATTAAATAATCCTTCAATACCTCGTGTATATCTTAAAACGATGGTTGGAGCCAGGTTTCTTGCCTGATAACGGTCAATTCCGGTTTGTGAGAATTTTGCACCAGGTTTGGCAATTAAACTGATGGTAACATGAGAGTCATTAACAGTCTTTCTCAGCTGGCCGTCTTTAAAATACATCAGGTTGAATTTCTCCGGAATAGCAGATTTAATACTCTGCATTACTCCATCTACTCTTATCTGGAAGTTTTTCCATGGTTCAATAGCTGCAAAAACACTTGTTTTGTTTACAGAACTTAAAGAAATGTTTTCTCCTCTTGCGAAGAAAGTACTGGAAGAAGAAGATTGCGGAGTAACGCCATCTCCGGAAGTAAGCTGCCCACCAAGCTGAACAATATCTCTACTTGTCCCTGCGCCAATCATAAAACGGTTAAGCTTATTGAACATATATCTTGCCTCCACTCCATATTTAAACTGTTGATCTTTGAACCCATAGGCTGTATAAAACTGAGCTCTCCAGATATCATTTAATCCGAAATAAGTTCTTGCTCCTAATCTTATTCTGTCTCCTTCTACTTCATTTCTTCCGTAGATTGAAAAAATAGGACCAATATCAATCCCTTTGAAGGCGTTGTAATAACGTGAGCCAAGCGTTTCAAACAGCTTTACCATTCTGTTGAATTTCGGGGTCTGCTGAAGTTCATCAAGCATGTTGTAAACTCCCTGTTCTGCTTTGGATAAAGTGTCAGGTCTGACCTTTGTCCAGTAGGCATCATCTTTATTGGTAAATTTGTCTTCGTATTCTTCTTCAGTACGTTTAAATACTTTTGGATCAAGAGGTTTGTTGAACTGATAATCAGAATAATCTACCGATCTTTTAGCAATAATGCTTTTTGCACCTTTCTTTTTTGAAAAAGGGCTCATTTCAAATTCTGTCACCATTTTTTTAGGAAGAAATGTAGCATCATCAGGGTTATCATATTCCACCTGAGTATAAACACTGTTGACAAAATTGACATTGATTTTCTGGGTTGACTTCAATGTAGCACCTAAAACAGCATAGGTATCCGTATCAATATAAAGGTTTCCCTGGAATGCAAGGATGTCTTTTCTCTTAGGCTGATATCTTATCTGGAAGGCTTTTTCACCACGAATCGTAATGGTGTCCATAAGACTGTAATCGTAGGTACTGAACCCATCTGTTCCCACGGGACTCTGGAAGCCAATATCAAAGTAATTAAGGGTATTATCGTAAATATTAATATCACGATAAAGGTTTTTAGCTGAAACCGTAATCACCTGATTGTCCTGGAAGCCTGAAGTTTTTTGAGCAACCAGAGTTCTTTTGCTGTCTTTATCCGGTTTGTTTTTACCATAATTTTCATAAACAGCTTCATTCAGGAAGATAGGAAGACCAAGCCTTCCACTTGCGGTAGAATCAGCATAACTGAAAATGAAATCCAGTTTATTGAAGATCTTTTTCTTCATGAACGCACTGTCCAAGTTGTTCAGGTCAAACTGCGTTTTTTCATATTCTTTATAGGAATAGGTATCGAATTTTTCCAGTCCGTTATTTCTTTTTTGAGCCCAGACTTTCTGCATAATTGCATAAGCAGGATTTTCTTTCTTGTTTTTGTATTTTGTTTTACCGCTTTGAAGAACAATCTCCTGAATGTCGCTCACTTTAGCCTGTGATAGCTGTACGAAAATATTTTCAGCATTTTCAGGGGTGATATCAAGGGTTTCTGTAATATAATTTTTTTTGGAAAATCTTAACTGATGAATGATGCTATCAGACTGAACGATGAAACTGCCTGAAGTTGTCGTCAGGGAAGGTGTTTTGTCATTATTGATAAAAATATCAACTTTATTCAGTTCTTTATTGTTCTTTTCGTCAACCACCTTACCGATGGCCTTGTTTTGAGCGCATACGGAACCGGCGAGAATCAGAAAAAAAAATAAAAGATAGTGTTTTTGGGAGTTATTGTTTAACATCATTCGTTTCTTCAGGCAATTAGCATAAACAAAAAGCATGCAGTTTATTTAAAAAATAGGTAAAAAAGTAAAATATTTTTATTCTATCCTATAAAACGACAAAAGTAGCGAAAATAATATATGTATAGGTGAAAAATTAACCGGGAAATTTCAATGCTTAAAATATAATAATCAAAGGATTAAAATAAAGATTAAGATCTTACGTATAAGGAGTATTTTGATGCTGTTACGAAGGATTAATTAAATAAAAAAAGACTTACATTTCTGTAAGTCTTTTTGCTCCTCCTGCTGGGCTCGAACCAGCGACCCTCTGATTAACAGTCAGATGCTCTAACCAACTGAGCTAAGGAGGAATTTCCTTTGTTTTAAGTGGTGCAAATATAATATGAATATCCATACCAAGCAAGTTTTATCCTTTGTTATTGACGATTTTTCACTAAATGTATTGAATTTCAATAAGAAATATTTCTTCAGATTTTTATTTAAACTTAGATGTCTTCGAATAAATGTTTAAAATACCGTTCCGGAGATTCCAGGAAATTTTTTGTTAGCTGGTAATGCTCTGTTTCTTTATAATGCACTTTTTGAATTTTATCATCAAGAAGATAAATTTCTGAGGTTGGATAACTCATCAGTATTGGTGAGTGGCTTGAAATTATAAACTGAGCTTTTCCGGTTTTTTCTAATTTATGAATAATAGATAATAGAGAAAGTTGTCTCTGTGGTGATAAAGCGGCTTCCGGCTCGTCAAGAATATAAATGCCATGCTGGAAATGGTTATGGAACAGGGATAAAAAAGCTTCGCCATGAGACTGTTGGTGTAAAGATTTTCCACCGTAGGCTTCTAGAACCCTTTGATCTTCTTTAGCCACATCATCAATATAGGTAGCAAAGTTGAAAAAACTTTCAGCTCTCATAAAAAAGCCCTGAGAAGTCTTATGATGCCAGGAAAGAGTAAGATATTCTGACAACGCAGATTCTGTTTTATGAAAGTCGTAATTGTGATTACGGTTTCCACCAGCCACATTGAAGTCGCATTTGTCTGCAATGGCTTCAAGCAGGGTGGATTTTCCAATTCCGTTTTCGCCCACGAAAAATGTAACATTGCTTTTCAGTCTTATATTTAAGCCGTTGCGTAAAAATGGAAGGCTGAAAGGAAAATTTTTTGGGTGATTGTCATTTAAATAAATCTTTGATAGATAAGGCATTTTGCTTGATAGAATTAGTTATCCTATCAAGCAAAATTTGTGCAAAAAATTATAATATTTTTGACCTTATTTCTTTAAATCTTTAAGTATTTCCTGAACAGCTCTTTCCAACTGTGGATCATTGTTATGAAGACGGTCCATAAAGGTGTTTTTAACATAAATGTCTGGTTTTACGCCTGTTTTTTCCAGATTTTGTCCGTCCAATGTGTAAGTTCCCCATGCAGGAAGTCTGTAAGAAGATCCGTCTACCAGTCCTTTGGCTGAAGTGAAAATAATCCATCGATACGTATCCTGACCGATAATTTTACCGAGCTTTAATGCTTTGAATCCAGCTGCAGTCATCTCAGCGTCGCTTAATGATGCTTCGTTAATCAAAAGAACAATAGGTTTTCCGGAAGGCGCAAAGTTAGGTTGGGTTGTTATCTTTCCTTCACGGTATTTCCATTGTAAATAAGGTCTCTGAGAAAGGAAATTCAATACCTTGTCATGAACATTTCCACCTGTGTTGTAGCGTAAGTCCAGAATAACAGCATCTTTTCTGTTTTCCTGTTCTACCATGTCCAGAAGGAAGCGGTCCAGCTCATCAGTAGACATGTTTTTCATGCAGGAGTAGGCAATACGGTTGTTGCTGAGCTTGTCTACACGCTGATGATTATTGTAGATCCAGTCATCATAAAGCAATCCTTTTAATTCTCCGTTGGAAATCGGATGTACTTTGGTTGTTATAGTTTTACCATCGCGGTTAAGTGTGAGAACAAGTTCATCCTGTTTTTTGGGACTTGTGAAATAAGTTTCGATATTTTCGTTCAGATCTATTTTTTTTCCATTTACAGAGGTCAGCTGGTCTCCAGGTTTGATATCAACTCCCGAACGGTAAGCCGGAGATTTTCTCACAATGCTTTCTACTGTGTAAGGATGGTCTTTTTTGAAGATAATTCCGGTTTCGTTGGTGAAATAGTTCAGGAACATGGTCTCTTCTTTTCCGGTAGAAGAAAACCCTGTGTGTGAAGAATTAAGCTCTCCTAAAAGATCGTTCAGTAAAATTCGCAGATCATTTCTGTTATGCACATAGGGAAGGTACTTTGCATACTGCTCCTTTTTCGCTTTCCAATCGATACCATGGAATTTTTCGTCGTAGAAGTTTTCCTCTACGCCCGTCCATGCTTCAGCATACATCTGAGTAAATTCTGATGCCAGATCTTTATCAAAGCTGTACTGGATGTTTATTTTTTCAGGTTTTAATGCCGCTAACGTTGTTTTATAAATGTTACCTTCTATCAGGGCAAATAGGTTTTTCTCATTTTTGGTTAAGTAATAAGCTGCTTTATCAAAGACTTTTTCAGATTTTGCAGGTTCAAAATCTGTGAACACTTTTTTGTAAAGCTGTCTTTTTCCATTATCCTGATTAGAGTTGAATAACAAGATCTCCTTTTTATCATCATTGAAAACTGCAGGATCATCCTGATATCCATATCGGTCGGTAACCAGCTCAATCCTGTCCAGGGTGTCATCAGGATTTACTTTCAATTCTTTGATTACCGGTTCTTTTTCTTCCTTTTTTTCTTTATTTTTCTCTTCATCTTTTTTATCCTTCTTATCTTTCTCTTTATCAGGCGATTTTTCTTCCTTCTTTTCTTCAGTGAAGAGATTGTCGAATTTTTCGGATTTAAAAGGTTCGTCAAACCAGTCGAGAGCCATACGGTAAATGTTAGATTTCTGCATGCCTAAAGGGTAAGACGGATTGGTTCTGTCACTGGCAAAATAAATATACTTACCGTTTGGAGACCATACGGGATCTTCCTCTGAAACTCCTGTGTTGGTAAGGTTTAAAGTCTGTGCTTTTTTAATATTATAGATAAAAATATCAAGCTCAAAGTTTCTTTTTGCGGAGAATAATACATATTCGTCATTGGGAGAAAAAGATGGTCTTGAGTTTTGGAATGCCCAGATTTCATCTTTGACGATGGTGGTGGATTTGAAACTTTTTAGATCCAATAATCTTACTTCATCCCTTCCGCTTAAGTAAACAGCTTTTGAAAGGTCACTATTGAAGGTGATGCTGCGGTTATTGCGTAAATCTTCTGTTAATTGTTTTGGCTGGCCTTTGCCGTCTGCCTGAATCGTGAACCAGTTTTGATAGCCGTTATACGTTTGGCTGTAAAGCAAAGTGCGGTTGTCTTTCAGCCACTTCACTTCCATAGCACGTTCTTTTCCGTCAGAGACCTGCTGGGCAAATTTTCCTTCAATATCAGAAACGAATATAATCCCACGGCTTATGAACGCCATTTTTTTACCGTCTGGAGATACGTCATAATAGGAAATGTTATTTTCCACATTGAAGTTCTGGGCTTTTTCCAGGGTTTTGTTGGTGTTCAGACTGATATTGAGTGGAGTGGTCTTTTTTGAGGCAACATCGTAAGTATAAAGCTGGTAGTCCCTTTCAAAAATAACTTTAGATCCGTCTGCTGAAACAAACGGTTTTTTAATAGAAGTACCAAATTCCGTTAAAGCAGTTTTTTTACCATTTTCAAGCTTATAAAGATTGTATTCTCCGTTATTCTCATCAGAAATAAAATAGATAATACCATTTTTATCTACACTTGGGTTGAAATCTTTTCCTTCATAGTTAGTGTACTGTTTGAAAGAATTATTTTTTGGATTGTATCCTAGAATATCGGGATTGTTTTCTCCCTTATAGCGCTTACGCTGTACCTGGTGAGCACTTTCTGAAGAACTTGTGAAAAGATATTCCCCGGCAGGTGTTTCTACGAGGCCGTTAGTATTGTTAAAATAATTATTGAAAAGCTTTTGTGGTGTTTTTCCTTCAATTGTAGTTGTAAAACTGCCGAAATTGTTATTTCTGTTGGAAGTAAAATAGATTGTTTTACTGTCCCACGCCCAGCTTTCCATTTCATCTCTTCCGGTATGGAAGGTTAATTGCTTGATCGTTCCACCTCCTGCAGGCATTACATACACATCGTAATTTCCATATTGGTTTGAACTGAATGCAAGCCATTTTCCATCCGGAGAAAGACGGGGGGTGATCTCTTCTCCATCGAGTGCGGTAATTCGTGAAGCGTTTCCACCATTGGAGTCTGCTTTCCAGATATCGCCATCGTAAGCAAAATAAGCTGTTTTCCCATCAGGACTTAATGATGGACTTGATAAAAAATAAGACTTTTCCTGTGCCGAAATCCCTATAATAGAAAATGCTGTTAATAACGAAATAATACTTTTCTTCATGGTCAATTGGTTATTTATGCAATACTGTATATTGGTTTTATTACTCTTTGTCTTGGTAGAGGAGTATCCATTTGCTGAGAACTTTAGCAATTTGAATAACTCTAAAAAAGAATAGTCGAATGATTACGGAAATCGTTACATGAAAAATAGCTGAAAAGGTGGATAATATTCAGTGAAGCAGATCGATACTTCATAAAAGTTAATATAAGTTACCAATATGTGTCTTTTCTAGGCTAGATATGTACAATTGTTCAGATTAAAGCACAAAAAAAGACTTACATTTCTGTAAGTCTTCTTGCTCCTCCTGCTGGGCTCGAACCAGCGACCCTCTGATTAACAGTCAGATGCTCTAACCAACTGAGCTAAGGAGGAATGTCCTTTGTTTTAAGTGGTGCAAATATAGGACGAATATTTATACCCTACAAATATTTTTAAGAAAATTTTTTAAAAAAATTATAATTTCCCTGTAAATACCTTAAAGATGTCGCTTCCAAAGATCAGTAACATCAATCCTAACAAGAAGATAACTCCAATCATCTGTGCGTTTTCCAAAACTTTCTGAGGGACTGGTTTTCCTACAATAATTTCATATAAAGTAAATAAAACGTGTCCACCGTCAAGTCCCGGAATAGGAATAAGGTTCAGGAATGCCAGCCATACAGAGAACATTGCTGTAAAGCTCCAGAAAGCAACCCAGTTGATTTTAAAGCTTCCGTCTGCATCTTTATCCACAGGCATATTTTTTACAATAGCAATAGGACCTCCAACGTTCTTATAACCCTGAACTTTAGAGTTGAACATAATTTTGAACTGCTTAACCTGAGTAGTTAATGCTTCAATAGTTCTTGTAAATCCTCTTGGAATAGCTTCTCCAAAAGAATATTTTTTATTCGTTACAATATCTTTTGCAATACCTTTTGTATCAATGGCGATACCTAACTTTCCGTTTTTGTCAACAGAAACAGCTGGTAAAGTATGTAAAGCTCCATTTCTCTCAACATCTACAGTAATCGTTTTACCTTTGTTTTCGCTTAAAAGAGTACTTACTTCATCAAAAAATGCTGCTTTCTTACCATTGATACCTACAATTTTATCTCCTTTTGCAAGACCGGATGCCTGAGACGAAGGAGTAGCTAATGAATCAACAACCATAGAAACTCTTGGAGTGATGTATAGTTTTGCTTCTCTCTGCTTAAGAACATCTGCTACACCGTCAGCATTCACCGGGAAAGTAACTTCCTGTCCGTTTCTGTTTACCGTAACATTGTCTCCTAAAAGAATGTTGATTGAAGTGTTTTCAAGTCTTTCCGCTGGTTTTCCGTCTACACTGATGATTTTGTCACCATTCTGGAATCCCATTTTCTTTCCGGCTGAAGTAGCTTCAATACCGTTCTTGAATTTTGTGATATCCGTATAGGTTTCTCCGTTGAAGAATGAAAGGCAGCTGTAGATTAACCATGCAAGGAAAAAGTTAACCGTAACTCCTCCCAGCATAATGATCAGTCTCTGCCAGGCCGGTTTTGATCTGAACTCCCAAGGTTCTGCCGGTTTTTTCATTTGGGCAGTATCCATACTTTCGTCTACCATTCCTGCAATCTTCACATACCCTCCGAAAGGAAGCCAGCCAATTCCGTATTTTGTCTGTTCAGGGTGTTTTCTCCAGTCATTGTCCGGAAGTTTTGATATATCGATAGGAACTTCTTCCTTCTTTCCGTTCACCTCTATTACTTCAGAATCCGGAAGGTTCTTTGATAAAAATTTATACTGCCATTTTCCGTTGATTTTCTTCATGGAGAATATGGAGAAGTAAGGATCAAAAAACAGGAAAAACTTCTCTGCTCTGGTCTTAAACCATATTGCCGGTAAGAAATGCCCAAGCTCATGAAGAAGCACAAGTATAGAGATGCTCAGAATGAACTGAAAAAGTTTAATTGCTATTTCCATTAATAAATTTTAGATTTTAATTTGCAAAGGTAACAATTATCAAAACTATGCCAAATAAAAAAGCTCCCCGAAACGAGAAGCTTTGTCATATTTAAAGACGATAAGGCTATAAATTGAAAGAAACTCCAAGGCTGCCATTATTACCTACCTCTGCAAAGACTCCGATTTTCTCTGTGAAGAAATATCGGGCTCCAATGTGAGCTCCCACTCCAAAGTCTCTACCAAGAACTCCAAGGTCTACTCCAGGGTAGATATCCCATTTGGAAGGAAGATTTAATGCTTCCTGCAAGTGAAAGTTCAGTCTCCCGAAAACAAAAACACGATTATCCTTATCGTTGTTTTTATAATTATCGAAGTAGCCATTAATCCCGGCTCCTACTGAAATAAGTTTGTTAAGTCCATAGTCGTAAGTTCCCGTGATCCCGGTTCCGTAGCCCCAGGCACTCAGCCCCAGTTGTATTTTCTGATCTCCTTTTCCTGTCCAGGCCTGAGCATTAGCCATAGCCCCAAAAAAGAAGATCGCCACCATAAAAAACAATTTCTTCATAAATTTTTAATTTTTAAGGATAATGATAAAAAAATATCTCTATCAAAAATGAAACCGAAAGAATATGAGTAGCATAAAAATGGCTGACTTTAAGACATTATTAAGAAATAGAGGCTGTCTTTATGTGAAAAACCATCTTTTCAGCTATTTAATTCTCCTTTTGTAATTATAAAAACTGTATTTTTATATTTCATATTTGAAATAATTTAAAAAGAATAAAAGATGAAAGTTGTAGGGCTTAATTTAGATATCATCTGGAAAAATAAAACTGAGAATTTTGCACGTATAGAAAGCGAACTGCTGAATGTGGAAGCAGATCTGTTTCTTCTTCCCGAAATGTTTTCAACAGGCTTCTGTATGGATGCTTCAGAAGTTTCAGATAGAAATAATGAATCACTGGAGTTTTTGAAAAAGATATCTAAAGAGAAAAAAGCAGCATTCTGCGGAAGTGTCCCGGTTGAACAAAACGGAAACTTCTACAACAGAATGTATTTTGTAAAGCCGGATGGTGAAATCTCTTTTTATGATAAAAGACATCTTTTCTCTTTTTCCGGAGAAGATAAAGTGTATACACCGGGAAAAGAAAGAGTAATTGTTGAATACAAAGGAATACGTTTCCTGCTCCAGGTGTGCTATGATCTTCGTTTTCCTGTTTTTGCACGAAATAATGATGATTATGATGCTGTTTTATATATTGCCAACTGGCCAGAGAAAAGGGTAGGAGCATGGGAACACCTTTTAAAGGCCAGAGCTATTGAAAATTTATCTTTTGTATTTGGTTTAAACAGAATCGGAACTGATGGAAATGATCTGTTGTATCAGGAAAGCTCACACTGCTTCTTTGGGGATGGAAAAGAAATCTCTCAGAAACAGGGAAATCTTGTATCTGCAGAGCTGTATCTGGAAGAATTGAACGATTTTAGAAAACATTTCCAGTTTTTAAATGACCGGGATCGTTTTTCTATTCAACTGTAAATAAAAATAAGGGCTGAAATTCATTGAATTTCAGCCCTTATTTTATCTTAGATATATTGTTGCAGAAGGTTCGTTAATGTATTCACGTCATGAACACCGCTTTCCTTCCATAGCATTTCCCCTTTTTTGAAAATGGCCAGTGTAGGAACTCCACGTACTCCATATTGAGCTGCCAGCGCGGGGTATTGATCTACGTCTACCTTTATGATTCTGGCTCCTTCGCCAATATTTTCCTTTACCGTATTTAATACCGAAGACTGCACTTTACAGGGCTGGCACCATGTTGCGAAAAAATCTATAAGGACAGGTCTTTCGGAATCAATAATTTCCTGAAATTTTTGTGACATATTTTGGTTGTATTAGTTTGCTTTTTTGTTTGTTTCGTCCTGGATTGCCTTTACATTCTTCCAGCTCGTCCCATCATAAGCTTCCACACCATTTTTCTTCAGAATTTCCATAGCCTGATCTGCCTGAATTCCTTTATTACAGAAAACAACAACTTTTTTACCCTTCAGGGTTTCTACATTGTTTTGAATCTCTGCCAATGGAATATTGATGGCATTTTTTGCCGTTCCTGCAGCATACTGTTCCGGAATTCTAACATCTACCAATACTACATCAGAATTGTTGACGACATCTTTGATGTTAGCTGTAGGAACTGTAGCTGTATGGTTTGTCTTACAGGCACTTAATGTAAATGCTAATGCTAAAAATAATCCGAAAAACTTAATTTTCATGATCTTACAGGGTCTTAGATTGACATACAAAATCTGTAGTTGGAAGTTTTTCCGTTTTTTTAATACCGTTAAAACCACCTTCTATTTCAGTAAAGTTTCTGATTCCGTGTGAGTTAAGAATGCTTGCTGCAATCATGCTTCTATATCCGCCGGCACAATGAAGGAAGAAGTGTTCAGAATCATCAATGGTACGTGCCCAGTCGCTGATGGTATCCAACGGTTTGTTGTATGCATTGTCAATATGTTCAGCAGAATACTCAGTCAGCTTTCTTACATCAATTACGGTAGCTTCTTCTGTAAACTGCTCTGCAAATTCAGCTGGAGTAATTCTTTTAATTTCATCAGTTTCCTTTCCTGCATTTTTCCATGCTTCAAAGCTTCCCTTCAGGTATCCTATTACGTTGTCAAAACCCACTCTGCTCAGTCGCGTGATAACTTCTTCTTCAGTTCCTTCATCAGTAACTAATAATAATGGATGTTTTACATCTACAATAAGAGTTCCTACCCATGGGGCAAAATCTCCTTTCAGTCCTATATTGATAGAGTTTGGAACAAATCCTTTGTGGAAGTCTGCGGGGCCTCTTGTATCTAAAATTAATGCTCCTGTTTCTTCTGCCAAAGCTTCAAAGTCTTCAGCTTCAACAGGATGTAGTCCTTTATTCATTACCACATCAAGGCTTTCATAGCCGCCTTTGTTTAACGCGACATTCATTCCGAAATATTTCGGTGGAGCTGTTAAACCATCCAGAACTTCTCTGATGAAAGATTCTTTATCCGGTTGATTAAGAGCATAATTGGTCTTTTTTTGATTCCCCAGAATATCAACGGTTTCTTTCTGCATATTCTTTCCACAGGCAGAACCAGCACCGTGAGCCGGATAAACAGTGATGCTGTCATCCAAGGGCATGATTTTGTTCTGAAGACTATCATATAGAATTCCCGCCAGGTCTTCCTGAGTAAGGTTAGTAGCCTTTTGTGCCAGATCTGGTCTTCCCACATCTCCTAAAAATAGCGTGTCACCTGTAAAAATAGCAGTCTCCACACCATTTTCGTCTATTAAAAGATACGTGCTGCTTTCCATGGTATGTCCCGGAGTGTGCATTACCTTTATCTTCACTTTCCCGATTTCAAAAATCTGATTGTCTTCAGCAATAATAGCTTCAAATTCCGGAGCAGCAGTAGGTCCGTATACAATCGGCGCACCTGTCTTCTTACTTAAATCCAAATGTCCTGATACGAAATCAGCATGGAAGTGAGTTTCAAAAATATATTTTAAAGTGACATTGTCTTTTTCCAGACGATCCAGATAAGGTTTTACTTCTCTTAAAGGATCAATAATGATTGCTTCATTCTCTGATACAATATAATAGGCACCCTGAGCCAGACAGCCCGTATATATTTGTTCAATTTTCATTGGGGTCTTTTTTTAATGAGTTAAAGATACGAAGTATTAGATCAATTCTAAATGAAATGTTAAATCCCATTGATAGTTTCTTTCAATACTTTGCTAAACATACGTTTAGTATTTGTTGTTTTTTAGCAAAAAGAATGCCTTACATAAGAATAAAAGGCAAATGCTGTTTTATATCATGTTTAGTTTTTATAACCTTTCCGGTATTTAAAAAAATTAATAATCGTGGTTTAAAATTTGATTATCCAAGAACAAATTTATTTTTAAAAGGAACAGATAGAAGTTCTTCAGAAAATATCTTACATATTTTACAAAAAATTTTATATTTATAAGTTAAAAAAGCGACCAAATGGCAGACAAAACACAATTTATTGAAGAACTGAATACGAGATACACTCCAAAAGGAGAGCATATAATATTAGGAAAGGGAATGTTGGATGGAGAAGTAGTGACAGAGGTTAATGTAACAATTCCCCTGAAAACAATTAACCGCCATGGTCTTATCGCCGGAGCTACCGGAACCGGCAAGACAAAAACATTACAGGTATTTGCAGAACAGCTTTCTCACGCAGGAATTCCATCTTTGGTTCTGGATATTAAAGGAGATTTCTCCGGAATTGCAGAAGCGGGACAAATGAATTCTATTATTGAAGAAAGGTATGCCAAGACACAGCTTCCTTATAATCCGCAAGGCTTTCCGGTAGAATTAATGAGTATTTCCGGCGGAAAAGGTGTGAAACTGAGGGCTACTGTTACAGAATTCGGGCCTGTTTTATTAAGCAAAATCCTTGAATTGAATGATACGCAGCAAAGCATCATGTCTATTGTCTTCAAATACTGTGATGATAAAGGGCTTCCATTGATCGATCTTAACGATCTGAAAAAAGTACTGCAGTATGTAACAGATAATGCACAGGGGAAAGCAGAACTTGCAGCCAATTACGGATCCATTGCGTCAGCCTCTCTCGGAGCGATTTTAAGATCTATTGTTGCCCTGGAGCAACAGGGAGCAGCTGGATTTTTCGGAGAATTAAGTTTTGACGTTCATGACTTGCTGGAAACAAGAGATGGAAAAGGAGTTGTCAATATTCTCAGAGTAGCGGATATTCAGAATAAGCCACAGCTTTTCTCAACGTTTATGCTTTCGCTTTTTGCTGAAATTTATATGACATTTCCTGAAGAAGGAGATAGTGGAAAACCAAAGCTAGTCCTTTTTATAGATGAAGCCCACTTGATTTTTGATGAAGCATCCAAAGCCCTTCTTTCACAAATCGAAACCATGGTAAAACTCATCCGTTCCAAAGGAGTCGGGATTTATTTTATTACCCAGATTCCTGGGGATGTCCCTGAAAATGTACTTTCTCAGTTAGGATTGAAAATACAGCACGCATTGAGAGGCTTTACGGCAAAAGATAAAAAAGAAATTACCAAAGCGGTTGAAAATTATCCAACCACAGAATATTACAATGCGTCCAGCCTGATTCAGAATCTTGGAATCGGGGAAGCATTTGTTACGGCACTTGATGAAAAAGGGATTCCTACACCATTAGTCCATACATACCTGATTTCTCCGGAATCAAGAATGGATGTTCTGAATGAAACAGAAATCTCTGACCTTACTTCCAGATCAGCAATGGTAGCAAAATATGAGCAGGCATTAGACAGAGAATCTGCTTACGAAATGCTGACCACCAGAATGGAACAGGCAGCCCAAAACCCTGCGCCAACACAAAAGACAAAACCGGTAAAGGAAGAACCCGGAATGTTTGAACAGGTATTACAGAGTAAAGCCGGCCGTACTTTTACCTCTACATTAATGAGGGAAGGAGCAAAAGCTATTCTCGGAATGTTCGGACTGGGAGGCAGAAGAAGATAATTTGGAAGCTAACCTGCTGTATTTTGATATATTTTTTGTTATTTTAGCAGGTTATCTTTACTTAACGGTAAAAATAGAGCCGTATTTTATTGGGGAATAAAAGACAGGTTTTAAATATTAAAAACAGAAAAACAGCAGTTAACACACATTCATGTATTCAATAATAGATATAGAAAGTAATGGTGCAGGTTATAGAAATGAATGCATTATAGATATCGCCATTTACAGATATGACGGTCAGAAAATCACAGACCAGTTTATATCGCTGGTAAACCCTGAAGGTGATATTACTCCTTTTGTACAAAAGCTGACCAGTATTACCCCCAAGATGGTCAAAACAGCTCCGAAATTTCATGAAATTGCCAAGAGAGTAATCGAAATTACTCAAAACACAACCTTGGTAGGTCATAATATTGATTTTGATTACAGGATGCTTCGCCAGTCTTTCAAAAGACTTGGTTATGATTTCAAAACCAATACTTTAGATACAATTCCGTTAGCTAAAAAATTGATTCCTGATGAAGTAAGTTATTCGTTGGGAAAACTGGTAAAATCACTTGGCATTCCTTTGACTAACCACCATAGGGCGGAAGGTGATGCAAGAGCTACATTAGAACTTTTCAAACTTCTGATTTCAAAAGATATTGAAAATGAGATCATTCAGAAACAACATGACGAGTCTAATGCAAAAACGTATATCAACAAGATCAAAGAGCTAACCCAGGATCTTCCTAATGATAAAGGATTTGTGTACTTTCAGGATGAAGCGGGGCGTATTATGTTTTCCGATTATGTTCAGGATATCAACAAATTTTCCAAAAAGGTTTTCAATTCCAAATCAAAAAAATGGGAACAGATCCAGAAAGATGTTGAGCAGATTAATTTTGAGCTTACCGGAACAGATATTATTGCCAAACTGATCCTGAATTCCAAGAATATAAAAAAGAAGGAAGTTTTACCTTTCGGATTGTATTTCAGGAATAATAAATATGTGGTTGAAAAAAATAAACTCAATAAAACTGAGAAGCCGGTCCTGAAATTCAGATCATTTACCCAGGGTACAAAAGCGGTTCAGTTTATAGGTTCTCAGGAAGAATTTAAAGATTTTTCTGCACTGAAACAGAAGGTCGAATTCAGAAAAAGAAATGAGCTTTGGCTGGGTCCTGGAAGAAAATTAGGAGAAAAGCTGTTTTTAATCATAGAAAACGGGAAAGTGGTTTCCTTTGGTTTTTATGAACTGTTTACGCAGATTCAGACACTCAGTAAGCTGGCTAAACTGAAGATTGATCTTCCGCTGTCTTCCACAGATCTGAATAACGAATTGCAACTGGCTTTGCTTCGCGGGGATTTCGAGACGTTGCCATTACCGAAGTAATAGAGTGTCTACACTTTACAGATTGTATTCTGAAGAGGATACAATTAAATCAAGTTTCTTGAAATAGAAAAATAAATAGTATTTTTGCAAAAATTAAATAGAAGCAATGCAAAATTTTAAACAAAATAAAACTGGAAAAAAGGGAGCTGTAAAGTTCTCTAAGGTTTGGAATATTTAAAAGAGTTGTCTTGCATAAAAAATAATCAATGTGGCAGGCTCTTTTTTATAAGAATCTGCCTTTTTTTATGTTAAAATGAAATTATGAATTCAAAAGAATTATTAAAGATTGCCAATGAGTTTGGCACACCAGTGTATGTTTATGATGCTGAATCCATCAAAGTTCAATACGAAAAACTGACTTCTTCATTTTTAAAACATACTAAGTTCTTCTACGCAGCGAAGGCTTTGACCAATATCAATATTCTTAAGTATGTCAAGAATCTGGGTGCATCTCTGGATTGTGTATCTATTAACGAAGTTAAACTAGGTTTAAAGGCAGGATTTTCGAAGGAAAAGATATTATTTACACCCAACTGTGTTGACCTTGCCGAAATAGAAGAAGCAATGACTTTCGGAGTTCATATTAACATTGATAACATTTCCATCCTTGAGCAATTCGGAAATAAATACGGAAACACTTATCCGATTTTAGTAAGAATCAACCCACATATTTTTGCCGGAGGTAACTATAAGATTTCAACAGGGCATATCGACAGTAAATTCGGAATTTCTATCCATCAGGTTCGTCACATTGAAAGAGTGATGAAAAGCACGAACCTGAATGTGGAAGGGCTTCACATGCATACAGGAAGCGAAATAAAAGATCCGGATGTATTCCTTCAGGCTTTGGAGATCATGCTGGAGCTTTCTGAGCATTTCCCGAACCTGAAATATCTGGATATGGGAAGCGGATTCAAAATCCCTTACCAGGACAGTGAAGAAGAGACTGATGTAAGAACATTAGGTAAAAAAGTAGAAAAAGTAATTTCTGAATTTTCAAAATCTACAGGGAAAAAATTCGAGCTATGGTTTGAGCCTGGAAAATTCTTAGTAGGAAAAAGCGGCTATTTATTGGTGAAAGCTAATGTGATCAAACAGACAACAGCAACTGTTTTTGTTGGGGTCAATTCCGGATTTAATCACCTTATCCGTCCTATGTTCTACGATTCTTACCATCTGATTGAAAACCTTTCCAATCCAAAAGGAGCAGAAAGGATTTATACGGTAGTAGGAAATATCTGCGAAACAGACACATTTGCCTGGGACAGAAAACTGAATGAAGTAAGAGAAGGAGATATCCTTGCCTTCCATAATGCGGGAGCTTATGGTTTTGAAATGAGTTCAAACTTCAATTCAAGATTAAAGCCTGCTGAAGTACTATACTTAGATGGAAAAGCTCATTTGATCCGTAAAAGAGATGAGTTCGAAGATTTATTGAGAAATCAGATTGAAATAGTAATGTAAAATCTGAAAAATATGATATAAACAGCCGCCTTTTGGGTGGCTGTTTTTTTTACTGGTGAGCTAAACCTCACGGGTTTTCAAAACCCGTGAGGTTTCAATAGAAAAAGAATTCAAAATAAATTACAAGTTTTTAACATCGGGTTAGGGATGGAGTCTCAACTTTATTAGCTAAATTTGATAGAAGTATGGATTTACGTCCGTTACAATTCTCATTTTTTCATACAAAACAACCACCAAAACAGACTAATTATGGCGAAAAACATAGCAGAGCAAATTGTTGAAATGCTCGAAAATGCCAATGTGAAAAGAATTTATGCAGTAACCGGCGACAGTCTTAATCACCTGAATATTGCTGTCAAAAAAAGCAGTATCCAATGGATTCATGTAAGACATGAAGAAGTAGGAGCTTATGCCGCTGCTGCAGAGGCAGAGCTTGATGGATTGGCTGTATGTGCCGGAAGCTGTGGTCCAGGGCATGTTCATCTGATCAATGGAGTGTATGAAGCCCATCGCTCTCATGTTCCCATGCTGGTTATTGCGTCCACAATCCCAAGTGATGAAATGGGAATGGATTATTTTCAGGAAACCAATACGATAAAGCTATTTGATGACTGCAGCTACTATAATCAGATGATTACAAGACCTGAACAGGTACAGAGAACCGTACAAACTGCTATTCAGCATGCGATCTCCAAAAAAGGAGTAGCGGTGATAGGTCTTCCCGGAGATGTTTCCGAATTAGATGCTGAGGAAGGCTCTACTTCCACTCAAATATTTAAAACCAATCCTGTCATAAGACCTTCGGATAGCGAGTTGAAAAGCTTGTCAACCCTTATAAACAATAGTAAAAAGATAACCCTGTACTGTGGTATAGGTGCGGCTGAAGCCCGCGCTGAGGTAGTTGCTTTGTCTAAGCTGTTAAAAGCACCTGTGGGATATTCATTTCGGGGGAAAATGGCTATCCAGCCCAATAATCCAAATGAAATAGGACTTACAGGGCTCTTAGGATTTCCTTCAGCTTATCATGCCATGCACGAAGCTGATCTCGTAATTCTTTTAGGGACAGATTTTCCTTATCAGAAATTCATGCCAGTAAAAAATAAGATAGTGCAGATTGATGAAAGCCCTGAAAGATTAGGAAGAAGAGCCAAGCTGGAGTTGGGTCTTGCAGGAGATGTCAAAGAAACCATTAAAGCATTGCTTCCTTTATTGGAAGAAAAAGCGGATGTCCACTTTCTGAATGAACAGCTTGCGTTTTACGATAAAGTAAAAGAAAGCCAGTTGGAATATGTAAAGGATTTTGGAAAAGAGAACGCTATTCAGCCGGAATATGTAGCACACACTTTGGATAAGCTTGCCGAAAATGATGCTATTTTTACTGTAGACACAGGAATGTGCTGCGTCTGGGGAGCCCGTTTTATTACGGGAACGGGTGAAAGGAAAATGCTGGGTTCATTTAACCATGGTTCTATGGCGAATGCAATGCCAATGGCTATTGGAGCGGCTTTAGCTCATCCTGAAAAACAGGTTATTGCGATGTGCGGAGACGGAGGATTATCTATGTTGTTGGGAGATATGGCTACTATTTTTCAGTATAAACTTCCAGTAAAATTAATTGTTTTTAATAACAGAACTCTAGGAATGGTAAAGCTTGAAATGGAGGTTGGCGGAATGCCGGACAATGAAACAGATATGATCAACCCTGATTTTGCCCTGGTAGCGAATGCCATGGGCTATCCCGGGAAAAATGTGCACCTTCCCGAAGAAGTGGAAAGTGCTATTAAGGAATGTCTGGATCACGATGGACCTTATCTGCTGAATATTTTTACCAATCCCAATGCACTGGCTCTTCCTCCGAAGATTGAATTTGATCAGATCATGGGAATGACCAAATCTATGGCTCAATTGATGCTTGGAGGTAAAATGGATGAGGTTTTTGAAACGGTAAAGACCAATTATAAACACATCAAAGGCCTGCTATAAGAAGAAATAAATGATTGAAAAGTTATCTGAAATTCAGAATCTATATGTAAAACTTCATGCTTTGCGTGAAGTTTTTCTTTTTTATAAATGTGCTAAATATTTACCTTTGCTTATTATTAGTAAACAATTATGAGAACAGTACTTTTATTTTTGGCTTTGTGCACAGTGAATTTTTCCTTCGCACAGGATCAGGAAGAACGTGATGATTCTTTTATCAGGGAGAGCAATAAAAATGTTCTGAAAATAGATATCAAAGAACCTTTTATGCAGGTGGCTGTAAAATGTAATGATTTTAAATCTGCAGCTTATGAAGGAGGTGTAGCAGCCTACAAAGATATCCTGAACAAATATATGTATGCCTATCTGAATTCCGATTTCTATGCTTTGACGGGAGATTTTACATTTACCTTGGTGCTTGATGAAAAAGGAAAAGTAGTTGATGTAAAAGGAATGCCTAAAGTGACCAATAGCGAAGTTTTTTTTGATGATATGCAGTACGTCGTAAGAAGAATAAAGAAAAGCTGGATTCCGGCATCTTGTAGTGGAAAGGCAATAGCTTCACAGATTAAAGTTAAAATGAACTTCTCTTCAATGTCTGCTGATATTGATTAGAAAAAAGGTCATCTTTTCAAAATTTTAAAAGAAGGGAGATATTTAGTGAAGAGATCAAATAAGTTCTGAAAAAAGAAATAAAAAACATGACCGTGATTAAAAATTTTTTGTTGTTTATTACTTTCTTTACAACAAAACTAATTTTTGCTCAAAACGAAGTTTTGGATAAATATCCTTATGGACAAGATTTTTACGTGGGAGGCGTAAATCAGTTAAATAAGGAGATGGTAAAGGTTGTTAAAGAGAAAAAGTTGTTGCCTTGTGAAAAAAGTGAAGAGCGGTATAATGTACAGATTCTTGTGCATGAAAATTCAACCATCCATTATGTTAAAGATTTTGATACTGTAGAAATTCAAAAAAATAAATGTGCATTTGATTTCAGCCGTAAAATTATTCCCCGTCTCAAAAACTGGATGCCGGCAAAAGTGAACGGGAAATCTATTGGAGCCATTGCCAAAATTGAAATAAATCCTTTTTATTTAGTTAATTCCAAAGAGGATCCAAGTAAAAACGAAAAGAAAGGCCCAACTTTTAAAAAAGGAATCAAAGCTTTTGGATTTGAGGTTAAGTCTATTTTTGAAAGATTCATAAAGAAAAATGAGGACAAAGGAGTCTTGCTGACATTTGTTGTCAATGAGAATGGTGAAATGGAGGATTTCAAGATTGAAGGTGATTTTTTTGATTATGAAAAGAAAGAGATCATCAATAGCCTATCTAAAATAAAAGGAAAATGGAATCCTGCTACATTTAATAATATTCCAATTAGAGCTAAAGTTAGTCAACCAATTTTTCAACAGTTTGATCTTCAGATAGAGTCGGAAGAGCAGAATAAAATAATGGATCAAAATTTTCACAATAACATATACAGATAATCTCCTGACATTCTGTCACAATATTTTGTATCTTTGCAAACTTATTCGTTCGTAATTTAAAGTTGCGGACCTTAAATCGATTATCGTGCAGGAAAAATATATAGACGAAACAAAACAGGGCGAAGCTTTTGCTATTGCAGAAAGACCGGAGAACTCTAAAAAACTGTTTTTAGAAAGCTATGGCTGTCAGATGAACTTCTCTGACTCTGAAATTGTTGCATCCATTCTCAATGAACAGGGCTATAATACAACCATGAAAGTTGAAGAAGCTGACCTGATTCTTTTAAATACATGTTCCATCCGTGAAAAAGCAGAACAAACCGTAAGAATGCGTCTTTCTCAGTTTAAAAATCTGAAAAAAGAAAGACCGAATATGACGGTAGGAGTACTGGGATGTATGGCGGAAAGATTGAAAACAAAATTCTTAGAAGAAGAACAATTGGTAGACCTTGTTGTAGGTCCGGATGCCTATAGAGACCTGCCGAATCTTTTAAAAGAAACCGATGACGGAAGAGATGCTATCAATGTAATTCTTTCCAAGGAAGAGACTTACGCAGATATCAATCCTGTTCGTTTAGGAGGAAACGGTGTTACCGCATTTGTTACCATTACCAGAGGTTGTGATAACATGTGTACATTCTGTGTAGTTCCTTTTACAAGAGGAAGAGAAAGAAGCCGTGATCCACACTCTATTATTGAAGAATGTAAAGATCTTGCCAATAACGGATATAAAGAAATTACCCTTTTAGGCCAAAATGTAGACTCTTACCTTTGGTATGGAGGTGGCCCTAAAAAAGATTTTGCCAAAGCTTCTGAAATGCAGAAAGCAACCGCTGTTAATTTTGCTCAATTGCTTGATTTAGTGGCTAAAGCCGTTCCTGAGCTTAGAATCAGATTCTCTACCTCAAATCCGCAGGATATGAGCCTGGATGTATTCAGAATGATGGCTAAACACGACAATATCTGTAAATACGTACACCTTCCTGTACAAAGCGGAAGCAACAATATGCTTGAAGCAATGAACAGACAGCATACCCGTGAAGAATATCTTGATCTGATCAGAAAAGCGAAGGAAATTGTTCCGGAAGTTGCATTTTCTCAGGATATGATCGTTGGATTCTGTAATGAAACAGAAGAAGATCACCAGGATACTTTAAGTCTGATGAGAGAAGTAGAGTATGACTACGGTTATATGTTTGCGTACTCAGAAAGACCGGGAACACCAGCTCACAAAAAAATGGAAGACAATATTCCGGCTGATGTGAAACAGAGACGTCTTGCTGAGGTTATTGCGCTTCAAGGTGAGCTTTCCAGCCAAAGAATGAAATCTTATGTAGGAAGAGTGCATGAGGTGCTGATTGAAGGGATTTCCAAGAAGAATAAAAACCAATGGAAAGGAAGAAACTCTCAGAATGCTGTATGTGTCTTCGATAAACTGGAAGGACAGAAAATAGGTGACATTGTGAACGTTTTCGTGTATGATAATACGCAAGGCACACTTTTAGGGAGAACAGTAGAATAAAATTAAGTTACCATCACTAAAAAACTTAAAAAAAGAAAATATATATTCTTAAAAAAAGATCAACGGATATATTACCGTAAGATTTTTAGTAAATTGTGAAGGAAAGACAGTACTGTTATATAATCCCGGATCTGAAAGAGATAAAAGGTTTAAAAGTAGATTATTATCAGTATTTAACCTATAAAATTGAAAATGGAAAAGTTTCAGAGGTATTACCTTAGCTTTTTGTTACTTATCGTTTACACCAATACTATTGCACAGGTCAACTGTAGTGCAGTAGAGGGTGAGAACTGCAAAAAAGCGTGTGAGTTATACAACTGGGCTTCAGATTTACAAGGTTTCGCAGAATCTCAGGAAGGTTTCGATAAAGCCATTGAATTGTGCCCCGATTTCTCCCATGCTTATATGGAAAAAGCAGTTCCATATCTTAAAAACGGAGATTTCATAACCTGGAAGATTCTAATTGATAAAGCAGTTGCCTTAGATCCTAAAATGCATCTTGGCTACAGAGGCTGGACAAAGTTTCAGTTCTTGAGAGACTATAAAGGTGCCATTCAGGATTTAGAAGGATTAAAAAAATACTACTCCGGAGATTTGGGAAGATCTCAAAACGGAGACTATAATCTGGATGTAGTGAGAGCTATGTCCTATAGTGCTTTAGGACAGAAAGAAAAAGCGGCTGGGATTATAGAAAGGCTTCTGGCTACCAGAGGTTATGTGAAGGGAATGTTCGATCATTATCAGCTTGGGGTTACCTATTTTGAGCTGGGAAGATATGACAAGGCCCTGGAAAATTTTGAAAAACAAAGCAAAGAATACAACTTTGCCGAGAATATATACTTTAAAAGTAAAGTTTCTAAGATCAGAAACAAAGATTATTTGGATTTAAAAATGTTAGCCCTGCAAACGTATGATGAAGGAAAGACTATGAAAGATGTCTATACTCATTACTTTAACAAAGTCTACAGACAACAGATTGAAGCGCTGTAGAAGATTAACATTAAATCAATAATCAAAAATTTACTTATGAGCAACGAGCTACAAAACATAAAAAACCGTTTCGGAATTATCGGAAACTTTCCCGCACTCAATCGTGCCCTGGAAAAATCTATTCAGGTGGCACCTACAGATATTTCTGTACTGGTGATTGGAGAAAGTGGGGTAGGAAAAGAATTTATTCCGAAAATCATCCATTCAGAATCCAGAAGAAAACATCAGCCTTATATTGTGGTAAACTGTGGAGCAATTCCGGAAGGAACCATAGACTCTGAGCTGTTCGGGCACGAAAAAGGAGCTTTTACAGGAGCCACCGCTACCAGAAAAGGATATTTTGAAGTAGCAGACGGCGGAACCATCTTTCTGGATGAGGTAGGAGAACTTCCTCTACAGACCCAGGTTCGTCTTTTAAGAGTGCTGGAAAGTGGTGAATTTATGAAAGTGGGTTCGTCACAGGTACAGAAAACCAATGTGAGAATTGTAGCAGCTACCAACGTTAATATGATGAAAGCTATCCATGATGGAAGATTCCGTGAGGATTTGTATTACCGTTTGAATACCGTTCAAATTGATATGCCGCCTTTGAGAGAAAGAAAAGGAGATATCCATTTGCTATTCAGAAAATTTGCCATAGACTTTGCGGAAAAATACAGAATGCCGGAACTGGAACTGGAGCAGAGTGCTGTTCATTACATAGAAAGTTATTCCTTCCCGGGGAACGTCCGCCAGCTAAGAAATTTAGTAGAGCAGATGACTGTTGTGGAAAGGAACAGAAATATCACTGCTGAAAAACTTGCTGAATATATTCCTATGGAAACCCATCTTCCGATGGTGGTAAATACTCCAAGCACCCCTAAGCAGAACGACTTCGGAAGTGAAAGGGAAATCATGTATAAAATTCTGTTCGATATGAGGAATGATATTAATGATTTAAAATCCTTAACTTCGGAATTAATCAAGAACAGAGGAACAGCAGATCTGAGCAACCATGAGAAAAACCTGATTAACAGAATTTATACTTCTGATAGTCAGCCGCAAGTGAATTCCGGGTCAATGTTATATTTTGAAAATAATAATGATACGCCTGCTGTTCAGACTCCCACAATTATCTCAACTCCTGACGACAGCTATGAAGATATTGAGGATATCGAAATTGAAGAAAACAGACCAGAATCCCTTTCTCTTCAAAATAATGAAAAAGATTTGATTATCAAAGCTTTGGAGAAGCATAAAGGACGTAGGAACAGAGCGGCAGATGAGCTGGGAATCTCACAAAGAACTTTATACAGAAAAATAAAACAATATAACCTGGAAGATTAGCACAACATAAATAATGAAAGTCAATTTAACACCTAAGCCGATCAATTTTAAACTCGGAGAATACATTAACAAAGGAGTCGAACTTTTAAAGAAAGATTTCGGAAATATTTTCCTGGCATTTTTAGCATGCTTTGTGATGTCTATTATTCCATTCTGTGGACTGCTTGCAATGGGCAATATGTATAGATACCTTCAAAGGCTGAACAGAAGCCAGCCGGCAAGCCCGGGAGATATTTTTGATTTCAAAGATTTCATGCCTTATTTTATGCTGCAGTTAATTATTTTTGGAGGTGTTTTATTACTTTATATTCCTTTATTGGCTGTGCTGGGTATATCAGGTGCATTATCTGATAGTCATGAACCCAATCCAATGGTTGCACTTTTTGTGTTTCCATATATATTTTTATTAATAGCAGCTATATATTACTTTGTATTAAAAGGCTTTTATATCATTCCATTAATCAGTCTTAAAGGAATCAAAGAAGTGAAAGAAGCCTGGAATATTTCAAAAATAATGACCAAAGGAAATTTATTGTCAATCTTCCTTTTCTCATTGGTAGTAAGTATTTTGTCCCAGATTGGTATTGTTGCCTGCGGGATAGGAATTTTTCTTACCTTACCGTTTTTATATACAGCGAATTATTTTGCTTATGAAGATGCTATTCAACAAATTGAGTATGATGAAATTATTGAAATCGGATCTAAAAATGAACTTTAAAATTAACAATATCAGCCTGAAACAATCACTGTTAACGGGAATGCTTTTTGCGTTGCTGGGAGTTTTAAATTCATGTTACAGTTTTACGGGATCGTCTCTTACAGACGAGAAAACAGTTCAGATCAATGAATTTCCCAATAATGCACCTCTTGTAAACCCGGCATTATCCCAACAGTTTTCTACAGCAATACAAAACAGATTCCTTCAGAGAACCACTTTGAAAGGAACAAAAGAAAATCCGGATATCCTGATAGAAGGTGAAATTACAGACTATTCCATTACCCCTACCACAATCAGTTCCAATACCCAGACAAACCCTTCTGGTGGAGTGATTCAGCAGGCACAGAATAAACTTACGATTACCGTAAAGGTACATTATGAAAACAAAATTCATCCGGATGCAAGTTTTGACAGAACATACTCTGATGAAGCGGCTTTCAACAGTGATGTATCTCTAAGCCAGATCGAAGACCAGCAGGTAAAACTGGTAACAGATAGAATTATTAACAAGATATTTAACGACATTGTAGCGAATTGGTAAGATGAATCCGAGAGTTTTAGAATTAATAAAAAATCCGAAAAATATTCAGTCCGAAGACCTTGGTCTTTTGAAAGAAGAGATTCACACTTTTCCTTATATTCAGAATATCAGGGCACTTCACCTGTATGGGGTGCATCTGTATGAAAAAGAAAATTATCAGAAAGAGCTTTCCACTACGGCAGCATATACTACTGATAAAAAGATTCTATATCAGCTGATCAATGGAAAGATCAGACAGGAGGCTAAACCTGAAATTGTTGAAGAGAAAAAGCTTTCTAAAACAATTGAAAAACCTTCTCAATTTACACCAAAGGCGAAACCCTTTCCTATCAAAAGAGAAGAGGACGTTTCTTTGGAAAAGCCACTAGAGGAAAAAGAGAATACTTGTGTTTTACCGACTTTGCAAGACGTTAAGCACATTTACATAAATGGTGAGCGAAACAGAATTTTATTTGAAGGAGAAGAAAACTTCCTGGATGAGGAAAATTCTGAGACGATAGATATTGAATCTACCCTTGAATCGGGAACTCTGGTAACCCAGAAGGCTGAGCCTGTAGTTGAAGAACCGGATCAGGAGAAAGTAGAGCCTGTGCAGGTTGAAGCTGAGGAAAATGGTGGAGAGGAATTTACACCGGAAACCATCATTCACGAAGAGCAGATTTCTTCCGAAAAAGAAGAAGAAAAGGTTGAAGAAGAAGAAAATATCAGTTTTCACGAAATAGCACCCTTAGTACCGGAAGTTAATATTGAAGAAGAGTCTGTAAAAGCAGAATCAGCAGCTCACGAAACTGAAATTGTTGCTGAGCAAGAGCCTGTTGAACAAGTGGAAATACAGGCTGAAGAAGAACAGGAAGCTGGAGAAAATTTTACACCGGAAATGATTGTCAACGAAGATCAGATTTCTGTTGAAAAAGAAAGAAGTAATGAAGAAGTGCCTTCAGTGGAATTATCTGATGCTGAAGTAAGCTTCCATGGAACAGATTCATTTATGCCGGACGTTAAGATCCAGGCCAACAACGAGGAAATAGCGGAGACCGTTGAAATTTCCAAACCGAATGTGAACAAACACGAGGAGGAAATGAGACGCCTGATTGAAGAGGTTGAGAAAAAAATGAAAGAAGCTAAGCCTGTTCCACAAGAAGAAGCAATAGAGCCTGAAATAGCTGAAGATCATGAAATTAGCTTCGCGGAAACCCAGAATTTTCATTTTTGGTCCACCAGTGAAGATAAGCCTGCAGAAATCAAAGAAGAGCCGCTGCAGAAAGAAGCTGTTGAGAATCAATTACCTGTAGAAGAAGCTAATTCTGAAGTTGCAGAAGAAAAAATAGAAGAAACTCCTGAAGTGCAATCTGCATGGAAACCAATGAGTGTGGAATCCAATATGCCGGATTCTTTAATCAGTAAGCCGGAACAGGTATCAACTCCTGAAATAAAAACGCCGGCAGTGGAAGTAACTCCTGTTACAGATGAAGGTATTATTGAAGAGACACAATCTCCCGAAGCTGTTCAGGAAGAAGTTTTACCAATAGCGGAAACTTCTGAAGCTAAGGAAGATAATGCTGCTCCAATTGAATCAACTGAAGAAGAAAAAACAGGAACTTTAAAAGAAGATGTTCCTGTGATGAATGTTTCATTCTTCGGAACCGATATTTCTACCCTTAAGGTTGAAGAAAAGAAAGAAGAACCTGTAGACAAAGTGCAGGAGGTTACTATGAAAAATACGACTCAATCATCATTAGACAGCAACGTTCCTGGTTTTATCAATACGTGGCAGAGCTGGCTTAAGATTGACAGAACAGAAGAGATTGAAAAGGAAAAATCAGAAATCAAAGAAAAAGCTATTGAGAATTTCATTGAGAACAATCCTAGAATCAGTCAGTTAAAAGAAGAAAGCACCTATGTTGTAAAAGAAAAGAATGATGATATCTCGCATTTGATGACGGAGACATTGGCTAACCTTTATTTTGAGCAGAAACTATATACAAAGGCAATAAAAGCGTTTGAAATATTAATCAAAAAGAGTCCTGAGAAAAAAGAATATTTTGAATCCAGAATTCAGGATATTAAGGACTTCAGAAGTAAAAATTAAAATAAAAAGGTACTGCTTATAACAGTACCTTTTTTTGTTTTATAACTTTTGAGAATTGCTTTTACTGCTTCTTAATTTTTTCCAGGCCTTTCGCCCAAATACAATAACAACAATTAAGGTAATGATGGCAAATATTGCGGCCAATACCGGAGCTGCCATCGCAAGGATAGACATAATACCCGCGCCCGCTGTCTCCGTTGTTCCTACCATGGAATTTCCCAAACCTCCTGTAGTCGCTGTAGATGCAGCCCTTATTCCTGCAAATCCGGAACTGATAGTAGCTGCTGTTCCTCCACCAGCAATTAAGGCCAGTGCCCATTGTGGAAAAGTCCCAAGTTCAGCAAACTGACTGGCAAATAATATGGAGCCTGCCACTGTTGCCATGGGAATAGAAACAGTATCCAGTAAATGATCGACAAAAGGGATGTAATAAGCCAATATCTCAATAATAGTGGCTATTCCTGTTGTAATAAGCGTAGGGAGACCCGCAAGCCATTCAAAATGCTCATTCATCGGAATCCAGTTAAAATAAGAAGCAAGGCTTACAACAAACATGGGAAGGAATACCCGGAAGCCCGTAGCTGCCGCCAATCCAATACCGATAAATGCACTGATTATATAGGAAAAATAGGGAACATTCTCTAACATATTAATTTTCAGATTTATTGTTTTCCCTAAAAGTACAAAAACTATGCGAAGATTCATATGAAACTTCATTCCATATAAAAAGTTTACTTTTTCTGTGCTTCACAAAGCTTGATAAACTGCGCCTCCACGTCCTGGAATTTCGGAGGCATCTCAGAAGAAACCCAAAACAGCATTGCCATCGTTTTTTCTCCGAAGGCTTGTTTGAAAAGATCTTTATTCAGGCGATAGCATTCTCTCAGTAATCTTTTGATGCGATTCCTGTGCACCGCTCTTTTAAAGTATCTTTTAGAAACGGAAACTCCAAACCTTGCAGCTTCTACAGGAATGTTGGGCTTATCCTTTAGAATAATAATTCTCAGATTTCCACTCGTTCTCCATTTGCCTTTTTCAAAAAGCAAACTGATCTCCGTGTTTTTTTTGAGCTTTTCTGCTCTGGGATATTTGGAATTTGTCATTTACGGAGTGTAAATATAGTTTTTATTTTTCTCTTGCTGATTTCACAGACTAATACATAAAATCGTTTTGTAAAATCTGTAAAATAGCTGGAAAATATTTTAATCCTGATTTAATAAATAATTAATCACTTCTGAAGCAGTATACAACCCGAAAATTGCTGGCATATAGCTTATTGTTCCGTAAAAAGATCTTTTATAATTAGTTCCGTCCGTCATTTTTAAACTTTCTTCATCCTGAATATCATTAGCAAAAACACAACGGATCCCTTTGTCTATTTTTACCTTTTTCAGCCTTTTTCTTACTTGTCTTGCCAGGTGGCAGTGTTCCGTTTTGCTGATGTCCCTTACCATTACCTTGCTTGGGTCGGTTTTTCCGCCGGCACCCATTGAACTTACGATTTTTATCCTTCTTCTTTTGGCTGCGATAATCAGACAGAGTTTTGGAGTAACGCTGTCTATACAGTCCAACACATAATCAAATTTTGCAGAATCCAGAACTTCATCCATTCTTTCAGGATTTAGAAACTCATTGATTGTGGTTAAATTAAGATCAGGATTAATATCTAAAAGTCTTTCGGCTACAACTTCTACTTTATGTTTTCCTACAGTAGAACGTAAGGCAGGTAACTGTCTGTTGATATTCGTAATATCTACTGTATCACCATCCACAATCGTCATATTTCCTACACCGGCTCTTGCCAGAAATTCAGCAGCAAAAGAACCGACACCGCCTAATCCAACAACCAAAACAGTGGCCTTATTTAATTTTTCCAAACCTTCTTCTTTTACCAGAAGTTCCGTTCTTTCCAACCAGTACTTATCCATTTTTTATCGTCTCTAAATTTTCTAAAATTTGTTCATTGAGCTGTTCCAAAGAAATACCTTTTATTTCTGAAACCTTACCATACAATTCTTCAATGTTAAAATCTTCATTGTCAGTTTCTAAAAAGAATTTGTCTAAGGGAGTGTTTTTTAAAATATCCTGCAAAGATAAATTATACAAAACAGCTTTTCCAAAACTCAGGTAAAAATTATTAGCAAGAAGGTCTTCTGCAATTTGATGCTTTTTATTAAAACCATGAATAATCATGGGCTGTTCGGCCTTCTTTTTAAAAGAAATGACTTCATAAAATTTTCTGACACAATGAATAATCATCGGTTTTCTGACTTCATTAGCCAACCTGATCTGTCTTAAGAAAACTTCTTCCTGGATTTTCTGATCTATAGAAACCAAAGAATCTAAACCACATTCACCAATAGCAAAACAGTTTTGAAACATCATGCCTTTCATCCATAAAAACTGCTGTTCGAGATTATTAACATCAATATCCTGGGGATGAATTCCTATAGAATAAGGAAAGTCTGGCGGAATTTGTCCACTGTTCAGATTGTAAATTCCGTTTCTGATATATTTCTTATGATGATGAAAATCAAAAAAGTCCATAGTCAAAAGTAAGTATTTTCAGAATTAATTTAAAATTATTAAACGATCGTTTATAAATGTGTTAAAAATTTCTTAACTTTACTCAAAGTACACTTCATGAAAAAAAAATTTACAGAAAAACAGATTCACATACTGGATATTGCAGAAGAGCTGATTGCAAAAAAAGGATACGAGGGAACTTCTGTAAGAGATATTTGTTCTAAAGCAAATATCAATGTCGCCATGATCTCTTATTATTTCGGTTCTAAAGAGAAAATGATGTCTTATCTCTATCAGTACAGGGTACTGAAAACCAGAGAGAATTTTTCAGAATTTGCAGATACAATCAAGGATGGTAAACCTGAAATGCAATTACGGGAAATGATTAAATATATCGTTTCTCAGCTTTTCAAGTATAATTATTTCCATGGTTTTGTGACCCAGGAGCTTCGTCATACAGAAAATCTGAAAGATGAACTGCTGGATTTCTATCAGCTATTTGTGAAAAAACTGGACGAAGTCATTAAAAAAGGGGTCGCATCAGGAGTTTTTACTTTTACACCCAAACCTGAAGACATTCTTACCATGATTATCGGCTCCACTTTATTTGTCATCAGGAATAAAAATTTCTATGAGCTCTATGTTCCGAGCAAAAATGAGGAAACCTATGCAAAAGAAGCAGAGAAAAAGGTGAGAATGAATCTTTTATTAAGTGTTTTTGCGATTTTGGGATACGCTGCAGACTAAAATTACGTTAAATATTCATAAAAAAAAATCTATTGGCAAAAAAGTTATATTTTTGCAAATTAGTAAATCGGCTGTATAATCCGAAAACTGTTGAATTTTATATATGAAAAAATATATTTTAGGTCTTTTTGCTGTAGCGGTGATTACATCTTGCGTAAGCCAGCAGGAAAGAGCAATGAGAAGTGCTGATAAAGAATTTATCTTAAAGGCTGCTAATGATAATTTTGCTAAGAAAAAGTGGAAAAATGCATTGGCGCTTTATGACAGACTTGCCAATCTTGTGGCAGGAACAGATGATTTTCCTAACGTAGGTTTCAATACAGCTTATGCCAACTATTATGACAAAAGTTATAAGCTGGCAGGTCACCAGTTTAAAAATTTCGCAGTAAGTTTCCCTAAAGATCCGAGAGCAGAAGAAGCAGCATACATGTCTGCATTATGCTACTATGAAGGGTCTATGGATTATAACCTGGATCAGTCAAGTACAGAATTGGCGATCAATGAACTTCAGGACTTCCTGAACAATTATCCTAACTCTGAAAGATCTAAAAATATCAGCCAGTTAATTGATGAGTTGTCTTATAAGCTGGAATTTAAAGCATATGAAAACGGAAGACAATACTACAAAATGGGTGAGTACAAAGCAGCCAATGTAGCATTTGAAAATGTTTTGGAAGATTTTCCAAGTACAAAACTTCGCTCAAAAATTTATGACTATATCATGAAATCACGTTATGAACTGGCGATGAAATCTGTATATAATCTTAAAGATGAGCGTATTGAAAGTGCTCTTACTTATACAAAACTGGTAGAAAAAGAACTGCCTAACACGGAATATTCTAAAACAGCAGCTGATCTTAGAGAAAAGCTGGAAAAGGAAAAACAGAATTTCATAGGGGTGAAAAAACAAACGGAGGCCAAAATTGCGGCTTTGACTGCCAAACAGAAAAAAGAAGCTGAAAAACTGGCAGATAAAGATAAAACAGAACAGCAAATGAAGGATCAGATCAGTAATGAAAAGAAAGCAATGCAGTTACAGAGGGACAGTGCAGCACTTAAGACCCCTCCTCCTGCAGCGACTTTCAAAATTCAAAGATAATTCGTAAATTTGCCATCTTAAAATAAAAATAATTTTCTCAAAATGAGTGTAAAAGATACAAAAGCAGAAGTAAATACTATTACTTACGACAAAGATAAGATTGAAGATAAAGTAGGTTCAATCTATGAAGCTATTGTTATCATGGGAAAGAGAGCAGAGCAGATCAATGCGGAGATCCGTACGGAACTTCACAACAAATTGGATGAATTTGCTGTTCACAATTCTACATTAGAAGAGGTTTTCGAAAACAGAGAGCAAATTGAGATCTCTAAACATTACGAAAAGCTTCCAAAGCCAACTTCAATTGCTATTGAAGAATGGTTAAACGAAGATGTTTATTTCAGAAAAACAGAAGAGAGAAAGTAATCTTCTGTATTTTAATAAATCAAGGTCATAAAAGAATTCACTTCTTTTATGACCTTTGTTGTTTTAAACCCTCATTGTGTGGGAAAAAATAAGTACTTTAGTATTTCAAAAATTAGAACTCAATGAGTGTTTCCGGTAAAAAGATACTTATCGCGGTCTCTGGAGGAATCGCAGCTTACAAAATCCATTTTCTGATCAGAGACTTTGTGAAGAAAGGTGCCGAAGTACAGGTTATTATGACGCCTGATGCAGAAAATTTTGTAACGAAACTAAGCCTGTCTACATTATCCAAAAAACCAGTGTATTCGGATTTTTATAGTGATAACGGAACATGGAACAGTCATGTGGAAATGGCTCTGTGGGCAGATGTTATGATCGTTGCCCCATGTACAGCCAATACACTGTCTAAAATGGTTCACGGAATGTGTGATAACCTCGTTATTGCCACCTATATGTCTGCCAAATGTCCGGTATTTATTGCGCCTGCAATGGATCTTGATATGTATGCACACCCTTCTACAACAAAGAATCTGGAGCTTGCAGAAAGCTTTGGACATATTATCGTTCCTGCAGAAAACGGAGAGTTGGCCAGCGGACTGATCGGACAGGGAAGAATGGCAGAGCCGGCAACAATTTTTAATGCTGTTGAAAAGTACTTTAAGTCAGATATCCAATCCCGAAGCCTTGAAGGAAAAACGGTTTTAATTACTGCCGGGCCTACCTATGAAGCGATAGATCCGGTAAGATTCATCGGAAATCATTCATCAGGAAAAATGGGATTCTCTCTCGCAGAAGAAGCTTCAAAAAGAGGAGCAAAAGTAATTCTGATTTCAGGGCCTAGTTTTCAAACCATTAATGATCCGAATGTTGAGCTTCATAAAGTAACTTCAGCCAAAGAAATGCTGGCCAAGGTATTTGAATTTTACGACAGAATAGACATTGGAATTGCCAGCGCAGCAGTAGCAGATTATGCTCCAAAGGACGTAGCTAAGGAAAAAATCAAAAAAAATGATGAAAACCTGACTATTGAATTGGTTAAAAACCCAGACATCCTTAAAACAATGGGCGAAAAGAAAACCCACCAGTTTTTGGTAGGATTTGCGCTGGAAACTCAAAATGAAGAAGAAAATGCCAGAGGAAAACTGGAAAAGAAAAATCTGGATATGATCGTTCTCAATTCCTTGCGTGACGAAGGAGCCGGTTTTAAAAATGATACCAATAAAATCAAGATATTTACCAAAACAGAGAAGAAGGAATTCAATCTGAAATCCAAGGATGAAGTAGCAAAAGATATTCTCAATTTTGTTGAGGCTCAACTTTTAAAATAATTTTAATAAATTTCCGTTCTCAATTTTTAATAGACAATGAAAAAAATTATAAGTTTATTTTTTCTGTTATTTCTATACACCCAAAGTTTTTCTCAGGAGCTGCTGTCAACGGTACAGGTCAATTCCAATCAGCTGGGAGGAAGTAACCAGCAGGCCTATAAAGCATTGGAGAAAAGTCTCAGGGATTTTATTAATAATACAAGCTGGACAGGTAAAAAGCTTCAGAATTTTGAAAAAATAAAATGTGCTTTTTCCATTGTTATTTCTGAAAGGGACGTGAATAAATTCAAAGGAACTATTGTTATTCAGGCAGTAAGACCTATTTATAATACCACCTATGAATCTCCTTTACTGAACCTTCAGGATCAGAGATTTGCTTTTGAATATATTGAAAATGAGAGTCTTATCTTTAATGAAAGACAGTTTTCCGGAAAGAATCTCACAGATGTGATCAGTTTCTATATCTATGTTATTCTGGGTCTGGATGCAGATAGCTTCCAGTCTATGGGAGGATCACAATGGTACGCAAAAGCACAGCAGATTGCACAGAATTCCCAAAACAGAAACTATGAGGGCTGGAATACCATCAATGAGCCAAGAAGCCGTTCTATTCTGATCAACGAAATTATGAACCCTAATTGGGCGCAGCTACGTTCCACTATCTATACTTACCACAGAGCTGGATTAGATAACCTTTTCAACCAGGATCAGACTGCCGGGAAAAAAGTTATTTTTGATGCACTGATGCAATTAAAAATGTACGAAAACAACTTCCAGCAGGCGTTCTTCTTTAATCTGTTCATGGACACCAAAAGCGATGAAATTTTCAATATCTTCAATTCCGGAAATAATGGAGGACTGATTCTTAATGATCTAAAACAAACAATGATCATCCTTTCACCGAAGAATATAGAGAATAAGTGGAATAAATGGAAAGTCTAAAAATTGGTGGATAAGTTGAGAGATGGCCGCTTGATTATTAAAAAGTCATCAAAAACCATTTTGTTCCTTCACAAAAAAACATTACTGTCCGGTATTCATACATTGATAATATCAATATTTATGGTATGAATTAACAGGTCGCTCCTACGGAGCTATAATTTTAAAACAAATACGTCCTATTAACAGTTAGCTCCCACAGGAGCTGGATTTGATCCCATTGAGATCCGTTGTTAGCAGAAAAATAAAGTCTCGGAGGAGCGATCTGTTAATTATGCTTTAATTAATCGGACAGGAATGAAAAAAAACTTATTTTTACAGTTCAAACTCAAATTGGATTATAACCCGGATTATCAATGCTTTCGAGAATTTATATTAAAAACTTTGCCCTGATTGATACCCTTGAAGTATCATTGAAAAATGGTTTACAGGTCATTACCGGAGAAACGGGGGCAGGTAAATCTATTATTCTAGGTGCTCTCCGGCTTATTTTAGGTGAAAGGGCAGATGTAAAATCAATTGCCAAAGCTGAAGAAAAAAGTGTGGTGGAAACCGAGTTTTCTCTCAATAATCAGTTTAAGAAATTCTTTATTGAAAACGATCTGGACTATGAGCTTCAGACGATTATCCGAAGAGAAATACTGCCCTCAGGAAAATCCCGTGCATTCATTAATGATGTACCGGTAACGTTGGATATTCTTAGAGAACTTTCCTCACAGCTGATCGATATCCATTCCCAGTTTGAAACATCCAATCTTTTTACCTCAGAATATCAGTTTAAAATTATTGACGGACTTTCTGATAATAAAAAAATTATTGAAGAGTATCAACAGGAGTTTTCTGAATTTCAAACGCTGAAGTTGTTGTTGAAAAAGCTGAAAACCCAACTTTCGGAATCTAATAAAGAAAGCGATTATAAAGAATTTTTACTCAACGAATTGGAAGAGCTCAAGCTTGACGATGTTGATTTTGAAGATGTTCAGAATCAGCTTTCTATTCAGGAAAATGCAGGAATGATCTCCGAAAATGTAGGACAGATTTTATCAAGGTTTCATCAGGAGGAAATAGGAATTCTGTCATTCTTTAATGAAGCAACCAGTAAACTTTCAAAGATTTCCGAAGTTTCTACCAGTTTCGCTGAACTTGATTCAAGACTGGAAACCTCATTTGTAGAACTTAAAGATATCATTTCCGAACTTGAACATGAAGCGGAAAGAGTGGAAATCAATCCTGAGAACCTGATATACCTTACCGATCTTAATAATAAAATCAACGCTTTATTTCTTAAACATAATGTTTCAGACCTTAATGAACTCATTGAGATCAGAAATCAGCTGGCAGGAGACCAGAAAGGAGCCTCAGACCTGGAAACACAGATTGAAGAAACTGAGAAAAATATTTCTCAAAAAGAAAAAACACTGCAGAGCCTTGCTGCAAAACTTTCAAAGAACAGACACAAGAATGTTCCTGTTTTCATTAAAAAAGCAGAAAGTCTTCTCAAGAAATTAGGACTCGAAAAAGCAAAAGTGGATATAGAATTAGAGGATGCTGATGAATTTAATCAGTTTGGAAAAGAAAGTATTCAATTACTGTTTCAGGCCAACTCCGGCTTTCCTTTAAAGCCAATTCAAACGGCTATTTCAGGAGGAGAAAGATCAAGGGTTATGCTTGCGGTAAAGAAAATCATTGCAGAAAGTGATGAACTGCCAACTTTGATTCTTGACGAAATAGATACCGGTGTTTCAGGAAAAGTAGCTGAAGAAATCGGAAACCTGATGAGAGAAATGTCTGAAGACATGCAGTTAATTGTTATTTCCCACCTTGCACAGGTTGCTGCTAAAGGAAACGACAATTATAAAGTAGTAAAACAAGATATTTCCGGAAGAACACAATCTACCATCATTCCTTTGACTAATGAGGAAAAACTGAACGAAATTGCCCAGTTACTATCCGGAAGTAAA
This sequence comes from Chryseobacterium vietnamense, assembly GCF_031454475.1. NCBI lineage: Bacteria > Pseudomonadati > Bacteroidota > Flavobacteriia > Flavobacteriales > Weeksellaceae > Chryseobacterium > Chryseobacterium vietnamense. The sequence goes on along the minus strand of NZ_JAVDQX010000006.1, from coordinate 199,537 downwards.
ATTACGGAAGCTGCTTTAGCACAGGCAAAAGAGCTTATTGGATAATAGAATAAATCCACTTTTTATTAAAAATTTGTAACATATTTTACTTTATATTTACTAATGTAAAAAACTAAAATATGTTTCTAAAGTTCCTTAAGCTTGAAATCAAAAGTTTTTTTCGTGGTACATCTTTAGGGATCAATCTGACCATGAAAATCCTCCGTTTTATTGCAATACTTTATTTCGTGGGCTGTCTTGTAGGTGGAGCTTTTATTGCTTTCTTCTACTTGCAGGAGGAGATGCATCAGAATCCTGTAAAGCTGGTTTCAAAATTCATGATCGTTGCCTGGATTATTGATCTTGTTCTCAAATATCTATGGCAGGAAATTCCTACGCAGAATATCAAACCCTTCCTTACGATGAATATCCGGAAGAATACACTAGTCAATTATATGCTGGCTAAAACTTTTCTTTCGGCATTCAGCTGGCTGAGTTCCTTATTCTTTATTACCTTTTCACTGATTGCCGTATTCAATGGATATAGTATTTTGGGAATTTTGTTATGGCTTACAGGAGTGATTTCATTGTTGTATCTGAATAATTTTATCAACATTTTCTTCAACGGTAAAGAAACCCTGGCAGTGGTTACAGGAATATGCTTTCTTGGTATAGGAGCTTTGGCCTATTACAATATTGTTCCTGTTTTGTCATATTCCGAGTTGGTTTTCTTTAGTTTCTATGAAAAGCCCTATTTCGTACTGATACCTGTAGCTTTATTCATAATACTGTGGTGGGTCTGTTTCCGTTACTTACGTAATGAGTTTTATCTGGATCAGGGACTTGAAGCGAAGAAAACGGTCGGGAAAACAGAAAATATTGCCTTCCTGAATAAATATGGCGTTATCGGGACATTTATCAATAATGATATTAAAATGTTGAGACGTAATAAAGTACCCAAAGGAATTTTGCTGGGCAGCTTTATGTTTCTGTTCTACGGATTGCTGATGTTTACTTCTTCAATGTACAAAACACCGGCAATGATGATGGTTATGGGACTTTTTGTAACAGGAGGCTTTCAGTTTCTTTTTGGACAGAGAGTTCCCGCTTTTGACAGTTCCTACTATCCATTGATGATGACCCTGAATGTTCCCTATAAAGAATATTTAAAAGCGAAATGGTGGCTGATGAATATTGTGACGGGAATTTCCATCATTATAGCCCTGTGTTATGCCTATTTCGGGTGGGAAGTATACGTTACATTTTTTGCAGCAGGATTATATAATATAGGGGTGAATTCTCAATTTACCTTGTGGTCCGGAGCTTTCAATAAAACTCAGATTGACCTGAATTCAAAAGAGAAAAGATTGGGACAGAAAGGAAGCTTCAATATGATCGCTATACTTCTGCTGATTCCTAAAATGCTTCTCCCGATGGGTGTTTTTGCCTTAACAAAATATTTGTGGGGAATTACCGGAGGAGTAGTCAGTATTGCCATTATCGGGATCGTAGGATTTTTCCTGAGAGAGAAAATCTTCGATATTATCGTAAAACTTTACAAGAAAGAAAAATACAGCACACTGGATGCATTTAAAAATATAAGTTAAGCCATGATCAATATACAAAATTTATCTAAAACATACGGAAAAGCAACGGTTCTTAATATCGAACATCTTGAAATTCCCAACGGGGAAACATTTGGCCTCGTAGGAAATAACGGAGCCGGAAAAACAACTCTTTTCAGCCTGATGCTTGATTTAATTCAGGCTACTACAGGATCTGTAAGCATCGACGGAATTAAAGTCAATGAATCTGAAGCCTGGAAAAATAAGGTTTCAGCCTTTGTAGACGACACATTTCTTATTGGCTATCTTACTCCAGAAGAATATTTTTATTTCATTGGAGAGTTGAGAGGGCAGAACAAAGCATCAGTAGATGAATTCCTGAAGCCTTTTCATGATTTTTTCAATGGAGAAATCCTTAAGTCGGGGAAATATGTCCGCGATCTTTCAAAAGGGAATCAGAAAAAGGTAGGAATTGTAGGCGCTATTATTGGAAACCCTGAGATTATTATTTTGGATGAACCTTTTGCGAATCTCGATCCATCCACACAGATTAAACTTAAAAACCTGATCAAGGAATTATCAAAACAGGATGGTGTTACTTTCCTTATTTCAAGCCATGATCTTTCCCACACCACGGAAGTATGTAACAGAATTGTTGTTGTGAACAAAGGTCTTTTGGTAAAAGATATTCAGACCAACCCTGAAACATTGAAAGATCTGGAACAATATTTTGCAGATCAGGTTTCAGTTTCGGATATTTAATACCACAAAAATAGAGGTATGAATACGACAGAATCACAGAATGTAACAGATTATCCAAATAGCAATACTATTTTTATGGTCTGGAAGCTTCATGACAGTCCACAGCTGAAAAATGTTTTTCAGGAATTATGCGCATTGGTGTTAAATCTTAATAATTCGGTGTTTAACCGTTTCCCGGATAGCAGGGCAAGCTGTGTCATGGGAATTGGTGCAGATGCATGGAGAACATTGGAACTTCCAACACCTCTGCCCAAAGAATTGGTCAGCTTTGAAGAAATAAAAGGAATAAAGCATACCGCTGTTTCTACTCCCGGAGATCTTCATTTTCACCTGAGAGCAGATAACAATAGTATTATTTTCGATATGGCGGTTGAAATATCCGGATTGCTAAGTTCAGTAGCTGAAAGTATTCTGGAGATTCATGGATTCAAATATTGGGATGCACGTTCTATTCTCGGTTTTGTAGACGGTACAGAAAACCCTCATGGGGAAGACCGTGATTATTTTGGAAAAATAGGAGATGAAGATCCTGAATATAAAGGAGGAAGTTATCTGTTTGTTCAGAAATATCTTCACAATATGGATGCCTGGAAGAGCTTATCAACAGAAGATCAGGAGAAAGTAATCGGGAGGTCAAAGGAAAATGATATTGAAATGTCTGATGCTGTAAAACCTTCGAATTCACACATTGCCTTAGCCAATATAGAAGGCGAGAATGGTGAAGAATTGAAAATTGTCAGAGATAATATGCCTTTTGGGAATCCTTCTACGAATGAGTTTGGAACTTACTTTATTGCCTATTCAAGTACATTTGCAACAACAAAAAAAATGCTGACCCAAATGTTTATAGGTGATCCTCCGGGAAATTATGACAGGATTTTAGATTTCAGCACAGCAGTTACAGGAACGCTTTTCTTTGTTCCTACCAGAAATATGCTTGATGAATTCTCAGGATAATATAGAAAAGGCTGTCTCAATCTGAGGCAGCCTTTATCAGTTATTTTTAGAGAAGTTATGACCCTTTATTGTTGCAATTGAGCTTATTATTAAGCGGGTATACCAGTATCACACATACCAACAGGAGTCAGACAAAATGCAGAAGAGTTGCAAGGATCTACATCAGGTTTTGTACAGCATGCATAATAGCCGTTAGCTTCTACCAGGTAAAGATTACCAAGGCATGTAAAGCCTCCTCCTAATACTGCTTTTAAATTTTCTCTTTCTAATTTTTTTAAATTTTTCATAGGTTTAGTTTTAAATTAATTACATCCCTAATATAGGAAAAAAACGAACATGGAATATTCTTTGTTAAAATGTTGTTTTTCAGTTTTTTATTTGGAAATTTTTCTTTTGTTTTTTTGAAGTAAAAAGGGAGAAGAATTTGTAACTCCGGGTAAAAAAGATCAACTTATTGTAAAAAAGAATAATTTTTTTCAAAAACATTGTAACTTTTTTTTGTTTTGAGTGTCTTTAGTATAGAAACAGCATAAGCATGAAACTTTTGTTCGGAAATAAAAAGAATGATTTGTTGAGCCTCCTGAAGAAACAGGATCCGGCTGCACAGAAGATTTTCTATGAACAGAACGTGAAGAGATTCCTGAGTGTAAGCAAAAGCTATGTGAGCGATTTGTATCAGGCAGAAGATTGTCTCATTAAAGCGTTCTGTAAAATTTTTAAGCATATAGAAAGCTTCAGAGGAGAGTCGAACCTGGAAAGCTGGGCAAGAAGAATTGTGGTCAATGAATGCCTTAATTTTATCAAAAGTCATAAAACAGTTTTCTATCTGGACGAGATTAATCAGTCTTTTCACGAAGACATTCATGAAGCTGAGATTGATTGCGATTTTAATGCTCAGGAGCTTTTAGATCAGCTTCCCGATGCCTACAGAATGGTTTTTAACCTGTATGTACTGGAAGAATATTCTCATCAGGAAATTGCTGATACTTTGCAGATTTCAGTGGCTGTCAGCAAGACACAGCTGTTCAGAGCAAAAGAAAAATTGAGAAAGATCTATTTTCAACAACAAAAAAAAGTGAAAAATGAAAACGTCTAAAGAAAATATTGGATTTCAGATCAAAAAGCAGATTGAGGAAAGAGAAATTGCTCCATCAAGGGATCTGTGGTCCGAAATTGAGCTTCAGAACAGCAATAATCACCGTTCCAAATCGAAAATGAACTGGCTTTTAATAGCTGCCTGTTTGATTTTGATATTCAGTTTGGGGAGCGTTCTTTTTTTTCTTAATGAACCTTCAGAAACTAATCCGGTAATTGTAAAACAAGCGGGAGAAAAAAAGACAGAAGAAATTATAAAAATTCCAGTTCAGAATGCTGTTCCTTTGGCAGTTGAGAATAATAATAAAAAGGAAGTAAAGCAAACACTTTCCCAGGATAAACAAGAAGTGATTTCTCCGGTGGCAATTGGTCAGAATAAACTTATTCCTAAAGAAACTCTTCCTTTGAAGAAGCTGGATATCACCCAGATTTCCAATCCTAAACTTATGGCAAAAGCCGATTCTATAAAAACACCGGTTAAAAAGAAAAAATATGTAGACCCATCCACACTTCTTTTCTCAGTAGAGCATAAAGATGTCATCGAAAAAACAAAAGATGGAAGTAACGTGGCCACTACTATAGATCTGAATGCCAGATAATATATCCGTAAAAATTTAAAATTAATACTATGATCAAGAAATTAATCGTAATGGGATTGCTGTGCTCTTTTTCAGCATCATTCTATGCACAGAAGACCTTTAATATTAACCTGTCTTCTAAAAAAGATACAGAGGTAAGCCCTATTGTAAAAGAAAAAGTAGAAGAATATGCTGCAAAAATCAATACCATCATCCAGGAAGAGAAAAAGCTGATGGAAGAAGAACTGTTGGTTCTACAGGCCAAAAACCTGGATAAGGCAGATTTCGACAGAGAAAAAGCCCGGATTGCAGACCGTTATTCCGAGAAAATGGATAAGAGAATTGAGGAACTTGGATTTGATCTGGATGACGTTATCCAAAAACAGGTAAGATATTCCCTTTTGAATACTGATGTCACCTCTAAAGATGAGCTTAAAGAAAAACTGTTGAAAAAATTCCGTCCCAGCAGAAGCTTTACAGGGTATTTCTCTTATGGAATTATGACTTTAACAAACAGTTCTCAGGATAATGAACTGGATAAAAACATAGGATACGCCAATAATCTTGAATTTGGGCTAAAACTGAACTATCAGCTTAGCAGAACCAGCCCATGGGCCATTGTCTCCGGATTAGGGTTTTCATGGAGAACGGTAAGAGCAGATAATAATATGCTTTTTACAAGAAGTACAGATCAGGGAGTTGCTTTGGCACAATACAGTGGAAACCTTGATAAAAGCAAGCTGAGAACAGGATATATTATGGTTCCTCTTGGGGTGCAGTATAATTTTTCTAAACTTAAAAATGCCGGAATGGATATCCAATACCGCAGTTATTATACCGGATTTAAAATAGGAGCCAATGTTTACGGTGGTGTAAAGATGTCTACCAATAATATTGTAAAAGGAAATGATGGCGAAACAAGAGACCGAGGGAATTATCAGGTAAATCCTTTTGTCTATGGAGCGCAGATTACGTTTTCATACAACAGCTTCAGTCTGTTTGTGAAAAAAGATTTCAGCAACTTCTTTAAAGACAGTTATTTCAAAAATGATAAAGCACTGATATTCGGCGTGGCCATCGGATTGGATTAAATAAATTTTAATAGCAAAATGAAAAACTCCGGGAAAGGCTCCCGGAGTTTTTGCATTGTATCAGTTATAGAATCATTATTTTAAGCTTCCTACCATATCTTCAGGTTTTACCCATTCGTCGAACTGTTCAGCAGTTAACAAGCCAAGATTAATGGCTTCTTCTTTTAACGTGGTTCCATTTTTATGGGCTGTTTTAGCAATTTTAGCGGCATTTTCATATCCAATATGAGTATTCAAAGCGGTTACCAGCATTAAAGATTTGTCTACCAGTTCTTTAATTCTCTCGTGATTTGGCTCAATACCTACTGCACAGTGATCATTGAAGGAAATACATGCATCTGCAATCAATTGAGCAGACTGTAAAAAATTGTAAGCCATTACAGGTTTGAAAACATTCAGTTCATAATTCCCTTGAGTTCCGGCAAACGAAATTGTTGTATCATTTCCTAAAACCTGGGCACAAACCATAGTCATGGCTTCATTTTGAGTTGGATTTACTTTCCCTGGCATAATAGACGATCCCGGTTCATTTTCAGGAATATGAATTTCCCCGATGCCGGAACGTGGTCCTGATGCCAGTAATCTTATATCCTGAGCAATTTTATACAAAGAAACCGCCAGTTGCTTTAATGCTCCGTGAGATTCTACAATTGCATCATGAGCAGCAAGCGCTTCAAACTTGTTTTCAGCCGTAACAAAAGGATGTTTCGTAAACTGAGCAATATATTCAGCCACTTTTACATCATAGCCGCTAGGGGTATTCAAACCTGTACCTACAGCTGTTCCGCCTAAGGCAAGTTCAGAAAGGTGAGGTAATGTATTTTTTAAAGCTCTCAATCCGAATTCCAGTTGTGCCACATATCCGGAAAATTCCTGTCCCAGAGTAAGCGGTGTAGCATCCATTAAATGGGTTCTCCCGATTTTTACAACATCTTTGAACGCCTTCGACTTTTCAGCCAGCGTATTTTTTAATTTTTCCACTGCCGGAATGGTTACTTCCACTACTTTTGTGTAAGCGGCAATGTGCATGGCAGTAGGATAGGTATCATTGGATGATTGTGATTTGTTGACATCGTCATTCGGGTGGATTTCAGATTTTTCACCTAATGTTCCGCCGTTGTTGACGTGTGCTCTGTTTGAAATTACTTCATTGACATTCATGTTCGATTGTGTTCCGGAGCCCGTCTGCCAGATCACCAAAGGAAACTGGTCGTTAAGTTTTCCTTCCAGAATTTCATCACATACCTTGGCGATCATATCTCTTTTTTCAGCAGGAAGTACACCCAGATCAGTATTGGTATATGCTGCAGCCTTTTTCAGATAAGCAAAAGCTTCAATAATCTCATGTGGCATTGAACCTTCAGGTCCTATTTTAAAATTGTTTCTGGAACGTTCCGTCTGTGCACCCCAAAGTTTGTCTACAGGTACCTGCACTTCTCCCATGGTGTCTTTTTCTATTCTGTAATTCATAGTGGTTGAAATTTGTATGATCTTTTTATTCTAAGCCATAAATATTGTTGATATTATTCATGTTTCATGAAAAAATAGTGTTTTGGCTTCGTTTATTTAGCTTCTATAAAGGTACTTATAAACTCAGAAACCTCCAATTTATAATCATTATAAATATCAATTTAAATGACTGATTTTACTCATATTTTTTTAATGAGCCGTATTTTTGCACAAACAAAAATTGAATGGACTTTAGATATCAGGATCCGTATCCAATTCAGAAAGATGATACGGTGTATAAGAAGCTTACGTCAGATTATGTAAAGGTTGAAAAACTGGGTGACAGAGAAATTTTAACAATTGATCCGAAAGGACTGGAACTATTAGCTGAAGAAGCTATGGCAGATGTTTCTTTCATGCTTCGTTCTTCACACCTGGAAAGCCTTAGAAGAATCATTGATGATCCTGAAGCCACAGATAATGACAGATTCGTTGCTTATAACCTTTTACAAAACGCTGCAGTAGCCGTTGAGGGAGCTCTTCCTTCATGCCAGGATACGGGAACAGCTATCGTAATGGGAAAGAAAGGAGAAAATGTATACACTGGAGTAGAAGATGGGGAATACCTGAGCAAAGGAATTTTCAATACCTATCAGAAAAGAAACTTAAGATATTCTCAGGTAGTTCCTTTGACCATGTTTGATGAGAAGAATTCAGGATCTAACCTTCCTGCACAGATTGATATCTATGCTAAAAAAGGAGATTATTACGAATTTTTATTCTTAACAAAAGGAGGAGGTTCAGCCAATAAAACATTCTTATACCAAAAAACGAAATCTTTATTGAACGAAAAATCTCTTGAAGAATTCGTTAAAGAAAGAATTTCAGACCTTGGAACAGCGGCATGCCCGCCTTATCACTTAGCATTGGTAATTGGAGGAACTTCTGCAGAAGCCAACCTTGCGGCAGTGAAAAAAGCTTCAGCAAAATACTATGACCATCTTCCAACAGAAGGAAATGAGGCCGGACAGGCATTCAGAGACCTTGAATGGGAAGCAAAAGTTCAGAAAATCTGCCAGGAAAGTGCTATCGGAGCTCAGTTTGGAGGAAAATACCTTACTCATGATGTAAGAGTGATCAGACTTCCGAGACATGCTGCATCTTGTCCTGTAGGAATGGGAGTTTCTTGTTCTGCGGACAGAAATATCAAAGGGAAAATCACAAAAGAAGGGATCTTCCTTGAACAGTTGGAGCAGGATCCAAAAAGATTCTTACCTGATACACCTCCACACTTAGAAGAAGCAGTTGAGATTAACCTGAATAAACCAATGCCGGAAATTCTTGCGGAACTATCCAAATATCCGATCAAAACAAGATTGAAACTGAACGGAACATTAATCGTAGCAAGAGATATCGCCCACGCAAAAATTAAAGAAATCATCGACAGCGGTAAACCAATGCCTGAATATTTCAAAAATCACCCAATCTACTATGCAGGACCTGCAAAAACTCCTGAAGGAATGGCTTCAGGAAGCTTCGGGCCTACTACAGCAGGGAGAATGGACGTTTATGTGGATGAATTCCAAAGCCATGGTGGAAGTATGATCATGCTGGCAAAAGGAAACAGAAGTAAAGACGTTACCAATGCCTGCCATAAATACGGAGGTTTCTACCTTGGATCCATCGGAGGGCCGGCTGCTATTCTTGCCAAAGACAATATTGTGTCTGTAGATGTAGTAGACTTCCCGGAATTAGGAATGGAAGCGGTAAGAAAAATCGAAGTAAAAGACTTCCCTGCATTCATTATTTCTGATGATAAAGGCAACGATTTCTTCGCAAATCTTGCTCACTAATTAGTTTAAAATGAAAATAAATAATAAAATAGAGCACTGATCTTTTGTGTAAAAAAGAAAAAAGCTTTATTTTTGCCTAAAATCTTAAAGAGAATGATAACGATATTATCAGCATTTTGGCCATTCTACCAGTTCCTTTGGACTATTTTCTTCATCACTATGTTCTTAGTGGGATTCTGGTGTATTTTTATGTTCTTCGGATTAGTAATCCCAATGTGGCTAACTGAAGGTTTGAAAGAGTATTTCGGAAAAGTAAAGCCTTTCGATCCTGAAGATATCAGAAGAAAGCTTATTACTGAGCAGGAAGGTGTAGAAGTTATCTACAACGAGCCTAAAGGAAACGGACCTTTCCTTCACGATCACGGACATCATCATTAATTGATTGTCATTGCTTTTTCACCTGAATTCTGAAAAAGTAATATCAAAGCAAAACAACATATACAAAACCGCTTAATTCGTTAGGCGGTTTTTCTATTTATTATTCCTGAGGCTTTCCGGAGACACTCCAAATTTCTTTTTAAAGGCCCGGGTAAAGTTCTGAAGATATTCATAACCGCATTCAATAGCGATCTCTTTGATCATAATTTCTTTATCGGTGATCAGTTTCTTTGCTTTCAACATCCTGAGTTCCAAAATGTAATGGGCAATCGTTGTATGATACTGAGTTTTAAACTCCTTTCTGATAATATTCTGGTTAAGACCAAAATATTTTCCTATTTCCTCCGCCTTTATATTCCTGTGATAATTCTCGTCAATGAATTTCCGGATCATTTCGGGAGTCTGTGGAGTGGCTTCCAATATATTTTTCTCATTAAATTGCTCGAAGATCAGAATAAGAAGCTTAATAATTTTGGCTTCGATAAATAATTTCTGCATAATTCCACGCTTGGTATAACCCAGAATTTCTTTGACAATCATATGCATTTCGACCGTCATATCCGGTGGTGTTTCTTTATGAAGGAATATGAAATTATTATGAATCATATTTTCGAGAATCTCAGCATTCTCACGATTAAGCTCGGGATTGATGAGGTTAAAAATATATTGGTAATTAATCTGAATCTGAAGATATCTCAGGATTTCCTGATTTTCTGTCCATAATTCAGCAACACTTTCTTCAGGAGAATAATGAAGAATATATTGATTCTTTTTAAATATAAACTGAGTTCCGCAATCGTGAGCTTCCAGATTAATACCATCACTTAGCAGGAAAAGCAGATTAAAACTTGACTTACCCTCCAGCATATGAGACTTGAAGGATTTATCAGGGCACAGGTCCTCCTGCATAATGATTTTGATGTCCTCGGATCTGAACAAAAGCCCACTTTTTGATTGACTCCTCATACAACACATTTTTACGGCCATGGTACAACTTCTTATGATAAAAGTCCTTCGCAGGATAACCAAAAGTTCAAAAATGATAACTCGGGGTAAATTATGTGAGGTACTTTTGCGCAAAATTAAATTAAATTTAGAATAATTAAAAATAATATTTCATATGTTTAAAGATTTACATTTTGTAATACGAAAAATCAGAACAGGATTAGCAGTGCTAACCGTTGCTGGAAGCTATATGTACGCCCAGCAATGGGAAAATGTAGGAGGAATTCAGGATGTATCTGCAGGAGGAAGCAGTTTCAATAATCTTGTAATTGATAACTCAGGAAACTACTATTTATCATATTACGACGTTTCAGTAGCCAAAGGTTCTGTTCAGAAATTTAACGGAAGCTCATGGTCCTACTTGGGCGGAACACCTGGAGTTACAACAGGAACAGCTACTTATAATTCATTGTCTATAAGCCCGAACGGTAACAGTATTTATTATACCAATCAACTTGGCTATCCAGGCTCCGGGATGGAAGTCCGTTTGTTTACTGGTTCTTTATGGTCTCAGCTTCCTAACGCCACAGACAGTTCTGTAAATTATCAGGCATCAGCAGTATCCTCTGATAATATTATATTCACTTATGGATCTTACGGTTCCGGAACCGTAAAAAGATATTTTGGAGGAGCGTGGGAACAGGTAGGAAATGCCGGGTTTTCTGGAGGTGCCGAATTTGCTGAAATGGTGATAGGAACCAATAATAGGGTATATACCTGCAATGTTTCCGGAGGGATAAAGGTATTTCAGAACAGTACAGATGCAAGCTCCACACAAAACTGGAGTTTAGTGGGCGGAGCGGCAGCAGATGCTTCTTCATCAGGGGAACAGTACAATGCTGATATTGCTTTAGATGGAGCAAATAGAATTTATGTAGCCTATGTTTCAAACTCTGGAGGAGGAAAAAAAGTGAATGTCAAGAAATTTGACGGAAACTCGTGGGTACAGGTTGGAAATGCCAATTTCTCAGACGGAAGAGTACAGCATGTTGCCTTAGCCGTAACAGAATCCGGAAAACCTTATGTGGTAGCGAGCCGTTTTGAAAATGATAATTTCCTGAGAAATACCGTTTATAAACTAGACGATTCACAAAACTGGGTGCCCTTTGGAGGAGATTTTGTATCAGATGGGGAGGCAAAATACAATGATCTGGCAATAGATAAAGCACAGAATTATCTTGTCTTGGCATATTCAGACAATACAACAAAAGTAAAAAGAATTTCTCTGAACCTGAATCCGCAAACATGCAGCAATACAGATCCTGGAGCTAATACAGGAGATATAGGTTGTGTGAGTTTTATGTACAGAGGGCAGCAGGTTGCTTATACTACGGTAAGAGGTGCTGACGGAAAAATATGGCTTCAGCAGAACCTCGGAAGTTCACAGGTTGCTTCATCAGTAGCGGATGCGAACTCATACGGAGACCTTTTCCAGTGGGGAAGATGGGATGATGGCCACCAGCTTAGAAATTCTCAGGTCGTTCAGGCTCCATCACCTAATACTCCGGAAGGAACAAGTGCCACTGCAGGAGGTTACATTGCTGGATCTCCTGCATGGTGGGCAGGTTTTGCAAGTGGAGATGCCTGGAATGGAGTATCGGCTGCAGATATTAATGCATCTGTGGGAGTAGATCCGTGTAAAGCAATAGGTGCAGACTGGAAAATGCCTTCCCAGGCAGACTGGACTACTTTAATTGGAGCTGAAAGTATTGGTAATCCGGCAACCGCTTACAGCAGCAATCTTAAATTACCGGCGGGAGGATACAGAAGCTCGAGTGATGGAAACTTTACTTTTGTAGGGCAAAGAGGTTATTTCTGGAGCTCTGATACATCAAGCTTAGGAGCAAAATATCTGTATATAGGATCAACAATCGCCAACCCATCAGCTGGAGCAATGAGAGGACAGGGATCATCAGTAAGATGCATCAAACCTACCTCTTCTTTAAGTACTTCAGAAACTAAGCTGAACAAATCTGTAATCGGAATATATCCTAACCCTACAAAAGGAATTCTTATAGTTAAAGCTGATTCTGCGATTGAAAAAATAAACGTTACCAACGCAGTAGGACAAAGAATGAATGTACAGTTCTCGGATAATCAGATCGATATGACTGAACTTCCTTCAGGATTATACATCGTAGAATTAAAATTAAAGAATGGACAGGCCATCTCTAAAAAGATTATAAAAGATTAAGCGAAATTCAACACCAAAGACTTTTGCCAAAAAGAATTAGTTCATTACAATTACTTTTATTGGAAGGCTCATGAAATTTTCATGAGTCTTTTTTATGTTATTTTTCCCGGAAAATGGAAATCTTTAATGAAAACTGATTCAAATTAGCGGATATGAAGAAAAAATAATATTATATTCGATAAAAAATAAGACATGAGAAAATTTTATTCCGTTGTTTTTCTGTTGATGACAATGTATGTTTTTGGGCAGATCAATTATACGATTTCTCCCAATCCATTCAATGAATCTGATGTTATTACGCTTACGGTTCCGGGAGATCAGATTGATGAATCTTCCTGGGGAGTTTCCAATAATGCCATTTATATCTGGACATGGTCTTTTGATACTAATTATCAGAACAGTCAGGATTGCCCTACCAATGGCAGCTGGAACAATTCTAATGATCTGAATAAGCTGAATTATAATGCCGCAACAGACAGTTATTCACTCACTTTTACACCTACTTCTTTTTATGGAAGAACAGGAATCGGAAGGTTTGGGTTTTTATTGAAAGATAAAACAGGATCCCATCAGACCTCTCCGGACATTTTTGTGAATGTGGGTACTTTAAGCTTAAATCTTACCAATCCGCTGGCCAATAGCCTGACTTCTGTTCCGGTAGGGAACGCTATCAATATTACAGCCACGACAAATACCAACGCAACATTTCAGCTAAAGGCAAACGGAGCGGTTGTCAATTCAGCAACTACTCCTTCACAGACCTATTCTTACAGCTATACAGTCACTCAGGATGCGAGTATGGAACTTGTGGCGACCCAGGGATCCAATTCTAAAGCTACAACATTCATTTTACAGGTTCCAAGAAATGTTGTTTCAGAAGCCATTCCAAACTGGATTAAACAGGGAATTAATTATCATCCGACAGATCAGACAAAGGTAGGGCTTGCGTTATATGCACCGGGCAAAAGTTTTGTACATGTCATTGGAAGTTTTAATAACTGGATGGTGAATGACACGTATTTAATGAAAAGAGATACCACAAATCCGGATCTTTATTGGATTGAGTTAATTGGCCTGACTCCTCAGCAACTATATACTTTCCAATACAGAACCAATGATTTGAGAAAAGTAGCTGACCCATATTCTCCACAAATTTTATCTTCTTATGACGATCCGTGGATTTCAGCTTCAACTTATCCGAATTTACCAGCATTTCCAACCGGCCAAGGGTTTGAAGTTTCAACATTTAAAACTGGTCAAACAGCTTATAACTGGCAGGTTACCAATTTTCAGAGACCCGCAAAACAAGATCTGGTGGTCTATGAATTATTATTGAGGGATTTCACACAGGAAAAGAACTGGCAGTCATTGATTAATAAAATTTCTTATTTAAAAAACCTAAAGATCAATGCAATAGAATTACTTCCCATCATGGAATTTGACGGAAATCTTTCCTGGGGTTACAACACCTCTTTCCATTATGCACTGGACAAAGCGTACGGAACACCCGAAAAATTCAAAGAATTTGTAGATCTCTGTCACCAGAACGGAATTGCAGTCATTCTGGATGTGGCGTTTAACCACGCTACAGGGCGCTCTCCTTTAGTAAGACTTTGGAATGTAGATCCGGATGGTGACGGATATGGTGATGTTGCCGCCAACAATCCTTATTTCAATCAGGTTCCGAAGCATTCATACAATGTATTTACTGATTTTAACCATACAAGTCTTTCAACGCAATATTACGTTGAAAGATGTCTTGAGCAATGGCTGACAGAGTATCACATTGACGGATTCCGCTGGGATTTAACGAAAGGATTTACACAAAGCTGCTCTGAAAATGATGAAGCCTGTACCAATGCCTATCAGCAGGATAGAGTGGATATCATGAAACATTATGCAGACAGGCAATGGGCCATTGATCCCAATTCATATATGATCTTTGAACACCTGGGAACTGATACAGAAGAACAGCAATGGGCTAACTATAGAATAGCAGAAGGAAAAGGCGTAATGCTTTGGAATAAACAGACAGATCCTTACAATCAGAATACGATGGGATATCAGGAAAACAGCAATTACGACCGAATGAACCACAGTCTTCACGGTTTTACCAACATGAGTGCTGTAGGGTATGGAGAAAGTCATGATGAAGAAAGGCTTATGTTTAAAAACCTTGCCTATGGAGCTGTTAATGGAAGTTACGATGTTAAAAATCTGAATACTGCTCTTGAAAGAATGAAGACTTTCGGAGCGACTTTCTTTACCATTCCCGGCCCGAAAATGATCTGGCAGTTTGGCGAACTTGGTTATGAGTTCAGTATCAACAGATGTGCAAACGGTACCATCGACAGCGGATGCAGAACTGATGAAAAACCTGTTGCATTCACTTTAGGATATGATACCAATGCGAACAGAAAGGCTATTTATGATACTTGGGCTAAAATCATCAATATCAGAAACAGTCATCAGGTTTTTAAATCTAAAACCTACAGTATAGAATCCAACAATCTTACGAATGATCCCAATGGCCTGATCACAAGAATTTATGTGTATGATGCTGCTATTACAACAGGAATAAAGAATGTTGTCGTATTGGCCAATTACACGACTTCCGCACAGAATGTAGTTCCTTATTTTCCTTACACGGGTCAATGGCAGAATCTGATGGACAACAGTATTTCGAATATAGCTTCCACAACATCCCCGATCACTTTACAGCCGGGAGAATTCAGAATCTTTGGCAATTATGCTGGCGCTTTGTCCACTGTAGATATCAATGCAGTCCACAAATTATCCCTTCAGATTGCAGATAATCCGGTTCGGAACGGAATTGCTCAACTCATTTTCAATAAGGCAAAAAACGGAGAGATTCTGATTTTTGATATGACGGGTAAAAAACTGGATACTTTCAAATTGGATAAAGAAAACGGTATCTATGAAGCTAAAATCAGTTATCCTGCAGGAACTTATCTGGTTCAGCTGAAATCGGATACAGGAACAGCCATTCAAAAGATTGTGATCAAATAAAAAAAATTATGGAGTTGTTTAGCTTATAAAAATGTTGAATATATTAAAACCATTAAGAAGGATTTAAGAAATAAAGTGTAGTTAAGATGAATCATTCTGATTTTTAAGCTTAAAGCGAAGCTTATCTTAATACTCTTAAACTCTTATTAAATCTTAATGGTTCAAAAATAAAAGTGTAAACAAGTTCTATAGAAAGAATAAAAGGCAAATTTGCGGATCAGCAGATTTGCCTTTTTTGTAAGTTCAAAAAAATAGTCTACTTTTGCAGTAGATTTATCAAGAAAGGTGGAGGGATTTGGCCCGGAGAAACCTTAGCAACCTGCACGGTTCCAGATGTGTAAAGGTGCTAATTCCAACCCATTGGGGGAGATAATTGAAGTCAATATTCTATATGAATTCCATTTCTTGAAGTCTTGTATATCTGCGGAACTAGCCGTCAGACTGTTATTATTAATTGGCAAGAACAAAATGAAAAAATTAAGCACAGCTGTATTATTGCTTGGGGTAATTCTGGTAGCTGCTCAGGAAAGTGAGGAAAAAGGAAAACAGATCGAAGATATTATCATCGTTGGAAACCGTAATGTCAAAAGAACAAAACTGGAGACGCCGGTTCCTGTAGATGTTATCAATATCGATAAAATCCAGAGAGGTTCTCCACAAATGACCGCTCAGGATCTCCTGAACTATGTAATTCCATCGTTTAACGCAGTGAGACAGTCTGCTTCTGATGGTACCGAACATATTGACCCGGTTACTTTAAGAGGCATGGGGCCTGACCAGGTTTTAGTGTTGCTTAACGGAAAAAGAAGACATTCTACTTCATTGGTAAATTATCAGAATACCGTAGGAAATGGCTCTGTAGGAACAGATCTGAGTACCATACCGGTTATTGCTATTGATAGAATAGAAGTGTTAAGAGACGGTGCAGCAGCACAATATGGTTCTGATGCTATTGCAGGAGTCATCAATATTATTCTCAAGAAAAATGCAGGAGCCTCGGCAAGTCTTACTTACGGACTGACCGGAAGAAATGATGGTGATACTTACCAGGCGGGAATCAATTACGGAACTTCGTTAGGAAAAAAAGACAGTTATATCAATCTTTCCCTGCAACTGAGCCACAGAGGAAAAACAACAAGAACGCAAAATCATGACCTGGATATTTTCGGAGATAATTTCGCTTATGAATTTGCTGGTGATGCTGAAGCCGTAAAAGCTGCCAGAGCCGCAGATGATGCAGAAATTGAAAAAAGAGGATTAACCCGTGATGATTTTAATTTTCAGATCGGAGATGCCCAGATCAGGCAGGGACAGTTGTTTTTCAACTCAGAATACCCTTTTAATGATAATTTTAAAGTATATTCTTTCGGAGGGTTCAGCATTAAAGAAGGAGAAGGATTTGGATTCAGAAGGCTGCCGAGCGAAAAGTCCAATGTGGTTTCATCCATTTACCCCAACGGATTTCAGGCAATTCTTGGATCTCAGGTATATGATATTTCTTATGCTGTGGGAGCAAAATATAATGTTAACGACTGGCTATTTGACCTTAGTAATACATTCGGGAGCAATACCTTCAATTATAATGTAAGCAACACCAATAATGCTTCTCTGGGAGCAAAATCTCCAACCCGGTTTTATGCAGGAGCCCATAGTTTTCTTCAGAATACTGTTAATCTTGATGTTTCAAAAAATATAAAACAGTTCAATATCGCTTTCGGAGGAGAATTCAGATTTGAACAATACCAGATCAAAGCAGGTGATGAAGCTTCTTATACCCAATACGACATCAATGGAAATGTTGCTACTGAAGGATCAACAGTGCTTGGTGCAGGAGGTTCCCAATCCTTTATCGGTTTTTCTCCAAATAATGCATTGAAGAAGGACAGGCATTCAACAGCCGTGTATGCGGATGTTTCGTATGATTTAGATAAAAAACTCAATATAGATGCGGCTGCCAGATTTGAAAATTATTCAGATTTCGGAAATACCTTGAATGGAAAACTTGCCGTCCGATATGAATTCGTAAAAAATTATGCAATAAGAGCCGCCGTTGGAACAGGGTTCAGAGCGCCCTCCCTTCAACAGCAATATTTCAATAATTCTTATGCTGATATTTCTACTTCAGGCGAGAAGATTGTCACAAAAGGAATCTTTAGCAATGATAGCAAAGCCGCTGAAATCCTTGGATTTGATAAACTTAAACAGGAAACCTCTGTAAATGGAAGTGCCGGATTTACTTTAACACCTGTAAAAGGACTGTTGATAACCGTAGATGGATATATTATTAAAGTAAAAGATAGAATCGTTATTACTGGAAATATAACAGATCCAAGATTGTCAGATCCAGCGATAGTAGGACAGGGAAAGGAGGTAGAAAGCGGAAGATTCTTTGCCAACGCTATTGATACAGAAACCAAAGGAGTTGATGTTGTAGTAACCTATGACTGGATTCTAGGTAATGGAAAATTAAATATCAATCTTGCCGGAAACTATACGGAAACAAAAATTACAGATTTCCATTTTCCGGAAAACTTAGGAACGCCTCAGGATCAGTTTTTTGGTCCCGATCAGATCAATATCATTGAAACACTGTCTCCAAAAACAAAAGCATCATTAGGATTGAATTATGGAATCGGGAAATTCAGTTTTCTCGTAAGAAATACCTATTTTGGTAAGGTAATAAGAGATGGTTATCCATTTGGAGACGTGCAGGAATTCTCGCCAAAGGTTGTGACTGATGTAAGCGTTGGCTATGATATCACCAAAAATATCAATTTTACAGTAGGGGCCAATAATGTATTTGATGTCTTCCCGGATCGCCAGATTTATAAAAATTCATACTATGGAGTATTCAAATACGCGCCGGTTCAGATGGGAACACTGGGGAATTATTTCTTCGGAAGGCTTAATTTTAATTTTTAATCATTAAATGAGTACTACTTCACATCAGATTGGCTGGAAAACAGCCGCTGCCATTGTCGTTTCCAATATGATAGGAACCGGGATTTTTACGACGCTTGGATTTCAGTTATCTGATATTACCAATACCTACAGTATTTTTCTGTTATGGGCCATCGGGGGAATTCTTGCTTTGTTCGGGGCTTTTTGCTACGCAGAACTGGGTTCACATTTTAAAGGAAATGGAGGCGATTTTATTTATCTCAAAGAAACCTATCATCCTGTATTCGGATATCTGATAAGCTGGATTTCACTCATCATAGGATTTTCCTCTCCTGTTGCACTGGCAGCGTTGGCAATGTCAAAATACCTTTCCGTATTTGACTATTCTTTTGGAAACGGTTTTGCGATCGCCGCTATTTTTCTCGTGGCCATAGCATTATCATTCAGTCTGAAAACATCCAGCAGGTTTCATAACTTTTTCACCTTCATTAAGATAGCTTTTATTATTGTGCTGGTTATTCTGGGAGTAGGAATTTCAGATTCACCACAGTTGGGTAATAGTCTCAATTTCAGTGACAGCTGGCAGAAGGAAATCATGCTTCCTGCATTTGCTACGTCTCTGGTATTTGTCACCTATTCCTATACAGGCTGGAATTCAGCTTCCTATATTGCAGGAGAAATAAAAGATGTTCAGAAAAACCTTCCCAAATCACTCATCATCGGAACTGTTTTTGTGACGGTAAGCTATATTCTGGTGAATTATATTATGCTGAAACATGCTCCTGTCAATCAGTTGGCAGGGAAAGAAGATGTAATGGGAGAAGCGGCTGTCAATATGTTGGGGCCCGCTTTCGGAAAGATAGTCAATATTTTTATTGCCCTGCAGCTGGTTGCTACAATTAGCGGGTATTTATGGGTCGGTTCAAGATTGACGCAGGCTTTTGCAAAGCACACCTACATCTGGAAACCATTATCAGCAGGAAATAGAAAAGGAATTCCTGTAAGAGCCATTTTTGCCCATGCAGTCATTGCGACGGTTATTATTCTAACGGGAAGTTTTAAAGAAATTTTTGTTTACACAGCTTTTATTTTACAGCTTTTTGCGAGTCTGGCAATTTCTACCGTTTTCTTCCTGAAGAAAAAAGACAGAAAAATCTTTAAGTCGAATGCGTTTCACATTTTCCCGGCAGTTTTTTTATTGTTCAGTATCTATATTCTCTATTTTACATTCATTCATAATCCTAAAGAAAGCCTGATAGGATTGGGAATTATTGCGGTAGGAATTATTTTATATCTGCTGGACAGAAGACTTTCTAAAGGATCTCAGACTTAGTTTTGATGATGCAGAAAGATGAATAAACAGATTGGCAAATCTGTCTTTTTGTGGTTTTACATCCTTTATCCCTAATGCTCAAAAATTTATGATGATTCGGAATTTTAATTTTGAATTAATAATCCTTATCTTTGCACCCACAAAATTTCTACAATGTCTAAATCATTAATTCCAAAATTAGAAGCTATTAAACAAAGATATAATGAGGTTGCAGACCTTATTATACAGCCTGATGTCATTTCAGACCAAAAAAGATATTCTTCTTTGAACAAAGAATATAGTGATTTGGGAAAAATTGTAAGAGTTTACGATCAGTACAAAGGTGCTCTGGACAGTATTGCAGAATCTGAAGAGATCATTGCAGACGGTTCAGACAGAGATCTGGTAGATCTGGCTAAAGAAGAAAAGCTGGAAGCTCAGGCTAAACTTCCGGGATTGGAAGAAGAACTGAAAGTATTACTGATCCCTAAAGATCCTGCCGATGACAAAAACGTTATCGTAGAATTACGTGCCGGTACAGGAGGTGATGAGGCAGCTATCTTTGTGGAAGATGTATACAGAATGTATACCATGTATTTTAAAACAAAAGGATGGAGACATGAAGTAACGGATTCTAACGAAGCCGCAAAAGGATACAAGGAATTGATCATGAAAGTGGAAGGAGAAGGTGTTTACGGAATCATGAAGTTTGAATCCGGAGTTCACCGTGTACAGCGTGTACCTGAAACAGAATCTCAGGGAAGAGTACACACTTCTGCCATTACCATTGCTGTTCTTCCGGAAGCAGAAGAAGTAGATTTTGAACTGAATCCTGCAGATATTGAAATGCAGACTTCCCGTTCAGGAGGTGCCGGTGGTCAGAACGTAAACAAGGTTGAGACTAAAGTTCAGCTTACCCACAAACCTTCAGGACTTGTTGTAGTTTGTCAACAGGCTCGTTCTCAGCTTGCTAACCGTGAGTTGGCAATGGAAATGCTGAGAACAAAATTATACGATATCGAATTACAGAAAGTACAGGGAGATATTGCCGCACAACGTAAATCTATGGTATCTACAGGAGACCGTTCTGCAAAAATTAAAACCTACAATTACCCGCAAGGTAGAGTTACAGACCACAGAATCAATAAGTCTATGTACAACCTTGATGCTTATATGAATGGTGATATTTCTGAAATGATTGATGCAGTAATCATGGCAGAAAATGCAGAGAAGATGAAAGGGGAAGAAGAGAATTATTAAAATTAAAACAAATAAAAACAAAGCCTCTGACTTTTCAGGGGCTTTGTTTTTCCCAATAACAAAACAAAATATAAACTATGAAAAACTACAAAATTATTTTCCTGCTGTTGCTTACCATAATGGGGCAGCAACTGATGGCGCAGACAGAAGTAAAGAAACCTAAAGAAGCCTTTGAGCTCTTCTTTGGTACTTTTGTGAATAATGATGACGCAGCATTGAATAAACTCAATGATTATTTAAAGCCTACCGTAGACAGTCAAACTGCTTATCAGGTGGATTTTAAAGAAACTTCAAAGGAAATGATCAATGGAAGCGTAGATAATTTTCTTGCAGCCTTTCCTAAAGCTACGGCTGCAGCTTGTAAAAAAGAAGCTGAAGATTACTTCGCCGCAATGTTTGGGAATTTTAAAACCGGAAAACTTACTGTAAAAGATGTAAAAGTAGTTCCGAATGAATATGTTGAAGGGCAAAAAATCGCAGAAATAAGCTATTCTGTAAGCTTCCTGGTTCCCTCAAAGCTAACCTCTGGACCAAAAGGAGATCTGAATAAAATAAAAGCTGAAGACCTTAAAAAGTATCTTATTCAGGCAGTTCAGGATTTTAAGAATGCTGATAAAACGGTAACAACCGACCAAAATTTTAGACTTTACGAACTTAAAGAAGGTGATAAAATATACTATTGGAACGGCAGCCCGGATGAGATTGTTTCCAACCTTACCGATTTCTATTTTGAAAGCTTCGGAGCCAATGAATAGATGAAAAGTACAATCATAAATAAAAAAAGTCCCAATATAAAGGGACTTTTTTTATTTCACATACTTTGCGTATTTTTGAGAAAAACCGATCAGTATGAATTTTAAACCTATATTGTTAACAGCTGGAGTATTGTTTTCAGCATCTTTTTATTCTCAGAAAATGAATTATCCTAAAGCGTTAAAAGGAAGCCAGACAGATACCTATTTCGGAACTGCTGTTTCTGATCCCTTCAGAGATCTGGAAAATGATTCCGAACCTACAAAAAAATGGGTAGATGAAGAAGTAGCTTACAGCCAGAATTATCTTTCTAAAATTCCGTTCAGGGATAAAATTAAAAGTCAGCTTAAAGATATCTGGAATTATGAGAAAATTTCAGCACCTTTCAAAGAAGGAGATTATACTTACTATTATAAAAACGATGGTCTGCAGGCGCAGTCTGTTTTGTACAGAACAAACAATAAAACCAATGCTACAGAAGTATTTTTAGATCCTAATAAATTTTCAGAGAAAGGAACAACTTCTCTTTCCAATCTTTCTTTCAACAAAAAAGGAAATCTTGCCGCTTACTCTATCTCTGAAGGAGGTAGTGATTGGAACAAGATTATCATCATTGATGCTGTAACCAAAAAACAGATTGATGAAACTTTACTGGATGTAAAATTCAGCGGGATTTCATGGCAGGGAGACGAAGGGTTTTATTATTCAAGCTACGACAAACCAAAAGAAGGAACAGTACTTTCCGGAATGACGGATAAGCACAAAGTATACTTTCACAAGCTGGGAACAAAACAGTCTGAAGATCAATTGATTTTCGGAGGAGATAAAACTCCAAGAAGATATTTAAGTGCCGGAGTTTCTGAAGATCAGAGATATCTTATCATTTCGGCAGCTAATGCTACAAATGGTAATGAGTTGTATATAAAAGACCTTAAAAATGGGGGCGATTTTGTACAAATTATGAACGGATTTGATATCAATGCCAGCATCGTAGATACACAAGGTGATGATCTTTTCATTTTCACCGATAAAGATGCTCCGAATATGCGTCTTGTAAAAACTACGATAAGCAATCCTGCTCCGGCAACATGGAAGGATGTAATTCCACAGACTGAAAACGTGTTGGGAATTTCTTCCGGTGGAGGATATTTCTTTGCAACCTATATGATTGATGCCATAGATCAGGTAAAACAGTTTGATAAAACAGGAAAACTGGTTAGAGAAATTGCATTGCCAGGAAAAGGAAATATCTCAGGGTTCGGAGGAAAAGAAAAAGAGAAAGATGTTTACTTTTCTTTCAGCAATTATATTACACCGGGAACTACTTATAAATTCAATGTAGACTCAGGGAAATCTGAAGTGTATCAAAAGCCTAAAGTGAAGTTTAATCCGGACGATTATGTTTCAGAACAGGTATTTTATACTTCAAAAGACGGTACAAAAGTTCCTATGATGATCAACTATAAGAAAGGAACTAAACTTGACGGTAAAAACCCTACGATCCTATATTCTTATGGAGGTTTCAACATAAGCTTACAGCCTTCATTCTCTGTAGTCAATGCGATCTGGATGGAAAATGGAGGTATTTACGCTGTTCCAAACATCCGTGGAGGAGGAGAATACGGTAAGAAATGGCATGATGCAGGAACAAAACAGCAGAAGAAAAATGTTTTTGAAGACTTTATTGCTGCCGGAGAATACCTTCAAAGCAAAGGCTATACTTCAAAACAATACATGGCCCTTTCAGGAAGATCAAATGGAGGATTACTGGTTGGTGCAACAATGACGATGAGACCGGACCTGGCAAGAGTAGCTTTCCCGGGAGTAGGAGTGTTGGATATGTTAAGATATAACAAATTTACAGCAGGAGCAGGATGGTCTTACGACTACGGTACAGCAGAAGACAGCAAAGAAATGTTTGAGTATCTCAAATCCTATTCTCCAGTACATAATGTAAAAGCAGGAACTTGCTATCCATCAACAATGATCATCACCAGTGATCATGATGACAGAGTAGTTCCGGCTCACTCGTTCAAATTCGGGGCAGAACTTCAGGAAAAACAAGCATGTAAAAATCCTATTCTTTTAAGAATTGAAAAGAATGCAGGACACGGAGCTGGAAGATCAACAGATCAGGTAATCAGTGAAAATGCAGATCTTATATCATTTGCTTTATTTGAGATGGGAATAAAGAAATAACTTAAATTTATATCCATAAGAAAGGCCGGGCATTTGTCTGGCCTTTTTCTTTTGCTAAAATCAAGAAAAACAGAGTGTTAACAGAAGTTTCATGTTTCGTTCAAAAAAATTAACTTTACGGGGACAAAAATAATTGGAATGCGAAAGACAATTTCTGTGAAAAACCCGGATTTTAATGTATTACCTCAGGAAAGAGAGATTTACAATTTTGAAAAAGACGGCCTTGAACTCAAATCATCCTATGAGAAAAAAGATGTAAAAGATGAATCATTAACGCAGACTTCTCCAGGAATTGCTCCCTATCTGCGAGGACCGTATTCCACCATGTATGTTCAAAAACCATGGACAATCCGTCAGTATGCCGGATTTTCTACCGCAGAGGAATCCAATGCTTTCTACAGGAGAAACCTTGCCGCAGGTCAGAAAGGACTTTCAGTAGCATTTGACCTTGCAACACACCGGGGATATGATTCTGACCACTCAAGAGTAGTAGGAGACGTAGGAAAAGCAGGAGTTGCCATCGACTCGGTGGAAGACATGAAAATCCTTTTCAACGAGATTCCTTTGGATCAGATTTCAGTATCTATGACCATGAATGGAGCGGTACTTCCTATTTTGTCTTTCTATATCGTAGCAGCAGAAGAGCAGGGAGTAAAACAGGATTTACTTTCCGGAACTATTCAGAATGATATTTTGAAAGAATTCATGGTAAGAAATACATACATCTATCCGCCGGCACCTTCCATGAAGATCATCGCAGATATTTTTGAATATACTTCGCAAAACATTCCAAAATTCAACTCGATTTCTATTTCCGGATACCATATGCAGGAAGCAGGGGCAACGCCTGTGCTTGAAATGGCTTATACACTGGCAGATGGTCTTGAATACGTAAGAACAGGAATAAAAGCAGGAATGAACGTAGACGATTTCGCTCCAAGACTATCATTCTTCTGGGCAATCGGGATGAATCATTTCATGGAAATTGCTAAAATGCGTGCCGCAAGATATATCTGGGCAACCCTTTTAAAACAGTTTAATCCTCAGAATCCAAAATCTCTGGCGTTAAGAACCCATTCACAAACCTCAGGATGGTCTTTAACAGAGCAGGAGCCCTTCAATAATATTACAAGAACAGCCATTGAAGCGTTGTCTTCAGCATTAGGAGGAACGCAGTCTCTCCATACCAATGCATTGGATGAGGCCATTGCCCTTCCTACAGATTATTCAGCAAAAATCGCAAGAAATACACAGATTATCCTTCAGCAGGAAAGCGGAATCTGTGATGTGGTAGATCCGATGGGTGGAAGCAATCTTGTGGAAAGCCTTACTCAGCAAATGATCGAAGAAGCGATGAGATACATCGATGAGGTAGAGCAGGAAGGAGGAATGACCAAAGCGATCGAAGCCGGAATTCCCAAAATGAGAATTGAAGAAGCCGCAGCAAAAAAACAGGCTAAGATTGATAGCGGTGAGGAATTCATTATCGGAGTCAATTCATTCAAATCCTCATTGAAGCAGGATCAGATTGAAATCTTAGACATTGACAATACCGAGGTTCGCAGAAAACAGATCGAAAGACTGAATACAATCAAAGCGGAAAGAAATGCTGAGGCTGTTGAACAGATCCTGAATGAAATCCGCCAAAGCGCTCAAACCGGAAAAGGAAACCTTCTGGCATTATGCATCGAAGCAGCGAGAAGAAGAGTTACCCTTGGTGAAATGAGTGATGCCATGGAAGAAACCTTTGGTAGATATAAAGCAAATATTAAAACAATCTCTGGTGTATACGCAATGAATGCCGGTAAAAACGAATACTTTGAAAAAGCCCTTAATCTGACTCAGAAATTTGAAGAGGAAGAAGGACGCCGCCCAAGACTAATGGTTGCCAAAATGGGGCAGGACGGACACGACAGAGGTGCAAAAGTTGTAGCAACAGCATTTGCCGATATGGGATTTGATGTCGATGTCGCTCCATTGT
This sequence comes from Chryseobacterium vietnamense, assembly GCF_031454475.1. Classification (NCBI taxonomy): domain Bacteria; kingdom Pseudomonadati; phylum Bacteroidota; class Flavobacteriia; order Flavobacteriales; family Weeksellaceae; genus Chryseobacterium; species Chryseobacterium vietnamense. Next base: position 173,195 of record NZ_JAVDQX010000006.1, on the reverse strand, counting down.
TCCAGACACCGGAAGAAGTAGCTAAGCAAGCTGTGGAGAATGATATTCACATTTTAGGAGTTTCTTCATTAGCTGCAGGACACAAAACATTAGTTCCTCAGGTTGTGGAAGAACTTTCCAAACTGGGAGCAGACGATATCACCATCGTGGTAGGAGGAGTAATTCCTCAGCAGGATTATGAATTCCTTTATGCCAATGGTGCAGACTTTATTTTCGGTCCAGGAACCAACCTTCCGAAATGCGCAGTGGAAATTTTAGAAAGATTTTTAGAAAAGTAGACAGAAAAGTTTTAATTTCAATTTGAAATTAAAATGCAGCCTATGATTCTGAAAAATGTCATAAAGCCTACGAGGAAAAAATTGTTTCTTCTCGTAGGCTTATTTATTATCGCTGGTGCTTTCCTTTTAGCTTCAGGAAAAAATGAATCCATACAAAGCTCGAAAACCTTTGCAGATACTGCTTTGGTTAGGAAACATTTGACAGCACTTACCCAAACGCCGCAATTTAGAAATCATAAAAATATAGAGCAGCTGAATGCCGTTGCAGGCTATATCCATCAGACTTTCAATACCTATGGTGACAGCACTGCTTACCAGGAATACAAAGTTGACGGAAAAATATATAAAAATGTAATGACCTCCTTTGGAACAGAAAATAAGAAACGAATTATCATAGGAGCTCATTACGATGTTTGTGGAGATCAGCAGGGTGCAGACGACAATGCAACAGGAGTTACAGCCCTTTTGGAGCTGGCAAGAATGCTTAAAGGACAAAAGTTGAAGTACAGAGTAGATCTTGTATCCTACACCTTAGAAGAACCTCCTTACTTCAGAACTGAAAATATGGGAAGTTATGTCCACGCAAAATATTTAAAAGATAACAATATTGATGTCTATGGAATGGCCAGTGTAGAAATGATTGGCTATTTTAAAGATGAAAAAGGTTCTCAGAGCTTTCCTGTAGGTGTTCTTTCATGGGTATACGGTGATAAAGGTGATTTTATTACTTTGATTAAAAAATTCAGTGGAGCTGGTCCGTTTGTAAAAAACTTTATCAGCAACTTTAAAGGTTCCGAAAAGATCAAAACAGAAACCTTCTCTGCCCCGAAATTTGTAGCAGGAATAGACTATTCTGATCACCTCAACTATTGGAACTTTGATTTCCCCGCCCTCATGATTACAGATACCTCCTTCTTCAGAAATAAAAATTATCATGAGCCTACAGACACTTTGGAAACCCTGGATACAAAGAGAATGACCAAGGTTATTGACGCCATTTTTCTCAGTATTATTCACCTTAAGTGAAAAAAAATATTTTGATTTTCAGAAAAATGTATATATTTGCACCTGAAAATCAAGTTTAACCAATAAAAAACAACGAAGCAATGTTCAGAACTAATCAGAATTCTACAGTTGGATTGCCACTTATGGTGGTAAGGCTTCGCGGTTTGGTACATTCTTAGAATAACAGTACAATGAAATATCAAAACCCGAAGTCGTAGAGATTTCGGGTTTTTTATTGCGCAATATTTCAAACTTCAAGTTTCCCCGAAATCTTTTTTAGTGTCATTAAGGACAAAACAGAATGAGGTACATTCCTCAGAACTGTATAGTCTATTATTAATTCATTCAACTAATGTTTTAGTTGATTAAAAGTTGTGTGAGATAAAACAATCAAGTTTCCAATATTTCACATCAGACTTCTGTTCACAATGGAAAATGATAACCTTCTGCATTTCCGCCTGAGAAGCGTGAGAAGAAGAAAAAGAGCAATTAGAAAAGATGTAGAAAAGCAGATAAGAAAAAAATACAAACGTAGTAGAAAACTCTGGAAAATAAGAAGAAATCTTCCGTTGATACCATTGGATAAACCCTATCAAAAAGGATTTGTAAGATTCTTTGTTGTAAGAGAAGATGTAAAACAATCCAAAGACGGAGATTTTTTCGAAGGAATTTTAAAGAAGATAAATACCTATATGTATTCTGATAACCGAAAATTTTTAAAAAAGAAAAGAAAGTTCGGAAGAAAGATATATGTAGAAAGAGAGCAGAAGCTTAGGTATATTACTTCATATTCATGGAATTATCCAAAATGGGAACTTACTGACAGAGAAAGACAATACTTTGAAAAGAAAGAAGACTATTGCCCTGTCCGTAAGATATTCGGAACCTACTACAAATTTACCGAACCATGGCGATTTACTTTGAGGGTAACACCCAACATGATTACCCATTACAAACCCCTTGATTTGGAGCTGGAAAAAGAATATGCAGCGCTGGATTCCTATTTGGGAGAGTATAAGGTGATAGGGATTATGAACAAGACTATTTTATGTAAATCGAATCCATGGAAAGAAACGTATCAAAGAAAACTTATCAAAAGCAGGAAATATGCTACCTGCACAATGTCTGCAACAGAGATTGCAGAAAGCTTACTGGACATATAAGTCCAACTGTTATTTAAAACAAAAACAATGGGAAATTTAAAACTAAAAGGAAAAGATATATTAAAACTGGGCTATCCAAATAACCAAAGTGTAAACGTAGCATTGGAAGTCATGAAAAGAAATTTTGCAACGAAGAATATTCACCACGTAAAATCTCTTTTAAAGGAAATCCTGCTGAATCCGGAAGAATTTGAAAAAGATCTTACTTTCGGACAGATTGCAGAAACCCTGCTTTCATCCAAAAAAACGGAAAAAAGAATGTTGAATTCACAACGTGCTTCCTTTCAGATTTTTGGAAACAATATCTCAGAAGAGGCAAAAAACCAGTTATACACTGCTTTGAAACTGCCTGTTTCTACTCAGGGAGCATTAATGCCGGATGCCCACAGCGGCTACGGACTTCCAATTGGTGGAGTTCTGGCGGTGGAAAATGCCGTAATTCCTTACGGAGTAGGAATGGATATTGGCTGCAGAATGAGCCTCAGTATTTTGGATACACCAGTTTCATATCTTGAAGGAGCAAGAGATAAATATGAAAAAGCCCTTGCCGAACATACCAAATTCGGAATGTATGAAACGCACAAATCTCACATAGACCATGAGATTTTCGACAGAGATACATTCGATATGATCCCGATCTTAAGAAGATTAAAGGGAAAAGCCATCAAACAGATGGGATCTTCAGGCGGAGGAAATCACTTTGTAGAATTCGGGGAAGTGGAAATCACCGAAGAAGACGAACAGATTGGCCTGCCAAAAGGAAAATATCTGGGAATCCTTTCTCACAGTGGCTCAAGAGGCCTCGGAGCAGAAATTGCACAGTATTATTCAAGGATGGCAACAGAACAGTGTCCGCTACCAAAAGAAGCCCAAAACTTCGCCTGGCTGGACCTTAGTACACATCTGGGATTGGAATATTGGACAGCAATGAATCTTGCCGGAGATTATGCTTCAGCCTGCCATGACGATATTCACAGAAGACTTGTAAAAGCCGTTGGTGGAAGAGTAAAAGCCAGAATTGAAAATCATCACAACTTTGCCTGGAAAGAAATCCACAACGGAAAAGAAGTGATTGTTCACCGGAAAGGCGCAACACCTGCCAATGAGAATGAATTGGGAATGATTCCCGGATCAATGACCGCAAAAGGATTTATCGTTCGCGGAAAAGGAAACCCGGAATCCCTGAACTCAGCGTCCCATGGTGCAGGAAGAGCACATTCCAGAGGAGAATGCAGAAGTCTTTTCACTCAGCATGATATCAAAAAAGAATTAAAGCTTAAAAATGTCACATTGATGGGTGGAAATGCTGAAGAAGCACCTATGGCCTACAAAGACATCAATGAAGTGATGAACGCTCAGAGCGAATTGGTAGACATTCTGGGAACCTTCCAGCCGAGAATTGTGAGAATGGATAAGTAATTAGCCTAATATTTTACAACCTTACAGGTTTCAAAAACCTGTAAGGTTTAATCAGGAAATATTTAAAAACAAAGAAATGGGAGCACCACATAACATAAAAAGATACGGTGAAGTCTGGCCGGAATTCAGAATCCGGTTAGGACTCAAAATTTTAGATAAATTAAAAGATAAAATCATCATTTCAGGAGGTTGGGCATGGCATTTTATGTCCGAAGAAGGACATACGGAATATAAGCATGCCCATGACCATAAGGATATTGATGTTTTTGTAAAAAAAGAAAAGATAGCAGAAGTAGTCATCATTCTTCAGCAGGAAGGATTCCGGAAAGTCTGGACCCGATATGACCATCTGCCGAGCGAGGAAAACTTTCGCAGGTATGAAAAAACTGTTGAGCTTGAAAATGACAAATTCCACAGAATTACCATAGACTTCTTTGAAAGAGATGATCTTGAAACTATAGAAGCTAATGGTTTTACTGTCGTAAAGCCTGATACTTTACTTTCATTTTACAGAAATATTCATTCCAGTGACAAATGCTGGGCAGTAATGGCTGCAAAAGATTTATTAGAAAAGGGAATAGATCCGGTAGGTCACCCTTTATTAAGCAAAATGCCAATATAACAATGGAAAAATTAATACAAATCACTTCAGGAAGAGGACCTTTAGAATGCCAGTGGGTAGTAGCCAAGGTTCTGAAGACTTTTCTTGAAGAGGCAAAACAAAATACAATAGAATACGAAATCATACATCGTGAAAGCGGTGATGAAAACCTGACATTAAAGTCTGTGACTCTGCTTTTAAAGGGCAAAGAGATAAATATATTTTTAAAAAACTGGTTGGGAAGTGTTTGCTGGATAGGAAAAAGTACATTCAGGAAACTCCATAAAAGAAGCAATTGGTTTATCGGAATCTTCGAATTGGAAAATGTGAAAATGATTGACTTCCATGAAAAAGACATCCGGTTTCAGACTGCGAGAAGTCAGGGAAGCGGAGGACAAAACGTAAACAAGGTGAATACCGCTGTTCGTGCTACTCATATTCCTACTAAAGAAACGGTGTTTGTACAGGATTCCCGTTCCCAGCTGGAGAATAAAAAACTATCTGTTATCAGACTCAAAGAAAAGGTAATGGCTGTTTATATCCAACAGCTGGAAAGAAAGCTGAAAGAAACCTGGTCTCTTCAGATGCAGGTAGAACGCGGAAATCCGGTTCGGACATTTTCAGGAACAGATTTTAAAAAGAATTACGACGACAGGACATTCAAAAAACAAAGAAATGCCTTGAAAAACGAACTTAAAAACTACAACAATGACCTTAACTAAAAGTAAATATTATTTTGAAGCATTAGACTACTTTCCATTCAATCTTTCTGAATGTATGGATGCACTGAATTATGCTCTGTCTTACGAACCGGAAGATGCAGACAGCCTTTGCCTGATGGGAAGAGTATATTCAGAAGAATTAAAGGACTATGAAACAGCAAAGAAATATTTTGATGAAGCCATGCAAAGTAATATCGGAAATGTTAATACTCCCAAATATTATATCGAATGCCTTTTAAATAATGAAGATTATAAAGAAGCGGAAAAATTGATAGCATTTGCCTTAAAGCTAAAAGGAATTGACAAATCAGAAATTCTGAACTGTCTCTCCCTTCTGCAGGAAAGAAACTTTGAGTACAAGCAAGCTTTAGAAACCCTTAAAGAAGCTAAGAAATTTGCTTACAACCGTACAGCACTCGAAATACTTGAAGATAGAGAAAAAATGATTAAAAGTAAAATGCCGGTAACAAGGGTCAGAAAGAAAGAGGAGATTAAATAAATCTCCTTTTTTAGATATATTAAACCTGATTCTGTAGGTATTTATCAAAAATGACCACCATCAATAGTTAAAATTATAAAACAAAAATTTTAAAAGAATAAATAATATAATTTAAAAAAAACAGAAATATTCAGATATTGCTGATTTTTGTGATTTTATTTTTTTTATAAGTTGTTAGCAGGTAGTGTTGTATATATTTATCTACCTAAAAAAACAATATGAATAAAAATTTTTTTCTAGTACCATTTTCGGTGGCAGCTTTTTTTGTTTCCGGAAATGTTTGCGCTCAAAATTCTGCAGAACTTATTCAGGAATATTACCACAAAAAGGGGCAGATAGCACAAAAGAGTAGCAACGATGCATCAGGAATTATTATTCTGAACGAAGATCTTTCCCACAGCCTTCAGGCCAGAATTGTGGATGTGCAGCAAACCTATAATGGGCTTCGGGTCTATAATGCTCTGGGAAAAGTAGTGATCAGGGAAAATAAAATTATCTCTGAGAAAAATGAATTTAAGAGGAATATTGTTGTGGATGGCCATAAAAACAGTACTGCAAAGTTTTCGTATGATCTTATCAAAAGTAAGCTGGGTCTGAAAGATATTTCTGAAATAAATTACACTGATGATGTCTATTTTGAGAATAATAAAGTATATAAAATTGCAAAGGAATTATTTGTTTCTGATAAGAATTCTTCCGATGTATGGCATGTAATAGCTGACGCAGATACAGGTGAAATATTCACTAAAGATAATATGACCGTCAGTTGTAATTTTGCGGATAACGGAGAAGACAATAATCGTTCTAAAGAACCGGCAAAGTTTCACCTGGTATATGCGGAACCCGCTGAAATAAAGAGTGAAATAAATATTCAGGGGAAGCTCGTGCCGGATAATGCATCTTATAATGTATTTCCGTTACCGGTAGAAGCGCCTACATTTGGTTCACGTTCTATCATCACTAATCCCTGGGATCTTACTGCATCTCCCGAAGGCTGGCATTCCGATGGAACCAACAGCTACACTATAACAAGAGGAAATAATGTGTACGCTTATTCTGATCAGAATAATACGGATACACCAGGATATTCTCCGGATGGCGGAAGCGCGCGCATTTTTGATTTTCCTTTTGCCGACGGAAGATATGATAATCCCTTCACATATAAAGATGCTGCTATCACGGAGTTATTTTATATGAATAATAAAATGCATGATCTGTTTTATAAATTCGGATTTACAGAATCTGCCCGAAATTTCCAGACCAGTAACTTTGGAAATACTGGTATGGGAGGAGATGCTGTAAATGCAGAAGCTTTTGACGGAAGCGGCCTTAATAATGCCAATTTTAGCCCTGGCTATGAAAAAATTGTCAACGGACAGCCACAGGTAAAGGCAGGTAGAATGCAGATGTATCTGTATGATAGGCTGCAAACAGCTGATGACCCGGTAATAAGGTATCAGTATAATTCTCCTGCTTCCGTGGCTGGCAGACCAAAAGTATTGACAGCAGGAGCATCATTTGGACCTTTGTATGGTGCTCCGGTTACAGGAGACCTGGCAATTCCTGTACCAGCCGATGCATGTACCGCCCCTGCTGCTGGAAGCCTGGCTAATAAAATTGCAGTCATAACAAATGCTAATTGTGAATTTGGCCTTAAAGCCCTCAATGTACAGAATGCTGGAGCTGTAGGTGTCATTATGTATAAATCTTCTTCCGATATCCCAACTTCATTGGGTGCAGGAACTTATGGAGGGCAGGTGACCATACCTACCATGAGTATGGGAAAAACGGAAGGTTTATTCCTGACCGGGCAGTTGAATAGCGGAAATACTATTAATGCCACCCTCAATTTTGATTATAGTGGTTTCAAGAATGCATGTTTTGATAATGGTACTATGGCCCATGAGTATGGGCATGGAGTATCCAACCGGCTTACCGCACAGGGATATAGTTGTCTCTCATCCACCAACAGCACGGAGCAGATGGGCGAAGGTTGGTCTGATTTCTTCGGACTTATGGTGACCGCCAGACCTGGAGACACTTCCTCTGTTTCCAGAGGACATTCAACTTATACGAAAAATGAGCCTACAACCGGCAATGGCAACAGGCTGGCTAAATATTCCCCCGATTTCAGCATTAATGATTATACCTACGGGAAAACAAATACCAATACAGAAGTTCATCAGATAGGTTTTATATGGACAACAATGCTTTGGGATCTGGCCTGGAAGTATATAGAAAAATATGGATATAATAATGATGTTCTGGCTAGCAGTACTTCCGGAAATGCAAAAGTTCTTCAGCTTGTCATTGACGGAATTAAGCTGTAGCCGTGCAGCCCCACTTTTATTGATGGTAGAGATGCTATTTTGCAGGCTGATGTAATAGGAAATGGAGGGCTTAATAAATGCTTGATTTGGAACACATTTGCAAGAAGAGGGCTTGGAGTGAACGCATCCGCAGGTTCCAAAACAGTTGCTACTGATCAGGTAGAAGACTTTACAGTACCTGCCGAATGCAATACAGCTTTAGCTACTAAGGAAAGTATAAAAGCAGGATCCAGGTTTATTGTTTTTCCTAATCCTGTTTATGATGAATTTTTCGTGGGAAATATTGATAAATCTCCGAATGAAGTTAAAATTACGATGTTTGACATGTCTGGTAAATTAGTAATGACGGATTCCAGAGAATCAGGATCGAAGAAAGCTGTTTCTGTAAAAGGACTTCAAAAAGGAGTTTATATGGTTCATATCAGTCAGGGGAATCAGTCCCAGGTTGAAAAACTTATTGTAAGATAGCAGTTGGCATTAATTAAGAAAAAAAAATAAGCTTTCATTGAAAGCTTATTTTTTATTGACAGAGATCAGATAGTCATACACCATTTGATGCTGGTCATCGCTTAGTTTAGCTTTTGGAGCCATTCTGCTTAACGTGTTGATCCATCCCTTGTCGTCATGTTTCGTTGGTTCCGGCAGTTTATGGCATTTTGCACAGGAATTTTCAAAAATGGTTTTTCCTTGCGCCAGCTGCTCAGATGAGGTATACTTTGGCCCTGTTACAGCCACACTTTTTGGTCCGCAGGATACCAGAAATGCTGATGCTGCGATACCGGCTAAGATGAATTTTTTCATATCCTATTTTTGTTTGATGATTACTTCTTCACAGAAACAATATAATCATAAACCCATTGGTGCTGTTCATCCGTTAATTTTGCCTTTGGAGCCATAGAATTCATGATTCCTACCCATTGTACAGAATTATGTGAAGCAGGATCAGGGAGTTTATGACATCTTCCACAAGAGTTTTCAAAAATAGTTTTCCCCTGAGCAATCTGTTCTGCAGTAGATGTTGAAGTTCCTGCAGTAGCAGTGGATGTAGCAGCTTTCGGCGTACAGGAAACCAGCAAAATTGCAGTAAACGTTGCCGCAGCGATGAGTTTTTTCATGTTTCTTTTTTTGATATATAACAAATGTAATAAATTCCTTAAGCGGTTGATATAGGGGATTCTAGTTTTAATTTAGAAGAAATAAAAATTAAAATTACGTAAAATCAGTAATCCCAAATGAAGATAATTTAAATCTTTTGTCTCATCATTCTAAGCAGGCTATTGACCATTCCCATTTTAATTATTAATTTTGAATTAATGAAATTTTCTACAGAAGAGCTAATAGAAGGAATACAGTCAGGAAACAAACGCCTGATTGCAAAAGCTATTACATTGGTTGAAAGTAAGAAAGCAGAGCATAGGGTACAGGCAGAAGAATTGTTGAAGAAAATTATGCCTCTTACCGGAAACTCTGTGAGGGTAGGAGTAACGGGTGTTCCCGGGGCAGGAAAATCTACCTTTATAGAAAACTTTGGCCGTTTGGTTATTGCTCAGGGAAAAAAGGTTGCCGTTTTGGCCATTGATCCTAGTTCAGCTATTAACAAGGGAAGTATTTTGGGAGATAAAACCAGAATGGAAGAATTGGCCAAAGAAGAAAATGCATTCATCCGCCCTTCTCCCAGCTCAGGGTTTTTGGGAGGAGTAGCGAATACTACTTTTGAAACTATGATGATCTGCGAAGCTGCAGGCTACGATTATATTTTAATAGAAACGGTAGGAGTAGGGCAGTCAGAAGTGCTGGTTGCTGATATTACCGATGTTTTCTTATTCCTTAAAATTATTGGAGGTGGAGATGAGCTTCAGGGAATAAAAAGAGGTATCATGGAAATGGTAGACCTCATTTTTATCAATAAAGTAGATCAGGACAATCTTCAGAAAGCTAAAAATACAAGACTGGAATTAAAAAGAGCATTAGACTTTATTCCGCCTAAAGAAAAAGGATGGAAGATTCCTGTTTTACTTGGCTCTGCGCTTCATAATCAAGGATTACAGGAAGTGTATGATACAATATCCGAATTTATTGATCTGAAAAAGAAGAGTGGCCGTTTTGAAGAAATACGGGTTCAGCAGGCTGAAAAACGATTTGAATATTGGGTTCAGGAATATATTTTATCCCTGATGAAAAAAAGTAATGCGGTGGAGGAAGCTTATCATATGCATAAAAAAAATGCTTCAGCCATGGTTTCTAATCCAAGTACTGAAGCAAAATTATTTGTAGAAAAATTTTTATCTAACGAAAACAGGGGTTAAAGCTTCTCTTTTTCCTGTTTAACCTCAGTTTTTGAAATATATCCGTCATAGGTGATGGGTTGCCTGTCGTTACTTCTCATAGAAACGAAAGCTTTTCCGGTTTTAAAAATTTCAATATTCACTTCGTCTACGTTTCTTACATCTTTAGGTTTGAACTTAAAAGTCCAGGTCCCTTTTTTATTCTGAGTTTTAGTGACCGTAAAATCTTTCGAAGTAAATCGGTAGCTGTTATCACTTGCGCTTCCAAATGTAGGATTGAATAGTCTTCCAAAATAAGGAAGAACTACTTCAAGCGTATTTTTACTGACGTCAATGGTGTAATCTCCATTCAGATTCAACATTCTTGTTGCAGTGGCATTGGGCATTGAATTCATGACATTGATAACATCATAATTCGTAGGGTTGGCTCTTTGTGCATAGAAGGTAAACTCCTGGGAATTCACCAAAGTGTCCACTGTTTTCGGATCTAATGAACCTTGTGAAGCACAGCTCTGGAATAAGAACAGGAATCCAAAAATCATCAGTAAAGAAATATACTTTTTCATAATGATATAATTATTAAATTTAAACAGCAAAATGTATGCAAATATATTCTTTCTGAAATATTTTGGAATAAAAATTGTTAAGGTTGAATTATTAACACTCAAACTATGAAAGTTACACATCTATTAGGAATGGGAGCTATTGCTCTGTCGGCTGTTGCCTGTACTACAAACCCGATTACGGGGAGGTCTTCTTTACAGCTGGCCAACAATTCGGAAATTTTAACAATGTCTTCACAGGAATATAGAACGACATTGTCTAAAGGTAAAGTGATTACCGGTACAGCAGATGCAAAGAGAGTGGTAAATGTAGGAAACAGAATTAAAAATGCGGCAGAAAGATATTATCAGAGTATTGGAAGATCAGCAGATCTTGCAAGCTACAGCTGGGAATTTAATCTTTTGCAGAGCAATGAGCTGAACGCCTGGTGTATGCCTGGTGGAAAAGTTGCAGTCTATACGGGAATATTACCGGTAACAAAAGACGATAACGGACTTGCAGTTGTAATGGGACATGAAGTTTCTCACGCACTGGCAGGCCACGGAAATGAAAGAATTTCTCAGGCAATGGTAGCCCAATATGGAGGTGCAATCCTGGGAGGAACCATCTCAAATTCACAATGGGCAAGTGTTTTCCAGAAGGTTTACCCTATTGGTTCACAGGTTGCTTTGTTGAAATACGGAAGAGGTCAGGAGTCCGAGGCTGATGAAATGGGACTTTACCTGATGTCTATGGCAGGATATGATCCAAGAGCAGCGATTCCTTTCTGGAACAGAATGGAAGCCGCATCTACAGGAGCAAGACAACCTGAATTCTTATCTACTCACCCGAATCCGGAAACGAGAATTTCAGATATCAACAAAGATCTTCCAAAAGCTTTGGAATACTATAAGGCTGCAGGAGGAAAAATATAATTAGAATTTTAATCTTGAGTAAGGCCTTATTAAATTTTTAGTAAATTTGGTAAGGCTTTTTTATGTAACCACCTAAACACAATATTATGAAGAGTTTATCAATTACCGGACTTATCCTTTTGGCTGTTTCTGCCTTACTTTTCTATTTAACAACTGATTTTGCCGTAGAGCAAATAAAAATTTCCCACATTATGGGTATAATGGCGGGAATCGGAATAGGGCTTATCATTGGAGGAATGGTAGGATATGTAAGTAAAGGAAGCGCTATCAAAGCGGAACAGAAGAAAAAAGAATTCAAACAGCTGCAAAAAGACAAAGAAGAGCTTGAAAAACAGGCTGCTGACATTGCAAAACGCCAGGCTGAACTTGAAGAACAAAATAAAAACCCTCAAATTTAAATTTGAGGGTTTAAAGTTGTTATTTTCGATAAATCATTAGAATTTATATCCTAAACCTACCATAAACAAGTTAGGTCTGTTATCATATCTGATTTCCGAACCGGAAACTTTGTTGATGAAATTTCTTTCATCTTTACTGAAAGCACCTTCATATCTTGCATTTACAATAAGCTTTTTGATTTCAAGCTGTGCACCAAACTGATACCCTACGGTAAAGTCATTTTTAGCATTTTCCTTGAAATCGTTGTAAGTATTGTCTTTGTTTAAGTTAAAACTTCCTACAGGTCCTACAAAAACTCCCAGCATATTCCCTAAAAGGTTATATCCTAAAAGAACCGGAACATCAATACGGTTGCTTTTTACATCAAAAGTAGTGTTCTCTGTAGTAAACTCATTTTTGAAGTGAGTATAATAGATTTCCGGCATCACAAACAATGAAGTAGGAAGTCCCACTTTTAATGAAAGCCCAACGTTGAAACCTACATTATTTTTACCTGTTCCTGCAATAGCATCATTCACTGTCCCTTTAATATTGGACCATGAAGGTGAGCCTGTTGGAAAAATTAAGTTGGCTTTACCTGCCAGTGAAATCTGTGCAGATGCCCACATTGAAAACCCTAATAACGCTATACTAAGTACCTTTTTCATTATCGTCTATTTTTGTATTTGTCGTTTCAATCGTTTTATTATTCTCAAGTAAATATTCTCTCAGTTCTTTAAACAGTTCTGAAGAATAAACGAAGTCAATCAGATTTTTATTGCCTGCGGTAATCAGGATGTCTTTATTACCTTCCCATTCTTTGATTCCCAGTCTTAGGTATACAATTTTCTCGCCAATCGTCATTACAGAGTTCATATCGTGTGTATTGATGATTGTTGTAGTATTATATTCTTTGGTGATCTCATAAAGAAGATCATCAATGATCTTTGAAGTATACGGATCCAGTCCGGAATTGGGTTCATCACAGAACAGATATTTAGGATTGTTGACAATTGCTCTGGCGATCGCCACCCTTTTCTGCATTCCTCCGGAAATTTCAGAAGGATATTTTCTTTCCGCTTTGTCAAGATGTACTCGTCCTATTACTTCAAAAACCCTTTTCTTTTTTTCTCTGTAGGTAAGATTGGTAAACATATCAAGAGGGAACATGATATTCTCTTCCACAGTTAAGGAATCAAATAATGCACTTCCCTGGAATACCGTTCCGATTTCTGAACGGAGATGTTGTTTTTCATCTCTCGTCATTGTGTTGATGTCTTTTCCGTCAAACAGAATTTCTCCTGAAGAAGGCATATAAACATTCAATAAACTTTTTAAAAAAACGGTTTTACCGGAACCACTCTGCCCAATGATTAAGTTTACCTTTCCTTTATCAAATGAAGTTGAAATGCCTTTCAATACTTCAACATCATCAAAACTTTTCTTAAGATCTTTTACCTCAATCATCAGCTTAATATTAATTGGGTTAAAATTAATTCAGAAATGATAATGAATACCATTGTCCATACCACTGCCTGCGTACTTGCTCTACCTACTTCCAGTGATCCTCCTTTTACATTATATCCGAAATAAGAAGGAACCGTTGCGATGATAAAAGCGAAAACGATCGTTTTGGTAAATGCATAGTAAATAAATAAATTCGGCATATACATTTGAATACCAACAATATAGTCGTTTTCTGTCCAGTTTCCTGTTAAAATCCCGGCAATATATCCACCACCAATACCGAATACGATACTGATAGCAATAAGAAGGGGATTAAACAGCATACAGGCGATAATTTTAGGAAATATCAGGAAATTGGGTGAGTTTACTCCCATGATGTCCAATGCATCAATCTGTTCGGAAACCCTCATTGTTCCAATACTTGACGCAATATAGGAACCTACCTTACCTGCCAGAATAAGACTGATAATGGTAGGGGCAAATTCCAAAACCAAAACCGCTTTCGTAGCATATCCTACAAATGAAGGCGGGATAGGAAAAGAAGAAGCATCAAAGTTGTTGAACATCTGAATAGCCACTACCGCTCCAACAAATATGGAGGTGAAGATAACAAGTCCGAAAGAATTTACTCCCAAATCATTAATTTCTCTCATGAACAGCTTCCAGAAAACCCTCATTTTCTGAGGCTTCTGCAGGGATTTTCCCAAGAGGATCATGTATTCCCCTACTGCTGTGAAAAACTTTTTTAACATACTGCTAAATTAGACTTTTTTATTTAATTGGGCTAGAGTCAAGAATAAGACCAAAGCTTAGTTTTGTGTTAAAATTATTTCAATATCTATCTTATTTCTTCCCTTATTTTGCATTTTTATCTCCTCCAATAACCAAAAAAACGGTTTTTAAAATAATTACCAGATCGAGTACAAAACTCCAGTTTCTTACATAGAAAGCATCTGCCAGAACTCTTTTTTTCATTTCTACTTCCACATCTCCGAAGTCACCACGCAGTCCGTTCGCCTGTGCCAATCCGGTAATACCAGGGCTAACCATACTTCTCAGGCTGTATCTTCCGATTTTGGGTTTGTAATAATTGTCAACAGCCAGCATATGAGGGCGCGGACCTACTACAGACATTTCACCTCTCAATACATTAATAAATTGAGGAAGTTCATCAAGGCTGGTTTTTCTTAAAAATTTACCTACTCTGGTAATTCTGGAATCATTTATTGATGTAGTTTTCGTCGTAGATTCATCATTGACAACCATTGTTCTGAATTTAATACAATTAAAAACATCTTCATGAAAACCATATCTTTTCTGAAGGAAAAAAACTGGACCTTTGGACGTTGTTTTGATCAAAATCGCAATAATCGGGAATACCCATGAGCAGATTACAATCAATATAAAAGCAGAAAAGAAAATATCAAATGTTCTTTTCATCAGGAAATTAGAATAATAATCTAACGGATACCTGGCCTGATTAAGTACCGGCTGGGTCTGTATATATCCAAGGTCATAAAGGAAAAAATCACTTTGTGTAATGCTTGGGATCAATGATATGTGGATCTTATGATCTTCAGCCAGACTGAAAATTTCATTTTTCATGGCCTCATCATAAGAGTTTTCCATAGATAAAAACAGAGTGTGGATTCCGTTTTTTTTCCAGAAAGCTACCAGCTCATTGATCTTCACCTCGGCATTTTCATATTCAAATATTCTGTACCCATAGTCCTTACGGTCTGTAAAGATATTTTTAAGAATTTCTGTGGAATGCCGGTCTCCCAAAAACATGACATTTCTATAATTCGCTCCAAGAGATCGCAAATACTTGATCGCAAAATACACTAATGATTTCGCCAGGAAGATGGAAATAAATAGGTAAAGCGAAAGCCAGTAAATATCCGAATTGAAAAATACATTCTTACTTACCTTTCCTATTAGCAGCACTCCCAGTATAAAAAAGAGGAAATGAATCAAGAGGCGTTCAAGAAACAGGGTATAGGTGAGGTTCCTCGGAATATTGTATATTTTTGTCCTACCACTCAGTAGTACCCAGAACAAAAACAACAGAACCAAAGAAAAACTATTCTGATACCAGGTTTCTTTATTGTATTTTAAACTTTCGTTTCTGCTTATAAAAAAGAATATGAAGATAGATGCAATAACCATGAGGTCAAGCAACATAATGATCGATTTCAGGTATCTAGAGTATCGAATTCTCTGCATCTATCGGTATTATAGCGGATAAGCCCAGCTAATTTAAGCTTTTTTACGGGATATTCAGATATTTGTGAGTCTGAACTGAAGCCTGCCATTCCGGATGTTCCAGGATGAAATCTGTGATCTTAGGATACATGTCATCTCTTTTGCTCCATTCGCTTTGAAGGTAAAGTTTACAGTTTTCAGAAACTTTTGAGGCCTGTTCCTGAGCAAACGTAAAGTCATGCTGATTGAAAATGATCACTTTAAGCTCATGAGCTTTTTGATAAATCTCTTCCTTAGGCAGTCCTGTTTTTTTTGGAGAAAGGGTAATCCAGTCCAGCTGCCCGCTCATGGGATAGGCTCCTGAAGTTTCGATATGTACGGTACATCCTAATTCTTTCAGTTTGGATGTCAATATATCTAAATTCCACATCAAAGGTTCCCCACCGGTCAACACTATTGTTTTACAGTGTTTAGCTGCAGTTTCTGCAATTTCCTCTGCATTCATCAGGGGATGGAGGTCCGGGTTCCAGCTTTCTTTTACATCACACCAGTGGCATCCTACATCACAACCTCCCAGCCTGATAAAATATGCGGCTTTTCCGGTGTGTGCTCCTTCTCCCTGTAAAGTGTAAAAATGCTCCATTACAGGGAGCATTTTACCTTCTTTTAATAAAATATCTTCTTCTTTATTCATTTTAAAATTAGTCGTTATAGACCGAAGTTTTGTAAGCAATGATGGTGTTTTTCATTAACATCGCTCTTGTCATTGGGCCCACTCCTCCAGGTACCGGAGTAATCCAGCTTGCTTTAGCTGCACAGCTGTCAAAATCTACGTCACCTGCAAGGTAATATCCTTTTGGAGAGTCATTATCTACTCTTGTAATACCCACGTCAACAATTACAGCTCCTTCTTTGATCATATCTCCTTTTAAGAAATGCGGATCTCCCAAAGCGGTAATTACGATGTCTGCCTTTCTAGTATATTCTTCGATGTCTTTCGTGTATGAGTGCGTAAGGGTAACGGTAGAGTTTCCAGGGAAATCTTTTCTTCCCATAAGGATACTCATTGGTCTTCCTACAATTTTACTTCTTCCGATAATTACACAGTCTTTTCCTTTCGTTTCAATATTATATCTTTCCAATAATGTTAAAATTCCGAAAGGAGTAGCAGGTAAGAAAGTATCCATTTCAAGAGCCATTTTCCCGAAGTTTTCAGGGTGGAAACCATCCACATCTTTTCTTGGATCAATAGCGTTAATGATCTTCTCCTGATCAATCTGATCCGGCAAAGGCAGCTGAACGATAAATCCGTCTACTGCTTTAGATTTATTAAGCTCGTCAATTTTTTCCAACAGTTCAGATTCAGAAACTGTACTTGGAAATTTAATCAAGCTGGATTGAAACCCTACTTCCTCACAGTCTTTCACTTTCGAGTTTACATAGGCCTTGCTAGCTCCATTATTTCCTACAAGAATAGCCACCAAATGGGGAGCTCTTCTTTTACTTGCGAGAATCTTTTCTACTTCAACCTTGATCTCTGCTTTAATTTCCTTGGATACTTTAAGTCCGTCAAGAATTTCTGCCATTTTTACTTTTTTACTTTATAGATTTACTTTTACTTTCTTTTTACTTACTATTTATTTTCTTTATAGTAATTAATTAATCCATTGGTAGAGCTGTCATGAGAGCTTACTGCTTCATTATTCTCCAGCTCAGGAAGGATTTTGTTGGCTAATACTTTTCCTAATTCTACTCCAAACTGGTCAAAACTGAAAATATTCCAGATGACACCCTGAACGAAAATTTTGTGTTCATACAAAGCGATCAGTTGTCCTAGTGAAAAAGGAGTTAATTCTTTGAATAATATAGAGTTAGTAGGTGTGTTTCCATGGAAGACCTTGAAGTTGATCAGTCTGTCTATTTCTTCATCAGATTTTCCTGCATTTCTAAGCTCTTCTTCCACTTCTTCTTCAAGTTTTCCGAAGGCTAATGCTTCAGTCTGAGCGAAAAAGTTCGCTAATAATTTATCCTGGTGGTCAGAAACATGGTTAGGGCTTTTTGCATAGGCAATAAAGTCTGCCGGAATCAATTCTGTTCCCTGGTGGATCAGTTGGTAGAAAGCATGCTGCCCGTTTGTACCAGGCTCTCCCCAGATGATAGGTCCCGTTTCGTATTCTACAAATTCACCATTTCTGTCTACACATTTTCCGTTACTTTCCATATCTCCCTGCTGAAGATAGGCTGCAAATCTGTCCAGATATTGAGAATACGGTAAGATGGCATACGTTGTAGCAGCATAGAAATTACGGTACCAGATTCCCAGAAGTCCCATTAATACAGGAACATTTTCAGAGAATTCTGCCGTTTGGAAATGCTGATCTGTATCATAAGCACCTTTTAAAAGCTGTTCAAAGTTTTCATATCCTACAGAAAGTACAATACTTAATCCGATAGCACTCCACAGAGAATATCTTCCGCCTACCCAGTCCCAGAACTCAAAAATATTTTCCTCTGCGATTCCGAACTTCTTAACTTCTTCAATATTAGTAGATAAAGCAACAAAATGCTTCGCTACATCTTCCTGTTTTCCTGCCTTCAGGAACCAGTCTTTTGCTGAATTGGCATTCGTCATTGTTTCCTGAGTGGTAAACGTCTTGGAAGCAATGATGAATAAAGTAGTTTCAGGATTTAAATCTTTTACTACTTCTGCAATATGATTTCCGTCCACGTTGGAAACAAAGTGAGCGTTTAATCTTGTTTTAAAATGCTTTAAAGCTGAACAAACCATCACAGGACCCAAATCTGATCCTCCAATCCCGATGTTGACTACATCTGTGATCTCTTTTCCGCTGAAACCTTTATGTTCTCCCGAAATAATTTTTTCAGAAAAAGATTTCATATGCTCAAGAACTCTCTTGATCTGCGGTTTGATATTTTCTCCATCTACAATAATTTCACGATCAGAGAAGTCTCTTAATGCTGTATGCAGCACAGCTCTTCCTTCTGTTTCATTGATTTTATCTCCTGAGAACATTTTGGAAATAGCATCTTTTAACTGGCTTTCTTCAGCCAATTGCAATAAAAGATCTTTTGTTCTGGAATCAATCAGGTTTTTAGAATAATCAAAAAGGTAGTTGTCCTTTTGTAGAGAAAACTCATTAAAACGGTTCGGGTTATACTGGAAAAGAGTTCTAAGATCAAAGTCATTTCCACCGAAGTGTTCGTCAAGTGCTTTCCAGCTGCTAGTTTGTGTTGGATTTATTTTTGATAGCATATTACAGAATTTTTATCGTTCAGAAGATCATATATCGGATGAGAATAGGTCATAATCCATAATGATTTATTTCTGATTTGCAAATTTACGGAAAAATAAAACCTCTGATAAATTTGAAGACGATAAATAACATTTTTTTAAAAAACACAACCTCAGAACAGGTCTGAGGTTGTATAAAAAGTGTTTGTGGGATAGCTCTTAGGATATTATTCATCCATTTCATTCAGAATGTTTTCCAATTGGTTTGCGCTTCCTCCATAGATGTATTTTGTCCATAAAACAATGCTGGTTATAAACCCTAATGTTCCGATCAGTACTGCAATGATTAATCCCTGTTGATGAGAAGCAGAAAGCTCTGGTAAAGACTTTCCCTGCTCTTTCATCGTATTATAGATAACCAGTCCAATAGTAATAAGTAAATGAGGAAGTAATAAAAATCCGAAAGATTGGTATCGTTCCATATTCAGGCGAAGCTCATGGTATATTTTCCAAAGGCTGTTTTTGGTATTTCCAGTATAAAGTTCTGTCTGTTTGTAGAATTTATAAAACCCAAACAGATAATATGAAGATATTACGACCATCACTGTATAGGAAACATAATAAATAATATATTGTGAAGACGGAAATTTAAACTGAAGAGGAAAAAAAGCCATCAGAATAATTGCAAGAATCTGCATAGGAAATTCCTTTTTCATATTTTTCTGAATCTTTTCTATAGGGTGCTTGCTCTCCTTTAATTGCTGTATTGTATCAGGGATTTGGACATCACTGTCCTCTTTATTCCACTGTTCTTTTAATTGATCAAAATTCATAGCCTGATTTTTTTATGATTTGCTGTATTTTTTCTTTTGTTCTGTTGAGTTTTACTCGCGCATTGCCTTCACTGAGCCCTAGATTGTTCCCGATTTCTTTATGTGACATTCCTTCCATGAAATAAAATATGACAGCTTTTTCCAGAGAGTTCAGCTCCTGAACGGCACTGTAGAAAATTTCCAGCTGTCTGTCCTTTGCAGGGTTGTAATCCTCCTGCTGTACTTCAAAATGGGAAGGCACATTTGTATGATGAGTAGATCTTTGCTTTTCCTTTTTTAAATAGGTAATGGCAGTATTAATTGCGACCCTGTACATCCACGTGGAGAACTCACTGTTTCCTTTGAAGTTCTGATAAGATTTCCAAAGCTGGATAAGAATTTCCTGCTGAAGGTCTTCCCGATCCTCTACAGAATCTGCATAGATCCGCGAGGCTTTGTACAAGATACCTTTGTGCTGGTTGACGAGTTTTAAAAAAGCGGTTTCAGTTGGATTGCTCACAATCGGTTCATGGTTTGGTTATGGTTATAAGCTTGATACTGGTTTCACCGTGTAGCCTTTTGCCTGCAGGAGAGGAATGATTCCGTTTTCACCCATAAGATGAGATCCTCCGACTGCAAATAACGAGCTTTCTTTTTTCATCATGTCCGGCATTATTTTTACCCAGTTTAGATTTCTATTGGTAAGCATTGCCTTTTCCTGTTGAGCATTCATGAATCTTTCATCCTTGAAAAGACTGTAAAGTGACTGCACATTTTCATTTTTAAAAGCTTCAATCATCTGACTGAATAATAGTTGATATTCTTTGTCCATTTTGAGCTGGGTAATGATACTCTTCAGATCATATGCTTTATTGATCGATTGCATCTGATCCTCTACTTTTTCCAGCCCTTTGATTCCTTTTTTATCTTTTATTGCCTTCTGAAGAAGCTCCATTTCGTAAAGTTTAACTTCGGTCCGGGGGCATGGAATGGCTTTGGTGGAAAGCAAGGCATAAAGTGCCTGAGGACTTGATGAGTCAATGCTTTTCAGATCTGTTCCATAATTGGCAAGAATGGTATTCAGTTCCTTAGCTTCTTCGGGAGAAAGCTGGTCTGATATTTTTTTATCTGCTTTAAACATTTTCTGTAATGACATCATTTCAGCAGGATCAGTATAGTTGATTTCCATGACAAAGTTTTCAGAGTTTTCAAGAGCTTTCAGAACTTTAGGTTTGATCTCAAAATCTTTACTGCATAAGATATGAAAAGTCCCGGTAATATAAGAAGGCTTAGAAAGACCGTTTCCGGAAACTTCCCATAGGAGACTGTTTTCTGTGTTGCTGTTTTTATTTTGTGCATTGGCTGTTATGAAATTCAATGACAATAATGCTGCGAATCCAAGTTTGATTAAATTTTTCATAATATTAATTTTTTTGATTTTCTGTTCTTTTAAACAGTAGGTAAGGCATGTGTTATAATCGTTACAGTTTTTTTTCAAAAAAATAAAAACCTCCTGAAAACAGGAGGTAGTAAAATCTAAAATTATGATGATAACCAATTGGTTAGGATAGTTTTTTTATTCCTGGATCTTTGGCTGGCCAGGTTTTGAAGTTTTTCTTTTTCTTAAAAAATAGAGAATTGCAGCAGCAATTAATAGAAGAGGCCATACATTGATCAGAGCCACTATGATTCTCTGAATCAGATAGAAGCCGTACACGAAGCCATCTTTTGCGTCATAGATGAAATTATATTTATATTTATTGTCAATGCTGGTCGTGTTGGTAACGGCGATTTCTGCAATACGTAATTGTGCTTCTTTAATGTAGATATCAATAGTGCTGTATTTCAGATCGTCCGTCATATTCATACTCTGCAGTTGTTGAAGATCTCCTTCAGACATATTTTCGTCATCGAGCGTTACCTTATCTTTATTTGTTTTTAGTTTGCTGATATTTTCCGAAGTCTTTTGATTTCTTTTCCCTTCCAGTTCAGAATATTTGATGTTAGCCGTTACATCTTCTGCATTGATAGATCTGGAATTAAGAAATAACTTGTTTGTATTGATTGCTGTTAAAAGTTCCCCGAGTTTTTCCGTTGGAATACGAACCTGCATTCTATTTTCTGTCTGATATTTTTTAATCAGCATAGCCTCTTCATTGGATGTGTTGTAAGTGTTTTCAGAAACCACATTGCTTTGCAGATTACTGTTGGTAACAAAACCACCCAGTTCCTGTACAGATTTTTCAATAGCAACCGTTGCATTATACACATCTTTTACTTCCATATTCACATCGGCAGTCTTGATGAACTGTTTGTCTTTTACTTTCATATCCGCAACAGATGAGATACTGTCTGATACAATAGCAGCGGTTGAATCTGTAGTAGCATAGGCTTCAAGATCTGCAGAAGAAACTTCTCCTTTTTTACATGAATAAATTCCTAGTAAAAGAACAGCTGATAGAGATAATTGAATGTAAGTAGTTTTCATAGCGCTTATTTTTATTGTTTTCCTGAAGTCAAAGTTCAGCCAGGATCTTTTGTAACGCTTGAAAATCAAAAGTAAAAAGCTTGTAAACAAAATTTTCAGTTATAATGAATTGAAATTTAGTGTTTTGTAAAATAAACATGGGCTTTAGCCATTGCTTTCGGAGCAGTTTTTGCTTATCTTTTACAAACCAAAACAACAATCTGTCACTATGTCAAATACTTTTTCCAAAATCAGAAACGCAATAGAATTATTTAGATCCATAGATTTCGATCAATTGAGCAGCATTTCTCAAAAGGTAGATCTGCCAAAACTGATGCAAAATTTTTCAAAACTGGATGATAAACAGCTTTCCGGGCTTATGAAAATGCTTGATCCCGAAAAGAAAAAGAAAGAATTACCACCTATTGATGGCGACTTTTATGATATCTACCATACGTTGACTCCTGAACAGCGTGAAATTCAGCTGAAAGTAAGAGCTTTCATGGAAAAGGAAGTAAAACCTCTGGTGAACCACTATTGGCTCAGAGATGAATTTCCTTTTGAGCTGATCCCGAAATTCCAAAAACTTGATATTTGTGGTGTTACTTATGAAGGGTACGGCTGTCCGGGAATGCCTTTCCTGATGGAAGGTGTTATTGCGATGGAAATGGCAAGGGTAGATGCTTCCATTGCCACATTTTTCGGGGTACAATCCGGGCTGGCAATGGGTTCTATTTATATCTGCGGCTCTGAAGAACAGAAGCAGAAATGGCTTCCGCAGATGCAGAAATTTGAAAAAATAGGAGCCTTTGGACTTACAGAGCCGGAAGTTGGATCAGGAGCAGCGGGTGGACTTACAGTAACCTGTAAAAAAACACCGGAAGGCTGGGTTCTCAATGGCCAGAAAAAATGGATCGGGAATGCTACTTTCGCTGATCTGATTATTATCTGGGCAAGAGACCTGGATAGCGGAGAGGTGAAAGGATTTATTGTGGAAAAAGATAATCCGGGATATTCCGTAGAAAAAATTAAGGGAAAAATGGCTTTAAGGATTGTCCAGAACGGATTGATTACTTTAAAAGACTGTCTTGTAACCGAAGAAAACCGTTTACAGAATGCCAATTCCTTTAAAGATACCGGCAAAGTACTGAGAATGACAAGAGCAGGTGTCGCATGGATGGCCACAGGCTGTGCACGCGGAGCATATGAAAGTGCTTTGGATTATACCCGAAAAAGAGAACAGTTTGGAAGACCTATTGCTTCATTTCAAATGATTCAGGGACATCTGGTAGAAATGTTATCTAATCTTACTGCCATGCAGACCATGGTTTTCAGACTGTCTGAAATGCAGGATGAAGGAATTTTAAAAGATGAACATGCTTCGTTAGCCAAAGTTTTCTGTACCCTCAGAACAAGAGATATTGTTTCAAGAGCAAGAGAAGCAATGGGAGGAAACGGAATTCTGCTGGAGTATGATGTAGCCAGATTTGTTGCCGATGCAGAAGCTATTTATTCTTATGAAGGAACAAAAGAAATCAACTCGCTCATCGTAGGACGATCGATCACAGGATTCAGTGCTTTTGTATAGGTAACAGGTAGCAGATGGCAGGTAATAGGTTGTAGGTGCTGCAACCTGCAACCTATCATCTGCCCCCTTATGAAACTAAATGTTTGTATTTTTCCTTGTTGTCAATAATCATCCAGATATTGATCAGAAACATTACCCCGGCAATACCCATTCCCATAGGAGATTTATCCATTGTGAAAACATGCGTGACAATCCCTACCATGACAGGTAAAATAACAATGGCACCTAACGCTCTTGTTTTTGGGAAAATAAATAATAATCCGCCAATAACTTCTACGATGCCTACTAATGGCATCAGCCAGCTGATTTCTCCAAATGCAGCGAAAAGTTTCATTTGTTCAGGAGTAGGTTTCTCCATGGGCATATAATTAAAAAACTTGTTTAATCCGGCATTAATAAACATAAGCCCGAAAAGTAAACATAAAATGAATTTTATTGTTTTCATGTTTGATGATTTTACATCAAATGTAAAATAAAAATAGGATTCGTTGATTGTATTTTTATAAAAAATACACAATTAATGTTAATGATAGGTTAATGTTGTGTTTTGGATAATTTCATTGTTTATATTTGAAATTCAAACTAAACTAATAATATTATGTTGAAAAATCTTAAAAAGTTAAACCGTACGAATTTGAGAGAAATCCACGGAGGAATTGATAAATGTGATATCGGGCCAATAGACTGCCCATGTAAAATTCCGCCTGGTCATCCTTGTATCGGAGGTGGTGGAGGAACTCCGGAACCGGATAAAGGATACTGCCCGGATAGTCAGACTTACATCCTGTGCACAGACACTTGTCCAAACGGAATGAGTCCTTGGTGCGCTGCTTAATAACAAAAAAAGACTGTCTCGAAAAAGGCAGTCTTTTTTATTTAAAGTTAGGAATATGTCAATTATTACTTATTGCCTATTACTCATTACTTATAATTAGTCCATTTCCTTCAAAGTAATATTCTTGGAGATTTTATAGCTTTTTTTCTTCTTATGAGGTTTAGGTTCTTCTCCAAGCAATCTTCCCCAAGGTTTTAAATCGTCCACTCTTTCACAGATAATTTTTATAATAGCAATTGCCGGTATACACAGGAACATTCCTGCAATTCCCCAAAGGTGTTCTCCTAAAAGAATACCAATAAAAGAAAATAAGGCGTTGATCTTAACTTTAGAGCCTACCACAAATGGCAGAACAATATTTCCGTCCACAGCATGAATGGCAATATACCCCAAAGCAACATAAATACACGTTGAAGGTGTAGAAGTAGCAAATGCTATAAAACATGAAATCAGAAGGGAAATAAAAATTCCCAAATACGGAATGACATTTAATAATCCTGTCAGAACTCCCAGAAGAATGGCATATTTTACTCCCAGAATGGTAAGAAGAATGGAGGTGAGAATAGATACAATAATTACCTGAAGAAAAAGTCCGAAGATATATTTCTTGGTCATGATTCTGATCTCATTCACAGCTTCCTGCACACTCGCTTTATGTCTTTCATTGAAAACCGTAACAATAAAGTTATTTAAAAGTCTTCTGTAATTTAAAATAAAGATAAAAAACAGGGTAAAAAATATAATAAATCCAAATCCGGTCGAAAAGATCCCAAAGGTAAATCCTAAAATCACTCCCGAGGAAGATAGTAGTTTAGTCAATCCCTGGTTAATATAGTCTACCTGTTCATCCACTTTTACATTAAATGTTTTGGAAACCCAATGCTGAAGGCTGTTAAAAACAGTGGTAAACTGTTCCTTGAGGTGTGGCAGATCTTTACTGAAGTCGGACAACTGATTGGTAAAGAAGTAAATAATACCACTTAAAATCATCAGCATAATGAATACCGAGGTCATGGTAGACATAGATCTTGGAAATCTTAACTTTTTTTCCATAAAAGTGGCTGCAGGCAAAAACAGCATTGCCATAAGGAATGCCAGGAAAAATGGAGCTAAAATACTCTGCCCCAATGCCAGAAGATAGCCAAGTCCAATGATGGAAACCACCACGAGTGTAAGCTTGACAAGGAAAGGAAGTCTAAGAAAATTCATAATCTAAAAATATGCAGTGTGGAATAAAAATAAGAAAACCCTTCTGAATTGAAAAATTTTTTATTCAATCCTTCGGGATTTCCTTGGATTGTATCAAATTTTATTCCACCTGCCCAGGTTGATTGTGATTTTTTACTGAAAAACAGAAACACGCCCTGAATATCAGAACGTGTTTCTTTATTGAGAAGTTAATATGTTATAAGTTGTTTATTCTTCAATGGCGATGTCAATGACTTCCTCCATTCTGTTTACGTAATGCACTTTCAGGTTTTTCAGATAATCTTTTTTGATCTCCTCCACGTCTTTTCTGTTAGCTTCACAAAGAATAACATCTTTGATTCCTGCTCTTGTTGCAGCAAGAAGTTTTTCTTTGATACCTCCAACAGGAAGTACTTTTCCTCTTAATGTAATTTCTCCGGTCATCGCAAGGTGAGGCTTTACCTTCTTGTTTTTAAATGAAGAAACCATTGATGTCAGCATCGCAATACCGGCAGACGGCCCATCTTTAGGTGTTGCACCTTCAGGAACGTGCACGTGGATATTTTTCTTTTCGATGTCTTCCTGAGAAATCCCCAGTTCATCATGTTTAGCTTTAATATATTCCAAAGCAATAGTGGCAGATTCTTTCATTACCGTTCCCAGGTTTCCTGTCATCGTTAATGCCCCTTTGCCATTGCTTAAAATACTTTCAATATAAAGAATATCTCCTCCTACACTTGTCCAGGCAAGGCCAGTGACAACCCCGGGAACTCCAGTGATCTCGGATAAGCTTTTTGGTCTTGGTACGCCAAGAATTTCATCTATTTTTTCCACTGAAATTTTTGGATCATATTCCTTTATCAAAGCAGTCTGCAGCGCTACCCATCTTCCAATGGCTGCAATTCTTTTCTCCAGAGTTCTTACACCACTTTCAGAAGTATGCGCTTCTACAATATGCTTAAGTTCGGTATATCCAAGTTTGAATGATTTGGCATCGAGCCCATTTTCCTCCTGTTGCTTTTTAATTAAATGTCTTTTGGCTATTTCAATCTTTTCCTCCAAAGTATAGCCGGCAATCTGAATGATCTCCGTTCTGTCCAAAAGAGGAGTCTGTATTGTTGAAAGTGAATTGGCAGTAGCAATGAACATCACTTTTGAAAGGTCATAACCCATCTCCAGGAAATTGTCATAAAAAGACTTATTTTGTTCAGGATCAAGCACTTCTAAAAGAGCTGAGCTAGGATCCCCATGAAGCCCCTGTCCGATTTTATCAATCTCATCAAGAACAATTACCGGATTTGATGTGCCGGATTTTTTAATGGACTGTAAAATTCTCCCTGCCATAGCACCGATGTAGGTTTTTCTATGTCCTCGGATTTCACTCTCATCATGAAGACCACCCAGTGATAATCTTACATATTTTCTTCCTAAAGCATCAGCAATAGATTTCCCTAAAGAGGTTTTACCCACACCCGGAGGCCCTACTAATAATAGAATAGGAGACTTCATGTTGTTCTTTAGTTTTAAAACAGCCATGTGCTCCAGAATTCTTTTCTTGATATCTTCCAGGCCAAAGTGTGCTTTGTCAAGCACCTTTTCAGCTTTTGCAATATCAAAAATATCTTTTGTATAGGTTTCCCAAGGCAGATCTGTAAAGAAATCCAGGTAGTTTCTCTGAACATTATAGTCCGGGGAATTAGGATTCTGACGTTGAAGTCTGCTGATTTCCTTTTGGAAGTGGTCTTCAACTTCCTGGCTCCATTTTTTTGTTTTAGCCTTGGCAATAAGATCTTCCACATCACTTTCAGGTCCGCCGCCAAGTTCCTCCTGGATCGTTCTTATTTGTTGATTCAGGAAGTATTCTCTCTGCTGCTTGTCAAGATCCTTTGATGTTTTCTGATGAATCTGATTTCTCAGTTCCAGTTTTCTGAAATCTTCATGCATCAGTTCGTAGCACTGGTTAGCTCTTGTCATCAGGCTTTTTTCTTCAAGCAGTTTTTGTTTTGCTATTGAAGAGAAATTAGCATTCGTGCAGATGAAATTCAGAAGATCATCATTATTGTTAATATTTTTGATCGCGAAGTTGGCAGCATTAGGAATGTTAGGATCCAGTTCAATGATCTTTAAAGCAAGGTCCTTGATATTCTCCAACAATGCTTCATATTCTTCCTGATCTTTAGGTCGGGTATCTTTTAATTTTGATATTTCTGCTTTGAAATAAGGTTGGTTATCAATGATTTTTTTTATCTTAAATCTGTGAAATCCTTTGGTAATAGCTGTAATGTTACCTTCAGGAAGTTTAATGATCTTAATGATTTTTGCCAGTGTACCGGTAGTATATATATCTTTTTCGGAAGGTTGTTCAAGATCCGAATTTTTCTGGCTAACAATTCCAATAAAATCTCCGTTTTTCTGTGCCTCTTCAAGAAGCTGTATAGAGGTTTTTCTCCCCGCAGTAATAGGAATTACCACATTGGGAAACATAACCATATTTCTTACAGGAAGTATAGGGAATATTTTCTGTTCGGAATTTTTATCAGTCTCTGCGAAGTCGGAAAGATTGATTTCTTCAGTTACGATATCAAATCCGTCACTGATCATTTCTTCTAAACTAATATCTTCAAATTCTGTCATAGTCAATCGAATGACAAATTGTCATTTTCGTTTTTTATCGTTAAAGGAATTTTTTATAATATACTCTGAAAACGTGTGGCATATTATAATATTTTAAAAATGCACAATACTTATGCCATTTGTTTTTTACTTAAAAATACGGTCAAAATTTCCTTTTTTAGATAATCTTTGCATTAAAAATCAAAATAAAGCAGTTCTGTTTCTGTAATTTCTTAAAAATGTGTATTTTCGCAAACTGATAAAAAACTATAATTTATAAAATGGCAATTTTAGGACAGATTAGGAGTAAGCCTTGGCTTTTAATGGGAGTAATAGCCTTAGCGCTTTTGGCGTTCCTGGTGAACCCCGATAGTATCGACAAGGTTTTTGGTAAAAATCCTGACGTTTTAGGAAAAGTAAACGGTGAGAAAATCACCCGCGAAGAGTTCAATGATCAGCTTTTCGTGTTGCAGCAGCAGGCTGAACAACAAGGTCGTCCGAAAAACGGTCTTGAAGAGCAGGCTTGGCAGTTACTTGTACAATCTAAACTTATCAAACAGCAGTTTGAGAAACTGGGCTTTGAAATGACTGATGATTATTTCTGGAATCAAATCCAGTACGATCAGATGTTTGCTCAGAATCAACAGTTCTTTGATGAGAAAGGTAACTTTAAAACTCAAGAGCTTAAAAAAGAAATTGAAACATTACAAAACACCAATCCTCAAGGATATACTCAATGGTTGAAAACCAGAAAGACAATCGAGTACAGACTAATGGCAAGACAGGTGTTTACCAATCTTTCAGCAGGGATTACTACAGGTAAGAAAGAAGCTGAAGAATTGATGAAGCAGAGAGATCAGCTTGCAGATATCGACTTTGTAAAAGTAGATTACGCGTCTTATCTTCAAAAAACAAAGATCAATGTTACCACACAGGATCTTGCTGATTACATCAAGAAGCACCCTGTAATGTTCAAAGCTGAGCCAAGCAGAAATATAGGTATTGTATTTTTCCCATCTAAACCGAGTGCAGCAGATGATGCCGCAGCCTTGAAAGAAATTACAAAATTATATTCAGGAGGTACAGATGCAAGTGGAGGAGCTGAAAACTTCCAGAATACTAAAAATGATTCTATGTTTGTTGCAGCAAATTCTGATGCACCGTTCAATCCTCAGTATCTGAATCCTGCTCAATTGCCTCCAACAATCAAAGATCAGATCACTGCTGCCGCAGTAGGTCAGACTTTTGGTCCTTATAAAGAGCAAGATGTATACGTAGTATCTAAATTGGTAGGTAAAAGACCTTCAGATTCTACTTTATCAAGACATATCCTTATTGCATTCAAAGGAAGCCCTGCAGGTGAAGGGGTTACAAGAACTAAAGAGCAGGCTAAGAAATTAGCAGACTCCATTGGTGCTATCGTAAAAGCTACTCCTGCTAAATTTACAGAATTCCTTAAGCTTTCAAGTGATCCGAATTCTGCCGCTCAGGGTGGTAGCCTAGGTTGGACAACACCAGAGACGCCTTTCGTTCCGGAATTCCTTGCTTATCTTGCAAGCAATCCTAAAGGAGCTACCGGAGTAGTAGAAACACAGTTCGGTTACCATATCATCAATATTGAAGATAAAAAATCAGGATCAATGGGGTATAAAGTTGCTAACCTTGTGAAAGCAATCAAACCTTCAGATGCTACTGAGGCTGAAACAGACAAAAATTCAAGAAAATTCATTCAGCAGGTTCAGGGAAAATCTTTCAACGATTTCGTGAATATTGCTAAGAAAGGAAACTATCAGTTCTCCAATCCAAAAGCCGCAAAAAGATTTGAGGGTCAGCTTCAGGGCTTAGGTACTGAAAAAGATGCTGATATCCTTACATGGGCTTTTGATAAGAAAAGAACAAAAGGAGATACTGAATTATTTACAGTAGACGGTACGGGTGATAAAATTGTAGTGTATCTGAACGGAAAACAGGAAGCAGGTCTTGCTGATCCTGAATCTGTAAGAGATCAGATTGAAACTATCGTTAAAAATAAATTGGCCGCAAAACAAATTTCTGATAAAATAGCAGCAGCAAAAGCTTCAAACTTGGATCAGATTGCTAAATTGTTTGCCGCTCCAAAACAATCCGCTCAGGTAAACCTATTAAATCCTTCAGTAGCTGGTGCTATGGAGCCTAAAGTTGCCGGTGCAGCATTTGGTGTTGCAAAAGGTAAACTTTCTAACCCGGTTGAAGGAGGAACAGGAGTTTATGTTTTGATCAAAAAATCTGAAACCGTAAACAAACAGCCTGGAGATCTTAAGCAGTTTACAGAGTCTCTTACTCAGAGAAGTGCCGGAATGTTCGGACAGGCCTGGATGAAGAGTCTTCAGGATAACGCAGATATCGAAGATTACAGAATTGAGATCTGGAACAAGCTGGGAAATCAGCAACAATAAGAAATTCATTTCAATGATATAAAAGCGACAAAATTTTTTGTCGCTTTTTTTGTATTTAACGCAGAATAATAAAGGAAAAGATTTATTTAAAATGTATTATATTTGCTTATTAGAAAAAAATTAGCAAGTGAAGTTCAGTAAAGAATTAAAAGCTGGTGTGATTGCACTTCTAGCTATCGTAGGCTTTGTGGTGTTGTTTCAGTTTATGAAAGGGAAAAGCCTTTTTACTACCGACAATATATTTTACGCGAAATATGATAATGTTGAAGGCCTCGCGCAATCTTCAGCAGTTTCTATTAATGGTTTGAAAGTAGGACAGGTAGACAAAATTATTCCTATCACCTCAAAAGATGGCAAAATTAATTTTGTCGTAAAAATTACAGTCGACAACAAATTCGAATTTTCAAAAAATTCAACATTGGAGATCTTTGAACCGGGATTAATGTCTGGTAAAGAAATGAGAGTAAACCTTATGTATGGAGGGGCTACGGCAAAAGACGGGGACACTTTAAAAGGTGCTTTCAAACTGGGAACATTGGGAAGTCTTTCTTCTCAGGTTGGTCCGGTAAAAGATCAATTGCAAGTGGTACTACACAGAGTAGACTCCTTAATGACCAATGCCAACCAGGTTTTCGATGCTCAGAACAGAGCTGAAATAAAAGCTTTATTAGCCAACCTTAATAAAACAGTAGGAGCATTACAGGCAACAGCAGGAAGTGTAAATACGCTTGTAGGACATAATGATCCAAAACTGCAAAAAGTGCTGGATGATGCCAGTCTTACTATGCAAAGTGGAAAAGTTACATTGGATAAATATGGAAATCTGGCTCAGAGCATTGATACTAAACAGCTGAATGCAACGATTGCCAATCTGGATGCTACAGTAGGAAAATTGAATCAGGTGATTGGAGGTATAGACAAGGGTGAAGGAAGCTTAGGTAAACTGATGAAGGATGATCAACTGTATAACAACCTGAATTCAGCTTCTTCCAATCTTAATACATTAATCGAAGATATGAAAGCGAACCCGAAGAGATATATCAACTTCTCGGTTTTCGGTAAAAATAACAAAGACTAATACGCCTTATGCAGTACATCGATAACATTATTTTCCTGATTTTATTAGTGGCGGGATTTGGCCTGTTTGCCAAAAGCCTCCAGAAAATTTATAGAAATATCAGGTTAGGTCACGAAATCAACAGAAACGACAGAAAAGGAGAACGTTGGGAAACAATGGCCCGTGTAGCCATGGGACAGAGTAAAATGACGGCACGTCCTGTTGCGGGAGTTTTACACCTTTTTGTATACGTAGGTTTTGTGATTATTAATATTGAATTAATAGAAATCGTTGTTGATGGAATATTTGGTACACACCGTTTTTTATCAAGCATTTTCGGCCATACATTTTATAATTTCTTTACTGCAACATTAGAGGTTCTGGCACTTTTAGTGGTGATCGGGGTGGTTATTTTCTTTATCCGCAGAAATTTTTACGGAGTGAAGAGATTGACCATGAAAGAACTTTTCGGTTGGCCAAAAAATGATGCCAACTGGATTCTGATTATTGAATTCGCCTTAATGATGGCTTTCTTTATGATGAATTCTTCAGACCTTATTTTACAGTCAAGAGGTATTTTGGCAGAACATGGAAGTTTCCCGATCAGTGAAATGACATTGGTTCCGTTTTTAGAAATTTTCAATTTTGACAGCGGATTTTTAATGTTCACAGAGAAAGGGGCATGGTGGTTCCACTTTGTGGGAATCCTTTTCTTCATGAATTATCTTTATTATTCAAAACATTTACATATTATCCTTGCATTCCCAAGCACATGGTATGCAAATCTTGAGAAAAAAGGAAAATTCAACAACCTTGAGTCTGTCACAAAGGAGATCAAACTAATGATGGATCCTAATGCAGATCCTTACGCAGCACCGGCTGAAGGAGCAGAAGCTGATGTACCTTCTAAATTTGGAGCAGAAGATATTTTTGATCTGAATCAGGTACAATTGCTAAATGCCTATTCATGTACCGAATGTGGACGTTGTACTTCCGTTTGCCCGGCTAATATTACCGGTAAAAAACTTTCTCCGAGACTGATCCTGATGAAAACCAGAGACAGACTGGAAGAAGTAGGAAGAAACATCGATAAAAACGGAAAATTCGTAGATGATGGTAAAAAACTGTTGAACGATTATATTACAAAAGAAGAACTTTGGGCCTGTACCACCTGTAATGCATGTACAGAAGCCTGTCCGGTATTGCTTGATCCGCTTTCCATTATTTTTGAAATGAGAAGATTCCTGGTGATGGAACAGTCTGCTGCGCCACAGGAACTGAACCTGATGATGACAAACGTGGAAAACAATGCTGCCCCTTGGCAGTACAATCAGGCCGACCGTCTGAACTGGGCATCAGAAAACTAGATAATTAATCAATTTGGAAATTTGAAATTGATTATCACTTTCAAATTTCCAAATTCTCACATTTTCAAATTGAAAAAGAAATGGATTTCAATATAAAAACAATGGCAGAATATGCTGCCGAAGGAAAAGCTCCGGAAGTTTTATTCTGGGTTGGATGTGCGGGAAGTTTTGATGACCGTGCAAAAAAAATTACAAAAGCATTTTGCAAAATACTAAATAAAATAGGGGTAGAATTTGCAGTTCTGGGACAGGAAGAAAGCTGTACCGGAGATCCTGCGAAAAGAGCAGGAAACGAATTTGTATTCCAGATGATGGCGCTTACCAATATCGAAGTATTGAATGCTTATGAAGTAAAGAAAATCGTAACGGCCTGTCCACACTGTTTCAATACCCTGAAGAATGAATACCCAAGCCTGGGAGGTCACTTTGAGGTTGTACACCATACTCAGTTCCTTAAAACTTTAATGGAAGAAGGAAGACTGAAAATTGAAGGCGGTGCATTCAGAGGGAAAAAAATTACTTTCCATGATCCATGTTATCTGGGACGTGCCAATGATGAATATGAAGCTCCAAGAATGCTTCTTGAAAAGCTGGATGCTGAACTTGTAGAAATGAAACGTTGCAAAACCAACGGACTTTGTTGTGGCGCAGGAGGAGCACAGATGTTTAAGGAACCTGAAAAAGGAAATAAAGACATCAATATTGAAAGAACGGAAGAAGCTCTATCTTTTGAGCCTAAGGTAATTGCTACAGGATGCCCATTCTGTAATACCATGATGACGGATGGAGTAAAACATTTTAACAAAAATACAGAAGTTGCCGTAAAAGATATCGTTGAACTTCTTGCTGAAGCAGAAGACTTATAATTGTAATCTTATACAGGTTTATGATGCTGAAATGGAGACTCTCCTTTTTGTTTATCATTTCAATACTTGCTCTTCTTACATTCTGGAATTATCAGAACAGAGTATATGATTGGGATATGCCCGGCTACATGGGTTGTATGTATACTTCCGAGTTCCCGGATTCTCCGGATAAAGTCCGGATTATTACCTACGAAGACATAAAAAAAGAGGCTCCTGCAGAACATTATACAGACATTATCGGAATAAAGCAATGGGATATCCCACGGCAGTATTTCGTGAAAAATACACAATCTTTTACAGAACAATTACCCTATTTTCAAATCAAAGTAGGGTATATTCTTGTGATCACTCTTTTTTATAAGCTTGGGTTTACAGCGCCAATGGCAGTTCTGTTTACCAGCCTCATTTCTTATTTCTTTTCAGGAATATTACTCTTTTATATCCTGAAACTGCTGTTTCCAAAGAAATACTGGTTGGCAACAGGATTGACGGTTGCCTGCATGCTTTTGCCGCCAATGACGTATATGTCCAGGGTTTCCACACCGGATATGTTCATTTTTCAGTTTATCCTGATCTTTATCATCGGGCTGATCAAAAAATGGAACAACTGGGCAATGTTTGTACTTTTATTCGCTATTACGTTTATACGGCCGGACTATATTACATTTACCCTGACTTATATTATCGCTGTTTTCTTTTTCCATTACTTCCGGGAAAAGAAAATTGATGTTTCTTTTATTGCACAGGGAATCGTACTTCTTGCCATGTATCTCGCCATCATTAAATTTTATCATTATCCCGGATGGAAAGATCTGTTTTATGATACTTTTATTGACAGAAGACCTATTATTTCAACACACCCGATAGACGTTAGTTTAAAAGACTATCTGAGTATTATTTATATTAAGATCATTTATTTTAAAAAAGTAACTTTGTCGTTAGCTATTATGATCGGAGTGATCTTCTGGCGTTCCAAAGATGCATGGGTGAGGATGATTGCAGTTCTTTTTGTAGTGAATGTCTATATCAAATTCTTCTTCTTTCCGCAGTCGGCAGCTTTAAGGTTTTTCTTTCCTTTTATCTTTCCGGTTTTCATAGTAATGCTCTATGTACTGAGTAGAAAATACAATGATCTTAAACTCGGGAAAATTGCGTAATTTTGTCTTCACAATGATATGAACATTCAATAGTAATTATAATAGAGATTGACGGTTCATTTTCTTGAAATATAAATATTTACATTATGAAAATCGAAGAATCTAATATTGTAGAAACCAACGACTACAGAGTCATTATATATCCGGCTTCAAGACCTTTCGGAACCAAAGAAGCAAAAGCCATTACTGAGAAACTGTTTGATTTCCTTGCAACATGGGCAGCCCATGGTAAACCGCTTTCTTCTTCTTTTAAAATTGAAAAGAACCAGTTTATCATAGTATGTGTGGACGAAGAAAAGGAAATGGCTTCAGGATGCAGCATTGATGCTTTAGGAAAAGTGATGAGAGAAATTGATGAAGAATATCAATTGGGCCTTTTCGATAGAATGAAAGCAAGCTTTGTAGAAAATGGTGAAGTGAAAACATTAAAATTAATTGATTTTAAAACGAAGCTGAGAAACGGAGAACTTTCAGAAGATATCCAGGTTTTTGACTTCTCTAAAAATACTTACCTTGATTTTTTAAGCCACTTTCTTCTTCCTTTGGAAAAGAGCTGGGCGGCTTCTATAAAATAATCGCTATTAGGCTGATACAAAAGAATAATCATAAAGTGGAAAATATATTTCCACTTTTTTGTTTTAATGTATATTTGTAAAGATTCGAGCAGACACTCATGCCTAAAGTACTTTTTTTAACGACCTCACACAGCTATAATGATGACCGCATTTTTTATCATCAGGCAAAGGCTCTTAGAGATAATGGGTTTGAAGTAAAAATATGCAGTTTATATGCAGAGTATAAAGGTTTTATGGATGGGATTGAAGTAGAATCTTTTGCCGTTCTTGAAGAAAGTATAGACACAAAAATGGAAACTTTCCGGAAAGTTTGCAGTGCCTATCGTCCGGATTGTATCATTGGCTCTGAACCTCTGGCTATTGCAGCAGTAAAGAAATTTGTAAAAGAATATAAAATAAGCTGTATTTATGACATTACGGAATGGTATCCTTCCATGTCAATGCTTCAAAAATACCGCTTTCCTGTTAAGATTTTTCAGGCATTAAAGTTTTCTCTTATTCAGTTGTATGCAGGATTTTTAAGTACCCATTTTATTTTTGGTGAAACAACAAAGAAGTTCCCTTTAGCTTATTTTTTTGGATTTAAAAAGCAAATGATTCTGCCGTATTATCCGGATCCTGTTTACATTCATGAAAATATAAAAGAACTCACTCCCGGAAGCATCACACTATGTTACACAGGTCAGATTTCCAAAGACAAAGGAATTGAGAATTTCTTCAGGGCAATAGACAGGCTGCGGAAGAAACTGCTGGCACTACACATCAGGATTCTGATTATTGGTTCAACTGTACAGGAAAGCGATAAGCTCTACTTTTCATCATTATTGCAGAAATATGCTTTTGATGACGTCGAGATCAGAAAGCCTACTAATTTTGAAACATTTACAAAAGCCTTTGCAGAGGCTGATCTTTGTTTTGATCTTCGGGAAATTAACTTTGAAAACAATCATTCACTGCCCATAAAACTGTTCTATTTTATGGGAGCGGGAAAACCAGTGATTTATTCAGATTTGAAAGGAATCAGGAAGCATATGGGGAAGCTTTCGTTTGGAAGTCTGGCTGATCCTCATGATGCTGAAGCCATCTCGGATATTATCATCAATTATATCAGGAATCCGGAGCTGTATCAATCCCATGCTCTCAATGCACAAAAAGAGTTTAAAGGAAAATATAACTGGGAAATTATAAAAGATATCTTCGTTGATTTTGTAAAAAAATCTATTGATCCATAATCGCCATGCAGCTTACTATTATTAAAACATTTGTCTCACGTTTTCTTATTCTGATCCTCAGCTTCGGGCTGGTGATCTATTCTACGAATATGTGGGGAAGTGAGGGAAAAGGAACCATTTCTATTGTGGTGGCCAATGCTGCTGCAGTAAGTTTTTTCAGCAGTATCTTTTCCGGAAGCAGTGCTTCTTATTTCGCGTCAAGGTTTAAAATAGAGAAGGTTTTATTGTATGCCTATCTGTGGTCTCTCCTGACGGGTCTTTTAATCCCGTTCTTATTCAGTATTGCTTCTATTCAGGGGGAATATCTATTCTATCTTATCGGAATTTCTGTTTTCTCTTCACTATTATCCACCAATATCAGCCTGTTTATTGGAACACAGAATATTAAAAAGTTCAATCTTTATACTGTTTTACAACAGCTTGTACATATTATCTTCTTAGGAATACTGGTATATATGTTCGGCAAAAAAGATGTTTCAGTGTATTTTCTTGCCCAGATTGGATGTCTCGCCTTGCTCTTTCTCACCAGTTTTTTTCAGATCATAAAAAAATGTACTATTTCTGAAATATCATTTTGTAAAGATGTGGGCAGAAACATGTTTGAATATGGCTGGAAAACGCAATTGAGTGCCTTTGTCCAGTTTTTGAATTACAGACTTTCATTTTATTTTTTAGAATATTTTGATGGTATTGCCAGCGTTGGAATATTTTCCATCGGCGTTACTTTTTCGGAAGCTATATGGACCATTACGCGCAGTATCGCTGTGATTTTATACTCAGATGTAGTCAACAGTAGAAGCAAGAAAGAATCAATAGAAAAAACCAAAGAATCTTTAAAGCTGACTTTTTTTCTGATGACAGGTTTCGTCCTGGGAATCATTATGATACCCTCTCAGGTATATGTGATGATCTTCGGGAAAGAATTCAGTGATACCAAAGAAATAATGCTCCTTCTATCACCGGGAATTTTTGCCATTGCTATAAGTGATATGGTGGGACACTACTTTTCAGGAATGCGCGAGCTTAAAATCCTTAATATCAAATCAATTGTGGGTCTGGTGGTTACCATTGTATTGTCTTTCATAGCGATACCCAGATGGGGTATTTTAGGAGCCTGTATTGCAACTACATCATCCTATTTTGTTTCTGCATTCCTGTTGTTCAGAAAATTTTACAATTCCACTCCGTTTATTTTGAAAGATTATATGATCACAAGAGAAGAGATACAGCTTTTAAAACAAAAATTTTTAAAGAAATAATTATTTCATACACAGCTACAAAATAAAGTCATTTTCCTATTTTTACAGATCTATTAACTCTTTACTATGTGCGGAATCAGTGGTTATTATTCATTTCATAAAAGTATTTCCTCTACAAATATTCTGGAAATGAATCGGGTAATCAGACACCGCGGGCCGGATGATGAAGGGTTCTGGCTCTGCAATGCCGACCAGGGAGTTTCTTTTTCAGGGAATGATTCCACACAAAAAATTAAAGAACAGTTTCCGGTTTTAAGCGAGAAAAATTCAGCTATTGCTTTGGGTTTCCGAAGATTATCCATTATTGATCTTTCTGAAAAAGGACATCAGCCCATGCTGTCAGAAAATGAACAGATCATAATTACCTTTAACGGAGAGATTTATAATTTTAAAAAATTAAGAACAGAACTTGAGTCTTTGGGACATTCTTTTCACAGCAGTTCTGATACTGAAGTTATTCTCATAGCTTATCAGGAATGGGGAAATTCTGCTTTTGCAAAGCTGGATGGAATGTTTGCCATTTGTATTGTGGATCTGATCTTGCAAAAACTTATCCTGGCAAGAGACAGGGTAGGAATGAAGCCGCTTTTTTATCATCAGAACGAACAGGGATTGGTTTGGTCTTCAGAAATAAAAGCATTACTGAAGAATGAATTGGTAAAGCCTGAAATCAACTGGAATGGGGTGTATACTAATTTCCTTTTTCAGACAACATTGGCTCCGCAAACCTGTTTTCAGCATATTTTCTCTCTGGAGCCCGCTTCTTTAATGACTGTTGATTTAAAGGATCATAAGATCACCAAAGAAAAATTTTGGGAATTGCCTTCGCTGCTTTCAAAAGATATTTCAGAAGAAGAAGCGGTAAGAACAATAGATGCTCTGCTTTCTGAAAGTATTTCAGAACAGTTGTATGCAGATGTTCCTGTAGCAGTGATGATGAGCGGAGGAATAGATTCTACCTTAATTGCTTCGAAATCAATGTTTTTCAATGCTGATATTAACACGTACACGATATCTTATCCATTTTCTGAAGAAGAAGTGAAAAATGCATCCGTGGCTGCCAGACATTTTGATGTTTCACATGAGATTAAAAAAGTAAGTGATGAAGAAGCTTTGGAAAATCTTAAAGAGAATATCCAACACTTTGAAGAACCTTACAGCAGTTTTGAAGTGTTAATCAACGCTGCAAAATATGCACACGATAAAGACTTTAAAGTAGTCTTAAGCGGAAACGGAGCTGATGAACTTTTTGCTGGCTATTCCCATACATTGAAGCTGAAAAGATGGCTTCTGATGAGAAATTTTAATTTTATAAGCCCTTTTATCTTTACGAAAGATAAGTTTTCGCAAAGAGTAAAAAATTATTTCTCTCAGGATTATATGTTTGATTTTTTCAGACAAAGTCAGAGCAGTATGATGCCCGTGGAAGCTAAAAGTCTTATTAATCCTCATATTTATAACAAAATTGAGACTAATCTTTCAAAATATCATCTTTCAGAAACCAAAAATTATTCAGGGTATTTTGAATATGATATGAAGTATTCATTGTCTTCTCACCACGTTTTCCGGGATGATATGAGCGCAATGAAATACAGCGTAGAATTCCGCTACCCATATCTGAGTAACAGCCTGATAGATTATGTATCAGCCCTTCCCGAAAATATTAGGTTTAATGGAACTCAGAACAAGCCATTGCTGCGTAAAACA
The DNA here is from genome assembly GCF_031454475.1 of Chryseobacterium vietnamense. Taxonomy (NCBI): domain Bacteria; kingdom Pseudomonadati; phylum Bacteroidota; class Flavobacteriia; order Flavobacteriales; family Weeksellaceae; genus Chryseobacterium; species Chryseobacterium vietnamense. Next base: position 132,954 of record NZ_JAVDQX010000006.1, on the reverse strand, counting down.
GCTGAAAAATATCTTCCTGAATCCGTTTTGAATATGCCTAAGAAAGGATTTTCATTTCCTGTCGGTTATTTCATTAAAAACGAAAAAAGACTAAGAGATTTTATTACTGATATTCTTGAAAGTTTAAAAAAGAGAAACTTCTTCAATACCGCAGTGATTGATGAATGGTGGAATCATCAGGAACATGAATATGATTGGGTAAAAATATGGCAGCTGGTTACCTTTGAGTTATGGTATCAGAAATATTTTGAAGAATAAAGAAGGAGTCTATAGATTAATATTTTACCTTTGTATTTATGATGAAATATTTTTGGAGTATACTGGTTGCGGTTTTTGCACTTATAGGTTGTAAAAGTGATGATGATTCTTTGCAGAGAATAGATCAGGCTCTTAATATCTATGTGAAAAACAGTGCTGGCCAGGATCTTTTGAACAGTAAGAAAGCCGGATCTTTTACGGGATATTCGGTGAATGATATTTTTGGAAATAAAGATAATTCTCCGGTAAGTATATCATTAAGGATGACAACCGATTCATTGTTTTATATGGATTATCTGGCAGGAGCAAAAAGAAGAAGACTGGATTCTATCAGTCCTGATAATCCGGGAACAGGAACTTCCTATTTTTCCAGAATGCAGATTACCTATACAAAGAGTACTAATGTTGCTGAAAATGTGATTGATACTTTGGAAATTCAGTATCGTAATACACCAACAGTATTCCAGGTTTCAAAGGTTTTGTATAACAGGGTTCCGGTATTTTCTAAAGATGCTGATGCACCAACTTCGATAAATACCGTTACGATCACAAAATAATTTTTAAATTTGTACAATTGTTAGCTTATTATAAGCTAAACATCTAATATTTAACATCTAAATAAAATGTTACAAGTCAATTTTTTGCGCGACAATAAAGAACGCGTTTTAGAAGGTCTTAAGAAAAGACAATTCAAAAATCTTGAGTTGGTGGACGAGGCTATCGCTGCCGACGACGAAAGAAAAAGAATCCAGTTTGAACTAGATTCCCAACTTTCCGAAATCAACAAAATTTCGAAAGAAATCGGTCTTTTGATGAAAGAGGGGAAAAAAGAAGAAGCGGAATCTGCAAAATCTAAAACAGCACAATACAAAGAGTCGAGCTCAGAATTGAAATCCCAGTTAGAAGTTAAAGAAAACGACCTGCTGAATATTCTGTACCAACTTCCGAACATTCCCAATGAATTGGTAAAGAGCGGAGCTTCTGCTGATGATAATGAAATGATTTTCCAGTCTCATCCGGTGGAAGGGCTTGGTGAAGGAGCTATTCCTCACTGGGAACTGGCAAAAAAATACAACCTTATTGATTTTGAATTAGGGGTTAAAATTGCCGGAGCTGGTTTCCCTGTTTATTTAGGGAAAGGAGCAAGATTGCAGAGAGCTTTGGTTCAGTATTTCTTAGATAAAAACGTAGAAAAAGGATATACGGAAGTAAATCCTCCTCACGTTGTGAATGAGGCATCTGGTTTTGGAACCGGACAGCTGCCGGATAAAGAAGGGCAGATGTATTATATCAACGAAGATAAATTATATCTTATTCCTACGGCTGAAGTTCCTGTAACGAATCTGTACCGTGATGTATTGCTTGATGAGAAAGACCTTCCCATCAAAAATACGGCATTCTCTCAATGTTACAGAAGAGAAGCCGGAAGCTATGGAGCTCACGTAAGAGGATTGAACCGTCTTCACCAGTTCGAAAAAGTAGAAATTGTAAGAATTGAAAAACCTGAAAATTCTTATGCTGTTTTGGAAGAAATGGTAGAGCATATCAAAGAAATCCTTACAGATCTTGAGCTTCCGTTCAGAGTATTAAGACTTTGCGGTGGCGATACAGGTTTTGCATCTGCAATGACTTATGATTTTGAAGTATGGAGTGCTGCTCAGGAAATGTGGCTGGAAGTAAGCTCAGTGTCGAACTTTGAAACATTCCAGGCCAACAGATTAAAATGCCGTTATAAAGGAGATGGTAAATCTCAGCTGGTTCACACCTTAAACGGATCAGCAATGGCGTTACCAAGAATTATGGCTGCATTGCTGGAGAATAACCAAACAGCAGAAGGAATTAAGCTTCCTAAAAAGATTGCAGAATATGCAAGATTTGATGTAATTAATTAACCAATCATGTTTTAAGATAAAAAAGACCACCATTCCGGTGGTTTTTTTATTTTAAAATCTTCGTAGATAATTGTTTAGCCATTAGTTCTTGTACTGGCTTTTCCTTTCGAGTTTTTTATTCTAAATTTTTAGATATACTGTTTATTTTATTATTTCATTAATCGATTATCATTGGGGTTTTAGCAATTATTCAAGTTAATGAGAATTAAATTATGTTTTTTTTATTCGTTTATTTAGTTTTGCCAGATCATTGATAGGTCGACGAAATTTTTATTTAAGGAATATTTACCAATACTTTATTAATATTAAAAATAAACACAAACAAATGAAGAAAAATTTAATTTTCGTAGGATTTCTACTGTCATTAACGTTATATGGACAAGTTGGGATTAAAACGGATACGCCACAAAAATCATTACATGTTAATGGATCGTTACAGATTACCAACGAATTCAATGTAGGAGGAGATGCCAGAACAGCAGGATCTGCAGGATCAGCGGGACAGGTCTTGATGTCTCACGGTGCAGGAGCAGCACCCACCTGGAATTCTTTACAGGGACTTAGTGGTCAAACTTCTCTTGGCTTCAATGTTTTTAGTAGCGGAAAGAGTGTGAATGGCTCTTCAGCATTTAATTCAATCCCAGGGCTCAATTATAATTATACAGCTCCGGCTGATGGTGTTTTACTTATCCAGGCTAATATTTATACGGCATTGGGAGAGGCCTCCGGATCAGGAAGTCTTGTTTTTTCCAATACTCAGATTGTGATAAAGGTTAATGGTATTGAAACATTTTATGGAATGTCAACACCAATAGGACATCCCTCTGCAGGTATGAACCCTGAAACGACAGTTATTATTGGTAAAATAAATGTAACCAAAGGAGCTGCCTATGCTTTTGACATAGTAGCAAAAGATGTTTATAAATTTGGAGGTACTACCGGTGCTTATGCAGGTACATTTACCTGGAATACATATTCTTCACAATCTTCTATTGTAGCAACGTTAATTGCTAATTAAGCACATTTAAGAAAAAATAAAGGCCCGGATCTGTGGTCCGGGCCTTATCATTTTATTCTGTAACAATGATAATCTTTTTATCTGCGTTTTTGAGTTTTGAATCTTTGTCGTATAGAGCTTTCAAATCATATACGATTCTCACGGAATAGTCGTCAACCTGTTTTAACCAGTCATGTTTACCTGTGATAGACTTTATTTTACTTTCAAATTTTAATGTTGTTCCTATATTTTTGAAAAACATCATCATCATTCCTTCCACTTGCTGAGCTTCCTCTTTTGAACCTTTAGATTGAAGAACTTCTTCAATATTTTTTGCATTGAAAAAATCTGTATTAATGGTTAATGTTTTTCCATCCCAGGTATTGAGTACATTCTGATCAAAGGGCAGCTTTTCGTCTTTATTAAAATTTTTAATTAATTCATAATCATTGGGCGTGATATGATCCATTTTAAATGAATAGCCAATAGGAACAGGTTTATGGTCTTCTTTTACAGATTTCAGAAAAAACTTTTTCAGGATTTTAATAGTATCCTGATTTTCAGTTTTCAGTTTTCCTTCTTTCTTTAACATATCATACATACTTGTCCAGATTGTCGGAAATTTGTCCATATCCTTGAACTTCTCATCCTGTAACGAATCTGGAGTCATAGCCTGCATTTCAGCCATAAATTCCCTCGTATCAATATCAGTAATCACAGATGAAGCCGCATCTTTATGGTAGATTATTTCTGTATTAATATTACAGGATTGCAATGTAAAAAGGCTTATCAGAAATAAGACAATGGTTTTTTTCATGGTTTATCAAATACAAATTAATGACAGTTAACAGCCCCGTTAGGATCTTTAATGATCGTCATGGCTTCCGCTTTTGGGGAAACATATGGAATTCCCAGCTCAAGCCCTCTTAGAATAAATAATCCTCCCAAAATAATCATGATCACCGGAACTGCTTTTAAAACTTTTACCCTGAAAGCCTGATTCATAAGATTTCCGGCCAAAACTATAGCGAACATGAACGGAAGTGTTCCAAGACCAAATAAAGCCATATATAGAGCTCCCTGCCATATTCCTCCTCCTGCCAGGCTGGCAGTAAGTGCCATATAAACCATTCCACAAGGTAAAAAGCCATTTAACAAGCCTGTTGTAAATCTTGAACGGTAATCTGCTTTCTGAAGTAATTTTCCCAGATTCATTTTTACGCTATACAGAAACTTAGAGAGAAAAGGAATTTTTGAAGCAAAATCTTTTCCCCCAAATGAAAATACAGCCATAATGATCAAAAGAATCCCTGCAGTAATAGTAAGATATTTTTGAAAGCCTGCCATTTCAAATCCCTGTCCGATAATTCCCAGAAGAGCACCTAATAAAGAATAGGTGAAAATTCTTCCGAATTGGTAGGTTAGGTTCTGAAGATAGAAATTGGCAGCCTGTTTTTTGGTTAATCCCATCGATAATGCAATAGGTCCACACATTCCGATACAGTGAAAACCGGAAGCAAAGCCTAAAGCAATAGCCGATACAATAAGTCCTATTTCCATATCACATCATAATCCATTCGGTAGTCTGTTTTATCTTTAGTCCAGCTTAATCTTAAGGTGTAGTTTCCTACTTTCAATACCTGTGCAGGAATTGTAAAAGATTGGGCCGCGTCAAGCTGTACAGATTTTTTGATATCTAAATTCTGGTCGTCGGTTCTGTTTAAAACAAATTTTACCGTAGTATTTGAGTTATTATATTCTTTTGGAAAAGTAATGGTAATGCCCTTAGTATCCTGGCTGTATGTAGGTTTTTCCTGCAGATCATCTGCTTTTTTCTTGGCATCAATCACATCCTGGTATTTCAACTCTTCTTCGTAATAATTATCTGTAACCATTTCGGAATTCTTCTGACCATTCGGAAAAAGAAACATCATGGATAATATAAAAACTATGAATGCTAATAGTGCAATTACAACACCATGTCCCCAACTAAAGTTCTTCATTTTTTTTCTAATTAAAATTGCAGTTTGAAAGGTCCTTCAAAATAAGTCTGGTATGAATCTATCAGTTTACCTTTCATATCATAAACACCAATGGTAATATTCTGTTTAGAGAGCTTCATATCGTTTTCAGGGAAACTGATATTGATGGTCCCTTTTGAAATTTTATCTCTGTCAACCTGAATCTTACTTGATGCACTATACGTGATTTCACCATGTGCAGGATCTATCACTTTAATGGTAACGATCTTCTTATCGTTCGTTTTATTAAGGAAAGTATAATTGTAGGTATTGGTAATTTTACCATCTCTTACAAAGAATGTGCTCCCTGCAGGCTTGATGAATTTAGCCTCCATCTCACCACGGCTGTAAAGAAGGTATCCTAAGAATCCTACAAGAAGGAATAAAAATACAGCAAATCCTTTCATTCTTCCTGTAAACTTAAATTGAGTTTCTTTTTCAATTTCGTTTTCGGAAGCATATCGGATCAATCCTTTTGGAAGACCTACTTTTTCCATGACTTCATCACAGGCATCAATACACGCAGTACAGTTGATACACTCCAGCTGCTGACCGTCTCTGATATCAATTCCTGTAGGGCATACCACTACGCACTGGTGACAATCTATACAGTCTCCTTTACCTGCCGCTTTACGGTCTTCTCCTTTTCTCCATTTTGATCTGTTTTCTCCTCTTTTGAAATCATAGAAAACATTGATTGTGTCTTTATCAATCAATACTCCCTGAAGTCGTCCGTAAGGACAAACCAATGTACAAACCTGCTCTCTGAACCACGCAAATACAAAGTAGAATGCTGCGGTAAGAAGAATCATTACAATAAAATTGGTAGGATGTGCAAATGGCCCTTCGCCAACAATTTTAAATACTTCTTCATATCCTACGATATACATGAACATAAAGTGGGTAATGATCAGTGAGATGATAATATAAACAGTCCATTTCAAACTTCTCTTCCAGATCTTCTCGGTGTTCCATTCCTGTCTGTCCAGCTTCATTTGCTTATTTCTGTCACCTTCAATCAGGTATTCGATTTTACGGAAAATCGATTCCATAAAAATTGTCTGAGGGCAAATCCACCCGCAGAAAATTCTTCCGAACGCAATCGTAAAAACAATAATAAAGATTAAAGAGGCAATAGCACCTAAAGTGAGGATAAAAAAGTCCTGTGGATAAAAGGGCTGTCCAAAGATGAAAAATTCTCTGTCTATGACATTGAACAATAATAGTGGATTACCATTGATTTTAATGAATGGTAATGTAAAATAAATAATTAATAGTAGATAGCTTACAATGTTTCTATAGTTGGTGTACCTTCCTTTAGGTTTTCTTGGAAAGACCCACCTTCTTTTTCCGGATTGCTCCATTGTCCCTATAGAATCTCTGTAAGTCTCAGGGTCCAGAACCTGTCCCTGTCCGCCGCGTACTTCTATATCTTCTATGTCTGACATATGTAATAGGTTTTAAAAAAGAAAAAACATAATTCGTTACTATTTTAATCTAATAACAAATTATGTTTTTTTCATATGTTTCTAATTTTTTAAATTATTCTTTTTCCCAATGTGCTTCAGTTCCTTGAGGAGCTGCTCCTCCCTGAGCTGGAGTCACTGGTGGTTGTTCCTGGTTGATGTGATATACATAAGCAGCAATCTTCTCAATCTCCGCACCTGAAACTTCTCCGTTTTTACCGAATGCTCTCATGGCAGGGTTAGTAGGAGAACCATTCCAGTCCATATGGAATACGTTTTTAAATAACGTTTTCTCAGGCTGGTTGATCCAGTAGTTATCAGTAAGGTTTGGTCCGATACCTCCACTACCGTCTTCTTTATGACAAGATGCACAGTTTGTTTTGAATAATTCTTTACCTTCTGCAATATTATCCGCTGAATACTTAGCTGTTTCAATGGTTACAGGAGGCTGAGTTTTCTGATATTCTTCAATACTTGCTAACTGCTCTTTATATTCTTTTTCATATTCGCTTAACGGGTGAGCGAAGTCTGTGAAAGAGTATGCTGCAATATATACAATACAAAAAGCGGTCCCAAAATAGAATAAACCTACCCACCATTTCGGTAATTGGTTATCCAACTCCATGATTCCGTCGAAACCGTGGTCGATAAGGATATCCTTTTCTTCAGAAGCAGATTGCTTTTTGAATGCACTTTGGTACAATCTTTTGAAATAAGGAACTTTCTTTTCAGCTAAATAAGCTGCCTTTTCTTCAGGAGATAATTTTTTGAATTTGTTGTTCTCGATAAGGTCTCCGATAGCTCCATGAATATAAGCCAGGATACCAGCGATTACAACAGTTCCCCAGAAGTAAGGTGAAGAAAGGAACGCGTAGCTCTGTACAAATAAATAATAAAAAACTATTAAAAGTCCGATTATTATTAAGATGTTTATAACAACAGGTGTTCTTTGTTTCATAAAAAATAGTTTAATTTTTTAAATTAAAATCGTCATCTTCATCATCCCCAAGCGGTGCCTCTTCTTCTTCTTTGTAATATTTTTTAGGTCTGCTAAAAACATAGATTACTAAAGCTATGAAGAACAGCATAAAGAAAATCAGAGCCAGTGTCTGGTAGAAGCCAGCATTTTCAGTATTGGATAATATATCTTTAAAGTTCTGAGGAATCATAGTATGAACTTTTTAATGTTTTTTAGTTATTACTTGCTGTTTTGATTTCAGTTGTTTTGATATCCGTACCTAATCTCTGAAGATAAGAAATAAGAGCTACAATTTCTTTTTTCTCTAGTTCTCCCTGAGGTCTCTTCGCATAAGCCTGCTTAAGGTCATTAGCTTCAGAGAAGATATCTTTCACAATTTTTGCCGATTGGTTGTTAGCCCATTTATCTGCAGAATCGATTTCAGCCTTAGTATAAGGTACATCGAATACATTTTTCATCAGCTTCATTTTGTCTACCATCTTAGTTCTGTCTAAGTCAGTAGCAATTAACCAAGGGTAACGAGGCATGATAGAACCTGCAGAGGTAGATCTTGGATTATACATGTGTTTGTAGTGCCAAGAACTTGGGTTTTTACCACCTTCTCTATGTAAATCCGGTCCTGTTCTCTTAGAACCCCATAGGAATGGTCTGTCGTATACGAATTCTCCAGCTTTGGAGTACTGTCCGTTTTTACCGTTGAATCTTGTGATCTCATCTCTGAACGGTCTGATCATCTGAGAGTGACAAGCGTTACATCCTTCACGGATATAGATATCTCTACCTTCAAGTTCCAGCGGTGAATAAGGCTTCACGGCAGAAATCGTAGGTACACTTTTCTTAAGAGATAGTGTTGGGATAATTTCAATTGAACTACCTATAGATATCGTGATGAAAGATAGGATCCCTAATAATACCGGAGTTCTTTCCAGCCAAAGGTGAGTACCTTCTCCTTCTTTTCTGTTTTTGCTGATGTTGGCCAACGCTGGTGCTTCAGCAGGAACTTCTTTCTGGAATGATCCTTTTCTTACTGTTGCGATTACGTTAATAATCATCAGGATAGATCCTGAGATGTAGAATAAACCTCCTACGAATCTCATTTTGAAGTAAGGAATAATTGCCGTTACCGTATCCAACCAGTTTTTCCATAATAAGGTTCCATCCGGGTTGAACTGCTTCCACATTAATCCTTGTGTGAATCCTGAAATATACATTGGAACTGCATAGAAAATAATTCCTAAAGTACCTAACCAGAAATGCCAGTTAGCTAATTTTACAGACCAAAGTTTTGTTCTCCACATAATTGGTACCAGATAATAGATCACCCCGAATGCCATGAAACCATTCCATCCAAGAGCTCCTAAGTGTACGTGACCGATAACCCAGTCTGTAAAGTGACCAATTTTGTTGATGTTTTTAGTTGCCAAAAGCGGTCCTTCAAACGTTGCCATACCATAACAGGTAACAGCTACTACGAAGAACTTAAGGATAGGATTTTCTCTTACTTTATCCCAAGCTCCTCTTAACGTAAGAAGACCATTTAACATACCTCCCCAGGATGGTGCAATTAGCATGATAGAGAAACCTGTTCCTACCGCCTGAGCCCAAGCTGGAAGAGCTGTATACTGAAGGTGGTGAGGACCAGCCCAGATATATACGAAAATTAATGACCAGAAGTGAATAATAGACAGCTTATAAGAGAATACCGGTCTGTCTGCAGCCTTCGGAAGGAAGTAATACATTAAACCTAGAACCGGAGTTGTCAATACGAATGCAACCGCATTGTGTCCATACCACCACTGTACAATAGCATCTTTTACCCCTGCATATGCTGAATAAGATTTCCAGCCTGTGAAAGATAAAGGTACTTCAAGGTTGTTGAAGATGTGAAGCATTGCTACTGCAATCCAGGTACCAATGTAGAACCAGATGGCTACATAAAGGTGTCTCACTCTTCTCTTTGAAATAGTCAGGAACATATTGATACCGAAAATGATCCATGAGAATGCAATCAATATGTCGATCGGCCACTCGTGTTCAGCATATTCCTTAGAGGTGTTGATCCCCATAAAGAATGTAACGAACGTAGCAACGATCATAAACTGCCAGGTCCAGAAATGTAGCCAAGACAATGTGTCACTGTACATTCTTGTTTTTAATAATCTCTGTAATGAGTAATAAATACCCGTGTAAACGATGTTACAAACGAATGCAAAGATTACGGTGTTGGTGTGCAGCATTCTGATTCTACCAAAACCAAATGCACCATGAGTGTTTATTAACCCTTCAATATTACCCGATGCCAAACTTTTAATGGTTGTGTCATCCGTCCCGAAAAAGAATTCAGGTAATTCCGGGTAGAAAAGCATTAATGCCGCCGTAAGCCCGAACGTAAATCCAATGAGACCGAAAACTAAGGTCGCATAAAGGAACGCACGGACAATACTATTGTCATAACTAAACTTCTGTGTTTCCATATCAACTATTCACTATTTTTCTCAATTTTTATTATTTTCTCCTATTTCTTTTTCGTCTTTATTTTTGTCGCCGCTTTCATCTTTTTCTTCGACTTTTTCGTCATCAAAAAGGATTCTGACAGCAGGAGATTCATCATCTTCAAACTGTCCTTTTCGGGCATACACTATAAATACGACCAAGAAAATCGCAGCCAAAGAAACACTGCAGAGGATCATTAAATATAGAATATCCATTGGACAACAAAATTAACCTATTTTCGGGGTTCAAATTTAGTGAAAAATAATGACATTCATCACGAAATGCCGATTTCAGCTAATTTAAAATCAGTCTAAATAAGGGCTTTTACGCCTGTTTTTTGAAATATTTGCGACCTAAAATCCATGTTGAAACTGTAGTAAAAGTAACCACTGTGATCGAACTGATTGGCATAATGATTGCTGCGAAAAGCGGATGCATATGTCCTGTAACAGCGTAACTTAAACCCACAATATTGTATAGAAAACTGATTATAAATGTCATTTTCACAATGGTGATCGAGCCCTTACAAACGTTCAGATAATTGTCTAAGGTAACCACTTTATCACCGTTCATAATGACATCAGATGATGGGGTAAAACTGTTTGTATCATCAGCAATTGCAATCCCCACGTTACTTTGTTTTAAAGCTCCCGCATCATTAAGGCCATCTCCAAGCATCGCTACTTTTAAGTGTTGATCCTGAAGGGATTTGATATAGTTCAGTTTGTCTTCCGGGCTTTGATTAAAGGCCATTCCTTTATAGTTTGGAATAAGTTCTTTAAGCTGATTTTCTTCAGAGGAATTGTCTCCACTCAGGATAAATATTTTGTATTGGGTGAGTTTTGTGAAAAGTTCTCTCAGTTTCGGGCGGTATTCATTTTTAAAGATAAATTTACCTAAGTATTCGCCGTTTTTGCTGATGTAAACTGCTGTTTCAAGGTTTTTAGGCTCCTGGTTGTTGTAGCGGGCAGAACCAATTTTATAAAGATTTCCTCTCACGCTGGCTTCATATCCTTTTCCTGAAATTTCAACAAATTTCTCAACAGGGAAATATTCATCATTTACTTCAATAAATTCGTACAGTGATTTTGAAAGCGGGTGGTTGGAATTTTTTAATAACGTTTTAATATTCAGAGAATCAAATTCATTGATCTCAGATCCTTCGTATTTGATATTTGATTTTTTTCTGTGAGTGATCGTTCCGGTTTTATCAAAAACAATGGTGTCAAGTCTCGCGATTTTTTCAATCGTTAAAGTATCTTTTACATAGAACTTATTTCTACCTAAAATTCTCATAATGTGTCCGAAAGTGAATGGTGCAGACAAGGCGAGCGCACAAGGACAGGCAATGATCAGAATGGCAGAAATAACCTGGAACATCTTCTCTAAATCAATAAAGGCCCAATAAATTCCGGCAACAATAGCAATACCTAAAATAATGAATGTGAAATATTTACTGATGTTGTTCGTCAGCGTGTCAAGTCCGGTCTCATGTTTCTTGAATGCTTCTTTATTCCAAAGCTGAGTAAGGTAACTCTGGTCTACATCTTTGATAACTTCAAGTTCCAGAGACGACCCTATCTGCTTTCCTCCGGCAAAAATCTTATCACCAGGCTGCTTGCTGATACTTTCACTTTCTCCTGTAATGAAACTGTTGTCGATATTTCCTTCTCCGTTGATCAGAATGGCATCTACCGGAATGATTTCCTGATTCCTAACCAGAATTCTATCGCCCACTTTTATTTCTGACAGGAGAATATTATCCTGTTTTCCTTCGAAATCAACCTTTGTTACGGCAATCGGATAGAAAGACTTATAATCTCGGTCATAGGAAAGAGCACTGTAGGTTCTTTTTTGGAAAATTTTTCCAAGGAGCATAAAGAATAAAAGTCCGCAAAGAGTATCGAAATATCCTGGTCCATAATCCGTTACCACTTCGTAGATACTTCTTCCATAGAGAACAAGAATTCCTAAGACAATGGGAACATCAATGTTGACAATCTTATTTTTTAAACCATACCATGCTGATTTATAATAATCTGAAGCTGAGTAAAAAACAACAGGTGTTGCCAAAAGAAAGATCAAGGTTCTGAATAAACCTTTATAATGATCCATCCAATAATCTTCCCCACCAATATATTCGGGAAAGGCAAGGAACATCCCGTTACCAAAAGCAAAGGCTGCTATGGCAAATTTCACTAATAAAGATTTGTCAAGATGATCTTCATTTTTATCAGCCGTTTCAAGGCTGATAACCGGCTTATATCCCAGATTCGTTAAAAATTTAGCTAGTTCGCTTAATTTCATATCGTTATGATTGAATGAAATCTGTAAGGTCTTTCTTGTGAAATTAACCTGCGAATATTTGATATGCTTATTTAACGTGTGAAGGCTTTCCAACAGCCAGATACAAGAAGAACAGTGAATTACAGGGATTTTGAAAGTAACAAGACTGGTGCTTCCTTCAGAGAAATCTGTTACTTTTTCAAAAATTTCAGGTGTATCTAAGTAGTCAAATTGAGAAGAGTTTTCATCATTCGGACGAATTCCCGCTCCTTTATTAAGCTCATAGAAATTGCTCAGATTATTTAAATTTAGAATTTCATAAACAGATTTACATCCATTACAACAGAAAGTCTTTTCATCAAATAAAATTCTCTCTTTTTCTATCCCTTGACCACAATGAAAACAGTTCTCGCTCACCCCATAAAATATTGAACTACAAAATTATAACAAATTTTTTTGTTTATCGCGTTAAAAAGTTCTATTTTTGTGATAAATATCATATAAAATGCCGCAGGAACAACAGATAGCAATTGAAGAGAGGTTCGCCAGAGTTTTTAATGATAAATCATTTAAAGAAAGACTTTCTAGCGCAGATTTTGAAAAATATATTAATGGCAAAAAGAAACTGAGTTTTCAGAAACATGAAACCATTTTCGAGGATGGGGAAACTCCAAAAGGAGTATTTGTCCTGGAAAAAGGAGCTGCCAAACTTTCGAAATCAGGAGCGTTCGGTAAGGACCAGATTTTAAGATTTATCAAAGAAGGAGATATCATCGGCTATCGTTCTTTGCTTTGCGGGGAAAATTTCCAGGCCAAAGCAGAAGCAATGACAGATATTGAATGTGTATTCTTACCCGCAGATATCTTTATGTATCTTCTGGAAGTAGATCCACAGTTGTCTTTCGTAATGCTTCAGAAAATTTCATACGAATTAGGAGAATCTTCCAATACCATTACTTTCCTTGCACAGAAAACGGTAAGAGAAAGATTGGCAGAAATTCTTTTGCTGCTGGAACAGAAACTGGGAGTAGATCCTGAAGGCTTTATCAAGATCTCATTAACGAGAGAAGAAATTGCCAATATTATCGGTACTGCTACAGAAAGTGCCATCCGTCTGATTTCTGAATTCAAACAGGATAGTCTGATTGAAGTAGACGGAAGAAATATCAAGATTTTAAATCACGACAAACTCATGAAACTCGGTCACGTAGTTTTATAAATCATACAAAAACTTAAGTCGGCTCAAGGCCGACTTTTTAACTTTTAAAAATAGATAAATTATGTCTGTTCACTCTGAAATTAAAAAAGTTACGACTGAAACCTTGCGTAAAATGAAATTCGACAAGGAAAAAATAACAATGCTTACAGCCTACGATTTCACCACGGCAAAAATGGTAGACGCAGGTGGAGTAGATGCTATTTTGATTGGAGACTCTGCAGCGAATGTAATGGCCGGTTTTGAAACTACATTGCCTATTACGCTGGATCAAATGATCTATCATGCTCAAAGTGTGGTAAGAGGAACCGACAGAGCTTTGGTGGTAGCAGATTTACCTTTCGGAACTTATCAGAGTAATCCTGAAAAAGCATTGGAGTCTGCGGTAAGAATGATGAAGGAAGGTGGAGCCCATGCCGTGAAAATTGAAGGCGGAAAAGAAATTTCCAAATCTATTAAGAAAATTATCAATGCCGGAATTCCAGTGATGGGACATTTGGGATTAACACCGCAGTCCATCTATAAATTCGGAACGTATAAAGTAAGAGCTAAAGAAGAGGCAGAAGCTGAAAAACTGATTGCTGATGCACAACTTTTGGAAGAATTAGGCTGTTTTTCTGTTGTGTTGGAAAAAATACCTGCAGAATTGGCGAAAAAAGTAACCGAAAGCATTTCTATTCCTACTATCGGAATCGGGGCCGGAGCAGATTGTGACGGACAGGTTTTGGTATATCATGATATGGTAGGAATGAACAAAGGTTTTAGTCCGAAATTCTTAAGAAGATACCTTGACCTTTACACAGAAATTACAGGAGCCGTTTCGCAATATGTAAAAGATGTGAAGAACGTAGAGTTTCCAAACGAAAACGAAAGCTATTAATCTATGCAGAATCAACAATCTATCCAGGGAATATTATCTATCGCAGCTTTGATCTGTCTGGCTGTGGGATGGTTTAATTTATTTTCCCCGGAAATCAATCATTTGCTTTCAAGAAAAGTATTTTATGTTCTGATAGGTGCGAGCTTCTTTATTCAGGCCCCACTGCTTACCAATAAGAATTTTGTCTATGCCATGTATGCTGCTGCTGCCATTTGTGTATTTGGTGCATTTATTCCGGAAGATTCAAAACTTTCTGCAGTAAAAACAGTAGGACTTCTGGCCGGGATTATCCTGTCATTATCCAATAGAAGAAGATAGACTCAAGAAGTATGAAGGAGCAGATTATATATGAAGACAATCATCTTATGGTGATTAATAAAAAGGTAGGTCAGCTTGTACAGGGTGATAAAACCGGAGATGAATCACTGTTAGAATCCATCAAGAACTTTATAAAAATAAGAGATGCTAAGCCGGGAAATGTTTTTCTCGGCTTGGTTCATCGTATAGACCGCCCAACTTCCGGGCTGGTGATCTATGCAAAAACATCCAAAGCGCTTTCCCGTCTTACGCAGATGGTGAAAAACCGGGAGGTAAAAAAAACGTATTGGGCGGTTGTAGGAAAAGAAATGATTCCGCAAAGCCAGAGACTGGTTCATTATTTAAAGAAAAACGAAAAAAATAATAAAGCAATTGTCTTTCCTAAGGCAACTGAAGGCGCAAAAGAAGCCATTCTGACGTATAATGTGATTAAAACATTAGACAATTATTTGCTGCTTGAAATTGACCTTGAAACCGGAAGACACCATCAGATTAGAGCACAATTATCTAAAACAGGAATTCCGATCAAAGGTGACCTGAAATATGGTGCGCCACGTTCCAACCCGGATGGAGGAATCAATCTTCATGCAAGAAAGCTGGAGTTTATTCACCCGGTAACCAAAGAAGAAATTGAAATCATAGCTCCAGTGCCTCAAAATGATGCGATCTGGAGAGCTTGTGAAGAATAAGCATATCATAAAACTATACCATGAAATTCAAATCACTTTTATTAGCCACATCGCTGGTTATGGCATCTTGTTCAGACAATGATGAGTTACCAGTTGATAATTCACAACAGACGATTACTGAAAATACAAGTAAAATATCGTGGAATTATCCTGTTTTGTCACCTGTCTTTAATGGATTGGAACAAAATTATATGTTCGAATATGATTCTCAGGGAAGAATAAGTAAAAAAATAGGAGGAAAACTGGAACTTTCCGGAAGTACTGGTTTTCCTTATGCTTATTCAAAATCTGTTTATACAGCGGTAACCTATACAGGAAATACAGCAATTATGAAGACTTACAGCTCTGATCCGTCATTTAATGTTCAATTGAATGAAAGGAAATTTGAATTTGATAATCAGGGTAGAATTATTAAAGTAGTTATTCCACAGGTTAATAATTCATATATGGATAAGTATTTGACCTATACTTATGATGCTTCAGGAAAGTTAATTGAGATCTTAACTCAATATCCTAATGTTCCATACGATCCGACTGATCCACAAGATTATATTCTAACCTACGTAGAAAAGTTTATTTATAATACCTCAGGAAATTTAGAAAAGGCAATTAAAACTGAAAAGCATAATAATATTAATGCTTACATTACGAATGAAATTACATTTGATAACTTTGATTCTGCACAAAATCCATTTAAGAATTTAGGTATTTTTGAAGACTATTTCTACTTTTCATTATCAAAAAATAATCCTCAAAGAAGAATTTCAAAAGAGTATCAACCTTATAGCTCCGAATTTTTTCTGAGCCAATCAAATTGGACTAATCAATATAATTCCAATGGAAGCCTGAAGCTTTTTTACTAAAGAATTATTTAAAATAAAAATGAAGACTGTCTCAAAACCGAGATAGTCTTTTTTCATTATAAGCAAAAATCAATTTTGCTTATTTCAAAATAATGTCTAACTTCGTTCCCAACTTTAGGGGTGTCTGTATCAACAGACTGAGACTTTACCCTTTGAACCTGATCTGGATCATACCAGCGTAGGGAAAAGTAGATGACTTTTGCTGTACATTCTATTGTACAATAACGGCCATTCCTAAAGTATATTTAAAATATTAGGAATGGAACTTATAATCAACCACACCCGAAAAACATTTGATGTACTTCCTGCCAACCTGGAAGCATTACTGGCTATTGAGCTGCCCGGAAAAAAGAAAGGCATTGCTGTAGCCCTCAATAATCGCATTATTCCCCTGTCAGTCTGGGCGGAAACCATTCTCAACAACAACGATTCAGTTTTAATCATTACTGCCACTCAGGGCGGTTAATTCTTATATTTAATACCAAAAACTTATGGCTCACTCCATTACATGTTCGCCATTTCCGAACTCAAAGAAAATCTATGTTGAAGGAACAATACATCCTATCAATGTAGCAATGCGTGAAATACAGCTTAGCCCCACGAAATTGACCAATGGCGGCTTTGAACATAATGCTCCGGTAACGATCTATGATACTTCAGGACCTTATACTGATGAAAATGCAGTTATTGACATTCAGAAAGGACTGCCAAGAATCAGAGAACAATGGATTCTGGACAGAAATGATGTGAATATTCTGGAAGGCATCACTTCAGAATACGGAAAAGCCCGTCTGGCAGATCCGCGTCTTGATGAATTAAGGTTTTCTTACGATCATAAACCTAAAGTAGCACAGGAAGGAAAAGAAGTTACACAGCTTTACTATGCAAAACAGGGAATCATCACTCCAGAAATGGAATATGTGGCGATCAGGGAAAATCAAAGAATAGAACAGCTGGAATCAGTATCCAAAGAAATGGCTTTTCAGCATCCCGGACATAGCTTTGGAGCTAATACTCCTAAAAGTAAAATCACTCCGGAATTTGTAAGGGATGAAATTGCTGCCGGAAGAGCTATTATTCCTAATAACATCAACCACCCGGAAAGTGAACCGATGATCATCGGAAGAAATTTCCTTGTAAAAATCAATGCGAATATTGGAAATAGTGCTGTTTCATCCAGTATTGAAGAGGAAGTAGAAAAAGCGGTATGGGCCTGCCGATGGGGAGCTGATACCATTATGGATCTTTCAACAGGGAAAAATATTCACGAAACAAGAGAGTGGATCATCAGAAACAGTCCGGTTCCTATTGGTACTGTTCCTATTTATCAGGCTCTGGAAAAAGTGAAAGGTGTTCCGGAAGATCTGACATGGGAAATCTTCAGAGATACCCTGATTGAACAGGCAGAACAGGGAGTTTCTTACTTTACGATCCACGCAGGAGTTTTATTGAGATACATTCATTTAACCGCAAAAAGAGTGACCGGAATTGTTTCCAGAGGAGGATCTATTATGGCGAAATGGTGTTTATTCCATCATAAAGAAAGTTTCCTGTACACCCATTTTGAGGAGATCTGCGAGATCATGAAAAAGTATGACGTTGCGTTCTCTCTTGGTGATGGTCTTCGTCCGGGATCCATTGCAGATGCCAATGATGCGGCTCAGTTTGCAGAACTGGAAACTTTAGGTGAACTGACAAAAATTGCATGGAAACACAATGTACAGGTAATGATCGAAGGACCCGGTCACGTTCCGATGCATATGATCAAAGAAAATATGGAAAAGCAGCTGGAAGAATGCCATGAAGCTCCATTTTATACCTTAGGCCCTCTGACTACTGATATTGCGCCGGGTTATGATCATATTACTTCCGGAATCGGGGCTGCCATGATCGGATGGTTTGGATGTGCAATGCTTTGCTATGTAACCCCGAAAGAACATTTAGGTCTTCCGAATAAAGATGATGTAAAAGTTGGGGTAATTACCTATAAACTGGCGGCTCATGCGGCTGATCTTGCCAAAGGCCATCCTGGTGCGCAATACAGAGACAATGCATTAAGTAAAGCCAGATTTGAATTCAGATGGGAAGATCAGTTCAATCTTTCATTAGATCCTGAAACGGCAAGAGCTTATCACGATGAAACCCTACCGGCAGAAGGAGCGAAAATTGCCCATTTCTGTTCTATGTGCGGGCCAAAATTCTGTTCTATGAAAATTACACAGGAAATTCGTGAATCTGCAGAACAGGGAATGCTGGATAAATCACAGGAATTCATTGAGAAAGGCAAAGAAATTTATATATGATCCTCGTTATCACTCCTGAGCTGATGGTTCCAAAGGAAACTGATCATATCAATCACATGTTTCAGGAAGGGCTTGATTTGCTTCATATCCGAAAACCATGGCTCAGCCAGAATGAAATGAATGAATTTATTACCCAGATTGATGAAGATTTCTATCCACAGCTGGTACTGCATACGCATTACGATCTCGGAAAGGAATATAATATTTCAAGATTTCATTTCAGAGAGATTGACCGAGAGCAAGGGAAATATAAATCTTTTGCAGGAGAAAATAATATTTCAACTTCAGTACATGATATCACAACCTACAATACGTTGGATAAAGAATGGGAATATGCATTTATAAGCCCGTTCTTTCCAAGTATATCAAAGAAAGGTTATGGATTGAATTCAACAATTCAGGAAGAAATAAAACATCGGAACAATCCGGATGTGAAATTGATTGCTCTTGGAGGAATTGATCAGGATAATATTCATGAAGTTTTCGAAGCAAATGTAGACGGAGCAGCTTTATTAGGTGCCATTTGGGAAAGTGAAAAACCCTTAAAAGTATTTGAAAAATGCAGGAACGCCCTTATGTCATAAGTATAGCAGGCTTTGATCCAAGTGGTGGAGCAGGCTTATTATCAGATTGTAAAACCTTTGAACAGTCGAAAGTGATGGGGCTGGGAGTATGTACAGCACTAACATTGCAAACTGCTTCCCAATGTATTAGTCTTGAATGGCGTCTATTGGATGAAGTGATAAAAGCAATTCAGGTGTTGATGGAAAATTATCCTGTTTCAGCAGTGAAAATCGGAATTGTGAAAAATGCAGAATTTCTGGATGAAATTATAAAAACGGTAAAGATTGGCAATCCTGAAGTAAAAATAGTTTGGGACCCCGTTCTGAAAAGCACTTCCGAATTCACTTTTTTTGACTTTAAAACCCTTCCTCAATTAAACCCTGTGGTTAATAAACTCAGCTTGATAACACCCAATTATAATGAATACAGTGTTTTAAAGGAAAATAATCTGTTACCGGATACCAATAAATGCTCATTGCTGATCAAAGGAGGACATAGAGAAGATCATTTAGGAACGGATATTTTAGTTGAAAATGAAAAAGAAACTCTTTTACTTCCAGTAGAAGACTGTCAACTACTTTTCCCTAAACATGGATCGGGCTGTGTTTTATCATCAGCCATTACAGCAGAACTCGCCAAAGGTGAGAATATGGAAACTGCCTGCCGGAATGGGAAATTATACATCGAGAAATTTTTAAAAAGCAATCCCTCTTTGCTGGGAACGCATTCATAGAAAACATGGAAAAATTACAATACATATCACAAGGAAATACCCTCCAGGAGCAGGAACTTTGTATCCGTAAAGCGCTGGATCACGGAGTTAAATGGATACAGGTAAGATGGAAAAATGCCCCTGAAAATGAATTGATCAGTCTTTGTGAAATATCAAAACAACTTTGTTCAGAATATCAGTCGGTTTGCATCATCAATGATCATGTACAAATAGCGAAAGAAATTGACGCGGATGGTGTGCATTTAGGATTGAACGACAGTGCCATCGAAGAAGCAAGATTGATCTTAGGTGAAAATAAAATCATTGGTGGAACAGCGAATACGCTTTCAGACGTTATCCGGAGAATTAATGAATCTTGTGATTATATCGGATTGGGACCATTGAGATTTACTACAACTAAAGAAAAACTAAGTCCTGTTCTAGGGTTTGAAGGATATCAGAAAATCATAAATGGGCTAAGAGAGAAATCAATTGACATTCCTAAAATAGTTGCAATCGGAAGTGTTGGGCTTGAAGATATTTTGCCGTTACAGGAGATCGGAATTTATGGTGTTGCCGTTTCCGGGCTTATTACAAAGCAACCATCAATTATTAATGAATTAAAAAAAGTAATGATATGAACCATCAGAAATTAGAAATAGCAGGAAGAATCTTTGAATCAAGACTGTTTTTAGGAACAGGAAAATTCGGAAGTATGAGTGATATGGTACAATCTGTCATCGCATCAGAAACCGATATGGTGACTATGGCATTAAAAAGAATTGATGCACAATCCAGTGAAGAGAACCTGCTCGATTCATTAAGAGAAACCAATGTTCGTCTTCTGCCTAATACTTCCGGAGCCAGAACCGCAAAAGAAGCCGTATTGGCAGCACAATTGGCCAGAGAAGCACTGGAAACAAACTGGGTAAAACTGGAAATTCATCCGGACCCTAAATATTTATTGCCGGATCCTATTGAAACTTTATATGCAACTGAAGAATTGGCCAAACTGGGATTTGTTGTCATGCCTTACATCCATGCCGATCCTGTTTTGTGCAAACGTCTTGAAGATGCCGGAACAGCTGTGGTAATGCCTTTGGGAGCACCCATCGGAACAAATAAAGGATTAAGAACCCAGGACTTTCTGGAAATAATCATCAGTCAGAGTAATGTTCCTGTAGTGGTAGATGCGGGAATCGGAGCGCCATCAGATGCTGCAAAAGCCATGGAAATGGGAGCAGATGCTGTTCTGGTGAATACAGCCATTGCTGTTGCAGGTAATCCGCTGAATATGGCTTTAGCTTTTAAAGAAGGTGTCATTGCAGGAAGAAGAGCTTTTGAATCAGGACTGGGAGCAATTGCTAACCATGCCGAAGCTTCAAGCCCGCTTACTTCGTTTTTGTTTGAATAAATCAAAATTATGAAAAGCTTTAAAGATGTTTTTGAACGTTATCAATGGGATGAAGTAAAGAATAAGCTTGAAAAAGTAAGCCTGGCTGATGTTAGAAACAGTCTTCAGAAAAAGACTAAAAGCCTTGATGACTTTCTGAATTTGCTTTCACCAGCCGCTTCCTATGAACTGGAACTCATGGCGAGAATGACGCAGATGCTTACCCAAAAGAGATTTGGAAAAACCATTCAGCTTTATGCTCCGTTGTATCTCAGCAATGAATGTCAGAACATCTGTACCTATTGCGGATTCAGTTTGGACAATCAATTGAAAAGGAAAACACTTTCCGATACGGAGCTTATGATAGAAGCATCAGTATTGAAATCAATGGGAGTGAATCATGTATTGCTGGTAAGTGGTGAAGCCAATAAGATTGTGGGAGTTCCTTACTTTCAGAATGCTGTCCGTAAGTTAAAACCTCATTTCTCTAATATTTCCATTGAAGTTCAACCCTTAATGGAAGAAGAATACAGATTGCTGCATGGGGAAGGAGTACATTCCGTATTGGTCTACCAGGAAACCTATCATCAGGATGTTTACAGAGAATATCATCCGAAAGGTAAAAAATCAAATTTCCATTTTCGGCTGGAGACTCCGGACAGAATAGGACGAGCTGGAATTCATAAAATCGGATTAGGAGTCCTTCTTGGGCTTGAAGATTGGAGAGTGGATAGTTTTTTCAATGCCTTACACATAGATTATCTTCAGAAACAGTACTGGAAAAGTAAATTCTCTGTTTCCTTTCCAAGGCTAAGACCAGCAGAAGGAATCATTGAACCCAATTTTATTATGGAAGATAAAGACCTTCTTCAACTCATTTGTGCTTACAGAATCTGGAATGAAGATCTTGAAATTTCCATTTCTACCAGAGAAAATGAAGTCTTCAGAAATAATATAGTATCTCTGGGGGCTACAGCGATGAGTGCAGGCTCAAAAACAAACCCGGGAGGCTATGCTGTAGATAAAGAATCTTTGGAACAGTTTGAAACCAGTGATGAACGAAGCATGGAAGAGATTAAAATCATGATCAAAAAAGCAGGCTACGATCCTGTTATGAAAGATTGGGATTCCGTGTACAGTGGATTTTAAATTTTTTAAACCATTAAGGACTTAAAGAATTGAAGTTTAATTAAGAAAAAATCGAAGATTTCTAAGATAATCTTTTTAAAGCGAGGCTTAACTTTCCTCAAAAACTTAAAGAATCTTAATGGTTCAATTATCATAAAGTATGAAAAAAGAAGATCATTTTTCACGGTACAGCCGGCAGATATTTATTGAAGAAATAGGATTGGAAGGGCAGAAGAAAATATTAGCTTCAAAAGTTCTAGTCATAGGAGCCGGGGGCTTGGGAAGTCCCATTATTCAATATCTGGCCGCCGCAGGGGTAGGAACTTTGGGAATTGCAGATTTTGATGAGGTTGAACTTCATAACCTGAACCGACAGATTATTCATACTGAAAAGACAGTTGGGCTCTCAAAAGTGAAGAGTGGTAAAATATTTGTAGAAAATCTTAATCATCAGGTTTCACTGAATGAGATTGAGGGAAAAATAAATGAAATAAATGCTGAGGAAATAATTTCTCAGTACGATGTAATCGTGGACGGATCAGACAACTTTTCTACAAGATATCTGGTAAATGATACCTGTGTGGAACTCAATAAGACTTTAGTTTACGGAAGCATCTTAGGATTTTCGGGACAAGTGGCAGTTTTTAATTATAACGGAAGTAAAAATTTGCGGGATATTTTCCCTGAACCACCTTTCGATGAAGACATGCCGGATTGTGGCAGTCTTGGCGTACTGGGAGCTCTTCCCGGAATAATAGGCAGCATGATGGCTCTTCAGGCATTAAAAATTATCACAGATCTTCCGGTGAGTGTGAATCAGCTTACCTTAGTAGATACGATGAACTGGAGATTTCAGACAATAGATTTTTGATCTAAACACTAATATCACAAATTTTTTCACAAATAACACCATTTTACTATCAATAGGAACGGGCTTTAGTCCGTTTTAATTTTTATTCATCAATTGGCTTTAGCCAAAACCTAAAAAAAAACAGGCGGTAAAAATGATTACCACCTGTTTTATTTCTATTGTAAAAAAAGAATTATTGTGCCTGCTGCATTACGCCACCGTTATCCTCTTTTTTAGTCTGGTTAAGGATATTCGGATCCTCTTTTGCCAGTTTATTTCTTGTCGGAATTTTGTAGTTGATAGAAAATCCGAAATTTCTTGTATCATATTTACTGCTGATCATTACAGGAGTTCCTGATGGAGGATTAGAACGTACCTGCATCATCTGTCCGTTGAAAATATCATTCGCAAAAACAGAAAGCGTCAGACGGTTGTTCATAAACTTTTTCGTCAACGTAATATCAAGTGAGTTGTTGAACGGTTTTTCTGCCGTAAAGTAGAAATATCCTGCTTTGGGTGTCAGATAGCTGTAATTGGCTGTCATTTTGATGTCCTTAGGCAAAAGAATCTGTGTCATGATATTGAAGATCCAGAACCCTTTATTATTCAGATTGTCGATTTCATGCTTCTGATAACCGGCATACAAGTACATGAAGTTAATTTTATCAGGGTTGAAATCAAACTTCATAATCTCACTCATAGGCTTACTGAAAATCATGAAAGGAACCGGCAATCCCACGTTGAAGTTGTGAATTTTCATGTTTGAAATATTCACCTGCTCGTTGTAGAGTTTTCTTCCGTCTTTTCTGATAATCTGTGCCACCTGATTATTTGCTGAACTTACACTATACCCGATAAATGCATAATCAAAAGCTGAAATTTTCAATTCATAATTATCAAAAATAGTAGGCTGTAGATTCGGGTTACCGTTTACTTCTGTACTGGGTCCGGAAAATGTTACGTTATTCGGGTTCAAAGCAGAAATACTTGGCAGACTGATTTTTCTGTTGTAATTCGCCGCAATATAAACCTGATTCATCATGTTATACTGCACGCTTGCATTAGGGAAAAATTTAAACTTATTGAAAGGGATCAAATTAGCCTCAACCAGTTTTGCATCTTTATCAAAATATCTTGTTACTCCGGAAATATCATAGTTTTCAGCACGGGAACCCAATGTGAAATCAAATTTTTTCAATTTAGCCTGAAACTCTAAGTAGGTAGAAGCTGTCTGTCTCTGATATTCCAGATTGGTCAGTCCAAAACTTTTTGTATCATAATCCTGTCTTTCATATAAACCACCAAAACTTACCTTTCCGCCGTCAAGAAGTTTGATAGGCTGGGCATAATCTACTTTCAAATTCGCGATATTCATCACAGATTTATTGTTCAGAATATCTTTTAATCCGTTGGTAGGGCTATCAAGAGGTTCATTGGGATAGTTTACAAATGTTCCATCCTGAAAGTAATTATCCTGAGAAAACTTGCTGTCTGATTTTGTATACCCAAACTGGAAATCAAGTTTTTGAGATTTATCAGCAAAACGTTTCTGATACGTTACCACGGCTTCCTGTCTCAAAGTATTGGTATGGGCAACATCCGAAGAAGTATAAAAAGCTTCTCTTAGATCCTTCAGATTTCTCTTGAAAGGCAAATCTCCGTGTCCGTCACTTAAAGTATAGTTATCATTATTGTTGTGATAAATATCGTAGTTTAATAATAGTCTGTCCTGTCCAAGATCAAAAGTCAATCCGGATTTTGCAAAATATCCGCGGGCATATCTATCGGTATGGCTGCTCAAAAGTTCATCTTGTTGGCCATTAAGCATACTTTCACGGTAGTTCTGTCCCACATTCAGCTGCCATCCGAAATATTTATTTCTGGCATTTAAATTAACGGAATTTGTAGTTCTGCTTCTATACTTGTCATAATTTGTGAAAGAATAATTTCCCGAATAGGTAGCCGTTAAATATTTATTGGCATTTTTATTAGTGATGATATTCATAATCGCACCTCCGGAAGTGGCCGGAAACTCAGCACCGGGCTGAGTGATCACTTCAATCCTTTCTACAGAGTTGGCAGGCATTCCTTCCAGGAAGGAGTTCAATTCATTGGACGTAATGTTCAAAGGTCTTCCGTTAAGATATACTTCCAGCATTTTTCCCTGATACATCATCCCTGCGATGTCGGTAGATACAAGCCCCGGTAGTTTTTTAATTCCTTCCAGAACGTTTCCGTTATTGAGCTGAGGTTGTTCAGAAAAATCAAAAATAGTACGGTCCGCCTTTTGTTCAACGGCTTTTTTAGTTTTGGTGATCACTACACCTTCAATTTGTTTCTCTTTAGAAGTGCTATTGGTCTTTTCCTGAGAGAAAACCAGCATAGAACTTACCAGAGATAAAGCGAATATAGTTTTTTTCATAATGTTTTTACTACTATCCGGTTAGACGATGAAAAATAAATTTTGTTACAGTCAGCACAGTAATTTATTTATTTTAATGAAGAAAATTCAATAAAATCATATTCTGCAGAAGAAGTAAAAAGTTGTCTTAATACTGCCGCATGACCATTTCCTGCAATAACAAGAATTCTGTCTTCATTGTTATGAGGAATGTTTTGAATATTTCGGAACATTCTCAGATTCCTGCTGTACCAATAGAGAGCAAGCATATCTGCACCATCATATTCTCTCAGCTTAAAATCTCCGCTCAGATAAGCCCCATATCCATATTGATGGCTCTCTTTGGAATTCATATAAATAAAAGTGTCTAAGAGCGATTTGAAATTCTTAGGTTCAGAACTCTTGAAAAAACTGTTAAACTGTTGAGAAATCGCATCATCATTTCTAAAATCATACTCTTTGCTGAGGGTATTAAAAAATGTAGAATCGCTTTTTCCAAACTGCTTCTGAAGGTCATCCCAAATGGATTCCGCATCAATGCTGAACAGTTCTTTTATTTTAAGTTCCCTGGCGATTCTCATAGCAAGCTGATAGCGCTCGTCTCTTTTGTCCCTGTGTTTGCCGTCATTGTATTCCTTAAGCTTTTCATTAGCATTCCAGCTTGGCCAGGCCTCAATTGCAATTTTTGTTGGCTTAAATCTTTTGATATATTCTACGAGCTCGGTGACTTCATGTGAAGTTTTAGGAGAAAGTACATCTATCTGATCTTCTGTATTGGTTTTATTGGCATCAAGATTGGGGTAGTCAAAATGAAATGATCCGACAACCAAAACTTTTGTCTTTGGATTTTTAAAATAATCGGAGGGCTTTTTTTGAGCAAACACTGATGTAGATATGCATACAAGAAAAATATAAATTAAAGTTTTCATGAGTTTATTTTTTTTAATTACTATTACATTATTATTGTGCACGGTTTTTTTCTTCGAAATTCACCGGTCTGTTTTTCGATTTGAGTTTCTGATTCCCCAAATTATAGGTGACGCTGAGTGTTAATCTTCTTGCATCCCAATAGTTGTTGAAGGACTGCGTATTATCTGTAAAATACATATCTGCCCTAAAACCAGACTGTCTGAAAATATCACTCACTGAAACGTTGACCTGAACCGCCTTTTGCGCAAAACTCATCTTCACTCCTGCATCCAGGCTTGCCATGGTCTTGACGGAAGAATATCCGTCACGGGAAGGCAGATTGTTCCAGTAGTTAACAAATAGCATGAATGTTTTCGCCTTGTTAAGCTGAAAAGTATTATTAAGGGAATAATAAAACGACTGCCCGTTTTTAGGAACCAGATTGAACTTTGTAATCTGAGTTTCATTAAAGCTGAACGAAGTTGATATATTACTTTCCCAGATTTTGAAATAGGTATCTGTGTAATTCAAATTGATGCCATAAACACTCTGGTTGTAATAATTTTCATACGTGCTGACAAGCTTAATCCCATTGAGAAATGAAATCTGATCAAAATTATTCATGGTTCTCTGATAATAAAGATTAGCAGAAAATTTACTTTTAAAAATATAATTGAGTTCGACATTATGATTGAAAGATGGCTGCAGGCTTGGATTTCCGGTATAATACGTGTTAGGATTAGAATACCATCGGAAAGGATCTAATGCCCGGAAATAAGGACGGTTGATTCTTCGGGAATAATTAATGCTGAACTGATTATTTTCATTGGCTTTATAAGATACATAGGCTGTTGGAAAAAATTTCCCGTAATTATTTTTGGAATTCGACAATGTAGTAGCGGAGAAACCGCTGGTTTGCGAATATTCATAACGGAGTCCTGCCTTTAGAGACCATTTTTTGCCAAGATCTTTACTGGCACTGATATAAGCTGCATAATTCTTTTCATCATAATCAAAAAGATTACTCTTTGCCGGATCTATGATATAATTCCCATTGGTGAAATTAAAATATTCTATATCCGAATTATTAGAAAACCGGCTATACTTCACTCCGGTTTCCAATTGAATTTTTTTGAAATTTAAAGTTAAATCTGCCTGCCCTGAATAGATTTTATAATCTACCGAAGAAATATTTCTAACGATTTGAGCTGCATTGCTGGCGACATTTTTTGTTGTAAAATTAATTTCCGTATCCGGTAAATTCCCATAATAATTGACTCCAAAACTAAGTGTATGCTCGCCCAATTTCTGATCAAAATAGAGATTAAGCATCTGGGTTGTAAAAGGAGAACGATGCTTCGAATCCGTCACTGTTTCTAAAGTAGAGATACCCTCTGCAAAGTAAGTTTGTGTTGAACGGATATCCATATTGGTATGCCCCTTTGTAATATCATAAACCAATCCGATATTGGAGTTTTTAGAAAGTGAATAATCAAAACTGGTATTCAGACCCAGTCCGTCATTCATATCCCTTCTGTCATCCTTGCTTACAGAAGAACTTTGGCCGATAATATTATATTTTTCTACCGATCTTTTATCTGCGTCATACCCTATCAGTTTTACAGAAGCTTTTATTTTTTCATTTTGATAATGTATTCCGGCAGCACTGCTGAAACCAGCATATGTTTTTTGAGTATAAGTGGTCGTGAGATAACCACTCCATCCCAGATTCTGGTTCTTTTTAAGAACGATATTAATAATTCCGCTGTTTCCCTGCGCTTCATATTTGGCTGGAGGGGTGGTGATCACCTCAATTTTCAGGATGTTTTCAGAACGGATATTTCTGAGATAATTGATCAGTTCGGATCCGGAAAGATGCAGCATCCGGTCGTTCACCATCACAGAAACACCATTTTTACCTGCAATGGAAAGAAGTCCTTTATTTTCATCAACCTGTAATAAAGGAGTGGCAGCCAGAACTTCCGTCCCGGAGCTCCCCTGTGAAAGCATGGAATTTTGAACATTATAAACGAGACGGTCCACTTTGCGTTCTACCAAAACTTTTTTACCATTCACCGCAACTGCTTCAATCTTGTTGATAGCAGTGGTGTCTTTAGTTTGAGCAGCCGCTAAAGAACAAATCAGAGTGGCTATAAATAAAATATGTTTTTTCATGGTAGAGATATAACAGATTAATTGACGATTGTGTTGAAATTTCTCTGACAAAAGTATAAGAGGAACCTTCAATTGGAAATAGCATTTAGACGAATCAAAAGATTATACATATCAAAATAGTTTCGTCGGAAAAAAACAGGTTTTTATCGAAAAGTGTTAATGAATAATGCCTGCATAGATTTATATTTGAATATGAATAAAAAGCAAATTATCTGGCTGCAGGTTTTGTATTGGAGTTTCAATTTTATTGGAAATAACATAACGCCTTACTTCTTTTTTCCTGAAAGGAGGGGACTTGAAACGTATGTGCTGAACTTTACTTATTTTATTACAGAAATCTCTACCTTTTATCTTTTATATCTGGTTATTATTCCCAAGGTGTTTAGCCTTGAAAAACTTTATTCTGCAGTTTTTGTTTTTTTGATCTCAATTTTAAGTTTTGGAGTCATCCGGTATGGAATAGAAGAGGTTCTACTTCCTGCCACCCTTGGATTCAGAAATTATAATAAAGATACCGGACTTCTATATTACCTGACAGATAATATTTACAATGCTTCTCTGACAGTTTTCATCGCTGGGATTCTATGGATTCTTGAAAAGTATGGAGTCGCTGAAAATGATAAGAAGCAGCTTCTGATCGAAAAAAAACAGGCAGAACTGCAAGCCTTGAAAACCCAGATCAATCCTCATTTTATTTTTAATTCATTGAATAATATCTATTCCCTGGTTTATCAGAAATCTGATAAAGCGCTTCCAGCTATTGAAGAGCTGGGACAATTATTGAGGTACAGCACAAAAGACCTTGAAGAAGATTCTATTTCTCTGGATAAAGAAATTGGATATATCGACAGCCTCATTGCATTGGAGAAGCTTAGAATCAGAAGTCCTGAACTGTTGAGTATACAAAAAGATATTCAGCATCCTCATCTTAAGATCTCACCCATGCTGTTGGTTCCTTTTGTTGAGAATGCCTTTAAACATGGAGACTTCCGGGATAAAGGTTTTGAAATGAAAATCTCGGATCATGATAAGATTCTGCATTTTTATCTTTTAAATTTTAAAACACAGAAAATGAAAGATACTGTATCAGGAATTGGAATTCAGAATGTGAGGAAAAGACTGGAAATTTTGTATCCCAGACATCAGCTCGAGATCAAAGATTCAGAAACGGAATTTATTGTAGATTTAAAAATTGATTTAAGGGATGAATAAGATCAAATGCATTATTGTGGATGATGAGCCGCTGGCTATCTCTCTTCTGGAACATTATGTAGAAAAAATACCTTTTCTGGAGCTGGTTTTCTCAACAGAAAACCCTATTCATGCCCTTGAATACCTTCAGAAAAATGATTCGGATCTTATCTTTCTGGATATACAGATGCCGGAACTTACTGGAATCAATTTTATGAAGATTGTAGGACCCCATCAGAAGTATATTTTAACAACTGCTTATTCCGAGTATGCATTGGAAGGCTATGAACATAATATTGTTGATTATCTTCTAAAACCCATTTCTTTCGAAAGGTTTCAAAAGAGCGCATTGAAGGCTCAGGAACGATTTTCTTTTCCCCAGGAAGAAGACACTCATTTCTTTGTTAAATCTTCAGGGCAAAGACATCGAATTGGTTTCCATGAGATACTGTATATTGAGAGTATCAAAGATTATGTCAATATCCGAACAGAAAATGATGAATATATCGTTCTGGATACTCTTAAATCGATGGAAAGCCAGCTTTCTGAAAAATTTGTTAGAATTCATAAATCTTTTATTGTCAATCTGGATAAAATCAAAACTATCGGGGCAAAAAAAGTAATTCTTCCTGAGTTTGAAATTCCTATCGGAGAAAGCTATAGAGCAGGTCTTTTGGATAGATTAAAGTGATGGAATATTATGATATTCATTTGAGAGGTAAACCTTACAGGTTTTAGAAACCTGTAAGGTTTGGAATAGTTACCAAAGTTCAACAAAGAATATTTCAATACGGGTAAAAAAAAGACGACTTCAATTGAAGCCGCCTTTCTATTAATTAATCTAACAATTAATCTTATTTTTCCTGTTGTTTGATAAGGTTCAAAGCAGAACCAGCCTTAAACCAGTCAATCTGCTGATCATTGTAAGTGTGGTTAGCCATAATGATATCCTTAGTTCCATCAGTATGAATGAATTCTAAAGTCAGCTGCTTTCCTGGAGCAAACTGATCAAGATCTAAGAAGTTCACAACATCGTCTTCCAGGATCTTGTCATAGTCTGCTTCATTAGCGAATGTAATTCCAAGCATTCCCTGTTTTTTAAGGTTAGTTTCGTGGATTCTCGCAAATGATTTTACCAATACCGCTTTTACACCAAGGTGTCTGGGCTCCATGGCAGCGTGTTCTCTTGAAGAACCTTCACCATAGTTCTGGTCTCCTACAACGATGGTCGGAATACCTGCCGCTTTATAAGCTCTTTGTACAGCCGGAACTTCACCGTATTCACCGGTTAATTCGTTTTTAACTTTATTGGTTTCCATGTTGTAAGCATTCACAGCTCCAATCAACATGTTGTTTGAGATATTGTCTAGGTGACCTCTGTATTTCAACCATGGTCCAGCCATTGAAATGTGGTCGGTAGTACATTTTCCGAAAGCTTTGATCAATACTCTTGCTCCAGTAATGTTTTTACCATCCCATGCAGGGAATTCTTCCAATAACTGAAGCCTGTCTGAAGTTGGGCTTACGTTAACAACAACGCTTGAACCATCTTCTGATGGAGCCTGATATCCGTTGTCATCTACAGCAAATCCTTTTGATGGAAGTTCGAAACCTTTTGGTTCGTTAAGTTTCACCTGTTCACCCGCTTCGTTAGTTAAAGTATCTGTAATTGGGTTAAAGTCCAGTCTACCTGAAATTGCTACGGCAGCAACCATTTCCGGAGAAGCTACGAATGCGTGGGTATTCGGGTTACCGTCAGCTCTTTTGGCGAAGTTTCTGTTGAAAGAATGGATAATAGAGTTTTTCTCTCCTTTATCTGCTCCTTCTCTGTCCCATTGTCCGATACATGGTCCACAAGCATTGGTAAAGATTCTTGCGTTTTCAAATTTTCTGAAGGAATCTAAGAAACCGTCTCTTTCCGCTGTGAATTTCACCTGCTCAGAACCAGGGTTGATTCCTAAGATTGCTTTAGGTTTTACCCCTTTTGATACTGCATCCTCTACAATGGAAGCTGCTCTTGATAAATCTTCATAAGAAGAGTTGGTACAAGAACCGATAAGCGCCCATTCAACTTCTAAAGGCCATCCGTTAGCCTCAGCTTTAGCTCTGAATTCAGCAACTGGAGTCGCTAAATCCGGAGTGAAAGGTCCGTTTAAGTGAGGTGTCAGTTCAGAAAGGTTGATTTCTATTAATTGGTCGAAATATTGTTCAGGGTTAGCATATACTTCAGCGTCACCTGTTAAGTGTTCAGCAATTTTATCCGCAGCATCTACTACATCCTGTCTTCCTGTAGCGGAAAGATATCTTCTCATAGAATCATCATATCCGAAAGTAGAAGTGGTAGCTCCGATTTCAGCACCCATGTTACAGATGGTACCTTTACCTGTTGCAGAAAGAGATTGTGCTCCTTCACCGAAATATTCTACGATGCATCCGGTTCCTCCTTTTACGGTAAGAATTCCGGCTACTTTTAAGATAACGTCTTTTGCAGAAGTCCATCCGTTCATTTTACCGGTTAATTTTACTCCGATAAGTTTTGGCATTTTAAGCTCCCAGGCCATTCCTGCCATTACGTCTACTGCATCAGCTCCTCCTACACCAATAGCTACCATTCCTAATCCTCCTGCATTTACCGTGTGCGAGTCTGTACCGATCATCATTCCTCCAGGGAAGGCATAATTTTCCAGTACAACCTGGTGAATGATACCAGCTCCCGGTTTCCAGAACCCGATTCCGTATTTATCACATACAGAACTTAAGAAGTTGAATACTTCGGAGTTTTTGTTGATACCTTCCTGTAAATCTTTGTCAGCACCTACTTTAGCCTGGATCAGGTGATCCGCGTGTGCAGTTGATGGAACCGCTACCTTAGATTTTCCTGCCTGCATGAACTGTAAAAGAGCCATCTGTGCTGTGGCATCCTGCATCGCGACTCTGTCCGGTGCGAAGTCTACATAAGAATTTCCTCTTTCATATGCCTGTGTAGCATTTCCTTCCCAAAGGTGGGTGTAAAGAATTTTTTCTGAAAGGGTAAGAGGTTTTCCCACGATTTGTCTTGCTGCTGCAATTCTTTCAGGGTAACGCTCGTACACTTTTTTGATCATATCAATATCAAAAGTCATATCGTATTTTAATTTTGTTCTTTTTCCGTTAACGCTTCTTTTTCTTCTCTCTGAAAAAGAAAAATCACTTTTTTATTATATCAAAAAACGTTCCTATAATCCATAAAAAGGGGTGTTTTTGACTTCAAAATCAATAGATTTTATAACTTTCAATTTAAGAAAAATTAGAATTTGTTTCCCAGATTTTATCGAAAAAAAAACGTAACTATCTTAAAATAGAAACGTTCTAAACAAAAAATTGGAAGATCTTAAATCCTAAAGGACCAAAATCTTCCAATTATATAGTTTTTTAGTAAGTCTTTCGACGTATTTGTTACCCTCTTAGTGAGCGCTTGTACTTGTTAATTCTTTAATAGAAGGTACAAAAGTAGTAAGGTCAATGCCTTCCACTGCAGCTTTGTACTCATCAATGCTAGGAATTCTTCCGATAATCGCAGAAAGAACAACAACCGGAGTTGAAGCAAGCAGAGATTCTCCTTTTTTACGTTCAGAATCTTCCACCACTCTTCCCTGGAAAAGACGCGTAGAAGTAGCTAAAACAGTATCTCCTTTAGCAGCTTTTTCCTGGTTACCCATACAAAGGTTACATCCCGGACGCTCAAGGTACATTACGTTTTTGTATTCAACACGAGCTTCTCCTTTTGGAGCATTATCATCAAATTCAAAAGCTGAATATTTTTCTAATAATTCCCAGTCTCCTTCTGCCTTTAGCTCATCAATGATATTGTAAGTAGGAGCTGCTACTACAAGAGGAGCGCTAAATTCTACTTTACCTTGTTGCTTTTCAATGTTTCTAAGCATCTGAGAAACGATCTTAAGGTCTCCTTTGTGAACCATACAAGATCCTACAAAACCAAGGTCTACTTTTTTCTCACCACCATAATAAGAAAGATCTCTGATGGTATCGTGAGTATATCTTTTAGATACGTCGTCGTTGTTTACATCCGGGTCAGCAATCATAGGTTCTACAATTACATCAAGATCTACAACTACTTCAGCATAATATTTAGCGTTTGAATCCGGAGTCAAAGCAGGTTTTTCTCCTGATCTGATCTCTTCAATTCTCTTATTTGCTTTGTCAATTAATCCCTGAAGAACTTTATTGTGGTTATCCATACCCTTGTCGATCATGATCTGGATTCTGCCTTTTGCAATTTCCAGTGATTCAATCAAAGTATTATCTTCAGAAATGTTGATAGAAGCTTTTGCTTTCATCTCAGCTGTCCAGTCTGTAAAGGTAAATGCCTGGTCAGCAGGAAGCGTTCCGATGTGAACCTCAATGATTCTACCCTGGAATACGTTTTCTCCTCCAAACTGCTTCAACATCTGAGCTTGTGTTGCATGAACCACATCACGGAAATCCATATGCTCTTTCATGTTTCCTTTGAAGGTTACTTTTACAGATTCCGGAATTGGCATTGATGCTTCACCTGTAGCCAATGCAAGAGCAACCGTTCCCGAGTCAGCTCCGAAAGCTACCCCTTTAGACATTCTTGTGTGAGAGTCTCCACCGATAATGATAGCCCACTCATCTACTGTAATATCGTTAAGAACTTTGTGGATAACGTCTGTCATTGCGTGGTATTCACCTTTCGGGTCACGGGCTGTAATCAAACCGAACTCATTCATGAACTTCATTAGCTTAGGAATGTTAGCCTGAGCTTTTTTATCCCAAACAGAAGCGGTGTGACATCCTGACTGGTAAGCGCCATCAACGATTGGAGAAATCACTGTTGCTGCCATAGATTCCAATTCCTGAGAAGTCATAAGACCTGTTGTATCCTGAGATCCAACAATATTCACCTGTACACGAACATCAGAACCTGCATGTAATACTTTTCCTGGAGTTGTTCCAACAGCATTTCTGTTGAAAATCTTTTCTACAGCAGTAAGCCCTTGTCCTTCGTGAGAAATTTCTTTTGATGGAGCAAAAACAGCCGGAGCCTCAACTCCTAAAAGCTGAGCGGCAAATGTCTGTAGTTTTTTACCAAATACGATCGCGTAAGATCCACCTGCTTTGATGAATTCCATCTTTTGCGGAGTGAAAGATTTGGTAAGGTCGATCAATTCTTTATCGCCGTTATATAATTTCTTTTCTTTTGTATTAATCGTTAAAACAGTACCTGTTGCAACTGAATACGCTTCTTCAAGAACGATATCACCGTTTTCATTACGAACAGGGTTTCCGTTTTCGTCAACTTTCTTTACCCAGTTTTTAAGGTCGATACCAATACCTCCGGTAACGTCTACTGTTGTAAGGAAGATCGGAGAAATACCGTTGGTTCCTCCTACAATTGGAGCAATATTTACGAATGGTACATATGGACTGGCCTGTTTTCCTGTCCAAAGAGCAACGTTATTTACTCCGGACATTCTTGATGAACCTACACCCATTGTTCCTTTTTCAGCGATCAGCATAACGCTTGCATCAGGATGTTTTGCCTGTAAAGCTTTGATTTCTTCCTGAGCTTCAGGAGTGATCATGCATTTACCATGAAGTTCACGGTCTGATCTTGAGTGGGCCTGGTTACCCGGAGAAAGTAAATCTGTAGAAATGTCTCCTTCACCAGCAATAAATGTTACTACTTTAATTTCTTCAGCAACTTCAGGAAGTTTTGTGAAAAACTCTGCTTTTGCGTAGCTTTCAAGGATTTCTTTTGCAATTTCGTTACCGCTGTTGAATGCTTCTTTCAGACGGTTGGTATCTGCTTCATAAAGGAAAACCTGAGTTTTAAGAACGTTGGCAGCTTCTTTAGCAGTAGCTGCATCATTACCTAAAGCAAGGTCCAGCAACACCTCAATAGAAGGTCCGCCTTTCATATGAGATAACAGTTCAAAGGCGAAAGCCGGGGAAATTTCTTCTACTATGGATTCACCCAGAATAATTTCTTTTAAAAATTTTGCTTTCACTCCCGCTGCACTTGTTGTTCCGGGTAGTGTGTTATAAATGAAAAATTGAAGAGAATCTTTTCGGTCAGCATTACCTGAATCTTTAATTTGCGTAATGATTTCGCTTAGTAATTCAGCACCATCAATTGGCTTTGGATGAAGCCCCTGGGTTTTTCTTTCTTCAATCTCTTTGATGTAATCCTTATAAATACTCATAATAGAAGGTCTTTCAAAATTAAAGGTAGGCCTGCTTTTTCTTTA
This sequence comes from Chryseobacterium vietnamense, assembly GCF_031454475.1. Lineage (NCBI taxonomy): Bacteria > Pseudomonadati > Bacteroidota > Flavobacteriia > Flavobacteriales > Weeksellaceae > Chryseobacterium > Chryseobacterium vietnamense. The sequence goes on along the minus strand of NZ_JAVDQX010000006.1, from coordinate 96,698 downwards.
CCGGTGTGTATAAATACAATTAATGACATTTTGAGTTCTCGCATTTTGATGCAACATTAACCGAATAAAGTCAGCATAATCTACACTTTTCCAAAAGTTTTTTAAAATTATCAAACATTTCAAAATGTTCCCAAAATTACGAAATTTTACAATTTTATAAGAATGAAATTATTTAGATTCTTTATAAATATGAATTTTATAATATCTATTTTTGGTCGTATTTTTGTAAACAAATGGAGAATATGAAAAATATCCTGAATGTTTTATGTGTTTTTATTTCGATTTTCGTTTTCTCGCAGACCAGATCTGTGAAGAAAATCCCTGCGAAGAAAGGAACAAAAACCATCGTTAAAAAAGGAACTTCAGCCAGCAAACCTAATGCTGATCTGGTAGTGATCAATAAAGATCTTCCTGTTCTGATTCCTAAGAAAAAAGGAGATCAGTTCGGCTATGTCAATCAAAACGGGAAATTTATTATTCAGCCGGAATATCATATTGCCGTATTTTTTTATGAAGACTGCAATCTTCTGAATTCACCCAATGAAAAAGTGAGAAAATTTGGAACAAAAGACTATGCAACAGTAGAGAAAAATATGATTTCTTACCGTATAGATCAGTCTGGAAATCGAGTGTATCAGTTCAAAGATACCGATTTTGGAAAATGTAAATTCGAAGAATATAAACAACAGTTATTCCAGGCTTATATCCTCAATGGTTTTTACGGAATCATTGAAAAGTCAAAGTTTGTAAATGCAGCCGACTACAGACAATATCAGATCTATCCTCAATATCAGTATCTGTTTATTCTTGAGGGTGATGATGTGGCCAATCCGATGATTGTTGCTTCCAATAATGATAAATTCGGAATCATTGATGTTAACAATAAAATTATCATTCCGTTTGAATATTCCAATATTAAACGAAATTTCAGCTGGAAACTGGGTAAAATGTTTGAAGTGACAAAAGATGGCTCGAATTACTACTATATCGATGCCAACAACAAAACCTACTAAATAATTATAAATGATGATTGCTGATTGATGATTGATACATCTGATAATTCCTGTTTTTTCATGGTATTTTTATCCCGCAAGCCAATATCCCGCACTCCGCACCTCGATCTCATATATTTTTTGTAATTTTGCGGCTGAAATAAAGGGGTGCTTTAACAGGCTGAGATTATACCCAATGAACCTGGAACAGGTAATGCTGTTTAGGGAACCATTTAAATAATTGATGGATGAGTAACGATCAGTGATCGATAAACATCAGTCGTCATTTGCTATTTATCAATTATCTCATAATCACCCCTTTTATTCATTAAATGTTAAAGATTTATAGAATGAAAGGATTATTTTTTTTAGGGCTTAGCGTAGGCTCAGTAGCTTTTATACAGGCTCAGAATACAGATTCCCTAAAGATCAGGGAAATTGAGGCCGTCAGCTTTACCAAAAGACTGCCGGTAGCAAAGGAAATCATCAATGTGCAGAAAGATCTGGACAGTAAAAATCTGGGACAGGATCTTCCTATTCTTTTGAAAAATCAAACCTCTGTTATTTCTACTTCCGATGCAGGAAACGGAGTAGGATATACCGGTTTCAGAATCCGTGGTGTTTCGGGAAGTGCCATCAATGTGATGATGAATGGTGTTCCTTATAACGACTCTGAAAGCCAGGGAACATTTTTTGTCAACGTTCCGGATTTAACAAGTTCTGCGTCGCAGATTGTCATTCAGAGAGGAGTAGGAACTTCCAATAATGGGGTTTCTGCCTTCGGGGCAAGCATTAATGTACTTTCTAAAGATCCGGAAGAGAAGTTTTATTTTAAAACAGACGACAGCTACGGATCATTCAATACCTATAAATATTCAGCAGAAATAGGCTCAGGGAAATTCTGGAAAAACCGTCTTTCCGTGATGGGAAGATATACCCATATTCACTCTGATGGGTATATAGACAGGGCTTCATCCAACTTACATTCTTATAACTTTACCGCTTTATTTGAAGAAGGGAATACGAAATTACGTTTAATGGCTTTCGGTGGAAAAGAAAAAACGTATCAGGCATGGAACGGAATAGACCGTAAGACGTGGGAAACTGATCCTAAATTCAATATTTCAGGAGCGATCTATGATGCCAATTGGGAAAATATTGTAAGTTTCTATGATAATGAAACGGATAACTACAGACAAAATCACTATCAGTTGCTTTGGGAACAGAAATTCAGTGACCGCTGGAATCTTGAAACTACATTCCATTATACAAAAGGAAAGGGATATTATGAAAATTACAAGCAGGGAGATCCTTTTTCAAGATATAACCTTCCCAATATAACAGAAGGAGGACAAACGATAAAATCTTCAGACTTTATCAGAAAAAAATGGCTGAATAATGATTTCTACGGAATGGTTTCTACATTGTACGGAAAGTTTGAAAATTTAGATCTGAACTTTGGTGCCGTTGTGAATCAGTATTACGGAAGACATTACGGAAATGTAACGGGAGTATTTTTTCCTCAGATTAATGAAAGTGAATACTACAGAAACCGCTCTGTAAAGAATGAGGTGTCTGGTTTTGCAAAAGCTTTATTAAGAGTAGATAATTTTGAATTCTTTGGTGATTTACAGCTTAGAAAAATCAATTACAATACAAAAATTCTGACGGCTGGTGATGACGAAGGAGCAGATTTAAGTAAAAACTGGCTGTTCTTTAATCCTAAAGCAGGAGTAAATTACAGAATTGACGGAGGTAAAATATTCCTTTCCTATGCCCACGCTCACCGTGAACCCAACAGAGACGACCTGATGGCGAATAATGATGTGAAAGCCGAAAAACTTCACGACATTGAAGCCGGTTTTGAAAAACAGTTCGGGATCGTATCTTTTACTGCGAATGTTTACTATATGTATTATGTGAATCAGTTGGTTTTGAACGGTGAACTTAATAATGTAGGAGCATTTATCAGAACAAACTCAGGGAAAAGCTACAGAAGAGGTATTGAGGTTGGTGCTTTGGCAAAACTATCCAAGCAATGGGAGGTTTCCGGTAATGTAACCTTAAGCCAGAACAGAAACCAGGATTTCAATATTCAGAATGGCGATGTGCCTAAAAGTCTTGGAAATACCCAGATTTCATTCTCTCCGAATGTAATTGCCAATGTAGGCTTGAAATTCAATCCTACAAAAAATTTCCAGTTTGCTTTAATGAACCAGTATGTTGGAAAACAATATCTGGATAATACCGAAGATGCCAATCTGCAGCTTAAAGATTATTTCCTGACAGATTTCAATGCTCAGTACCAATTTAAAATTGCCAATAATGAAATTGCTTTAAAGCTACTGGTGAATAACCTTTTCAACAGGAAATATGTGAATAACGGATCTGTTTATGATGGGCAGCCTTATTATTTTTCACAGGCAGGAACGAATTTTATGTTTGGGGTGAGCTGGAAAATTCAATAATTGACAAATCGGTCTTTTTGATTTTTTAACAGTTTTGACGTTTTTAAGCTTAATAAAAGCAGTTTGAATAACAGTATATCTATTTTACTGCAGAATAAGTAAAGACTGTTTCGGCAGTCTTTTTTATATCCGTTAAATATTACAAAAAGTCATGAAAAAGTTATAAATTTGCTGCCAAATGAATATTTCAGCATATATTTTAGAATACTTAAAACAATTTGGAACTGCCACAGTTCCAGGCTTTGGGGTGTTTTCACTGAAAAATTCTAAGGCAATTATTAATTCTGAAAACGGTAGCATTCTGCCTCCGGCCAGTCAGATTGAGTTTACAATTGACTACGAAGTACAGGCTGAAGACCTTACTGCTTTTATTGCAGAACAAAAACAGATGTCTCTGGAAGCTTCAAGGAGCGATCTTAAAATTCAGACTGATTTTTGGAAGAAAAAACTTCAGGCCGAACAGGTTCTTGAAATTCAAAACCTTGGAACAGTCTTCATTGAAGAAGGGCATACTCATTTCAAGGGCAAAAGAATAGAATCCGGACGTCCGGACTTTTACGGGTTGGAAGAAATCAGATTTTCAGATATCAACAACGGAGAAAAAGTAAATGCCTCGGTGAATCGTGAAAAAGATTTTAAATTCAAAAAAACAATTCTTTGGATTTTCCTTCTTATTATTCCGGTTCTTGGAATTTTATACCTGGCGTTTACCCAGCAGGAACTTCTCTTTGGAAAAAAATCTTTCAATAATGTTTCTGTACAGACTTCTACCCATAGAATTGTAAAAGATACGGTGAAGGTGATGGTACATACTCCGGAAACCCCCGTTTCAGATTCTTTGAAAAAAGATTCATTAGTAAAACCTGCCGGAAAAGGAGTAAAAACTGCTCCGGCTGTTCCAAACAACACTAAGACTAGATGGCAAAAATAAAAAAAGCGTCAGAATCTCTGACTATTATGACCAATATCGTTCTTCCGAACGAAACCAACTCTCTAAGAAACCTTTTCGGTGGTGAGCTTTTAGCAAAAATGGACCGTTGTGCGTCTATTTCTGCAGCAAGACATTGCGAAAGAAGAGTAGTAACTGCTTCTGTAAACCACGTATCTTTCAACCATCCGATCCCGGAAGGCGGTGTTGTGGTGTTGGAATCCAAAGTATCCAGAGCATTTTCCACTTCCATGGAAGTGTATGTAGATGTGTGGTTGGATGATCCTATCAATCAGAAGAAAGTTCATACAAATGCGGGGATTTATACTTTTGTTGCAGTAGATGAGTTCAACCGTCCGATTCCTATTCCGGAAATGATTCCTGAAACAGAAGAGGAGAAAGAAAGATTTGCCGCAGCATTCCGTAGAAAAGAACTTTCATTAATTCTTTCCGGAAGAATGAAACCGTTGGAATCTGTAGAACTGAAAAAGTTATTCCAGGAGCCGCAGGAGCCTAAGAAAGATAAAAAGTAAACTTATATACTTTATCAATAAAAATGCTTTTAAACTTTGCTGAGTGCTAACGCCTTTGCGAGCTTAAAAGCATTTTGTTTTTTAGAAATTTGCGAACTTTGCGGTAGAATAAAATTGTAATCATTTAGGAATCAGTTCCTATCTCTAAAATCATTAATAAAAAATGAAAATACTTCTTTTAGATAAAAATCATCCTCTTATTATTGAACAGCTTTTGGCTCAGAATTTTATTTTGGAAGAGGATTTCACGTCGTCCTATGATGAGGTTTGCGGGAAAATTGAAAATTATGACGGAATTATCATCAGAAGCCGTATTCCATTAGATCAGAATTTTTTGGAAAAAGGTAAAAACCTGAAGTTCATTGCCAGAGTAGGAGCCGGAATGGAGAATATTGATATTCCTGTTGCAGAAAAGCTGGGAATTCAACTGATCAATTCTCCGGAGGGAAACAGAGATTCCGTAGCAGAACACGTTGTGGGAATGCTTTTAGTGATCATGAACAGACTTTTTATTGCTTCTCAGGAAGTGAAAAACGGAATCTGGAAACGTGAAGAAAACAGAGGAGACGAGTTGTTGGGAAAAACAGTAGGATTGATTGGCTATGGAAATATGGGAAAAGCTACTGCAAAAAGGCTTTCAGGGTTTGGATGTAAAGTGATTTTCCATGATATTCTTCCCGGTCTTTCTGATGAATATGCAACACAGGTTTCATTGGATGAATTGAAGCAATCTGCAGAGGTTGTAAGCTTACACATTCCTTTAACTTCGGAGACCCATTATCTTATAGATGAAACATTCATTGCAGAAATGAAAAATGAATTTTATTTTGTCAATACGGCAAGAGGAAAGAATGTTGAAACTAAAAGTTTAGTACAAGCATTGAAATCAGGAAAAGTGAAAGGTGCATGCCTGGATGTTTTGGAATATGAAAAGTCTTCCTTTGAGAATATTGAATCCGAAAATGAAGATTTAAAATATCTTCTTGATTCCGAAAAAGCTATTGTTACACCTCATATTGCCGGATGGACCCATCAAAGCAAAGAAAAACTGGCCCAGTTTATTGTTGATAAAATTGTAGCTTCACATTGTTAGATAAATATTGCGGAAAACATAAAGATAAAAAAGACGAATTTGCAAAAAGTGAATTCGTCTTTTTTTATTAATTTCGGATTAATAACTTGTATACAAATATGATCTGGACACCAATATCCATTGAAGAAATTTTTGAAAAAATTTACTCTACAGAAAAAGACTTAAATGGAAATCTTTTAAACTTCTGGGATTTAATCAAAATATACCCTGAAAAATGGTACGAAGAAGAGTATGGACAAGAAGGAGGAGGTTTTTGGGTAGTAGGATTAATGGGTAGAAGAGTAATTTATTATAACGACATTGAAGAAGGATTTAATATTTCAGAGTATACAGCATATGGAATCATTGATAATTATTATTGTAACCAGGATGATTTGAATATTACAATTTTAAATCTGTATAGTCTTATTACATTTGGAGGAAGAATAACAGGGCAGGCGGGGCCTCCTATTGGATTCTAAAAAGAAGTTTACTTTCTCTTTAATTTTTTTTAATCTTTTTGCGGTTTAGCGATTCCATATTTTTACATAGCCACTCATTTATGTTAAATAATTCATAATGTCCACCTCTTGTTTATTATTTATTTTGAGTTTTATTAAATTGCCGCTCATTTTTGAATCTCATGACGACGCGTAATTTTCTACTTATCTTAACTGTTTTATTATCGATATTTTCCTGTAAAAAAAAGGATGAAGCTAAAGAAGCCTCTGCTGAAAATGCAACCAACCTGCCCAACTATGGAAATGTAGATCTGGGTGATATTTTTACAAAAGGAGACGGACAGCTTCTGAACAGACAGACCACTGTAAGCTATATAGACCAGTATTACAAAAAAATATGGGAAGGAGGAGATCTTAGCGGTGGAATCCTTGTTGCCAAGGGTGATGAAATCCTATACGAAAATTACAGAGGTTTCGGAAGAGCGGGAAACCAGATGCCAATCGATAAAGATACACCGTTACATGTTGCTTCAGTTTCCAAGACTTTAACGGCAATGGCTATGATGAAGCTGATAGAGGCAGGAAAAATAAAATTTACGGATCACCTTACTCAGTTTTTCCCAGGATTTCCCTACCCGAATGTTACCGTTCAGACTTTACTGGATCAGAGGAGTGGTCTTCCGAAATATGAATATTTTATCACCAAAATACAACCAGCTCCGGCAGAACTTTCAAAACCTTTTATTACCAATGAAGATGTTTTGAATATGATCATCAAATATAAACCAGATCTGGCAAGAGATACGGATACAGGATTTATGTATTGCAATACAAACTTTGCTTTATTGGCCTTAATAATTGAAAAAGTAACCAAAACTCCTTTCCCTCAGGCGATGAAAGAAATGGTTTTCACACCATTGAAAATGAATAACACATACATCTTCCAGGAAAAAGATATTCCAACTGCTTCACAGTCTTTTTATTACGGAGGAAGCAAGCTTTATCCACTAGACAGGCTTGATCTTATTTACGGAGATAAAAATGTGTACACAACACCAAGAGATTTGTACAACTTTTCAAAAGCAATGTTTTCAAAAAATTTCCTGAAACCCGAACTGATGCAGATGGTATTTACTCCCTACAGCAACGAAAAAGCAGGAATGAATAATTACGGATTAGGATTCAGAATGAAAATATTCGATAATGGTGAAAAACTGACTTATCACAATGGATGGTGGCATGGCACAAACTCAGTTTTTGCCCACCTTTTAAAATCTAAGGTTACGATTGTAGCTATCGGTAACAAATATTCAACGAAAGTTTATACCGCTCTTGCATTATCCGGATTATTTGAAGATTTCCCTTTACAAAAGGAGAAGCTGCATACCGTGATGCATGACAATAAAGATACTTTAAATTCCGGACAGGAAGTTTTTGGAGAATAATGTTTACTTTTGCCTAAACATTTTCATGAAAAGGTTTCTTTTATTACTCGTTATCTGTTTTCTTGTACATTCGTGTGCAAGAGTAGGATCTCCTGTTGGTGGGCCTAAAGATACTCTGGCACCAAAGTTTTTAAGTTCAAACATTGATACAACAAGGATTAATGTCAAAAGAGATATTCACCAGCTCCGTCTGGACTTTGATGAATATGTGACATTGAAAGATATCAATAAAAACCTGATTATTTCACCTCCCATTAAAGGGATAACGAGGATTCTTCCTTCCAATATTGCCAATAAGTTTGTTCTGATTCAATGGTCAGATACCCTTCAGGCTAATACAACGTATAATTTCAATTTTGGAAATTCAATTGTTGATAATAATGAATCCAATATACTAAGGTATTTCAATTTTGCTTTTTCTACTGGAGATAAATTGGACGATCTTTATATCAGCGGTGAAGTAAAAGATGCACTCAATACTAAAAAGAAAGAAGGAACTACAGCAGAAAATAAACTTGTAGTAGGAATGTATCAGGTAAAAGATACCATGGATTACAAGAAAAAACCTTACTATATCACAAAGGTAGATGAAGATGGATATTACGAATTAAATTATCTGACCCCAGGAAAATATAAAATTATTGCTTTTGAAGACGAGAACGGAAATTCTATGTATGATCCGGGAAAAGAAAAGGTAGGATTCCAGAAAGATCCCATCAATTTTGAGAAATCTATTTCAGGATTAAATTTAAAAGTGTACCCTTCCAAAAAACCTGTGAAATACCAGGAAATGAAAGAAATTGCAGGAGGAATTTTAATGACCTTTGAAGGAAATCCTGATGAGGTGAAAGTTCAGTCCCTGAATGAAAAACTAAAGGATATAAAAATAACCCATAATCCAAAATCAGACTCTGTGAGAATCTGGTTTGATGCTGTAAAGGATAATGTAGGGCAGGAAGCCAATGAAAAACTCATATTCACCCACAATAAAGGTCCGAAAAAAGACAGTGCTTACAGTGTATCTTTATTTTACAGATACAATAAAAAGAATGTGATGGACATTAACAGTGATAATGGCGGTGAATCATTAGCTCCAAAGTCAGATTTTAAAATTTCTTCCAATTATATCGTTGATAAAATTGATCCTTCAAAATGGACACTCAGGATGAAAGGAGACAGTTTAACAACATTACCATTTACCGCTAAAATTTCAGAAACAAATCCATACCAGATTCAGGTTCAGTCAGATTTTGTAATGGGTAAAAGTTACGAACTTACTGTACCTAAAGAGACGATATCCTCATTCTACGCAAAAAATACTCAGTCTAAGCGTTTCGATTTTGACGTTGACAAAGTAGACCAGTATGGAAATGTTGAGTTCTCCATTTCAAATGCACCTGAAACAAATTATTGGATTCAGCTGATAGATTCTTCTGATAAAATTGCCTATCAGAGGTATATAAAAGGAAATAAAGTGAAATTTGATATCCTGAAACCTGGAGAATATATTGTGAGAATTCTGGTAGACAATAACGGGAATAAATATTGGGATGAAGCAGATTTTGCGAATGATGTTTTTGCTGAAGATGCATATGTTTTCTATAAAAAAGTGATCGTTAGAGGTCTATGGGAAACCAGAGAGGAATGGGATCTGAAAGATACTAGAACACTTGATAGTCCGAAGTCAGCAACAGTAGCCCCGGCTGCAACTCCAGCAGTGCAGACGCCACCAGCTGCGACTGAAGTGAAAGAAGGAGCCAAGAAAGAATTAAAATCTTCCAACGCCGTTTTAACCCCGGTAAAGTAAGCTGATGAAAATGGCTAAGAAAATAGTATTCTGGACATTGGTGGCATTTGCCCTGATTCAGTTCTTTCCTATTGACAGAACCAATAAACCTGTTGATTCTGCAGTAAATTTTGTTGAGGCAAGGAAATCACCGGAAAAGATCAGAACCCTGCTTAAAAATGCATGTTATGACTGTCATTCCAATGAGACGGTGTATCCGAAATATGCTTTTATTGCCCCTGTGTCATGGTCTGTACAAAGTCATGTGAATGACGGGAGGGAACATCTTAATTTTTCTACCTGGCAGACTTATAATAAGGATTTGAAGGAAAATATGCTGACTAAATCCATCCAGACCATTCAGAACAAAACAATGCCGATGCCTGGTTATATTGTGTATCATAAAGAAGCTAATCTTTCAGAAGCAGAAAGAGCATTGCTGATTCAGTATTTTGAAGAAATGCTGAAGTCTAAAACCTATTAGTTTCTACCATAAAAAACTCCCGCAGATTTCGCAAATCCAGCAGATGAATGTGTTGTACCATCTGCTTAACCTGCAAAATCTACGGGAGAATATTTTACAAAAATTATTTCTTTAAATAGCTCTCGAAAAATCTCTTCTGAGAATCAAAAGCGATATCTTCAAGACCCAGATCCTGTAAAGGAATCCAGACCGCCTCCGAAATTTCAGAGAGTTCAAGATTGACCTCAAATTTTTCCGAAACATTGTATTCATAAAAGAGATCGATCGTATTGTAATCAATTTCCTTATATTGATAGATGTTAGGAAGGCTGGTAAGGTATTTCAGGTTAGAAATATCGATATCAAGCTGAAGTTCTTCAAAAAGTTCTCTTTTACAAGTTTCCTCTGCACTTTCTTTGGGATCAACAAATCCTCCGGCCAGGTCTAGTTTCCCTTTTTTAGGGTCTCTGTTTCTTCTGGTAAGATAAATTTCGTCTCCACATCTGATGACAACTGCTACAGCACCTGCCACATTATTATACAAAGTAAAACCACATTCCGGACAGCTCCATTTCTTTTCACCATCCCAGTGTAAGGACTCTTTGCCACAGCTTGGACAATATTTCAATAGTTTCATTGAGTAATATTAATATTTCTCGGGTGATAACTCAAAATTACATCCCTTAGTTCTTCCGTTTTCAGGTGCGTATAGATCTCCGTTGTTGTAATACTGGAATGTCCCAGCATTTCCTGAATATACCGTAGATCTGCTCCATTCTGTAATAAATGAGTAGCAAATGAATGTCTGAATGTGTGTGGTGATATTTTTTTGTTAACCCCTGCTTTATCTGTAAGTTCTTTAATAATAAGAAATACGATTACTCTGGACATAGAAGTCCCACGGCTGTTCAAAAACAGAGTATCTTCATATTTCTTATTGATTTTACCTTTAGAACGAACCTCTTTGATATAACTTTCAAGCAAATCTGCAGTATAATCAGCTAAAGGAACAAAACGGGTTTTATTTCCTTTTCCGTGTACCTTGATGTATTGCTCTTTAAAGTTGATATTGGAGATTTTCAGATCTATCAGTTCGGAAACACGAAGTCCGCAGCCATATAGTACTTCTATAATGCATTGGTTTCTTTTTCCAAGATCTGTATTCACCTCAATAGCAGCAATAATTTTGTTGATATCAGGCAGGCTTAAAGTATCAGGTAGATATAATCCCAGTTTAGGGCCTTCAAGTAACGCCGCAGGATTGTCTTCACGATATTCATCTTCCAGCAGAAATTTGAAAAAAGCTTTGATGGAAGATATCCATCTTGCCTGTGATCTCTCACTGAATTTCTGTTTGGAAAGATTGAAAATGTATTCCTGCAGGTTTTCGTAACCGATGGAGTCTGGACCGACATTTTCCAGATCCTCTTCTGCGTAATCTTTTAATTTCTTAATGTCCCGAACATAGGCGTCGAGTGTGTTTTCTGAAAAATTTCTTTCGAAACGAAGAAATATTTCAAAATCTTTGATCTTTTCATCCCAAGTCATTTGTGCTTATTTTTTTAGTTCACAGTCCGATATTTGTTCTATTTCAATGTTATGGTTCCTCAGGAACGATATTCCATCGTCATCCGAATACTCATTAATATACACCAGTCTCGTAATCCCTGCCTGCAGAATCAGCTTGCTGCATTCCTTACAGGGCGACAGCGTTAAATATAACGTTGCTCCTTTTGCAGATTGGGTAGAGGCCGCCAGCTTTAATATAGCATTGGCTTCCGCATGCAATACGTACCAGTGTGTTTTCCCTTCTCCATCTTCACAGCAGTTTTCGAATCCCGAAGGAGTCCCGTTGTAACCATCTGAAATAATCATCCTATCTTTTACGATAAGAGCTCCTACCTGTTTTCTCTTACAGTAGGAGAGTTTTGCCCATTCCTGGGCCATTTTTAGATAAGCTTTATCAAACTTATTCATACCGCAGCATTGTTTTTTTTCGAAATAATTTGGATTAAAATCTTTTAGAAAGATTTAGAAGTTAGGCTTTCTCTTCTCTAGAAACGCAGTAACTCCTTCTTTCTTATCTTCCATTTCAAAAAGTTCTCCGAAATATGTAATTTCAGCCTCAAAACCTTTCTCCGTATCAGATAAATTCACGGCGTTTATAGCCTTGGATATTGCCATTGGTGAATTGTAGGCAATCGTGTTTGCTAATTCTTTCGTTTTGGTTAATAATTCTTCAATAGGGTATACTTCGTTCACCAGTCCGATCTCTTTTGCTTTTTGAGCAAGGATCATTTTGGCAGAGAAGATCATTTCGTTGGCAATACCTTTTCCTACAAGCTTGGGAAGCCTCTGAGTTCCTCCATATCCCGGAATTAATCCAAGTGTTACTTCAGGAAGCCCTAATCTGGCGTTTTCCGATGCATATCTGATGTGGCATGCCATAGCAAGCTCCAAACCTCCTCCTAGTGCAAAACCGTTTACGGCTGCAATGACAGGTTTAGACATGTTTTCAATTTTATTGAATAATGTATTTTGTCCGTTTCTTGCAAGTTCTTCAGCTCTTTCCTGTCCAAAGTCACTGAATTCCTTGATATCAGCTCCCGCTACAAAAGATTTCTCTCCACTTCCGGTAAGGATAATTACTCTGCATGAAGTGTCAGCATTAAGCTCATCCAGTGCGGTACTGATTTCCTGAATTGTTTTTGCATTTAAAGCATTTAAACTCTCAGGTCTGTTTATGGTAATGATAGATAATTTATCTTCTTTTTTTAATAATATGTTCTCGTAACTCATTTTTCCACTTTAAAATATCATCCTTTGCAAATTATGAATTTTTTACAAAAAAAAGGAAAAAATATTATTTTTTTTTCCTTTTTTTTAATTTATCATTCAATATGATTATTTGGAATGATTCATCATATTTGCATCAATATTGACGTTTAGTTGAGATGCCACTTTCATGCCAAGCTCAATGTTAGCACGGAAAAAGTGACATAGCTGTCGGTTGATAATCTCGTCTTTCTTTGGTCCGGTAATACCGTTCATACTGCCTACAATATTTTTAATCAGATGATCTCTGTCCTCTGTATTCATTGCTTTTGAATATAAAAGTCCGGGTTGGGTATAATGATCACTGTCGTTGTCATTTCTATTGTAACTGGCAACATGAGCACTGTCCAGCTCATATTCATAGTTTTGATAAGCTGGATCCGGTTTGATATCATCGAAACTGTTCGGATGATAATTCGGTTTGTCCTGATAGTGGCTTGAATCTGCCATAAAGCCGTCTCTCTGATAATTGTTGACAGCAAAAGGACATCTGTTTACTTCCAGCTGATGAGCATTAACTCCCACTCTGTAACGGTGTGCATCAGGATAAGAGAATAACCTTCCCTGAAGCATTTTGTCCGGTGAGAAGCTGATTCCGTTAATTAAACTGCTAGGTGAAAAAGTAGACTGTTCCACATGGGCAAAATAATTAACAGGCACTTCGTTCAGCTCCATTTCTCCTACTTCAATCAGAGGAAAATCATCATGAAACCATACTTTGGTTACATCAAACGGATTCCATCTGAAATCCTTTGCCTGTTCTTCTGTCATCACCTGAATGTACATCGTCCATTTAGGGAAATTGCCATTTTCAATTGCATTGCAAAGATCTTCCTGAGCAAAATCCGGATTTTCTCCAGCCATTTTTACAGCTTCTTCATCCGTGAAATTTTTGACACCCTGTTTTGTTTTAAAATGGAATTTCACCCATACTCTTTCATTTTTATCATTGATCATGGAAAACGTATGAGATCCGAAACCATGCATATGTCGGTAACCATAAGGTGTTCCTCTGTCAGACATTAATATAAGAACCTGATGAAGTGATTCCGGGTTTAAACTCCAGAAATCCCACATCATGGTGGCGCTTTTTAAGTTTGTTTTCGGCACTCTTTTCTGGGTGTGGATAAAATCCGGGAACTTTTTTGCATCCTTAATAAAGAATACAGGAGTATTATTTCCTACCAGGTCCCAGTTCCCATCTTCAGTATAAAATTTTAAGGCAAATCCTCTTGGGTCCCTTGCCGTATCTGCACTTCCTTTTTCACCTCCCACAGTAGAAAATCTGGCAAACATTCTGCATGAATTTCCTACTTTTGAAAACAGTTTTGCTTTCGTGTACTGGCTGATATCATGTGTTACAGTGAAAGTTCCGTAAGCTCCGCTTCCTTTGGCATGCACAATCCTTTCAGGAATCCTTTCCCTAACGAAATGTGCAAGATTTTCCTGGAGGATAAAGTCCTGCAGCAATACCGGGCCTCTTGGTCCTACCGTCTGTGAATCCTGATGCTCAAAATAAGGTGCGCCGTTACTTAACGTTAATTTTTTAGAATCCATATCGTTAATGATTTGTATAAATGTTTTTTTGTTTTTCTAAATCCAAGTGTAAAGGTAATGAATATCAAATTTACTTGAATTTTTAATTGCTAATAGCAAAAACGTTATATCTTTGTAATAGATAATATTAATCAAATGAACATTCAGCAACTGGAGTATCTTATCGCTGTAGATAAGTATAAACATTTTGGTAAGGCCGCTCAGGCGTGTTTTATTACCCAACCTACGTTAAGTGCCATGATACAGAAATTTGAGGATGAACTGGATGTAAAGGTTTTCGACAGAACTACCCACCCGATTCGTACCACGGATGTAGGTCTTCAGATTATTGATCAGGCAAAGGTAATTATTGAGTCTGTCAATGAGCTGAAAAACAAAGCCAATCTTTTGAATAATATTTTAGGAGGGACTATTAATCTGGGAATCATTCCTACTGTATCTTCTTTCATTCTGCCAACAGAAATCTTCAAATTTCTGGAGGATAACCCGAAGATTCAGATGAATGTAAAAGAAATGACAACAGATAATATTATTAAAGCGCTGAAAGCAGGAGAGCTGGATGCGGGAATTATTTCTACACCTTACGATACTGCTGATGAGTTCTACCAGGATTTTCTGTTCAACGAGGAGCTGATGATTTACAGTTCCAATACAGAAGCCAACAAAAAGAATTCCTACATCATTCCGGAAGATCTGAATGTAGAAAAAGTATGGCTGCTTGAAGAAGGAAACTGTCTGAGAAATCAGTTTGAAAATATCTGCCACCTGAAAGAAAATACGCTGAAGCCTAAAAATTTAGATTTCTTAGCTTCCAATATCCAGACTTTGGTTCACATGGTGGATAAAGTAGGGGGAATCAGTATTCTGCCGGAACTGGCACTGAGTCAGCTTTCAGAAGAGCAGAAGAAAAATGTTTTCAGATTTAAAAAACCTTTCCCTTATCGAGAAATCAGTATTATTTACTATAAACCAACTTTTAAGCAAAAAATTATTGATGAATTATCACATTCTATCAAAACTTCTTTAGAACTTAAGCTGAATTATCACGAAAGTCCGAAAGAATTTGTAAGCATTAAGCCTCAGTAATGAAAATGCTTTAAAGTGATAGAAATCATCAATTTAAATAAAATAATAATTAATAAACAAAATTTTTGAGTATTACGAAAATAGTACTTAAATTTGCTGACGTTTATTACGAGGAAAAATTTGACCTGATTGCAACCTCTATAAAAAAATGCTAAAACAGTATTCTTTTTTCTGGGCAATTTTATTTCATATTTTCTTCAAAACCATTTTTTAAATCTTTAAAAACAAAAGAATTATATGTCTTATTTATTTACATCTGAATCAGTTTCAGAAGGACATCCGGATAAAATTGCCGATCAAATTTCCGATGCATTAATCGACCATTTCTTAGCATATGATAAAGATTCAAAAGTAGCATGTGAAACTCTTGTAACTACCGGACAGGTGGTATTGGCTGGAGAAGTAAAATCAGATGCTTACCTTGATGTACAGACCATTGCCAGAGAAGTAATCAATGGGATCGGGTACACGAAAGGAGAATATATGTTCAATGGAGATTCTTGTGGAGTAATCTCTGCAATCCATGAGCAGTCACCTGATATCAACCAGGGAGTTGACAGAGCGGTAAATGACGAGTCTTTTGAAGCTAAGGCAAATGCACAGGGTGCCGGAGACCAGGGAATGATGTTTGGGTATGCTACCAATGAAACAGCTAATTATATGCCTCTTGCATTGGACCTTGCTCACACGATCCTGAAAGAACTTTCTGCTATCAGAAGAGAAAATAAGGAGATCACTTATCTTCGTCCTGATGCAAAAAGCCAGGTTACGATTGAGTATTCTGATGATCATAAGCCTATCAGAATTGATTCTATTGTGGTTTCTACCCAGCATGATGACTTTGGAAGTGAAGAAGAAATGCTGAACAAGATCCGTGAGGATATCAAAAATATTCTGGTTCCAAGAGTGGTTGCACAGCAAACAGAAGAAATCAAAGCTTTATTTAACGATCAGATCAAATATCATATCAATCCTACAGGGAAATTCGTAATCGGAGGACCTCACGGAGATACAGGTCTTACAGGTAGAAAAATCATCGTGGATACTTACGGTGGTAAAGGAGCTCACGGAGGTGGTGCTTTCTCTGGAAAAGATCCTTCTAAAGTAGACAGAAGTGCAGCTTATGCAACAAGACATATTGCTAAAAATTTAGTAGCTGCAGGAGTGGCTGATGAAGTTTTGGTGCAGGTTTCTTATGCTATTGGTGTAGCTGAGCCTTGTGGTTTATATATCAATACTTATGGAACTGCAAAAGTGGATCTTCATGATGGAGATATCGCGAAAAAAGTTTCTGCTATTTTCGATTTAAGGCCTTATGCTATTGAGCAGAACTTAAAATTAAGAAACCCTATTTATCAGGAAACAGCTTCTTACGGACATATGGGTAAAGAGCATTATGTAGCTGATAAAACTTTCAATAAAGGTCATAAGAATGAGATTACGCTAAAAGATCTTGAGTTCTTTACTTGGGAAAAACTTGACAAAGTAGAGGAGATTAAATCCGCTTTTGGAATTTAATTTCTCTTTAAAGAATAATAATGAACTGCTTTATCTTTGGATAAGGCAGTTTTTTTTAATTTTACACCTTAATAATATAGAAAGATGATGAATTTTCGAACTGTAGTTGCCGCCCTGTCTCTGTTTTTGCTAAGTACATTAGTAAAAGCTCAATATACCATGCATAAAATGATCAGTGTGGGATATACCTATCAGAACCAGAGTTTCGGAGAAGTAGGAGGTAAATTGCTTTTTCTTAAAAATGATGATGTAATTTACAGATTGGGAGGATCAGCGATGATGGGATCTGTGGATTCCAGGTTTGCTATCATGCCGAAACTGCAGGCTGATGTACTTCTTAATTTTGAAAAAAATGTGGACTTCTATCACTCGTATTACTTTTTAGCCGGAGTTGAAGGAACCAATAAATATATTGCCCCTAAAATAGGAGTCACTTTATTTGGGATGCTTGATCTTACAGGAGGATATGCTTTTCCCATCGGAGATACCCGTTTGAACGGAAAAGAGATGAAAGGACTTAATATTAATTTTACATTAAATATCCCTACCGTATTCATTCATGATATGTTTAAATGATTTTTTTTAGATTTTTCTCTATAAAATTTAATAATAGGTTAACAGTTATTAAAAAATTATTATATTTACATCATAATAATTGTACTACCGCCTATAGAAGAGACTCTACTCTAGAACTGTTTTGTTTATACAGCAAAGACCAGAAGAAATATCTGGTAGAATACCTGTCTGCAAATATTTATATTGAGAAGAGTTATGAAATCAAAATCGGATAGTTTACTAATTTCCCTTTACCAAAAAGGAGACGAGGGTGCATTGTCAACCCTTATTCATCGACATCAGAGAGAACTGTTTACATTCATTTTTTACAAAATTAATGATGAAGATTTAGCAAATGATATCTTTCAGGATACATTCATGAAGATTATTGTGATGCTTAAAGAAGGGCGCTATAATGAAGAAGGTAAATTTATTCTTTGGGCAAAAAGAATTTCTCACAATTTAATCATCGATCATTTCAGGTCAAAATCAAAGAATATTAAAGTTTCAGAAACTACCTTTGAAACGGATGAATATTCTATTTTTGATTTAATCAGAGAGCCTTCAGAAAATATTGAAGATCAGCTGGTGACCAATCAGATCCAGGAAGATCTCCTGAGAATGTTACAGTTTTTACCACAAAACCAACAGGAGGTAATCAAACTGAGGTTTTTTGATGGTCTAAGTTTCAAAGAAATTGCAGATCATACAGAGATGAGCATCAATACCACGCTAGGAAGAGTGAGGTATGCACTGATAAACCTGAGAAAAATCATGGATGAAAATAATATAATATTAACAAGATAGATAATATTTCCGAAAAATTCACGTTTTAAAGAAAACATACTTCGCCTATGAAAAAAAATGATTCTTTAAAAGTGAAAACTTTGAAACCTAAGAAACAAACAATTGATTTTTTGCTGAATTTTTCTAAAAGTCTTGAGATTGTGAAAAGCAAGAGCAAAAATTATCCTATTACAAAAAATTAAAATTATTAACTTTGTGCTGTATGAAAATGCAGCACGTTTTTTTTGACCTGGACAATACACTCTGGGATCACCGCAGAAATGCCTATCTTACCATCAAAGATCTTTTTGAAAAACAGGATATTTCTTCAAAGTACAATATTGACTTTGAAGAGTTTCATTCCGTATATCACGATATCAACGAAGAGTTGTGGGAAAAGATCAGAGACGGAATAATCGGCAAAGAGTACTTGAGAGAACACCGTTTTTATGATGCATTCAAACATTTTGGAGTAGATAATAAAGAGCTTGCCCTTTATTTTGAAGAACACTTCCTTGATAATATTGTAAGCCATAACGAACTGGTGGAAGGAACAGAGGATGTTTTAGAATATCTGAAAGCTAAAAACTATACATTACACATTATTTCCAATGGGTTTCAGGAAGTGACGGAAAGAAAATGTACCCTTTCCGGAATTGCTCCTTATTTTAAAACCATTACAAGTGCAGATGCTGTAGGAGTGAGAAAACCCAATCCAAGGATTTTTGAATATTCACTGGGACTTTCTGAAGCCAGAAAAGAAGAAAGCATTCTGATTGGTGACGACTGGATTGCAGATGCCATGGGAGCTACAGATTTTGGTATGGATGCGATATTCTTTGATGTTTATAAAGAAGATAAGCAGAAAGAAGGTTTAAAAGCCATTACCCATCTCCAGCAGATCAAAGAGTATCTATAAACAGATCATAAAATCTAATAAAGGAGCCGCTAAGTTCAACTTAGTGGCTCTTTTATTTTTCAGGACTAATCATACATTTTGAAAAATCAACGCAAACATCTGTGGTCATCTGTGCCAATCTGTGGTTAAATTAAATATTCCCCACCAAAATCATTTTTCCCAATTCTTTCCCAAATTGATTAAGAACTTTGTTCCATAATAATAACAGAAAAATGTAATAGTATGAAAAATGTAAAGAAAATCACAGGTGTCTTAATGATTATTTTTTTATTAATTGGAGGCTTGGTTTCTGCACAGGACAGAGCAATCAATGCTAATCAGTTACCGAAAACAGCTAAAAACTTTCTTGCGGTTCATTTTAAAGGTATTCCTGTAAACTCAGCCATCGAAGACCGAGAAATCTATGGAGTAGATGAGTATAAAGTATATCTGAATAATGAAATGAAAATGGAGTTTGACAGCAATGGAAACTGGAAAGAAGTGGATGGCAAACATCAGAAAATTCCTTATGGCTTCATTCCTGCTTCAATCAGAAATTACAGTACAAAGAACTTTCCTAATACTTATATCATCAAGATTGAAAAGAAAAGATGGTCTTATAAGGCAGAACTTTCCAACGGATTGGAGCTTGAATTTGACAGAAACGGAAATTTTAAAAGAATTGATGATTAACACGTAACCGGATACAAACACTAAATAGTAATAATATGGTCAATTGGAATATAATAAACAGCAACGGAAGAAAGATGTCTTCTGCTCAGATTAGAAAGAATATGGTATCATTTATGACAAGGAATCATCCTTGCAGCATCATTGATTCTATTGAAAGAAAATACAATGCTTACAAAATTCATTTGATGAATGGCCTGTGTCTTATTTTTGATGCAGATGGCCGGAATGTTAAATCAAATTAGATTCTTATGAAAAAGAACCTGAGGGAATCCGGCAGAGAGCATTTCCATTTTGTAGATTTATTATCGATAATTTATCATATAACCCTTATACTGATCATATTATCGTAGACTTTCGGATGTGTATTCCTTTCTCCAGCTTCCCTCCTTATAATTTCCCTATATTTGATATAAGTTAATCGCGCAGCAGAGCATAGAGACCCAGAGGTATGAAGATTTTAATATTAGAAGATGAACCCGAACTGAAGGATACCGTACAGAAATTTCTGGAAGCAGAGCATTTTATTGTAGAATATGCAGAAAATTACAGTGGCGGGCTCGAGAAAATTATTTCTTACGAATATGACTGTATTTTGCTGGACATTATGCTGCCTGACGGAAACGGAATAGATCTCCTGAAAGAGATCAAAAAAATGCATAAGAAAGATCCTGTAATCATTCTTTCAGCCAAAGATTCTGTGGACGATAAGGTGGCAGGGCTGGAAATAGGAGCAGATGATTATCTTGCGAAACCTTTCCATCTTGCAGAACTGATGGCAAGAATCAAGTCTGTGATCAGAAGAAAAAATCAGGATGGTGAAAATATCATCCGATACAAAAATATCAGCATTGATCCGGAAAACAGAACAGTGAAAGTAGGTGATAAAGAGCTTGCTCTTAACCGTAAAGAATATGACCTTCTGTATTATTTTGTAATTCATCCGGAGAAGACTTTACAGAAAACTACACTGGCTGAAGCCATCTGGGGAGATTATATTGATCAGGCAGACAGCCTGGATTTTATTTATTCCCAGATCAAAAATCTTCGTAAAAAACTGAAAACCCTTGATGCAGAAGCTGATTTTCAGGCTGTATACGGAATAGGATATAAATTCATCTGATGAAGACTTCATTAAAATATTACACGATAAAATATCTGATCATGATCCTGCTGCTGATTATAGCAGTGTGGGCAGGTCTTTTTTATGCCTATATCCTGGATGAAGTGCATGATAATGTAGATGATGGATTGAGAGACAGAAAAATACAGATCATCAAAGCTGTTTATCTTAATCCCCAGTTGCTGAAGAATAATGAGTTTGGATTCAATGAATTTAAAATCAATCCCATCAAAGCAGCAGATTATCAAAACAAAAGCAGACTGTACAATAAGATGTACTATATGGAATATGATGACAAAGACCAGCCTTACAGAGTTCTTGAGGCCGACTTTATCGATCAGTTCAAAGGTCACCAGCGGCTTGTCATCAGAACATCCACGGTAGAAGAAGATGAATTAATATACGATCTCACAACAGCCCTGATTGTGCTTTATATCCTTCTGGTGATAAGTATTGTAGCTGTTAACGGATATTTGTTGAATAAAGCAATGAGACCATTCTATCAGATTTTGGATAAGCTTAAGAAATATCAGTTCGGAATTCCTTTTTCTCAGGAAAAACAGAATTATAAGATCACTGAATTTGAAGAATTAAATGTGGAAATCAACGAAATGATTGAACGTAATGAACTCGTTTTCTATCAGCAGAAACAGTTTATTGAAAATGCTTCCCATGAACTTCAGACTCCATTGGCTATCGTGATTAATAAAATTGATTTGATGATCCAGAATGATAATCTTGATAAAAAGAATCTGACTTTTCTTACTGAAGTGAAGAATGATCTGAGAAGGATGGTAGGCTTAAACAAATCTTTATTGATGCTCTCCAAAATTGAGAACAGCCAGTTTAATAAAACTTCAGACGTTGATTTTAATGGAATGATTACCCAGCTTGTTCAGAATTATGAAGATTTTATTGCCTTTAAAAAAGTAGAGGTCAGTATTATCGAAAAAGGAAAATTTGTAGCGGATTTCAATCAGGATCTTGCCGATATTCTTTTGTCTAACCTTCTTAAAAATGCAGTGAAATATAATAACGAAGAAGGCACCCTGAACATTATCATTGAAAATAATAGAATTGCATTTCAAAACAGTGGAAATCCTGCGTCCTTAGATCAATCAAGGATCTTTAAACGCTTTTATAAACAAGGTTCAGATCATACTTCAACCGGATTGGGATTGTCTATCATTAAAACCATTATCAAACAACATCCTGGCTGGGACATCAATTACGAATATGGAGATCAGATGCATTACTTTATTCTGACCAAGAATAATACCCATTATTGATATCAAAAGAAAAAGCCTTTCAAACGAAAGGCTTTCTTATGTTTACAACTCAGCATTAAAATCCTAAGCTTGTTCTTACTCTTTTCAGCGTTTCCAGTGCAATAGGTCTGGTTTTCTCAGCCCCTTGCTGAAGTTTTGCTTCAAGTTCATCAAGATTGTTCATATAATAAGCGAACGTTTCTCTTTCTTTCTCAAAACGTACCAGAATAAGATCCAGTAATTCTTTCTTAGCGTGTCCGTATCCGAAGTTTCCAGCAAGATATTTTGCTCTTAATTCTTCAGTCTGTTCAGCCGTAGCAATAAGCTGATAAATCTGGAATGTTTTATCCGTCTCAGGATCCTTAGGCTCTTCCAAAGATTTTGAATCCGATTCAATACTCATCACCTGTTTTTTCAGCTCCTTTTCAGGTAAGAAAATATTAATGATATTTCCCCTTGATTTTGACATTTTCTGACCGTCTGTTCCGGGAACATATTTAGTATCTTCCTGAAGTTCAGATTGTGGAAGGACAAGAATTTCACCCATCTGGTTGTTGAACCTTGACGCGACGTCTCTTGCAAATTCCAGGTGCTGAAGCTGATCTTTTCCTACAGGTACAATTTCAGCATCATACAGTAAAATATCTGCAGCCATCAGAATAGGGTAGGTAAACAGACCGGCATTTACATCCTGAAGTCTGTCTGCTTTATCCTTAAATGAATGGGCCAATGTTAATCTTTGGTATGGGAAAAAACATGATAAATGCCAAGAAAGTTCACAGGTTTCAGCGATATCACTTTGTCTGTAGAAATATGTTTTTTCAGTATCTAATCCACAAGCAAGCCAAGCCGCAGCAATCTCGTAGGTGTTTTGTCTTAAAGTCTGCGCATCCTTAATCTGTGTAAGCGTATGAAGGTTCGCAATAAATAAAAATGATTCATTTCCTTCCTGCTTGGATAGTTCGATAGCAGGAATAATAGCCCCTAATAAATTTCCAAGATGGGGTGTTCCGGTGGCTTGAATGCCGGTAAGAATTCTTGACATTTGTTTAAAATTTATATTTAAAAATTAATGAATAGCAAATTTACGAGGTTTGCCGGGAATAACGAAAGATAAAAGATAAAAGATAAAAGATAAAAGATAAAAGATGTAGTTATTAAAATTCAATAGGGCTGGGTTTTAACCCAGCCAACGATAAATCACCCTTCCATTGGCTTCAGCCAAAACCTATCACCCTTCAATAATTTATATCTCTTTACGCATCATCCGTGAAAATCTGTGTAATCCGTGGGAAAAACATTAAGGAATAACAATCTTCTCTCCTCCAAATTTCGGTTCCACACCAAAAAGAAGATCCCAATACGCTTTGGCTTTCGCAAAATACTCTCTCAAATTGGTCTTTAAGCCCGCATACTTATTCACATCTGCTGCATTATATCCAAAGGCTTCCATACCGTTTTTTCTGGCCAAAAAAACAGCTCTTTCATTGTGGAATTTCTGAGAGATGATGATCAGCTTTGTCTGGCTGAAAATATCTTTTGCTCTTACCACAGAATCCAGTGTTCTGAATCCGGCATGGTCTAAAATAATTTTATCCTGTGGAATTCCCTCCTGCATCAGGGCAAGCTGCATATCTTCAGGCTCATTATAATCTTTGGTACTGTTATCACCACTAACGATGATGTATTGAATTTTTCCGCTTTTGTATAAATCGGCAGCAGCTTTAATTCTGTTGTAGAAATAAGCATTTGGAGTACCATTACTCAGAAGTTTTCCGGTTCCCAGTAATAATGCCGTTTTTGATTCCGGGACATCACTGATATTGTAGGAAATAAATGGTGCACTGTCACTTTTGATGCTGTAATTCGTCCAGGCAATAAAAATAATTCCTGCAATCATAAGAAGCAGGAAAAATTTAAAAATATTTTTGATTATTTTTTTCATCTGAAAATAGATCGTTTAAAACTCCAGACCGTTCGGGAAAGCTTTTTTTCTGAATATTAGTAAGAATGCAGCTCCCACCGTGATCGCAGAATCGGCAACATTGAAAATATATTTGAAGAACTCAATATGTTTTCCGCCAATTAAAGGCCAGCTTTCAGGAACGTACCAGTCTACCACAGGAAAATGAAGCATATCTACTACACATCCTTTCATAAAGGTAGAGTATCCATGTCCGAAAGGAACAAGTTTGGAAATCCCGCCATAACCAATCCATCGGTCAGTGCTGGCATCATAAACAGTTCCGCTGTCGAAGATCATTCCATAGAACATTCCGTCAATAAGGTTTCCGATAGCGCCCGCAAAAATGATCGCCATTGGAACTAAAAGATAATTAGAAGCTCCATCTTTCAACCATTTTCTGAACATGTATATCATTCCGCCGATCAGGAAAACTCTCAGGATGACCAGAAAATACTTCCCGATGATTCCTCCGAAGTGAAATCCATAGGCCATTCCAGGGTTTTCAACAAAAGTTTTGTTAAAGAAACCATTGATGACAGGAATACTCTCATTCAGTTCAAAATGAGTTTTGATATAAATTTTTGAAGCCTGGTCAATGAACAACACTAAAAATGTTATTGCTAAGATCTTTTTCATTACTGTCCTTTAGGTTTTGAGGGCTTTGATGCCGGCTTTATATTTTTGTTATCGCTTGCTTTCTTGACCACTTTCTGTCCATTGAATGAGCTCTTAACATGAGCTTTTTCAAATTTAATGTTCATTTCCTTCAGGACACTTTTCAGTGCACTCAGCTCCATAGAATTTTTAGGATGTACTATGATAGATTCCATTTCTTATATTTTATTTTTTACATTTTGGACAGCTCATCAAGTCTTTTCCTGTCTTTCTCAGACAGATCATTGACTCCATTTTTGCCCATCTTACTCAAAAGTCTGTCGATTTCTTTCTCCCGTTCACGTTTATCAGAATTGAATTGATCATCAATGGTGTAATTTTTCTGCTGATCAGGAAAAAATCTGTTTTTGATCCATTCTCTGTTGAAAAATAACACAACTAAAGTGATGATAACTCCCAAAATTACTAATTCGCTCATGGGTATACATTAAAAATTAGGTTTATAAAGTATCCGTAAATACAATATAAACCCAATGTTATTTTACAAACCTTACGGTTATTTTTGCATGTTTTTCGCCTCGATGCTCAACGTAGCGTGAGGAACGGCTAAAAGTCTTTCCTTAGGAATCAGTTTTCCTGTTACTCTGCAAACACCGTACGTTTTATTTTCGATTCTGATCAAAGCATTTTTAAGATCACGCACGAATTTTTCCTGTCTTCCTGCCAAAATAGAATTCTGTTCTTTGCTCAGCGTTTCTGCTCCTTCCTCAAAAGCCTTGAAAGTAGGAGAGGTATCATCAGTACCATTATTCTGGTCATTGATAAAACTTTCTCTGATAAGCTGAAGATCTTTTTCTGCTTTTTCTATTTTTTCTTTAATGATCGCTTTAAATTCCTGTAAATCAGCATCGCTGTATCTAACTCTTTCGTCTGACATATTCTTTCTCTTTTTTAATAAAATTATGAAATGGAATTTGAAATATAATAACTACATGTTAATTTTTTTCAACATTTATCTTAAAATTAACCTCATCTATTTCGATTTCGTTAAAATTTGAAAGTGAAGATACAATTTCTATTTTATTTGACAAGACTTCAGAAGAAATATATTCCTCATTTTTCTTAATCTCATTCAGGAAAGGAGAACTTTCTTCTAATGTGATTGAAATTCTGTCTGTCAGTTCAAAGTCTTTATCTTTTCGCAGGTTTTGAATTCTGTTGATGAATTCTCTTGCGATACCTTCAGATTTTAGCTCATCGGTTAACGTCAAATCTAATGCCACAGTTGTTTTTCCATCAGAAGTAACTGTCCATCCCGGGATATCTTTTGTAGAAATTTCTACATCATCAAGAGTGATCTCGTATCCCTGAACATCTAGTTTCCCTTCTTTTTCAAGACCGGCAATCTGTTCTGTAGTAAGATTTGCAATCTCAGCACCTACCACTTTCATGTCTTTTCCTAATTTAGGACCAAGAGCTTTGAAGTTAGGTTTTATCTGTTTTATAATTAAGTGAGATGCTTCTTCAGCATTAATCAACTGTAATTCTTTCACGTTTACTTCCTGCTTGATGAGGTCTGCCACAGCAAGAATCTGCTCTTCTGCTTTAGAATCCAATACAGGAACCAATACTTTTTGTAACGGCTGACGAACTTTTACATTTTCTTTTTTTCTCAAAGAGAAAACCATACTTGTAATGTTCTGTGCTAAATGCGTTTTTTCAACCAGATCCTGATCGATTAAGCTTTCATCAGCTACCGGGAAGTCTGTAAGGTGCACAGATTCACAGTTTTCTTTACCTGTTACTTTGTTCAGGTCCTGATATAACTGATCCATAAAGAACGGAGCAATTGGAGCAGATAATTTTGCCACTACTTCAAGACAAGTGTATAGAGTCTGGTAAGCAGAGATCTTGTCATCAGAATAATCTCCTTTCCAGAAACGTCTTCTGCACAATCTTACATACCAGTTACTTAAGTTGTCATTCACGAAGTTGCTGATCGCTCTTGCTACTCTTGTCGGCTCATAGTCTTCATAGAACGCTTTCACTTCTTTGATCAGAAGATTAAGCTCAGAAAGGATCCATCTGTCGATTTCCGGACGGTTTTCCACCTCTTTTTCTGAATAGTTGAAGCCGTCAACATTCGCATATAAAGCAAAGAATGAATAGGTATTATACAATGTTCCGAAGAACTTTCTCCTTACTTCGTCAATACCTTCAATGTCAAACTTCAGGTTTTCCCATGGGTTTGCATTGGAGATCATATACCAACGTGTAGCATCCGGTCCGTATACAGCAAGTGTTTCGAACGGATCTACTGCATTTCCTAAACGTTTTGACATTTTTTGTCCGTTCTTGTCCAGAACAAGACCGTTACTCATTACATTTTTATAAGCAACTGAATCAAACACAGCCGTTCCGATAGCGTGAAGCGTATAGAACCATCCACGTGTCTGGTCAACACCTTCTGCGATGAAATCAGCAGGGAATGCTTTATTGTTGTCGATTAATTCTTTGTTTTCGAAAGGATAATGCAACTGTGCATAAGGCATAGACCCTGAATCGAACCAAACGTCGATCAAGTCACTTTCACGTCTCATTGCTTTTCCTGAATCAGAAACCAATACCACTTTATCTACTACATTTTTGTGAAGATCCACAAGCTCATAGTTAGACTCAGACATATTTCCGATGATGAAACCTTTGAAAGGGTTTTCAGTCATCAGTCCGGCTGCAATTGATTTTTCGATCTCGTTATATAATTCTTCTACAGAACCGATGATTTTTTCTTCTTTCAGATCTTCAGTTCTCCAGATTGGCAACGGAATACCCCAATATCTTGAACGGGAAAGATTCCAGTCGTTTACATTCTCCAACCAGTTGGCAAAACGTCCTTCTCCGGTAGCTTTTGGCTTCCAGTTGATGTCTTTGTTCAAATTAACCAGTCTGTCTTTTACAGCAGTCATTTTCACAAACCAGGAATCAAGAGGGTAGTACAATACCGGCTTATCTGTTCTCCAGCAGTGTGGATAGGAGTGGACATATTTTTCTACTTTGAAAGCCTTGTTCTCCGTTTTCAATAAGATAGCAAGTTCTACATCCCATGATTTCTCAGGAGCAGTTCCTTCATCGTAGTATTCATTTTTAATATAAGTTCCTGAAAATACCGCAGGAACATTTTCTCCCTTGATGAATTTTCCTTGTAAATCTACCAATGGGACAAGATTATCATTTTCATCTTTTACCAACATTGGCGGGATCTCAGGCTGAGCCATTTTAGAAACTCTCGCATCATCCGCACCAAAAGTAGGCGCTGTGTGAACGATACCTGTACCGTCCTCAGTCGTTACGAAATCTCCTAAGATTACTCTGAATGCATTTTCAGGGTTGTCATTTGGCGTAAACCATGGAACTAACTGCTCATATCTTGTATCAACAAGTTTTTCACCTGTAAACTCTTTTAAAATCTTGAAAGGAATTACTTTCGTTTCCGGAGTATAGTTGGCAAAATCCTCATCTGTACCCTCTGCGTATTTTTTACCGAAAACCTTAGGTAAAAGAACACTTGATAAAACTACTGTTACAGGTTCAAAGGTATATTGATTGAAGGTTTTCACTACAACATATTCAATATCTCTACCTACTGTAAGAGCAGTATTGGATGGAAGCGTCCATGGAGTCGTTGTCCATGCAAGGATATGTACATCTCCGTCAACATCATTGAACAATGCTGAAGAGTCTTTCTTTACTTTAAACTGAGCAACAACCGTTGTGTCCGAAACATCACGATACGTTCCGGGCTGATTCAGCTCGTGAGAAGAAAGTCCTGTTCCTGCTTTCGGTGAGTAAGGCTGGATCGTGTAACCTTTGTACAACAAATCTTTGCTATACAATTGCTTCAATAACCACCAAACGGTTTCCATATATTTTGACTTATACGTGATGTACGGATCATCAAGGTCTACCCAATATCCGATTTTCTCCGTAAGGTTATTCCATACATCGGTATAACGCATTACTGCTTCACGACAAGCTTTGTTATAGTCTTCAATAGAGATTTTTTTGCCAATATCTTCTTTCGTGATTCCTAACTCTTTTTCTACACCCAGTTCCACAGGAAGACCATGCGTATCCCAGCCTGCTTTACGGAAAACCTGCTTTCCGTTTTGAGTCTGGTAACGGCAGAAAATATCCTTCAATGCTCTTGCCATTACGTGGTGAATTCCAGGCATACCGTTTGCTGAAGGCGGACCTTCATAAAAAACAAACTCAGGATTTCCCTGACGAATCTCAACACTCTTATTGAAAGTTTTATTTTGTTTCCAAAATTCCGCTACATTCTCTGCTACGTCAATAAGGTTGAGGTTTTTGTATTCTTTAAATTGGCTCATTGTAAATATCTCAATATCGTTGATTAATTAAGTCTGCAAATTTACTAAAATTTGTCGGTTTATAATATATGTTTTATTTTGATATCATCTATTAAAAAGTTCAATTTCAGAAATATAATAAAGAAAGTGGGAGAAAGTGAATGGTGAATAGTGAATAAGTGAATTTTTAGTGACAACTTTTATGTGAAAATTCACGAAAATATTCAATAGGAGTGGGCTTTAGCCCACATGATTACTCCTTATCCATCGGCTTTAGCCGAAACTAAAAAGTATTTTTTGAATCTAAAGCATAAACATCTGCGCAAATCCGTGTGATTTGTGGTTAAAAATAAACCATCTCAAACTTTGAGTAAAAATACATATACGGTTACTGAAAATTCGTATATTTAAATAGACCTAAACCCAAATGCTGTATGAAAATCTTCTCCAAACTGGTGCTTATTATTTGTTTCATTAATAATATCATCACATACGCTCAAAATTACCCTCAGAATTATTTCAGAAATCCACTCAACATTCCCATGCAGCTGGCTGCTAATTTTGGTGCGATCCGTACAAATCATTTTCACATGGGGCTGGATCTGAGAACCAATAGCCAGGAAAATCTGCCTGTTATTGCAGCTGCAGAAGGTTATGTCAGCAGGATAAAAGTAGAGCGGTACGGATTTGGAAATGCTGTCTATATCACTCATCCCAACGGCTATACCACAGTCTATGCCCATTTGAACAGATACTTCAGTAAACTTGATGAATATGTAAAGGAGAGACAATACAAAGATGAAAAGTGGGAACAGGACATCACTTTTCAACCCGGGCAGTTTCCGGTGGAGAAAGGACAACAGATTGCACTGAGTGGAAACACCGGAGGATCAGCGGGCCCGCATCTGCACTTCGAAATAAGAGATACCAAAACTGAAGAATGTCTCAATCCATTACTTTTCGGTTTTTCAATTCCGGATACCATAGCACCGATTATTAGCGGGTTATATTGGTATGACCGCCGTTTCAGTACCTACGAACCTGGTGCGGACGGAACTGCAGTGAAAAAAGCAGGGAATGTCTATACTGCGAATCTCATTCAGGTTAATTCTCCGGAAATAAGTTTTGGTATTAAGGCAGTAGATAAGGCCAATCAAGGATTTAATCTTGGGATTTATAATGCAGATTTATTAATGGATGGAAAGTTGATTTACAGTTTTAAAATTGATAAAATCCATTATGATGATACCCGATACATCAACGGTTGTATAGATTATCCCAAGTTCATCAGAGATAAAATGGGAATTCAGCATTTATCCGATTTGCCGGGAATGAAACTTCAGAATTATAGCCTTCCAAACCTAACCGGGATAATCAATCTGCAGGATGAACAGATTCATAACATGGAAATAGTCCTGAAAGATACAAAGGGAAATACAAGTCGGTTAACAACAAAAATTCAGTTAAGCAAAACATCAGAAAAAATACCTTCTACGGCAAAAACGATAATGGCTAACGAAGGAAAAACAGTTACCACTGAAAGTGCAGAGATCAGTTTCAGTAAAAATGCTGTTTATGATGCCGTCAATTTCAATGCATATGAAAAACCGGATACAAATCCAAACGCAGCTTCAAATGCTATTGTTTTGCAGAATCCATATATTCCCGTTCAGGATGAATATACTTTGAAAATAAAACCGAATAGAAAATTAACCAGTGCAGAAAAAGATAAAGCTGTTATTCTTCTTGATTATGGCAGCGATAAAACCGTTGTCAAAGTAAAATGGAATGGTGATTGGGCAGAAGGAAAATTTAATAGATTGGGTACAGCGAAATTATTGACAGACAATAGTCTTCCATCTGTTTCATCAGGCTGGGCAGAAGGAGCATTGGTGAACAGCAGTTCTTTACTCTTAAAAGGAGCAACAAACGTAGGAGATATTATTTCATTCCGGGCTGAGCTTGATGGGAAATGGCTTCGTTTTGCGCGGGTAAAAGACAATTTTGTCTACGCTTTTGATGAAAAATGTCTTAAAGGATCAGGGGCTCACACTTTAAAAGTAACCACAATCAATACTGCCGGAAATACAAACACACAAACTTTTACCTTTCGGAGATAGATAATCTTTTAATGTTTTTAATCTTTCAGTCTTGTAATTTTAAATAAATTTGCTTTTTAAAAATTAAAATCATTGGAATTTCATCCGTCAATCGAGAAAGCAGGAATTCAGGAAATCAAAATATTTCAGGAAGAAAAACTTCGTGAGCTTTTGATCTATCTTGAAACTCATTCACCCTTTTATCAGAAACTGTTCAAAGAAAATAATATCAATATTGCAGACATCCGTACGTTGGAAGATCTTCAGAAGATTCCTACCACTACAAAGAATGATCTCCAGCAGTATAATCATGATTTTTTCTGTATAACACCTGATAAAATTGTTGATTACAGTACCACTTCCGGAACATTGGGAGATCCGGTTACTTTCGGATTGTCAGATAGTGATCTTGAAAGGCTTGCATATAATGAAGCGATATCGTTCGCCTGTGCAGGAATTCAGAAAGGAGATGTCGTTCAGATGATTACCACCATAGATAAACGGTTTATGGCTGGGCTTGCTTATTTTCTGGGTTTAAGAAAAATGGGTGCGAGTGTGGTGAGAATGGGTCCTGGAATTCCGGAACTGCAGTGGGATTCTATATTCAGATACAAACCCAAATATTTGATCACCGTACCTTCTTTTCTGCTGAAAATGATTGATTATGCCGAAAAATATGGGCTAGATTATAAAAATTCCAGTGTGTATGGGGCTGTGTGTATTGGTGAAAGTATTAAAAATCAGGATTTTACAGATAATATTCTTTCACAGAAGATCAAGGAAAAATGGGACATCAAACTATTTTCCACCTATGCTTCTACTGAAATGAGCACTGCTTTCACAGAATGTGAATTCCAGATCGGAGGACATCACCATCCTGAACTGATCATTACAGAAATCCTGGATGACGAAGGGAACCCTGTAAAACAAGGAGAAAGTGGTGAACTTACCATTACAACATTGGGTGTTGAAGCTATTCCTTTGTTGAGGTTTAAAACCGGAGATCTTGTAAAAGCTCATTATGAACCATGTCAGTGCGGAAGAAATACGATGAGGTTAGGACCTGTAGTAGGAAGGAAACAACAGATGATCAAATATAAAGGGACAACACTGTATCCGCCGGCTATGAATGATATTTTAAATGATTTCAACAATATCTTATGTTACCAGATCGTGATTCAGGCTAACGAAATCGGGCTTGACGAAATTATTATCAAACTAAGTACTGAAGCGGAACACGAAGGGTTTGTAAATGAAGTAAGAGACCACTTCCGTGCAAAATTAAGAGTAAGTCCGAAAATTGAAATTATAGCATTCGACATTTTGTCTAAAACTGTCTTTCATCCAAACAGCAGAAAGCCAATTACTTTTATAGATTTAAGATAAAATTAAAAAATAAAGAGTCAATAGAAACTTCCTTTTATAATATCTTTGGACTCTTAAAATAAAAAGCTAATACCATATGAAAAAATTATTTTTGCTGCTTTTTTTAGCAATCACAACCACGAGCTTTGCTCAAAATAAAATTAATATTGAATCTGGAAATTTTGATTTTCTGAAAGATCAGACTGAGGTAAATGTTCAGTTTAAATTTGAAAATCCTCTTTTTCAGGCAGATAATTATACCGAAGCCCAATATCTTGAAAGGAGAAAGACTGAGACGTTAGCTAAGAAAGGCGGGGAATCCTGGAAAGAATGGGATGAAGAGTGGCAAAAGCATAAAGAATCTGTTTTTTTTGATAAGTTTATTGAAGGAATAAACGGTAAAGCGAAAAAAATAAAATTCAGTAAAGGTGCTTCGGCAAAGTACACCTTAATACTGGATACAAAGTGGATTTATGCCGGATGGACAGGATTTGTAACACAGCCTGCTAAATTATCCTCAGAGCTGATATTTGTTGAAACTGAAAACCCATCTAAAGTATTAGCTAAAGTTCAAGGTGATAAGATTGAAGGGATAGGAAGTAAAGGCAGCTATCGTATGGAATACGGAAGAATATCTGCAGCATATGAGAAAACGGGAAAAGAATTAGGAAAAGCTATTAAGGATGCTTTAAAATAAAACAAAAAACGGTCTGGATTTTCAGACCGTTTTTTTATGCTTGATTTTGCTGTTCCTGTTTTTCTGATTTGATCAGGTTGGCAAGATTTTTAATCGCGGTATCATGCTTTTTTACAAAAGGATTGTCTTTATTCCAGACATATCCGGCTAAAACAGCACAGATCTTTTTCTTTACATCCGGGTTTTCCGGTTGGTGGAAGAATAATTCCTGAAGATTTCCGGTATACCACTCTTTTACATAGGTTGTAAAAACGTCAACACCATATAAAATATAATCCGTGTATTCCTTCTGCCAGTTGATTTTTTCTCCGTTTAATTGTCTTAATGCCAGTTTTGCGGCCAGCATTCCGGATTCTGTGGCAAAAGCCATTCCTGAAGAGAAAACCGGGTCAAGGAATTCTGATGCATTCCCCGTTAAAGCAAATCCGTCTCCGAATAAACTTTTTACCGAGCAAGAGTAATCTTTCAGATGTCTTGGTTCAAAAAGGAATTCTACATCCCCAAAACGTTTTACATAATAATCAGAAAGAGAAATAGCTTTTCTCAAAGCTTCTGTTGTATCTCCGTTTTCAGATAATTTATCAATATATTCAGTAGGGCCTACAATTCCTAAACTTGTATTTCCGTTGGAAAAAGGAATTACCCAAAGCCATACTTCTGTTTCAATGATGTCAAAAGAAATTAAAGTTCCTTCTTCGCCCGGCTCCCTGTTGATATCGTCTACATGAGAGAAAATTGCAGAGTGAGGGGAAAGTTTTGAAGGTTTTTCAAGGTCCAGCAGACGGGGAAGTACTCTTCCATAGCCGCTGGAATCAATAACGAACTTAGCATGGATCTCTTTCGTTTCTCCATCTTTCGTTTTTACTGTAGTTACAGAATCTGTTCCGTCAAATTGTATGTCGATAACTTCAGTCTCAAATTCAAGATCCACCCCTTTATTAATGACTTCCTGAGCAAGAGTATTATCAAAATCGGCTCTCGGAACCTGCCAGGTCCAGTCCCAGCCTTCCCCGAATTTGTTGCTGAAATCAAAAATGCAGACCTCATCACCACGAAGGAAACGTGCCCCAAGCTTTTTTTCAAAGCCCATTTTGTCTAATGCAGGGAAAAGTCCGGCCTCATCAAAGTGATCCATTACCCTTGGGATTAAGCTTTCTCCGACTACCAGTCTGGGGAATTTTGTCTTTTCGACTACTTTTACGCTGACGTTATTATTCTTTAAGTACGAAGAAGACACGCATCCGGAAGGTCCGGCTCCGATTACAAGAACGTCAACAAATTCTTTGCTCATCTTTGATTTTTTATTTTAATAATAACTTTTATCTTTGCCGCAAAATTAGTGACAAATAATTAATATTTTACAAAATTATCAACTATTACTTTTAATTGATGAAAATAAATAACTTTTTAGAACTGAAAGACTTTCAAAAAATTATCATTGAGAATGAAAAAATAGAACTGGATGAATCCCTTTTATCAAGAGTGGATAAAAGTTTTCAGTTTTTAAAAGAGTTTTCAAAAAATAAAGTAATATATGGTGTGAACACAGGTTTCGGGCCTATGGCTCAATTTAAAATCAGTGATGAAGATACACACCAGCTTCAGTATAACCTGATCAGAAGTCATTCTTCAGGTATCGGGAATCCTCTGCCTGCAGAAGAAGTAAAAGCATGTATGCTGGCAAGACTGAATACCTTGTCATTAGGTAATTCAGGGGTGCACCAGTCTGTGATCTACCTTCTTCAGGAGCTGATCAACAGAGATATTACTCCACTGATCTTTGAACATGGAGGGGTAGGAGCAAGCGGTGACCTTGTTCAGCTGGCCCACCTGGCTTTGGTATTGATTGGAGAAGGAGAAGTTTTTTATAAAGGTGAAAGAAAATCTACCAAAGAAGTTTTTGAAATCGAAGGATTAGCACCGATAAAAGTAGAAATTCGTGAAGGACTTGCTTTGATGAACGGAACTTCCGTAATGTCAGGAATCGGTATTGTGAACGCTTATAAAGCGAATCAGCTTACAGATATTTCCCTTAGACTTTCGTGTGCGATCAATGAGATTGTTCAGGCTTATGATGATCACCTGTCAGAAGCACTGAACGGAACAAAAAAACATTACGGCCAGCAGAAAGTGGCAGAAAGAATGCGTGCTCACCTGGCAGACAGTAAGCTGATCAGAAAAAGAGAAGATCATCTTTATACTCATTTTGAAGAACAGGAAAAAGTATTCAAAGAAAAAGTTCAGGAATATTATTCTTTACGATGTGTTCCTCAGATTTTAGGTCCGGTATTGGATACATTGGAATATACAGAAAAAGTTCTTGAAAATGAGATCAATTCTGCCAATGACAACCCGATTATCAATGTTAAAGATCAGCATGTTTACCACGGAGGAAACTTCCATGGCGATTATATCTCTCTGGAAATGGACAAGCTTAAAATTGTGGTAACTAAACTGACCATGCTTGCAGAAAGACAGCTGAACTATCTTCTGAATGCTAAAATCAATGAAATTTTGCCTCCTTTTGTGAATTTAGGTAAATTAGGTTTCAATTTCGGGATGCAGGGCGTACAGTTTACGGCAACTTCTACTACGGCAGAAAGTCAGATGCTGTCAAACTCTATGTATGTTCACAGTATTCCAAACAATAATGATAATCAGGACATCGTTAGTATGGGAACAAACGCTGCCGTGATCTGTAGAAAAGTCATTGAAAATGCCTTTGAAGTATTGGCCATTGAAGCTATTACAATCATCCAGGCTGTTGAATATCTTGGATTTCAGGATAAGGTTTCATCATCTACAAAAGAGCTGTATGACGAAATCAGAAAAATTATTCCTGCTTTCTCAGACGATATGGTCATGTATCCGTATCTGGAGGAAGTAAAGAAATATCTGAAAGGAATGTAACTATTGGTTGCCGTGAATTGTCTTTTAAAGAGAAGCATCCAACATCAACTAAAAAAACTAAAAACGATATAAACACTAACGCATGAAATGTGCAATTGTAACAGGTGGCTCCAGAGGAATCGGGAGAGCAATCTGTATAAAACTGGCTGAAGAGAAAAACTATCACATCCTTATCAACTACGCTTCAAACGAAACGGCAGCCAACGAAACCTTGGCTAAAGTGAAAGAATTGGGTGCTACCGGAGAAATCCTTAAATTTGATGTAGGAAATACCGAAGAAACACAAGCGGTTTTAACGGAATGGCAGGAGGGAAATCCTGATGCCGTGGTAGAAGTGATCGTTAACAATGCCGGAATCACAAGAGACGGTCTTTTTATGTGGATGCAGAAAGAAGACTGGAACAGTGTGATCAATACAAGTCTTGACGGATTCTTCAATGTAACCAATTTCTTTATCCAAAAGCTGCTTCGTA
Organism: Chryseobacterium vietnamense; assembly: GCF_031454475.1. Classification (NCBI taxonomy): domain Bacteria; kingdom Pseudomonadati; phylum Bacteroidota; class Flavobacteriia; order Flavobacteriales; family Weeksellaceae; genus Chryseobacterium; species Chryseobacterium vietnamense. The sequence goes on along the minus strand of NZ_JAVDQX010000006.1, from coordinate 59,739 downwards.
ACAAATACGGAAGAATTATCAATATGGTTTCTGTATCCGGAGTAAAAGGAACAGCCGGGCAGACGAATTATTCCGCTGCAAAAGGTGCATTGGTAGGCGCTACAAAAGCTCTTGCCCAGGAAGTTGCTAAAAGAAATGTTACCGTAAATGCCGTAGCGCCTGGTTTTATCAAAACAGATATGACTCAGGAATTCAATGAAGACGAACTGAAAGCAATGATTCCTGCCAACAGATTCGGAGAAGCAGAAGAAGTGGCGGATCTTGTAGCATTTTTAGCATCTAAAAAATCTTCCTACATTACAGGAGAAGTGATTAATATTAACGGAGGAATTTATTCATAACATGGAAAATAGGGTTGTAATTACCGGAATGGGAATTTATTCCTGCATCGGGACGTCTTTAGAAGAGGTCAGGGAATCCCTATATCAAGGAAAATCGGGTATTGTTTTAGACCAGGACAGAAAAGAATTTGGTTTCAGGTCCGGCCTTACAGGAGTAGTTCCGAAACCCGATCTGAAAAACCTTCTAAACAGACGCCAGCGTGTCAGCATGGGAGAAGAAAGTGAGTACGCTTATCTTGCGACTATGGATGCTTTAAAACAGGCAAATCTGGACGAAGAGTTCTTAGATGCTCATGAAGTGGGGATTTTATACGGAAATGACAGCGTTTCCCAGGCAGTCGTAGAATCTATTGATATTGCAAGGGAAAAGAAAGATACAACATTGATGGGATCTGGAGCGATCTTCAAATCAATGAATTCAACGGTAACGATGAACCTTTCTACGATTTTTAAACTGAAAGGAATCAATCTTACCATAAGTGCAGCATGTGCAAGCGGTTCCCATTCATTGGGACTGGCTTATATGATGATTAAAAATGGTTTTCAGGAAATGATTATCTGCGGCGGAGCTCAGGAGACCAATAAATATTCCATGGCGAGCTTTGACGGACTGGGAGTATTCTCAGCCAGAGAAGATGAGCCTGCAAAGGCATCCAGGCCTTTCGATGCAGAAAGAGACGGATTGATTCCAAGCGGTGGAGCAGCCAGTCTGATTGTTGAAAGCTTAGAATCTGCACAAAGAAGAGGAGCACCTATCATCGCAGAAATTATCGGGTATGGTTTCTCTTCAAACGGAGGTCACATTTCAACACCCAATGTAGATGGACCGGCTCTGGCAATGGACAGGGCATTAAAACAATCAGGATTAAAAGCTTCAGATATCGATTATATCAATGCTCATGCTACTTCTACTCCGATTGGGGATGCGAATGAGGCAAAAGCCATTTATGAGATCTTTGGCAGCGAAGTTCCGGTAAGTTCTACCAAATCTATGACCGGACATGAGTGCTGGATGGCAGGTGCAAGTGAAGTGATCTACTCCATTCTGATGATGCAGAACAATTTTGTTGCTCCCAATATTAATCTGGAAAACCCTGATAGTGAAGCACAAAAGATAAATTTAGTCGCAAAAACAAAAAATCAAAAAATTGATGTATTTTTGTCAAATTCTTTTGGGTTTGGGGGAACCAATTCTGCACTAATAGTTAAAAAATTTGATTAAAAACATGGAAAGGGAAAAAATTGTTGCTATCGTTAATGATTTTCTGGTAAACGAATTCGAGGTAGACGGAGACGAAATCAGTAATGATGCCAACCTTAAAAATACACTGGGCTTAGACAGCCTGGATTATATCGACATGGTAGTCGTGATTGAATCCAATTTCGGGGTGAAATTAGGAGAAGCAGATTTCAAAAAAATGGTAACATTTGATGATTTCTATACAACGATTGAAAACAAGATTGCTGAAAAAAACGCATAGTTATTGAGTAAATCTTTATTCTATAAAAATGAGCCAATGTAATAATATCACGGTGATCCGGTAATGGACACTTAAAAAAGATATTATTACATTGGTTCTCTGCTATATTAAATTCTATATATGAACAAGTGGAAAGGTAAATCTAAAGGAACAGTACTCGGATACAGGATATTCGTTTGGTGTATTAGAAATATCGGGATCAGAAGTTCATATGGGGTGCTGTATTTTGTCGCAGCCTATTATTCACTGTTTCAGAAGAAAAGTAACCAATATATCCGTTATTATTTTCAAAAAAGACTGAACTACGGATACTGGAAATCCAAAGCTTCTATCTTTAAAAGCTACTTTACTTTCGGAAAAGTTCTGATTGATAAAACTGCAATTTCTGCCGGGCTCAGAGAAAAATATACCTATGAATTTGACGGTATTGAGAATCTGAGAGATCTTTTAGCCGCTAAAAAAGGTGGCGTACTGATCAGTGCCCATATCGGTAATTTTGAGATTGCGGAACATTTCTTTGCAGATATTGATTTTGAATGTCAGATCAATCTTGTGACCACCGATCAGGAAGTTACCGTAATCAAAGAATATCTGGAAAGTGTTGCTGTAAAAAAGAGCAATATCAAGTTCATCTATGTAAAAGAAGACATGTCTCATATCTTTGAAATCAATCAGGCTTTGTCCAATAATGAACTGATCTGCTTTACCGGAGACCGTTATTTTGAAGGTTCCAAATACCTGGAAGCCAAACTGCTGGGAAAAAGTGCGAAATTTCCTGCTGGTCCGTTTTTGATCGCTTCTAGATTAGGTGTTCCGGTAGTATATGTTTATGTGATGAAAGAGAATAATCTTCATTACCATCTGTATGCAAGAGTGGCACAGAATATAAAGAATCGTGATTCACAGGGGCTTTTACAGTCTTATGTTGACAATCTTGAAACCATGGTTAAAAAATACCCGCTTCAATGGTTTAATTATTTTGATTTTTGGGATGATGTTGATTAATTTTTCTATTTTTATCCCATAAAAACGAATAAAAACTAAAAACCATTAAGATGTACCGTGATTTAAGAGAACCGATAAAATTTCTATGCTTACTTTACTGAAATAAGCTTTAAATATCTTAAATTCCTGTTTCTTAATTATTAAAAGCACATTCTCTTTTGAAGAAAGCATACGACATACTTGTAATCGGCAGCGGATTGGGAGGTCTTGTTTCAGCTCTTATTTTAGCGAAAGAAGGTCTGAAAGTGTGCGTTCTCGAGAAAAATAATCAATACGGAGGAAATTTACAGACCTTTTCACGTGACAAACTGATTTTTGATACCGGAGTCCATTATCTTGGAGGGTTATCCCAGGGGCAGAATCTAAACCAGTTCTTTTCCTATCTTGAAATCATGGATGATCTTGAACTTCAGCTGATGGATGAAGACGGCTATGACAGAATCAGTTTCGGAGAGGATGAAATAGAATATCCGCATGCTCAGGGCTACCAGAATTTTGTAGAACAGCTTTCAAAGTATTTTCCTGAAGAAAAAGAAAACCTTGAAAATTACTGTGAAGAAATTCAATACGTATGCAGCCAGTTTCCAAGGTATCATGTGGTGGGAAAAGATAATTACAACGAAGAAATCCTCCATCTTAACACCAAAAGATTCATTGAATCTGTTACTCAGAATAAAAGGCTTCAGTCGGTTTTACTGGGTTCGAATTTTTTATATGCCGGAGATTCCGGGAATGTTCCTTTTTATGTACATGCTTTGACGGTAAATTCTTATATCCAAAGCGCTTACAAATGTGTGAAAGGAGGAAGCCAGATCTCTAAACTTTTAATCAGAAAACTTCGGGAATATGGAGCAGAGGTCCACAAGCACTCGGAAGTTTCCGAATTTGTTTTTAATGAAAATAATACACTGGTCTCCGTAAAAACAAAAACAGGAAAAGAATATACTGCCAAACAGTTTATTTCAAATATAGAAATCCGTTCTACTATTAAGCTTATCGGAGAGGAAAGACTTAAGAAATCCTTTCTGAACAGGGTGCTGAGCTGGAAGCCGGTTTCATCGTGCTTTAGTATTTATCTTGTTTTAAAACCTCAGTATCTTCCGAATTTTAATTACAACAGATATCACTATTCATCAGAAGATCTGGTCTGGAATGCATTCCGGTACCGAAAAGAAGCGTGGCCGGAAACCTATATGCTTTCTTCCACACCTTCAAAGCACCATCCTGAATTTGCCGAAAGTCTCACTGCAATATCTTACATGGATTTTGATGAGGTTAAAGAATGGGAAAATACATTCAATACTGTTGCCGATGAGCATGAAAGAGGAAATGCCTATGAAAGATTTAAGCTTGAAAAAACGGAAAAAATGCTTGACGTTCTGGAAAAGAAAATTCCGAATATAAGGCATGCCATTAAAACCATATATACTTCTTCTCCGTTATCCTACAGGGACTATATCGGGAATTGTGAAGGAAATATGTACGGATACATGAAAAGCTCGGAAAACCCTCTTAAAACCATGGTTTCTCCCCGTACCAAAATTGACAATCTTTTTCTTACCGGACAATCCGTGAATATGCATGGGATCTTAGGCGTTACGATCGGAGCTTTTAATACCTGTGCCGAAATTATTGGAAAAGAAACGATAGACATGCGGCTGACCCAAATGATTAATAAAAACTAACGTGAAAAAAACTAAAACCATATATTCATCTTACAAAAGAATTTTTCTTTATCTCACTTTTTGTGTTTTCCTCACATCCTGTGGAATCTCAAAGTCTATCAAACATATTCCTGAGGTAAAGCAATATGCTCTGGAGATCCCGAAAGTAAACCAGATCAATGACAGTACTTTTAGTTACAATCAGAATTATCTTACCAAAAACAAACAGCAGCTCTGGGAACTTTATATTAAAGGAAATCCGCTGCAGCTGGGATATAATAGTGGTGCATTGACCCAAAGCTTAATGCAGAAGCAGGAAGGTATTTTCTTTTCAAAAGTGGAAAGTTTTGTACCATCAAAATTCAAACAAGGACTGCTGAGAGGCTTTTTAAAATGGTACAACAGAAAAATGTACCTCAATGTAAGAGAAGACTATCAGGCAGAATTATATGGCTTGTCACAGTATTCATCTGATCAGTATGATTTTATTGCGCCTAAATATTTAAGAAACCTTTATCTGCACGGAGCTCATGATATAGGACATGCAATGCAGGATCTTGCTATGGTAGGCTGTACCTCTCTTGCGGTATGGAATGAAAATACTGAAGATGGAGATTTGTTGATAGGAAGAAATTTTGATTTTTATGTGGGCGATGATTTTGCTAAAAATAAGTTGGTAGAATTTGTGCAGCCCGAAGAAGGAATTCCATACATGTCAGTAAGCTGGCCCGGAATGATTGGTGTAGTGTCCGGAATGAATAAAGAAGGAATTACAGTGACGATTAACGCCGGGAAATCAAAAATTCCTTTAACGGCAAAGACTCCTATTTCCCTTGTTACAAGAGAGATTTTACAGTATGCTAAAAATATAGAAGAAGCCATTGCCATTGCTCAAAAAAGAAAGGTATTTGTTTCAGAATCTATCCTTGTAGGAAGTGCGGCTGATAAAAATGCAGTTATTATTGAAGTTTCACCTAAGAATTTCGGGGTATACAGAGTACAAAATGTAAGCAGAGTACTTTGTACCAATCATTTCCAGTCTGAAGCTTATAAAGATGACAAAAGGAATCAGAAACAGATTGAAGAAAGCCACTCAGAATACCGTTATGAAAAACTTCAGGAGCTTTTGCAGGAAGAAAAAAAAATTACTCCGGAAAAGATGGCTTCTATTTTAAGAAATAAATCCGGCCTGAAAGATCAAAGTATCGGTTATGGAAATGAAAAAGCACTTAATCAGCTATTGGCTCACCATGCCGTTATATTTTCACCTCAGAAAAAATTGGTTTGGGTTTCTTCCAATCCTTATCAGCTGGGAGAATTTGTTTGTTATGACCTTAATGAGATTTTTTCCGGTAAGCCATTATCACAAAGTCTGCTGGCTAAAACAGATTTGAATATTGCAAGAGATCCATTTGCCGACTCTGAAGAATTTCAAAACTATGAACTGTCCAAAATGTATGGTAAAGAAATCACTGAAGCAGCTGACGATAAAAAGACGTTGTTGACAGATGATGTCATCCAATCCTATAAGGCTATGAACCCTGATTTTTGGCTGGTCTATTATCAATCCGGAAAATACTATTTTAGCAAAAAAGAATATTCAAACGCGAAAATTGAATTTGAGAAAGCTTTGGCTAAAGAAATAACGACGGTTCCCGACAGAAAAAATGTTGAAAAATACCTGAAGAAAACTTTAAAGAAACTGAAATGATCCCCAGATATATAAAACTGCTGTTTTGCATTCCCTTTGTTATTATCATCTGCCATTCAGTATACTTGTGTACAGTTTATAGTTCAATTCCTGACATTATCCCTATTCACGGGTACGGAAATATGAAAGATATTGATGGAAGTAAAATATTTGTAGTGTTTCCTGTACTGATGAATTTAGCTGTACTTATTTTTATCTGGCTGATCATCAGAAGACCGGATAAAATAAAGTTTACTTTTGAAATCAGCGACGAAGAAAAAGAAAAAATATACCATATCACCCAGTTGGCTCTTGTAATTATTGCGATATTTGTCACCATAATGATGACGCCACTATCATTTTATGATGTGGTTTATAAATAATTGATTATGAAAAAACTTTTAACCTTATTATTTACTGTACACGCTCTGTTATCATTTTCCCAGGACAGAAAAGAAATCGGAAATGCTTTCATTAAAGCTTTGCTTGTAGATAAAAATGCGGAGAAAGCACACTCTTATTTCGATCCTTCCGTAGCCGGACAAATTCCTGTGGATCAGCTTAAAGCCATTCCAGAGCAGCTTCAGGGCCAGGTTGGAGGTTTAAAAAATATCCTTGAAGTAAATAATGAAGGAAATATCTATTATTACTATTCTGAATTTGAAAAAGAAAAACTGGATATTCAACTAACTTTTGGAGACAATAATAAAATGCTGGGCTTCTTTTTAGTTCCGCATAAAACATTTGAAAAAAGAGATGATAAAACAGAACTCAAAATAAAGAGTGATGCCGTTGAACTTAATGGGACGCTTTTGGTTCCACCTTCCAATAATAAAAAGAGACTGGTGATTTTCGTTCACGGTTCCGGAGCGCATGACAGAGACGAAACCATTGGGGAAAACAAGCCGTTTAAAGACATAGCAGAATACCTTTTAGCCAACGGAATTGCTTCCTACCGATATGATAAAAGAACCTATTCTTATCCTGAGACATTTAATGAAAAATCTACTGTAGAGGAGGAAACCATTAATGATGCCGTAAACGCAGCTCTTTATTTTAAAAATAATACTGATTATAAAGGCTATCAGATTATCTTTCTGGGACACAGTCAGGGAGCATATATGATGCCGAAAATTGCAGAAAAAGCTCAGGTTTCGAAATATATTTTTATGGCTGGAAATGCAAGACCATTACAGGATATATTGGTGGAGCAGTATGAGTACCTTCATTCTTTAGATCCGGCTAAAGTACCTGCTGAGGCTGTTCAGGAAGTAAAAAAACAGGTAGCATTTTTAAATTCATCTAAATTTAATGTAAGCTCACCATCATCAGAACTTCCTTTGGGACAATCTGCTGCCTACTGGAAATATTTAAAAGATTACAATCAGCTTAACGAGGTTAAAAAAGTAAAAGCTCCCATGTTTTTTGCACAAGGAGGAAGAGATTATCAGGTGACTGAAAAAGATTTTAATCTTTGGAAAGAAACATTAAAAAATGATAAGACAGCCGTATTTAAGTTGTATCCTGCATTAAGCCACTTATTCATTGCCGGTTCCGGTAAGCCATCTCCAAAAGATTATGAAACAAAAGGAAAAGTGGACGAACAGTTTTTAAAAGATTTGCTTCAGTTTATTTCGCAATAAGACTTAATATTCTTTTAATCAGCAGTATTATCCTGTTGATCTTTAAAAATAAATTAAATAGACGTTTAGATTTTAATAAATAAACCACTAAATATAGAGTTATTGTATTTTTTTTTACATTGTTGAAATTTTGAAATTCTCTGTATTTTTAATTTTTTTTTAATCATTTATCTTAAAATGCTCCATTTGTTTATGTAATATTTGTTTTGTCCGTCTTTTTCTTGTTTTTATATATGCTATATTTTTTATTGCGTGTATTAAATATGAAGCAATGAAAAAAACAAAATTTACTCTTAAACTTTTAGTATTGGGTTTCTTTTCAGGATTTGGAATGATCTCAGCACAAAAGTACGAACAGATTATTACCAACTATTTCAACTCTGAGAAAACGTCTTTTCAAAGAATAGATGAAAAGTTGAAGACGTTTACTGTCATCAATGTAGATCCTTCAAAAAGTTTGAAAGGTGATATTGTAGGAATACAGCAAACGGTTAATGGAATTCCTGTTTTTGGGAGCTCTGCTAATGTATTAATCAGGGATGGAAAAGTATTAAGCCTTGCTGATACGTTTATTAGAGTGTATCCAACCTCCGTTAAAGGAAAAGAGAATGACAAAAAAGAACTGTTAGTTGCAGAAACCATTAAAAAACTTAATGGGAAGCATACTGTAAAAGATGTTGATGGAAAAGAAAAACCAACTCATATAAAGACAGTTTACGTTGCAAAAGGTGGTGAGCTGGTTCTGGGATATCAGTTCTATGTTGAAGAAAAAGAGTCCAGTAATGTATGGAACACTATTGTCAGTACAGAAGATGGTACTATTTTATATCAGGAAAATACTACTTTATCATGCCGTTTTCACGACGAAGCTTATGATCACCACTCCGAATCACAGCTAGAGCATCTTCCACCAGTTCTTTCCTCTGCTGAAGCTGCTGCAAACCTGCAGAAACCTGCCAACTTTGTATTAACACCAGATAATGCTACTTATAACGTATTTGCATTCCCTGCAGAAGCCCCCACATTCGGTAGCAGAACACTTCTTACTAATCCCTGGGATCTGACCGCTTCACCCGAAGGCTGGCATTCTGATGGTACTAATCATTACACAATAACAAGAGGTAATAATTCATTTGCCTATACAGATGAGAACAACCTCAATACACCACAGTTTTATCCGGATGGAGGAACAAACCGAGCATTTGACTTTCCATTGGATGTAACAGCACCCCATACTACTTATACGTCGGCAGCTGTAACTAATTTATTCTATAATACAAATAAAATGCATGACGTATTTTATAAATTTGGTTTTACAGAATCTGCAAGAAATTACCAGGTAAACAATTTTGGAAACGGAGGTGCCGGTAACGACCCTGTTCTGGCAGAATCAAGAGATGGCGGTGGTACTAATAATGCCAACTTTAGCGCGGGAGCTGATGGTACAAGCGGAAGAATGCAGATGTACCTTTTCTCGCCTAGTGGAGGGATAAGATATCTTTATTATAATGCACCATCAACATATACCTCCAGAACTCCGGCTGCTACTACTGCAAGTTTTGGACCTCAGATTATGGGTAATCCTCCTGTAACAGGAGATCTTGCCCTTTCAACGCCGGCTGACGCATGTACTGCAGTCACCCCGGGAAGTCTTACAGGAAAGATTGCTGTGGTAAATGCTGCAGGATGTGCTTTTACTATCAAAACAAAGAATTTGCAAAATGCAGGAGCAGTAGGGGTTATACAATACCACCCGTATAGCAATACTCCGATAACAATGTCAGGAACGGATACTACGATTACAATTCCAACCATTATGGTGGGGATGACAGAAGGCCAGTTTCTGGTAAATGATCTGACTAACGGTATTGTTGGCAATGCAACAATCAAAACCACCGCAGTTTATAAAGATGGAAGCTTAGACAACGGAGTCATCAGCCACGAATTTGGACATGGTATTTCTAACCGACTTACCGGAACAGGAGATTCGTGCTTGTATTTTGTTTCATCAAATGAACAAATGGGGGAAGGATGGTCTGATTTCTTTGCTTTGATGATGACAACCAGACCTGGAGATACTTCTTCTATAGCCAGAGGTATAGGAACTTTTGTTTCAGGACAAGCTACCACCGCAGGAGGAATCAGACCTGCAAAATATTCCCCTGATTTTGCAATCAATAATTATACTTACGGGCGTACAAACGGCATGAAAATAAACTCAAATGTCTCGGGAACCCCTATTACAATACCAGATGTTCATAGTATTGGATTTATCTGGGCAAGTATGCTCTGGGATCTTAACTGGAAGTATGTAGAGAAGTATGGGTATAACAGTAATGTTCTGGCAGATCCTAACAGCGGAAGTGCAAGAGTTTTACAGCTGGTAGTGGATGCTCTTAAATTACAGCCGTGTAACCCAACGTTTGCTCAGGGCAGAGATGCTATTCTTGCTGCTGATCAGGCTTCCACAGGAGGAGAAAATAAATGTATGATCTGGAATACATTCGCTAAAAGAGGATTAGGAGTTAATGCATCTGCAGGGGCCCTAAATGGTTTAGCAATGGGTTCAAATCAACCTTTACCGGAAATGAGTGATCAGGTAGAAGACTTTACAGTTCCTGCAGAATGTGCATTGGCCGTAAAAGAAACTGATAATTCTAAAGGAATATCGATCTATCCGAATCCTGTAAGAAATGAATTCATGATAAAAACCCCATCCGATATGAAACTATCAGGAATTACTACGGTTTCTATCTTTGACTTTACAGGAAAGCTTATCTCTAAAGAAAATATCAATCTTAACAAGCAAAATACCGTCAATGTACAAAAACTAATCAATGGAGCTTATATTGTGAAAGTGAGCAATAACTCAATTGATTACTCTCAAAAGATAATTGTTTCTAAATAGGACTAATTTATTGTGTGATAAGCCTGGAACATTGTCCGGGCTTTTTTAGTTGTTTTCCGGGCTTACTTTATTCAAAAACAAAAAAGAAGCTATCCCTGCAAGAGCAGAAAGTGTAATACTTAAAATAAAACTACCGATTACATATTGGAGAAGATTGTTCTTAATGAGCTCAAAGTTTAAATCCTGACTTAAAATATCACTGTTACCGCTTACAAACGGTGCTCCCAGAAAAAGAGAAGCCGCAATGATAAAGGGAATAAAAGGTGGAAGACTTACATTGGATGCTACAAAGGCTAGTACTTTGTTGAGTTTGAAAAGTACAGATAAACTGATAACCAGAAGCGTCTGGAATCCCCAGAAAGGCGAAAGCCCTATAAAAACTCCCAGTGCTATAGAAAATGCTTTGGTACGGTTGCTCCCGTCACTTTCTAAGACATCTTCCTGTATGAATCTTTTAAAGCTTTTTTTTTTGAAATTATTCACGAAGTTTCTCGGAATAATATAAAATAAAGTAATCGTTACCAGAATTGTATTCAGAATACTGATCCTTGTAAAATCTTTGAAAGGTCTGAAATGTGAAACACGTTCTGCCGGATCATACAAAACCTTGATCGGAACATTTTTTACCGGAACATGTCTCCATGCGGTTCTTACAATGATCTCGATCTCAAATTCAAACTTTGGGGTAAAATATTTCTTTGGAATTTTATGTAAAGGATAAAGTCTGTAGCCGGATTGTGTATCTTCCAGCTTGATTCCGGTTTCAAACCAGAACCAGAAATTGGAAAAACGGTTTCCAAAACTGCTTTTCTTAGGAATACCATCCTGAGACATATTTCTGTTTCCGATCAGAAGAACGTCCTCTTTTTCCTGAAGAAGAGCTTCTACAAATACCGGAATATCATCCGGATAATGCTGGCCATCCGAATCAATAGTGATGGCATAATCATATCCTGACTTCTTTGCTGCTCTAAAACCTGTTTTAAGACCGTTTCCTTTTCCTTTGTTCTCCGGAAGGGAAATAACCATAATCTGAGGATATTGAGAAAGAATCTGTAACGTAGAATCTGTGGAACCGTCATTCACCACAATAATACTTTCGGTGTAATCGAGAACACCGTCAATAACCCTTTTCAGAGTTTTTTCATTATTGTAGGTAGGTATTAAAATGCATATCTTCTTTTCAGAAATAGCATTTTGTACTGCAGCAAGGAACATTTTTTTATTTTAAAGTGGCTTTTTCTGCCTCTGTCATAGTTTTAGATTGTGTTGCAAACCTTTTGATATAGCCTTTCAGGGCTGTATTCTGTTTGCTGTAATTATTCAACAGGAAAGCTTTATCATCCTTCAGGCTTCCACGGTACCCTACAATCTTTGGAATATTTTCCTGAACACTCATTCTGATCAGGCGAAGTTCTGCATTATTAGGATTACTTTTGATAACCGCTTCAAGACTTGTAGCTCCTGTTTTTACAAGAGATTTTCTATTACTTTTAGCAATTTTTGCCTCCATAATCTTTGCTGCTGCTTTATATCCTACAGTTACTGCATCAGAACCGGATTGCTTTTCTGCAGTATCAATAAAGTTTTGAGTATTGCTGTTAGATTCAGTGGCTTTAGCATAGCTGTTTCTCAGAGTTTCAAGATCAGACTGAAAGAGAAAAACAAATGCTGCAAAGAATGATAAGATTAGTTTCATGAGGGTAATTTTTTATAGCTTACAGACATTTTCAATGCAATAGTCTCGCCAAAAGAAGTGGTATTCTTTACTTTAACATCTTCTTCATTTTCAGCAATATCAAGATGCAGTATCAGATCAGGGGTTTCAAAAGGATTGATAATCGCCATGAATTTTACATTGGATGCTGTTTTCAGAAACAATTTTGAACCTGTAAATTCTTCAGTGAGCTCCTTAATAATCTGCATCATGCAAACACCGGGAGTTACCGGATTTCCGGGGAAATGTCCTTTGAAAATATCATGGTCCTTATTAAGATGAATATGAGCAGTAAACTTTCCGTCTTCTGTCTTATCGTATGATGTTAAAGTATAAAAGTCTGTAAGAATGGTTTGCATGATCTTATTTTTTAAGATTAAATGTACAATACATTTCGGTTGAAAACAATATTTGTACGTTGTACAGTCTTTCCTGTCGGAAATTACTCTGTTTCGGTTATTTGAAATAGTTTTATATTGATCTTAAAATCTTTGTGCTGTAAGTTTAAGCTATCCGCGAAGATAGGTTTTTTTGCATCAAAAGTAAAATCGATTTTTTCCTTATTATTTTTCGTGTAAATGATCTGTTTCAGTAAACCGTTTTCCTTGTTGAAGAATAAATAATAGCTTTTATTCTCAATTTTGGAAAGAAAGATTTTAGCATTGTCATTCTCAAAACTTTCGCTTACCGGGTACTGTCTTTTCAAAAGCTGCTGGAAGTCGTTTTTCAGGAAGTTGATGACTATTTTTTTATCCAGATCAGGAAGTACATAATTCAGCTTGAAATTATTGTCAGAAACTTCAAAATCAATCAGTTTATTCCCAAAATCTGAAGTTAATGCCACACGATGCGTTGTTTCATTCAGTTTTTTGATGATCAGAATACCACTTATATGGTTTTTATAAATATCCATCTGACATTTGTAAACGTAATCTTCACCGGAGGAGAAGTATAAGTTTTCCACCAGCTTTTCAGAAGAGGAAACAGGTTGTACTTCCGTTAACTTATACGTTTTACAGGAAACAGCCAGGATCAGAATCAGGCTATAAAGTAAACTCTGACGCAGGAATGGAAGCATTGATCTTGGTATTTTTGAAAACAATATTGGTTGTATCTCCGGAAGCTTCAGTCATATTCACCTGTGAAACCGTTGATTGGTTCTTTGGGAAAAACAGCTCAATCTGTTTGATGTATTTCAACAGCTGGGAAGTCTTGGGAATAAACTTTGCCACATTGTAATTTCCGCTCTTAAAATAAGTTACGGTAAACTCGGGATCATTGAACATGGTTCCGTTTGAGCTTCCTACAATCAGCTTATTGATTTTTTCAAATGTTTTACTCTTGGCATCTACAGAAGATTTTTTCCCCTGATCATTGATGAAAATTTTATTACTTTTAAAAACGATGCTGTACTGATATGGTTTGGTGTATTTCCAGCTCAGCATATTGGGTGTCTGCAAAGACATTTTTCCATAGGTAACAATACTTTTATCCAGAAAATCCATTTTTTTGGTCTGGGTAAAATCACTCTGCAACGTTTTAATTTCTTTCGTTTCTGAAGAAACCTTAGATACAAATGCTTTGGCTTCAGCTCCTGACATAGGTGTGCTTTGTGCAAAAAAGAAACCGGAAACCAGTAAGAACACTCCGAAAGCTATATTTTTAATCATTTCTATTTGAATTTATCACTGTTTCAACAGTAAAGGTTGTATATTTTTTATCCTTCAAAAATACTAATAAATTGGCCAGCACACGAAACGTCTTTTCCGAGGTATCGTGAAGGAGGATAATACTTCCTTTTTTCAGGCCTTTGGTTACTCTGTTGTATATTTTATTTTCATCGTCAATGATGGTATCCAATGATCTTACATTCCATCCGATGCTGTCTTTATTGGTCTTTTTGATTGCTTTTGCAATATTGGGATTTGTCACCCCAAAAGGTGGTCTGTAGAGATTGGTCTTAATATTTCCCACATTTTTCATGATCTTATCACACTTTTCAATCTCCTCAATCATTTTTAAAGTTGATAAAAATCCGGTAGAATTAGAATGTGATAAGGTATGATTACCAATTATATGCCCTTCTGCAATAATTCTCTGAAATGTCTCAGGATATTTTTCAATCTGTTTCCCGATACAGAAAAAGGTGGCTTTTACCTGATGCTCTTTAAGCAGGTCTAAAAACTTTGGCGTAAATTCAGTGGGACCGTCATCAAACGTAAGAGCCACTTCCTTGATTTTAGTACGTTTATGAGTAATGCTGTTAACAAAATATCCCAGTTCAATATCAAATGAACCCCAGACAACTACCGCAGAAAAAGCAAAAAAACAAAACAAGTATACCCAAAAGCTCCCGTGGAACGCATAAATAAAAACGTTGCAGAAAATATAGAACAGGATGAAGGGATAATGTTTCATTGCTGATTGTTTTTTATTGTTAAACTTCTTGAATTTATACCCATTTTGTCATTTTGAGTGTAGCGAAGCGAAATGAAAAATCTATCATATAAAAAGCAGAGATTCTTCCTTCGTCAGAATGACAGCAGCACTGTTTTTATTACTTCTCTTTAATTAAGCTTTTTCCAGTAATACCAAACTATGATCATCACCCGCCAGATGGTTGTAAAGAAGTACATTCTTTATACTTTCCTTTTTCTCAGCATTGATCATCATTACTTCCGGAATCTGCTGTTCCTTCAGGATATGGCAGGCTATGAAAGTTGAGAAACCACTTGCTGTGTTGAATTCACCACTTAAATGTTTATAATACAGCTGTGCGGAATCCGGAAAGATATCCATTGCTTTTTTATAGTAAATATCTGAATCGGTATCTCCGCTGAATCCTAAAATAACAGCATCAATATCATGGTTTGAAAGGTTATTACTGACTAAGAAATTCTGGATAAAATCCTTTACTTCATTCAATTCAACCTTATTGCTGATGTGGATATTCTTAAGCCTGGCGTAAGACTTTTCGGTCTTATCTTTTCCTACAACGAAAAAACTGGCACCTTCACCCCAGATGACTCCGTTGGTATTGGAATTCAGATAATCTGCAGGAAGATCTTCTTCTTTTTTTATGGTATTATTTAAGCAGTAAAGCTCCATTGTTCTGTCCGTCTGCTCATCTGTGGAACCTACCAGAACATTTTCTGCTTCTCCGTCATTGATCTGAAGCTGAGCGTCCAGTAATGAAAACTCCAGTGAAGAAGATGTATTTACATAGGTAAAGTTGTACGCATGGCATTGTAATCCCAGAGCAATCTGTCCTGCTACCGTATTGTGGGTAGACTGGATAAAAAAGGTAGGAGTAAGAAATTCTTCATGATTGTCAATCACGTTTTTCAGAAACTTTTCAGAATCCTGTGAACAGCCCATTCCTGTTCCTACAATGATAGCGTCAGGTTTTTCAACTCCTGCTTCTTTTAATGCGTGGTGTGATGCGACAGAGCTCATTTTTACCGTTTTGGACATTCTTCTGATCATGGCTGGCGGAATGAACTCTTTGTAATTAGGTTCTATTGCTTTAATAATGTTTGAAGAATTCTCAAAACGAAGGTTCTGAAGAATATTTTCGTTTAAAGTGTCCTGAACAGAGATACAGGATGCACTGTTGATGTATACTGCACTCATGATTTTGAGAAAATTAAGGTGGAACAGTTTCCTCCAAATCCAAATGAGTTGGAAAGTACATGATTGATGTTTTTCTCTTTCAATTCGGTAACAGGAGTAAGGTCGAACTCTTCCATTTTTGTTTTAAAATTCAGGTTTGGGAAGATGACACTGTTTTGCATGGCTAAAACTGAAAATACAGCTTCAATTCCTGCTGCTGCGGCCAGAGTATGTCCTGTAAACGCTTTTGTAGAGCTAAATTCAGGAACTTTGTTTTCCCCGAAGATTCTTATCATTGCAATTCCCTCAGATAAATCATTATTAGGAGTAGCAGTTCCGTGAACGTTGATGTAATCTATATTTTCTTTTTCCAGTCCGGAAATTTTCAGGGCTTGCTGCATCGCTAAAAATGCACCCTGTCCGTTGTCTGACGATGCCGTCTGATGGTGTGCATCATTGGCATTCCCATATCCGGAAAGATAGGCAAGAACTTTTTTATTTTCTTTTTTGACCATTTCTTCAGATTCAAGAACTAGGAAAGCCGCAGCTTCCCCAAGATTCAGTCCTTTTCTGTTGTTGTCAAAAGGAGTGTTATAGGAATCTGTAAGAATCATCAGAGTATTGAAACCGTTCAAAGTAAATTTTGAAAGAGAATCTGTTCCCCCGACAATCACACGATCCAAAACTCCGTTTTTAATCAGTTTTGCACCCATCATAATAGCATTGGCTGCCGAAGAACAGGCTGTACTGATGGTAGAAACCATGCCTTTTAGTCCCAGATAACCGGCAATAGCCAGTGAAGAATTTCCGGCATCATGGGCGTCAATATATTTTTGCTTTTCAGGAAAGTCTTCGTAAGAGTAGAAGTACTTTTCAGTGATATCCATCCCGCCTACACTGGTAGAAGAGATCAATCCGGTTCTGTATCCATTGATATCTGAAATTCCTGCACTTTCTACAGCTTCTTTTGCAGCAATCATTCCCAATAAAGAAGTTCTTGTCACATTATTGTCTTCATCAAGCTGAAGTTTCTCTGCAAGTTCTTCGTTGGATAATTTTATTTCACCCGTTTTAATGGCTCCCGTATGACGGGTTTCAAACATTTCTATATCTGAAATTCCATGTTTTCCGGATCGTAGTGAAATAAAATTTTCCTCCACATTGTTTCCGATGGAGGAAATGATGCCCATTCCCGTTATGGCAATTTTTTGACTCATGGTATTAAATCATAAAACAGTGTAGCAATGTGATAATTGATTAGTAATTACCACATTGCTATATAGTTAGATTGTTGTATTTATTTTGTTCTGTTATCCTCGATGAATTTAGCCATCGTATCGATAGACTGGAAAATCTCTTTTCCTTTTTTAGGATCTGCTAACTTTATTCCATAGTCTTTATCCAAAAGAACGATCAATTCCAAAGCATCGATAGAATCTAATCCTAATCCTCCTCCGAACAATGGATCAGTATCTTTGATTTCTTCTACAGATACATCTTCAAGATTAAGAACTTCGATAATTTTGTGTTTCAATTCTGTTTTTAAGTTTTCCATAATTAAGTTGGTTTATCAGTGCTTCGGCATATCATAAAGATCATTACATCATTACACTGTTATATTGTTACATTTTTATAAGGTTAGCAAATATACAAAAGCTTTATAATTTTCCTGATACAATTCTACCCAGCCACACAATACTTTATCAGCCTTCCCGGACAGCAGGATTTGTTCAGAATAATCGTTTAAAAAATTTTCATCAAATTCATCTAAAACAAAAAAAGCATTTTCTGTCTGCATTTTGTGCTTAATACTGATTTCGCCTACACAGATGTTGGGCAGAGTATAGACAAAAACGGCAGGACTCGGATAGAAGTTATCCTGATCATTGATACTTTCCTGATATTTGAAATCTGTGTCCAGACTGGAAGATCTGTTGGCAAAAACAATAGCTGTTCTGCTGTGATCATCATCTTTCAGAATGGTTTCAGCGGAAAGAAAAGCCAGTTTACTCAAATGATCCATTTTATGAAATTTAGGATAGCTGAGATCTAAACTTTTATAAGCTTCTTTGGCAAATTCCTGAAAGGTTTCGGCAGGGCTTTCAAAAATAAGATTTCCGTCAACGGTTATTTTTGAATGTTCTATGGTGCAGGTGTTTGTTTTCTTCATTAATGGTATTTCCATTATTTCTTCAGCAGGCTTTCTATTAATTTATTTTGAGATTCAATGAGTTTCGAAATCTGCTCCTGATTTTTTAGAATACTTTCAATAAGTTCAGGCGATTGCATATTGATAGTTGATTCAGCAGAAACAACATAAGAAGTGCCCTCAAAATTTGCATTTGGAAAATTAATAGTAGATATATTTTCTAATAACTCATAGATGTCTGTTTCAAAAACCTCTGCAATTTTTCCCAGCTTATCTATATTGGGTTTTGTCTGATCTGTTTCCCATTTGTTATAAGCCGGTTGTGAAATATCTAATCGGTAAGCAGCATCAGCCTGTGACCAGTTTTTATCTTGTCTTAGCTGTTTTAGTTTGGTTCCTAAGCTCATGGAGGTATTTTTTACAAATATAAAATAATTTGAAATGATAACTGTTGGTTATTGATTTTATAACCAACAGTTGTTGTACAGATATTAAATTCTAAATAATATTGCATCTGTTATCACATCAATGTGATAAAAAAATTTATATTTAACACATTAAAAAACAAATGTCTATGAAAAAAACTATTTTCCAGCTTTGCTTTCTTCTTGCCATTCTGTCTACCTTATGGTGTTGCCGGAATGAAGAATTCTCTACAGAAGATTCTGCTCAGCAACGCTCTTATAATTCTTCAGCCAGATTTTCATCAAAAAGTTTCTGGAAGGAAGACGAAGTGTACATCAGTAAAGTACATCAGGTATTTATGAAAGTAGCCAATATGGAACACATAAAAAGCAAATATGGTGATCTGTATTGGGATTATGCCATGACTTTCGGCCAGTTTGGAGAAAGTTATCTTTTGGTACCTGTAGTAAAAGACAACAGAGTGGTTTTGCTGATGGAAGCTGTAAGAGAAGGAAATAAAGTCTATTTCTTTGAAAAAGATGACAAAAGAATAATTGATTTTTTCCATGCCGTTATCTTTTCCAATATCACCGATTATGGGGAGAAAACAGATTCTCAAACCTCAACTTCGTCAAGAAACACACCCGTTTTTCAGTGCAGTACCAGATGGATTACCATAGGATGTACTGATAAAGACCCTAATTGCACCCCGTATACAACGTCAGAAACAATTTGCAAGTGGGTACCTGGTACAACCCCCAAAACATTTGATCCTATAGGAATGGATGACGGAGGAGGAGGAGGAGGAGGAGGAGGTGATGGTTATGAGTACCCGGATCCACCGGAAATGGACGATCCTTGTAAGAAAGCAGAAAGCTCAATGACGAGTGCCAATACTATTTTAAAAAATAGTGAAGTAAAACAAAAAATGGATGTAGCTTTAAAAGGAAAAATTCAGGCTCCTAATGAATGGGCGGTAGCGATAGGTCAGAAGCCTAATGGTGAGTATGAAATAACACCACCTGTAGAACAAAATATTTCTAATGGAACCATTCCCAGTGCTCAGTTAACAAGTCCCTATATTGGTGATGGGCATTCTCACTCTGGCGATAGAGGTAATCCTTCGGGAGGAGATTTATATAATATGATTACTTCCCTTGCTGGTAACCCTGCCCTTAAATATCGTTTTGTGTATGGCAATTCTGGCGAAGGAACTGCAGAGACCTATGCCTTAGTCATTAATAATGCTTCTTTGGCTCAGCAATTTCTTAGCCAATACCCAAAAGATGAAAATTATAATTCTCAAGATCATTCAATTAAAGAAAAAAGTATGTTGGGAATAGAATTTTATAAGGCCGACGTATATTATCAATCTGGGGCATCTGAAAATAGTTCGGGAGAAGATTATGATAGTAGGGCTGTTGCAATGGCTTATATTTTGGATAAATTTAATGCGGGTATTAGTATTGCTAAAGCGGATGCGAATGGAAATCTTAAAAAGATAAATGCAGAGGTAACACAAATAACAGTGCCGTACAGCGGTGGTAAAATTAAAGATGGTGTGAAAGTATCAAAATGTCCATAATTTAATTATTAAAAAAAATAATATGAAATCTATCTTTTTAAAAAGTTTATTTGTAATAAATATATTTTTAATGTATAACTGCAATGCTCAGCATGCGTCTGTAAATGAATATATTGCATTTTATAATGGAGTTGTTCCAAAATTGAATTCTGTTGCCGCTAATAAAACACAGTTTTATGGGCATAATTTCTCTGAATTTTATAATGAATTATTAAGTAAAAATGTAAGTATTGTAAATTTAGGGTATGGCGGCAAAACAGATACTGGTATAAAATATTATAAACTAAGATTGTTTTTTTGTGATTCTAATATGGATAAGCCCGCATTGGACAATAAATTTCAAATTCCCTGGATAACAATTACCTTTCAGGATGAAATTCCCTCTCAAATTAAAAGTATGGTACTGCAATATCATGGAGAATGGAATAACACTTTTGTCCAATTTTTTTCTAATATGAAAATAGAAAGTATAGAGTTTATCGGTGTTAACGGTTATAACAGCAATGATTGGTCTGGGAAATAATTCGTTTTCCAGGAGAGAATAAAGATATATATGCCCTTCAGAATTGAAGGGCATAATTTTAACATTTTTCAAGTACAACTGCTGCATTACAACCGCCAAAACCGGAAGCGGTCTTTAGAATATATTTAATATCTGCAGTTTTGTTTTCTTTAATGATATTCAAAGGCTGGGTTACTCCTGTTTCCTCAAAATTCTTTGAAGGAAGCAAAGTGCTGTGAAGAGCGCTCTCCATGGAAATAATGCTTTCAAGAAGCCCTGATGCACCCAGACAATGTCCGTAATAGCCTTTCATACTGTTGAGCGGAATATGCTGAAGATCCATTCTGTTGAAGGCAATAGCTTCCATTTCATCGTTATATAAAGTAGCTGTTCCGTGGGCAGAAATAAAATCAATCTGTTCAGCAGAAACATTCGCTTCTGTCATGGCACTTTTGATACTGGCATATAAACCGTCACCCGTTCTTGAAGGTCCGGAAATGTGATTGGCATCATTGACAGCAGAGTCTCCCAGAACCTTGAATCTGAATTTCCCGTTTTGTGAGATTCTTCCTTCGTCAGAATGACAGCTGGTTATATAGACTGCAGCCGCGGCTTCACCAATATTGATACCGTCTCTGCTTTTATCATAAGGCTTGCATGGTCCTGATCCTATAGCCTGAAATGAGTTGAATCCTGAAATAACAAATTCAGAAAGCTCATCTCCTGCAATAACGAAAGCATCTTTGTATTTTCCTGCCCGAATCATATTTTTCGCTACAGCAATTGCCATTACTCCTGAAACACAGGCATTGGAAACTACAATTGGTTTTGTTTTGAATCCGAAAAAATCTGCAATTTTTTCTGCTAATTTTGATAAATATACGCCTTGCGGCAGGTCAGACTGGTTTTTTAACAGACTGATATTTCCTTTTGTGGTGGAAAGGATGAAAGCGGTGTCTTCTGATATAGTATGTTTTTCAACAAGTGGCTGTAAGCTTAAAAGAAGCATCTTTTCCAGTCTTGTGAAATTAGGAATGTCATTCTGAGTGGAGTCGAAGAATCTGTTGAATTCTTCATTCAGTTTGTCAGAATCAATCATGGAAGCGTAAAAAGCATCCTGCTTGTCGATGATTTTGTGCAAATCAACTCCAGATTTTCCTTCTACAAGAGCATTCCAGTTGGCATCAACATTGAAACCTAACGGAGTTACACAATTGTAGTCTGTGATGTAAATTTCTTTCCTCATGACAATCCCATTTTATCTTTCCAGTTTTGAAAAAATTCCGGATTATACAAACATAAGCTTCCGTTACTATCAAGAAACACCTGAATGGTTTCACCGCTGCATACCAATTGATTTCCCTGATTGAAGATCTCATATCGGTAGATAAGCTTAGCTGAAACAGAATTGATAAAAGTAGTTACAATTTTGAATGTTTCTCCATATTTTAAAGGAAGAAAATGCTCACAGGTACTTTTTACAATTGGTGTTACAAATCCTGCATTCTGAATATCGAGATAAGTTAAACCGTGCTGACGTCCGAAAGCTTCCCTTCCGTCTTCAAAATATACGATATAATGACCATGCCAGACAATTCCCAGCGGATCTGTTTCATTAAAGCGTACTCTTACTTCTTCAGTACAGGTTAATATATTTTCTTTAGACTGCATTTTGTTTTCTTTCATAAAATATGGAAATAGCTACAGTGGCAATATAGAATAAGAAAAGGAAAACCAGTTCTTTGGCAATCCCGCCAATTCCGCTGTTTCTTAAAATAATATCATAATAGGCATTCAATCCCCAGTTCATAGGGGAGAATTTGGCTACGGTCTGCATGAATTCCGGCATTAAAAATACAGGAACCCAGATTCCGCCGATAGCTGCCAAAACAACTACAGAGGTCGCTCCAAATGGGGCAGACTGCTCCTGTGTATCGGCAATAGTTCCCAATAAAACACCGAATCCAATGGCTGCCAGTCCTGCAAACAGCGTTACTGTTACAAGCTGAAACATTTTTCCGGATACATCAAAAGCCGGAAGATCCATATAAGGGAAAAGATAAATACCTACTGCAACCATCAGTAAAAACTGAATAAGACAGATGATAAGATAGGTAAATGTTTTTCCTAAAATATGTACAAAATAAGGCGTAGGGCTTATTCTTGCTCGTACACTTGTGCCCTGGCTTTTTTCCTTTACAAGGTTGATGGATAAAGGAACTACAATAAAGAAGATTGCAAAAAGAGTCCATGCAGGAACGTTATGCTGAACGGAATTCGGCATCACATCCATTTCTCCTTTTTTGGGAGTGATCTCTTTAAAGCTGATCAGGTTTTTATTTTCGTCAAGATTTTCAGTTGTTCCCAGCTGTTCCTGAAATGCCTTGTAAATCTTTTTATTTTCAATCTCAAAAACCATTTTATTCACAGAATTCATCACGGAGTTTTTGAATCCGGCATTGGTAGCGGGATCAAAATACAAATGAATTTCTTTCGCCTTAGGAGCAGCTGTTTTTACTTTTGCTGAATCTCCTTCCAGTCCGAATGAACTTACAATGGTCTGAACTTTAGAATCAATATTGGAATTTAAATCTTTCGTTAAATTATCAGGAATGACGATCGCCATCTGGTAATCTCCCGAAAAAACAGCATCCTGAGCAGACTTTTCATTGAAATTGGTCAGCAGCTGAAATGTTTTGCTGTTTTCCAGCTCTGCTTTTATATTTTTTGAAACCTCAGACTTATCATTATCAATAAAAATAATCGGAATCTTTGATCCTTCAAGGTTTTTAAAGGTAGAATCCTGAATAAGGGTAATAGTGACAATCAAAAGCAAAGGCATCACAAAGATGATGACAATTCCTCCGATATCTCTTTTCAGCAGCAGGATTTCTTTAGTAAAGCTTCTCCACAGTTTATACAACAACATCTCTTAATTCTTTTCCGGTTAATGAAATGAAAACATCTTCAAGGTTTTCAGCGCTTGCTACTCTGTTCACCAATTCTTCAGGAGTTCCTACAGCGTGGATTTTTCCATGATCGATGATGGCAATTTTAGTACAGAACTCTTCCGCTTCTGAAAGGTGATGAGAAGTATAAATAATGCAGGTGCCCTGTTTATTTAAATCTAACAGATAATCAATAATGGCTTTTTTGGACTGAACATCTACTCCTACGGTTGGCTCATCCAGAAAAAGAACTTTAGGATTGTGAAGGGTGCCGGCGATGAGGTTGCAGCGGCGTTTCATTCCTCCTGAAAACTGTCCTACCTGTTTGTTGGCAAATTTTGAAAGACCCATAATTTCCAGGGATTCATCAATGGCTTTTTTAAGCTGGTTATGCTTTAAACCATACAGGCTTCCAAAAAACATCAGGTTTTCTTTGGCTGTAAGCGTTGGATATAAAGCATATTCCTGAGGGACAATTCCGATAATCTGTCTGATTTTGAAACCATCCTTCTGAGGAGATAAACCATTGATGGTAAACTGCCCTGAAGTAGGTTTTATCAGTCCCGAAAGCATGGAAATTAATGTCGTTTTTCCGGCTCCGTTGGGTCCGAGAATTCCGTAGATTTCATTTTGGCTGATGCTCAAAGAAATATCATTTACAGAAAACTCATCAGAATTTTTGTATTTCTTGTATAAGTTTTTGATCTCAATCATATTTTCTGCCATATCAGATCGCTTTTCTCAGTTTTTTATAGAAAGCTTCCTCCAGATCTGCAATGTGCAGCATCGTTTTTGAAAGTTCGTTATAGATATTGCTTTTTGAGTTCCTGTTCTTATACACTCTGGCAATATCCACGGCAAAATCTCTCCAAAGGTCACCAATCGAAGTAATTTCTTTTGATAATTCTTTTAATTCATCATTTTTAAGAATAACAGATGCTTCCTGAAGAAATGCACCATAGATAAATCTGAAGCCTCCGCCTCCGGTTCCAATTTCTTCCTGCATTCTGATCAACTGTCCCAAATAATGGTTGGTTACCTTTGTTCCTTTCTTTTCTGCCCATTTAGGGATGCTTTTGGCAACCCACCTCATGGCTTTTACGCCGATAAGCGGTACGGGAGCCAGCATATTTTTACAGGTATCTTTAATCCCTTTTTTGATAGCTTCCTCAAGGTTTACATTTTCCGGAACATAAACAGGGTAGTACATATGTCCTTTCGGAGGAAGTGCTCCTTTGGCATATCTTACTTTTTCCAGTTCGGCTTCGGAAAGAGAGGTTGTATAGTCCATTACCGGATCACTGATCAGAAATTTTCCGTCTTCTTTTCCATACACCACAAGGTTGTGGGCGTTGAAGTGGAATTTGTACTCTTCAGGGAAATAGGTAAGGTTGAAAACTCCTACCTGAAGTCCTGTAGGAATATTTTGTTCCAGATTTCTTTCAAGCGCTTTTTGAGCATCTTGAGGATTTGAGAATTTTTCTCTTTTGATTTTAATTCCTAATCTTTTGGCTGCTTTACTGAAAATAGCACCCGGCATCGGACGATAGCTGAAGCCCGGAGCAAAATTCACCTTTAAAAAAGGAAGATAGACAAAAAACAGTCCTGAACCGATCCCGAAGATCATGGGCTCACTTAGTTTAAGTCCTTTGTTAAGCAGTAAATTAGAAGCAACACCGTTTTCGCAATGCGCAGTCTGATGGTGTTCAAAGTTTAATTTCATTTGCTGATTGTATCTTTTCATGGGTTAAAAAGGATCCGGCATTACACTGCCTGGTCTCATTTATTTCCCGTTGAAGTTCTTTAATTCATCCACTGAAATTCCGAATGCATCGGCATATTTTTTCAGTGCATTTTCGCTTAGTGTTTTGAATACTTTGGGTTTAAAATGTCTTTTTACCCTCCATTGCCACATTCCTACATAAGAAGCAAGAACACCAATGTCCATTTTATTCAGTTCCATAAAATAGGCAATAGGACTTGCTACATTATTGGCAACATTTTGTTTTGCTTCCTCAATTCTCTCATAAATAAGTTCCATAGATTCATCCAGAGCAGCTTTCTTGGCATCCCAGCCTGTACTGTTTGCTGTCGTGTAATTGTCGTTCTCATCCGTTACATACAGAACTTCAGTCATGTTGGCGGATTTCAGGTTACTTTCGTCTTGAGGCAGGTCTTGTTTTTTCATCTAAATAATGTTTATATTTTTAGATTCCAGATGAAATATGGCTCACCTGTTTTTGATTGTTTTAATCAGGTGGCTAAAATAGTGAAAATACATTATATGTAAATCATATTAAATTTGAGGGAGTTATTGTTGTAAGATAAAGGATATACCTTCAATAAGCCTACCATATTTTAATATATCCTGAATTTTCTTGTCACTGTTTAAAAGGAAGCTTTTAACTAATCATATTGAAAAGAATCTTAAAAGAATCCTAAGGCTTATTATTCTGCTTGTAACAGTTCTCTTGTAACAAGTGTTAAGATAAATAAGACTAATGTCTGGAAATTGGTTTGAAAATAATATTAAATAACTACTATGAAGAAAATTTTTATTTCGGTTTCGCTTTTCTGTATGATAAGCGCAATGGCACAAAAATTTGAGACCCAAAAGCTTACAGATGCTCAAGGGTATACCTATGAAACAGTAAAGAACGATCAGGCTGGCGTACGTGTATATACCCTGAAAAATGGTTTGAAGGTGTATCTGGCAAAAAATGATGATGCCCCAAGAATCCAGACTTATATTCCCGTAAGAACTGGATCTAATAATGACCCAAGTGATAATACAGGTTTAGCGCACTACCTGGAACATATGGTTTTCAAAGGAACTTCGCATTTGGGAACCCAGGACTGGGCAAAAGAAAAAGTTTTATTACAGCAGATCTCTGATCTTTATGAGCAGCATAAAGCAGAAAAAGATCCTGAAAAAAAGAAAGAACTTTATAAAAAAATTGACGAAGTTTCCCAGGAAGCCTCCAAATATGCTATCGCTAATGAGTATGATAAAGCGATTTCGTCATTAGGAGCTACAGGAACAAATGCTCATACATCTCTGGATGAAACGGTTTACAAAAACAATATTCCTTCCAATGAACTGGAAA
The DNA here is from genome assembly GCF_031454475.1 of Chryseobacterium vietnamense. Taxonomy (NCBI): domain Bacteria; kingdom Pseudomonadati; phylum Bacteroidota; class Flavobacteriia; order Flavobacteriales; family Weeksellaceae; genus Chryseobacterium; species Chryseobacterium vietnamense. The sequence continues at coordinate 32,982 of NZ_JAVDQX010000006.1, read as the reverse complement.
AATGGTTAAGAGTAGAAAAAGAACGTTTTTCAGAATTGGTTTTACGTCTTTTCCATACAGAGCTTGAAGCGGTGTATGAAGAGTACAACAGAGCACAGGATAATGACAGCCGTCTTGTTTTCTATTCATTGATGCAGGCTCTTTTCCCAAAACATCCGAACGGACAGCAAACGACAATCGGAACTTCTGAACATTTGAAGAGCCCTTCTATGGAAGCGATCCACAAGTATTTTGATACCTATTATGTGCCTAATAATATGGCTGTAGTATTGGTAGGAGATCTGGATTATGACAAAACTATAAAATTAGTTGATCAATATTTCGGAACGTTCAAATACAAAGAACTTCCGATGAAAAAGATGGTTACAGAAGAACCAATGACCAGTATTGTTACCAGAACTGTAAAAAGTCCTACTACTCCAAGAATGACGGTTGCCTGGAGAACAGATTCTTATGGAACTCAGGAAGCAAGACTGGCAGACGTAGTCTCTGAAATTTTAAGTAATAGGGGAGATGCAGGATTAATTGACCTGAATATCAACCAGAAGCAAAAAACGCTTGGAGCAGGAGCGTATGAATCTCCTTACAAAATGTATGGTACATTTGGACTGGTAGTAACTCCCAAAGAAGGGCAAAGTTTTGATGAAGCTAAAAAACTTCTGATGGATCAGCTGGATCTTGTGAAAAAAGGACAGTTCCCGGACTGGATACTTAAAGCTATCGTAAATGATAAAAAAGTTCAGCGCATGAAAAGCTGGGAAACAGCTGATGGATTAGCTACTGAGCTTTATGATTCCTATATCAATGTAAGAACCTGGGAGCAGGAGCTTGATGAGATCAATCAATATGATAAGATCACAAAAGCTGACGTGGTAAAGTTTGCCAACGATTTCTTTAAAGATAATTATGTTGTTATTTATAAGGAAAAAGGAGTGAACGATAAGCTTGTACGTGTACAAAACCCTGGAATTACCCCGATTAAACTGAACAGAGAAGCTCAGTCTCCTTTCCTTAAAGATATTCTGAATACTAAAGTGCCGGAAAGTAAGCCGGAATTTATCGATTTTAAAACAGCTATTCAGACCTCAAAGATCAAAGATAAGACGGTAAGCTTTGTGAAGAACAAGTATAATGAGGTTGCACAGATCAGTTATGTCTTCCCTTTCGGAACAGATAATGACAAAGAACTTTCTGTTGCAGGAACTCTTTTCGAATATCTTGGAACAGATAAGTATACTCCGGAGCAGCTGAAAGAAGAGTTTTTTAAACTGGGAGTAAGCTATAGCCTGAGAACTTCCAACGATCAGATGATTATCACTTTGAGTGGTCTTGAAAGTAATATGAAAAAAGCTGCAGAGCTGATGAACCACTGGATGACGAATGTTAAAGCTGATAAAGCTATTTATGCCCAAACGGTAAAAACAATTCTGGAATCAAGAGCTTCTGCGAAGAAAGATAAAGTGAGAATTATGGCTGCTCTTTCAAACTATGCTAAATACGGTAAAAATTCAAGAATGACAGACATTGTTTCCAAAGAACGTCTTGAGAGCATTGACGCCGTAGAATTGATGAAGAAAGTGAAAACGCTGAACCAATATCCTTACCAGGTGCTTCTTTACGGACAGGATCAGGCAGGATTGGAAAAAGCGGTGAAGCCATTTATCATCAATACAAGTCTTCAGCCGGCAAAGGCAAAAGAATATGCTGAACCGGCTACTGAAGGGAAGGTGTATTTCACAAACTACGACATGGTACAGATGGAAATGTCTAAAGTTGCAAAAGCCAATACTGTAAACCTTAGCAACTTCGGAAAAGCTAATGTTTTCAATGAGTATTTCGGAAGAGGGCTGTCTTCTATTGTTTTCCAGGAAATCAGAGAAAGTAAGTCGTTGGCTTATACAGCCTATGTTTCTTATGGAAATGCTTCAGAAAAAGGGAAAGCGAACTATGTGACGAATTATATTGGAACGCAGTCAAACAAGCTTCCTTTAGCGGTAAATGCAATGAATGATCTGATGGTATCTTTACCACAAATTCCAGCACAGTTTGAGAATGCAAGAGGTTCTGCCTTGAAACAGATTGCTTCCAACAGAATCAACAGAACAAATATTTTCTTCAATCAGTTAGCATTGAAAAAATTAGGGGTTGACTATGATATCAGAAAAGATATTTACGCTGAAATCCAGGGATTGACACTGCCACAGCTTACAGGATTCTACAACACTGAAGTAAAACCTGTAAAATACAATACAGCGATCATCGGTAAGAAAGAAAACCTGAATATGGAATCGATCAACAAAATGGGAGAATTCCAGGAAGTATCTCTTGAAGAGATCTTTGGATATTAATTCCTTTTGTTTAAAATAATGATAAAAGCGGGACAGAAATGTTCCGCTTTTTTGTTGTTTACAACTGTTTCTTCCTGACCATCAGAGTTTCACGGATTTATAAAATGTTTCACGTGAAATAATTCATCTGATGATGAGGTTTTTAATTCTGTAATGTATTGTTTATCAGTTGTTTTTAAACGTTCTGATGAATGTGTAAATAAACAAAAAAGGAACTTTTTTTCGTAAAGGCATTGTAATCAATTCAATAGAAGTGGGCTTTAGCCCGCTTAAAAAAAAGAAAAAATCAATGGGCTTTAGCCGAAACCTATATTTTAAACACGAATAACACAAATTCATTTAAGATAGTTTGGAATAAAAAAAGCTGTACGTTTTGTACAGCTTTTCTATATCTATGTTCAATTGATCATTACGATTTTACTTCCTGAATAAACAGGTTGATTTCTGCTCTGATCAATAACTCATCATTATTAAAGGTTTCACAGAAGATATGGCAAATGTTCTCAAACTGTGAGATAAGAGATGCTTTGGAAATAATTTTGTCATTCACTTTTGGAAGGGCAAATATTTCAATCTTCTTGATATTGGTAATGAACCCGATTACTTTTGTATCGGCTTCAGGATTTTCAAAGAAGCTTTGTCCAAGGATAGATGAACAGGTTTGAGCCAGGTTTTCGATTAAGCCTGCCTCTGCGAATTCATTGTTGTGAACGAATATATTATCTGCTTTGATTTCAAAGGAAGTCACTACTTTTTCTTTGGTCAGTTCCAGGATATAGTCTGCCATCAGCATCGGTTCACGGTGCGGTAAAAAGTTGTGTATATTGATGATATTCTCTTCCTTTATCTCCATTTCAGTTTATTTTACAGCGGTTTTCATTTGAGATTTTGCAATCACTTTACCGTTTAGTTTCGTAACAATATCTACAAGGGTTACTCCCATTACTTCATTAAGAATAGTTACTTCAGATATCAGATGATCTCCTGTTTTAGGCAGTATTTCAGCCTCAAAAGATTTGATAGCACCAATATATCCGGTAGGTGCATCTTTTCCCAGCAGATAATATTTATATCCGGTATGCAAGGCAACGCTCTGTGCCTGGTGCTCTATTAAGCCTGAAGCCTGGAATAAGCCGTCCTGAATGAAAAGGTTATCTTCTTTTATTTCAAAACCGGATAAAAGATGATTTTCAGAATATTCTGACAATTCGTGCACCATTACAAAAGGAAACCTTTGTGGGATAAGGCTTTCTACAAAATCTTTATCGGATGTCGGCAGTCTGTTTTCCATTAGCAAACAGTTAATAAAGCGCATGAATAAGCGAATCTTCCACTTTCAGGAACACAAAGAAGTACCTTTTCTCCTTTTTTCAAGGTTCCGGAATTCATCAGTTCTTCAAGAGCGATAAATATAGATCCTGCACCAATGTTTCCAACCTCGGAAAGGTTATAGAACCATTTTTCTGCAGGGAAGTCCATTCCTTTTTTAGCAAATTCTTCTTTCAGCCCATCTTTGAAGTAACCTGAAGAAATATGAGCCAATACGTGGTCAATTTTTTCCGGATCTAAATTGTGTTTGTCAAAAGATGATCTTAAACTTTCAGCTCCTTTTACCAGAATGTACTTATCAAGGATTTTAGTATCCTGTTTGATGGCAAAAATAGATTGCTTCAGCCATTCATCGGAAGGGTAATCCGCCCATGATTTCAGGCTTCCGTCTTCCAGTTTGTCACATCCGGCATACATACAAGCTTCAATTTCGTGGGCATAAGAATAGAAATCAATGAATTCTACTTTTAAGGAAGTACTGTTTTCTCTCGGTTTATTTTCTAATAAGAAAGCACCTGCTCCGTCAGAAAGCATCCATCTCAGGAATTCTCTTTTGAAGGCAATGATAGGTCTTTCCTCCAGTAATTTTAAATTTTCAGCTTCGTGGTTGAACTTGTCAGCAGTCATCCATGCAGACATTCTTTCAGAACCTGCACATACTGCATTTTCCTGAACACCAGCTTTTACAGAAAGGAATCCATAGTTTAACGCATTCATCCCTGAATTACAAAGACCTGTTGAGGTATTAATCTCAATAGATTTTCCAATGTTCAGCTCACCATGTACCATAGAAGCGTGAGACGGCTGGATCTGGTCCGGTGAAGTAGTTCCTACGGATAATAATTTCATATCTTCCTTTTTGAAATTCTCATCAAAGAGTCCTTCAATTGCTTTTGCAGTAAGCTGCGCATTAGAGTGGGTGGGGTTTCCTTCTTTGTCTAAAGCGTAGTATCTAGTCGTGATTTTATTATTTCTTAGGATAAGTGATTTTGCTTTGGATGGCGCATCATTGATAAGCCCAAGATAAGTCTCCATTTCATCATTCGCTACCGGCTCATTGGGTAAGTATTTTGATGCTTTTGTTATAAATACGTCGTACATTCTATTTTAAATTAATTCCTTGTAAATATCTTTTTTGTTTTTGTCTTTTAAACCAAAATATAGGGGTTGTAAGCAGGTGTAAAACCAAAACGACAGGTGAGATAATCCATATCGCTGCCATCAAATATACCTTAAAGAATTTTATCAGCAATGGGCGTTTCTCTTTTTTCTTGATAATCAGGTTAGACCATACTGTAAAAATTTTGTTTCCCACCTTTTCTACGCGTACTAAAAAAGCACGGATTTCAACGGCTCCGTTTTTCACAAGATCCGGCTGCAAATGAGTAAGGTCATTATTATTAAAATGTCTTTCAATAATCTCGCCATACTTTACCGAACCTGAAATTTCTTCATCAGAAACTCCTGCAGCAGGAAGCATTCCTGATTTTTCTTTCTGACCTGTAGTGAGCCATCGGAGAATTGTTAATACACTGGTATAATTGTCGTGTCTGTCTACCAAAGCGATGTTTCCTACCAGTTTAGCCTGTAAATCTCTCAAGTAAACCTTTAATTTTTCCTGGGAAAGCATCCACATATTTCTGGTTCCTGAGATCGTTACTACAGGTGTATTTTTAAGGATTTGCTTTGCATAATCACTCTTTAAGAAAGAAATAATAGGAATGGATGGTGTGAGATACCATACCTGATACCCAAACAGGATAAGGTCGTATTTTTTGTTCAGAATTTCTTCTGAAGGAGGAAGGATTTCTTTTGGAATCTGCAAATAAGACTCAGGAAAAGTGTTGAAAAAAACATCACCCGGCCAGGGAAAAGGAAAATCTTCCTTGAGCTGAATGTTGTAATACGTAATATCATAAGCCTCTTTTTTAGCTTCAAAAGGCTGGGCTATGTTTCTCACGATATCTTCGAGTTGTCCGGTTTGTGAATAATATATGACAAGTATATTTTTCTTCATTAGTTTTCTTTAGCGTTTACAAAAGTATGTTTTTCATATGTATTATTTAGTTTTAAATACTTTTAATGATTCGGAACTAAATTGTACTGTATAATTATCACTTTCAAATGAAGTGCTTTTTGTATTTACAAAAATGATTGTTTCAGGCAAATCCTGAATTTTATTCATGGTAAACTGTTCATCTGAAATCAAAAGAACATCAATCTTTTTATTAACTTCAGAAAGGTCTTTAATATACTGCAGCTTTCTTCTTTTTACCAGATAACTGTGGGCAGCTGTTGCTCTTTTTTCATCATTTCGGATCAGAGAAAAAACTCTTCGGCTCGCCTGATATAAGGTTAATAAAGCATCTTTCTGTCCAAAATCATCAGCAATATGAATAATATTGGCATCAGGAGAAATATGTTTATTCAGTTCGAAATATACTGATTTATTGGTATTAAAGTCTTCTTTTACTTCTTTTACCACTTCACTGTCTTTATACAGGTAGCTGAGGAATAATTTCTTTTTAAAATAATTCTCATCCTCAATTTCTTCACGCAGTCTGGCAAATTCTTCTCTGAAATAGGCATTGATCTTCTTTGTTCTCTCAGAATAGTTGGTGCCAAAGCTCATATCGTCTTTGCTTATTCTGTTGCCCACTTTTACCGTAATACTTCCGTCATAGATAATGAAATCTCCTTTCGGTAATACTTCAGAATTTCCATGGATATAAAGTGGGAGAATATCCAACCCGAATTGTTCAGCAAGATAAAATGCTCCTTTATGGAATCTTTTCACATCATTGGTATAAGAACGCTCTGCTTCCGGGAAAACTACCAGGGAATAGCCCTGGTCTACTTTCTCTTTCAGTTTATCCATTCCATTCTCGATTCCTTGTGAAACGGGATAAAAACCCAGCGCCCTTACCAGTTTTCCAAAAACAGGAGACTGATAAACCCAGTCATTCACCAGGTAAATGATTTTGTGGGTAGCCATTGCGATGGCCAGCGTATCCAGGAAAGAGGTATGATTGGCAATAATGACTGCAGGTTTGCTGAAATCCTCCGATGTATTTTTAATGACCTTCTTCTTTACAAATGGATTAGAATAAAGGACAGAAGTTAAAAACCTGGCTAAAATAAATTTGATAATATTCAATGCCGGGCCTTTGGAATTTTTCACAAAGAAGCTTCCGAATGCTGAAAATATAAGTCCTCCAAGTCCGTAATATAAAAATGAAAAGACTGAAATAAAAAATAATCTTAAGGTGATTGGAGAAAGTCCTTTTTTGGTTCGGTTGGTAATGAATAATCTGAACCAGAAAGGATATAGGGTAGAGGTGATCACAATGACAGAGAACATTCCTATCAAGGCTACCAACGCCAGAGAATGCAGTGCCGGGTGTTTGGCGAAAATCAGAGAGCCAATTGAAAGAATCGTAGTAAAAACGGCAAGAATAATTGAAATTCTATAGGTTGGTAATTCATTCTTTCCTGTGGTATGTTCTTTCTGCATAGCCTGAGTCAGGAAGATACTGAAGTCATCTCCAACTCCAAATACCAGCGTACACACTACGGTACTGAAAATATTTAATTCCAATCCAAGAAAATAAAGGATTCCTGCTGTAACTACTCCTGTTAAAACAATGGGAAACATCGTAAGAATTGTTAACTCAAAATTCCTGAAGAAAACAATGATCGTTAAAATGATGGCAAGAAGAGAATAATTAATCAATGTATTGAAATCTCTTTTCAGCAAACCAAGAAAATTTTCATTCATCTGCTGGCGGTCAATGGCAATAGCATCATGTTTCTTCTCAATATCCCTGATGAAAGTATCCCGTTTTTTTTCGTCCACTTTTACCACATTGGAAACCGTATAGAAACCATTTTCGTTGCTCATGAATTCTGAAATCTGAAGTGCTTTTACCTTTTGATAATCCTTCAGGCTCAACGCGGAGTAATTTTTACGCAAAGTTTCATTGAAGCTGTCAAATGCAGAACTGTTGAAACCGAATTTGTTCCCATTACTGATCAATTCAGAAGTAGTTTGATTTTTCTTCTGATCATTCCAGAAGCTATTCCATTTCTCTATCTTTTTCTGCTGATCCTTTTCTGAGAGTACTACACTTCCAATAGAGTTATAGCTTAAAATTTTGCCTTCTTTTTTCTCTTTTTCAAGAAAACTACTTAATTCTGAATTTCGGGATAAGGCCTCTTCTTCAGAATTTCCATAAGAAATAGTATAGATAGACTTGGAAGTAATGTCTGAAAGTTTCTGAAGTTTTGCTTCGCTGATCTTTAATTCTTTTGGAATATAATTCAGATCACCGATGTCTTCATTAAAACCGACATGCCTGAAACCAAAAAGACAGGCAAGAATAATGACAGAGCATCCTATAATCAGAGGTTTGTTTTTCTCATATGGATAAGACCCGATCTTGTCAATAAAGTTGGTGTTGAGATGTTCTCCTTTCTCTTTTGGCTTATAAAGCTGAGGAACAATAATTAATGCTGTGACTGAAGAAAGAATTACGGTAATAGCTGCAAAAAGTCCTAAGTCTTTCAATGCTTCCGAACGGACAAAAACCAGACATAAGAATGAAACGGCTGTCGTTGCACTACTTAGTATGATAGGCTGCGTAATTTCTTTGTAGAGCTCTTCAATATTATTGTTGTGCTTATAATGGGTAAGAATATGCAGGGCGTAATCAATGGTAATCCCAATCAGAATAGCTCCCACACTTAGTGAAATTGCCGAAATCTTATCTTTAATAAAATAAAGGACTAAGAGCGCAAGCAGAACTGAAAATACGGTAGGCAGAAAAACAATGACGGGGGTGAAAATATTTCTGAAATAATAAATGAGAAGGATTAAAAGAACCGTCATGGAAATCACCACAGTATTCTGAATATCTTTTTTAATCTGCTTCGCATTGGCCACTGCAATCACCGGAGAACCAAAATAGCTGATCTCTGTTTTTCCTTTGAATTGTTTGTTGATTCCGTCTTTGATGGAATTAAGCTGATCTACAAAGGCCTCATTGGCTTTCGTGTCATTACTTTTATTTTTAGGATCAATGAAAAGCAAGAGGTTCTTACCGTCTTTCGTTACAATATAGCTGTCTTCAAGTTTGAAGTCTTTACTGATGTTTAAAGTATTTAATTTTTTGATTCCCAAAAAAGTAAGCCCCAGAGGATCTTTTTTAATAAACTCTTTGGTAACAAGACTTGTGGGAGAAACCAATGATATATAATTATTTTCTACCTGTCTGGCAATGCTGTCTTTCTGAAGTTTCCGGTCAATTTCCTTATAATCACTCTCATTAAGGAATAGAGGTAAATTCTGATTAACAAAATCAAAGGTTTCGGAGATTTCATTATCATTCACCTTACCCTGAACAGAACCGATGTATTTTTGTAAGGGTTCAATTTTTTTCAGGAAAGAATCTGCCGTTTCAGAAAGCTGGAAGCTGTCTTCGCCGGATTTGTTCTCAATAATAACAATAATCTTATCCGAAAAATTAAGCTGTTTCAGGACCTTTGCTGTAAGATCTGACTTTTCATTTTTAGGAATAATCTGATTGATGTCTTCCTCAAAATTAATCTTTGACGCAAAGAAAATGCATAAAACGGCAATTCCAAGTGCTGTCAGTACAGATAGAATTTTATTTTTGGAAATCAGATAATATAAAAATATAAAAAAGCGATGCATTGCATTTAAATCAAGTCTGCAAATTTAATTTTTTAAGCATTAGTTCAAAATAGTTAGTGATAAGTTTTAACTGAAAATCAATAAAATATTCTAGGAAGAATGAAAAAATATTCTACTTTTGCAAAAGTTCCCTTTTGAAAAAATGTATTTTAAACCACCATTATTATTAAAAAAATAAGAATCTGTTTTAGATATGTTGAAAAGAAATGATGAAAAAATAAACGGATTTCTATTTGTAATAGTACTTCCGCTTCTGTTGTTTGCTATGTCTTATTACGGATTTGAATCTTCCTATACAAGACTGAAAACATCAGAAAAAACTCCCGATTTTTTATTCTCCTCGGTATATGCTTACAGAGTGATTCCTAATTATCTGAGTGTACAGATGACAGATCTGATGTATACCCTGATCAATGGACCTCTTTCTTTCTTCAAAGATTTCTTGTCAAAAAACGGAACCCCTTTTTATCATGGGCTTTTCCTGATGAACAGTGTGTTCTTTATTTTGTGTTCTTTGATTTTGAATGCTATCTTCCGGATGAAGTCAACAGGGCTTTTGTTGAATCTTAATGCAAGAAGGATTATTCATCTCCTGTCTGTGTTTTTTATTGTGATAACGCAGTATGCCCCTACAAACTGTGATACTATTGCACTCTTCTGTTATCTGTTAGGGGTATTTTTGACTCTGAAATATTTAGATACCAGAAAAAATGCTTTCTTTTTTATTCTTATCGGTCTTATTGGTATCTCTACTTTGGTGAGAGAAACGGCTTGCCTGAATATTGCTTTTTTTGCAGCAGTATTTTTCAATATAGATGACTTGAAGAAAGGAAATTATCAGGTAATCTGGAAAATTATACCACTTGTTGTTGCTTTTCTGATTCCTTATCTGGGATTGAGAGCCCTGCTTGTTCAGGATGAAACAACTTTTGTGGAAGGATTTTACATTAACAGGAACTTTTCCAGTCCTTTTAATCTTGCGGGACTGGTCTTTGCATTAATTGTGATTTATTTTATATATGGTCTCTGTACAGAAGAAGAAAACAAAAGTGTTTTTGGAAAGTATTTTTTCTTTTCCATTCCTTATCTTCTTATGATTACTTTAGTAGGACTTTTCTGGGAAGTGAGGCTTTTCCTGCCATTAATTCTGACCGGATTCATCACAGCATATCATCAGTTTAAAAAAACATCAGAGAGTTAGCATGAGTTTACTACATCCATATTATATAATTGCAATCGTCTACATGCTGTTTTTCAGTGTTCAGGAAGTGTATGGAAAGAAGGTTGATAAAAAATGGTTCTGGTTTCTTGCTATCTATTTTATTCTTATTGTCGGTTTCAGAGACAGCGTAGGTCCGGATTACGGAAGTTACAAAGGAATTTATATTTATTCTGATACCAAAAGCTACTACAGTATCTTTATGAAGATGCTCCATATGGAAGGGACGGAAACTCTGGATGTGGAATGGCTGTATACCTTGATTAATAAAGTCCTTCTCAATTTTTTTGATGCCCCTTTTTATATGCTGACACTGGTTATCGCTATTTTTGCGATGATCTTTAAAGTGGAATATACCGAAGACAATACTTTTTATCCCTTTACGTTTACCCTTTTCATGTTTATTCCCAACTTTTTTATCGGGGAAAGTGGGCAGATCAGACAAAACCTGGGAACTTTTATCGTTTATTTTGCGATACGGTATATCAAAGAACGGAAGCTCTGGCATTACCTGTTTTTTATATTCATAGGATCGGGTATACACAGCGTTTGTTATTTATTCCTGCCGATGTATTGGCTGGCCCGCGTTCCTTTGAACAGAACGGTAATGCTGATTATGATTGTAGGTTCCGTCTTTTTATCTCCGTTTGAAATCTATAGGAGTTTTGGAGGTTTCTTAGATGGTATGGCCTCCAACAGTACACTTGTAGAAGGATTCAATGGATATATGGATGAAACGGTACAACGACTTAACGGAGGAATTGGAATCCCGGAGGTCATGATGGCTATCCTTACTTTCTTCCTTTTTGTTTTTGATAATAAGATGAAAGAACTGTATCCCTACTATGAATACCATAGAAACTATGCGGTGATTGGAATATGTCTTTATTTTATTTTTAGAAATAACCCTATCTTCTCATCCAGACTTGCAGGAGCGTTTATCGGGTTCTCGTACATTATTATTCCGAACGCAATGTATGTTGTTTCCGGTAGGGTTAAAAATATGATTTATGCATTTATAATCGCGCTTGTCGTCTTCAATTTTGTCGTTTTCTCTATGTTTAATAATATCACAGCTGGGCGGTTTTCGATTGATCGTTATCAAAACCATGTTCTTCCATAGAATTTTGAAAGTTAAAATATAAGGCAGCCTCAGGCTGTCTTTTTTTTTTTGTGTGAAAATTCCGTTAAGGTTTGTTTTGTTTATTGACTTTTATGTTGGTTTATTAATAACATAATTTATATATTGTGTTGTAATTTATAAAATAAATCACTTTTTGTTGAAGTGGGCTTAAAAATTGCATTTATTAATGACACTAAAACCTAAGGAATGAAAACATTAGCTGGAAAATTAGCGGCAGTCATCTGCCTGATATTATTTGGAATAAGTTCCAAAGGTAATATCATAGAAGATCTTCGCTCAGTTGGGCATATAAGAACAATATGGCATACTGAGAATAAGGACTCATTGAAAAGACCATTGAATGAATTAACTCCGTTGTTTGTTCCGGACTGGAAAAAAGCACCCAACAGTTACATCTTTGATCCCAGTCAGAACAGTGAAGGATTATTGGTTCCTGTAAAAAAAGCTTATGCTATGTGGGAAGGAGGCGGGTATCTTAATGGAAGTGGTATTCCGGCAGGGGCGGTAACAGCAGACGTTTTGTGGGAAGATGTTCATGGGCTTATAAAATCAGGAGTGAATTATACCCTTGAAATAACGGGAACCGGGCAGGAGGCCAAGATAAAAGTCCCTGTCAATAAAGCCAAGAAAGGAAATGCTGTGATAGCTCTCAAAGTAAACGGAGAGATCTATTGGAGCTGGCATATCTGGGTAACGGATGATCCTACCAATGGAGTTACCTATAAAAGTTTCAACAACGTCAAAAGAATGAAGTCTGACGGAACAACAGAGGTAATCCCGGACTCAGACTGGAAATGGATGGATAGAAATCTGGGAGCAATCACAAGTTCTATCACAGCCTCAGACTGGAACAGAAGTATCGGGCTTCTTTATCAATGGGGAAGGAAAGATCCTATTCCGCCTTTAGTAACAAGAGGAAATGATTTTTATGAGGCATCCGGATCTATAGGCAGGGTAAGACATCGAGGGGCAAAATATATGACTAATGCCGTAAGTATTGATGATTTCAGGAAATTTGTTCCGCTTTCCGCTGCAGAGGTTACCAATAATATCAGACTTTCTGTAAAAAATCCACTGAGTCTTATCTATGTTAATAAAGATGATAACTCAGGTCAGGCATACTACAATAATAACCTTAATCTTCCTGTTAATTGGTTTGGCAAATCAACAACTTTGCCCAATAACAGACTTTCAGAACTTAATCTGTGGTCTGATAATGCACAGGGAAAGATTGAAACCGTTTATAATACCGACGATAAAACAAAACCTTATAGAGATAAATCTCCTTATGATCCTTGCCCCAATGGGTGGCGTATCCCTTCTATGCTGGTAGCAAATCTGGCTTCACCCTCTTATGTAGATGATATCAGAATAGACTTTTCTCCTTTTGGAGTCAAAACCAATATGGCAAAAAATGTTTTTGAAACCAATAAATACCATATTATAAAACCTACTGACACAGGAGTTCCTGCCTTCATGACAGGATTTAGAATTTATCCTAATCTGGGCTTTGATCTTTCGGCGGTCGGTGGATATAATATGGGAATCTTTCCCGGAACCGGGCAGCTTATCAGAGGAGCTCATTTAGGGCAGTATAGTGATCAGCATCACATTGCATTGTGGACAGCTACTCTGACCCGGTTGTTCGATACTTCTCCTGCTGTTACCGTAAGAGGACTTTCCATGATTCCGGATAAAACACAGCCTGATACTCCGGATGCCAATTATCCCAATATTAAAGGGCGTTTTTACTACTTTCCCATGTCCGGAATGTATACTTCAGATGCAAATGGCTGCAGATGTATCAAAGATCCGCTTTACACCATTAATGATTATGATTTTCCAACGGAATATCTGCCTGTAGCTACAGAGTACAAGGAAGGTCTCAATAATCCGAACACTTACCAGGTTGTTAAAAGCGAAACAGTTACGACCATTGAAATTCCGGTTAGTAAAGCATTCTCTGTACAAAGTCAATTACTGGATAATGCTGATATATTAAATCCTTCCAGTTTTAATAATTTAAAAGTGAATGTTCTCTGGACAACTAATACAGCTCTTATCGGGAAAATTTTAATGGTGAATCCAGCACCTTCATCACTACAGGATATCGGTAATTCTAAAATATCCATAGAAATTGCTCCTAATGAAAGTGGAAATGCTGTAGTGACATTGCATAATGGCAGTATATCTTCGCCCGTATATTGGAGCTGGCATATCTGGGTAACGGATTCTCCTGTAGGATCTTATTCCTATACTACGGAAACTCCGGCAGCTATTACAAATTACGTGAACTATGTCAATAAAGCCGATGTTGCATTGCAAACCGTTTTTATGGATCGTAATCTTGGGGCAACAGATGTTTTTCCCAACGTTGCCAATCCACAGGCACCGACAGCTGATGAACTGTTAAAAATACGTGCTGCTACAGGGCTGCATTATCAATGGGGAAGGAAAGATCCTATTCCTCCATTCCAGTATGCGGATAACAGAAGTTTTTATAATGTATTTCTGGGGACTCCCGGTCCCAAAGGAACTGTTTCGTACATTACGCTTGATCAGTCTGATTATAATAATCTTTCAGGAAATTATATAGTACCTTATAACACTTATGCGTCGGCATCAAATGTACAGGTAACGGATAAGCCATCAGAAAAAATCTCCAAGATACTGTCCTATTCTGTGAAGAACCCTTTGGTATACATGATTCCAAGTACTTTCGCTCCCTATAACAGTACTACTCCCAATTATACCAACGGAACGGACTGGCTGGCACAGGAGCCTAATTTAGCTCCGGACAGATGGGGAAGAGGAGGTAAGAAATCTCCTTTTGATCCTTGTCCTGAAGGATGGAGAGTGCCGGATCTGACAAGTGTAGCTCTGGTTTCAGGTGCTGATTTCGGACAGACGCCATGGTATAAAAAAGATAAAAATGTAGCAACATCTTACAGTATTGCTACAGATTATTTAGGAATAAGAGTGAGGAATTCTGCCAATGCTACAGTAGGATATATCTTTAATAATCCCGCATATCTCATAGGGAATTACCCTGATTCCGGTTCAAGAGGATTCAGAAGTGTGACCGCCAATCAGACTGCGCAGGGAACTTTTAATACACTCAATTTCCAGTATCCTGCGGTATGGACGGCTGCTTTAAATTCAAACTACATTGGAAGATCTATTAATGTGCTGTTTGATGCAGCTTCTACAACCAACAGAATGATAGCCTTTCATGACAATAATGACCCTTACTTTGGAACAGGATGCCGATGTGTGAAAATAAAATATGATGCCAATGGTAATGAAGAAGGTCCTGCATCAGGAGCTTTGGTTGTGGCCAGCAGCTCCAGACTGATCAAAGAAACTGCGAAATCTACGGTGGTCAATAACAGGATTTCTATTTATCCGAGCCCTTTTTCCAGTGTTCTTTATATCAGAGCAGCAGAAAATAAAGAATATAATTTTCAGATATTTAATAGTCTGGGGCAACTTGTAAGATCAGGACGGTTTATCAACAACCAGACAGATCTTTCATCTTTAAGCACAGGAATTTATATAATAAGGATAAATAATTCCGAAGCGATTGTGAAAATTATAAAACAATAAATCTTACAATAGGTGCTAAAAAGCAGAATAAGGTCTCTTATTCTGCTTTTTTATAGGACACCATATTTTTTACATCTATTATGGCTGATGAAAATTTCTATATCAATCCATGCTGATAATTGTATAACAGTCTAAAACCTATGCTACAAAGGGTTTGTTTCTCCAAAAAACCAGTGTGGAAAGAGGGTATAAAGCGCCATGATTATTAAATTAAACCTGTTTAACAAAAAGTATATAATAAAAAAGCTTTACTTTTGCAAAAATTTTTAGTTAGAATGTCGAAAAATTTAGTAATCGTAGAGTCCCCGGCAAAAGCAAAAACTATTCAGAAATATCTAGGAAAGGATTTTGACGTGAAATCCAGTTTCGGACATATCCGGGATCTTCCTAAAAAAGGAATGGGGATAGACCTTGCCACATTCAGTCCTGATTACGAAGTTTCAGCAGACAAAAAGAAATTGGTAACCGAATTAAAGGCTGCCGTAAAGAAAGCTGATATGGTATGGCTCGCTTCCGATGAGGACCGCGAAGGAGAAGCTATTGCATGGCATCTTGCGGATGAATTGAAACTGAAGCCTGAAAACAGAAAAAGAATTGTTTTCCACGAGATTACCAAAAACGCCATTCTAAAAGCAATCGACAATCCAAGAGATATTGATCAGAACTTAGTGAATGCACAGCAGGCAAGAAGAGTGCTGGACAGAATCGTAGGTTTTGAAATGTCTCCCGTTTTATGGAAAAAAGTAAAACCGGGGCTGTCTGCAGGTAGAGTACAGTCTGTAGCAGTTAGGTTAATTGTTGAAAGAGAAAAAGAAATCCGTGATTTTACACCCAAAGCAAGTTTTAAACTTGACGGAATCTTTTTAAATAAAACAGAGCAGGAAATTGCTGCCAAACTGAAAAAAGACTTTGAAAAGGAAGAAGAAGCAGAAAAATTCCTGGAGCAGGCTAAAACTACAGAATTTAAAGTTCTCAACGTTGAAACCAAACCAGGTACGCGTTCAGCTTCAGCTCCGTTTACAACCTCTACATTACAGCAGGAAGCTTCCTCAAGACTTGGATATAATGTAACCAATACCATGCGTCTGGCACAGAGACTGTACGAAGAAGGTTTTATTACCTATATGAGAACAGACTCCGTGAACCTTTCCCAGGAAGCTATTGAAGGAGCTAAAAAACAAATTATATCAGAATACGGAGCAGAATATTCTTCTCCAAGAAACTATACTACAAAATCAGCATCAGCACAGGAAGCTCACGAAGCTATCCGACCTACAGATTTTGGAGTAAAAACCGTAGCTGATGTGCAATTAAACAGATTATATCAATTAATTTACAGACGAACACTGGCTTCTCAGATGGCTAATGCCAAAATTGAAAAGACAGTGATTGAAATAGGAAATGCATCATTGCCACATCACTTTGAAGCACAAGGAGAGGTGATCATATTCGACGGTTTCCTGAAAGCTTACGGAATTGTAAAGACAGAAGAAGAGGATGAGGAAAATAACGACAAGTTGTTACCGAAAGTAAGGGTGGGAGAAGTCTTAAACTATAAAACCATTACTGCTACTGAAAAGTTCACCAGACCAAGTGCAAGATATACTGAAGCCGGATTGGTAAGAAAACTTGAAGAATTAGGGATTGGTAGACCATCTACTTACGCCCCTACAATTCAGACTATTCAGAACAGAGAGTATGTAGATAAAAGAGAAATCGAACCACATACCCGTGAAGTGATTAAAATGTCTTTAACAAAAGATAAGATCAAAAAAGTAGTTCTTGAAGAGAAATTCGGTGGTGATAAAAATAAATTCGTTCCTACAGACATCGGTGAAGTAGTCAATGATTTCTTAACAGATAATTTCAGAGAAATCCTTGATTACGGTTTCACGGCAAGAGTAGAAGAAAGTTTTGACGAAATTGCAAGCGGTGATCAGAAATGGAAAGAGATGATGACCAATTTCTACTCCAAATTCCACCCGAGAATTGAAGATGTAGAAGAAAATGCAGACCGTGCTACCGGAGATAGATTATTAGGAGTAGATCCAAAGACAGGTAAAAATGTTCATGCAAGAATCGGAAGATTCGGAGCGATGATCCAGATTGGAGAAACCGATGATGAGGAAAAACCAATCTTTGCCTCGCTAATGACAGGACAGAATATTGCAACCATTACTTTTGAAGAAGCATTGGAGTTATTCAAATTGCCTTTCGATTTAAGTGAAGTTGACGGACAGCCAGTTTCTGTAGGTGTTGGTAGATTTGGACCTTATGTGAAATGGGGCGAAACATATATCAGTATTCCGAAAGGTGAAGATCCGCTTTCTGTAGATCAGAAACGTGCCGAGGAAATCATCAATGAAAAGAAAATTGCTGATGCTCCTATTGCTACGTATAAAGGAGAACCGGTAACAAAAGGATCTGGCAGATTCGGACCATTTATCAAATACAAAGATATTTTCGTGAATGTTCCAAAAAGATATGATTTTGAAAATCTTTCACAAAGCGATATCAACGAACTGATTGACGCTAAATTGGAGAAAGAAGCCAACCGATATATCCAGCAATGGGAAAAAGAAAAAATTTCCATAGAAAACGGAAGATGGGGACCTTTCATTAAGTTTGGAAAAGCCATGTTCAAAATTCCGAAAAAAGCAGATGATACAAAATATGAAGCTGAGGAATTAAAAGAACTTTCTTTGGATGAGGTTAAGAAATGGATTACAGATCAGGATCCTAAAGCCTTTGCAGAAAAGAAAAAACCAGCAGCTAAAAAGGCAGCCACTACAAAGAAAACAACTGCCGCAAAAAAACCGGCAGCTAAGAAAAAGTAAATATAAAATAATGATAATAAGCCGTTAACAGATGTTGACGGCTTTTTTTATGAACAAAAAGATCCACGTCTTACTCAGTTCCTGTGTTTTTTGTATGTTTGTTACATCAATCAATTATTACATTTTAAATTAAAATATGGATTTCGAAGACTTTATCATTTCACCAAGAAATTTCAAAACAGAAAGCTGGCAGATAGGAAATCGGATTACAAAAGATATCAGAGAAGACAGTATTGTTCTTTTGTTCGTATCAGACTATAGAGGAGCAGGCGGAGATGCGGAAGTGCAGGATTTTACGGCAGTAAGAAAAGAATTTTACAAGCTTTCACAGATGGACTTCGAAATTCCGGTTGTAGATCTTGGAGATCTGGTGTCCGGGAAATCTGTTCAGGATACCCATTATATCTTACAGGAAGTGCTGTCGGCATGTCATTATAAAAGAGCCATTCCGGTAATTATTGGCGGATCCAATGATTTTGCTTTTTCATTATTTTCAGCATTGAATTTCCATAAGAAAAGTATCAATTATACCCAAATCAGTAATATTATCTCCCTTCAGCAAGGAGAGACCATTAATGAACATACTTTTTTAAGCAAAATTTTCGGAGCCAAGAATTTTTCCATTAAAAATTATCATCATCTGGGTTATCAGAAACATCTGAATGAGATGGATTCTGTAAGACTCATCAAAGAAGTAGAGTTTGATATTATCCGACTGGCTGAAATGATGAATTCTACTGAAAAGACAGAGCCTTTCTTCAGAAAAGCAGATTTGGTGACCGTAAATTGTGATGCTATTGAAAGCTTTAGTGAGCCTTTTTCAATGAATCCACAGGTAAATGGTTTGAACAAAAGAGAAATCTGTGCCTATATGAAGGAAATCGGATTAAGCGAAAATCTTAAGTCTGTTGGTATTTTTAATTATAATATTTATTCTGAAAACCAGCTGAATCATCAGCTTTTAGCACAAATGCTGTGGTATCTGATCGAAGGAATCAATATCCAGCATTCCCATCCGAAAGAAAGACATTACGAGCTGTTTTATGTTTTGATAGATGACAGGCAGTATGCATTCAGACGTGATACTTTCAGTAATTTGTGGTATTTTGGTGATGATGAAAATATAGAAAACTGCATTCCCTGCTCCAGAAAAGATTTTGATGAAGCTAAAAAAGGCTGGCTGAATGCAAGACTGACGAAAATTTAATGTATGACAAATGTTCCCGCAAGAGTATCCATTATTGTTCCCGTCTATAATGTCGAACATTATTTGACAAAATGCCTTGACTCTTTGGTGAAGCAGAGCCTTCCCGATATTGAGGTTCTTGTAGTGAACGATGGAAGTAAAGACAACTCTGAAAAAATTATTAAAGAATTTGCACACAAATATCCTGACAAAATAAAAGCCTTTACCAAAGAAAACGGAGGTCTCAGTGATGCCCGTAATTTTGGGATTGACAGAGCTAACGGAGATTACATTGGTTTTGTAGACAGTGATGATTATGTCTCCGAAACGATGTTTGAGGAAATGCTTCTTTTAGCAGAAAAACACCAGGCAAAAATGGTAATCTGTAATATTCAGAAAGTGGATGAGAACGGGAAGATTATCCAAAAACTGACGCAGCTTCCCAATATGCCGGAGAAGATAGTGCTTGAAAAAAACTTCTCGGTATTTTCTGATATCAGCTATTTTGCATGCAATAAGCTGTTCAAAAAAGAACTTTTTAATCAGAAAAGATTTAAAAAAGGAGTTCATTTTGAAGATATTCAGCTTATTCCACAACTTTTATTGGAATGTGAAATCATTGCTCAGACTCAGAATTTCCATTACCAGTATCTTGAACGTACTGATTCTATTACAAAAACCCACACAGAAAAAGGACTGGATATATTAAAAGCTGTATCTGATGTGGAACAGATATTTAGTAAATCCCCATATTCCCACAAAAATGAAGCGCTGAAAAATTTTCAGATTTTTGAAGGGGTTTATTCATTTTTGGCCTACCTGGCGTATGTGAAAAAAGAAGAAATATTTTATAGTATGTCTGATCAGTTAGTTCTTTTTATGAAGGAAAGACAAATAAAAATTCAAGATATATTGAAGTATAGTCGTTTTGGTAAGAATTATCTTTTATCTTTGCCTTTGAAGAAAAAGATTTTTTATCTGTTGTTTTTTGCAGGACAGAAAAGATTGATAAGAAAGTTGATTTAGTAAACACAAATGTAAGTACTATTGTTTCGGTCAATAGAAAATGATAATGAAGTTCTTGTAAAGTTCTGTATTGTGGTTTTTTATTTAGGAGATACAAGTGCTGAATAAGAAAAGAATGAAAAATTTTGAATTGTTCTTAAGCGGATCGGGAATACCTATTTTCTACGTAAAAATAGGACTAGGCTTCGTGTTCTCCTTTTTAATTACATTCTTCTCTATTCCTACCATTGTCAAGATCTCAAGAAGAAAGAATCTGATGGATGAGCCTGGAATAAGAAGCTCGCACCTTAGAGAAATTCCCAACCTGGGAGGAATTGCCATCTTTTATTCAATAGGAATCTGTGCCTCTATTTTTGCCTATGAATTATTTGATCTCTATAAATTTTTATTTGCCTCATTAATTATCCTTCTCTATGTAGGAGTAATGGATGATATTGTAGTCATGAGGGCTTACAAAAAACTCGTTGCACAAATTGTTGTGTCTTCCCTGATTGTTATTGGATCTGATATCAGAATCAGAAGCTTATTCGGGATCTTTGGAATATATGAGCTGGAGTATTTCGTAAGTGTGATATTCAGTATTGTAACATTTATTATTCTGATTAATGCATTCAACCTGATTGACGGAATAGACGGGCTGGCAGGTGGTTATTCTGTTATCTGTAGTGCTTTATTTGGAATCAGTTATTATCGCTTAGGAGAATATAACTATCCGTTGGTGGTATTATCTGTTGTTATTATTGGGACTGTATTGGCATTTTTGTATTATAATCTGTCTAACTACCGTACCCGCAAAATATTTATGGGCGATACCGGTTCTATGCTCCTGGGCTTTTTGTTAGCTTTTACATCCATTTGTTTTATAGATATTTTTATAGATAAAAAGCTCATAGATGTTCCAAGATATCACCTTCAATCTGCTCCTGTAGTGGCAGTAGCCATTCTGATTCTTCCGATTGTGGATACTTTAAATGTAATTATGATCAGGCTTTACAACAAAAAGTCCCCATTTGATGCCGATAAAAACCATATTCATCATAAACTGCTGAAATTGAACCTTACCCATAGGAGATCAACTTTTTATATTATCCTGTACTACCTGATGATTGTTGGAGTGGCTTATTATTTAAGACATATTAATGTCAATCTTTTATTAGTGGTGATTATTTCAATAGGTTTTTTTGGTGCTTATTTGCCAGATTTGCTATATCGATTAAGAAATAACAAAAATTAACAATTAAATATTACTTTTGTAAACAATATTATATATATATGATGAAAAACTTTAAATATTTATTTTTAATATTCCCTCTTTTAGTTACCTCATGTATTACAACAAAGGATGTAAGATATTTACAGCCAAGTGAGAGTCTCGTAATTAATGAAGAAGGTCTTGTTCCCTATAACATTCCTGTATACAGGATTACTAAAAATGATATCCTTAATCTTAACATTGTAACAACCCCCAAAGGTGATGCTGCACAGTTTTATTCTTCTTACAATTCCTCTGGAGGAAGCGGAACCGGAGCCGGAACTGTAATAAGCCCCGCTATGTCAGGGGGTGGCTCTGTTGGAGGAGGAGTTGGTGCAACCTCTGGAGCAAGCAGAGGTGGAAATATGAATTTTTACTTTAATGGACTCAAGGTAGACTCCAATGGTGATATTAATGTTTTTGGAATCGGCTATGTAAAAGCAGAAGGGAGAACATTAGAGGATATTAGAAAAGAAATTCAGGAAAAAGTAAATGAAAATTTCCAGGAAGGTAAGTCTGAAGTACGTCTGAATACAGACGGTATCACCTATTATATTCTTGGTGATGTGGAAACTACAGGTCTTTCAGGAGAGAAAGTAGCTCATAAAAATACCCTTACCATTACTGAAGCTTTAGCTATCAATGGTGGGCTGAACAGAACGATCGACAAAAAAGAGATCGTTATTCACAGAAAACTTCCGGAAGGAATCAAAATTGCCAAAATAGATCTTACCCGGGAAGATCTTATGAACTCTCCTTTCTATTATGTTCAGAATGGTGATGAGATCTATCTGAATACAAGAGCAAAAAGCTTGAATGGTTTCGGAAAAGATCCTATTCAGACTTTAACAACAGGAGTTTCGGTCATTACTACAGCATTGTCTATTTATTTACTTCTTAAAAATCTTTAGTCATGATTCCAGAAAGAGTAACCGCTGCAGAGAAGAATAATTCTCAGAAAGAAAAGTATGGGTCATTTGCATTATTTGATTTAGAGCACTTTTTAAGAAGGATTCTTAAGAACTGGTACTGGTTTGTATTTATGTTTTTTATCGGCTATGCACTGGCATGGGGATACAGTCATTACTATGCACAAAATATTTATGCATCAGACCTGTCATTAAGTACTTCCAGTAAAGGAGCTGAGTTTTTACCAACACAGGCTAATCAATCTATCAACTTCATTTGGGGAGATACCGGAAATCAGGATGGGCTTTATCTGAAGAAAATGCTTTTATCCAGATCGCATAACGAATTTTTGGTAAAAGAACTTGACCTTTTTGTTAATTATTCTACTAAAGGACTGATAAAATCTACCTATCTGGATAAAGATGACTCACCTGTCTTTCTTCAGATTGATAAAAAACATCTTCAGCAGATTAATTATCCTATTACCCTGATACCCAAAGGAGATGGAGCCTATCAAGTAGTTTTACCCGAAGAAGGAGAATCTACCAACTTATATAATTATGAGATTGAAGGCTTCCAGAGTATCAGCGCATATAGCAGACCCGCTGATAAAATCATTAAAATCAATGAGTGGTACAATTCTCCAAACCTGAGATTCAGACTGGTTAGAAATCCTGTACCCACTAAAATCAAGTTGGATAATATCATTGTAAACCTGAACTCAGTAAATGAGAGTGTAAATGAAATTGTTTCTACTACAGGGGTTGACTTTGATAAAGAGATCAGATCGATTATGATTATTACCAAAAAAGGATATAATCTTAATAGTACAGTTAATTTCCTTAATAAATCTGTTGCAGAATTACAAAAAAAGAGATTGGCTGATAAAAATATAGTTAATAAAAACACAGACATCTTTTTAAAAGAAAATCTGGATAATATCCGTAAAAAGCTTGATTCAAGTGCGAATGTGCTGAATTATTTAAAAACCTCAGAAAAACTCTATAATATTAAAGACAGAGATGAAAAATCTCTTGAGAAAATAAAAGAGTTGGAAGCTAAAAAAGCAGATATCATAAGCAAAATCAACTCACTTAACAATATAAAAAACACGCTGCAGTCTCAGAATTTTGATAAAATGATTGGAACCAATGCTGCAGGTTTTGAAGATGGCGTATTCTCAGCAACAGTTTCTGAACTGAAAGCTCTTTATACCAAAAAAGCAGAAATGGCTTCTATTTATAAGCCTTCATCTGAGCCGATGAGAGAAATCAACAGGCTTATTGATGAAGCAAGAATGGGATCATCAAATAGCTTAAGAGGATACTATAGCAGATATTATGATGAGATCAACAAAATTGATCGTGATATTTCAGGTGCCAACTCAGATTTAGCATCTTACCCTGAAAAAGAAAGAAGATATCTGGATGCAGAGAGAGGATATAATATGATTGAGGCTACTTATAATAGTCTTCTCGGAAGACAGAGTGATACTAAGATGAGAATGGCTACCAATCAATCTGATATTACAGTAATTGACCCTGCTAAAAACCTGGGGCAAAGAGCAATCGGACCTAATGTAAAGTTGGCCAAGACTGCCATTATCTCCGGATTACTGCTGCTTCCATTACTGTTTATCTTTATAGGTGAAGTATTGGATAGTAAAATAAGAAATATTAAAGAGTTGTTAAGCGCTACGAAAATTCCGCTTCTCGGAGTAATAGGAAATAACAGCAATGAAAATATGCTTACCGTCCTGGAGCAGCCAAAATCATCCGTATCTGAGGCATTCAGGGGAATAAGAGCAAATATGAGATTCTTAATGGATAATGAAAGTGGAAAAGGTAAAGTTATTTTGATTACATCATCCATTGGAGGAGAAGGGAAAACTTATATTTCTATCAATCTGGCATCTGTAATAGGTTTAAGTGATAAGAAAACAATCTTATTAGGAATGGATCTTAGAAAACCAAAAATTTTTGGAGACTTTAAGATTGATAATAAATATGGTATCTCAAATTATCTTACAGGAGAAGTTGATATCGACCAGATTATTAACAAGACCAAGATCCCTAATCTTGATGTTGCCACTTCAGGTCCTATCCCGCCAAACCCGTCTGAACTTTTAATGAGCCAGAGAAATATCAGATTTATAGAAGAACTTAAAGAAAAATATGATTTCATTATTATAGATTCTCCACCTGTAGGTCTTGTAGCTGACTCATATGAGCTTATGAAGCATTCTGATGCTAATATTTATGTAGTGCGTCATGAATACACAGAAAAGTATATGCTGAAAATGATTACTGAAAAGTATCATAATGATGAAGTTAATAATTTGGGACTTGTTTATAACGACTATAATACTAAACAAGGCTACGGATATGGCTACGGCTACGGTTATGGATATGGCTATGGTTACGGATATTTTGATGAAGATAAAAATTATAAAGAGCCATTACTGATAAGGATCAGAAATAAAGTACAGGTATTATTCAATAAAAAATAAAGCATTAAACCCTCATTTAATGGGGGTTTTTTCATATTTAAAGTATTTTCATTCTATGAAAAAAAGAATATTTTTGCCACTTTGCCGTTTACTTTATAACAAATTATGTTTTTTTGTTTATTTTTAACTAAACATTAAGATTATCATTAATATAAAAATGTTTTATATTTGCAAAAATTAAATTTTAAAATAACCATAAATCCATATTCTTTTATGAATAAAAAATTATTGTTTAGCTTCCTTGCTTTCCTTGGAATGGTAAGTGTTAAAGCACAAAGAAACGAATTGGGAGTTCGTCTAGGTATGAGTAACCTAGTGGGAGATGTAGGAAGGACAAATTATATTTTACAGAAGCCGTTGGATTTAAGCAGAGCGTCAGATTGGGGCGTGCCATTTTATGGTGGTTTATTATACAGATTTAATTTTAACCCGCATCAGACTGTCAGATTGGATTTAGGATACAACCAGATCCAGTTCAGTGATAAAGCGGCAAAGGAAGATTATAGAAGAAATAGAAACTCATACGGAAAAAATAATGTGTATGAGGCGAGTTTAATGTTTGAATATAACTTTTTCCCGGTAAATAATGAGCAGATCAGCATGCTGAGCCCTTACATCTTCGGAGGTATTGGTGCTTTGATGTTTGATGCTCCGAAAGCGACTCTGGTGAATGATTTCAGAAGAGATGCTGATGGGGTAGCACTGGCTCCGATTAATGAATTGGATTTTACCACTACCACAGATTATTCATTAGGGAAAAAAGTAACAATGCATATTCCTTTTGGAGTAGGTTTGAAGTATAAGTTCAACCATTCCTGGGCTATATTTGCAGAAGCTACATTCAGATATACATTGACGGATCAGTTGGATCATAGCAAGATCCTTTCCAAAGATGTAAAAACTTCTTTTAATGCTGATATTTTGGACCCTGCTACAGGTGGTTCATTATTACAGTCAGGAAATTATTATGCGGTTTCTAAAGAAAGAGAAGCAGAGTTTATTAAAAAGAGAAATATTGGAGATGGAAGATCCAACGACTGGATAAATACGTTCAGTTTAGGACTTACATATTCGTTCGGAAGACCTCCATGTTATTGTGAATAATATGTCGTTGATTAAAGAAAAAATAAATTCTGAGAATTTACCAAAACACGTAGCCATCATTATGGATGGTAATGGGAGATGGGCAAAATCTCGTGGCGAAGAAAGAACTTTCGGTCACAAAAATGCCATTAATGCAGTAAGAAATGCTATTAATGCTTGTAATGAGATTAATATCCCCTACTTAACATTGTATACATTCTCTTCAGAAAACTGGAATCGTCCAAGCGAAGAAGTGAATACCCTTATGAATCTGTTGGTAGAAACCTTGCTGCTGGAAGCAGAAGAAATCTTCAGCAAAGGACTGAGAATGCATGTTATAGGGAATCTTGAAAAATTGCCGGTATTAGTAAAAGAGCAGTTGGAACGTGTGGTAGAACTCACAAAAGAAAACACAAAAGGAAACCTTGTATTGGCTATTAGCTATGGCTCGCAAAATGAAATACTGGAAGCCGTAAAAAATATAAGTTCTGATGTAAAAGAAGGAAAAGTAGAGATAGAAAACATAAACGAAAGTTTATTTGAAAACTATCTTTACACAAAAGATTTTCCTCCTGTAGATTTACTGATCAGAACCAGCGGCGAAATAAGGATAAGCAACTTCCTGCTTTGGCAGATTGCTTATGCAGAATTACAGTTTTTAAATGTTCTGTGGCCGGATTTCACCAAAGATATTTTCTTTCAATGTATTGTTGATTATCAAAACAAAGAAAGAAGATATGGCTTAACCGGCGAACAGGTAAAAGGCCAATAAAATTTTAAGAAAAGAAAGACTCGATAAAATGAAGTTTAGACTATTACCCATCATTATGTTTGCTGCTTCTGCACATTTTTATGGACAAGTAACTCCACAAGACAGCACAAAAGTAAATAATGCTGTACACGCAGAAAATGAGGCAGGAACTTATACTCTTAAAGACATCGTTGTAGATGGGGTAAAAAAATATACACCAGCTCAGATCTTAAGATTTACGGGCCTTACAAAAGGAGAAAGTGTAGACATTCCAGGACAGAAAATCAGCAATGCTGTAAAAAAACTTTGGGATACCCAATCTTTTTCTGAAGTGGAAGTTTATGTTCAAAGCATTGAAGGACAGACGATCGTTCTGAAATTTCACCTGCAGGATCTGAAAGAACTTGGAGAAGTTAAATTTTCAGGAAAAGGAATCGGTAAATCTAAAAGTGAAAAACTGGCAAAGGATAACAACCTTAAACCAGGAACTAAGATTACTCAGAACTTAGTTTCAAGCCTTAAAACCCATGTCCCTAAAGACTACATCAAAAAAGGTTTTGCTGATGCTAAAATTACGATCCAGGATAAAGTAAATGCAGGAGACCCTGCTTTGGTAGACTGGACAATTAATGTAGATAAGGGTAAAAGAATTAAAATTGACCATATTGAATTTGAAGGAAACGATAATGTAACCGACAGAAAACTTAGAAATAAAGCTTTCAAAGAAACGAAACAAAAACGTTTCGGTATCGGTGGAATATTGAAATCCTCAAAATTCATTGAAGATAAATATCAGGAAGACAAACAGAGTCTTATCAGTTATTACAACTCCCTTGGATACAGAGACGCTAAAATTGTTTCAGATTCAGTATGGAGAAACAAAAGAAATAACTATGAAATCAATGTAAAACTTAGTGAGGGTAAAAAATATTATATCGGGGATGTTACATTCACGGGTAATACGGTATACTCTACAGAATATTTACAGAGATTGTTAGGATATAAGAAAGGTGATATTTACGATGCTGTAGGTTTCAACAAAAAAGTTGGTGAAGACGGAGGTAAAGAAGATGATTCAGATATTAAATCTGTTTACATGAATAACGGTTACCTTTTCTCTAACGTAACACCGGTAGAAAAGTCAGTGTCTGGTGATGCCGTAAACCTTGAAGTAAGAATTAATGAAGGAGAGCAGGCTACCTGGAATAAAGTAACATGGCAGGGGAATGTAACAACCCATGACCACGTAATTCTTAGAGCACTGAGAACAAAACCGGGAGAGCTATTCAAGAAAACAGAAATTAAGAGAACCTATTTTGATTTAGCAGGGATGTCATTCTTTGACCCTCAGCAAATCGGACAGGATATTCAGCCAAATCAGGTGGATAATACCGTAGATATCAACTGGAAACTTGTAGAAAAAGGATCGTCTCAGGTTCAGCTACAGGCAGGTTACGGTGGTAACAGTTTCATCGGTACTTTAGGATTAACATTTAATAACTTCTCATTAAAGAATTTCCTTAAGTTTAAAGATTTCAAACCAGTACCTCAGGGAGACGGACAAACGTTCTCTGTTCAGGTACAGGCAGGACAGTACTTCCAGAACTATGGAGTGTCATTCACAGAACCTTGGTTATTTGGTACAAGACCAACCGCCCTTTCTGTAAGTTTGAACAACTCAAGAGTAAGATATACAGATCAATATGGAGATGCTCAGAAATTGAATATCTTCTCGGCTTCAGTAGGTCTGAACAGACTATTAAACTGGCCGGATGACTATTTCTCCCTGTATACTGGTTTACAGTTCCAGAAGTACGACTTCAAAAACTATCCATTCCAATTTGGGGAATCTACAGAAAATAATGGTACTGCCAATAACTTCAGTATCAACTTAGGTCTGAGCAGAAACTCAGCGGGTATTGACCCGATTTTCCCAACTATGGGATCCAATGTTGAGCTATCCGCAAAACTGACTCCTCCGTACTCATTATTTAAGAAGAAAGATTACTCTACAATGTCAGCCATTGACAAATATAAGTGGATGGAATTCTATAAAATCAAGTTTAAAGCAGATGTTTACAATGAAATCATTGGAAAACTTGTCTTGAGATCTTCTGCAGAAATGGGATTCATGGACGGATACAACAGCCAGTTGGGAGCTCCGCCATTTGAAAGATTCTATATGGGAGGTACAGGTCTTTTCGGAGGTCGATATGACGGTAGAGAATTGATCCCTTTAAGAGGTTATGAAAATGCCACTACAGAAGGAGGTCAGGCAGAAGATATTACACAGAAAGGAGGAGGTACAATCTATAACAGATTTACGCTGGAACTAAGATACCCGATCTCAATGAGCCAGACTGCAAAAATCTACGCATTGACATTTGCTGAAGGAGGTAACGTATGGAATTCATGGAGTTCTTACAGCCCATTCCAGTTGAAAAGATCAGTCGGAATTGGTGTAAGAGTTTATATGGGAGCATTTGGATTGATCGGATTCGACTTTGCACTAGGTCTTGATAAGACAATCTCAGGTGATAAGTCTGGATGGAGAAACCACTTCTTGATGAACCAAACATTATAATTACAAATATGAAGCACTTTAAAATAATTTTCACATTCGCATTCCTCTTACTTTTCGGGTTGAACAATGCCCAGAAAATAGGAGTAGTGGATACTAATGAAATTTTAAATAAATTACCTCAGTATAAAGAAGCTGAAGCAAGATTGAATTCTCAGATTGATACCTGGGAATCTGAACTTCAAAGCCTCCAGACTGAATTTGAAAGAAAAAAAGCTGCTTTTGAAAGTGAAAAAGTTTTATTGATAGGTGACCAGCTTAAACTTAGAGAAAAGGAAGTTACCGATCTTGATAAAAATATTAAAACAACAACAAGCTTACGTTTTGGAGCCAATGGTGAAATTACAAAACTGAGAACAAATCTGGTTCAGCCTTTTCAGGATCAGATCTGGGGAGCCATCAAAACAATGTCCGAAAAAAATGGCTTGGGCATAGTTCTTGATAAAAGCAATAACATTAGTGTTATTTTCCTTCAGTCTAAATATGACTACACTGAAAAAGTATTGTCTATTCTATTAAAAGGAACAGATAAGAAGGAAAAAACAAATAGCAAAGGCAAAAAATAATTAAAGAATTAACTTTTGCTATATTTTTAAATCTAAAAACAAATTAAATTATTTATTTACCAGTTATGAAAAAATTAAGTGTATTATTTGCAGCAGTAATGATGGTTGTATCTGTAGGTATGGCAAAAGCTCAAAAAATTGCTACTTTAGATGTAATGGGAGTTCTTAACGCAATGCCGGAGAAAAAGAAAGCAGATGCTGATCTTAAAACATTCTTAGATACTAAACAAGCTGAGATTAAGAAAAAAGCTGACGCAGCTCAAACTAAATATCAGCAATACCAAACTGAAGCTCCTAAGAAAACAGCTGACGAAAACACAGCAAGAGAAGCAGAAATGAAAAAATTAGCTGAAGAAATTCAGCAAATGCAGGAAAAAGCTCAAAAAGACCTACAAGGTAAGCAAGACTTAGCTTTCGCTCCTATTGAGAAAAAACTTAATGATGCAGTAGAAAAAGTAGCTAAAGCTAATGGATATGATTATATTATGGATGCCAACTCAACAGCATTCCTTTATAAAGCAGGACCAGACGCAACTGCAGCTGTGAAGAAAGAATTAGGAATTCAATAATTTCAGCAAATTAACAAAGATTTATAAAACTAACCACCTCTTTTAGAGGTGGTTTTTTTATTTTTGCGGAATGGAAAAAGAAGTATCAACTACGGTTAAAGTTAGGTTTAGTGACTGTGATCCAATCGGACATTTGAATAATGTAAAATATCTTGAGTATATGTTCAATGCCAGAGAAGATCACGTAGAAACATTTTATGGATTTACCTATGAAGAATATACCAAAAAAACCGGCTGTACCTGGATTGCTATTCAAAATGAAATAGCCTATCTGAAAGAAGTAAGATATAATACGCAGGTAGTAATCAGCAGCAAGACCATCGATGTGCAGGATAGAACGGCAAAAGTCGAAATTCTGATGAAAAGCCTTGATGAAAAAACAATTCACGCTGTACTTTGGGTGACCGTTATTTATTTTAATGTTAAAACAAGAAAATCCGAAGTTCACCCAGAAGATATCAAAGAGATTTTTGATAAATTTTATGTAGACCTTATCCAGAAAGACTTCCAGTCCAGAGTGAAGTTCTTAAGATCTCAGAATGCCAAGAACTCGTAGCCTTATTTCTTATGGAAGGTTTCAATTTAAAAATTAATAATAAATAAATGAAAAAAATAGCAGTAATAGGTAGTAACGGACAATTGGGAAACTGCATAAAGAAAATTGCCCCGGATTTTGAACATCTATATGAATTCTTATTTACAGACTCATCCACTTTAGATATTACCAATGAAGAGCAGGTGAATGATTTCTTTTATGATAACAAACCTGATTATTGCATCAATGCCTCCGCATACACTGCAGTTGATCTCGCAGAAAAGGAAAAAGAAAAAGCCTTTGCCGTTAATGCTGATGGAGTAGCTCACCTGGCTCAGGCATGTGCAGATTTTAAATCTGTTCTGATCCATGTTTCTACAGACTACGTTTTTGATGGTACCACAAACCTTCCTTACTCTGAAGATGATTTTACCAATCCTGTAGGTGTATATGGAGCATCAAAAAGAGAAGGAGAAGAACGTGCTCTGGAAATCAATCCAAAAACAATCATTCTGAGAACTTCATGGTTGTATTCCGAATTTAATAAGAACTTTGTGAAAACAATGTTAAACCTTTTCTCCCAAAAAGAAGAGTTGGGAATCGTTGCTGATCAGTTTGGACAACCTACTAATGCAAACGATTTGGCAGAAGCGATTATGAAGATTATCAAAGCACCACACAAAACCTATGGAATCTTCCACTTCTCAAACTATCCGGAGACAACCTGGTTTGAATTTGCAAAAAAAATTGCTGAATTTTCAAAGGCATCTATAAAATTAAATCCATTAACGACTGAACAGTATCCAACTCCAGCCAAAAGACCGGTAAGAAGTACCATGTCTTTGGATAAAATAGAAGAAGTTTATAAAATAGAACCCAAACATTGGGAAAACAGTCTTGAAGAATGTGTTGATATCCTTTCACACTAATACTATTATATATATGAAGAATATAGCAATCCTCTTTTCCATATTATGTATCCAGTTTTGGAGTGCGCAGAATGTTTATATGACGAGAGTTGAAAAAACAAATGATAACTCAGATAAATTCTTATTCAGAAAAGAAGCTGCTGCAGATGCTATTTATTTAGGAGAAGTAGAAGTACAGGGTTTTTCAAAAGATGATGCACTCGTATTTTCCCTGGTATATAAAAAAGCAAAAGAGATTGGTGCCAATACATTTGAATTAAAACCTTTCGAAAATGTTGATGGTACCCCTCAGCCATTCAATGCTGCCAATTATAAAATCGCCTTGTATTATACACCCAAAGAAAAATTAGCTGTTAAACATGGAGAGATGTATATATTTGCCTCTTCTGATAAAGAGCAGAAAATAAGTATCAACCGTAAAGATTATACTGTCGCTCCAAGATCTTTTTTAAAATTAAAAGTTATTCCAGAAGAAGTTTATACAATTTCAACCAGAAAACTATTAGGTTCTACAGTAAAAATTCAGCCTAAAGCTGATGACGACAATGTTTACTTCCAGATTTCATCTTTAAAAGTAAAGCCCGATAACTCTGGAGTAGGAGGTTTAAACCTTAAATCAGGAGATATTATAGGTCTGGAAAAGTCATATGCTGAATTCTTAAGCACTATCTATACAGAAATCAAACTATAAAAACCAGCTATAATAGGTGTATTGTTGGTTTTGACTTAAATAAATTCTAATTTTAGAAATTTTGTTTAAAATTTTTCACTCTGCTACCCAGTCCTTTAAGGCTTAATATTACAAAACGGTAAAATTTATGTTAAATAAAGTTGCGTGGTGTGTATGAAGTTTCTATCTTTGCCCCACTGAAAAACGAAAGAATGACAGT
>NZ_JAVDQX010000005.1:0-284608 GCF_031454475.1 Chryseobacterium vietnamense | reverse complement strand
TAGATAAGATCAAATATAACCTTGCGACCATAGCGTTTATTTAATTTAATACATTTTAACGCAGAGTACGCTAAGATATTTCTAATATTTAAAAATGATCGCAATGGCGTTTCACTCAGCAATTAACAAACTGACACACTAGCTGAACGAAGGGCCTTTGCGAACGAAATAGATAAGATCAAATATAAACATTGCAACCATAGCGTTTATTTCAACTATTCAATAGTATTAGTTGATTATTAAAATGTATATTTTTTTCATTCAAACATATAACTCCCTCAGTTATAATTTATCAATCCTGTAGCAATACAGGATTTTTTCTTGAATTAACAATAACAATATGGCATAATTTAACTCACAATCCAAAATAATATCTAATAAATAATTATATTTGGAAAACGAAAATATCAATTATAAAAAAATGAGAAGAAACCTTACTGTTTTATTTGCTTTATTGACCATAAGTTTTGCTTTTGGACAGGGAAAATACGGCAAATATCTGAATTCAAAGAAGCTTGCTTTGGCTTATAAGAGTGTGAAAGACCAAGATAAGGATGACTACTACCAACAATTCTACTGGCTGGTTAAAGCAGAGCAACTGAAAACTTATCCTCACCTTAAAGATATAAAACCTGTCGTTTTATATGAATTTGTAAAATATGTAAACCCTCAGAATCCGACCAAAAAACTGGATGCCAGAGGAAAAGAACTTAGAGCGACTGCAGAATTATCATTAAATCAATATTTTAAAAATAAAAAATTTGAAAATAATTCTGTTTTAATGTACAACCTTGAAACATATGTAGATCCTTCAAAAGGACAGTATTATACTAAGGTTGATCCGGAAAAAATCAAGGAACTTGTTCCGAAGGAATTATTTGCTTTCAACTCATTCAACAGAAATATAGGAGAAGAAAAAACCTACTATCTTTGGATTGACAAGAAAAAAGATGATCTGAATATTGTAGATATCATCCCTAGCGAAAAAGAAGACAAAGCTTTCTACGCAAGATTGAAACAATATCTTCCAAGCTATAAATTTTCAAAATACGTTCCTTCTGTAAAAAAGGGAAACAAGTCTGATAAAACAGATATCGAATATTATTATATCATGCCTTTTGAACAGAATACCGATAACATCGAATATAAAACAAAGGATTTCAAAACTTTTACCTTAAGCCAGTATAGAAAAGCCGGTGATGAATGGAAAGGAGTAGAAAAACCTAGAAAATAAATCAAAAAGTCCTGTGAAATTTCACAGGACTTTTTTAATTTTATATGGATTTCTTTATCTAAGAATCAAAGCGCTTAGAGTAAGCCGTTCTTCAAATCAAATAAGTCTGGGATTTTTTATAACCCAGCCGGTACAAAATGACAGAAGCAAATACACAACAGACATCCGTAAAAAAAATACTCCCCTTAATTCTGGCTACTGCTATTTTCATGCAAATGCTGGATTCCACAATCCTGAATACTTCTTTACCCGCTATTGCAAAAGATCTGAATGAGTCTCCACTCAATATGCAAAATGCTATTATCAGTTATGTTCTAACCCTTGCTGTTTTTATGCCAGCGAGTGGATTTCTTGCAGACCGGTTTGGGACAAAAAAAATATTTATATTTTCTCTGGTATTATTCAGTCTGGGTTCGCTGTTTTGTTCTTTGTCCCAAAACCTTACCCATCTTGTTATTTCAAGGGTAGTTCAGGGAGTTGGAGGAAGCCTGATGACTCCTGTCGGAAAACTGGCATTGATCAAAACATTTGACAAAAACGAACTGCTCAAAGCCATGAACTTTGCCATTATTCCAGCTCTCATTGGCCCTGTATTGGGACCATTAGTTGGAGGGTATATGGTAGATTACCTTTCGTGGCACTGGATATTCCTCATCAATATTCCGATTGGGGTGCTGGGAATTGTTTTGGGGTTAAAATTCATGCCCAATTACAAATCCGATGATGTTGATTTTGATTTGAAAGGTTTCCTGATTTTTGCAGCAGCTTCTCTCCTGCTTTCTGTTTCACTGGAACTTTTCGGAGACATTCAGAATATTACCCCTGTCTTATTGGTATTTATCATGGGATTCCTGTTTCTGTACTATTATTATAAACATGCAAAAAGAGGAGGAAATCCTATTTTCCCATTAAATCTGTTTCAGGTACGAACTTTCCGTGTGGGTATTGTAGGAAACCTGGCCACCAGATTAGGGATCAGTTCCGTTCCGTTGTTACTTCCATTGATGATTCAGATTGCCTATAAACAGTCTGCGGTAACTTCGGGCTGGATCATTGCGCCCATGGCTTTAACAGCAATATTTGGAAAATCCTCTGTAATAAAAATTTTAGATAAATATGGCTATCGTCAGACCTTAATGGTGAATACCTTCATTATCGGTACGCTGATCTGTCTGCTTGCCATTCCTGATATCCACACTTCTTTATATTGGTTTGTTCCCATTATTGCGATACTGGGCTTTTTCAACTCAATACAGTTCACTTCCATGAACACTATTTCCATTGCCGACCTCCGAAATTTCCAGACCAGCAGCGGAAACTCATTAATCTCCGTTAACCAGCAATTAGCAATCGGTTTCGGAATTGCCTTCGGACTGATTGTTTTAAAGCTGTTTGAAAATACAGATCTGATTAATGGCGAAATTCACAACGCATTCCGGTTAACCTTTCTCACAGTAGGAATATTAACAATTTTATCCGGATTGGTGTTCAGAAGGCTCCATATTTCGGATGGGAAAAACATGCAGTCTAAGGAGGAATAATCAGAAGTAAAGTCGTAAAATAACGAAACATAAGGCAGATCAATAAACAGTTCTGCCAATTTGCATTTTCTGTATTCTGCCCTTGCTACGAACTTAACACAGATCAATGCTTTTCGCAGATAAGTATGGTAATTTTGTTTACATAATCAACAATGTGATGGCAACTAAAAAAATAGAAATCGTAGTATCTCCAAGACCTGCACACTTTGTAGGCGATGGATTCAGGGTTCACAATTTCATTCCGGGAGTACCTGGATTGGATATGAAAAGAATGGACCCGTTTATTATGCTGGATTACAATTCAAAATTTCATTTCAATGGTTCAGACAGACCAAGAGGTGTAGGAGTACATCCGCACAGAGGCTTTGAAACGGTAACGATAGCGTATAGCGGAAAAGTAGAACACCATGACAGCGCTGGCGGCGGCGGTGTTATCGGAGAAGGTGATGTTCAATGGATGACTGCCGCCAAAGGAGTTCTCCATAAAGAATACCATGAAACGGAGTGGGCAAAAGAAGGAGGAATTTTTCAGATGGTTCAGCTTTGGGTGAATCTTCCGGCAAAAGATAAAATGAGCTGCCCAAAATATCAGGCTATTGACAACGCTGCAATGGAAAAAGTTGATCTGGGTGAAAATGGCTACATAGAAGTAATTGCCGGAGAATATGACGGCCATAAAGGACCTGCGAGTACTTTCACTCCCGTTCATATGATGAATGCCAAACTGAAAGCAGGAGGAAAGGCTGAGTTTAATTTCCCTGCCCATTTCAATACTGCAGCTCTGGTAATTGAAGGAAGCATTATCATTAATGAAGAAGAAACAGTTAAACCCGATCATTTTGCATTATTTAAAAATGAAGGTGAAACGTTTACTATCGAAGCCAAAGAAGATGCTGTGGTTTTAATCATCAGCGGCGAGCCTATCAACGAACCTATTTACCCTCATGGACCTTTTGTGATGAATTCCAGAGAAGAAATCATGCAGGCTTTTGAGGATTTTAATACCGGAAAATTCGGATACCTGGAAGATTAAAGATTTAAATTTATCTTAATCTTTGATTATTCCTTTTTTTATTAACTTTATATAATGGCAAACCTTATAGGTTTTAGAACCTATAAGGTTTAACTGTCTTTACACAATTTCCTCCTTTATAGGAAACGTGACACTTTTAGTACAAATATTATGAAACCAGAATTTGAAAATATACCTCTTGTAAAAGCCGAAAAAAGATTTGAAATAGAATTCAACGGACATTTTGCATTTATTGATTACCGCGAAACCATGCATCAGATTTCTTTAATACACACTGAAACAGAACCGGAACTGGCCGGAACAGGTGCAGCAGCTGCGGTAGTAGAGAAAACATTAAATTATATTGAAGAAAGCGGGAAAAAGCTTCTTCCATTCTGTCCTTATGTTTTCGCTTTTATCAGGAAGCATCCTGAATGGAAACGTATCGTGGATGAGAGATTTGAAGGCTATGATAAACTTTAAATTTCTATCAGCAATCATCAATTTATTTAAATAACATTTTAAAAAGTATCACATTATCATGTCAAATATTGGACTTATTATTGAAGAAAAAGCAGCAGATATCGGAAATTTCCTGGTAGGAAGAC
This sequence comes from Chryseobacterium vietnamense, assembly GCF_031454475.1. Lineage (NCBI taxonomy): Bacteria > Pseudomonadati > Bacteroidota > Flavobacteriia > Flavobacteriales > Weeksellaceae > Chryseobacterium > Chryseobacterium vietnamense. The sequence goes on along the minus strand of NZ_JAVDQX010000005.1, from coordinate 280,213 downwards.
TTCTTCCTTTCCGTGAAAAAAGAGCCGTTGGACCTTTCGTTTTTATTGACCACATGGGACCTTCAGAATTGAAAGATTATCAGAATCTTGATGTTCCGCCACATCCGCATATCGGCTTATCTACATTAACTTATCTGCTGGAAGGCTCTATCTTTCATAGAGACAGTATCGGAAGCGCTATCGAAATAAAACCAGGTGCTGTTAACTGGATGACTGCCGGAAAAGGAGTGGTACATTCAGAAAGAACCCCTGAATATTTAAGACACAGTGATAAAAGACTTCACGGATTTCAGATCTGGGTAGGTCTTCCTAAGCATCTTGAACAGTCTGAACCTACTTTTCATCATATTGAAGCAGATGAAATTCCGGTTTGGGAAGAAGATGGTATCCAGTATAAATTAATTGCAGGAGAAGCATTTGGAAGAACGTCTGCAGTTCCGGTACACAGCAAATTATTTTTCATTGAAATCAAAACAAAAGAAGCAAAGAAAATAAGTATCGGAAAAGACCTTTACGGAGAAGCTGCCATGTATGTTCTGGATGGAACAGTAACTACCGATGGAAATTCTTATGGTTCAAAACAGCTGATGATCGCTAAAGATACCAAGCTTTGCGAATTTGAAATGAGCGAAAACGGAACGGTTTATCTTTTTGGTGGTGAGCCATTCGATGAAGAGCGTTTTATATTCTGGAATTTTGTTAACTCTGACAAGGAATTAATCGAACAGGCAAAGGTAAACTGGAATGATCAGAATCACGAAGCATTTCCTTTGGTTCCGGGCGATGAAAACGAATATGTTCCGCTACCTAAAGCTATTTTAAACAGAAAATAATTTCAGCCCAGCTTTATCAACCATGAAAATATTAGCATTTGCGGGAAGTACGTCTTCCACTTCTATCAACAGGGAACTGGTAAAATTTGTCCTGAAAGATTTTCAGGATGAGGAAATCAATCTGATTGACCTCAACGATTTCACTATGCCGGTATTCTCAGTAGATCTTGAAAAGAAAGGATTTCCGGATGAAGCCCATCAGTTTTTAAAAGCTATTGAAGAATGTGATGTGATTATTTGCTCTCTTGCAGAACACAACCGTTCTTACAGCTCAGCTTTTAAAAATGTCTTCGACTGGTCCTCAAGGATTAATGTAAAAGTATTTCAGAATAAACCCATGCTTCTGATGAGCACCTCTCCCGGAGGTTACGGCGGCGGAAATGTGATGAATACGGCAAAAACATTTTTTCCACAGTTTGCAGCAGATATCAAGGAAACTTTTTCATTGCCAAAATTCTATGAAAATTTTGATATGGAAAGCGGAGTCATCAATCCGGATATGCTGAATGATCTGAAAAGTAAGATACAAAACTTTAAAAACCAGGTAAAGTAAATGAATAAAGGGAGACTGGAGGCATTCAGTGATGGTGTACTTGCTATTATTATTACCATTATGGTACTTGAACTGAAAGTACCTGAGGGAAATAGCTGGACCAGTGTCAAACCTCTTCTTCCTAAGTTTCTGGCCTATATTTTCAGTTTTATTTATGTGGGAATCTATTGGAACAATCATCATCATTTGTTCCAGACGGTAAAGAAAGTAAACGGAACTATTCTCTGGGCCAATCTTCACCTTCTGTTCTGGCTTTCTCTGATGCCTGTTGCAACAGAATGGATCGGGACTACGAATTTCGCTAAAAATCCCGTTGCAGTTTATGGCATCGGCCTCATTATGTCGGCCATTGCTTACACCATTCTGGAGCATGTGATTATTCGTTGTGAAGGAGAAAATTCAAAGCTGAAAGAAGCTATTCATTCGAAATATAAAGAATATATCTCTATTGTATTTTATGTCCTGGGAATCGCTACTTCATTTTTTTATCCTTATATTGCCATAGGTTTTTATTATATCGTGGCTCTTATATGGCTGATTCCGGACAGAAGAATCGAAAAAACATTAAAAGAAAATTGATATGGAAACACACGAATATCCCAACGGAAACATTACTGTCATCTGGCAGCCTAAAAAATGTATCCACTCTGCCATATGTGTAAAAACACTTCCAAATGTCTACAATCCTAAAGAAAGACCCTGGATAAAAGCAGAAAATGCAAGTCCCGAAGAACTAAAAAATCAGATAGACTTATGCCCTTCAGGTGCATTAAGTTATAAATTCAATACAGAAAAATAATGGCGGTAACAGTAAAAGCAAGTTTAGGAAAAACAAAATATTATACAGAAGTAACAGCCGGCGAAAACACAATCATTACGGATGAACCGATTGATAAAGGCGGACAGAACAAAGGGTTTAATCCTCTGGAAATTCTGGCTACATCACTGGCAAGCTGTACGGCAGCTACATTGAGAATGTATATTGAAAGAAAAGAATGGGATGTGGAAAACATTAATGTAGAAGTAGAGCTTGAAAACTTTCCATTAACAAAAAGAGCAGTCTTCAAAAGAGATATCAGTTTTGAAGGGATTCTGGATGATGAGCAGCTGAAAAGACTGCACACCATTGCGGATGCATGCCCTGTTCATAAAATATTAACCAACGACATAGAAATATTAACTAAATTCTCATAACATGATCGAAGTAAAACAAAACAACGACGAAAAACACGGAAGTTTTGAAGCTTTCATAGATGGAAGACGCGCAGGAATGATGACATATACCTGGGCCGGAGAAGAAAGATTTATTATAGACCACACCGAGGTGGAAGAAGCTTACAACGGAAAAGGTGTAGGCAAGGAAATGCTTCTGGCAGCAGTAGATTTTGCCAGAAAAAATGATAAGAAGATTATTCCCCTCTGTCCTTTCGCTAAAGCAAGTTTCCAAAAAAGTGAGGAACTGCAGGATGTTTTAGTGAATTAATCACAGTATAACACCCTTACTATACAAACCTTTCAGAGCAACCTCTGGAAGGTTTTCTTTTTTAATTGAAACCATCGCTTAAAAGTAAATTATCCTTCACAATTTGTTTTGAAACCAACAGGAATTTAAATTCATGATTCACGACTGATCTTTTTTATATATTTGCTAAAATTTAAAAATCAAGCATGAATCCAGGAACTATCCTTTTGCTATTTGTTTTCGTTTATTTTATCGGCCTTTTGGTGATTTCTTATTTCACCAGCCGGAACTCCGATAACCAGTCTTTTTTTATCGGTAACAAGAAGAGTAAATGGTGGCTCGTTGCATTCGGGATGATAGGAACCAGCTTAAGCGGGGTTACTTTTATTTCCGTTCCGGGAACTGTTGGGAAAATGACCGGTTCCGAATATATTTACGGTGGTTTTGAGTACTATATGATGGTAATCGGGTTCTTCATCGGATATTTTATTGTAGCAGCGATACTTCTACCGCTTTATTATAAGATGAATCTTACCTCTATTTATACATATCTGGGGAAAAGATTCAATGTGGAGGCGCATAAAATCGGTTCGATCTTTTTTATAATTTCAAGAGCCATTGGAGCTACCGCAAGATTATATCTGGTAGTAAATGTTTTGCAGATATTTTTACTTCAAGGGTTGGGGGTTCCGTTTTGGGTAACCTCTCTTGTGCTGTTATTAATGGTACTTCTGTACACTTTTGAAGGAGGTGTTAAGACCATTGTTATTACAGATACCCTGCAGACTTCTTTTATGATTATCAGTCTTGTAGCATGTATCGTTTATATTTTGTCAAATCTTAATTTATCATTTGGAGAAGCATATACTATTCTGGAACAGAAAAACTACACCCATTTCATCAATTTTGATCCTAATTCCAAAACCTTTTTCCTGAAAACCATTCTGGGCGGAATTTTTATTACCATTGCTATGACAGGGCTGGATCAGGAAATGATGCAGAAAAATATCTCTGTAGATAATCTTAAGAATTCGAAGAAAAACATGCTGACCTTTGCAGGAACCCTCCTTATCGTAAATCTTGCCTTCTTATTCCTGGGAGGATTGTTATACCTTTTTGCTTTGCAACATGGTGCAGAATATGGAACTATAAATGGTGAAACAGTCACGAATATTTTCGGATTTAAAGATGCTTCCGGAAATATTAAAAACATAATGGGTGATGATCTTTTCCCGGCTTTATCGCTTCAAGGATACTTCCCTATGGCTATTTCTGTTATTTTTATTATTGGATTGATTTCTGCTTTATTTCCTTCGGCAGATGGAGCTCTAACTGCTGTAACCAGTTCATATTGTGTAGACTTACTAAACCTTAATGAGGATAAAACCAGAACTGAAAAAGAGAAGAAACGCCTTCGTATGAAAGTACACTTGATTTTCACTGTAGTTTTCTTTATTCTGATTATGGTTTTCAAAGCATTAAATGATAAATCTATCGTTTATCTGATCATGGAAATTGCAGGATATACTTATGGACCGCTTTTGGGACTTTTTGCTTTCGGAATTTTTACCAAGTTTCAGATTTCCAGAAAATACTCTATTCTTGCGGTGACTATTTTAGCTCCTGTATTAACTTATTTAATCAACCTGGCTGTTACCACTTATACAGATTATAAAATCGGAGTAGAACTCATTGTTCTTAACGGATTGCTGACTTTCATCGGTCTGTGGTTAGTAAAAAATAAACAACATTTAAGGGTCGTTTAGCGCTTATAAAACATAAAAGGGCTGCCTTCGATTGGAAGGCAGCCCTTTTTTTGGAATCAATGAATCAGATTATTCTTTAATCCATTTGATTGTTTTTTCTATGTTTTTAGATTTAACTTTAATCAGATAATCTCCCTGGACAAGGTGTGACAAGTCAAAAGTTCCTGTCTTATCATGATTCAATTTGTTATTGGCCTGAGTGAATACTAATTTGCCGCTTACATCGTATACCGTAATATCATATACTTCATTTGAATTGGTAAATTTCACATTCAGAAGTCCTTTGCTTGGATTAGGATACACTACAAACACATCTTTATTGGCCGCAATCTCATTTACTCCCAATGTCTGGGTAATCGTAAAGTTGATTGGATTAATGTTGTAGAAAACATTTGTTTCTGCAGCTACCATAATTCTTGCCTGGGTGGTATTTACGTTAGGAATAGTAACAGCTTCAGAACCATCATTCGGAGTGGAAGCCAGGATCAGCGTAGGATAAGTAAGCCCGCCATCTGTTGACAGATAAATATTGACAGTAGCTGCATTCACAGGAAATGCAGTTGTATTGGCGACATCCCATGTTACTGTCTGAGTAGAATTACCCGCCCAGTTTACTGCCGTAGCAGGTGCAGTTACATTAAAAGGTCCGGAATTTCCATCAACGGTAATAATAGCATCATCATTAGCTACTCCTGCACAACCTGCGTTATTATCTCTTACCGTCAGTCTGAATTCCATCGTTCTTGCATAAGATGGTCTAACCTCTCCTTTGGAAACTGTACCATTGATTACATCTGTAAGTTTTGGAAAATATCTGTAAGGAACGGTTACCGGTACGTATGACCTGAACAGAGGTGCATTTAATGTTGGTGCATTCCAGTCGCCAGCCGGCCCTACATCATTTTGCTCCCAGCTGTAAGTAAGTGGATTATTATCTAAATCTGTAGCAGAACCTTCCAATCTGAATGGTGTACTTTTCGGAATGGTATAATCTCCTCCTGCGTTTACTGTAGGAGCGAAATTGTTACTGGAAAGTGTGACCTGACATGTTGTTGACTGAACTTTTGTCGTAATCGATTGGTATGATTTGGTATGGAAAGTAGGAATACTGTTAGGGGCTAAATTATTTACACTTCCACAAATTCCTGCGTAAGCCATAATCGTAATTCCACTGCCTGGTTCTACAGCGTTGTTTGCACTTCGGTTTCCTCCTCCACAGCTTCCTGTTGTTGCATTAAAAGTATGAGGACCTCCAAACTGATGTCCTACTTCATGGGCAACATAATCAATATCGTAAGGATCACCAACAGGATTCGGTGAGCCGGTGATTCCTCTTCCTTTATTAGAGTTGTTACAGATTACTCCTAATCCGGCCAATCCACCACCTCCGGTACTGAAGGTATGTCCAATATCATAATTGGCATTTCCTATCAGCAGGTCAATCTGAGTCTGGCTTTCGTTAATTAATGTTCCGGCACTATCATTTCCTGTAAAAGGATCTGTAGCAGCACTGGTAAAGATAACATTGGTTTCAGTACCTACTAATACCAATCTTGATGCTACTTCCTGTTCGTATACTCCATTTACTCTGTTTACAGAAGTTACAATTGCAGAAAGCGTTTGCGCAACCGTAGGTGTTGCTGAACCCGTTGCAGCAATCGCATACTGGTGGGTACAGGCCACGGCAAACCTGAAAACTCTAATTTGAGTTCCTACGCTTGGAGCTACGGTTTTTTGTTCGCTTTTTTTTTCAAGTGAATAATCCTGATCATCTTTCAGTCCGCAAGTTCTTGGATTTTTATCAATCAAATCACTTTTTTTGTAAATGATGTAATTGTTGATATCCTGTTTTGCATAAGGATCTATATAAGAATCACCAGCCACTATAGATTTTATCTGCGCATGGAAACCCAATTCTGTAAAATCTAGTTTTATCGTAGCATATTTGTCATCAATTCCCTGTCCTGTAAAAGTGACAATCTGAGGAAACTGGCTGGCTAATCCCGGAGCCATCACGGAAGATTTCCAGATTCTGAATTTAGCTTTTGTACCGTCAGGCATTGGTAAAACAATAATCGGGGCATTATCTTTACGATCACTGTCTTTCAGTTCCGGAACTGAATTAAAATAACTTTTCATTCCAGCCACATCCAATGTATAGGTTAGTGACTTCTCCGGTTGTACGGTTCTGTTTTTAGGTTCAGCTTTAATGGATCTTTCATTAATTACTGTAAAAAAATCCTGTGCTTTTCCAGAGGAAACGGATATAATAAATATCCCCAAATAAAATAATTGTTTAATTTTCATATATAATGGTATGTAATTTTTATTCATCTAAATCATTAAACCAAAAAATAAAAATAACTAGTTAAAGGTTTATAATTCAATATTATTTGAATTATAAAATTAGTTAAATTTATCAAAATTACATATTAAAATTCAAAAAAAATTGATATTTGATAGTAAAAAATCAACAATCAACCTACCACAAAGCATTCAGCTCAATACGTGAATTTTCTTTATTAAAATAACTAATTTTATAGACTTTTGTATTTTAATTATCTTTGATCCGAATGATATAAATCTATTCAAAAATTAAACAAAATAAAAAGGAATAAAAATCAAAAAACCATGAAAAAAATTATCTCAATCTTCATTTTTTCATTAACATTTACACTCACGAGTGCTCAGGAAAATTTTGAAGTCTCAACATTAAGAATCGGACCGTTTAAAGTCTTTATGCCCAAGGTTGATGCTGAAAAAATTGCAGGAACAAAACTTACAAACTCTGATGGAGAGAAAAAAAATAGCGTAAAGTATAATGGAGAGATCATTCAAATTGATCTTTTTGACAATTATATTAATGAAGCCAATCCTAGTGTTTCTTCCATTACTTATATGACGACTACAAGTAAAAAATTTAAGACCAAAAGCGGAATCGGAGTTGGAAGCAGCCGCGATGACCTGATCAATACCTACCGAAATTACCCCAACTTCAGTGTACGTCCGGATTGGGATAGCAATGGCAAACCTATCAAAGATTCCGGTTATTTTAACATTGAAGACAGCCAGGCAGGAACGCTGTTAAGTTTTAAATTTGTTAACAATATAGTGACTGAGATCTCCGTTTATCTTAACGAAGGCTGTTAAAAGCGGAAAAATATTCAAATCATATAAAAATCCGGGGGTTATCACCAGACTTTGCATTTCCGTAAGCCGGTAAAAAATTGTAAATTCGCATACAAATAAATCAGATATAATGAGTAAAAGTATTGAAGAGTTAAAGGCTCTTACTACGCAGATCAGAAGAGACATTTTAAGAATGGTTCACGCTGTAAATTCAGGACACCCTGGTGGAAGCTTAGGTTGTACAGAATTCTTCACAGCCCTTTATGGTAAAGTGATGAACTATAAACTTCCTTTCACAATGGAAGGCAAAAATGAAGATCATTTTTATCTATCAAACGGACACATTTCTCCGGTATTCTATTCTACTTTAGCAAGATTTGGTTTCTTTCCTGTTGAAGAACTGAGCACTTTCAGAAAATTGGATTCGAGATTACAGGGACACCCCACTACACATGAAGGACTTCCGGGAATCAGAATCGCTTCAGGTTCTCTTGGACAAGGACTTTCTGTAGCACTTGGAGTGGCTCAGGGTAAAAAATTGGATGGTGATCAGTCTCTTGTTTACTCTCTTCACGGAGATGGTGAGCTTCAGGAAGGTCAGATCTGGGAAGCATTGATGTATGCAGCTGCCAAAAAAGTGGATAATATCATTTCTACTATTGACTACAACGGTCGCCAGATTGATGGTGATACGGATGATGTATTAAGCCTGGGAGATCTTCATGCTAAACTTGAAGCATTCGGATGGATTGTTTTGGAAGAAAAGAACGGTAATGATCTTGAAGCGGTGATTGCAATTCTTGAGAAAGCAAAAACAGAAACCGGAAAAGGAAAACCTGTTGCCATCCTTCTTCATACAGAAATGGGATACGGAGTTGATTATATGATGGGATCTCATGCATGGCATGGCAAAGCTCCTAATGATGAGCAGCTAGACACAGCATTCAAGCAATTGTACCTGGAAGCTCCGGCTGATTATTAATTATAAATGATAAATTATTATTGGTAAATGATTTTATAATGATCAATCTCTCATCATTTATCAATGATCAAAAACTTTAATAAAAAATGAAATATACATATACAGAAAAAAAGGACACTCGTTCAGGATTCGGAGCAGGATTAGCAGAATTAGCGGACAAAAATCCTAATGTAGTAGCACTTTGCGCAGACCTTATCGGTTCTTTGAAGATGGAGAAATTCATTGAGAAGGCTCCTGAAAGATTCTTTCAGATCGGTATTGCAGAAGCCAACATGATGGGAATTGCAGCTGGTCTTAGCATTACAGGAAAAATTCCTTTTACAGGAACTTTCGCTAACTTCTCTACTTCAAGAGTATATGACCAGATCCGTCAGTCTATCGCTTATTCTGACAAAAATGTAAAAATATGTGCATCTCACGCAGGTCTTACTTTAGGAGAAGATGGAGCTACTCACCAGGTTCTTGAAGACATTGGTATGATGAAAATGCTTCCTGGAATGACAGTGATCAACACATGTGACTACAACCAGACAAAAGCTGCTACGCTGGCGATTGCTGAGTTTGAAGGACCTGTATATTTAAGATTCGGAAGACCGGTAGTTCCTGTATTCATTCCGGAAGACATGCCTTTCGAAATTGGAAAAGGAATTATGCTTCAGGAAGGTACTGATGTAACGATTGTTGCAACAGGCCACCTTGTATGGGAATCTCTTGTAGCGGCTGATGAGCTTGAGAAAGAAGGTATTTCTTGTGAGGTTATCAACATTCACACGATCAAACCTCTTGATGAAGAGATCATTTTAAAATCTGTAGAAAAAACATGTAAAATTGTAACAGCTGAAGAGCACAACTATCTTGGTGGTTTAGGAGAATCTGTTGCAGGTATGCTTGCAAGAAGAAGACCTACAAAACAGGAATTTGTAGCGGTAAATGATACTTTCGGAGAATCTGCAACACCGGCAGAATTGATGAAAAAGTATAAAATTGATGCGGCTGCAGTAAAAGAAGCTGTAAAGAGAATTTTAGCTTAATATAAGCTATTTTATAGATACAAAACGCGGCGGTTTCTTCGAAACCGCCGCGTTTTTTGTTATGTATAGAACCACCCCGGCAAAAATTCAAAGAATTTTTGCCGCCCCTCCGGAGGGGAATAGTTATACACCATTTTTCATTGTATTAGTTTTTACCCTGATTATTATTGTTCCGGTTGATTCAAAGGTATCCCAACAGCGATGAGAACAGGGCACAAAATTTCTTTGATGTACTCATCTTCCCTTCTGTCGAAAGCTTTAGATCCGGAAAAGTAATTGCTGATTCTGTAGTTTTTTACGAACTGATTTCTCTTTTTCCCTATGGAATAATAATATCCACCTCTTTCATCATTCACAAAATAGGTCATTTCATCAAAGTTCATAAGTCTTTTGGAAAGCAATAGTTTTCTGTAAATACATTTTTCCGATTTATCAAAAATATATTTTACCGGAATTCTGAAAAGGAGGTCAAACAGGAAATAAATCATGTAAATAGCCCATAATCCTATGGCGATTTTAAACTGGTCGCCAGACACCTTCCCTTTAAAATAATATAAAATAACAGGAAGTGCAAGGATTCCCAATCCCAGCCACCATACCAGAGTGCGCAGGAAACTGTAATTGGGCATAAAGCTTATTTCGCTTCCGTTTTCTTCAAACTTATAGCGGTCTCTGATATCCATTCTCAGGATTATTAAGGTTCATAATATCTTCTGTCTCGTTGACCATTTTCTGAATTCCTTTCTGAGTAAGCGCCTGACCTATCGTAAGCTGCTTTTCTTTGCCATCAACTTCAAAATACATAGACAACACTACATTGGTAGTAATAAATCCCATATATTTTGTTGCCAGCACATGGAAATTTCTGAAGTTCTCCAAGGGATAGGTTCTTGCCGGAACAAAAATGGTATGTTTTCCCGTAATTGTTTTCCGGTCCATATCAATAATAAATTTCTTGGTAAAAAAATTGATCATAATAAGTACTACTACAGCGATAATAACATAACTGAAAGTTCTTACGCTATTAAAGAGCAATGCTGCTACGATCAGGAATATAATACACAGCACGGATACAAATACCGGCTGATTTTTAAAAATATATTGGTTTCCTTCCTGTTTATAAAATTGATAGTTGTTCATAATTAATGTAATTGTTCTTTATATTTTGTTTGAGATTGTGTTGCTATAAAAATATCTATAGAGATTGTAGTGTATAAGAGGCTTCTGAGACAATTATTTTATCGGGCTTCATATGTATATATTTAAAGTGTTTTTTTAATTCTTCATATTTTTAATTGCCCCAAGTAGCCATCCAATTCAGATATTCACTTTTGTATTCATTATCATTCAGTCTGACGATAAGATCTTTCAGGTCACTGGGTTCAAACTCATCATCTGAAACCGTGAAAATCAGGAAAATATCTTCGCCTGTGATCTTCGTGAAGAAGTTCTCATTTTTAAGTTTCTCCAGCACTTCAATACAGGTAGAATATAACTTAGTCTGAAAACCCTCAAACCATTGATCATCGTCATCGTGTTTATTAAGTTCTGCTCTCAATTGAGTACAGATGAGATCAAATTCTTTATCGGCTCCTTCCATTTCGTAGGTCCATTCTGCCGGTTCATATTTATAATAAAGAGCATCATCTTCATCTGCATTCTCTATTACTTTCAATGTATTGGCAGCAGGGCAAACCGTCATGGCTCCCTCATCGCTGTACAGAGCAAAACCGTATACTCCTTCTGCTCCATGCTTTTCATATACTTCTAAAAAAGCTTTCCTGGCCGCGTCTTCGATCTGTTGTTTCAAAATTTCAAAATCCATACTTCTTTCCTTTTTTAAAATGGGCGGTAAAATTACCTTTATCCTGTCAAATCAGCACATTGTATTCTTCATAAGACCAGCCAGTTTCATGATTATAGCTATCTTATCTTAAGAATTTTACATCGGCTTCATTTAATTATCTTCAAAAATGATCTTTTGTATCGGTTCCTCATCAGACACTATCCAATGAAAGAAAATTTATCTTCAAACATTTTTCCGATCAATGGTAAAGGTTTTTCAACATCATTGGCGGCATTAATAATTCCGGTAATCATCAGTATCAGAGGAATGAAACCGAATATCCCCAGAATTCCAATTTTCGTCATCAATAACAGAACATTAAGAATGATAGATAATACAATAGAGAAAAGGATTAATCCTAATGATTGTTTCAGATGGTATTTTAAAAGGCCGTTTGACTTTTCTTTTCCCATAACAAAGGAAATTAACCATCCAATAAGAGTGATGTAAGAAAGAATTGATAATGTTTTGTTGTCCATAACTGTAAAATTTTAAATTAATATTCTTTGATTTTCTCTGATCCAAAATTGCAACAGAAAAACATCACGGCCTTATTTTTTGCAACTACAAAATATCTTCAACCCAGATCACACATGACTACAAAACGTCTACAAAAACAAATAAAACACTGATTTTCAATACAATAAAATCAGACACCATTTTTTCTTTTTATGTAGGGAATTGACAGGTGTCTACAATTTTTGTACTTTCACCCTATGAAACTAAAGTACTCACTTTTATATTGTATACTTTTTATCTGCACCTTATACCCCGCACAGAATACACTTGTTAATGGCCTTAAAAGCCAGTTGAACAAAGATCATATTTCAACGGCAGAAAAGTTCAGGATTTACAATGAGCTTACTGAATATTACAGAGTAAGTGATCAATATGCTACAGCCGAAAAATATGTACAGCAACAACTGGAACTGGCTAAAAAGGAACAAAATTATGCAGAAGAGGTAAAAGCCCTTACCCAAAAAGGAATTATTAAGCTTAACCAGTCTGACTATAATAAAATTCCCCCTATCATCGATCTTGCCAATGAAATTGTTCAGAAAAGTAATAATAAAACAGCCGAATTATATGCCAGTTATCTGAATATCTCCTACCGGAATGCTCTTGGTGAACTGGAAAATACAATCAAGCTTACTCAGAAAATTCTTCCGATCGTTGAAAAACAACCTTCTGAAATCTTATTAAACGCAAAGCTCAATTATCTTCTTTATGGAATTTATACGGAGTGGAACGATGCTGAGAATGCCACCAAATATGCCAAAAAATCCATAGAACTTGCTGAAAAAGCGGGAAACAAAAATTTACTCAGTTCTACCTATTCGGCACTGGCTGTCTGCTACTCCTTTCAATATGAGAAAAGTGGAAACTTACAAGATCTGAAACCCGTCATAGAGATGTGCAAGAAAGCTGTTGGCCTGTATTATCAATTTCCTGGTCATGTCTCAGCCCATGTACATGCAATGGCATTGCTGAATCTTATAAACTATTATCTGGGCTATCCGGTTATGACTCCGGAAATTCGTGAGGAAATTCAGAATAACGCACACGAAATCCTGAACCTTACCCAGCACACAACTCTTAATCAGAGTATGCAGGCAGGTGCGCTTGGTGTTTTGAGCAGTCTGGCTTCACGGGACAGAAATGATGCTTTATCAGAGCAGTATCTTTTAAAAGCAGAACAGATTCTTCTTACCCAGCAGCCTGTTTATTACCGTGTGATGATCAATGTGGTAAAAAATCTTGCAGAGCTGTATGCAAAACAGAAAAACTACCAGAAAGCTTATGAGTACGAGACAAAAGTAACAGAATACAGCAATCTTCTCTTTGATGAAAGCCAGGCTGAAGCCTCCAAAAGACTGGAAGCTCAGTATCAGTCTCAAAAAAAAGAATCTGAACTCAGATCTCTTACTGAAAAAACGGCTAGTTTAAAAAAAGAAAAACTCCTTTATATCGGGCTGGGAATTATCGGATTGATTGGAGCATTCTTTATGTTCCGTTCTTATCATTTTAAGCTGCGGTATTCGATAGAAAGAGAAAATAAGCTTGATACAGAAAAGCATGAAGCAGAAATGCAGATTAAACTTCAGGAGGAAGAACAGGCCAGATTAAAGGCAGAGCAGGAACTTCTTACCCTTCAGCAGCAAAAACTCCAAAGTGAAGTCTTAGCCAGCCAGCTGCATATTCAGCATAAAAATAAAGTACTACAGCAGCTTCAAACCCGGCTTTCGGATACAGATATTAATATCCATCAGGTGGTAAAGGGAGAAAACCGTGTTGATAATGATTTCGAAAAGATCAGATTCACCATTCAGGAACTGCATCCTGATTTCTTTAAAAGTATCAGTGAGAAAGCCCAGCAAAAACTCACTCCTCTGGATTTGAAATACTGCGCTTATATCTACCTGGGAATGGATACAAAACAAATTGCCAATCTCCTCAATGTAGAACCCAAGAGTGTAAGAATGACCAAATACCGCCTGAAAAAGAAATTCGGACTGGATGAAAATACCGCCTTAGAATCTTTTTTCCAGGGAGTATTTTCTGAGTAAACAACTCCTATTTTATTTCTATTTCAAATTAAAAGCTTTTTAACCTCATGTTGAAAAGCTTTATTTTTACTATCGGAGGTTCATTTGTTCGTCTCCAAATTTTAAAAACCCAAGGTTTTCTACAAAAATTGATAAAATGCTTACACCATTTTCGGATTAAAAAACTGGATTTTAAAACAAACAAATCACAAGAAGCATACAAATAGTATCCAAAACAAGTAATTCAATATCTTATTTCCAGACTTAAATCACTTATCTTCTGGTATTGTACAATAGAAAATATTACCGTACAACCTCCTGTTAAAGCCTGTGGTTTTCTTTTTTTGGTTAATATGTAATTTATACTTTTTCGTATTCCAGATATTTCACCAAAGCCCAGCTCCCATTCAGAGTAAAATTTGCATTTGTACACAAAGCAAAATACAAATCATTTACACATTTTATCCCTACAAAGGGATCTAAATATTTATAGTTTTATCCCATCAACGTTGATGAAATATATTCTTCAAATTTAAAATGCAAGTGTACAGTGCATGATAAATAGGTAGAATTATTCACCCAGGTCAGGGTTAATTTGACACAAATGATTTATATAAAAACAATTAAAAATTACACACATGAAAAAATTAAATGGAATGAAGAGAGACTTCTCTTCTTTGGAAAACAAAAAACTGAAAAATCTTAAAACAATTCAAGGAGGCACCTATAATGTTAAATCTAACATTTCTGTTGGAGAAGGCTGTGAGGAATATGATACCTATACAGGCCCAGGAGGTACATATATAGGTAGAATTACTGTATGCAACCCAACATTAACAGCAGACTAATTTATGGAGGGCCTTGCCCTCCTTTTTTCCTATTAATGATAACTTCTTTACAAGATTATGAAACAATATATTTATTATATCCTGTTATTTATTTTAATTTCTTTCTTATCATGTAGAAATCGGGAATTGAATTACATTACTTATTACAACAAAGTAAATGAAATTGACAGTATTTACCGAATGGCTAATAAACCTGAAAAAGCCATAAAAAAATTCAAAAAATTGTTTCAGAAGTATGAACCTAAAAACCAGGAGCTTAGTGAAGAATACAAAACCTACATTAAACTTGCAGATCAGTACCATAAAAACTTTGGTGGAAAAAAGAGTCTATACAAACTTATTACATTGATCGCTCCTTATCGTAATGCCTATAAGAAACTTTATCCGCTCTGCAGGAAATATGGAATAGACAGCCTGGAAGTTAACCAAAAAGTAGCCGACTGGAAAAAAAACCTGAATAAAAGACTCGTAGACTCCTTTAGTATTGCAATGATCCGTGATCAGGAAGGAAGACCCGAAAATATAGCCCTTGTAAATAAGAATATTGAAAAAAATGCAGATCTTTTTTTCTGGACATTTGAACATTATGGGTTTCCTGATGGGCAAAAAATAGGTAAGTTTGGAAACAATGACGTTTTCATAGCTATGCCTACGTTGTTGAGCCATATGATTGCCTCAAAAAAATATCCTGAATTCAGAAAAAAATTATTCGAGTATGTAAAATCAGGCCATTGTTCTCCTCAAGAATATGCCTTAATGTCTGATACCTATGATTACTATAGAAATACTGCTGTACGGTACAGCTTACGGAACAATAATCTGGATTCTGTCCGGATTAACCACAACCGTAAAAGCATTGGTCTTCCCAGTATTAAACATTCATCTAAAATCAGAAAAGATAAATCTAAGAAAAAATGATTCTTATTCTTTCCGCTAATCAGGAAACAACAACAAATGAAGTCATTAAGTGGCTCAAAGCATTGGATAAAGCTTTTATTCGTGTACATGAAGATGACATTTTTGAAATAAAAGTATATCAAAACAAACTCCTTTTACAAAGTCAAAGAAATTGTTTTTTCATTGAAGATATTACCAGTGTTTGGTATCGAAGAGTAGGGTTACAATTTATGAGAAAAGAATATGACAACCCTTCCATTAATTCTTACATGAATGAAACTCAATATTGGCTTGAAGATTATGTAATAAAAATGCTTGAAACAAAAAGACATATTAATAAACAAAGCAACAGCCATTTAAATAAACTTCTGGTACTTGAACAGGCCAAAAACATAGGTTTGAAAGTCCCGAAATACTACTTAGCAGAAAACACAGACCAACTAATTGTGAATAAAACTATTACTAAATCTATTGCTGAGAGTATAATACTAAAATCTGTAGGTGACTTTTCTGAAGGTATTTTGTATACTTCACTTATTACAGAAAAGGAAAGGGAAAATTTCTTTATTACCTTTTTTCAGGAAATGATTGAAAAAGATTTTGAAGTGCGGGCCTTTTATCTTCATGGCAAAATCTGGGCTACTGCTATTTTTTCTCAAAATGATAAGAAGACTCAACTTGATCATAGAAAATATAATCACGAAGTTCCGAATCGGAATGTTAGATATAATCTTCCAAGAGAGATTGAAGAAAAAATACATATCCTTATGCAAGAACTTGATATCAACTGTGGTTCACTCGATTTTATAAAAGCCAAAAATGATTTTTATTTCTTAGAAATCAACCCGGTTGGTCACTTTTTAGGATTATCCGCAATTTGTAATTACACACTGGAAAAAGAAATAGCAGAATATTTATGAAAAAGAAATACAAAGAACGAAATAAGTTACCTCTAACTCTAAAGTATATAGAAAATTTCAGAGATGCTTCAGCTGAAATTCAAGATAGCCATAAGATTAATTATGTTATTACTATACAATATCAAACCGATTATTTGATGACAATGAAACCTACAAAACCTCTTGTAAGATTATTATGAGATATTTTAATATAAAAACACAAAATAAAGACATTCATTTAACGTATATAAATTGTTTGATTCTTTGCTTATTTCTATCCGCCTGCAAAAATCGAAATTATATTTTATACTATAACAAGGTAAACGAAATTGACAGTATTTACCGTGTCACACATCAGCCTAACGAAGCTATAAAGCAGTACCGAAAATTATTTCGAAAATACAAGCCCAAAAACCAGGAACGGAGGGAGGAATATGAAAATTACATAAAGCTTGCAGATCAACATCACAAAAATTTCGGAGGAAAAAAAAGTCTTTACAAGCTTATTCCATTAGTTGCACCTAATTGGGAATATAAAAAGCAAGACTCCAGCTTCATACAACTCTATCAAAAATATGGTATTGGCAGGCAGGAAATAGAATTGAAAGTTGAGGAATGGGAAAGGGGACTTAATCAAAAACTTGTAGATTCTTTTACAGTTGCGTTTAAACGTGATCAAAATAGCCGTATTAATCTAAATTATGCAGATATCAATAAAAATGACAAGAAGAATGCTGAACTCTTAAAATGGATGTTTGAGAACTATGGATTTCCTGACATGCAAAAAATAGGTTTAACGAATGGTGATTTTTTTATGCCCTCGGGACCGCTGTTACTTCACATGGCTGACTATGAAGAGCATTACCAATATTTGAAAATAAAACTATTAGAGTATGTAAAATCTGGAGAATGTCCCCCACGGGACTACGCTGCTATGGTAGATAGAAATAATTTACACCACAAAGTACCTTATACTTATGGCGTTTATCAAGGATATGAAAATATAAAAGATTCTGCTACCGTTAATCGTAATCGCAAAAGCATAGGGCTTCCAAGCTTAAATCACGCACAGTTGATTACAAAAGATTTCTTCAAAAAAATCAAAAATAAAAATTGATGCTGATCACTTCCCAACTTCACATAGCTTATGAAATACTTCAATCTATTCTCAGCAATCCTCATCACCAAAGGAGCCAGCAGAGTTCTCATTTCGGATCTACAGAGAAATGTATCGGAACTGTATCCGCTGGAGCTATACGAGATTATAGTAGAACTGAAAACCAATTCTATTGAAGCCATGATGACAAGTTATGATGAAGAATCTAAAGAAATTGTTCAGAACTACATCAATCTTCTGTTGGAAAAGGAATATGGTTTTATTACCGAGAGTGATTGGGATAGGAACTTTCCCCCTCTTTCTTATGAATATCACGAACCAAGTGCTATCACTAATCTCTTTATCGAAATGGAAGATATCGGGATTATAAAGAAGATATATCCGTCAATAGAAAATCTTGGGATTAAGCATTTGGTGATATACAGCTTGAAACCTTTACCGTTAAAAGATTGTATAGAAATTGATGAAATTTTTAAAACCTCTGTGATATCAGGAATAGAAATTTTCTCTCCGTTTCATCAGGAAGTCAACCTTTCTTTTATACAGGCTCTTCAACAAAATACGGTCAGAATATACAGTCTCATTTTTTATAATAGTCCCAAACCTCCGTTCAAAGCTAAAGATGAATATCGATTCTCATTACACTTTGTAAAAGATGACCTGAAGATATCGGCGTGTGGAAAAGTGGAACTGAGGTATTTCAACACCAACATTACTAAGGTGATCGAAGCCGTTAACCACAACTCCTGCCTGTATAAAAAGATAGGCATTGACAGAAACGGTGACATCAAAAACTGTCCGCTTATGAGTGAAAGCTTTGGAAACATCCATAAACACAGTCTTGAAGATGCAGTTAATCAACCTGATTTCAAAAAATACTGGAACCTTACCAAAGACCAAATTGAAATTTGCAAAGACTGTGAGTTCCGTTATGTCTGCACAGACTGCAGGGCATACACTGAAAATGCCCTTAAAGACATAAAAGGTATCAATAGATCAAAACCGCTAAAATGTGGTTATAATCCATACACAGCAGTGTGGGAAGACTGGTCAAAAAATCCTTTAAAACAAGAAATTTTTAATTCCCTGGAACTGAGATAATTTTTTTCATTGTTCTTGTTTTAATTGAAAACCGCTTTTAAATTGAATTTAAAAGCGGTTTGTTATCTTATTGTATTTAGTTACGCTTTATTTAAAAAACTTCCATTTCGGGATAATGGCAAGCATTCCGAAGCCTGTAAACAGGAAAAGATTGGTAACATCTGTATACAAGAATGTAGACAGGTAGTAATTGTGCATAAAGAAATGCAGCACCAGTAAAGCCGGAAACATAAAAATTCCTGCTTTTCTGTAAAAGAACATCAGCACCAGCCCTATCATCATCAGTACATCAATAGAAAAAATCACATAGAAGTACCACCTTGGAATCTGAAGGTATTCATGCTGCAGATATTCATCCACATCGATACCAAGTCCCATTACAGTAAACAACATCAAGGCTGCAAATGCCAGTATAAATCCCCATCCTTTCTTTGGGTCTTCGTCAAAATAGCTGTATTCTTCCATACCTACAAAAATAAAGAACTTATGAGAGATTTCATAAGTTCTTTTATAATTATTCGTTTAAAATTTGACTTACACAGAGATTGCGTTGATCAGTCTGTTTTTGTCACTTAAGAATTCCTCCATAGAGATCATACTTTCAGTTCTCATTACATCCTGAATGTCGTCGATCTGGTAAATAATTCTTTTAGCATCATCAGTATTCTTCGCTCTTACTTTACAGAAAATATTATATTTTCCGGAAATAACGCTAGCCTCGATTACGTTAGGAATTGTTGACAATTCTTTCAATACTTCCTGAGTACGGTTGGATTTTGTCAAAAGGATACCTATGAAAGCTGTAAAGTGATAATCCAGCTTACCATAATCGATGTTAAGAGATGATCCCAAAATAATACCTGCATCTTCCATCTTTTTCACTCTTACGTGAATTGTTCCAGCAGAAACATCCATCTGCTTTGCAATTTCAGTAAAAGGCATTCTTGTGTTTTCTACTAAGAAATCAAGAATTTTCTTGTCTATTTCGTCCAGTTGATAGTTCATATTAGTTAAATTACAATTTCTTTAAAAAATCTATGTATTTTTTGCAAATTTACGAAAAATAATTTAACTAAAAAATATATATCAAATATTAACAATAATTAACACAGATGATAAAAATCATTAAAATATTCTAATTATTTACCATTTGATTTTATAGAATCTGTTTTTATTTCACCTTTCGCGTCTGAAGTTTTTTTGTCTTTTTTCTTCTTTTTAAACAAAGAATTGAAGCTTTTACTCCACACTACCCCTCCGCCATAGGCTTGATTTGCAGAACCGTTTGTACTCACCATTCCGATGTTTGTAGGCTTGGAATAAGCACGTATAACCAATGAACCGTCATTCTTTTTAGACAAATCATATTCTACAGAACCTTCCGTGGAAAGGTAATTGTTTTGTGCACCATCTGTTTTTGATAACGGAATACCCAAACCGGTCTTGATATTGACTCTTGGGGAAAGGGCTACACTCACTCCCGCATTGGCTCTGTCTCCAAAATTCGAGTTCTGATCTCCTTTCACATAATTAAGGTCAATCTGGAATTCATTACTCATTGTATTAAGAACAGATCCCAACTGCTTCAGAAGCATATTATATCCTGATGATTCCGCTACATTTCCTACATTTACATCGAATCCACCTGTATTGGATACGTTGAAGGTGCTCAACAGCAATACAGATCCGAACTGGAGCACTTTCTCTCCTTCCTGGCTCATTTTTGCAGCTAGGGTTTCTCTTACCTGGCTGGATACATCCATTGCCGTCACATTAAGATCAATCTGCGGGTCTACCAACGACTGGGTAATATGGGCCTGCAGCAAAATACTGATAGGCTGTAGTTTCCCCATACTAAGGTATTCCCCAGCATTGGATACCATTCTGATGTAGTTCGCATTAATATCCAGCATAGGCTTCATGGCATCTCCATCCCATCTGATACTGCTGTTTCTTTCAATCTGGAAGGTTTTATTAAGAATAGCCTTAGAAACGAATGTTCCGTTATCTACTTTATAGGTACCGCTCATGGCAATATTCCCCTGTCTGTTCATATGGAATCTCAACGGATCAGCAGATCCTTTTACCGTAATATTACCTACATCATCCCCTACCAGTACATTTACAGTAGTTCCTTTATCTACAGCCAGATTAAAGTCAATGTTCATATTGGCTCCTGTCTTTTTCTTTTCTTCCAGGGTAATCAGCCCGTCTTTTCCTTCTTTCAGGAACCTCAGCATTTTAAATTCTTCCACATTGGAAGTGGAGCTGGAATTAAAGGTAAAGGTACTTCCGTTAAGTGCCTTCATATTAGGCGTTGTTATGCTTAATCCTGAAACAGGTCCGTCTACGTACAGATCTCCCTGTCCATAAACTCTTCCCCAGAACAGGTCAAAATCTTTCTGTGTGGTATTCAGCATCAACAGGTTGTCTGCTCTCATTACGAGAGATACCCCCATTGAAGAAAGGGTTTCAAACTGAATCGCCCCGGAGATATTCCCTTTGGAATTGGTTCTCCCGTCATGTACTTCAATATTATTGAGGATGGCAAGCCCTTTGGTGAGCTGAATTACAGTATCATCAAATGCATAATCCACCCCGGTAAATAAAAGTTTTAATCCAAAATCTTTTAAAGCAATATCCCCGCTATAATCCAGATTGCTGAGCTTTCCGTTGATTTTAAGATCTCCGGTAGCTTTTCCACGAAGATTTCCAAAAATAGTCTGCACAAACTGCTGCGTAAATGCCAGATCAAAATCACGCATTTCTGCGGTAAGATCAATAATCGGCGAAGAGGTATTGTTATTAACGGTTCCCGTCAGATTAAGGCTGTTGTTTCCAAGTACTCCGGCAGAGTGGACTTTTACATCAATATCATACACATTCAGTGAGAAACCGTTGGTGGCAGAAATAGAGATATCTCCCATATCATTGCCATTCATCTTAATATCATCAATGTTAAGATCTACCAGCGGCTGAAGTGTACTTTTATCCATTTTGATCTTAACACTTCCGTTCGCAAGACCTTTAATATCCATGGTATTTCCTCCGGACTGCATTTCCAGAAGTTTTTCTACCGCAAAATCATTGATATCTGCATCTACATAAAAGTCTTTTGCTGATTTAAACTGTGCTTCTTTAATAAACAGAGCACTTTTATCAGAATACACCCTCAGATTCCTGATATCAAAATCACCGGTTTTCTTTCTGTAGGTAATAGAGTGATTTAGTTCAGGACTTGTATCGATCGCCCAGGTAACTTCATTGAATTTTACCTCGGTAGGTTCAAACCTGAATACATAATCACCCGCAGCATCCGTAGACTGATCTACATTGATGGCATATTCTTTAAGCTTTTCATTGATCTCATCATCAGGACTTCCATGCTTAAATACAGTGGCCAAATGAAGTGTATTTCCATTTTCATTATTCCCTTTAAGCTCAAAATCTTTGATCACATTTTTATTATAAATGACTCTGTTGATCTTCGCATACAACTGCTGGTTAAGGTCACCTGTGTTAATTCTAATTTTAACACTATCTACCATCGCACTGTCTCTGCTGAGATTCTTACGGTCATTAATTTTATAATCAGGATTGGAGGATGCCAGCGCCTGATCAGCGTCTGTAATTTCTTCCTCCTTGGTCATAATATATTTTAAAGACGCCGCATCGAGATTCAGAATCAGATTGTTTGAGTTCCCATCATATTCACCTTCTACAAGAGCTCCTTGCGGCAATCTCAATTCGGGCAAGAAATAATTGACTAATCCCTGCTGAACATCGAACTTCAACGCAAAGTTCTGTCCGCGGTACAATTTTCTCGGAGGTGGACCTACCAATATTTTCCCTACTCCATTTTCTACCATCCCGGCAAGATCTGCAAGATTGTATTTTCCTGAAATTTTACCGGTAGCAGCTCCCGGAGCATCTACATCAATCACACGGCCGCCCGCTTCAACAAATGTTTTTAACCTGGCATTCGGAATATTGTATTTTTGGGTAGCTGTAGCAAAGTGAAGGTTATTGGCATTCACATCCAAAGTAAGATCATTAATAGAAGACATGGCCATTTTACCCTCAACCTGCCCACTTACTACCTGAGTACCGGGTTTATTGGTGAAATAATTCATGTTCAGATAAGTGACATCAGCATTCACATCCATAGCGATTCTTGAAGTACTGAAATCGATCAATCCTTTGACTGTAACTTTTGCCTGTTCATCATTAACAGTGATGAGTCCGTTATATTTTTTATGATCCAATAAACCGTCCAGATACAGATTATTGATTGTTTTATCCATAATCTCAACGCTTGTAATCTGTGATTTTGTCGTCAGACGCATGGTATTAACATCAAAGCTTTGCCCGTTAAGGTCAAATTTACCGGAAATTAAACCTACTGCTTTATTCTTTGTAATGACAGAGGTATTAAGGTCTTTCACATCCAGATAACCGGAATATTTTGGCATTGCAGTACTGTAGCCTGTGAGGGTAAGTTTGGAAATTTTCGCCTGGCCGATTCCTGTCATTAAGTTACCATTATCCACATAGATCTGATCCGGATTCACTTTTGCCGTTCCATTGTACTTCAGTTTTCCAAAATCATCTGCAAAGTTCTTCATCTTTTTAGAGATGAAAGAAGGCATCATCGCTTTTAAATCTTTGTAGGTAAAATCTGTGGAAAGATCTTTCGTTTCAATAGCAAAATTCCCTTTCAGTAAATTATTAACCTTCATTGTTTTGGTGGCAATATTCACATCAGGGTTTCTGATCAGAAAATTTTCAAGATGAAATTTGTTCAACGGACCAGTCATAACCCCAGAGAGATTGAAAGGTTTGATATTATCCCAGTTGGTTACAAAATAACTGATATCATATCCGCTTAGCTGACTTCCCTGCTGAATATTCATGTCCCAACGTACTTTGTCTGCAAAATCTGCCCAGGATCCGTCATGAAGATTAAATTTGATATCTCCCTGAAGTAAAGTATGGTCTGTATTCAGGGTAAGGTCTTTTAATGACAAAAACTGCTTCGTTAGAGACAGTTCTGTTGAAAACGTATCCACAAAGTGAGATTTCCCCCACCTTGAAGTTACAAATGACATATTATTGATCAACGCCGAAACATTTGGTCCGTTGACTTTTACGTTAGGTGCTTTTAAGTTGAATTTTGTTGCGGTAAGCCATTTTCCCTGTTCTCCGGGAGAGTTTTCATTAACAATGGAAACTTTAGAATCAATGATCTGAATTCTGGAATTTAGTTGAAAAGGAGGTTTCTTAGGGTCTCTTTTCTTCCCGTTGTCGAAGAGGTCTACAAATCTGACAAAATTGGATATACTGTCCCCTTTATAAGTAATCACCTTTACATCGGCATTCACAAGAGCCAGTGAATTAAAGCTTAGAGAATTGCTGCTTCCCGAGATGGCATTTACTGCCAGAGAAATCCAGTCTGAATCGGCACGAAACTCGCGGGCTGTAATAAAATTAAATCCTTTATAGTCTTTTACTTTTAAACCTTTTATTGTCACATCACCGAAGTAATTGACATCTACACTTTCTGTAGAAAAATCAGATTTAAAATCATTATTAACAAGTTTTAGAGCCTGATCAGCTGCCCATCTTTTGGTTACTGGAAGATTGATGGCAACAAGCACTCCACCCACCAGGAAAATTCCCAGCCAAAAGAGAATCAAGAGAAGTTTTGCCCACCATGTGTAGCTGGTAACGTCCTTTACAGCCTGTTTCCCAAACTCTTCAGCGGTTTCCACAGGATGGTGTATGGCATCCGAAGCAAGCTCAGACGCTTCTTTCACTGTTTCCCGTACTTTTCCCTCTACATTTTCAACAGTTTTCTGTACCTGATCCCCTAGGTTTTCAGCTACTGATTTTTTATTCTCATTCTCGTTATTATTCTCTAACTTTGCCATTATTATGAGCGACTCTATAATTTTAGGTATTGAATCGTCCTGTGACGACACCTCAGCAGCTATCATCAAGGGAAATTCTATTCTTTCAAACATTGCCGCGAACCAGGCCATCCACAAAGAATATGGCGGCGTTGTCCCTGAATTGGCTTCACGAGCCCATCAGCAAAATATTATCCCCGTTGTTGAAAAATCTTTTTCTAAAGCAAATATACAACAAAATGCTATCTCTGCTATAGGATTTACTCGCGGACCGGGACTTTTAGGATCTCTTCTTGTAGGAACATCATTTGCTAAGTCTTTGGCTATGAGCCTGAATGTACCTTTAATAGAAGTAAATCACCTTCAAGCCCACATTCTGGCCCATTTCATCGAAGATGCAAATCCTGTGCCGCCTACTTTTCCGTTTTTATGCCTTACCGTAAGCGGTGGACATACCATGATTGTATTGGTGAAAAACTATTTTGATATGGAAATCATCGGCAAAACTATCGATGATGCCGCAGGAGAAGCTTTTGATAAAATCGGAAAGATTTTTGACCTTGATTACCCGGCCGGACCAATCATTGACAGGCTTGCCAAAGAAGGAAATCCTGATGCTTTTACATTCAACAAACCGAAGCTGGAAAACTACGATTATTCTTTCAGCGGCATTAAAACTTCCGTATTGTATTTCATTCAGAAAGAAGTCAGAAAAAACCCGGATTTTATTAAGGAAAATCTTAATGACCTTTGTGCTTCCGTACAGAAATCAATTATTGAAATTCTGATGAATAAGCTTGAAAAAGCTGCCAAAGATCTCCATGTAAATCAGGTGGCGATTGCTGGAGGTGTATCTGCCAATTCTGCGCTGCGAAAAGCAATGGAAGACAACAAAGAAAGACTGGGCTGGAGTATTTATATTCCCAAATTTGAATATACGACAGACAATGCAGCCATGATTGCCATGGTAGCAAAACTGAAGTTTGAGCGTGGAGAATTTACCGATTTAAGAACTTCCGCAACGGCAAAATACGATTTATGAAAATACTCTTAGAAGAAAAAGTACTGGGAACTCATTCTAAAAAGAATTCCAAATATTACTGGATACTGGAGACTATTACAGGAAAAAATGATAATTCAGAAGTTTCTTTAGATTATTTTCCATCAAGCTCTGAGACAGGATATATTCAGGATATCAAAGATGAAGTTTTAAAACTAATTAATTCTGAACATCTTTTTAGTTTTCCCTACACGCCAAAGGAAGGAGATTATTTATCTATTAAAAATAATTTGAGAAAACAGGAATATTTAAATCTGATTTTCATTAATAATATCTGGATAGAAGAAATATACATGTGTTCTTACAGGGAGTGCGATACGGACATCTACACCACCATC
The DNA here is from genome assembly GCF_031454475.1 of Chryseobacterium vietnamense. Taxonomy (NCBI): domain Bacteria; kingdom Pseudomonadati; phylum Bacteroidota; class Flavobacteriia; order Flavobacteriales; family Weeksellaceae; genus Chryseobacterium; species Chryseobacterium vietnamense. Next base: position 253,896 of record NZ_JAVDQX010000005.1, on the reverse strand, counting down.
AAAACAGGAGTTGCATTTATAAGCCAGGATATATGAAACTATTTTACGGAGAAATAACAGATCAGAAAGTTATCATCAATGATGAGGAACAGCAGCATATCGTGAAAGTTCTTCGCATGAGAGATGGAGAAAATATTCATGTGACGGATGGAAGTGGAAAACTGGCATCCGGAAAACTTGTTATAGAAGGCAAGAAAGCCGGAATTGAAGTTTCTGAGATCAAAGAAAACCTGCCGGAATTCAACCCTAAGCTTCATATCGCGATTGCTCCTACGAAGAATATTGACAGAATCGAATTCTTTGTGGAAAAAGCAGTGGAAATGGGTATCTCGGAAATAAGCATTATTGTTACTGAGAAAACAGAGCGCAAAAACATCAACATCGATAAAATCAGGAAACAAGCTGTTGCAGCATCTAAACAAAGCCTGAGATTTCATTTTCCGGTGATCAACGATGCTGTAAAACTAAGTGATTTTCTGAAAAATATTGATCCGGAACATACTTTTGTAGCGCACTGCCATGAGAATCTGGAAAGAATTGATCTTAAAAATATTCCACAACTGCAGCAACTTACCTTTTTAATAGGCCCTGAAGGTGATTTTTCTGAAAAGGAGATTGCTTTTCTGGCAGAAAATAAAGTGAGAGCAGTCTCACTCGGAAATCAAAGACTCAGAACGGAAACAGCCGGCGTTTTTGTAGCAGCCTGGAATTATTATAATATGATATAAAAACCAAAAAGAGAAGACATTGAATCTTCTCTTTTTTATTTCTGAATCTTATTTCCAGTCAATATTATTCTCTTTCAGGTATTTTTCAAAAATCTGCTGCCCGCTTCTTATTGAATTTACTGCCCAAAGGATTTGCATCCTTAAAAGTTTTTCTTCATTCAGTTTATAATCAATCCCAGACTTTATCAGCTTTTGTTTCAGTTCATACATACAAATGGATGCAGCTACAGAAACGTTGAAACTTCTGGTAAAACCATACATAGGAATAGCCAGTGTCTCGTCGGCAAAATCTAAAATCTCCTGGGAAACGCCCTCCATTTCAGTTCCGAAAACCAAAGCAATGGGTTCTGTTATTTCATACTCAGGTAACATTTTAGCGTTCTTTTCCAGTGAAACAACCACTATTTTATATCCCCGGTCTTTAATACTCCGGAAAGATTCCATATTTCGGGGAAGTTTTTCTACCTCAACCCAGGTATCTGCTCCTTTTGTTACACGAAGATTAGGTTCAAAACTGTATTCTTCCTGCAAAGCCACTACTTTATGGAAACCACAGGCTTCCACAGAACGTACAATGGCAGCTGCATTTCTAAACTGGTAGATATCTTCTACTACCGGAAGTACAAAATCTGAACTTTCTCGGGAAAAATGTTCAATTTTCTGGAGTCTTTCTTCGGTTAAAAACTGTTTTAAATATTCAAAAGTTTGCGTTAAGTCTTTCATCCGCATTTAGTTATTTTTTCAATAGCCCTATAAAACGCCGCTCTTCTCATCATATTTTCATAAAATTTTACGATAAGCGTTTCATTCATTTTCAAATCTTTGCAAATTAACGTAATTTTGACCTATGAACCCTAATCGGGCTCCAATTCTTAATTAAAATTAGTACATGAAGCGAAAAGTCCTGCTCATCTATACCGGTGGAACCATCGGAATGGAAAAAGATTACGAAACCGGAAGTCTCCGTGCCTTTGATTTTGGAAATATATTCGAAAAGATGCCTGAAATGAGGCTTATGGAATGCGAAGTCTTTGTTCATCCTTTTGCCAAACCACTGGATTCTTCGGATATGGGACCTGAGGAATGGAGGGTTATCGCTAATTATATTCACAAAAATTACGATGACTACGATGGTTTCCTGATCCTTCACGGAACGGATACGATGTCTTATACCGCATCAGCATTAAGTTTCATGCTAAAAGGATTAAGAAAACCTGTCATTATGACAGGCTCTCAGCTTCCGATTGGTGATCTGAGAACGGATGCCAAGGAAAATCTTCTGACCAGCCTTTATTACGCCAGCCTTTATGAAAATGATGAAGCAGTCATTCAGGAGGTGGCCATTTACTTTGAATATAAATTATTAAGAGGAAACAGAACGTTGAAATATTCTGCTGAGTATTTTGATGCCTATTCAAGTCCGAATTACCCTATTCTCGGACAGTCCGGAGTTCATTTGAATATTATTAAAGATAACCTGTTCCGTTGTGATCCCACAGTAGAGTTTCACGTGGATGAACATATTTCCGAAGATATTTTATTCTGGAGAATTTTTCCGGGAATGCATCTGAGCCACTTCAGGGAAATCCCTAAAATGAAGGTTCTTATTCTTCAGGTTTTTGGTTCCGGGACCATTTTCAGCAGTGCAAAAACTCAGGAAACGCTTCAGGAAATCAGAGATAACGGGACCGAAATTGTGGTGGTAAGCCAGTGTATTTCAGGGGGTATCTCATTTGGAAAGTATGAAAACAGTAATATTTTCTCCAGAATCGGAGCGATCAGCGGAAGAGACATGACTGCAGAAACTGCGATTACCAAAGCCATGCACTTAATTGATAATCCAAGTTACTCCGGAAGCTTTGCCGATAACTTCACCAGAAGTCTTTGTGGAGAAATTACAGATTAATTTGTAAGAATAATTTGGATATTCCAGAAAATACACTATTTTTGCAATCTCAAAAAGAGAGGTGTCCGAGTGGTTGAAGGAGCTACCCTGGAAAGGTAGTATACGGGTAACTGTATCGAGGGTTCGAATCCCTTCCTCTCTGCAAGAAACAAAAGCCTGTGCGAATGATTAGCACAGGCTTTTTTGTGATTAAGATTTTGATACCTTTTCTCATAGGTATTTATACTCACTCTAATAATTGGTAATTTATACGCTACAGCATATTTGTTATTCTCCGTTACTTTGATACACAATCTAACAAACTAAAAACCAAACCAATATGACATCAACAAGTGTAAATGCAAATTCTTCAGGTCAGTTAGTACTTGGAAACGGAGCACAATTCTGGGTGTATCTTTCCCCACAAAATGATACCTCAAAAATGATTTCTACATGGCGTGTAACTTTTTCACAGGGAGACTGGAGTGATTTCATCTCAAGTGAAAATCCTACTAAACAGATTCAGACTCCTAATCTTTCAGGAATCTTCGAAATTAGGGTAGAATTATTAAGCGGATCTACCGGTACATGGCGCCAGATTCCACCTCAGGCCGGAAGTCATAATGAAATAGGCTGTAATTCCAACTGTGCGTCTATGGTAGGAATTGTTGCGGACAGTACAAATCCTCCTATCGGAGCTATCAATGCCCATTTCTGGACCACATGGGATGCTATGTGCGGAGTAAGACAGAACTAGTATGTAAATAAAACAGTCCTTAAAACTAAATAGCCACAGTATGTATATATTGTGGCTATTTATTATATACCATAAAAATCAAATCATTACATCATTAATGTATAAATACAGAGTCACTTTTCCACAAACTATTAACAAGTTATCCACATTTTGTCCACAATTATAAATTTTAACTTTTCCTCTTAGAAAGTTTTATTCCTAATTCTATCCTAAATCAGGTCTTTACTTTGTCTTGTTTTTAAACAGTATTAAAAGATTTTGAATAAACATTCTATGGACAAAGCCTCTAATTTTGCTATCACGAAAGATTCTCTCTGCGTATCAACAGTATTCTCATCCGTCTTATGGTTTCGCAGGTATTTAAAATTAACCCTAAAACAGGTATCCACATTATTGAGCATGAAAAAATTTTTTGCAGGATTATTTTTATTGGGATGTATAGGAACATCGCTTAAAGCACAGATCAGTCCGCCTGGATTGGGAGATGCCAACAATGCGTTCTGGGGAGCCTTCGGAGTGAAGCGACAACTTGATTCTTTGGGTAAAAAACAGGCATTGAGCTATGTCGCCATCGGGAGAAAAAGCAGTCTGGATGACCATAACCTGTTTTCGAAGCAAGCGATCATTGTTTTAAATCATGAAGTTTATCATTCCTTTGCTCCACACCAGCAGTATAGTTATGCATTAAGTTACCGACGTCAGCCACAGTATGAAAGCACAGCTCCTTATGATAAGGAAAGTACAGAACAGGAATTCAGAATTTACGGAAGATATGCCTATACTTTTGATCTCGGCAGGAAATGGAAACTTAAAAGCACCATACGTCAGGAATTCAGGAAGTTTTTTGATGCAGACTTTCACAAGGTGGAAGAGGATTTTCAGTTGAGAACACGGATCAAGAGTCAGCTAACCTATAATTTATCTCCTAAGAATAATCAGAAACTGGCCTTGAGTGCAGAAGCCCTGTTTTCTATAAGCCATCTCAACGAACCGGATTCTGAATGGAGTTCATTTGGATATCGTGAAATGCGTATTTCGGCGTATTATATGTTTACAATTCCCAATTCTCCTTTTACCGTAGATATAGGATATATGGATAATCTGATCAGAGACAGCAGAAGTATTCATCATGGAGGTGTTCATTATCTGGCAGCAGATCTGGTATGGAATATTCCTTATAAAAAAAGCAAATAATACACGTAAGCAAGTATTCATCCAATTACAATACAAAATCCCGATCATTACTGACCGGGATTTTTGGTTGAAAAACATAAGTTTTCCGCAATATAATTAAGTATGAATGTTTGGTGTAAAATTTTAATTGCATAAAGTCAGAAACTGACGGCTCAACTGCACGTTGAATTTTGCTTCCGCTCTTGAGCGTGCATAAATGGTCTGTTTAAAAGCATGCACAGTTTTTAATTTCTGATCTATAAATTCTGCAATCTGAACAACAGAAAAAAGAAAGTCTCTGTATACTGCCATATTAACGGTCTGGCCATAATACGGAAGATAAGCTTTTAAAAAAGGTATTGCTTTCTGATGACGATTGTAGCTGATACAGTACCCTACTCCTTCCATTGAAGTAATAATGCTGTAATTATTAATATAGTCCTGAATATTTTTATTTCCGTCCAGAGCATGAGTATTTTTTGAACAGAATTTATTGATCTTATCCAGAATATGCTGGGCATACTCCATCATGGAGATATTTTTAAATTCAAATACCTGATTCATTCCGTTGGATGGGGAAATTCCGTTTTCACTATCAATACAGAAAGAGATTCCTATTTTTTCATGATAGGGGAAAAAGCAGTCTTTCACTTCAATGGAGGCATCCGGCTTTAGCGTGTCATCTGCAAAATTATAATACACATAGGGCCTGTAAAGCTCAGCAAGCGCTTCCAGATAATCTGTTTCGCTGGTATTATGATATTCTTCAAACCATTTTTCAAGGTTATCGTAATAATTGCTTTCAAAGTCGTTAAAGTTTAAGTAAAATGGCAATTCCATAGCTCTGTAATTTTGATATGACAAAGCTATATCCGTAATGCGACAAAACTTGACGTAATATTTTTTTTTGTAAAAAAGATTTGAAAGATTGTTAAGCCAATAGTCAATCATTATTAACGCTAAGGTTCGCAAGGTTTGTTGGGTAACGTTTTATATTTTGTTCGCAAAGGCACTTCGTTCAGCAAAGAACTTAGTGTATACATTGCTGAGTGAAACGCCTCTGCGACCGAAAAAAAATAAACATCATAGAAACTTTGCGAACGCTGCGTTTAATAATATGCGAACTTATATTAAAATTTACAAGCCTGCGAATTGACCATTCACAATTCACAATTGACATTTATTTATCATAATTCTTCATGATGTATTCAAAGTAATGGATCATTTTCAGATAGTTTTCAATACTAAGATATTCATTGGTGCTGTGAATACTTTGCTGTTCGGCACTGTTGATCTTAATCGGCATGAATCTGTAAACGTTTTTGCTTACAATTTCATATTTACCGGCATCAGTTCCAGCCATGGTAAGATATGGAGTAACAATAGCTCCGGGATGAATTTCTTTCACTCCTGCTTCTATTATTTTAAAAGCTCTTGTATTGGTTGGAGAAATAGCAGAGGCTTCTCTTGTATTATCAATTTCTTCTACTTCAACATCAAAACCTTCAGTGGCTTTAGCAATGTGATCTCTTACATCTTTCACCGAATTTCCGGGAAGTAACCTGAAATTAACTACAAATTCCACTTCGGGAGAAAGTACATTGGTACCATCACTTCCCTTCATCATCGTTAAAGCTGTTGTAGTTCTAACCAAAGCATTGGTTGTATTATTTTTGGTAAGCTGGGAAATCAGTACTGGTTTTAAAAGCCATTGATTCGCCAATGCCATTCTTGTGGTAAAAGGCATTTCACCTCCGATATTATTAAAAAATTCTTTGATTAAAGGGGTAATAACAGGCTTCATCTGGTGATCTTCCAGACGCTGCATGATAACGGCAGCTTTTCCGATTGCGCTTTCCATAGGAGGCATAGAAGAGTGTCCGCCCAGCCCTTTTACTTTGATTTTTGCAGAAAGAAAACCTTTTTCTGCACATCCTACTACGGCAACATCTGTATCAATTCCGGCTACATTTCCTTTTCTCATAATCAATCCGCCTTCGTCATAGACCGCATCGAACTTCAATCCTTTTTTCTTAAAATAATCGGCGATCTGCATCGCTCCTTTTTTTCCGCCTACTTCTTCATCAAAACCAAAAGCCAGATAAATATCACGCTGTGGAATCTGTTTGTTTTTGATCATAGAATTCATGGATTCCATAAGGGAGAACAGCATTCCTTTCATGTCTATGGCACCTCTTCCATAGATTCTTCCGTTGGCAACAGCTCCTGAAAAAGGGGCAAAATCCCAATCTTCAGCTACTTTTGAAACAGGCTCGGACGGGTTATCATCGGGACGGAATATATTTTCTTGGTTATTTTTAATATCAGCATCTCCGGGAGGAACTACATCCATATGAGAAAGGAATAAGATGGGTTCCAGAGCAGGATTGCTTCCTTTAAGTCTGAACACCAATCCGTATTGGTTTACCTCAACATTTTCTGTGTTCTGATAGACTAACGGATAAGAAGCTTTTAAATAGGTTTTGAACTGTTCAAACGGTGCATAATCAAATTCACCCAAACTACCTGTAGAAACGGTGGGTACTTTTATTCCTCCTGAAAGTCTCATGACTGCAGAATCATTTTTTACAGGTTTCCAGCCCTCACCTGCGCCAATAGTATTTTTCTTAAACGGATAGGTGTAGGTTTTGATCAATACTACAGCAGCCAGAATGACTACGATTCCCAAAAGGATTAAAAGAAATTTTTTCATAGCGGATAGTTTGTGAAGTGATTTTATTCTATAAATATAAAAAAGTATTTCATGCCTGACAATTTAAAACCCGGCTTTTTCAATCAACAAATCCAGCCCTTTAACAATTTTAAATTAATTAATCATGTCCCTTTGATAAAAACAAGATCGTCATTGGAATAAAGAAAAAAAATGAAGAATATTCTGCACGTTATCTCCAGCGCAAGAGGAGATCTGTCTTACAGCATAGGGCTCAGTTCAGCTCTTTCGTATACCAATAGCATTGTGAGTGAAATCCGTGAAGCAGATATTATTGTTATTGGAACACTGGAATCGTGTGGGACAGTTTAAAGATAAAAAAGTATATCTCGCTGTTGCTTCGGGCGGTAGAAGTGCTGAAGATGCTCCGGATTATATTGCTGCTTATCTCAAAGATGTTTTCAGAAATTATACGGGAACTACTGATGTGGAAACCTATTGTATTGAAGGACTATGAAAAATGGTTTTACAGCGGATTAGGAAAGTATTCTGAAAGAGTTTTGATGGTGGATAATAGGGTTTGTTTTTAACGCAAAGTTTTCAATTATTAATATTGAAGATAAGGGAGCAAAGGAAGAATCAACAAGTTGATTGGATGAAGCTTTGTGATTTTAGTAATGTTATTAATTTGCCTTTAATGCAAGGGCACGAAGGTTTTTTAATATTGCTTTGTTTTATAAGGCGCAAGAACATTTCGCCTGCGCTCAATGTGAGATTTTCAGCAAGGAAGTTATGATAGAATTGTGCCTTATAAAACTATTACTATACATGTGTTTGTGATAAACCTACCTCTTCTAATTCAGGATTTCGTTCATTTCGGTTAAAATGATAGGTTTTCCATCTGTGATTACGATGGTATGTTCGTGCTGGGCCATATAACCGCCTTTATTGCCTACCATGGTCCAGCCGTCTTTTAATTCTACAGCGATATTGGAATCGGTGGAAATAAATGTTTCAATAGCCACTACAGAGTTTTTCTTGAAACGTCTGGAATCAAAACGGTTTCTGTAGTTCAGCAGTTCATCAGGCTGTTCGTGTAAGCTTCTCCCTACTCCATGGCCTGCAAGATTCTTAATAACTTTAAGACCTCTTTTTTTGGCTTCTGTTTCCATTAAATGTCCTATGTCTGCTATTTTCACACCGCCTTTGATATTGTTGATAGCTTTTCTTAAAATATCTTTGGAGGCCTCCACCAATTTTTGATGTCCGTGAATATCTTCTCCAATCACGAAGGAACCACCGTTATCCGCCCAATATCCGTCCAACTCTGCAGAAACATCAATATTGATCAGATCGCCTTCTTTCAAAATCCTTTGATCTGTTGGAATCCCGTGACAGAATTCATTGTCCACACTGATACACGTCCATCCTGGAAATCCATATGTAAGATAAGGTGCTGATTTTGCTCCGAAGCCTTCCAGTATTTTGGCTCCATATTCGTCCAGATCTTTGGTGGTCATACCGGGTTCGGCGTAATCCATCATCTTCTTCAGCGTATAGGCAACAGCTTCACTTACTTTTTGCATTCCGAGCATCTGATCTTCGTTGGTAATTGACATCGTTTTGTTTTGATTGTTATTGAGAACTACAAAGTTAGGAAATTAAAATATTACAGTATGCCCTATTTCCACTGCTCGAATCTATTTATTGAAAATATAGTGATTACCCCCTTCACCAACCCCCTCTACCCCCTTGGGTAAGGGGGTAGATCCAGTTATCTAAGGGGCTAAAGGGTGTTCCATAACGGTCTCCAGCTGTTTGAATAAGGGGTGACAGGCACTTATAGAACGGTATGGAGACTGTTATGGAAGGGGTTACAAGCTTTTCCGAAGGGACTGAAGAGAGTTCAATAACGGTCTCCAGCTACTTGAATAAAAGGCTATAGGGACTTATGAAAACAGTTGAGATGGTTGTAAAATAGTTATATCTATTTGATAAAGTGTCCGAAGGTACTTACAATAGTGTCTGAAGGCATTTCTTAAATGGTTGGAGACAGTTTACGAAATGGTTACAGCAAATTAATGAGCAACTGCGGACACGTACTGTAGTAACCGAAAGCACTTCCGAAGCTGCTGGAGACCGTTTATAAACCAGTTGCCGACACTTTACTACATATGGCCGGAATATTTTACCGGATATTTTTTAACCTTTACTTTACAGAATGTATTATCTTTGAATCTTCACAAATTGATTAAAGAATGGACTACAAAATACATCAGGGAAGAAATGTAAAACGTTTCAGAGAAATGCTGGGCATCAAGCAGGAAGCATTGGCGCTGGACTTAGGTGAAGACTGGAACCAAAAAAAGATCTCTTTACTTGAACAAAGAGAAACCATCGAAAACCAGCTACTCGAAAAAATATCCGAAGTACTGAAAATCCCCGTAGAAGCTTTTCAGAATTTTGATGAGGAACAAGCTGTGAATATTATTTCTAACACATTTAATATTGATAAAGATGCTTACATAGGAAATTCCAAACCTACTTTCAACATCAATCCTATTGAAGAAATTAAAAAACTTCACGAAGAAAAAATCGCGTTGTATGAGCGTATGCTGAAGGAAAAGGATGAAATGATGAGCAGACTGGAAAAGCTGCTTGATAAGTAAGAGAGTTTATAAAACATACACTTTTAATAGAACGAAAAACCACTGCTGTGCAGTGGTTTTGTTTATTTGTGGACACGAGCGGGGGTTTTATTTACAGACACAAACGATGTTTAACTAATATCAAATCCATACATCCATTTATTCAAAATTCCATCTGAACTACCCAGATCTACTGCATCCATAATTTTTTCAAAGGAAGAGCATATGTACTCACGATCTTCAGTATCTAAATTATATGTATCGAATCGAATAACATTTTTTGATATAAGATTTACATAATCTTTATCATTAAAATTATTCTCTACTCCTGATATAAATTCATCAATAATATTATTAAATAAATTTATTAATACTGTCTTATTTTCTTCGTCAGCTAAACCAGGATAAAAACCTTCTGATTCGAATGTTATTTCCTTTTTTACATTTTCTAGTTGTTCAGTCTTGTTTATCATATCAAGTTTTTTTCTTTAAAAAAGTTTTCCAAATCCTTTTTGAATTGATCCCAATCAAAATCCTTGATTTTTTTCTTAATTGAATCTAAAGAATTTAATGATAAAAGAATTTCTTTTGCTACAATTTTTTTACACTCTTCGTCTGATGAATTTTGAAATTCTTCAAAATTTAATTTTAAATTATATTCTAAATTATTTTCTATAGTATAGGCAAAATCTTCATCATGAAATTCTTTTTTTCCTTTTGTATATACAGGCTTTCTTACTTTAAAAAAGTTTTCAAAATTAGGACTGACACAAATCACTCCTATAACAATACTTTTTAAATCGTTCCCATAGTTTTTTACTTTAAAATACTTCTCTATATCATCAGACAATTGTGTAATGATGTGTTTGTGTTTAACTTCTCTAGAAGAAGTTATTGCTAATCCAAAATCCATTTTTTATCTAAAAATTTTATTTCCAGAAGGTAATGCTCCATTAATCATAAAATAACCATAAATCATTATCTTTTCTTGTACTTTTCCTTTATTTCCAAGATGATCTCTATACTGGTAAATATAACGGCTTCTCTACAAAAGAGAGTAAAAGCCACTGCAAAAACAGTGGCTTTTTGTTTTATTCACGGACACGAGCGAGACGCTCGCGCCAGCGGGGGGGGTCTTTTTACCAACACATCTGAAACACCTGATATGAACGCTAACACTAGCTTGCAGTTTGTTGCTTATGTATTTAATTATTTTTTTCAAACTCGTATTTTAGCATTTCATCAGGATCACCTTCCCATATAAAAATATTCCAAGGTGGGTTATTTCCATTGATACCTTGCCCTGAGATATAAAATAAAATTTCCCCTTTTGTTCCCTCGGGTAGATTATATTTCATAGTAATTCCATTGTCTATATTATCAAGAATACCACTTTCTACATTTTCTGTAAACTGCCAAGTTCCTTCAGCATTTAATTCTCTATTTTTATTTTTTGGAAAACTACTGATTTTATAATGATCGACCCCTTTCAAAATACAAGTTCCATTTTTATTTAATTTGATATATGCATTATCAGATGACTTCCAAGTTCCTATAAAATCTGATTGTTTTGGCTTAGTTTCACCACAACTATATAACATAATTGTTAATAGTGTAATTAATAAATATTTTAATTTTGTTTTCATTTTAGATATAATACTTCTGTCCAGTGAAATGATTGAGTAGTTTTAGACCCCCAACCTGTTTTAAATTTTTCATTAATAAGTTTCCCCGCTGTCTGTTGCCAAATTGGAAGATAGCCAAGCACAGGAGGGCGCGACGCAGATTGCATTGTAGAAGAATTTTCAACATGAAATGAAACAACTACACTCTTATTATATGCTGCTGCCGTGTATTCTAAGTTATAAGATCCTAAATATGTTACTGCTAAATTCCCTGTTAACCCGCCTGTTAATAACGTTGAATAATCTTTAAGATAAAGCCCAACTCCTTTTATACCACCTAGCTTATAAGAATTTGACCCCTCTAAACTACTTTGACTTAAAGCCATTTTAGATAGGATAATATCCCTAGTGGCTTGTACATGACTATGTTGTCTTAACATTTCTGTCATTAAGTCTCCATTAGTAAAATCTCGATGTCTCGGACCTGTTCCTGAAAGCCACTCTACACCTAATTGCCAAGGAGTTATTTCTTTATTTGAAGGAAAATTTTCACGCCTTAATTTCAGCATGTTAAATTGTCCCACTCCAGTGACATTTGGGTCAGAATCCTCATAATCTGTCCACCATTTCAAAGTACCATTCTGATTAACCAATCCGCCACTTCCCCCATTATAAAATGCATCCATCAGATCTGCAAACGCCTGTGTCTGTACGAAGGGTCTACTTCCCGAACCACCATGATCACCACCATTCCACATAGTTTTTAAATTACCCCCAAATCCTGCACTTTCATAAGAACTGCCAAACCAGCTGCTTCCATATAACGTCGTATTCTGATCAAAATTCCAGAATAAGGCAGAATCATGCTCTCTCTGTGAGGCAGACACATTTTGCATTCCATCCGGATCAATAAACATCACAGGATTATTATAAGCATAAGCATAGGTACTCCATTCTCTGGATGTTTCTGCCAATGGATCTATTACACCCCATCTTCCAAGGTCCGGCATATACATTCTTGCCCCATAATCATACATTCCACTTTCCTGAAGTTCTTTACCATTGTATTTGTACTGATAGGCATTCTGAGTAGTGGCGGTATAATTATGCATCATCCCGAAAGGATAATAGTTATTCACTTCTACAATTTCCCCCGGTTTCCAGTCATCAATACAAAATTTACCACTACACATAGAAGCATTGTATCTTCTTGGCTGGATGATCCCGTCCTTATTGGTGTCTGTATAGCTAAGTCTTATATTTCCGAGATGATCTTTATAATTATAGACATAACGTTCATTCAGTACATCATAATATCCTTCTGCTGTGGGAATAATTCTCAGTTTCAAAACCGGGATCTCATTTGGATCAGGTTGGAAAATTCCTTCTCCATTCCATGATTCTATTTGGAAGGTAGATTTATACTGAAGTCCGTCCAGGTAATCTGTTTCCATATCTCCAAAGAGCTTCTTTACCTTTACACCATCCGCTCTGTAGGTATATTGGGTTACTTTAGCGTTTTGTGTAATTTGTTGCGGTAAATTTAGATAATTATATTGAATAGCAGAAATACCTTTATCAGGATTGCTGATCATATTTCCGTTTCCGTCTGAGCTGTCATTATCATAGCCTATGGTTCCGGGATTAGCCATATAAGGATAACCTGATGGGTTTTGCTGCTCATCGGTAACCCTGATCAGTTTATTTCCTGTATAATCGTACTTCAGATTATCTATGGCCAGAGCTGTTGTATTTCCAATGGCCAGTTCTCCGGATCTTTTCAGTCTCGTGATATTTCCGTTCAGATCGTATTCCATACTTTCAAAATACTCTTTCGCCGTTTCTTTCCCTGCCTTTTGGTAAAAGCCTGCAGAAAGTCTGTTTAAAGCATCGTAAGAATAGCTGTATCTTTTCAGAGGTTCGTTTTCTTCCGTCAGGGTCTTCCAGGATACTTCGGCAATGTTTCCGTTAAACCTTGGCTTTACCTTCAAATTAGGATAATCAGGATTGGGAGTTTCCAGCCCTTCTACCTGGTTATAATTCATCTTATATCCAAAAAGATCATTCCCAAGATTAGCAGGATCATTGATCTGAGTCATCCATCCTCGGATATTATACTGGTAGTCAATCGTCTGAAGAGGCTGGGATATCTGGGTTCCACCCACTTTTTTATTTAAAAGCTGGGAAAGCTCGTTATAGGTATTTTGCGAAAGGATCTCTACTGCATTGTTATCAATCTGGTGTTTGTGTACCAGCAGTCTGCCCTGGCTGTCGTACTCATAATTTTGGGTAATGGTCTTTTCAGGATCACCCGCCAGCCTTTTATGGTAAGCTTTGGTTTGTTTAATAAGTCCTGCAAAATCGATTTCAGACTCAGTCTTGGTATATCCTCCCAAATGATTGATGGTATGCGATCCTACTACTCTTCCTTTGGTATCATACCAGATATAGTTCTTTGTCCAGCCATTATCTTCAATATTCCTTACATAAGCAGCTGTAGGCAGGGTTTTCGTACTGATCACACTGTTCTGGGCATCCTGAGAAAGAATATCCTGCCCCATGACCTGAGTGGGCGCAGTAGGAGTTCCGGCAGGATAGATATCATAATAATTAACAGACAAAATACTTTCAGGGGTAAAATATACAGCTGTATAATAAATATTCATTCCATTCCTTACAAAACCTGTCGAATGGCGCGCATCATAAATAACCAAATCCTTGATCTGATTCTGTAATGTTGCCCTACTGTCATTAGAACTGAATATTCCTGTATAGACAATCCTTCCAAACTGATCATACTTGGTCATCATCCATTTTCCAGATCCTCTCATATTAGCATCCTGGCTAAGCATAAGCCTGTCGGCTTTATCATACACCAAGTATTCCCAGCCTTTTCCTGGTAGTTTCTTTTCTACCAGCCTGTTCCAGCCGTCATAACGGTATTGGTAGCAAAGATTATCCAGCGTGGAAGCAGAGACCGCACCGGAAACAGAAGCCAGCGGGGGAAGAGTATATGCCAATTGGTTGAATTCATTATACACATAATAAGTATCCGCCTTTTCGGTAGCGCTGAGCATTTTTCTGGCAAGAACCATTTGTCCCTGCTTGTTGGTAAACTCTATGGTAACATTACCGTCTTCATCAGTTACCATGTTTTTGGCTAAAGTATTAACAGCATAGTTTCCATTGTTGGAAAGAATACTGTTTGTTCTTCCTTCTACCCATGTTGTCGTAACAGTATATTTTGTGACCTCACCATCTTTGTTGGCATCATAAGAAAACAGGATAGGCTTATTACTCCAGGCATTTCCTAAAGGGGTTTGCTGCTGTATCCTTTGCAGCGGAGAGTTTTCCACGAGTTTCTCAGAATAAATCTTTTCATTACCGTATAGAGAGGAGGCATTGGCAAGCGGAGAGGGGTAAAACGCTCCATTTTGTGTTCCTGTCTGTGGTACCGGAAGATAATCTTTTACCTGTCTTCCATAGGTATCATATTCTGTATGGCTTACGATATCATTTCCCAAAGGAGAGGCTTTAATGGCTACGCCCTGTACCGGTCTTCCCCAACTGTCAAAATACTGTACGTTTTCTGAAGTTTTGGTACAATCGTTATTCAGACATGTTTTGCTGTAAATATAATTTTCAGAAGCCGTTAGGTTGGTCTGCGCAAAGCTGAATGTCACAAACAACAGACTGAGTATATTTAAAAAATTTTTCATGGTATGGTGCTTATTGTTTGTTGTGATACTGATATTCTTTTACGGTTTTATACGAGATGTTTCCTCCTGCATCTTTTTCCATTTTTTTTACCTTCTTCAGTCTTCCTGCATCATCGTATTCATACACTTCCCTGAAACCTGATGGTGGAGTTGTACTTGTCATCCCTACTAAAGGATCATAGGAATAGGTGGTAACAATATAATTTGCCAATGCAGGGTTTTGCCTGAACGTATCAAGGGCATTAATAAGATTTTGTTCTGACTGTTGTGCAGTCATTCCCTGAGGCTGTATATAATCGTCATTGGAAGCATTTACAATAGCCGTGATAGCAGCTTGCGGGATGTCTGATAATTTGGCTCTGTCTATTTTGGCAATGAGTTGTGTTTTATTATATCCATAAATAAAGGTCGTGGAAATTCCCACTGCGGATGTTATCTGCTGAAGATTTCCTTTATCATCATACAAATCAAATGTTCCGGTTTCCTTCTTAGAACCGTCTGCAATATTGGTTGCCAATACAGAGGTAGGCATCAGAAGGGAAGGATTATTGTACAATGTTTCTGCTCTGGACAATATTTTCCCGTTTTTCTTTTCTTCTGTAATCACAGGAACGCCTGTCATGTAGGCATTTTCAAGTTTCTGGTAAGCAGACAGCCCTATCGGATAGGTATAAGTCTTTTCAGCAATGTCACCATCTGTAGTCATCTTTGTATAGATGGATTTTAAGTTAGAACCGCTGACTGTAGTTTCAGATTTACTTTCCAAAAATCTTCCTCCAGGATAGAGCGCCTTATTGGTATTGATGCTTTTCTTTATGTAGGCTGGTTTTGAAGTCATTTTGGAACCTGCTAAGAAGCTATATTCGTTATCGGAAAAATTATCCAGTTCATAATCATACAATTCTGTGGTCAGAAGGGTATTCTGATCATCATAATTTTCTTTTTTGGAAAGCAGTCCTCCTTTGGTGATATTGTAATAAGGCCAGAAATATTCAGGAGATGATCCTCCTACGGTTTGCTGTTTAGGATAATCATCTGGATTTTTAAATGTATAGCGTACAGACCCCTTACCCGCTTCTGAAACTTTTACATTTTTGTACAGGACATATGTAGTCCACAAACCGTCGTCAATGTCTCTCTCATTGTTAAATAAATATCCACTTGCACTGTCAGGCAGATCAAAAGAATCATAAGTGTAATTTACACTTCTCTGTGGAGTTGTATCATTGATATCTTTATAATACTTAATATTTTTTATCCTCGAATGTACTCCTGATTTTCCATTTCTGAAAGGTCCCGGATATACCTTTACTTCCGAACTGCCGAAAGTTCCATTGGCTTTTGCTTCTCCTGTGCGGACGATTTCCAGGGTATAATCTCCCGGATAAGCATCCAGATTATATATTTGATTGTAGAGATTATAAGTAATGGTAAAGGTGGGAATAATAACTTCAGTTCCTCTTTTTAAGGTAATCTTCAGGTTATGTTCTTTAGGTTTGAATGGTGGTGGTGGTGGATCAGGGCGTTCATAATCTGTAATATTGAGGACAAATCTGAAGTTTTTCTTTACCTGCTGATTTCCAGGAATATTGAAGTTGTAAACCAGAGATTGAGTGGTATTAATCGTCCCACTGTTAATAGCAGAAAAATACTGAATATTAGGATAAGATATCTCACTGGTTCCTACAAGACTGGCAAGAAATGCAGGATCATTAAAATTAAAATACAGTTCTCCTGGTTCATAGTTATATTCAGTGACCCCACCTGTTGGAGATATCATTTTTTTCAATGATCCATCCCCTGAAGGATAGGTGTACACAAAAGTGTTCTTTTCTATAGGAGTCCCGCTTTTATCATTTTTAATAACAGAATTCAATATCCTTTTCTTTTGTGCAGCGGCAGTTCCTACAGAAAGCATGGTGTAATTAAATGCATAAGAATACAACGTTTCTCCGGCAGGATTTTTCATGTATATTTTCTGTAAACTATAGGGATCACTGGTAGCCTCTGCATTTGCATCTTTATTTTCCAGCGTTTCATCATATACATAGTCAAATGCTACCTGCCCTTTGCGGCTGGTGATGCTTTTGATTTTATTCTGCTGAAAGATTAAGTATTGATTATTGGTTCCTTTGTATTTTGTTTTTTTATCATAGGTTACCGCTGCTGTTTCTACCCCGATAGGATTCAGAATACGGGTAAGGTAATAAGCTGTTTTGTATTCATTTCCCATAAAAAACTCTCCACAGCTATATCTGGCAGCATCAAAATCTGTAAAAATATATTGGTATCCGTTATCTGCGGTAATGGTAAAACTATCTGCTTTAAAAGTTGCCGTATTACTGTTTCTTACATAATCAATTTTGACATGGTTAGGGGTAAGATTAATGAGGGTAAACGTATTATTTACAATATCCCTTTTTATACTGAACTTTCCGGATAATCCCGGAAGATTATAGTAGTAGATATCATCAAATTCATTTTTCAGATAATTGGCAGAACCCGCATTATCATAGCATTCATCCAGTTCATTAATAATCTTTTTATAGATCACGGCAGCTCCAAAGAATGACCAGCCTGCTCCCACATCACTCGCTGTACTGGACTGATAAATACTTTCTGTATTATAACCTAATCCCATTGGCCATGCTGTATCATCTGAAAGCGGTGCATTCAGAAGAGGAAGTCCTATTTCAGGAAGCCCTGAGGATAATGACATGGGTACATCGGAATAACGGGACATGGCAGCCATGGATGGCGACGCAACAGGAGTCGTTACAACATCTCCCACATTTAGCTGAGAATATCCCTTTTGTACCATCATGGACAATAAGGATACTAGTATAACTTTTCTTCTCATCAGTTTATTTCTTAATTAATTTGGCATTTGCCGTTTTATTGGTATCAGTTTTTATCGTCACCAGATAAGCTCCCTGAACTAAAGGCTGGGTATTGATTTTGGTAACTTTATTCTTTGTTTTAATATTTTGAAGCTGCCTTCCACTCATATCATATAACAGAATATCTGCTTCTTTAAAATCGAAGCCGATTTCTACATAAGCGTAGTCAGAAACAGGGTTTGGATAGATTTTGATATCGTATTTTTCGATTAATTGGTCTACCTGTTTATCTCCCAGTTTCACGATTTTCCAGTTTTCTTTACCTAATTCTTCTGCACTGGTTCCAGCGAGAATAATGGAACCGTCTCTGTTGAGTTTTAAATCAGAAAGCCTTTCTTCTTTTTGTCTGGATTCTCCTTTTACGTGTTTTCTCCACTGCTCATTGCCATTTTGGTCCAGATAGAGCATCCAGAAGGTCTCATCATCGGTTTGGATTCTTCCTTCAGCCTGAGTATATCCACCTAATAAAATCCCTTTGGAAGATTGATCATCTGCCGAATGAAGAACGTTCATTCCCATTAGAATATCTCTGTTTTTGAAATTGTAGGATTTCTGCCACTGCTCATCACCTCTTTCATTTAAAGCAATCAGCCATAAGTCTGTTCCTTCTTCAATGCCCAAGGTTTTGTTTCCCGATCTTTCTGATCTTGATTCTCCACCAATGATAAAGCCAGTTGAAGTTAATGCCAGGGTTCTCAAATGATCATCTCCTTTACCTCCGAAGTTCTTCTCCCATTCTACTTTTCCGTTTTTGTCCAACTTGACAATCCAGTAGTCGCCCTCACCAAAGTTTTCAGTTTGTTTCGAGTTTCGGGATATGGGATTCGGGTTTTGAACGTTTGATGCAGAACCCGAACCTCGCATCCCGGAATCTTGTTCAGAACCCGAAACACGAACCTCGGAACTCCTTGAATAAATCCCAAGTAATGCCCCACCATCTTTTGTTGGAATCATCTTCTCTACTTCATCCAATCCTTTTCCACCTAAAATTAATTGGGAGAGTTCTTTTCCATCTTTATCAAGTTTTGTAATCAAAACATCTTTTGAACCGTATCCTTTGGGTGAGTTCTGTATATTTCCGGCCACAAAGAATCCTAAATCGGTAGTTTGAATAACAGATCTTGCTTCTTCATCAGAAGAACTTCCCAACGTTTTCTGCCATAGTTCATCACCAAATTCATTGATTCTGATCAACCAGATATCTGAACCGCCTTTGGAATCGTCTTTTTTATCTAATCCTTTTCCGGAATAAGATGTTCCGGCCAAAAGAAATCCGCCATCCTGAGTAGTAACAGTCGCCGACAGATAATCATGATTTGATCCTGAGAAATATTTTTCCCAAACCTCCTGTCCCTGTTGGTTCAGTTTGACCAGATGAAAATCATAACCGTTGTTTTGCTTACTGCCTGAAGCCTGTTGCTTATTGCTTTGAATAGAACTTCCTGTGATCAGATACTGTTGATCTATGGTTGTAGTGACCTGGCTTAGAAAATCCTGGGTAGAGGATTGGATGTCTTTCTGCCACACCACTTCCTGAGCAGATACGCCCAGAATTGTGCATAAAGTGAATGCACTGAGATAAAGTTTTCTCATTCTCGTGTTGTCATTTTTTGAGTTAGTAATTAGTTTATTAAAACGAAGCGAATTTAACACTTTTTAAGATACGACAATCACAATACTTCAACCTGCTATAAATCATACTATTAATAATCAAATTTCCTTTATATTGTATTACAATTTATCTTATTATGATGCAAAAATATCTACTCACAGCGACAGAACCTGTCGTGTTAAAAAGAAAAAAGGGCCAACTCAAAAGAATTGACCCTTCCAAAAAACATTAACTGTTTATTGATAGAATTATGATGTTTTATTTCCAGCCTCCACCTAAACTTTTATAGATGTCGACTACAGTACTGAGCTGTTTTTGTTTTGCTTCGATAAGCTCCATTTTGGCATCCAATGCATCTCTCTGGTTCAAAAGAACTTCAAGATAATCTGCTCTGGAATTACGGAACAACTGATTGGCAATATCAATAGACTGATCCAGGGCTTTCGTTTCCTGTGATTTCAACTGATAATACTGATCAATATTTTTAACCTTCGACATCAGATTGGCAACGTCCAGATAAGCGTTCAAAATGGTTTTATCATATTCGTATAATGCCTGAACCTGTTTTGCATCTGCAGTCTGGAAATTAGCTTTTATCGCACTCTTATTAATAAGTGGCCCTGCTAATTCACCCACAAGATTATATGCTATTGATTCCGGTAATTTAACAAGATAGGATGGTTTGAAAGCTTCCAACCCTAAGGTTGCAGAAATTTCCAAAGAAGGATAAAATTCTTTTCTTGCAGCTTCTACATCCAGTTTTGAAGCCTTTAATTCCAGTTCTGCCCGTTTGATATCAGGACGATTGGCTAATAACTGAGACGGGATTCCGGTATATACTGTAGGAGGAATTGTAGACATAAAGTTTTCCTTTGTTCTCACAATCGGTTGTGGATATCTTCCCAGAAGAGCATTGATTTCGTTTTCCTTCTCAGTGATCTGCTGACGGATTGTATATTCGGCTGCTTTGGATTTTGCCAGTTCTGCTTCAAATTTTTTCACAGCAAGCTCCGTTGCAGCAGCGGCTTCTTTCTGAATTTTGGAAATTTCAAGTGCTCTCTGCTGAAGCTTGATATACTGTTGTATAATATCCAATTGATTATCAAGTGCCAATAACTCATAATAATTATCTGCTACTTCTTCAATAAGATTAGACAAAACAAAGTTTTTCCCTTCTACTGTAGAAAGATAATGGGCTACTGCAGATTCCTTCTCCGTTCTGAGCTTTTTCCAGATATCAATCTCCCAGCTTGCATTTAATCCTGCTTCAAAATTTCCAAGCGGATCCGGCATTTCTTTTCCAGGTTCAATTTGTGTTGTTGCATCACCTGCTCCTTCACTGGTATAACGACCTGCTTTTTTTAATCCTGCTCCTATTCCCGCAGAGACAGTTGGAGTCAATCTTCCTTTTTTAGCTAAAACACCACTTTTAGCAATTTCAATCTCCTGAAGCGTGATCAGGAGCTCCTGATTATTTTTTAAAGCCGTTTCAATCAGCGTTACAAGGTTAGGATCTGTAAAGAACTGTCTCCACGGAGTTGTTCCGCTATTACTGTTAGCATCCTGCTGTTCTTCCTGATTAAAATTTTGAGGAATATTTTCTTTTACCTCGTCTTTTATGACAGTCGCCATTGGCGCCTTACAGCTTGCAAGTACAAGCGATAAGGCAATGGCTGTGATTATATTTTTAGTCTTCGAATTTTCCATCATGTTCATAAGGTTCAGTTTGTTCTGTTAAAGGATTCTCTTCTTCATATCTGGCCAATCGTGACTTATCGGCAATTGTTCCGAAGATATAATACAGTCCAGGGATAATCATCAATCCGAAAATAGTCCCGATTAACATTCCTCCTGCTGCTGCAGTACCAATGGTTCTGTTACCAACTGCTCCCGGTCCTGTTGCGATCACAAGAGGAATCAACCCCGCAATGAAGGCAAATGATGTCATCAAAATCGGGCGGAAACGAATGGCAGCACCTTCAATAGCCGCTTTTGCTACAGGAATTCCCTCTTCAGCTTTCTTCTGTACAGCAAACTCGACAATTAATACCGCATTTTTACCCAAAAGTCCGATGAGCATGACCATGGCCACCTGTGCATAGATATTGTTTTCCAATCCTAAAAGCTTTAAGCATAAAAATGCTCCAAAAATACCTACCGGAAGAGATAAAATAACCGGCAGCGGAAGGATGAAACTTTCATACTGTGCGGAAAGAATCAGGTAAACAAATCCTAAACATACCAGGAAGATAAATACGGCTTCATTACCACGGCTTACTTCATCTTTAGAGATCCCTGCCCAGTCGATACCAAAACCTCTTGGAAGTGTTTTATCCGCAACTTCCTGAATCGCTTTGATCGCCTGACCACTACTGTATCCTGGTGCCGGAGTTCCACTCACCTCGGCTGAGTTATACATATTATGTCTCGTGATCTCAGATAATCCGTATACTTTTTCCAATCTCATAAAGTCTGAGTAGGGAACCATCTGATCTTTATCATTTTTAACATACAGTTTCAACAGATCAGTCGGTAGGGCACGATATTGAGGACCGGCCTGAACAATTACCTTATACGGCCTGTCAAAGCGGATGAAACTCGTTTCATAGTTGGAACCAATCAATGTAGAAAGGTTATCCATTGCTTTTTCAATCGTCACTCCTTTTTGTTCTGCAAGATCATTATCAATCTTAAGCATATATTGCGGGAAACTTGCGGAATAGAAAGTAAATGCTGATCCCAATTCCGGACGTTTTTTAAGCTCCTTCACAAAATCGTTACTTACCTGTTCCATTTTATGATAGTCTCCACTTCCTGCCTTATCCAGCAAACGAAGTTCGAAACCTCCTGCGGCTCCATATCCCGGAACGGAAGGCGGCTGGAAGAATTCAATATTGGCTCCCGGAATATTTTTGGCCTTTTCTTCGAGCTTTTCAATGATTTCGGCAGCAGATTCTTTACGCTCCTCCCAGCTTTTCAGGTTGATCAGACAGGTTCCTGAGTTGGATCCGGTACCTTCAGTCAAAATCTCATATCCTGCTAAGGATGAAACAGATTGTACACCGTCAATGTCTTCAGATTCTCTCAAAAGCTCTCTTGCAATCTGATTGGTCCTTTCCAATGTGGACCCCGGAGGTGTCTGAATAATGGCATAAATCATTCCCTGATCTTCAGCCGGAATAAATCCTGAAGGTAAAGAATTGCTCAGGAAGAATGTACAGGCACAAAATGCTAATAACAAGGGTAATGTTATTGTCTTTTTCGTCACTGTTTTATTCAAAAGCTTCTCATATTTCCCGGCACCTTTTGTAAAGATGTTATTGAACTTATCAAGGAAAATAGTAATTGGAGTTTTCTTTTTAGGTTTTCCGTGGTTATTTCTTAAGATCAATGCACACAATGCCGGTGTTAAAGTAAGTGCCACTACCCCTGATAAAATAATGGATGAGGCCATTGTAATAGAGAACTGACGGTAGAATACCCCAACCGGTCCGGACATAAATGCAATCGGAATGAATACCGATGCCATTACCAATGTGATTGCAATAATTGCTCCACTGATTTCATGCATTGCTTCTTCTGTGGCCTTCAATGGAGAAAGATGTTTTTCTTCCATCTTGGCGTGAACGGCTTCAATCACTACAATCGCGTCATCTACCACAACCCCGATCGCCATTACCAGCGCAAAGAGGGAAATCATATTCAGGGTAATTCCGAAAGCAGACATTACCGCAAATGTTCCCACCAATGAGACCGGAACGGCTAATGCAGGGATCAATGTTGAACGCCAGTCTCCAAGGAATAGAAATACTACGATAGCAACCAGAATGAAGGCTTCAAATAAAGTATGGATTACTTTTTCCATGGATGCATCCAGGAATCTTGATACGTCATAACTGATATCGTAATGCATTCCTTTCGGGAAGTTATTTTTTTCAAGATCCTTCATCAATGCTTTCACATTTTTGATAACGTCACTTGCATTGGATCCATAGGATTGTTTTACCGTGATCGCCGCTGAAGGTTTTCCGTTCAATGTGGAATAAATATCATACATGGAACTTCCAAACTCTATATCGGCAACATCTTTCAACCTTACAGACTCTCCATTCGGTTTTGCTTTTAAAATAATGTTTCCGTAATCTTTTTCATTATTAAAACGACCGGGATATTTTAATACATACTCGAAAGACTGAGAGCGCTTTCCTGAACTCTCCCCTGTTTTCCCGGGAGAAGCTTCCAAACTTTGCTCGTTCAGAGATTCCATTACTTCATCCGCTGAGATGTTATATGCTGTTAACCTGTCCGGTTTAAGCCAGATACGCATGGCATATTCACGGGTTCCCAGGATATCGGCAAAACCTACACCACTTACCCTTCTCAATTCAGACATTACGTTGATATCTGCATAGTTGAAAAGGAATTTCTGGTCGGCTTTAGGATCATCACTGTACAGGTTAATGTACATCAACATGTTGGGTTCTTCACGCGTGATCTTTACCCCTTCACGCACTACCAAAGGCGGAAGTTTATTGACCACTGAAGATACACGGTTCTGCACGTTTACTGCAGCTACGTTGGGGTCTGTCCCCAGATCAAATACAATCTGAATGGACGCTTCCCCGTCATTTCCGGCATCTGAGGTCATATATTTCATACCGGGAACTCCATTTAATCCTCTTTCCAAGGGGATGACTACGGATTTAATTAACAGTTCGTTGTTGGCTCCGGGATATTCCGCGGTGATATTTACTTTAGGCGGAGAAATAGATGGAAACTGGGTCACCGGAAGTTTCACCAATGACAATATTCCCATAAATACAATAATCAATGAGATTACTATAGACAGAACTGGTCTGCGAATGAATTTCTTAAACATACTGCTTCATTTTAGAGACCACTACTCTGCTTTTAATTTCAATGATTGAAGAACTTTCTTAGGATCCTGGAATTTTGTTTTCACTTTTTGATCATCCTTTACTTTCTGTACGCCTTCCAGAAGAATCTGATCTCCTTTTGAAATTCCTGATCCTACCACATACAAGTCCTGAAGTTCATAGGCTACTTTGATATTTCTGGATTTTGCCACTCCATTTTTATCAATGACAAATACATATTTCTGATCCTGAATTTCATAGGTAGCTTTCTGTGGAATGATCAATGCATTATGAACAGGCATAGACATCTGCACTTTTCCGGTTTCTCCGTTTCTCAGAAGCTTGTCCGGATTAGGGAATTTCGCACGGAAAGCAATATTTCCAGTTTCATTATCAAATTCTCCTTCAATGGTCTGAATTTCTCCTTTTTGGGTATACATTTCTCCATTTGCTGTAATCAGAGAAACCTGGTTACTTCCTCTGTCTGCAGCGTGAGTCTGATAGCTCAAATATTCAGGTTCAGAAACATTGAAATAGGTGTAGATACTGGTATTGTCTGATAACGAAGTCAACAGATCACCTTCATCTACAAGGCTTCCCAATTTCAGTGGAATTCTGTTAATAATCCCTGAAAACGGTGCTTTGATATCAGTAAAAGAAAGGTGGATCTGAGCCAGTTTCATTTCTGCATTGGCAGCATCCAGTTTGGCTTTTGCCATTGCTCTTTCATTTTTAGAAACGATATTGTTTCCTGCCAGTGTACTGGCGTTTTTCAGCTCAATAGAAGCCTGTTCTACTTCTGCTTTTGCTTTTAATAATTCTGCCTGGTACAATTTAGGCATGATTCGGAACAATGTTTGTCCGGCCTGTACATATTGTCCTTCATCTACAAAGATTTTTTCCAGGAAGCCTTTTTCCTGAGCTCTCACTTCAATGTTTTTTACAGATTGGATCTGAGCAACATATTCTTTGTTGATTACGGTATCCATTACCACAGGGGACGTCACCGGATAGACGGTAACTTCTTCTTTTTCTTCTTTTTTCTTATTGCAGCCAACCGCCAACAGAAGGGCACTCAGCGCAATTCCCGAAGCAACTCTTTTTATCATAATTCTAGAGTTTATATAAATCGTTAATGTTTTGATAGAAATAAAAAACGGTAATAAAAGGGGTACGATGTGATGATTACCGGCATACACAACGCAAGTGCTTTCCACCCGGAATCAGGCAGAAAATAAATAGAACGGAGAATTTTTAAATTCTAATGGAACGGATAAGAATAAATCTTTTGGTGGCTAAACCAAGAACAAAGCCATGAATATCCGGTTTTGACCGTTTATAGCTTTTTAATCCAAAAATATAGACCAGACTGAAAACTCCGGCAATAACAACAATAGCCTGCCATACATCAGACAGCTGGAAATCATTTTCGGTAAGTTCTAAAGTGGAATTGTCTACACTATCAGCCATCTGCTGAACGGAAAGTTTTTCAAAAGTCTGATTCAGTCGGTTGGCTCTTTTTGGCATATGATGAGAAACATGACCGTTATAGTCGTTTCGGAGCGTTTTAACATCAAGTCTGCTTTCTACTACAAAGAGCAGAAAAAGACCGGTTAAAAAGTATACTATAAAGTTTCTCATTTTGAAGTTGCAAATGTACACCCAGATTATGATATTATCATCATGGATTAACAAAATTTAACTCTTCTTTAAAATACCTGAATCCAAAAATATGATAAATATTAAATATTTCTTTTATTCAAGCGTATTCTGAGCAATTCTGATATCTCATCTGTGCATGTTTCAAATTTCAAAAAGTAAGCCACTTTTGTTGATTTAAGGAAATTTTAATTTTAAAGCTGTTTCGCTTTTGAACATTTTAAATGGCCTGGCTCGCTGTTTTGAAAATTTTTCTATTCCAACCTAAACTTTATCATAAATTATAATTATTAACATTTACTTATTGTTACTCTCTTTTTTTTGAATTATTTTTGCCGAAATTAACACAACAAATGAAAAATGAAAAAAAACAACTTTATACTACTGAAAGTAAGTGCGTTAAAAACCCTGAATTAACAACGGTTATCCTTAATCTTCCACAATAATTATTACATTCCGTTTCGTGAATATTGTTTCAAAAAACAGTGAGTTAAATGACCTAAAACTTTAATTTTCTGTTAGTTTATGAAAAATTAACACATATTTATTAAAAATATTTGTAAATTTATATAGCATTAACAGCATAATTCATGAAACACTTTAAAATCACTTATCACTATGAAAAAATTATTATTACCAGTCCTTTTCGGATTGACCATTATTTCCCTGACAGCGTGTAAACATCCCGGAAAAGAAGCTGAAACAATTACTGCTGTTGCTCCAGAAAATACAGATGACATTTCAAAAAATGTGTATGTTGACAGCTATGGAGAAAAAATAGAAGTGACTATCAACAACACCAAAAATACAGCAACAATACATTTAAACGGCAAAACTTTTGACCTTAAAAAAAGTGATGCTTTACCTGACTATACAGCCTCCAATGAAGAATATCAATACTCTGATATTAAAGGCAATATCACTTTTCTGAAAAAGAATGTTGATATGGTCCTTTTCCATCTTAAACAGGCAAAAAAAGAGTCTGGTCCTGCAAAAATGGCATCGTATTAGCATAGGGATTAGCAATTCACATTAAAAAAATAAACATTATGAGAAGTTTATATTATTATTTTTCGGCACTTGTTATCGCAGCATTTTTAGTGGTTTCTTGTAAAACACAAAATGCTCAAAAAGCAACTACTGATATTACAGGAAAAACATGGAAGCTTACTGAGCTTAACGGGAAGCCGATTGAATTGAAAAACCCTAAAAACAATCCTTATTTCAAGCTTGAAATGGACGGAATGAGATATCAGGGACATGCAGGATGTAATGGTTTAGGAGGAACATTTGAGATCAAACCTGAAATAATGAGAATTAAATTCAATCAGGGAATGTCTACCATGATGGCTTGTGAGGATCTTGATATTGAAAATCAATTTACCAAAGCAATCCTTGCAACAGATAATTACTCTGTAAACGGAAATACATTGACTCTAAACAAGGCAAGAATGGCTCCTTTAGCTAAATTTGTACTTCAATAATAGGATCTCGCTTAATATTTCACTTAAATAAAAATAAAATACGCTTCATCATGATGAAGCGTATTTTTATTTGACAATTCTATTTTTTCTTATTATACATGATATAACAGATCAAAAGGCTGATATTCACCAGAACTGCAAATGCATTGGATACAATGATAGGTAGTTCGTCTTTGGCAAAGCCGTACCATACCCATAAAGAGAGTCCTGAAATCAGGACCAGCAGCATGAGTAAAGAAATATCTTCTACATTCTTTTCTCTGATTACCTTTATAAGTTGTGGGATCATTGAAACGGAAGTAAGAACTCCGGCCACTATACCTAATATATTTTCATTCATAAATTTTCACCTTTTATTATCTGCACTAAGATACACTATTGAAATCTCTTCCATGAAACTTCTTCGTGCAGTGGGATATCTTCCTCCATAAAACGGAATAAATCTCTCGAAAAATAGCATCCATTAAGAATACCACGGGCTCCAAGTCCATTAAAGACATAAAGATTGCTGAATGTTTCGTGCCTTCCTATGATAGGTCTTCTGTCTTTTACAGTGGGGCGGAATCCGAAATGTACTTCTTCTACTTCAAAATCATAAGGATAAAATTCTGAAAGTCCCTTCACAAGTTGTGCAACTGCAGACTCATCAATGTGATGGTGAAGCTGCTCCCTGTCATAAGTTCCTCCATAAAAATACAGCCCGTTACCGGTTGGGAATAAAAAATGTTTCTTTTTAATGGTTATATTTTCCTGAAGAGGTTGTGACAATTTCACTTTTATATGGTGACCTTTATTCGGGGTTACTGTAATCTCTGAAAAGTAAGGATTCTCCTTCACTCCCATTCCTTCACAAAATATAATATTCTTGAAAGTATAATCCTTATAGATGGATTCAGATGGGTTCAATTTTGAATAATCGAATTTTTCTTGTACCAGATGATCATTTTTTTTAAAATAATTGAATAGACCACCGAAAAATCCATTAACATTAAGTCTTGCAGATTGATTGACCTTTCCGGTAAGAAAATCGTTTTTTACTATATTTAAACGATCAAAATTTTGATCAAGAAAATGTGATAATTCTTCATTTTCTGATTTTTTCAACCATAAATTCTGTTCATTCTCATCATGAAAAATTCTGTGGATGGGAGCATTGATCAGATAATTTTCTCCGGTATATGATTCTATTTCCTTTAGACTTTCTTTGAGAAAATCTATTTGTTCCTGTGCTTTCCAGAATGTGGTAAACTTTTTTAGCACAACGGGATTGATAATTCCTGCTGAAACCTGAGAAGCACTTCTTCGCCCTTCTGTAAAGATCACAAAAGATTTGTTGTTTTTAATTAGCTGATGAGCTAAGAAAAGCCCGGCATACCCATCTCCTACAATAATATAATCTACATTTCTCATAATAAAAAAACCTGAGTAAAAATACTCAGGTTTTCTATAAATATCAAGTGAAATCTAGTAATTCCACATATCATTTTCCATATCAAGAATCTGTCCTTTGATTCTATCACTTTCTTCCAGTTGTTCATCGGCATTTTTAGGAATATAATCCTTAATAGTACCATCTCCTAAACCAGCTGAAGACTTATAAATGATAGAAGAGAATCTTCTTGCATTGATAACATCATCGAAAGATAAGTCAGCAGACGAATTTTTTCTGTTGAAAACAAAATTATTCGCCAAAACATCACGAGCACTTGGATAATAGATCCAGAACAGATCAATTAACTCATCGTTACTTGCAATAGGCTTACCATCTGGCCCGATAACTCCCTGTACTGCAGGATCCGGTCCCATAGCAGCAATACCAAGAGGTCTGTATTTCATTTGCCCGTCTCTCTTATCAATAAACCACATACCCATGATTTTAAGAACTTTTACTTTATCAGTAGTTGTCTTAAATACGTCAGTATATTGCTTTTTTTCTGCTTCTGTAAGTTGTCTTCCAGAGTTTAAGATATCAATAGCAGCATCATTGATGATCACTTTTTCCAATCTTTTCTGAATTCCTTCAGGAGAAAGTTTTACAGTGAAGTTTTCATCATCATATACCTGCTCAATTTTTCCACTTAAAGCTGCATCCAACAATAATTGGTATAGAGATCTTGTAGGAGAAGAAAGAAGGCCATCCGGATTATCATAGTAGAATGGCTGGTTGATCTTATCATTCATATCAATGATCTCCCATACAAACATACTTTTAAGGATATCTTTGTCTTCTACGAAACCATACTCAAGAGGCTTTACTGTTTTATCTACAATAGTATCACCAACTTTTTGTTTGTTTTCTGCTCTCATCTGTCTGAACTCTTCCGGAGAGGATGCATTCAGAATAGTCTGGGAAAAAGCAAATCCCGAAACTAATACTAAAAGGGTGCTAATATATTTTTTCATAATAAATTACAATTTTAGTCCTATGGAATGTTAATGATTATAGGAGTAATGTTTTTAATAACCTGTCCATCTAAACCTTGAGCAGTAACTTTAATATCAAAGATAGAAACTACATCTCCAGATCTAAGATTCTTCACTAATCCAGCAGCATCATCTAATGAATTTCCATGAACTAATAGCGCTGCTCTACCTGGTACTCTTACCATAAACTGAGTTACAGTAAATGACACAGGGAAGTCAAAGTCAGGGATTGCTGCCTGAACAGATTGGTTAGGAATAGAAGTTGCCGGCATAGACACAATACTTTGTCCTCTAATCTGACCTTGTGGTGGTGGTACATTTTTAATTCTGTATTCAAACACCTGAGATACTGATTTTCCGTAAGGATCTGTTCCTGACAATGTTAACTTAACAGTAGTACCTGTAGTTGGTTTTACAATCCATTTTCCTGGGCCTGTACTTCTTACAGATGCACCCGGAGCAGATAATGAAAGTTTAGAATTGTCAGCTCCTAAGATTGATCCTGAAACAGGGTTCTCAAGTCCTCTATACATTACATTCATTTTGTCTGCAGAAAGTAATAATCCTTTTTCAAGTTTTACTTCTCTTGGTCCTGCAATTACATTATAAGTATGTGTCCAAGGGAAGCTTTGCGGCTTACCTGAAGCATCCGTTAATGTAATAGTACCTCCCAATTTATGTTCACCAATTCCAGAACCTGAAATTGCGATAGAACCTTTACCGTTTTCTACTTTACTTACTCCAGAAATACTGATCTTATTACTGTTAGAATAAGTACCTAGCATTACTTTTACTTCAGCCTGTTTTCCTGCCTGGATATCCACCGGACCTGAAACGATAGGCTCGTAGCTTGAGAATTTAATACTCGCATCCACTTTTTCCTGAAGTAATAATGCCAATGCATCAGACTGAACGTTTCTGGCATCATTTTGGATAATCTCCAAGTTAGATATTGCAGCAATTAGCGGCTGATGATAAAATTTATTCTGGAACCAGGTCTTTTCATTTGGAGATGTTCCTTTAGGATACTCCGCGATAAGAGACTTGTTAGCTCTTGCAACTAAATCCTGTAACTGAGCATTGCTTCCGAAAGTAGCATTGATGTAGTTTCTTACGTCATCAATTTTAGCTTTCAGGTCTAATGCATTCTTAGATGGAGTATTTTCATCTCCTTCTTTGAAGAAATATTCAGTAGTGGCTTCGTTGTTGTTCAATGCAGCAAAGTTTTCACTTACGTCAATATCTTTTCCTGTTTTAGGATCTTTGTCGTGAAACTCAGATTGTTTCTTCAACAAATCTTTAATATCCTGAGCAGATTTTACCAATGCATCAATTTTGGTTTTCAATACTTTGTACTGAGACCATGGTTGTGCATAAGTATCCGGAACTTGCTGAGCCTTAGCTTCCAACGTTCTTTCAAAGATCTTCTCGTTCTTTTTTTCTGTTAAAGTTCTGGTTTCATTCAATGCTCTTGTAGAGTCATAGTATGATCTGATGATTTCTGCATCAATATTTAGGGCCATCATCGCGATGAACACCAAATACATCAGGTTGATCATCTTCTGACGAGGGGTCTGTTTTCCTTGTGCCATTCTCTTTTCTTTGTTTTTTGATTAAGTAGTTAAATTTAGAAATGGTTAGGAATTAAGACTTCATAGCAGTTAGCATACCACCATAAACTCTGTTTAAATTATTAAGATTAGATGTTAAACCTTGTAGCTCTTGGTTGAATTTTTCAGATTGCTCTGCAGATTTCTGCATATCAGCAACATACTTGTTAGCAAATTCAGATTGTCTCTTACCGCTTTCAAGTTGCATTGCATAAAGAGCATTCATGCTTTCCATATGCTGAGCTGCTTTATTTAATTGATCGTTATATTTATGAGTAGAAGCAGATACGTCAACAGTTTGATTGATCTGATCAACAGAGTTTGAGAATTTATCAATTCCTGTTCTTAATCTTTCAAATAATTGAACATCTAATCTAGCATCTTCAAGCATTTTATCCAATTTGTTAGAAAGAGAGTTTTCTAATTCAGCAAATTGAGCTGCAGCGTTATTATTTCTAGAAGAAACATTAGAGTGTAAAGGATTTGGGTTTGCATGCTTATCTAATAACTCAGGATAAACATTTTCCCAGGCATAAGACTCTTCTGATTTTGGAGGGTCAAATGCAAAAATGATAAAGATAATTGCCTCAGTAATAAGCCCCACAGTAAGAGCAATATTCCCGTTAATTGGTCCCAAGGTAATGTGAGTAATTTTAAGCCAAGCTCCAAGAATTACAATTGCAGCACCGAATGAATAAAAGAAATTCATCCAAGCATCTTTAGTCTTAAACATATTGAGTTAGTTTTTTTAATGTTAAATAAAATTGTTATTGAAAAATTGTCTGATTAATTTCTGTTAACTCTTCTTGGTTTAACAGCGGCTTCAGGGATGTCCTGTACAGTTCTGAATCCAATATAGCTTCTTGCGGAATCTTTTCTTTCCCAATCTCTAGCACCTGTCATTAGTGCATATCCTATATCTTTCCATGATCCACCTCTTACAGATTTCTTCGTATCCATCTTATCTTTAGTAGAAGGATTTAATGTAGAAGAGAATCCTGAAGAAGAATTGTTAAATGAAGATAGTGTCCATTCAGAAACGTTTCCAGCCATATCAAATAACCCAAACCCATTTTTCTTAAATTTCTTAACTGGAGCTGTATATGTATAAGTACCTTTTTTCTCATCTTCCATGTAGTTACCTCTCTTCGGCTTAAAGTTAGCCAGATAGCAACCTCTGTCATCCATTAAATATGGACCACCCCAAGGGTAAGTAGCATTTTGCATACCTCCTCTTGCAGCATATTCCCATTCAGTTTCAGTTGGAAGACGGAACTCTAATGGTCTTTGTTTTTTTCTTTTTAAGCTTTCGTTGTAATCTGTTTTCAATTTAGATCTGAAGTTACAATAAGCCCTTGCCTGATCCCAGGTAACCCCAACAACAGGATAGTCTTTATAAGCCTTGTGCCAGAAATACTGTTCAAACAATGGCTCATTGTAAGCAAAGTGGAAATCTTTTACCCAAACTGTAGTATCAGGATAGATCGCGATACTTTCGCTTTTCAGGTAATTAGCTCCTCTTTCGTTATCTGCAACTGCAGCGTCCATATCTCCCCAACGGTAAGTATATTTCAGCTTGCTTACATCTAAAATTCTTTCGTTTCCAATTCTTGAAGAAGAAGGCAGATACAGAGATTCTAGAACTTCTGCGTATTCTACATCCGGATATTTTGATGTGCTCCAGTGTAAAGGAATTTTCCAATCTAATCTTTTGCTGGCATCATAGCTTCCGTCTTCCCGGCCACCTTGGCCTTCCATATATTCTTGATAAGGTGTTAAATTTTCTTCTTTTTTAGCAAGATATGCATAATCCCCTATGCTGGCCCCTTTACGTCCGCCTTCATCACCACCTTCTCCGGCAGCTTCAGCAAGTAAAGTTCTCGCGATAGAGTCTCTTACATAATTGATAAATACTCTGTACTCTGAGTTGGTAGTTTCTGCTTCATCCATGAAGAAAGAAGAAACAGTAACAGTCTTCAATGCTGCTTTTTCAGGAGTATTTGTTGGATCCTGGTCTGCTAAACCAGCAACAAATGAACCTGCAGGAATTGCAACCATTCCGTATGGTCTTTCCGCAACAAATGATTTAGTTTTTTCTCTTGGTATCAATTCTCCTTTTGTTCCTGGCTTCCCTACAGAAGAGCTGCCACCACCTGAACAAGATACCGATGCTACCGACGCAGACAATAATAAAAGAAATATCCTTTTCATGTTAATTTTTATAATTAAGCCGTAAATATATAATTTTTTTAAGAAACTTTTAAGATTTTTTTTGAAATAACGGAAGAAATCTAAATTTATTTTATTTACAACAACTTTTTATTCCACGGTAACAGATTTTGCAAGGTTTCTCGGTTGATCTACGTTGGCTCCTCTATATACTGCAATATAATAAGCAAGCAGTTGCAGAGGTACGGAAGCAACGATTGGAGAGAAACATTCTGAAGTTTCAGGGATTTCGATAACATAATCTGCCATTTCGCTCACCTGACGGTCTCCTTTATTAACTACAGCGATAATTTTTCCTTTTCTCGCTTTAATTTCCTGAACGTTACTTACAATTTTATCATAGTGGCCTTTTCTAGGTGCTATAATTACAATTGGCATGTTTTCATCGATCAGGGCAATGGGACCGTGCTTCATTTCTGCAGCCGGGTATCCTTCTGCATGGATGTAAGAAATTTCTTTTAATTTTAATGCTCCTTCTAAGGCTGCAGGATAGTTGTATCCTCTTCCTAAATAAAGGAAATTGGTAGCTTTCACAAAATCTTTTGCAATATTCTGCGTAAGCTCATGGGTAGTATTCAACACTTCTTCAATTTTCTTAGGAATAGCATCAAGCTCAGCAATTAAGCTCATAAATTCAGCGTTTCCTAAGTTTCCGTTGTGTTTTCCTAATTTAAATGCAATTAAAGTAAGAATGGTAAGCTGCGCCGTAAATGCTTTGGTAGAAGCCACCCCGATTTCAGGACCGGCATGGGTATATGAACCAGCATCTGTAATTCTTGCAATGGAAGAATCTACAACATTACATATACCATATATAAATGCACCTTTTTCTTTTGCTAATTTTAAAGCAGCCATCGTATCAGCTGTTTCTCCGGACTGAGAAATGGCAATCACCACATCTTTATCTGTAATAATCGGGTTTCTGTATCTGAACTCTGATGCGTATTCTACTTCAACAGGAATTCTTGCGTATTCTTCGATCAGATATTCTCCGATAAGACCTGCATGCCAAGAAGTACCACAAGCAATGATGATAATTCTGTTGGCATTTTTAAATCTTTCAACATGATCCCAGATTCCAGCCATTTTAATTACTCCTTCATCTACAAGAAGTCTACCTCGCATTGTATCGTGTACAGATTTAGGCTGCTCAAAGATCTCTTTAAGCATGAAGTGTTCGTATCCACCTTTCTCAATTTGTTCAAGGCTTAATTTAAGCTCTTGAATTTCCGGCTCAATTTTAGAGTTTTCACTGATGGTTCTGATATCTACTCCATTTTCCAGAGAGATCGTTGCCATATGTCCTTCTTCAAGATAAATAGCTTCTTTTGTAAATTCTACGAAAGGAGAAGCATCAGAAGCAATAAAGTATTCTTTATCACCGATTCCGATTGCTAAAGGAGATCCTAATCTTCCTACCACCAATACTCCAGGATAATCTTCATGAAGCGCAGTAATTGCATATGCTCCATATACTTCATTCAAAGCATATCTCACTGCAGTTGGGAAGTCGATATCCGGATTAAGATCCATAAAATACTGGATAAGGTTTACCAGTACTTCCGTATCTGTTTCTGATTTGAAAGTAAACCCTTTTTCAGTAAGCATTGTTTTAATGGTATCATAATTTTCAATAATACCATTATGTACAATTGCAATTTTTCCGTTGTTTGACAAGTGCGGGTGGGAATTTCTGTCACTTGGAACTCCGTGGGTAGCCCAACGGGTGTGTCCCATTCCAATTTTAGCCTTTCCTTTTAGTTCTTTTGAAATATTCACCAAATCCTCCACTTTACCTTTTGTTTTTTCTACTTCCAGTTTGTTACCTGGTCCTTCTAAAACAATTCCGGCACTGTCATACCCTCTATATTCCAATCTTCTAAGACCATTAATTACAATTTCATAAGCGTCTTGAAAACCTGTATATCCTACTATTCCGCACATATTTTATTTTGTCTAGTGTTGTTTGTTTATTGTGTTCTATTTTTTCGTACCATAAGTCACCATTAGCTGGATTCTCTTAGGGTTGGTATTCGTTTTATCAGTTCCTATCAGAATAATTCTGTTCATATCAAATGCTCTTGTCGTATTACGAACACCTAAAAGGGTTCCTGTAGTACTTGCTGCAAATGCTCCCGCACTGATTATTAATGGCTTATTAACAATCGGCTGTGTAGCATCTCCAACTGTTTCTGTTTTTCCTTCAACGATATCCTTGATTGTTTTTGTGACTACAAAATCATAATAACCTGGCTCAGGTTTCTCACTAAAATAGTACAATCCAAGTCCGTTTGTCAGATCTGAAGTGAAAGCTAATTTTGAGTAATCAATTTTACCGGCATTTAATGTATTGTTTAATAGTGTAAACTTACGATCTTCAGTAGAGCCAGTATTTTTCCAGGTTGAAGGATCCAGATATACTCTGATCTTAGCACTTACAATGCCCGCTTTATCTTTGGTATAGATATCCTTAAGTTTTGCGATAGTCTCATCCTGAATTTTTACCACTACAGAAGGACCTCCCATTCCCTGAACAAAAAGTTTTGCATCACCTTCGTTAGGATTACTTTCTGATAATGCATCTTTAACAGGTGTTCCTAATCTGTTATATTCAACCAATCCGATATGTGCATTGGCACTTCCTAAATTAAAATTAAGTGTTGCCTGCGGTCTTGTGGTAGTTCCATTATCAGTTTTATCATATTTATAGTACATGATAACCTGCAGGTCATTAGGAGAAAACTGATACAGATATCTGTCTGTTTCGTCTACAGAAATTTTTATTCCTTTAAAATATCTGATAAAGTTAGCAGCATCCTGAAGTTCAGGTTTTCCTTTTTTATCAAGAATATGAGTCTGGAAGAAATCTGTGTTACTCAATTTCATTCTGAATCCTAAGTTTCCTGAAAATACAATTGAATTGTCAGATTTTTTTGTAATAGATAAAGAGCTCACGTTACCATCAAATACTCCTGAACCTAATAGCTCACCAGTACTTATTGATGCATTGGAACGTTTTAGGGCATCATTATTTGCATCCAGGAACGTAGTCACTTCATGCACATTGATTTTCATTGATTTTGAAGCACCTCCTATTTTACCGTATTTACGAACAGGATATGTTTTCTTCTCAATGGAAACTTCTGTAGCTACTCCGTCTACCGGGAAATCAGTTTTCGTGTATGTATTTGTTCTTAATGAATCGCTGCTTTCAAAGAAGTAAGTATTTGAAGCTGTATTTGCAGGTGGTCTTACTACAAGGACTACGGAATCTACTTTTGGATTCGCGCCATTGAAGTCGAAATTATCTGTTGGCATTCTCAGCTGAGTAACATAAGATGCTCTCTGCATTCCAAACTGGGATTCAGTAAAGGCTCCAAGAACAGCAACATTTGTGGTAACGCCTGATTCGCTCAGCCCACTGATCAATCTTGAAGCATCACTTCTGATGGAATCATTATTGTCATAATTGTATGCTATAACAGGATATGCAATTTCATTGCCTTGTGCTGCATCACCATTAAACAGCTGCTCCCCAAGAGAATCCGGATCCGGCTCACAGTTATAAAGCAATGCACTTCCAAAAATCGCCAATAAAAGCATGGCGAAGGTCTTTTTAAGATTATGAGTCATTAAAAATGTGTTTTTAATAAAGTTGATTTATAGAATCTACGTCCAGATACTCCGATTTCTGGGTTGCTGTTTCGTTGAAAGCCTTATCCAGGTCTTCATCCAGAAACTCGTCACCTTTTACAACGGCATCTACGTAGTTCATACTTTCGATAACAAAACTTTTAATAGTTGGGTTATCTAACGCTTTTAATCCTGAAATATTATCAAACTGCAGCTTTTCATCGATCTTTTTGTCCAGGTCAGCATCTTTCTCATTGTAAAGAGAAAGTACAATTTTTGCGTCCTTGAAATAAGTATCTGATTCGTAGTAAGTTTTTAGATAAATTGGAACAAAAGAAGACATCCA
This sequence comes from Chryseobacterium vietnamense, assembly GCF_031454475.1. Classification (NCBI taxonomy): domain Bacteria; kingdom Pseudomonadati; phylum Bacteroidota; class Flavobacteriia; order Flavobacteriales; family Weeksellaceae; genus Chryseobacterium; species Chryseobacterium vietnamense. Next base: position 215,916 of record NZ_JAVDQX010000005.1, on the reverse strand, counting down.
TCCATTCAAATGGATAACATCCGGCACCCAGTTTAGTTTCTTAATGGTTTCAATAACTCCTCTGGCAAAGAAAATAGCTCTTTCGTCGTTGTCTTCGAAAGGGTTTCCTTCATCATCGAAATAATATTGTTTTCTTTTGAAGTATTCTTCATTGTCAATAAAGTAAACCTGAAGTCTTTCCCCCGGAAGAGACGCTACTTTAATGATTAGAGGCTGGTCCAGGTCATTGATAATAATATTCATCCCTGAAAGACGGATTACTTCATGAAGCTGGAATTTTCTCTCACTTATTTGTCCAAATCTTGGCATAAAAACTCTTACATCATTGCCTTCTTGGTGCATCTTAAGTGCCATTTTGTTTACCACTGCAGCCATATTTGTATCTTCCTGATATGGATACATCTCTGTAGTAATGTACAGTATTTTTTGATTCGGCATAAACTTTCTATCTAATTTTTGTAAAAATGCTTTAATGTGCAAAATTACAAAAAAACATCCAACATTATTTTAATTAACATTTTTTTACGAAAATTCCCTTTTTCAAATTATTAAAAGTACATATTATTATGCGATATTTTTAGTATTTTTGAAATAGTATTAAAATAAACTATGGAAGTTCTAAAAAACAGAAAAGTCCTTCAGGATTTCATTGAAAGACAGAAAGAAATGGGAAAAAGAATTGGCTTTGCCCCTACTATGGGTGCCCTGCACAATGGCCATCTTTCTCTGTATGAAGAGGCAAGAAAAGAAAATGACCTTGTCATTTCATCAATTTTTGTAAATCCAACCCAGTTCAACAATCCTGAAGATCTTGAAAAATATCCAAGAGATATCAACAGGGATATTCTTATTCTTCAGAATTCAGGTCTTGTAGATGCTGTTTACATCCCGGAAGTAGCTGATATTTACCCTGAAAAAGCAGAAAGCCAATCATATGACTATGACGGATTGGAAAATGAGATGGAAGGCAAATCAAGACCGGGGCATTTCAATGGGGTAGGAACTGTTGTAGAAGAGCTTTTCAGACAGGTACAGCCTGATAATGCTTATTTTGGTGAAAAAGATTTTCAGCAGCTTGCTATTATTAAAAAAATGGTGGAGAAAAAGCATCTTCCCGTTAAAATAACCGGAGTTCCTATTTACAGAGCAGAAAACGGACTCGCATTAAGCTCAAGAAACCAAAGACTTCATGAAGACCGAAAAGAAGCCTCTAAAGTAATTTATGAGACTTTAAAAAAAGTAAACGACTGGTTCAGGACTGTGAGTATTCCGGAAATTAAGGAAAGAGTAGCTGATATTTTTGATGATCAGCAAGGCATGAAGCTTGAATATTTTCTGATTGCTGATGAAAACACATTACAGGAAACTGACTTTTTCTATAAAGACAGAAATTTCAGAGCTTTCATTGTAGTTGTAGTAGATGGAGTGAGATTAATTGACAATATGCATCTGGATTAATCTTTATCCATTACAATATACTATCCCCTGCTGATTCAGTTGGGGATTTTTCTTGAATCTATCAACAAAAGATTAGGGAAGGCTTAGTTTATACAAAAATCAAAGGCCTCCTGAAGGAAGCCTTTGAAACACCAAATCACAAAATATTAATATGAAAAAAATTTACTTTTCAGTAAACTTGTGACCCGGCTGGGATTCGAACCCAGGACCCATACATTAAAAGTGTATTGCTCTACCAGCTGAGCTACCGAGTCGGCCACAATTAAAATGAAATAAATTTCAATATTAATTATAAAATTTTCTTTGCAGTGCCTGCGACTGGACTCGAACCAGCACATCCTTAGGAAACCACCCCCTCAAGATGGCGTGTCTACCAATTTCACCACGCAGGCAATAAAATTACAAACTAAGTAATTATTATTGCTAGTGACCCGGCTGGGATTCGAACCCAGGACCCATACATTAAAAGTGTATTGCTCTACCAGCTGAGCTACCGAGTCGGCCACTTGTGTAACAAGTTTTCATTTAAGTAATGTCCCTTGTTTTAAGTGGTGCAAAGATATGACTTTTTTCTTTATCTCAAAACTTTTTCGCAAATTTGTTTAAAAAAAATTCATGGTAATTTCATTGATCGGATACATGGGAAGTGGCAAATCTCACATTTCCAAAATATTAAGCGAAAAAATAGATTTTAAATTAATTGATCTCGATAAAGAGATTTCCAGAAGAAATAAATTAACCATTCCTGAAATTTTTGAAAAAAAGGGAGAGATTTACTTTAGAAAGCTGGAAAGAGAGGCGCTTGAAGAGATATTGGCTTCTGAAGAAAATGTGGTTTTAAGTCTTGGCGGAGGAACTCCCGTATATTATAATAACATGGAAATCATCAATCACAATTCCAAGAGTGTTTTTTTAAGAACAGGAGTAGGAACACTGGTTGAAAGACTTTCAAAACAGAAGGAAAAAAGACCTTTGATTGCCAATATATCTGATGAAGACCTGCCGGAATTCATTGCCAAGCATTTATTTGAAAGGAATCAGTTTTACAGCAAAGCACAATTCACTGTAGGGACAGATTCCCGAGAACCGGAAGACATTGTGAACGAAATAATAGAAAAGCTCTATCTCTAGAGCTTTTTTATTTTACTATTAATCTTCATCATCAGTTTCATTACCTGTCTCTCCAAAGAAATCGTCCCAGTCTGTAAAATCAGAATCGATATCGTTTCCTACGTAGTCGTCCATCTCTCTTCTGTCTTTTTTGGTAGGTCTTCCCTCTCCTTTATTTCTGTAATAGTCTTGTGACATTTTACGGAGTTTCAACAGTTCGTACTGCTCTTTATCTGTCACATCCTGGATATGAAGAGGTACCAGCTTGGCTCCAATTCTGCTTTTAGGAATCTGAATTACCTTTATTTTATAATCAATTTGATTCTTACGGATTTTAATAGTATCTCCTTCTTTTACCTCTTTAGATGACTTTACGGCAGACGTTCCTATAGAAACTCTATTCTTTTTAATCTCCTCTGCTGCAATACTTCTCGTCTTATAAAAACGAATGCTCCATAAAAATTTATCTATTCTCATAATTTTTTATACTTTTGCCGTTATATTATTTGTAAAGTAATTAAAGTTTTTTGAAATGAAAAAAATATTTTTATATATCCTTGCAGGATCTTTGTGTTTTACTGCTTGTAAGAAAGATGATGACACATCACCCTATGTAGAACCGGAAGATATTGCTACGCAAAACACCTATGATGATCAGGCAATTAAGAAATTCATGGATGAGAATTATCTCGATGCGCAGGGTAATATAAAAGCTTTCAGCTCTACAGACACATCAGATGATAATGAAAAGAAATTATCTGAACTGTCGCCTGTAACTCTTCCTTCAGGAACAATCTATATTATGAGAAGTGGTGCTCAGCCTGTTAATCCTACAGCTAATCAAACCATTAAGGATGATGATATTATCAAAATTATGGGAAGAGGATACTCGTATCTGGCCGTTAATTCTGATGGAAGCACTACATTTCAAGCAAAAGCTGCCTTTTTAAATACCATTGACGGAACGGGTGTACCTGTTATTGACCCAATGTATTACTATGTAAAGAAATCAATATTGAGCACTGTTACGACCCCTGATGCTGCAAAAAAAGCAAAATATTATCAAATTCCAGGATTTAGAGAAGCTTTACAGAAGTTCAAAGCATTTGATAATCTTACCGGTGAATCACCCTATAACTTACAGGGAGTAATCATCGTTCCTTCCAGAGCTGCTTTTGCAAGAAATCCTCATTATCCGTATCTAAATACTTCTTACAGAAATAAATCTTTTGTGTTCAACTTTCAGATTTATGGAAGAGAGGACAGACCAAGTGATGACAAACAAACACAGGAACAACAGCAATAAAATAAAAAGTAATTATATAAAAAACACCGTTATTCAAACGGTGTTTTTTTATGATGTAAAATGTAATTACGGTCTTGCTTTCTGTTTTACATTTCCTAAGATATCAGGGAAATAAAGGTCTGCAAGGTGATCAAATTCATCTCCTCTCATAAACATGGTGGCATCTACTTCTTCATAAGAGCTTCTTCCTGCAGCAGCAATTAATTCATTACAGGTATGGAGTGTATTTTTGTGGAAGTGATATACTCTTTCTGCTTTATCTGTCACATCAAGTCCTTTAATAAGCATTTTATCCTGAGTTGCCACTCCCGTAGGGCAGTTGTTTGAGTTACATCTCAACGCCTGGATACATCCTAAAGAGAACATAAATCCTCTGGCATTGTTACACATATCTGCACCCATTGCGACTGCTCTCAGAATATCAAGACTGGTAAGAACTTTACCACTGGCGATCACTCTTAATTTACTTCTCAGATTATAGTTATTAAGTGTTCTGTTCACAAATATCAAAGCAGGCTCCAATGGCATCCCCACTCCATCAGAAAATTCTGGTGGTGCAGCTCCTGTTCCCCCTTCAGCTCCGTCTATAGTGATAAAATCAGGATAGATTTTCAAAACATTCATCTGTACACAGATATCTTCAAATTCTTTGGTATCACCGATACACAGTTTAAAACCGACTGGTTTCCCTCCAGAAAGATCTCTCAATTGCTGTACAAACCTCAGCAATCCGGCTGCATCAGAAAAAGCACTGTGTGAGGGTGGTGAAATAACAGTCATTCCAGGTGTTACGTGACGAATTGCTGCAATTTCCGGTGTATTCTTCACTCCCGGAAGAACTCCTCCGTGTCCTGGCTTTGCTCCCTGTGATAATTTGATCTCAACCATTTTCACATTAGGAAGGGTGGAATATTTTGTAAATAATTCAGGATTGAATTTTCCTTCAGCATCACGGCATCCGAAATATCCTGTCCCGATCTGCCAGCATAAATCTCCTCCTTCCATGTGATAAGGTGAAATTCCTCCCTCGCCTGTATTATGATAGAAGTTTCCTTTTTTAGCTCCTCTGTTCAGTGAGATCTGTGCTCTGTCACTCAATGCTCCGAAGCTCATCGCTGAGATATTGAATAAGGAAGCATGGTAAGGCTGTGTACACTGCTCTCCTCCTACCCATACTCTCGGAAGTTCTTCTGATGGCGATTTTGCATAAATAGAATGCTTAATCCCTTCATATTTTCTGTGATTTACTTCCAGCTGTGTACCAAAAGCTACCGTATCACTTAAATTTTTTGCACGTCTGTATACTGCAGAACGCTGATTTCTTGGAAATGGTTTGCCATCTGTTTCCCTTTCAATAAAATATTGCTGCATTTCGGGTGAAATACTCTCGAAAAAATACCTGAAGTATCCCAATACAGGAAAGTTCCTCAAAATAGCATGTTTCGATTGGTAAGCATTGTAAACACCCAATGCATAAATTGCGGATAACAGCGTGGGTATCCAATAATGCGCTCTGATCAGTATTGCTATAATCCATGTAGCAACTACTAATACAATTCCCCAAGATAAAAACTTATCTCTCATGAATGTAGTATTTAAAGTTTAAAAATAAATTTAGTAGAATTTTTGCAAAGAGCCTATGCTTTTGCTAAAAAATTTTGGTAAGAAGATTGCACAGAAACTGTGCCATCTGACAGGATTTTTTCTAAATTTAGAAATTCGATTTGATTTACGGATGCAGGATCAAAGTCTTTCTGGACTCTCACATAGTTTTCTGTGAAGCCAAACATTTTTCCGTCTTTATTTTCGTGCTCCCAAAGAACAGGAAGCGTTTTTCCAAGTTGTGTCTGATAAAATGCCATTTTCTTCTTTTCAGAAAGAATTCTCAACATTTTATTACGTTTTTTTCTTTCCGCAACAGGAACTACTCCATCCATCGCTGCTGCTTCTGTATTTTCTCTTTCAGAATAAGTAAATACGTGAAGGTAAGTGATAGGAAGCTCATTAAGGAAATTATAAGTTTCCATAAATATTTCTTCTGTTTCTCCCGGGAATCCTACAATAACATCAACACCGATAGCCGCATGAGGCATAACCTCGCGGATCTTGTTTACTCTGTCATTGTAAAGCTTAGTCAGGTAACGACGTTTCATCTTTTTCAAGAGATCATCGCTTCCGGATTGTAACGGGATATGGAAATGCGGAACAAAGCTTTTGCTTTTAGAAACCAGCTCAATACTTTCATCTTTCAAAAGATTGGGTTCAATAGAAGAGATACGAATCCTTTCAATTCCTTCTACTTTATCCAGTTCTGAAATAAGATCAAGGAATGTATGCTCATGTCTTTTATTTCCAAATTCTCCTTTACCATAATCCCCGATATTTACACCTGTAAGAACAATTTCTTTAATGTCTTTCGCAGCAATCTCCGTGGCATTTCTAAGAACATTTTCGATGGTATCAGAACGTGAAATTCCTCTTGCTAACGGAATGGTACAGTAGGTACATTTATAATCACAGCCATCCTGTACTTTCAGGAAAGCTCTGGTTCTGTCCCCAATAGAATAACTTCCGATAAAGAAATCGGTTTCTTCAATTTCACATGAATGCACTACGCCTTCACTCTCGGATTTCTCCAAATCATCCAGGTAGCTCAGAATATTGAATTTTTCTTTTGCTCCTAAAACCAGGTCCACTCCTTCAATCTGTGAAATTTCTTCAGGTTTCAGCTGTGCATAGCATCCCACAATAACGACCAGTCCTTCCGGATTGGCTTTCATTGCTCTTTTCACGTGAAGTTTACATTCACGGTCAGCATTTTCTGTCACCGAACATGTATTGATCACATATACGTTTGCTTTTTCATCAAAACTTACCTTATCATAACCTGCATCTGTTAATTGACGGGCAATAGTAGATGTTTCTGCAAAGTTTAATTTGCAGCCAAGTGTATGAAACGCGGCAGTTCTATGAAAAGTAGACATTTGTTACTCCTGAATTTTATGGGTGCAAAGATAGTAATTTTAATAAGAATCCAAGATTGATTCAATCTATTGTTTATATTCATCCCTTACTTCGGGGCTGTTTTGAAAACAAACGGGTGATGAATTAGGATCCGGATCCTGACTTGAAAATTTGGTTTTCATTTCTGTATTAAACTGTTGAGATCGGTTTCTGGCAATTGAAAGTGTACTCCATCCTTCATTTTTTATCATTTTGGCGATATAAATAATTTGTCCGATATGGTAAGGATAATGAGCCAACTGACGAAGGACTGCATCAATAACAGGGTGAGCTTCCCCTCTGATATAAGTTGTTGAATACATATTATCATCATTTATCTTTTCAAGGGCATCAAAAAAGCAGGCCCAACCTTTTTCCCAGTATTCAACAATCTCTTCTTTTGTTGTAAATGTATTGACAAATTCTCCATCGCGGTTACGCCAGGATTTCTCTCCGTCTTCTGTCAGGAAATTGGTCCATCTTGAAAGCATGTTTCCCGCAAGATGCTTCACAATGATAGCAATAGAATTACTTTCTTCATTATACTGCCAGAACATCTGCTCATCTGTTAACTGTTCAAAGGTTTTATCACCAAGAGATTTATAGTATTCAAAACGTTTTACAAACAGGTCTTTCATTTTTTCTATTTTGATATCTAATTTAAAAACTTTTAAAAATAAAAACCACTTCAATTGAAGTGGTTTTTTCTATCTGTTTTATTTATTATTCTCTGTTTTTCACCAATACCCAACCTGTGAATTTAACTGCAGTATTTTTTTTATCATTTTCATTCCATGTGATAGAATACCAGTATGTTCCTGTAGGTACTCTTCTTCCACCGTGAGTACCATCCCATTTATAGCCATTTGATCTGTCTGCCTGGAAGATTTTATTTCCATAACGATCAAAAACATTCATGACCAGGTTTTGTTTGTTTGCCAGGGCTGAATAATCAATCACATCATTTATTCCATCTGCATTAGGAGTTATCACGTTAATCAAATTAGGGACAACGATTCCTATTTCTATCGGATCGCAATCATAAGCATCTTTTACATATACTTTATGATCTCCTCTTGAAAGGTTATTGAAAACATTGGAATCCTGCCAGATGATATTATCTATTGAATATTTATAAGCTGGAGTTCCCCCTAATACAGATACTGTGATTGTATTGTTCGAGATATCAATACCGGAAACAACAGGCTGTTCGGAAGGGAGTACTTTTACCGTTTGTGTGGTAACACATTCTCCTGTTTTAAGTTTTACCCAATACACTCCTATTCCTGCTTTAATTGTCTGTGAAGTAGCTCCTGTACTCCACTCGTAGCTTTTAAATCCGGGACCTGCATCCAGAGTGGTTTGGTCTTCCGCACAAATAGTCACATCTTTAAGTTTATCAGAATAGACAGGTGGAATAACCACTAGAGTAACCTTAGCCACATTATAGCATCCCTGGGAATTAGAAACTCTTATGTACACAAATCCATTAGGTGCAATGTAATTATTGGCATTCAGAATTTCATTGGTCTGGTTAACAGCATCTGTTAATGAAGGATAATATTTTTTGGTTGGATTGGTTTGTCCGGTTACCGAAGCATTGATAAGATTGAAAGAAGCTGTAGATGGGCTGGCCTCGATGAAGCATGATCTCAGGGTTGTTTCATTCACAACCACAACCGGATAAAATTTCAAAGTAATCTGTGCCACTGCAGTACAGCCAAACTCTGAGATTACCTTTACATAGATTATTCCTTCTGCAGACACATATGCCATTGGGTTGGTTATCTCATTGGTTCCAGCATTGAGATCTGCCATTGTAGGATAATATTTCTTAGTAACATTTGGGTTTCCAATAACATCCGCTGTGGTTAAGTCAAACAAAGCTGTCCCAGCATTATTATTGTTACATTGGGTCAATGTTGCATTTTTTGCTGTAATAGAGCCATCTTTAAATTTAAATATTCCGACCTGTTTACATTTATTAAGCGGATTAGACGCATTGGCCGGATCGGTATAATTGATACTGTAATAATAGACAGTTGTTGTATTTACAGTAATTGGAGCAGTGATAGGGTTATTGCCTGTTAAAGCATCATTCTGACCCAGGTGATAGCTTACCCCGAAATTTTGATTTCCATTGAGAATTCCTGAGGATAATGTAGAAAAATCGAATAAAGTTGTTGCAGAACAGATGACCACTTCTCTTGGATCAGCAGGATTGGCAGCCGGAATTCCGGGAGGATTAAAGGGCTGGGTCTGAATAGCCGGATCTGTAAATGGTGAAGCGAGTGTTGCAGTTCCTCCCCACGTTAAAGAAAACGGAGCCGTTGTAGAACTGGTACTGCTTACCCAATTGTCGATAAACAAATAATAAGTTTGTCCCGGTAAAACATCAAGATATTTACAATAAGGAGTCAGGGAACCTCCTGCAGCGCTTAAAATAGTGCTGGTCATATTCAATCCTGTAGCGGGACCGGGTCCGATAACTGTTGCTGCATTACAACGTATCGGGGACCCCAAACTTCCACAGGTTACATTCGGACCAAAAATTGCCCAGTCGTAATCTGCATCCGGATTATTGGGTACAAGGTCAAAGGTAAGGGTACCTCCTGTAGCGATTGTAATTTTATACCAGATTGAGTTGTGCTCGCCGGTAAAGTCTATACAACTTCCCGAGTTGACCAATTCCTTTATATTACCATATCCGGTAGGGCTATACGTGATATTTGAATTTCCGCAGACGGAGAGTGCAGTAGCACAATCAGCTTGAGCATAGAAAGTATGAGATAGACATAGAAGTATAAAAAGTAAAAGTTTTCTCATAGATTTAATGTTTTTATGGTTATATCAGTTACACATTGTATTGATAATCAACACCCATCAAATATAACCCAATTTTAATTAAAAACAATAAAATCTAAATAATTTTAAACTATTACAAATTAAAACATCAATTGCTTTAAAATTATTCATCTTATCTCAGATTAAAGAACAAAATAGCCAAAAATAACAGGACATTAGCTTTATTTTATACTTGTAATATTTCCACAGAGATTTTCCAGGTGAAATATTTTATGGAAGGGGCTTTTTACTTCTTTCAGATGTTCTTTATCCTGAATGAAAGTATATCTTGAAGCAATAGAATTCATATCGGAAACAATCACCAGCCAACATTCATCTACGGAGGTGTCGTAATAAGGGAATTTTTCGTTCTTCTTTTCAATGAGTTCCAGAATTTTATCGGAGCACAATTCATCAAACAGATTCATACTGTACTCATGGGTGATAAAAACATTTCTGCGGTGAAAAGATTTCCTCAGACTTTTTACACAACCTACAGGTTTATTTTTTTTAATGCTCTTATAAATACTGATGATATTTTCCTGCTGCACTTCCAGATTATCAAATTTTGTTTCAGGATGGAATTCTAAAAAATAAACACCACGATATTTCGTAGTGTCTTCCTGTTCTAATAATATTTCTGCCTGACGGAACATTTTATTCAAAGTACTTTCTACTTTTTTCATTTCCAGATGATTGATTACTTCGGTCAGTTCTATTCCAATTTTTTTGTCGTTGAGCTTGGCGATAAAGTCTGGGCTCTCGCAGGTAAGGTCTTCAAATTTAACTTCGGGGAAATGATGCATAAATGAGTTGAGAAGAAGAATCTCGGATTTCTTTCTGTACTTTTCACGGTCATGCAGCGGAGATGCATCTATGGTACGGTGATACTTTTCCATTGGCTTTTTTTTCAAATGCCGATTAAGGTAGTATAAGCTAAGATTCTTTATCAGATCTTCTTCAGAAAACGTCTTTTTCATGTGTGATTTTTTTATTTAATTAAAGAACACATGCAGCCATTGGCTTTCATCATTAAAAGTTTTTGATAATCAAAAATTTACACTCTTAAAGATAAGTAAAAAAACAATTCGATACTTAGTTTTTAATTAATTTATCGATTAATTAATGTAAAGTTTATTTTCATAATTAATACCTTTGTCTTTTTAAACACAAACCCACATTTATGGATTTCAGGAATTTCAGAATACCCTACACTATCAATCCCCAATATTCAAAAAAGACTGTCTATTTTTCAATGGAATTTGCTCTTGAGCAGGTACTGAAAATATATTCGGGAGGACTTGGCTTTCTGGCAGGATCTCATATGAGAAGTGCTTATAACCTTAAGCAGGATCTTATTGGAATCGGTATCCTGTGGAAATTTGGTTATTATGACCAGGCGAGAAATCACGATCAGACTTTACAACCTGTTTGGACGAGAAAAATGTACAGTTTTCTTGAAGACACGGGAATAAAGTTTCAAATCGAAATCCACAGTGCTCCGGTTTGGGTAAAAGTATGGTACCTTGATCCTGAAATTTTCAATACGGCACCCATGTTTTTCCTTTCTACAGATGTTCCTGAAAATGATCATGTTTCTAAAACCATCTGCCACAAATTGTATGATGCCAATGAATCTACAAAACTTGCCCAATATATTTTATTGGGAAAAGGCGGAGCTAAGTTACTGGATGAAATGAATATTGAAAGAGAGGTTTACCATCTTAATGAAGCCCATGGACTTCCGGCAGCCTTTTATCTTCTGAAAAAATATAACGGCGATCTTAATAAAGTTAAAGAAAAACTGGTTTTTACCACCCATACTCCTGAGGAGGCAGGTAACGAAAAACATAGTTTCAGATTATGTTATGACATGTCTTATTTTTCCGGATACAGCATGGAAGAAGTGAAAAAAATTGAGGGATCTGATGATGACCGTTTCAATCACTCCCTCTGTGCGTTAAGAATGGCTAGAATAGCCAATGGAGTTTCCCAGCTTCATGGTGTAGTTTCCAGAGCTATGTGGAATAAATATCCGGGAATCTGTGAAATCACTTCTATTACCAATGCTCAGGAATTTAAATATTGGTCTGATAAACCTTTATACAATGCAAAGGATGAAAATGATGCCACTGTTTTTGATTTCCGAAAAAAGTATTTAAAGAAAAAACTGTTCAGTATTGTTGCTGATCAAACAGGAAATTTATTTAACCCTAATGTATTTACTATTGTCTGGGCAAGAAGATTTGCAGGCTATAAGAGAGCAGAACTTCTTTTGCACGACAAGGAAAGATTCTACAGACTTCTGAATCATCCAAAATATCCGGTACAGATCATCTGGGCAGGGAAGCCTTACCCAATGGACTACTCTGCAATTTCTACGTTCAATACCCTGGTGGAAGAAAGTAAAAATCATAAAAATATTGCAGTTCTTACAGGCTATGAACTTTCTTTAAGCAAGTCTTTAAAACAGGGTTCTGATGTCTGGCTTAATAATCCGAGAGTTCCAAGGGAAGCTTCCGGAACTTCCGGTATGACGGCTGCTATGAACGGTTCTGTGAATTTATCCACAGATGACGGCTGGATTCCGGAATTTGCCAAGCATGGCGAAAACTCCTTCGTTGTCCCTAAAGCTGATTATCAGAATATGAGCATTTATGAACAGGACAATTATGATTTAAATACATTGTATGAAATCCTGGAAAACGAAATTCTTCCCACTTATTACGACCGTCCTGACCAATGGAGAAAAATTCAGCATAATGCAATGAATGATGTGAAAGATCATTTCAACAGTGACAGAATGGCGGATGAATATTACAGAATTCTCTATAATCAGCAATAGAATTAATGAGCAACATCCTGAACACACCTGAATCCGGTGTTTTCAAGACTTGTATCAGGGCTGCTTTTCATGCGTCTGGCTACCCTGTATCCACTGCAATAGCTATCATTGCATAAAAAGCTTCCTCCACGCAGGCTGCGTTTTACACTATACGGTTCCTGAGGGTCATAAGACCTGTCGGCACCCTGAGGATTTAGAGCCAGTCTGCCTTCCAGCTTTTTATAGTAATCGTAATTATATAAATCGCTGCACCATTCCCAAACATTTCCCGCCATATCATACAGGCCATATCCGTTGGCTTTAAATGATTGCACAGGGGCAATGGTAATATAGCCGTCTTTCTTTTCATTAAGGTAAGGAAACTTTCCCTCCCAGCTGTTCGCTTTAGGAACTCCTGCATTGATGGATTCATTTCCCCATGGATAAATATTATTTTTTAATCCGCCCCGTGCTGCAAATTCCCATTCTGCTTCTGTGGGTAAGCGTTTACCGGACCATTTACAATATGCCTGCACATCATCCCAGCTTATCTGCACTACAGGATAATTATCTTTACCTTCAATATTGCTGGCCGGTCCTTGCGGATGCTTCCAGTCAGCTCCTTTTACCCATTTCCACCATTGACTGAAATCATTCAGATTGACAGGTTTACTTGTGGGTTTAAACACTAATGAAGCAGCTACCAATAAGCTATCCGGAGGTTTCGGAGTACCCTCAGGCAGGTTTTTCTTTAATTCTTCCCAATCGGGTTTACGTTCTGCCGTTGTGATATACCCTGTAGCATCTACAAATTTACGGAACTGTGCATTTGTCACTTCTGTTATATCCATATAAAACGGAGAAACTTTTACTCTGTGTTTAGGATATTCATCCGGATCAGCCTGACTGTTATCACCACCCATGTCAAATTCTCCGCCCGGTATAAGCACCATTCCCTCCAGAGAAGCAGTTCCGCTAAAACTGATATGAGAAGAATCCGTTGTACCCAATCGTTTTGGTACATTCATACAGGTGTGCCCGGGTTTATTTTCCTCGGGCTTTAAGGTTTTATCTTTATTACAGGAACACACAAAACTTAGTATACCTGTATAAATGATCATTTTTTTTATAACGGAAAGCATCATCTCTATCTGAATATTTACAGTTTTTATGATCTCGGTTTACTGTATCTCCATCCTTTTTTCAACTGCAGTGAAAGTTGATTGACTAATTTTTTAGAAGAAACTTCTTCAGCAATATTTATATTTTCATCAGGATCATTTTGATGATCATAGAGTTCTCTGGCCAGATAGTCGCCAGGCTTTTCAGTTTCTTTATTCCATTCGAACCATTCTACATATCGGTAACGGTCGGTACGGATCGCATATCCCATTCTTTCTACATTTTGCACTCCTTTGGCTTTTACTCCATATCTTCCCAATAAAAACTGGCTGTAGGCTGCTGTCTTCCATTTATGTCCGGGATCCGCAAGCAGAGGTTTCATACTGGTTCCCTGAAGATAATCCGGAGTTTTTATTCCGCTCATATCACATAAAGTAGGGTAAATATCAACAAACTCTGTAAGAGCATTGCTTGATTTTCCTTTTGCTTTTACTCCTGCCCCACTGATAATAAGCGGCACTCTGGTATCGATCTCATAATTACTCTGTTTACACCAGCTGTTATGCTCTCCGAGTTTCCAACCATGGTCTCCCCACAATACAATAATGGTATTTTCACTAAGTCCTAATTCATCCAGTGCTTTTAACAGCCTGCCTATTTGAGCGTCTGTATAAGAAACAGATGCATAATACGCATGGAGAAGTTCCCTTTGCTTTTCCACATCATAAGGTTTTTCCGATGGTAAAGGCAGGTCTGATCTATCTGTATAACCTCTCAGTTCACTATCCCCATGTACCGCAAATTCCGGAGCATTTTCGGGCATGAATTGATTTTTTGCAAGTGGTATATCGTTTCTGTTATACAAATCCCAGTATTTTTTGGGAGCATTAAATGGTAAATGTGGACGGTAATATCCTACCGAAAAAAAGAAAGGTTTATCTTTTCCTTTTAATTCTTTCAGCTTTTGAATGGCCATAGTTGTTTGCGCACCATCATAATAAGCGTCATCATCAACATCTGCCATTTCTACAGAATTGGCCTTTGTATAGATAAATCCATAAGTATCCGGCCTGGCTTTTCCCATTTTCTTAAGGGCGAGCTCCTTTTCTTTCTGAATCATCCTGTTTTTTTCCAGTTGATACACCGCATCCGGATCAAAAGGATATCCGTTTACATGTAGCTCTTCATTCCAGGATTTATCATCAGGTAAAGTGTTATGAAAGGTTTTCCCGATCCCTACCGTATAATAACCGTTATTCTTGAATACCTGCGGAAGAGTGATTACATCCGGCAGATTTTTCCTGAAATCTGTCTGAAGATCCCATACACGCACAGAATCAGGTCTCAGACCTGTTAGTAGGCTTGCTCTGGAAGGATTACATACTGCCTGCTGACAATATGCCCTTTTAAAAACAACACCTCTTGCGGCAAGTTTGTCCATATTAGGCGTTTTTATAACAGTATTCCCGTAAGAGCCCATTTCAGGTCTTAAATCATCAATAGGAATAAATAAGATATTAGGTCTTGCTTGCTTTATATTGGATTTTATACTTTTTTTAGGTTTAGGATTAGCCGTATGGAAATTTCCGCCCCTTACCGCTATACAATTACAAATTGATACAATGAATAGTATTTTTAAAAAATTGAAATTCTTCATGAAATATAAGTTTCTTTTTATTGAGTAGATTGAGCTGTGACTAACTTATTTTTAACCTCTTTCCATCCTTTTTTACGTTGTTCGGACAGCTTTTCAAGGATGTCTTTATTTTCCGGATACATTGCAATATTGAAATTCTCTTTCGGATCTGAGGTAAGATTATAAAGTTCACGTGCCACAAGTTCTCCCGGTTTTTGGGTTACTTTATCCCAATAGTACCACTCTATCAGATGATAACTTTTGGTCACCATTGAATATCCCATATAGTTTTTTTTATTAAGATCTATTCCTTCTCCGGCTGGGCGTAAGAACTGGCTGAATACAGCCCCTTTCCATTCCACACTATTTTCATTCAAAAGCTTTTTAAAGCTTACCCCTTGCAGATAAGAGGGCGTTTCTATTCCTGCAAGATCACAGAGGGTAGGATAAAGATCCACCATCTCTACCAGTTCGTTGCTTTTACTTCCTGGATTTTTCATCCCAGGTGCATAAACAATAAGTGGTACACGGGTATCATTTAAGTAATTAGTCTGTTTACCCCATGCATTATGCTCACCTAATTTCCAGCCATGGTCTCCCCATAACACAATAATGGTATTATCTAATAACTTCTGTTTTTCAAGCTCATCTACGAGTCGCCCGATACAGGCATCCACATAACTTACAGAAGCATAATACCCATGTTTGA
Organism: Chryseobacterium vietnamense; assembly: GCF_031454475.1. Lineage (NCBI taxonomy): Bacteria > Pseudomonadati > Bacteroidota > Flavobacteriia > Flavobacteriales > Weeksellaceae > Chryseobacterium > Chryseobacterium vietnamense. The sequence continues at coordinate 199,904 of NZ_JAVDQX010000005.1, read as the reverse complement.
GCATTCTGGCTTCCTTTTCAGGCATTCTGAAATAGGCAGGATGTTTTACGTATTCCAGATCGTAACAGGCGGTCATCTCTCTTTGATTATACATTGCCATGCTCGGTGCATTGAAAGGGATAAAATTGTTATCCGCCATAGGTATTTCCATAGGATCATAAAGATCCCAGTACTTTTTAGGAGCTACAAAGGGTAAATGCGGTCTGAAATATCCCAATGCCAGAAAGAACGGTTTCTTTTTATTTTTAACACGGTTGATCGTCTGAATGGCAAGTGATGTCTGAGCTCCGTCATAAAGCGAATCATCAGGGCAGTTGGCCACTTCTACAGAACGTCCATATGCCCAGCCGTTACCATATCTTTTAGGATCTTTAGCTAATCTTTCCAATCTTTTGGCAGCAAGCTCAGTTTTAAGTTCTCCACTGAAATAAAAAGATTCAGGATCTCTGTCTACCATATTTTTAAGGGCATAGCCATCAGGACGGAGGTCCGGCTCACGAAAAGAGATAGAATCAGGCATGTGGTTATGAAAAATCTTTCCGATGGATACCGTATGATAATTAAATTTTTCAAATTGCTGGGGAATTGTGACCACATCAGGATGTATTTTACGAAACTCTTCTCCCAATACCCACACTTTGGTAGAATCCGGCCGCAAGCCTGTTAATGCACTTGCTCTGGAAGGAGCACAAACAGCCACCTGGCAATATGCATTGGTAAAAGTTGTACCTCTTCCTGCCAGCTTATCTATATTGGGTGTTTTAATGGTTGAATTACCGTAAACTCCCAGTTCCGGCCTCAGATCATCAACTACAATAAAGATTACATTGGGTTTGGATCTTTTTTGCGATTGTCCTGTAATGATAGTAAATGGTAAAATCAACAACAGAAGAATAGATATTGATTTTGATTTGAAGGTTGAAATTCCGGACATATCAATTAGTTTTAAATAATCAACCTTGCAAAAACGTAATCTATGTTGTGGTAGAAGAGCAAATTTCCAAGGCTGTTTTTATTGATTAACATTGGAGAAGAAAACTTTAAACATCCACAAAACATTAAGAATTCTTTTTCATCATTTGTGTTTGTATTGAAATAAGATAATGAGTTATGGATGTGATGCGAATTTGCAACAAAAAAGTGCAAACTCTTGCAAAGTTAACTACAGCATACATACATCAACAATACAAAACACACATTTACAGCATTTTATAAATAACAACAAGATCAAGACATAAAAAAAATTACAGTTTAGAAAAACAGATCAGTTAATTTTCCATGTACTACTTTCATCTCACTTTTTTATGAAATACAGAATATGAGATAAAAAAAATCCGGAAAGTTGATCTTTCCGGATATTATGAATTACTTATTTTTCTTTTTCACTGGTACTTTCATACCTTTTTCCCGCGCTTCAGAAATACCGATAGCTACGGCCTGTTTTCTGCTTGTCACTTTCTTTCCGGAAGAAGATTTCAATTTCCCTTCCTTGAATTCGTGCATTACTTTTCCTACTTTGTCCTGAGCTTTTTCTGAATATTTTGTTTTGCTCATGATTGATTTTTTAAGATTTTGGCAGGGATACCCCTAGTTCATAGACACAGGCATGTTTCAAATATTTTGAACGCTCTCTCGATGTCACCGATTCAAAATGATCATTTTTAATTACAATAATCGGGTCTTCCGCATTTTCAATTTCAAAATTGGCTAAATATCTTTCATCCGGTGGAGATTGCTGCAGTTTTGCTTTTATTTTCTGCAGCTCATCTGCATATTTCCTGAATCCCGGATCTGAGGAATGGATAAATTTGTACTCATCGCCTGCATACACATAGTAATGAATTTTTTTCTCTATCAACCCCGCCTCATTAGTAATTTCGGGATTATCATTTCCGTCTCTAAACACCACTTCCACCAATGTCCCTCCTTTTTTATGAGCACATTCTTCTGCATCATTAAAACTGGAAAAACCTGTATAAACAATCTGGTCGTTTAATACATAACGGTTGAGTTTCTGGTTGTATGCATTCGTTTCCATAATTATTACTTGATTTGATTTACTGTTATTATATATTCAATTTTTTTGCCAAATTGTTTTTTTTCGCCAAAATTCATTACTTATTTTTTATTACTTTAGTGTTGAAAACTAAAAAAAATATTTACCATGAAAAATCTAAAAAAAATGTCAAGATTTCAATTAAAAGAAATACACGGAGGCGTTTTACCCGGAATGAGAAGATGTGTTGACGAAGTCACCTGTCAAATCAGAACCTGGTGGATTGGAGGAGGATTCGACTCTCCCTGCACTGCTACCTATCCATTCTGCGCCCCGGAAGGATATTACCCTCCGGAAACAGAAAATCCGGGAACTATGCACGAAGCTTAATCAAAATAAAGAATCAGGACATTAGATCCTGATTTTTTATTTTATATGGTTATGTAAGTAAGAATTATTAAATTTGAAATCATTAAAATTGAAAATGAAAAAACTCCTATTAACTCTTACTGTGGCTGTGGTATTTCAAAATGTAACGGCACAGGAAATTACTTTAGATAAAATATATTCAGGATATTACCGTGGAAAAGGGATTGCAGGAATCTCTTCCATGAAAAACGGAGAGAACTATCTTGTTATTGAACCCTCAGGAATTGCAAAATATTCTTACAAAACTTCACAGAAAGAAGGAAATCTTGTAGATGGAAAGTTTGAAAGTTATATTTTTTCTGATGATGAATCTAAAATCCTTTTACAGGTAGGAAGCCAGCCTATTTACAGGCATTCTTTTCTGGGAAAATTTGATGTAAAAGATTTAAAATCCGGGAAAGTAATCAGTCTGAATGAAGGGAAACCGGTTCAGGAGCCTACATTTTCACCAGATGCTACAAAAGTGGCTTTTATTTCAGACAATAATCTTTTTTATCAGGATCTCAGCTCAGGAAAAATCACTCAGATTACTACGGATGGTAAAAAGAATTCAATCCTGAATGGTTTGGCAGACTGGGTATATGAAGAAGAATTCGGGCACGCAAGACAATATGAATGGACAAAAAATTCTGATGCCATTGTATTTGTGAAGTCTGATGAAAGCCAGGTTCCGGAAATCTATATTCCCATTTATGGAAAAACGCTTTATCCTACAGAAATGCGTTATAAATATCCAAAGGCAGGTGAGAAGAATTCTGTAGTTTCAGCACAGCTATACCGTCTTGATAACGGGAAGACAATGCAGCTGAACCTGGGTTCTTTTAAAAACTATTACATCCCGAATGTATTCCAGACTGCAAAACCGGACGAAATTGTTTTAATTACTTCTGAGAGGATTCAGAACGCTTCTGATATTTTAAAAGTAAATACCAAAACAGGAGCTGTTCAAAAGTTATTTACAGAAACAGATGATAAATGGGTAGATACGGACAGCCCTACTCTTGAATTCCTTGAAGATGATTCGTTCCTTTGGGCCTCTGAAAGAGATGGAAACCGTCACCTGTATTGGTATGACAAAGATGGTAAGCTTAAAAAGCAGATCACAAAAGGAAACTGGGAGGTAACGGATTATTATGGGTTTAATCCAAAATCTAAAGAAATCTACGTTCAGACTACTGAAAAAGGAAGCATCAATAAAGTGATTTCCAAAGTCAATATTGACAACGGAAAAACTCAGCTGATCTCCAATGCAGAAGGAAACAACTCTGCCAATTTCAGCAAGAACTATAATTATTTCATTGAAACATCTTCTACAGCAGCAAAACCTTATACATATGTTTTAAAAGACGGGAATGGAAAAGCAGTAAAAGAACTTCAAAACAATAACGATCAGTTACAGAAATTAAAGACTGATAATTTTGTTGAAAAAGAATTCATTACAATTCCCAATGCAGTAGGCGATCAGATGAATGCCTGGATCATGAAGCCTAAAAACTTTGATCCGAATAAGAAATATCCTTTATTTATGTTCCAATATTCCGGGCCGGGGTCTCAGCAGGTAGCCAACTCATGGGATAACGGAAATGCCATGTGGTTTAATCACCTGGTACAAAAAGGATATATTGTTGCTTGTGTGGACGGACGTGGAACAGGTTATAAAGGAGCAAAATATAAGAAAGTAACCTATATGAATTTAGGAAAATATGAGATCGAAGATCAGATCACTGCAGCGAAGTGGTTTGGAAACCAATCTTATATTGACAAAAGCAGAATCGGAATGTTCGGATGGAGCTTTGGTGGTTATATGACAAGCTTAGCAATGACTAAAGGAGCTGATGTTTTCAAAGTGGGAATTGCGGTAGCACCGGTAACCAACTGGAGATATTATGATTCTGTATATACGGAAAGATTTATGAGAACTCCTCAGGAAAACCCTGATGGATATGATAAAAATTCACCAACTGAATATGCGAATCTATTAAAAGGGAAATTCTTATTAATCCACGGAACGGCGGATGATAACGTTCACTTCCAGAACTCTATGGAATTCTCTGAAGCTTTGATTCAAAATAAAAAGCAGTTTGATTTCATGGCCTATCCCGACAAAAACCACGGAATCTATGGTGGACAGACAAGACCTCAGTTGTATCAGAAAATGACGGATTTCATCCTGAATAATCTATAATATCAAATATATATCTCATAAAAATTCCTTTCAGAAATTCTGAAAGGAATTTTTATTGATGTACCTCTTAAGGATATTTTACCGCTTTATCCAGTTCTATAGGATTATTAAAAGCTTTTAGTTTTTTCCTTTCGTTGGCTTCTGCTGGCTTCAGCTGTTCTTTAGACAAGACTGTTCCATCCTCCAACAACAATTTCTGCCCTTCGCGCATAGTCAGATTTCCATTCAGGACATATTTAAAGGGATTGGAATATAGGTCCAACCTTAGTTTATTTAAATCTTTCTGAGTAACGGGAATTGCTCTGGATATAGAGGCATTTAATAAATGTCGCTTATAATCATCCGCAATCTTTTCACTCTTAATCACATTAAAATAATAATTCTTTTTTGTATCATACAATTCCATAATCAATCCCGGTAATCCGTTAAACTTATAAGGTCCGTAGGGCATTGGAATATCTTTGGAAAACCATGCGATCCAGTTTCTTCCTCCAAATTTGGTGGTCGCTTTTTGAAGCGAAAGGTGATCAGATATTTTTATGCTGTCTGTAATAGTCCACTGTTGCCTTGGTTCCTCAGACATTTTATAAAAATTCACATCCCCGATGTATTCATAGTTCTGATAGGTATTGCTATTGTTCTTTTTGATGAGAAATGAAGTCAGCCTGTTGCCTTTAAATGCATATTGCCCGGTAGCAGTAAATAATGAATCACTAATATAATTCAGTCTGTTATAATAAGCAATATCATCTTTTGTGATATCCAGATAGTAATTTTCTCTGGTAATATCTTTGGAGGCTGAATCTTTCTTGTATTTCACCTCATAGATGAACCTGTTGTTCTGAGCAAACATCATACATGTTCCCAGCAATATAAATAATAAGCTTTTCATAATAATTTAATTTTCAGATAATAATTCCGGGATAAAGAACTCCAGATCTGCTCTCTCATACTGTACCGGATATTCTGTGTCATTGATAAAGATATTGGGTGTAAAATGCACCCCATTGCTGCTTACCCATTTTTCGTGTCCTTTTAATAGGGCAAGTGCATTCTCTGAACTTCCGAAATATTTGGAATACTTTTGATACCAGCCACTTTTGTCTTCACTATATCCCTGAACGTCATACCAGCCGTTCAATGCTTCCAGAAATTCTATTTTATTTTCGCTATTGATATAGATATTGGTAAGATTTACATGAACCGTTCTATTATCCAGATCATCCCTGCTAAGATCTATATCAAAGAAAATATTGATTCTCAGCTCATCAGAATACTTTTTTACCAGCTTTAGAAAAACAGGATAAAATTCTTTGCAATGTTTACAAAAAGGATTGGTAATAAAGGTTAAAGTTTGATCTGCTTTTTCATTTCCAAACACAAAAGCGCTCGAAAAATCTTTATTCGTAAACCTTTTCTGCAAAGACAAATTATTTTTGAAAAACTGATAGTTTCTCCTGAATTTCAAATTTCTTTTAAGCGTATTTTCATCTTTCTGTGCATTTTGATTTTTCATCCTGAAATTCATCAAAACGATGAGCGAGCCTAAACTTCCAATGAGAAACAGAACAGCACTTATGTCAAGTCCTTTACTGGTAAAGGAAATAAGATTGGCAGCTACCAGTTGAATACATACGGATGCTATGATTACCATACAGACAGGACAATACTTTTTAACAATAAATATCTGATAGAATAATGACAAGAAAGCGATGGGTATGAAGCCAAATAATCCATATTGATAGATCCCGAAAAAGAGTTCAAGATTTTTTATCAGACCAAATAAAATAAAACACACGATCTGGCTGGTAAAAAACAGCAGTGAAATCTCAGACAAATCTATTTTGTTAAAAATCTTCCATTTTTTCGAATTAAAAACCAGGTCGCAGTCCGTATTCAGATAATTGCTTTTACATACGCCAACCGGTATGAATGTTCCTTTACCATGAGTTTTTTTGTAGGCTTCACGGGCAAAGATGAATCCGATAAGACCAGTAACCGCAAAGATCAGTTTCAAAACCAGATTAGAATCATCATATCCGAAAAGAAACAGAAATAGTAGCGCTATAATTCCCCAATTAAGGTATGCAGAATCAAGTTTTGATTTTGTATAAGTTTGATCTTCAGACTTTTCTACAATAAGTATTATATTTTCCCATTCTGAAAAAAAATCTTCTGTGTGAGAACCATTGACTGTTATTGTATCACCTGTATTATTCACAACTGCCAGCTCTCCTTTTACTAAAGCCAGGAAATCTTCAGGTAAAATGTCTTTTTCATCATTATCAATTCTGTAACTGTAATTTTCAATATTGAAAAAGTGTAAAGCATCAGAAAATGCCAGAAGGCTTGGAAAATCGGGATGTCCTTCCAACTGAAGCTCAAACTCATCCTTATCAATACGTATTTTATTATCATCCAGATAATTGATAACAGCAGTATAACTTTTGCGTGTCATAGTAATATATCTTTTTGCATTAAAAAAAATAGCAACAGTTTCCTGTTGCCATTTTAAAAAACTTACACTGATTACCCACAACAAAAAGTACCATTGCAATAAGAATCACCATTCCCATTATGGGTATTGGCACAAGCTGCATTCGTACACCCACATCCTCCCTCTGTCTCAGGATCATCCGCCATCAATCCTCCTTTAATAGTTTTCAACTGATTTCTGGATAAACTTCCTTTCATCTTTTTTAAATTGATCTTTTTCATAATAAATGTTTTTTAATTATATGTCATTATTGACATCTCGAAACTAGAAAACAAATATTAGATAAAAGCAAAATAAACTTGTATATCCATTGTACAACAAGCAGTTACAACATGTATATAATCTGTACAAATTAATTTCAGCAACTTAAATCACTCTTTATACTTAAAATTTTATATTTATTTCATTAATCATTTGGCTAAGTATTATTTATTTTATCAATTAAAATTAAAAAGCTATTTTTGGGAAATTTGAAAATTGATTATATGAAGACTAAACATCCTAAAGGGCTGCCCTATCTCTTTTTTACAGAAATGTGGGAGCGTTTCGGGTATTACCTGATTCTTGGAATCTTTGTTCTATATGTTATTGAGCCTACGGGTATGAAAGGCGGACTTGGACTTCCGGATAAAACTGCTGATGACATTTTCGGAACTTATATTGCCTTAACTTATCTGACTCCATTCATTGGAGGATTCCTGGCTGACAGGGTTTTAGGGTATATTAAATCTATTTATCTTGGAGGTTTTTTAATGGCTGCAGGATATATAGGAATGGGAGTTTTTAAAGATTTGCCTTTGTTTTATGCTTCTCTGGCATTAATTATCATTGGAAATGGTTTCTTTAAGCCTACTATTTCAACACTCTTGGGAAACCTCTATTCTGAAGAGCCTTATAAAGCGAATAAAGATTCAGGATATAATATTTTCTATATGGGAATTAATATCGGGGCATTTATCTGCAACATTATTGCGGCTTTCATGCGTAATAAATTCGGTTGGGGTGAAGCTTTCATCACGGCGGGTGTAGGAATGTTGATCGGGATGGTTATTTTTACCATAGGAAGAAAGCATTATATCCACGCTGCACAGATGAAACCAGTACAGGAAGGAGATACCAAACTTTCAGAAATTCTGATCAAGGTATTTGTTCCTGCTATTGTTGCCGGAGCCATCGGTTGGTTTATTCCCGGTAATATTTTCGGAAGTGACAGTACGGATGCCTTTATTTTTGCATGTATACCTGTTATTTATTTCTATGCATCTCTTTACTTTAAAGCTAAACCTGATGAAAAAGCATCTATCGGGGCATTACTTTCTGTATTCCTTATCAGTATGTTTTTCTGGGCTGTTTTCAAGCAAAACGGTACAGCATTGACAAGATGGGCCAATTATTATACGGACAGAAGTGTTCCTGCTTCTCTTGAAAAGCCATTGGAAGGAATTTATATGGTGGAGGGAAAAAGCTATGAAAATAAAGAAACTCCTGTGTATGACAATCAGTTCCGTTCTCAAAAAGATGATAATGGAGAGACTAAAAAGGAAATGGGAAAAGATGTTTACTTTAAAAATATATCCCCTGAACAGCGTGCTGTTCTTGAGAAAAACCCGGAAAATAAAGTATTCTTGTACAATACAGAATTATTCCAATCTATCAATCCGTTCTGGGTTATTGCTCTGACGCCTGTTATTGTAGGATTCTGGGCATTATTGAGAAGAAAAGGAAAAGAACCTTTAACGCCTACCAAGATTGTTTTAGGGCTATTCATATCCGGACTTTCCTGTCTTGTAATGGTTTTAGCTGTGATGGCTGGAGATAACGGATCTGTAAAAGTTTCTCCTCTATGGCTGGTTGCCAGCTACGGGGTGATTACCATCGGGGAATTATGTTTATCTCCAATGGGACTTTCTTTTGTATCTAAACTTTCTCCTGCAAGAATTACAGCATTGATGATGGGAGGATTTTTCCTGGCTAACTCTGTTGGAAATAAGCTTTCAGGAATTCTTGCCAGTACGTGGTACAGCTACGAAAACAAAACGAATTATTTCCTTGTTAACTTCGCTTTGTTAATATTTGCTACACTTTTAGGTCTTTCTATGTTAAAAAGACTGAATAAAATTATGACAGAAAAAGGGCATTAAAATGCTCAATATTATAAAGATAACTAAGCTGCGGACTAGTCCCGCAGCTTTTTTATTTAAAAATAAAATTAAAACCTTGCCAAAAACCCAAAATAAACTATATTTGTCAGTCTTAACAAAAATTAACAATAGAAATGGATAATATTGAAGCATTGAGTCCGAAACCGGATGAATTTGTAGAGAATAAGAATTCCAGGCATCCTAAAGGATTATGGGTTCTGTTCGGAACAGAAATGTGGGAGCGTTTCAACTTTTATGGAATGAGAGCTCTATTGACGCTCTTCATGGTAAATTCCTTATTAATAAAAGAAGCTGATGCAGCAATCATCTATGGTGGATTTCTAGCTTTATGTTATTTAACCCCTCTTTTGGGAGGTTTTATTGCTGATAAATATATCGGAAACAGATATGCGATCATCATTGGTGGATCATTAATGGCTATTGGCCAGTTCTTATTATTCATCAGTGCCTCTACTTTCTCAGCAGATATCGGAAGTGCTAAACTTATCATGTGGCTGGCGTTATTCGTTATCATTTTCGGTAATGGATTCTTCAAACCGAATATTTCCTCAATGGTAGGAAGCCTTTATCCAAAGCAGGAAAAATCTAAACTGGATTCTGCTTTTACCATTTTCTATATGGGGATCAACATTGGGGCATTTTTAGGTCAGTTTATCTGTCCATACGTAGGAGACGTAAAAGATGCTGCAACTGGAGTAAGAGATATCTTCGCTTTCAAATGGGGATTCTTAGCAGCTTCTATTGCAATGGTAATCGGAACGGTAACCTTCTTTATCCTTAAGAACAAATATGTAGTAACTCCTGAAGGAAGACCTATCGGAGGGTTACCTAAAAATAATACAAGTGCCGACTTCGAAGAAGGAGAAACGCAGACTGCTAAATTCTCTGGTCAGGCTTTAGGAATTACCGGAGGAATATTTGTTGTTCTGTTCTTCCTTTTCAGATATCTTCTTGTAGGTGAATTTGGATTCAACTCTGTAGAAATGGGGCAGCTGATCAAAGGAATTATTTATCCTTTCATCTATTCAGCTGGTATAGCTCTTGCTTTCCTGATTATGTCTTCTGCTGAAAATAAGGTAGAAAGACAGAGAATCTGGGTAATCTATATTGTATCATTCTTTATTATTTTCTTCTGGGCAGCATTTGAGCAGGCTGGATCTTCATTAACATTTATCGCAGATAACCAGACAGACAGAAACATTTTCGGATGGAATATGCCTCCTTCAATGGTTCAGATCTTTAATGGTATTTTCGTTGTTCTTTTAGCGGTTCCTTTCAGTTTATGCTGGGACAAGTTAAGAGCTAAAGGAAAAGAGCCGGTATCTCCGTTCAAACAAGCAATGGGATTGGCATTAATCGCTCTTTCATATTTCATCATTGCACACAATGTAAAAGATTTAGGAAGTTCAGGTTTATTAGCCATCAAATGGTTAATGTTATTATATTTCATCCAGACTTGTGGTGAGCTTTGTCTTTCTCCAATTGGTTTATCACTGGTAGGTAAACTGGCTCCAAAAAGATTTGCTTCATTATTATATGGTGTATTTTTCATTTCTAACGCTGCCGGTTATGCATTGGCAGGTTCATTAGGAGCTCTTATCCCTGCAACGGGTGATAAATTCAAAAAAGCCGAAGAAATGGGAGTTAATCTTCAGGATGTATTAGATAAAAAAGTAACCTTAACAGCAGATCAGGTAGCTGCCTTTGATAAAGCTCAGTTACCACTACACAACCCTACTTTTGTAGGATTCGAGATCCATAACTTATTTGAATTCTTTATGGTATTCGTAGTACTTTGTGGTATTGCTTCTGTCATCCTAGGTTTAATTTCACCTATCTTAAAGAAAATGATGCATGGTGTAAACTAATTGTATCAATAAAATAGAATAAAAACCTCTGCCAAGTCAGAGGTTTTTTTTATTTTCGTATGATGGAAATTTCCGAAGATTCTTTATTCCAATCCGTACAGGAAATCATTAGACAGTCGCGCGAAAAAGTTTTTCGGATCGCGAATTCTACACTACTGCTTACCTACTGGCAGATTGGAAAATTGATTGTTGAAGACGAACAAAAAGGAAAAGAACGTGCAGAATATGGAAAATATACACTGAAAAAGCTTTCTCAGAAGCTTACCTTAGAATTTGGGAAGGGATTTGATTATACGAACTTGTCTAATATGCGGAAGTTTTACACCGCATTTCCAATTGTTGACACATTGTCTCAACAATTGAGCTGGTCTCATTACAGACTGCTCTCAAGTCAGGATAATAAAGACAAGAGGTTTTATTATCTGAATGAGTCCATACAAAATAACTGGAATGTAAGAGATCTCAAAAGACAAATCAATTCGCTTGCTTACGAAAGAGTTTTAGAGCATAAAAAATCTTCTCCGGAAAGTATTCACAGTGTTTTAAAAGATCCCTATATTTTTGAATTTCTTGGCTTAAAAGCTGATGAACAATTCTCTGAAAAAGAAATTGAAACAGCCATTATTGATCATATTCAAAAATTTTTACTGGAATTCGGGAAAGGTTTTGCCTTCGTAGCCAGACAACAACATATTTCTACGGATACATCGGACTTCTATATTGATCTTGTTTTCTATAATTACATTTTGAAGTGTTTTGTCATCATTGATCTAAAAACCGGAGAACTTTCTCATCAGGATATCGGACAGATTGATATGTATGTAAGAATGTATGATGATCTGAAACGCGGAGAAGGAGATAACCCAACCATCGGAATTTTATTATGCTCAGAAAAAGATGAGACCATTGTAAAATATTCCATTTTGAATGATAAAAACAATTTATTTGCCAGCAAATACCTGCTGTACCTCCCAAAAGAAGAAGAATTAAAACAAATTATTGACCAGGACAGAATCCGTTTTGAACTGGATCAGGACAATAAAAACCCTTAATTAGAACTTAATCATATATCACTATGAGCTTAACTTTAGATGAAATACAAAATTTCAAAGGAAAGTATCCCAGACAAATCTGGAGCCTGTTTTTCTCTGAAATGTGGGAACGTTTCTGTTTCTACGGAATGCGTGGAATGCTGGTTTTCTTTATGATCTCACAGCTTAACTTCCATGAAAAAGAAGCCAACCTTCAATATGGTGCTACCCAGGCCTTCGTATATGCTTTTACTTTTGTAGGAGGTCTTTTTGCCGATAAAATTTTAGGATTCCGAAAATCCCTGTTCTGGGGCGGACTTCTGATGATCGTAGGAAGTTTAATTCTTGCTACCGATCCCCATAAATTCTTTTTCTTAGGAATAGCATTCACCGTAGTAGGGACAGGTTTCTTCAAACCTAATATTTCATCTATGGTAGGACAGCTTTATAAACCTAATGATTCAAGGGCAGATGCAGGATTTTCACTTTTCTACGCAGGAATTAACCTCGGAGCTTTGCTGGGTGGTTACCTATGTATTGCAATTGGTAAAGGAGAATTCCTAAGCAATATTATTGCAGAAGAAATGAGATGGCATATTGCTTTTGGTCTTGCTGCAATAGTAATGGTCGTAAGTTTGATCAATTTTGTATTTACACAAAGAACATTAGGCACCATCGGCCTGCAACCGGGACACCCTTTAGCAGAAGAAAAAACAGCCCCAATTCCAAAATGGAAAGAATATGGAGTATACGTTTTGTCGTTGGTTTTTGTACCTATCATTATGACCATGGTAGCGAAAACAGAATATACAGATTATTTCATGTGGACCATCGGGCCCTTAACTTTAATCTATTTATTCTATGAAATGTCTAAAGTAACAGCTTCTGAGCGTAAAAAACTTTGGGCCGCTTTGGTTTTCATTATATTTTCAATCATCTTCTGGGGAATTTATGAACAAAGTGGAGGCTCTTTAAGCATTTTTGCGGCTAAGAACCTTAACAAAGATCTTCTTGGATTAGACCCGAATGGAGTGAATAACTCAGGAGGAGCTTTCTTCATTATTTTCCTTGCTCCATTGATTGGACTTCTTTGGATCTGGCTGAACAAAAGAAAAATTGAGCCCAATACGATCATTAAATTCGGATTAGGATTCATTTTCTTAGGATTAGGATATTATGTTTTGTTTGCCACCCGCCTGTTTGCAGATCTTCAGGGAATCACTTCACTGAACTTCTTCACACTGGCACTTCTTATCATTACACTTGGAGAATTATGCCTGTCGCCTATCGGATTATCCATCATGACCAAGCTTTCTACAAAGAATCTTCAGGGAATGATGATGGGAATGTGGTTCCTTGCTTCTGCTTATGGACAGTATGTTGCCGGGATTATCGGGGCAAGTCTTGCCACAGCCAAAGAAGGTTCTACCAACTATGATGAATTGATCACTTATACTGATGGATATAAACAATTAGGATTATATGCGGTAATTGCCGGAGTGGTATTAATTTTGATATCTCCGTACGTGAAAAAATTAATGCAGGATGTAAAATAAAAAATAAGTAATTATGCTTATTTTTACTTAAATATCACAATATGAAGAAAATTTTAAGCATAGTTCTCTTACTTTTATTAAATTTCAGTTTTGCACAGGTAAAGTGGATGACGATTGAGGAAGCTTTAAAAGCTCAAAAGGAAAGTCCAAAAAAAATATTAATTGATTTCTATGCAGACTGGTGTGGCCCATGTAAAATCATGGATAAAAAAACGTATGGTCATCCTGTAATTGCTCAGATTTTAAATGAGAACTATTATCCTGTAAAATTTAATGCAGAAGAAAAAAAGAGTATTGAAATTTTCGGAAGAACATTTTCCAATCCCAATACTGAACATAAAAAAGGAAAAAATTCTCTTCATGAGTTTACCCAGTATATGAATGTAGGAGCAGTTCCAAGCACCGTATTTCTGGATGAGCATGGAGATCCCATCACCATACTTCAGGGGGAACTGTCTGCCAAAGAACTGGAACCTTATCTGGAACTGATCTCAAAAGATTTGTTTAAAAAGATTAAGACCAGGGAACAATGGGAGGATTACCAGAAGAAATTCAAATCTAAAATTAAAGATTAATTCAGAACTTTGAAACCGCATTTTCTGTTTCAGTTCTAAAAATTCACTATAGAGGCTTCCAATTTTTTGGAAGTCTTTTTTATTTTACCGAAATTCGAGCCTTTATTTCTATTATCCGAAATAAGGATCAAAAAATTCAAAAAATTAGTATCCTGCAACCTGAAAATGAATCTCGAAACCTCCATAGAATATGTAAAAGGAATAGGCCCGGAAAGAGCTAAACTCATCAAAAGTGTGTTGGGCTTATCTACTGTAGAAGATATGTTGAATTTCTACCCTATCCGATATCTGGACAAAAGTAAAATCTATACTGTTTCTCAACTCAAAGAAGAAACCAGCCAGGAAATTCAGTTGAGGGGAAGAATTACTCAGGTACAGGAAATTCAGACTGGTAAAACCAAAAGATTATCTGCAAAGTTCAATGATGAGACAGGCAGTATGGATCTTGTGTGGTTTCAATATTCCAAATGGTTGAAAGAACAGCTTCCGATCAACAAGGAAGTTTATATTTTTGGGAAGATCAATGTTTTCAACCGTCAGTTTTCTATGCCGCATCCGGAAATTGAAGCGGAAGAAAAAAAAGAAGGAGACACTCGGCTTAAACCTATTTATCCGAGTTCTGAAAAACTAACCAAGAGAGGATTAAATCAAAGATTTTTCCAGAATGCTTTAAGAAATATCTGCAAAGAGATCCCGAATCTTATTGAGGAAAACTTTCCGGAATATCTGATGAAGACATTCAAGTTTATGTCCAGACAGCACGCTTTTCTGAATGTCCACTTTCCAAAGGATCAGGAACATTTTGATAAAGCGGATTACAGATTAAAATTTGAGGAATCATTTTTCTTTCAGTTAGGATATGGCTTAAAGAAACTTCATCATAAAACACAGTCTCATGGTAATCCTTTCCCGATTATTGGAGATCATTTTAATGATTTTTATGAAAACCATCTTCCTTTTGAGCTTACCAATGCACAGAAAAGGGTTTTGAAGGAAATAAGAGTGGATATGAAAAGACCGGTTCAGATGAACAGGCTTTTGCAAGGGGACGTAGGATCAGGAAAAACGATGGTTGCCCTTCTTACGATGCTTATCGCAATGGATAACGGTTTTCAGAGCTGTCTGATGGCTCCCACGGAAATTCTTGCTCAACAGCATTACAATGGTATCAAAGAGCTATTGGAAAAAACAGGAATCAATATCCGCCTTCTCACAGGTTCTACCAAAGCAGCAGAAAGAAGAATTATCCATGAAGAACTGGAAAATGGCTCACTTTCTATTTTGGTAGGAACTCATGCCGTTTTGGAAGACAAGGTTAAATTTAAAAATCTGGGATTAGCCATCATTGATGAGCAGCATAGATTCGGAGTTGCTCAAAGGGCTAAACTTTGGGCTAAAAATAGGATTCCGCCTCATATTCTGGTGATGACCGCCACCCCTATTCCAAGAACTCTGGCTATGAGTTTTTATTCTGATCTCGATGTTTCTGTGATTGATGAGATGCCAGTGGGGAGAAAGCCTATTATTACAGCTCATCGCCGGGAAAAAGACAGATCGTATGTGTATAATTTCTGTAAAGATGAAATTAAAAAAGGCAGACAGGTTTATTTCGTATATCCTCTGATTGAAGAATCGGAAACCCTGGATTATAAAAACCTGATGGAAGGCTTGGAGCATGTCATGGATTATTTCTCGGAATACAACGTCACTATGCTTCACGGGAAAATGAAACCGGATGAAAAAGATGCCGCTATGGCTTATTTTGCTTCAGGAAAAGCTGAAATAATGGTTGCAACAACAGTCATTGAAGTGGGAGTAAACGTTCCGAATGCTTCGGTAATGGTGATTGAAAGCTCGGAAAGGTTTGGGTTATCACAGCTTCACCAGCTCAGAGGGCGTGTGGGAAGAGGTGCTGAACAGAGTTACTGTATCCTGATGACTTCCGATAAATTATCCAAAGAAAGCAGAACACGTATTAAAACAATGACTGAAACTAATGATGGGTTTAAAATTTCTGAGGTAGATATGCAGCTTCGCGGACCCGGAGATATTTTGGGTACTCAGCAAAGTGGTGTGGTAGATTTTAAAAGACTGGATCTTATTAATGACTCGGCAATCATCAAAACAACAAAAAATACGGTAGAAAGAATACTTGAAGCAGATCCTATGCTTTCAAGGACTGACAATCTGATCATCAAAAACTATTATATCAGATACTACAAAGGAAAAAATAAGTGGAGTAAAATATCATAAAAAAAACCGCAGAAAAAAACTTCCTGCGGCCCCCTTATAAAACTGTTATTTAGAAGAAATTACTTTTGGTGTGTCCAAAAAAAATTTATTTTAATAGTTCAGGCTTAATATTTTGTGATGTGGTGTGAAAATATTTATATAACAATATAATAATGAGCTAAAACCATAACTATTAAAATAAATTATAAAAAACAAAATGAATTATTTTTTCCAACTTGCTTATTATAAAAACTAACTGTGCTTTCGATGGAGATGAGGGAATGAAACGAATAAAAATATCTCCAACTACTTATTGAGTTTTCATGATTGTACCGTTTTGTTTAAAGATCTTCTGTGCTTTAAAATTGGAAAATTAGTATAATTCATTTTGTTTAACTAACATCGTGATTTATATAATTTTGTTCTTTAGAAACAATTACTTCTCATTCATCTGTATCTTCTACTATATAATGAAATTTGTGTCTCAGTTTACTTTTACAAATGTCAGAATATTAATTCAGATGCCTTTTATATTATTTTAATTATTAGTTATAAAATTTTCACTTATTTGTGAATAGTATGCTATAAATATGATTTAAAAATTATTAATATTAAATTAACAATTCCTTTATTCATAATACTTTCAAGATAAAATTATCTTTATTCAATCCTGAGGTATGATACTGCCAATTAATGGTAATAACTTCCGTGAGTACTTTTTTAAGCTTCTCAAAACACTCTGGTTTTTTCATAAAAATATGGGCTCCTTTTACAAAAATATCTTCTATTTCACTTTCCGGAATCGGGTCTGAAAAAATAGCCGTTACCATATTGTTGAATTTTGAATTCGAACTGATATCTTCCAGGCATTCCATGCTTTCTTTTCCAGGAATCAGGTAATTGATAAAAACAATTTCCGGAACTACTGCATCGTCATTATTCAGGTATTCCATCAGGTTACTTCCATTGCTGAAACATTGAACTTTTATAGAGATTTTCAGTTCTTTCAAAATATTTTTAAAAAAAATCAAGGTGTTTTCATCGTTGTCTGCTACAATTACGTTCAGAAATTCTTTATTCATACTGCATTTTATGGTTTATTACCGTGCTTTGTACTCTTCTTCGTTTGCTAATAATTTTTTGAAACTGGGATGGAGTGATTCCTGTTGTATTTTTGAACTGAGTACTTAAATGCGCTACACTGGAATAGTTCAGCTTATGGGCAATTTCCGTAAGACTTTGTTTGTTTCTTATGATCAAAGCCTTTGCATGTTCAATCTTTTGCAGAATAATAAAATTCTCAATAGAGGTATAGGCAACTTCTGAAAAAAGATTGGAAAGATATCCATAGCTGTGATTCAGCTTCTCAGAAATATAGATGGATGCTTTTACCGGTATAATTTCATCAGAAAAGACAAGCTCTACAATAGCATCTTTTATTTTCTGTACCAGCGCACTTTTTTGACTTTCTATGATCTCAATACCATAATCTTCAAGATTTTTCTTAAAAAGATTGTGCTGTTCTTGTGTAAGGGGCTCATAGAATTCCACTTCACCAAAGTTCAGTAACCTGTACTTCAGCCCGTGTTCTTTAAGTTTCTCGTCCAATACCTTTTTACAAAGGGCATTGAAATCAAATTTAACATACATTTTCATCCTAGTATATATAAGCCAATATTATTTAGTAAATATAATAATTTATTTCAAGTAAATGTGAAATAGATGTATATTTTTAACATTTTGCTATATATACGAAAAAACTCCTGTATTTTAGAATACAGGAATTTAAACACTAAGGATGAAAAAAATATACTGATAAAAAGCTTTTCAGCTCAAAACCAAGCATATGAATGTATTGTATAAGTGATTTGGTTCTGAAGCAAAGATGAATCAAAAAAAGAAATCACTTGTTATAGAATTACAGGATAAAGTTACAAAATTTTAAGTCATTTATCAGTGAATTAGAAATTCCATGAGATAATCATCCATTACAAAACCGTTTCCAATATCAAAAACACCTTCGTCATAAACTTTATATCCCTGGGATTCATAGAATTTTCTGGCAGAATTGTACTTATTGACATTCAGGATAATTCTATTGTTTTTGTTTTCAGAAACCTGCTCATTCAGGAACTGAAGTGCTCCCTTCCCAAATCCTTTTCCTTTGCTTTCCGGAATCAGATAAATCCTGTGCAGCTTTGTTGTTTTTTCTTCATAATTATGCTCATAACCGATAAAGCCTTCATAGCTTTCATTATTTTCATCCTGAATAAGATAATAATGATAATACGGATTTTGAAAATGATGCAAAATTTCTGTTTCAGAATACATTTCCGAGAGCATAAACTCCATTTGTTCTTTCGAAAGAATGTCTGCATAGGCATTTTCCCATGATCGTCTTGCAAGATCCTGAATCAAAGGGATATCAGCTGCTGTTGCCTGTTGTAATTTCATGATTGGTTATATTATATGATTAAAAAAAGTGAAAAGCCTAAGCTTTTCACCCTTTATATTGTTCAATGATGACTCATGAGTTTTAACATTATTAAAATTCATTTTGTCGGTTCATTATTAAATCTTAGCCATTTCAGCTTTAATTTTTGCGTGAAGACCTTCAGAAGCTTTTACCAGAGGAAGTCTCAGATAATTTTTGATGATTCCCTTTTCTGTCAGTATTACTTTAATACCACAAGGATTACCTTCAGCAAAAATCAAACGGGTAATATCTACCAGTTTGTTGTGAATTTCATAAGCTTCCTTCACTTTACCCTCAAAAGCCAGCTGTACCATTGTTGAAAATTCTTTAGGATAAGCCTGCCCGATTACGGAAATTACTCCATCTCCACCGGCTAATGTTACAGGTAATGTATATTCATCATCACCGGAAACTAAAGAAAATCCTTCCGGCTTCTTTCTCAGAATATCAAAATACTGAAGAATGTTAGGAGAAGCCTCCTTAATCAGGAATAAGTTAGGAAATTCCTTTGCAAGACGAAGCGTAGTCTCTGCTTCTACATTTTGCCCTGTTCTTGATGGAACATTATAAATAATAATATTTTTTCCTGTGGAAGCTAAAGCTTTATAATGTTGATAAAGACCTTCCTGGTTCGGTTTATTATAATATGGAGATACTGAAAGTACGGCTTCAAATGCAGAAAGATCTGCTTCTTCAATCTGTTTCTTGACGTCAAGAGTATCGTTACCGCCAATTCCCAACACTAGAGAAAGACGTTTATTATTCACCTTAATGATATGCTCAATTACCTGTTTCTTCTCCTCTGCAGAAAGCGTTGCGGCTTCTGCCGTTGTTCCCAATACAACTAAATAATTGGTTCCGTTTTCGATATTGTACTCCACCAGTTTTGTTAAACTGTCGAAGTCAACGGATAAATCTTCATTAAAGGGCGTTACCAATGCAACACCTACTCCTTTTAAAATGCTCATCTGTTAGAATTATTTTTGTCAAATTTAATAATTTACAGTAAGAATTTGTAATAAATAATAATGTTTTATTATACATATAGTTATATTTGCATATACTAAAAGAGATTATGAAAAATAAATTCTTGTTACTAGGAATTGCTCTGATGTCGCTTACTGCATGCAAAACGGCTTCTGCGCCGCAGCTTGTGAATGTAAAGACCCAGAAAAATATTTCTATTAATAATGAGCTAAAGAATGATGAGGAGTTTGTAAAATTTATCGAACCTTATAAGCAGAAACTGGATAAAGAAATGAACCAGAAGATCTCGCATACCAATGTGGATCTTACAAAACAGGGCGATAACAGCAATCTGGGTAATCTTTTAGCTGACTATACGTTTGAAGGAGGTAATGAATGGATCAAAACTCATCTTAAGCAAAACGTAGACGCTGCACTGATCAATATCGGAGGAATCCGAACCACTATCGGAAAAGGAGATATTTTACTTAAAAATGTATTTGAAGTAATGCCTTTCGAAAATGAAGTAGTGATTGTGAAAATGAAAGGAGCAGATTTACAGGGGCTTTTTGAGTATTATGCAAAAACGCAGGTCAACAATCCCGTTTCTCATTTATACATTGAAACAAAAAACGGACAGGTAACCAAATCCTTAATCAACGGCAGCACAGTAGACCCTGCCAAAGATTATTATATTGCTACTTCAGACTATCTTGCACTGGGAGGAGACAATATGAAATTCTTTGCTAAAGGAGAATCCATTGCTACAGGGATTAAAATGAGAGATTTATTTATCGATTATTTTAAAAAGTCACCTGAAGTGGTAGTGAATTCGGATGTTCGTTTAAATTTTATCGGGAAGAAATAATGGATAGAAAAAGTTTTTTAAAAGCAATAGGCGGAGGATCTTTAGCAATGGCTTTAGCTCCCAATATGATGATGGCGGAAGAATTAAAAGTTCTTAATTTAAAATCTGCAAATAAACTGACTATTCTTCATACCAACGATCAACATAGCAGAATAGAACCTTTTGATGCGAGCTATACAAAAAATCCTAATCAGGGAGGTTTTGCAAGAAGGGCAAGCTTAATTCAGCAGATCAGAAGCCAGGAAAGTAATGTTCTTCTTCTTGATTCCGGAGATATTTTTCAGGGAACACCATATTTTAATTTCTTCGGAGGAGAACTGGAGTTCAAATTAATGTCCATGATGAAATATGATGCCTCTACCATGGGAAATCATGATTTCGACAATGGACTTGATGGATTTTTAAAAGTGCTTCCTAATGCGAAGTTTCCTTTTATCTGTTCCAATTATGACTTTAAAAACACAGTTCTTGACGGGAAAACTTCTCCCTACCAGATCTTCAATAAGAATGGCATCAAAGTAGGAATTTTCGGAGTGGGAATCCAGCTTGATGGTCTTGTAGGCAAAAAACAGTATGGAGAAACCGTTTACTCCAACCCGGTGGATGTAGCGCAGCATTATTCAAATTTCCTGAAGAAAGATCAGAAATGTGATCTTGTGATTTGTCTTTCTCACATCGGCTACGATTACAGAGACGAACCTAATAAAATAAGTGATAAAATTTTAGCGGCCAATACAGAAAATATTGATATTATCCTAGGAGGCCATACTCATACATTCTTACCGGAACCGCAGACCTTCACCAACAGACAGGGCAAAAATGTACTTGTTAACCAGGTGGGATGGGCAGGTCTTCTTTTAGGTAGAATAGATTTTTATTTTGATACAAACAAAAACGTACAGCATATTTCCTGGAACAATCAGGTAATAGATAGCAGCATAACCGCATAATATGAAAAAACTCTCTATAATTTCTCTTGGTATTTTAGCTTCCCTGCAGCTGACAAAAGCACAGGTTATTTCATCCAAAAAGTGGGCAGATCTGTTTTCCTACAATAATGTCTTAGCCATGAAAGAAGACAACGGAAAAATCATTGCAGCCACTCAAAACGGAATATTCTATTATACAATATCAACAGGAGAAATTACGAAGTTATCCAAAGCCAATGGTCTTCATAACATCGGAATTACCGCTTTCGATTATAATCCGCAGACGAAAACAGGGCTTATTGGTTATGAAAACGGATCTATGGATGTTATTACGCCGCAGGAGATCAAATATATTGTTGATATTCCCATTGCTACAGGTTATAACGGGGACAAAAAAATCAACCATATTTCCATAACCGGAAATCAGGCTGTCATTTCTGTTGGGTACGGAGTTTCCATATTCAACCTCCAGAATAAAGAATTTGGTGATTCTGCATTTTTCCTTTCTGGTGGTGTTTATCAGGCGAGTAATGAAGCCACGATATTCGGGAATAAAGTATATTCTGTAACAGATACAGGATTGAAAAGCCATCAAATGAATACTACATTTCCGGTATATTCTACCTGGACAACGGAAGCTCCCGGAGTTTTCAAACATATAGATTCAGAATCAGAACTGGTATATTCAACGGCTACAGCAGCGTATATTTATAATAATGGTACCCCAATACAACTTCCTACTACCTTTGAAAAAATCAGGGATGTGGTGATTACTTCCAATAGTATTACCGTTACCGATAACAGAGTATATACCTATGGAACCAATGGAGTTTCACAAAATGCGGTAAGCCTTGGCGAAGAATGCAATACAGCATTAACAGCTGGCGGAAAAATTTTAGGAGGAACGGTGTTATCAGGAATTAAGGATGAAGGTAACAATACTTTTAAACCTTCCGGTCCTTACTTTAATTTTGCGTATAATATCAATCTTTTTGATAATAATCAACTCCTGGTTTCTACCGGAGCAAGAGCAAATAACTATAACGAACCATCTATTAATCCTAAAAAACCGGGATTTTATTATTTCACCGGTACAGAATGGGTTTATCCTTCATATTTTGTTAATAACCCACAGTCTATCAATGTACTAGATGCCACATTAAGTCCTTCTAATAATAATGAAGTATTTTTTACCAATTATACGATGTTTGATAATGGGGTTTACAAAATGAAGTACAATGCTACCAGCAAAGATTTTGAACTGGTAAAGTATTATAATCTTGGGGCACAGCCTTATTACAGACGCCCTGTAGGTTTTGCTACAGACTCCCAGAGTAATCTTTTTGTATCTTTTGGTTTTAATGATGGGAATCCTTCTATAGGAATCTACGATAAAGCAGCGGATGATTTTGTTATCAAGAAAATAGTTCTGGCCAGTGATGGTATACAAAAACCGGTTTTCTATGAAAATATGTTGTGGACTCCGCTACCGAGATCCAATAACTTCTGGGTGTATGATTATAAAAATGCTCTCAATCTTTCAGATGATTCGGATTATATCCTGGGAACATCTAATGGATTTAACAGTTCAGGAGGAATTTTATCTGTAGCATTTGATAAGGCTGGTGATGCATGGATTGGTACAGATGGAGGTTTAAGAGTTATGCCTAATGCGGCATCAGAAATAAAAAGCGCTCAGCCTAAAGTTGAACCTATAGTTATAGAGCAGAATGGTTTGGGTGAGGAGCTCTTCAGAGAATCAGCAATTCTTCAGATTGCAATAGATGCAGGTGACTATAAGTGGGTTTCTGTTGACGGTGGTGGTGTTTACTACCTGTCTTCAGACGGTCAGAGAACCATAAAACATTTTACAAAGGAAAATTCACCTCTTCCTACGAACAGTGTTACTGATATCAAGATTGATAAGAAAACAGGTAAAGTATATTTTGTAACCTATAATGGTATTGTAACGTATCAGGGCGATGTTGCCGATGTAACATCCAATTTCGGTGATGTTGTAGTATATCCTAATCCTGTTGTTTATTCCAATTTCAAAGGAAAAGTAACCATTAAAGGTCTTGCAGAAAAAACCAATATAAGAATTGTAGATGCTGCAGGAAACGTAGTTCACTCAGCTGTAGCACGAGGAGGTTATTATGAATGGGATCTGAATAATCAGAAAGGAACAAGAGTAGCCTCAGGGATTTATTTCGTTCTGATGACCAATGAAGACGGATCTGATAAAGCTACCGCCAAAATAGGAGTAGTTAATTAATGAATTCACAAAACGGTTTTTTACTTTCATTTATCAAATATGGAGAAAATGATGCTGTATTGCATTGTTTTACGGAAGAAGAGGGTTTCCAGAGCTATTTTCTAAAGGGAATTTATTCCAAAAAGAATAAAAAGAAAGCCTTGCTTCAGCCACTGAGCCAGCTCAATTTTTCTGTAAATCCATCGCGGGGTAACGGTATTCCGTCTGTTTCAAAATTTGAACTGGTTAAAAACAATGACATTTATACAGATATAAAGGTTAATACCGTCATTTTCTTTATTTCAGATTTTCTGAGCCATATTCTTAAGCATGAGAACAAAAATATTCCGATCTATTCCGGTATTGATCATCTCATCAGCGAGCTGACCAATAGAAACTATCAGGCGCATCTTCTGTTTTTGCTGGCTTTTTTAAAAATTCAGGGTGTTGCTCCATTGCTGAGTGAAGGCAGATTTTTAGATCCGGAAACAGGAACTTTTTCTCCTGGAATAAGTCATCAGCTTTTCAATGAAGAAATTTCTATGCTGTGGAAAGAAGCGCTTTGTGCAGAAGACTTTTATGCCACAAAAATCCATTCTTCCTTAAGAAAAGATTTTCTTGATAGTCTTTTAGTGTACTATCATTATCATATTACAGACTTCAAAACTCCGGCTTCACTGGAAATTATTCAGCAGATATTTGAATAAAAGCAGATTACTTTTTCGTTGCCTTATTGTTTTTTCCAACATCCTCCGGCATTTCAGTTTCGGACTCTGCCATTTCTTTTTTGGAAAATCTGGGCTGAAGAATCTTAGCAATAAGTCCCGTCCAGCCGGTCTGATGAGAAGCTCCTACTCCACGACCGTTGTCTCCGTGAAAATATTCATAGAACAGGATATAATCTTTAAAATCCGGATCGGTCTGAAATCTTTCATACTGCCCATGAACCGGTCGTTTTCCGTTTTCATCTTTTAAAAATATCTTCGCAAGTCTCTTGTTTAAGGCATCTGCAATCTGATCAAGGTTTGAATAATTACCACTTCCCGTAGGATATTCCACTAAAAAATCCGGGCTATAATAGAAGAAAAAACGCTGAAGACTGTCAATAATAAGGAAGTTAATGGGAAACCACACGGGACCGCGCCAGTTGCTGTTTCCTCCGAAAAGGCCGCTATCACTTTCGGCAGGTGTATATTTTACGCTGTAATTCGTATCATTCAACGTTAAAGTGTAAGGATTGCTTTCATATTCTTTGGATAAAGCTCTTACTCCGTAATCACTGAGAAATTCCTCAGGATTCAACATCCGGTTTAACAGTCTTTTCAAACGATGTCCGCGAAGCAGAGATAAGAGGTGTTTGGAATCCTGCCCTTTCACTTCCCATCTTGAAACCAGAGAAGCCAGTTCAGGTTTATTATCCAGTACCCATTTCATTCTTTTCTTGAAATCAGGAAGATTTTCAATCATTTCATCATCGATAACCTCAACGGCAAACATTGGAATTAAACCAACAATCGTCCTTAGCTTCAGATACATATGAGTTCCGTCACTGGAGGTAATGGCATCATAGAAAAATTCATCCTGCTCATCCCAAAGACTGAATTTCTCATCACCCATATTATCCAGTGAATGGGCAATCGACAGGAAATGTTCAAAGAACTTCATTGCCATTTCTTCATACACTTTATTGTATAGAGCCAGTTCCAGGGCAATTCTCATCATATTCAGAGCAAACATGGCCATCCAGCTTGTTCCATCGGACTGCTCCAGCTGTTCTCCGTTGGGCAAAACAGAATTCCGGTCAAAAACCCCGATATTGTCAAGTCCCAGAAAGCCTCCTTCAAAGATATTGTTGCCATTAAGATCTTTTTTATTAACCCACCAGGTAAAATTCATCAATAGTTTTTGAAAAGCACTTTCCAGAAATTCCAGGTCTGGTTTATCTTTTAAATATTCATCAATTTTAAATACCCTGAAAACCGCCCAGGCATGTACAGGTGGATTTACATCACTCAGGTTCCATTCGTAGGCAGGCAGCTGTCCGTTGGGATGCATATACCATTCAAAGAGGAAAAGCTTTAGCTGATGTTTTGCAAAATCCGGGTCTATCAGGGAGAAACTAATGGTATGAAATGCCAGATCCCATGTTGCATACCATGGATATTCCCATTTATCAGGCATTGAAATGATATGCTCATTGTTCAGATGCTTCCAGTCGAAGTTTCTTATTGTTTCCCGGGACTTTGGCGGCGGCATTCCGGAAGGATCACCTTTCAGCCATTTTTCTACATTGTAATGGTAAAACATTTTATTCCAAAGCATTCCGGCAAAAGCCTGTCTTTGAACCAGTCTTTCATCTTCCAAAGAAATTCCCTTCTGAATTTCTGCATAAAACTCATCTGCCTCTTTCTGTCTTTGTTCAAAAAGAATTTCGAAATCTTTAAAAGGCTCTCTTATATCTTTATCTGAAAGTCTGAATTCAAATATTTTAGATTCCCCTGCTTTAAAATCCTCATCAATAAAAAAAGAAGCTTTTGTTCCTGCATTTTGTGGATTCACAGACTGGGAATTTCCTGTCATCACAAAATTATTAATTCCGTCTTTACTGTATTTTGACTCATTGGAAGATTGATAAAGCCTTTCATTATTGGTCTCATTATTACAAAATAATGTCTTCAAAGATTGCTTTGCATAGACATTTTTAATCTCAATATCCTGATGACCGACCTTAATATGATCTGCATCTTCCGCAGATAATTGCGGTTTATAATCATCATACCCCCAATTCCAGGTATTCCTGAACCAAACAGTCGGAAGAATGACAAGAGACGCTTCGTTTTCAGATTTATTGACTATTGTTATTCTTACAAGAATATCATGCTGACTTTCTTTTGCATATTCAATAAAGATGTCAAAGTATTCATTGTGATCAAAAATACCTGTATCTATCAGGTCATATTCAGCTTCCTCCTTTCCCCTTTCCGCATTTATTTTAACAAGCTGTTCATAAGGAAAAGCATTTTGAGGATATTTATACAACATCTTCATGTAAGAATGGGTAGGTGTGGAATCCAGATAGTAAAAATATTCTTTCACATCTTCACCATGATTTCCCTGTCCATTGGTGAGCCCAAAGAATCTTTCTTTGACCATTTTATCTTTCTTATTCCAGAACCCTACAGAAAATACAAGCTTCTGGAGATCATCACAGATTCCACATATTCCTTCTTCACCCCAACGGTATGTTTTGGCTTCTGCGGTATCATGACTGGTATAATTCCAGGCATCTCCGTTTTCACTGTAAT
This sequence comes from Chryseobacterium vietnamense, assembly GCF_031454475.1. NCBI lineage: Bacteria > Pseudomonadati > Bacteroidota > Flavobacteriia > Flavobacteriales > Weeksellaceae > Chryseobacterium > Chryseobacterium vietnamense. The sequence continues at coordinate 172,575 of NZ_JAVDQX010000005.1, read as the reverse complement.
CTTCACGAACAAGCCCCCACTCACGGTTACTAACATAGGGACCCCATTTTTTCCATGAAATATCTGAAATTCTCTGCTGTTCTGACATAAGCGATAATTATGAGTAATGAGTAATGAGCAATATTTAATTTCGTTTCAATCTCTGAGAACAACCTCAAAACTTTAAACTAAATTTTGAACATTAAACCTTGAACTTCGAATTTCCTCTACCCTCCCGTAGAAAAACTCTCAAACGTAGTCATTCCACCATCCACAAAGATGCTGGTTCCGGTGATATAATCTGCAAGGTCACTGGCAAGGAACGCGGCTAAGTTTCCGATATCCTGCGGTTGTCCGATTCTGTTATAAGGAATAAGGTTCAGAAGAGAATTAAGGGCTTCCGGAGTATCCCACGCATTCTTATTAATAGGGGTTTGAATAGCCCCCGGACAAATGGAATTGACACGGATCTTGTTGGCCCCATATTCCTGAGCAAGGGTTTGCATCAGCATTCTGATGGCCCCTTTACTGGAAGCATAATTCGCATGTCCCGCCCACGGAATAATTTCGTGTACCGAACTGATATGAATGATTTTTCCACAGGCTGCGGACCTTGAAGGATCTATTCCTCTTCTCAGAAATTCTTTAATAGCTTCTCTGGCGCATAGAAATTGTCCCGTCAGGTTGACTCCAATGACAGCATTCCATTGATCCAATGTCATTTCAGTGAATTTTGCATCTTTTTGAATGCCTGCATTATTGATCAGAATATCTACAGTCTGATATTCAGCAATGACATCCTGAAACATCCTGACTACCTGATCTTCTTTGGAAACATCACATTGATAGGTCATTCCCTTACCTCCGGCATCCGTTATTTCTTTTAATACAGCTTTAGCTTCTTCCGTAGATCTTTCTGAAGAATGGTTGACGATGACTGTTGCTCCAGCTGCAGCCAATGATTTCGCAATTCCCGAACCGATTCCACTGGAAGCTCCTGTGACTATAGCCACCTGATTCTGAAGTGATATTTCCATGTTTTGTAATTTGATGTTACTCAAAGTTATGGAAAGATTCCAGCAGATAAAAAATTATGATTTTAAAATTTTATTAAAGTTTTTTGTGCATCAGGTATTGAGGGCCGCTTCTTCCGATCCTCGTTTTACCATCGTAAATGTATCCTGCCTGAAGGTAAATATGGTAAGCAGAGTCATTTTTCTGGTTTACAGCAAGGACAATTTCATCACAGCTATTGAAGTGGTTTCTCACAAAATCTCCCACTTCCAGCATTGCAGCTTTTCCAATTCCTTTGCCCTGCATTTGCGGATTCACAGATAAAGAACGTAATAAAACTGAGTTTTCATTATCTGTAAGTTCGTGTTTATCTTTCCCAAAATCAAGTACAAAAAAACCTGCAGGCTGATCGTTGTAAAATATAGTTACGGGAAATGCATCGTTATCATCCCGTTCACTGATACTTTGTAAAGCCTGCTGAGCAGTCGCTGTAAATCTCATCTGATTTTCATCCAAAGCATAGCTGACTCCGGAACGATCTTCTGGTTTAAAGAATGCTAAATGTATCATAAGTATCAGTGATGGTAGATATCTTCATACATTACTCCTGCACGGATTTCCACGGGAAGTTTATTTTCCTCCGGAACAATAGGGCAATTGTAATCATAAGCGTTGTAAGCACAGAAAGGATGATAGGATTGATTGAAATCAAGCACAATGGTATTTCCTTTCGGGATGGTAAGATCCATGTATTTTCCTCCTCCATAGGTTTCTTTTTCATTGGTGGCATCACGGAACGGAAGGAAAAGATAGTTTTTGTATTTTTCCTGTTTAATTAAATCCAGACTTTGATATAACGTTACAGTATAAGGTTTTCCATCCAATGTAAAGGTTGCTTTTCCATATTCCTGATACATTTTTGTTTTGCCTGAAGATGTGGGAAGTTCAAAAGGCTGCGTATCCTTCGACTTAACAAATTCTGCCGTAATCCTGTACTTAGCATTAAAAGGAAAGAAAGGATGCCCCTTAAAATTTTTAAAATTATCACCTCTTAACGGAGTCTCTTTTGGATTAAGATATTCCGCATTCAGTTCTTTCTGAAATTTCTGGACCTCTTTCTCTTCCTTTGACATCTTTTTCTGAGAAAAAAACCATAGTGGAAGAAGCAGAAAGAGTATTATATATTTTTTCATGAATTTAAAATTATAAGTAAAACTATGAATTTCCGAAACAATAAAAGTTAAAATTGTAATAAAAAAATATAATCTGTAATAAATAAAATAAGCACCTGCATATCTAGCATACTTTTTGAAAAACAAAGCTCATGGACAGAAAAAGCTTCATTAAGACCGGTGTTTTGGCAATATCAGGATTTTACTTTCTTCAATCTGAGTTATTTCATGCTGCGGAAAGAAGAAACAATAAGATAAAGGACTATCGTGATGTTCCGATTGTTATTATTGGCAGTGGATATGGAGGTGCGGTATCTGCCCTCCGCCTTTGTGAAGCCGGAAAAAAAGTGGTACTGCTGGAGATGGGTCTTAACTGGGAAAAAGCAGGAATTCCGTTTTCCAATCTGCTGAAGCCCGGTAAAAGTTCTGCATGGCTGAAAACCAAAAGCATTGCTCCTTTTATGAATATTTTTTCTCTGACTCCTTTTACCGGAACACTGGACCGTCTGGATTTTGATCATATTAAAATCTGGGTAGGACGAGGGGTAGGCGGAGGTTCTCTGGTGAATGGCGGAATGGCTGTTACTCCTAAGGAGAGCTATTTCAAAGAGGTTTTCCCTGATCTTGATGCTGAAAAATTTTATAGCCATTACTTTCCTCTGGTTCGGGAAGAGCTTAAAGTAAACGTGATTGATGAACAGTTTCTGAAAGACTGTCCTTATTATAAATTTACGCGGGTAGGTGAAGAAGAAGCTCATAAAGCCGGGTTTAAAACCATCCGGGTTCCGAATGTGTATGATTTTAAATACATGGAAAAAGAATTCCGGAATGAAGTTCCCCGTTCTGCGCTCAATACTGAAGTGATTTATGGAAATAATCATGGGAAAAACAGTTTAGATAAAACCTATCTCAGAAAAGCAATGGAAACCGGAAATCTGGAAATTCTTGATCTTCACCGTGTTCAGACCATTCAACTGAATGATGACAAAAGTTATACATTAAATGTGCAGCAGACCGATACTTCGGGAGCTCTGATTGCGGACAAAGTTTTCACCTGCAAAAAACTTATTCTTTCTGCAGGAACAATGGGCACTTTACAGCTGCTGTTACAATCCAATGCAGAAAACGGGTTTCCTATCCATGAAAAGATTGGCAAAAACTGGGGAAATAACGGGAATTTCATGACAGGAAGAAACTGGGTTAAGCCTTTGTCTGGTGGCACCGGAGCTAAGCAATCCACTATTCCGGTAGGAGGAATTGATAACTGGGATGATCCTGAACATCCGTTTTTCACAGAAATTGCTCCTCTTCCAATGGGAATGGATGTTGCTACTGCTTTGTATCTGCTGATTAACAGGGTTGATAAAAAAGGAGATGTTTTTTACAATAAAACCAGCCAATCTCTGACATTAAACTGGAATGAAAGTAATACTCTCAAAATGAGAGAAAATGCCCAATATTTTATCCGGAAAATGAATAAAGCTAATGGGGGTACCAGAAGCCATCTTCTTTTCGACAATGGTTTTGGAGCAGATATCTGTTATCATCCGCTTGGCGGATGTGTCCTTAATGAAGCTACCAACGAATATGGAAAGCTGAAAGATCACGAGAACCTGTATGTTTTGGATGGCTCGTTAATTCCGGGAACCATTGGTGTTAATCCCTTTGTTACCATTACAGCCATTGCAGAATACTGTATAGAAAATCTTATCAGAAAGAATGAGTTTGCCTGAAATTAAGGCATTGCCTTCACTTCCTCAAGATAGTTCCTGATATCTTTTTCCAGTTTTGCAGGATAGATAAAATGAAGTTTTTCTGCCAATGAAGTCCCCAGTTCATGTACCAGGTCGGCACATTCCAATAAAGCTTTCCAGTTTTCTTCAATATCGCTTCCGGAGAAAGTTCTTTCCACCTTGCTCCACAAATCAGCGGGTAGGTATTTTTTGAAAAGTCTTCCGTGTTTATTGGTTGTGATCGTGTTCCAGTTATGATTTCCGGCAATATACCATTCAATCAATGGAACGAGATAATCTGTACGAAGAATATTTTCAGACATAAATTTGGCATAAAAAATATCTCCGCGCTTCAGGCATTTTGCAACATAGGTTGTATCCCACCAGAAGTCATTCATCAGCTGCTTAAATTCCTTTTCAGATGGTTTCTGAATCATGACTGACTGATACGTTGGTTCTTTCAGCTTTTCAGTCAAATTATCTTTATCTATTAAAACTCTATACCCTACGTCCCAGTCTTCAGGAAGGTTTTCTTCTTTAATTTCTTCAATAAATTCTGCTACCTGATACAGTTTAAAGTCAACCTTCACATGGTCTTTATATAAAACCATTTTCATGGCATGTTTTCCGTCAAAAACACTCTCATCTTCTTCAATCATGGAAATAGGCTCACCAAAGAGTCTGATCCATTCATTTTCTGATTCATAGAATGATCTGTTATCAAAAACAAGTTCTACATCAAGATCACTAAAATCATCTACGGATGCATAAGGATTTACCAATGAGCTGGTAAGAAGAACAGCACGAATATCAGGATTGTTTTCAGCCCAGTGAATAATCTGTTTCAGCTTTTCTTCCCTTACTTTCATATTAATAAGATTCTGATATTTTCACGCGGTACACGTCGGAAGAATTTCTCTTGATTGATTCTACAAAAAAGCCTCCTTCCTCAGGAATTACTTCTTTCAGATCAAAACTTTTACAATCTTTCGGAAGCCCGGAAAAGATCAGGGTAAACCAAAAGTCTTTCATAAAGGGAACCGGTGTCCAGTATGGTGAAATTGAAATATTTTCCGCATGAATCATTTTGCTTCTATGCTCAGACTGGTTGTCAAAAAGATAGGTTGAATGCCAGATCCTGATCAGGTTTCCCAGAAACGGTGATGCGGGAAAACAGCAATGTACAATAACCTGCCTCTCCTCTTCTGTTTTTGCCTGAAGAGATTCCAGGATTTCCTTTGCAATGAGTGGTTTTACAATTACTTCTTCCACCTTTTTATAAATAATGAGCAATGAGCAATGAGTAATAAAGGCTATTACTCATTGTTCATTATTGATGTTAATATTCTAATTCTAGTTTTTCTTTGGTGTAATTTCTTACTTCATGGGTCAGTTCTGGGTTTTCGGCCAGTTTTTGTCCGTAAGAAGGGATCATTTCAAGTAACTTTCCTTTCCATTCTCCATGTAGTTTTTCCGGGAAACATTTTTCCAGCACATTCAGCATGGCATAAACTGCAGTGGAGGCACCCGGTGAAGCTCCCAATAGAGAAGCAATTGTTCCGCTCTTGTTCACTACCACCTCAGTTCCGAATTCCAGCTTACCCCCTTCTTTTTCATCTTTTTTGATAATCTGAACTCTCTGTCCGGCTACTTTCAATTCCCAGTCTTCTTCTTTAGCATCCTTGATAAATTCTCTCAAATGCTGCATTCTCTGCGACTTCGTCATGGCAACCTGCTGGATCAGATATTTTGTTAGTGGAATATTATGCCACCATGCTCCGAAAAGTGATTTTAAATTTTTGGTATTTACACTTTCAGGAAGGTCAAGATAGCTTCCCTCTCTCAGGAATTTAGTTGAAAATCCTGCAAAAGGTCCGAAAAGAAGTGCTTTCTTCCCATCAATGATTCTAAGGTCCAGATGCGGAACAGACATTGGCGGAGCATCTACCGTAGCCTGAGTGTATACTTTAGCATGGTGCTTTTCTACCAGCTCCTGATTGTGACTTACCAGCCACTGGCCAGAGACCGGGAAACCACCATATCCTTCACTTTCTTTAATATCTGAACTATCCAGTAAAGGAAGCGCATATCCTCCTGCACCGATAAATACAAAATCTGCCACCACTTCCTGTTTATGACTGTGAATTCTGTCTTTCACTTTCATTTCCCATGTACCGTTTTCTCTCGGGCTGATATCTTTCACTTCATGGTATAAGAAAACCTCAACATTGGAATCTTCCAGAAGGTGTCTTCCCATTTTTCTTGTCAGGGTTCCGAAGTTCACATCTGTTCCCATATCCATCTTTGTTGCAGCCATTACTTCAGATTGATTTCTTTTGCTCATCACCAGAGGAATCCATTCTTTAAGTTTCTCGTGATCTGTAGAAAATTCCATTCCTGAAAAAAGGACAGATTCTGCCATTTTATCATGACGTTTTCTAAGATATTCAGCATCTTTTTCTCCAAATACCAGGCTCATATGTGCACAGGAATTGATAAATTCTTTGGGTTCATGAATATATCCTTTGGTAATCAGATAAGACCAGAATTGTTTTGAAATTTCAAACTGTTCTGCAATACTTTCAGCTTTGGTAATATCAACAGATCCGTCTGGTTTTTCAGGGGTATAATTTAGCTCACAAAAAGCGGAATGTCCTGTTCCGGCATTGTTCCATGCAGCTGTACTTTCTTTGGCAAATCTTCCGAGTCTTTCGAAGATAGCGATTTCAAGATTTGGATCAAATTCATGAAGCAGCGTTGCTAAAGTGGCGCTCATGATTCCGCCGCCTATCAGTACAACGTCGTATTTAGGTTTCGGTGTTCTGCTTGTAAGCGATTGTGACATAATTTTAAAATTTTACTTCAAATTTCGTGAAAAGTTTTAAAAACCGGAACGATTTTAACACGTTATTTTTTCGTTCAAAACACTTATTGAGTACACAACAAAAAACCATGGAAAATTTCAATAGAACACCATTGAAATGATTGATAATGTAAAACAGTTGTTTATAAAAATGTTAATTTTTTATTTTTTTAATTCACTGAATGGTAACTAATTAATTAATTGACAAGGGCAAAATTTTATAAAAATTTAAGTTTACTTAAGTTCATCGGATTAAATACAGCAACCATAAGTATTTATGCCATTACACTTTATCAACAATAAGTGATAAATAATTACACTTACAATATAAAATATCACTTTTTATTGATAAATATACAATTTTATAGATTTAATTCTATGCATACCACATTGAATAACTGTTTTTTTTATGTACCTTTCAATTGATTTAATACCTATTCCACAAGTATTTAATTAAAATTATTTCATAAACATACTACAGATGAAAATTATTAATTTCGTGAGTACACTATTCGCGACAGTGGCATTTGCCCAAAGCGGAAGTGTAGGAATCAACACGTCCACACCGGACCCCAGTGCAATTCTGCACATTGAGAACTTCAGTGGAACACCTGCCACAGCTACTGCCGCCATTTCGGGAGGAGCTGTTACCGGGGTTACCATCAGCAACGGAGGTAGTGGTTATACTTCCACACCAACAATTAATTTTTATGGAGGAGGATCTGTCGTTAACGGAGGTTCAAAAGCGCGTGCTACAGCAGTAATTTCCAATGGTCAGCTTACAGGGATAACGATTAACAACGGAGGTAGCGGCTATACGACAGCTCCTACGGTAACCGTTTCCGGAGGTAATAAAGGAGTATTATTTCCCAACCTGAATATTGCCAGCCTTACCAGTACAACGAGCCCTGTTACCTCTCCCGCCAATGGACTTATTGGTTTCAACGGAGGAACAAATGGTAACAACAGAGCTCTTCATTTTTTTAACAGTACAACCAATTCATGGCAAAGCACAATTGATGCACAAAACACTCCTAAAGTTGCCTATCTCGATTTTACCGGATCACTATCTGCTCTTGACAATGCGATAGCGGGTGCCAGCACTCAGCTTATGGTAAATAATCCTGCGGTTTCAGGGGTATCAAACATCAGCGGATTTAAAGTTCTCCCCAGCACTTTAGGAGGATATTCCCTTATTCTTCCACAGGGAAGCTATCTGGTGGAAGTGAATCTGAATTTAAATTCCCCCCAGGAAAATCCAGCCGGAGTGAACGGTACTGCTCCACTCACAGGGAGTACTTATTATCTGATGGGATATTTTATAGATTTCTACAGCGACACCTATAATAATTCATCCAACACCTTTACCGGAGGGGGCGTCAGCAGAAAAGAGGTTCCTATTGTTTCAAAAATAAGTACCAATCACCTCGCTACCTGGTCTTTCTACTATACAGTACCTGCAAATGCCAATGCCAATATTATTGGCGCATTACGGTTGAGTCTGGGAAGAATGCAAAACAGTACATTCTACGATCTTGTGAATGTAATTCCTACCGGTTCTTATATTAAAATATCTCAGTTATAAAAAAACAATCAACATATGAAAAAAAGTTATATCCTGCTATTATTGATTATAGCCCAGACCATATATGCACAGGTTGCTATTGGGAAAACCTCAGTCAACAGTTCAGCTGTTCTGGATGTTTCACAGATTACCAATAAAGGAGTACTTCTTCCAAGAGTGGATATTGTAGATGTATTGAGTAATAGCTCTCCGGTAAATAATCCGGCAGAAGGACTGGTGGTGTACAATAAAGGAAACTCCATCAGTCCCGGTCTTTATATCTGGAAAAATAACAGATGGACTCAGTTGTCTGATACGTATAACCTGGTAAGTTATATGATGCTTCAACGCTCCTCTGATTATGCGATACTTGGAGGTCTCGCCAACGGTACATACAAAAATTTTAATGATGCTGCCTTTACTGTTGTATCCAATGATATCGGAGCATTATACAATACTTCCACAGGAATTATCACACTTCCCGGAAACAGCGGTTATCTGGTGAATGTATGCCTGAACATCAGAACAGCTCTTGAAAGCACTACAGCAGGGATCGGAGGAACTTCTGTTCATCTCCATCAGTATCTTGTAAAGCTCATTGATCCGTCCAGCGGAAATCAATATGGTAAAACAATAAGTATCAACGCACAATCAATTGCCGGTAATAAGACCCATACGCTGAATATGAGTTTCTCTTTTGTGACTACTTCAGCAGCACCTATTCTTTTAGTTCCTGCCATTGCTCATGATGCAGGAGGAACTTATCAGAACGGATCCGGAGGAACAGGTCCTAATAACGGAGAAATCATCATCACGAACGCTAAAGTTGATATTCAAAGATCAGCGCTTAATCAATAATCAATTGCACAATGAAAACATCTATTTACATAACCTGTATGATACTGTTAAGCATTTTTTCAAATGCACAAGTTGGTATTAATACAAACTCACCCAATGCGAGCAGTGTTCTGGACATTAACTCATCCAATAAAGGAGTGCTTTTTCCGCAATATGATCTGCTTGTTCTGAACAGTACTTCAACGCCTGTTGCGAATCCCACAGACGGGCTTATGATCTACAATAACGGAGGAGCCTCAACATATCCGAAAGGATATTATGTTTGGGTAAGAAATCAATGGCAGCGTATTATAGTTTCCGGTTCAGAACCTCAGATAATGTCTCTGCTTATCAGTCCGGGAGTCCTTATTCCTACCGGAAGCACAAATAATACATTAGGAAACTTTGCAGTAACTTCCAATAAAATTGCAGGGGCATCACTGGGTACAGATAATTCCACTATTACACTGCCTGCCGGAACTTATATTGTAAGATATTCTGTGGATTCCAGCAATGCAAATAATAACAACGGAACGGCTAACACCCAGTATCTTTCTCAAAATTTTACCTGTACCCGTTCTTATCTGATTAATTCTGCTACGAGTGCAACCATTACGGAAACCAACAGAATGTGCCAGCTGTCAAGTTCTTTTACATTCTACCAGGGAAGTTATTTTTTAACACTGGCTGCCCCAACAACGATCCGTCAGAAATTTGAATTTGATACAGGAAATGGCTTTACTGCCAGCAATCTTAATGTCAGATCATCATTATCACTTGTCATTACTAAGATGAGCCTATAAAAAAACTTAAGCACTTTCTGTGCTTAAGTTTCATTATTTATGTTTAGCAGGACTTTCCCAAGTCCTGTTTTTTTAATTCAATTTTGCAGTCAGTTTTTTAAACTGCTTTTCAGCATTTTTACCTTCATACAAAATAGCATATACTGTATCAATAATCGGGAGTTTAAGATTTTTTTGTTTCGCTGTTTTATAAATGGAATCTGCAGCATAATATCCTTCTGCCACCATATTCATAGACTGAATGGCAGATTTTACCGTATATCCTTTTCCAATCAGGTTTCCAAGGTTTCTGTTTCTTGAGAAAAGCGAATATGCTGTTACCAGAAGGTCTCCCAGATAGGCGCTTTCGTTTACATCTCTTGGTGCTTCGTAAATTGCTTCCAGGAAGGTTTCCATTTCACGGATCGCATTGGAAACAAAGACTGCTGTAAAGTTATCTCCATAGCCTAATCCGCTTGCAATTCCCGCTCCGATTGCAAAAATATTTTTAAGAATAGCACTGTATTCATTTCCTAAAATATCTTTGCTTGTATGAACTTTGATAAAGTCTGAACTGAAGATTCCTTCAAGCTTTTCAGCAGTTTCATCTTCTACTGTAGCAATTGTAAGATAAGAAAGTCTTTCCATAGCCACCTCTTCAGCATGACAAGGCCCTGCAATAACAGCCTGGTTTCTGAAACCGATTTTAAATTCATCACGCAGATAATGCGCTACTACGTCATTTACTTTAGGAATAATCCCTTTAATTGCAGAAATAAAGATCTTATCCGAATAATCACATGTCATCTTATCCAACGTATCAGACAGGTAGATAGACGGTGTTGCCAGAACAATAACATCACAGGCAGCCACCAGCTCGTTAATATCTGTTGTCAGTTTTAAACTTTTCAGATTAAAATGTGCAGCGGTAAGATAAGTAGGGTTATGTCCACGAAGTTCAATGGCTCCTTTTACAAATTCACTTCTTACGCACCAGTGTACTATTTTGCAGTTTTCAACAAGCATTTTTACAATAGCGGTTGCAAAACTTCCGCTTCCTACAACTCCTACAGAAATATCCTTTTTATTCTTTTTTGGATTCGAAGATTCTGAAATAATTTTCTTTTTAGCCATAATTGGAATGTGAACTGCAAAGATATTAAAACAAAGACGTATCGCGGGCTTTGAAACTATGATAAAAGCCATTTTCTGAAAAAATTAACACTTCAACACAATTAAATAACTAATTAACCGTTAAATACAGAAAAAACTGAATTTTAAATAAAAATAACTCACAAAACTTATTTTTATTTAAATTTGCAGCTTCAAAACCGTTTTAAATTTACTAAGAGAAGAAATATGAAAAAATTTCTAAACAGCAAGAAGAACGTAAACATTCTCCTGGGAGGACTTTTACTAGTAGTTTTTGCACAAGGTGTCTTCATTGCGAAGCTCTTTTCTGAAAGAGATGACAAAACCTACGAAGTGAACCTTGTAAAAATAAACACTGAAAAAGACAGTGTAGATTATTTAAAAATGAAAACTGATCTTACTCTTGTAGATCAGACTGTTGCTCAACTCAACTCCTTCCTGAAGTCCAAAGACATCACTAATGAAAAGCTCATGATGCTCAGCCAGGACAGTATTTCAAATTCTATTTATCTTTCCAAACAGGCTAACCGATATAGCCAATATCTGATGGATCTTCAGAAAAAACTGATGCAGGTACCATTAGGAATGCCTACTGACGGATATATTTCATCTAATTTCGGGATAAGAAAAAATCCTATTCCATTCAAAACTGTTTTTGCTTCGGTAAGATCAAGTGCGGCAACAGAGGCAAAACCAACGGTAGCTGCAGCTGCAAAACCTGAAGTAAAAGCCGAACCTGTAGAGAAAATTATAGAACTTACAGACAGCTATGGAAATAAAAGAGAAGTAAAAGTGATGGTTACTCCAAAAGCAACTCCTGTGGCTTCTGCCCCAGCTCCTTCTGCCACTAAAACTGTTGCCGGAACTACTACAGCCAAAACTGCTGTTGCGGAAAAAAACAATCCACCTGCTGAGGCTGACCAAATGCAGTTTCATAAAGGGCTGGACATTGCGGTTGCCTATGGTTCCGATGTAAGAGCTGCTGCTGCAGGGACAATCATTTTTTCCGGACAAAAAGGAGGCTATGGAAACTGTGTAATTGTTTCGCATGGAAACGGGCTGGCTACTTTATATGGACATTTATCTCAGCTTGTTGCAAAAGTAAATGATAAAGTAAAAGTAGGTCAGGTCATTGCAAAATCCGGAAATTCCGGGCGTTCTACCGGACCTCATCTTCATTATGAAGTCCACAAAAACAATACTCCGATTAACCCGAAATTGTTTATGAATCTATAAAAAGAAAACTGTCTCATGAGAGGCAGTTTTTTGGTTTTAAAAAATAGAGTATTCATTTAAAGGCCTTTTTTAAACACGAAGAACACGAATAGTTTCACGAATATCACGAATATAATTCTCATGATCATAGATCTGCAGCATATGAAAAATCTGCGAGAGATTATTTTAACGCCAAGTTTTTAATTTGCTTTCTTTTGATTCTAGGGAGGCAAAGTTGGAATCAGCAAGCTGATTTGAGAGCTCTGGTGATATTTTATTGTTAATTCTTATGATACAAAAAAAACAGCTGCCAATGCAGCTGTTTTTTTATTTTAAAATTTTAAGCGTTCCTTTCGGGTGGGTAAATGTACCGTCCGGACCTGCAATATTTGAGTAGATGATATTTTTATTATAATCCTGAATATGGGTTACATTAAATCCAAGATGAGGTTCATGCCAGTAGACCATAAAAACATTCTTCGCAACTTCCACAGCGGTATATTCCACAGTGTCTGTACTGTTTTTTGAACTTCCTGCGGTTCCTGTAAACGTCATTGTTTTATTATCTTTAAAATCAAGAAGGAATTTTATAGTTCCAAAATCCACTTCTACTTTACGGCCTATTGCCGGATAAGGAGATTTCAGATCCCAGTCCATTTCTTTAAGATAAACCTTTACTCCCATTTCCAGTTCGCCTTTTCCTGGTAGATCAGGATATTTTTTAACCATGAAATCTACAATAGCAGATGAAGTTTTGTTTTCAGTAACTGCCTGTTTATAGTTTTCCAGATAGCTTTTCACAAAATCAAGTGATTGTGGTGATGTGGACAATTCTGCAAAATGAGAAGGAATAACCTTTTCAGGCTTCAGAGCCTTCATAGCATCAATCTGCCCTATCCATTGATCAATTGCTTTTATATTCTGCGTATCTGCCATCCAGAGATGTGAGCCAACAGAAACTGAAATCCCGCCTGCAATGGTTTTGATGGAAGGAATCCAAAGAAAACTGTGTGCCGGATCTTCCTGGTTTTGAATAATTTCAATTTTGTTTCCTTCAAGATCAGGAATTGAAGTAACTGCTTCAGGAATTATAATTTCCGATGGAGCATCTGCCTTCAACTGTGGTTTCCACACTCCCATTTTATCATCTTTTGATGCTGATATCAGATAAGCTGTCTGTGCTGTTGAAATAATCTTTGCATTCGGAAAAGCTTTTTTAATCACATCCAGTCCAAAGTAAAAATCAGGATCACTGTGAGAAATGAAAACCGTTTTCAGGTTTTTTCCTGTTGCTTTTATTTCTTTTACCAGCTGTTCTGCATATTGCTTCTGAAACTGTGCATCCACAAGTATGGCATCTTTATCTCCATAAATAATGGTAGAAGTGATAGGAAATATAGCTTTGGTTCCCGGATTATAAACTTTCACTTTTAGATTTCCTGCAAATATGCTGATGAATCCCAACAGTGCTAATAACGACCATAATTTTTTTTGTATCATTTCTGTTCTTTTATCGATTAGTAAGCTGCGGTGAAACGTTCACGGATGTGGTTATTCTGCTCCAATTCATCTACCAAAGCAACAGCTACATCTTCTACAGAAAGACGGCTTCTTCCGTTTTCATCAAATACCGGAGTTTCTAATGATGTTCTGTATTTTCCTGTTCTTTCTCCTACGTTCGCCTGGTTCATTTCGATAGCAGGGCTGAAGAATGTCCAATCCAGTGTATTGTTTTCTTTGATCTTGTTTAAATAATCTCTTGCTGCTGTTGCACCCGGCTTGTAAGCTTCCGGGAAATCAGGAGTATCTACGATCTGTACGTTATCCGGTGTGTAAAGACTTCCTGCTCCACCTACTACAATCAGTCTTTTTACACCTGACTGTTCTACAGCTTTTTCAATATTTTCAGAACCGTTTAAAAAATCGTTGTAAAGATTAGGATTCGTCCATCCTGCGTTGAATGTACTGATTACCGCATCACTCCCTTTCAATGCTTCAGCTAATTCATCTACATTGTTTACATCAACACTTTTGGCGGTTACATTTTCCTGTGTTTTTACTTTTGATGCATCTCTTACCAATGCTTCCACTGCATATCCTCTGTCTGCTAATTCTGATACTACGTGTGCTCCTACAAATCCTGTTGCACCGATTACTGCTACTTTTTTCATAATGTTTTATTTTTAATTAAATTGTAATAAATTTTGTTACATTTAAGGTTAAAAAATTTTATTCGAACTGGTCTGTGAATTTTTGTAATGACTTGTCTCCTAAAAAGTTTACAACCAATTGGTCTGTTTCTTCAAATAATGTATTTAAATGATTGTTGATCTCTTTTCCAACACTGCATGCCGGATTGGGATTCTGATTTTTTTTGCCTAATACTTCTGTATTTTTTACTGCTTTATAGATCTCAGAAATAGTGATCATTTCAGCATTTTTTGCAAGCTGGCTTCCTCCTTCTTTTCCCTGTCTGCTGATAATCAGACCTGCTTCTCTCAATACGCTGATTTCCTTTCGGATAATCACCGGATTCACATTGATACTACCGGCCATCCAGTCAGAAGTAAGCCACTCCTGAGGACTTTTTGCCAATAATGTCATAATATGTACTGCCGTAGCAAATCTTGTATTGTTCATTGTAATTACAGGGCAAAGATACACTTTTTTTTAAATGTAACAAAATTTATTACAGTTAAATTTTTCTTAAAGTATTAATTTGTCCAGATCCAGCAACAGATAATTGATGTTCTGATTAATGGTACGGGTTGCGGACTGCATCTGATTCAGCATGGCTGCCCGGTTATGAAGATCATCTGCCCTATAAAGGCCACCATCACTGAAAATCACCGACTTATCTGCCGCTTCTTTACTATCGTCAAACTGATAATGCAGCCATCGGGATTTCATATTTCCGATAATGGAATGTTCTTCTCTGTTGGAAAACTTTTTCTCTGTGTACATATACCAGATAAAAGGTGGAAAATTGGGTGACTCCAGTTTTTCTCTCCAGATATCTCTTAAAAGATTTCTCTGATGGATAAATTCTACTTTCCTACCTTTAGGATTAAGAGTTGCCAAACCAAAACCTGCTCCCAGAACTCCTCCACTAATATCAATGGCATTACTCCAGCCCTGATCATGCACAATTCCTCCTGCTATTGAAGCTGCTGCTCCTGCAATGATAGAATATAAAATAAGCTTATTATTTCTTGAAGAATTTAAGTTATCCACATAATTTCCAATCTGGGCTACTCTTTCTCCTTCACAGTCAAACTCTGCAGCCACCGCATCTAACTCTGTAAGAGCAATTGTTATTTTGCTGTTTATTTTTGTTTTTAACTGTAAAACTTTAACCTGTGAGGCCAGGGATGAGTCTTTTTTGAGATCAATAATTTCATGAACTTCATCTAAATTATCCAGTGCATTTAAGATGAGAATGCTCTGGTCAGAAAATACTTCTTTTAGGTCTTTATTGGCAGTTAAGATCGAATCAGAATTATAGGATGGAAGTTTATTGCTGTAGTTATATTTGAACGGAGCCTTACAATAGCTGTCTTTCAGCGTGAGAATATTCTGCTGAATAGCTTGATTCTTCCTGGAAACACAGGAAGTAAGAAGCCCGAAAACAATCAAAAGGTAAAAAAGTTTTTTCATTCAGTCATTTTTTGTGCAGGATTGATGAATTGTAGCCGGTTCATCTTCTTCTTCAACTTTACAATTATCAATACGAATATAGCACAAATAAAAAAATTTACCTGAAATCAGGTAAATTTTAATTTATTTTTAAGTAGGATTATTTAATATCCAACAATTCAACTTCGAAAACAAGGGTACTGTTTGGCCCTATTTCTTTGCTGATTTCCTGATCTCCATAGGCTAAGTGCGGAGGAATAATCAGTCTCCATTTGCTTCCGACCGGCATTAACTGAAGAGCTTCAGTCCATCCTGAAATAACTCTGTTTAAAGGAAAAGATGCGGGTGTACCTCTTTTTACAGAGCTGTCGAATACTTTCCCGGAAATAGTAGTTCCGTGATAATGGCATTTTACAGTAGATTTAGGACCTGGTTTTGCACCATCACCTTCTGTAATAATTTCATATTGCAAGCCGCTTGGTAACTGCACAACGCTTTCTCTTTTACCATACTCCTCCATATATTCTTTACCGTCTTTCAGGTTTTTTTCTGCTAATTCTTTTTTACGTTTAAATAACATATCTGCTACTCCCATATTATAATTTTTTACAAAGATAAGGCTTTTTAGGGTTGCAACGTGGAAGCACGATGAGGGAAGTTTAAAAGCCCAAAGCATTCCCGTACCAAACAACAGCTTTTTAATTCATTCTTATTAAAAAAAATCTAAACACTAATAATCAACAAGTTAAACAGTTTATTCTTTAATATTTATCAACCATATAATCTTACATTTCCTTATTTTTAAATATGTTTTCCACAAAATTCAAATAATTGTAATACTTATTTAACACAGATTTCGAAACTTGGCGTTATAATTGGATTTTAAAAACTAAATGCCAAATCCACTAAAATATAATAAGAAGTTTGATGAACTGAATGAAGAGGAAAAAAAGCTTCTGGAAATCAATAAAAAAACAATAGCAGATTTTGTTGAACAATCCTCTTCCATTAGTGATGTCAATTATGCCACCAGGAATGCCCATGCTAAAACGTATGCGGCAGCAAAGGGTACATTCCGGATAGAACCTGATATCCCGGAATCACTGCAGCCTTTTTTTGATAAGGAAAAATTTGACCTGACTATACGTTTTTCCAATGCTCAGCTGAAAATTAAGAATGCTAAAAAGGATATTCCTGCCTACGGCTTTGCGGTGCAGATCAGGGATGAAAGCGGTACACTGCTTGCCAATTATCCGCTGGTTAACTTCCCTTTGTTTCCCATTAATTCTGTTTCAACTTTTTTGAAACTGTTTACTGCTGTCAACAGATTTTACATCAAAAAATGGAGCAGCCTTTTTACACTGCTGCTTCAGGTGATTAAAATAGTTCCTTCCCTGGCAACAGGTGATATGGTTCGTAATATGATCAAACTTCTTGGTAAAAGAAATGATTTTATTCTTTCCTTCGACTATTATTCTATAGGTGCTTACCGGCTTGGGGATCATATTATCAAAATAAAACTGTCTCCTCAATCTGTGGATAAGAACATTGGAAAAAGACAGAAGGTAAAAGATTCCTTAAAAAACTATCTGCAGACACACGACTTTACTGCAGATGTTTTGATACAGATATGTTATGACCTGAAAGACCAGCCGATCAATAAGCTGAATGTAGAATGGAAAAATTCCCCATATATCAAGATCGGTGAGGTTAAAATAAATAAAGGTTCCTTACTGGATGAGCGCAATTGTACAAATGAGCTGCTGTCATTCAATCCTTTTGAAAGTAAGCTATTCTTTCAGCCAGTAGGAAAAATACAGAAACTGCGAGATGAAGCTTACAAAGTATCTATGCAAACAAGGAGAAAGATCAATAAGCTGCTGCATGGGAAAAACAGTTAATAAATGATGAGTTATGAATTATAATTTATTGACTGGATGTTTCAGTTTTAATAAACCTTAAAAAACAAAAATGACTGTTGTAGTAACAGTCATTTTATTTTATCGAAATTTTCGTTCTTCTTCTTTGATTGCCATATCATTGATGCTTGCATATCTTTTTGCCATGAGCCCGTTTTCATCAAATTCCCAGTTTTCATTTCCGTAGGCTCTGAACCAGTTTCCTTCCTGGGTCTGATATTCATATTCAAAACGAACAGCGATACGGTTGTCAGTGTGTGCCCAATATTCTTTTTTAAGGTGATAATGAAGCTCTTTTTCCCACTTTTTCTGTAGAAATACTACAATATTTTCTCTTCCATTCACGAATGTATCTCTGTTTCTCCATTCGCTGTCAATGGTATATGCTTTGGAAACCTTTTCAGGATCCTGACTGTTCCAGGCATCTTCTGCCATTTGAATTTTTTCCAGTGCCGTTTCAAGAGTGAAAGGCGGAAGCGGATGTTTCTGTTCCATAACTTATTGTATTAAATTGGTAACTATTTTTTTTGATTTTTCAATGAGTTCATTGGATTTAAAAAGCTGGCTTTCTATGATGCTGCTTTCAAAAAGCATGTAGATATGATCGGAAAGAGTATCATCATTCAATAATTCTAAAAAAAAATTTCTGAGATCAGCTTTATGAGACTGAATTACGCTGAGTATTTTAATATTATCCATTGGTATTTCCGAAAGAATATTCAGGAAGCTGCACCCACGGAAATTTTCTTTTTTATTCATATATATCAGGAAATCGAAAGCCTGGATGGTTTTAGATTTCGGGTCTTTTTCCTTTGATAGAAAACTATTGAGTTCACTGAACCAATATTCATGTCTTACCTTCAGAAATTCTACACATAGGTCTTCTTTGGATTTAAAATATTGATAAAAGCTTGCTTTGGCTACTTCTGCCTCGGAAATGATCTGATTGATTCCGGTAGAATTGTACCCTTGTTTTGCAAACAATTCGAAGGTTATTTCTACTATTCTTTCTCTTGGAGATTTCATATTGCTTTTCTTTTCTGGAACAAATGTATGAAAAAAAATAATATACAGACCAGTCTGTCTATTTTATTTTTAAAAAATTATTTGGTAAAATGTTGGAAACGCAAGGGCGCGAAGTTTTTATGAAAAATAATGTGTTAAGGCGCAAGGATTTTATCTTCGATAAAATTTAATACCGCTAATAATATGTCTCTGAATTATGCAAATAATTAGTAAGTATCCTTGAGTAAAGTATTTTGACAATCTTATTCCCCTTTTATCTCAAACCTTATAGGTTTTTGAAACCTATAAGGTTTACATCTTAAAAATTCAACATTGCTGAAAATCTTTGATTTTCTTGGGCCTTAAATAATATGCAAAATGCTAATCATCCGGGCGTTTTTCCAACAAAAAACACAAATAAAAAACCTCCAGAAATAAATTCTGGAGGCTTTATAGTATATTTTAAATACAATTATTTTTCATCCAATTCTTCCTTCTTCTCTTCTTCTTTTTCAGGGAAGATGATCGATAAAAGAACAGAGATTACCAATACTCCTCCTACAATTCCCAATGAAACCGGAGACGGAATATGAATCCATGGTGCGATAAGCATCTTAACTCCAATAAAAGATAGGATAATAGCCAATCCGTATGGAAGTTTGCTGAACATATGAATAAAGTTCGCTAACAGGAAATATAATGATCTTAATCCTAAAATAGCAAAGATATTTGATGTATAAAGGATGAACGGATCATTTGAAATCGCAAAGATCGCCGGAATGGAATCTACTGCAAAAAGAACGTCCGTAAATTCGATAACCCCTACAACTACTAAAAGGGGAGTTGCCATTTTGATTCCGTTCTGGATAGTGAAGAATTTATCTCCATCATAGTTATCGGAAACTTTCCAGAAGCTCTTGATCAATCTTGCTCCTGCTGTATTACTGTAATCTTCGTCATCGTCATCATCGCCATCACCCCATGATTTGATCCCTGCATACACAAGGAATAATCCGAATAATGTCATGACAACGTTGATTTTCACCGCTTCACCGAAGATATTCATTTCAGGAAGATACGTCAGATTGATTAATCCGACTCCTGCAAAGATGAAAATCGCTCTGAAGATCAGGGCTCCGATAATTCCCCAGAAAAGAACCTTATGGTGAAGAAATTTCGGAACTTTAAAGAACCCGAAAACCAGGATAAATACAAATAAGTTATCTACAGACAAGGCTTTTTCAATCCAATAGGCTGCCTGATACTGTGTAAATTTCTCTACTGCCAAAGCATGGCTTTCAGGGCTTCCGTCGGTATTAAATACCCAATAGACCACTCCTGAAAAAACCATAGAAAGCGAGATCCATACAATAGACCAGATGGTAGCTTCTTTGGAAGATACTTCGTGACTTTTTTTATTAAATACCCCTAAGTCCAGGAGCAGCATGATAACGACTGTTACTGCAAATCCCCACACCAGACCAGGGTGCAGTTCTAAAATACTTTGATGTTCCACTTGAGTTATGTTATTATATGATAAAAGCAATAGATGCACAGAGTACAAATATTGCTATTTTATTTATCGTTTGATTGACAATTGATTATAAGTAATTCATCTGCACTGTCTGGATCGTCTGCTCCAGCTTTTTATCTGCTGTAGGATCTCCGATTGCGTTGAATTTCCATTCTCCGTTTCTCTTATAGAAAACACCCATTACCATAGCAACGTGCCCGCTGAAAGAAGCATCATTTGCAATATCATATTTTGCAAAAACTTCTCTCACATTGGTAGGTGATCCTTCATAAATACGGATAGAAGCAAAAGGAATGGTTCCGAAATCCTGACCTCTGTAGCTGTTCAGTACCATTGCCACATGTTCTACATTCGGTTCCAATTGGCTGAAATCTACTGTGATTACTTCATTATCCAATCCGTCATCTCCATTTACGTCACCAGTAAGGTCATCTCCGCTGTGTCTTACAGATCCGTTTCTGGACTTAAGATTTCCAAAGTAGATTACTTCCGTAACGTTTTTGTTTGAATCATATAAAATACAGCTTCCGTCTAAGTCTACTGCTTCTTTTTTAGTTCCAAAAAATCCTTTCTTTTCAATTGCTCCCCAGTTGATTCCTACACAAGCCTGGGAAAGTTCAGCTCCATTTTCTTTTTTAAGGTTTATTCTCTGACCTTTTTGTAAGTTGATAGCCATCTTTTTATGTTTAGTTGTTATTTATTTTTTTGCAAAAAAGTTATTCTTTTTGCTTTCAAATTTCGTTCTAGTTATTATTCAGATTCAGGTTAAGCATCGCTCGCAGAATATTCGTTTCTTCATCGAAGTCAAATATTTTGCTCATAATGTCCATATTTTCCAGGTTTTTAATATAATCTTTCAAAACGCCTTCCACTTCTGCCGGCAACGTACGTTTTCTTTCATTCATACTATGTTCCAACTGCTCATTTTTATTTCTCAGCTGATCAATAATAGAGCTTTGGTTAGACTGATTTTCAGAAATATCCAGCTTATCCAGTTCTTTATCAAAAAGATACAATTTCTTTTCATCTACACTGAAAATAAAATAATCATCCGACTGAAAGATCTTAAACAGTTCATAATCATGGGTCCCGATAAGATAACCACACACAAAACGGACTTTAAATCCCTGTATATTAAGCCTTCCCAACAGTTTCCTTTCAATAGAATAGTCTTTATACTGATAGGCAGGAAAAGCATCGGATTTCAATAGTGTTTCATCTGTATTGGCCCTGTAAAATTCCTGAGCATATTTTTTATGAAAGTACAGTACATTTTCCCAATTGGCTGTAAAACTATCTTCCGTAAGATCTTTATACAACGTTTTCAAATGTTGCGAAAACACACCACTGTACATTTTCCTATCGGTCTGAAAGTTGTCTGCCTGTCTCTCTTCAAAACCTGATATATATTTACTGTTGATGTTAATTTCATTGATGACCGCCAGCATATCATTTTCCTTCTGCTTTTTAATTTTAGTCAGAAGTTCTATAAGGCTGTCGGTATACTGAAGGTGAAAAAGTTCCAGTTTATTGTAATCTAAAGCCGTATTTTCCTGGAACAGATTGTGGATAATATCTGTTTTGATGTAAATAGATATAATGTCAATATGTTCAAAAAAATTAGCGAGAAGCTTAAGCTTTGTTAATCTTCTTTTGCTTTGCGACAATATGGTTGCTGCATCATCCCCCACCTTGGTATCCTATAAATTAACCTCTGACATTTGCTTTAAGTTCATGCTCCAATGTCTGAAGATCCTGATTCAGTTTTCTTCTGTTATCAGCTCCCTGTTTCTGGATTTGTTTCACTTCATTCAACGTATTAATCAGCATGGATGTTGTTTCTCTTAATGTTTCCACAGATACAATAGTCTGCTCATTAGCTCTGGCAACATTCACAGAATTCTGGCCAAGACGCTCAGCATTCTTTCTTAAGATTTCTTCTGTAGTGGAAGAAACTTTCTGCTGGATTTCAATATTCTGCTGCTGTCTGTACATTGCTACAGCTAATGAAAGCTGGTTTTTCCATACAGGAAGTGTCGTGGTAAGAATCGTCTGTGCTTTTTCAGCAATAGAAACGTTGTTATTCTGTACCAGCCTGATCTGTGGAAGTGACTGCATCATGATCACACGCACTACTTTTAGATCAGCCATTCTTCGGTCTAATCTTGCAATGAAATCTCTTTTATCTGCAATCTGATAATCCTGAAAATTCTGAGGAGCAGCTTCCATTTGAGCAAGTTCAACGGCAGCTCTTTCCATTCTGATATTTCCTGCGATCACCAGCTCTTCAATCTGCTTGATAGAATTCACATTGCTCTCAAAAATAGTCTGAAGAACAGCATTATCTTTTGTAGAAGTAATGATTCCTGCATTTACTTTATAAGAAATCTGCTCGATATTGTTGATGATCTTATCGTATTTTGCAAATAAGTTCTCTACCTGAGTCATTACCTTCTTCATGAATGGCAATTTGCTCAGAAAGCTTTTCACTTTGTTTCCGTTAAGCTCTTCTACGTCTACATAATTAAGCTCTACCAAAAGGTCATTGATAAGTCCTCCAACTTCTCCGGAATTTGATCTTCTTACATTTCCTAAGAAGCTGTCACTCTGATTGGTTAATGTTTTCTGAAGTTCCGCTCCGAAGTTCACGATAGAACCTGGATTGGCTTCGTCAATAGAGTTCGCAAGAACTTCATATTTCTGACGTTCTTCTGACTGTAATTGTGTCAGATTTACATTTCCCTCTCTGTCCACAAGAACTGCAGGCGCTGCATTTTGTGCAGGCTGAGCCGGAGTTGGAGGAACCATTGGAGTAGGTTCAAAGGTTTTAAGAGGTTCTATTGATCCTAGCGGATCTATGGGTTGATTTTCCTGATTGTCCATGATTACTTCTGATAAATTGATACAAATTTCTCAAGGCCGTCTCTTTGACCTGCCCCTACAGCCTCAAATTTCCATTCTCCGTTTCGATTGTAGATTCTTCCGAATTCCACAGCAGTTTCGATTGAGAAATCTTCATCTAATTCATATTTTAAGATCTCTTCATTCGTATCTGTATTGAAAATTCTGATGAAAGAATTTCTTACCTGTCCAAAATTCTGTTTTCTTGAATCAGCTTCGTGAATCGTTACTACTACCGTAATTTCTTTGATTGCATCATCAATTTTTGTCAGATCAATTTTGATCTGCTCATCATCTCCTGATCCTTCTCCTGTAAGGTTATCTCCAGTATGGATCACAGATTTATCCGGAGACTCAAGGTTGTTATAGAAAATAAAGTGATTATCTGAAACTAATTTTTTGTCGTCCCCAAGCAAAAATAAAGAAGCATCAAGGTCGAAAGCTGTTCCTGTAGAAGTATTATTGATATCCCATCCTAAACCTACAGTAAATTTAGGTGCGTTAATGTTTTCTCTTTGTCCTTTTTGTAAGTTAATAGCCATAATATAATTCCGTTTGTGTTAAAGTATTGATGTTATTTTCGTATTCTTTTATTAAATGATAATTGTTGCTGATGGCCAGCTCCAAAAGCAAATCCATCTGTTCTCTTTTTACTTTAGACGTAAGATAATCAAAATTACTTGATTCCAGTCCTAAAATATATTTTACAATCCTTGTATTGAATTCAAAACTTTCTTTATTCATCACTTCTGCAACATGATTTACATTTTTCACTGCGTAATAATTGAAAAAGTTTTCAATTTTCGGGTCAAGGTCAAAATTCATCAGTTCTGCATAATACAGGAACATAAAGTCAGCCTCTACGCTATATTCGTCCAGAATTCTGTTGACTGTATATTCATGACTTCCCGTGATTTTTATATCGTCTATAAAAATACAAAGTTTTCCCCTCAAAAAATCTTTATCGATATAATAAGTATCATTCGCGATCAGATTTTTACGGTCTTCGAAATTAAGATTCCCATAATCTGTGATGTAAGTATGATTACGATTGATCTTAGATAAAATACTGGACTTCTTTCCTTTCTGAAACAAATAAAAATCCAGATGCTTTTTAAAGAAAAAACATAAGAAATTAGAAGCCGTAGGAATCGCCATATAAGGGCTTGGAAGTACTACAATCTCTTTGTCGGTATCTAAAAGCAATTCGTTTTCAGAAATAAATCCGTCGAATAATTCTCTCGCAAATTTTTCAGCATACGACTTATCGCCATATTTGAAATAGCTGTATTCTGCGGGTGAGAAAGTAAACTCATCTGCTGAATGAATGTGGTGTAAGCTGTATCTTTTATTCATGTTTATTTTTAGTGTTTAAGTAAGTGTGCACTGAAACCGAAGTTTTTTGCTCCCTGATAATCTGCTACGGGATTATCTCCGATATGCAGGATCTGATGCATAGGTAAATCCTGATCTTGGATATTATTCTTCACTTCCTGAAAAATAAGCGGGTTCGGTTTGGAACAGTTGATTTCATCAGAATAAATGTGGAAATCTATATACTGATCCAGGTTTTCGTGGATCAGGAATTTCCTCATGGTCGTTCCTTTGATAAATCCTGTATTGCTCAGAATATTGATGGTCTTTCCCTGATTTTTAATATCATCAAAAAAATCATGAAGATTCTCAAAAATCACAACAGGTCTGTATTCCAGAAACAATTCTTCACTTTTGTTGTAAAACTCATTGAGTTTTTCCTTGTTCAATTGCTTTACATCTATATCCAGAGAACCAAGAATCATCAGATAAATTTCAAAAGTGTCTATATTTCCTCCCGTGACTTCATTAATGGTATTGCAAAGATCATCGTAATATTTTACAGTTTTCGCAACTTCCTCTAACGGTTTATCTACGTTAAAAAATGAGGAGAACAGCTCAACTCTTTTTGCTTTAAATTCAGGATGAGATTTGATTAAAGTGAGCCACAGGTCAAAGGAAAAATGACAGTGGTTATGGATGTCGATATCTGTTTTCAATAGGTTTTAAGTTAAAAGTTTTTATTTAGCTTCTTGAAAAAGATTTAAAATTTTTTAATCATCAAAAAGTGTTTACCATACTATTCTTCCCAAAGATAAAATATTTATCATAAAAGCATTACGTTCGTTATCTGTTTTAAGATATTTTTATGAAATTCTATGGATTTGAAAGATTCTCAGAAGATGATTTAAAAAGTGTTTAATATCCGTTCACGAAAAAATATTTTCAAAAATTCTTTGAAAATCAAAAAAAAATTATAATTTCGCAACCGATTAAAAATCAACAATGTCAACAAAAATGATAAATATTATAACGTTAAGCAATCCTGTCAGAGCTGTGTTCTTTGGCAGCACTGAATATTTATCTGAATAGTTCTATAGATCTTTTATACCCAAAAATATATTGAAGACCTGTCTATTCGGATAGGTCTTTTTTGCTGCCCTGATTTCAGACTTCAACAATTCAAACAACTTCTGTGATTTGTTAAGATCTCTGAAAATTTTCCTTTGATTCAAAATACAAAAAATGTTTTGCCGGCTCTCTGAGACCGGAGTGTATTTTGTGTTCATTTTTTTTAGAATCTTTTCAATATACAGATCTAACAACCAACAATTTAAATCAAACAAAATGAAATACAACACACGAAATATAGGGATCATAGCACACGTAGATGCAGGAAAAACAACGTTATCAGAAAGACTTCTGTATTACACCGGGCTTATTCATAAAATTGGTAATGTAGATGACGGAAATACCACCATGGATAAAGATATTCAGGAGAGAAACAGAGGGATTACCATTTCATCAGCTGCGGTTTCCACACAATGGAAAAAGGATGATAATGTTTATAATATCAACATTATTGACACTCCAGGGCACATTGATTTTGCTGTGGAAGTAGAACGTTCTCTAAGAGTTCTGGACAGCGTTGTCGCCGTTTTCTGTGCTTCTTCAGGAGTTCAGCCACAGACTGAAAATGTATGGTTTCAGGCTGAAAAACATGGAACTTCCAAAATCTGTTTCATCAATAAAATGGACAGAATTGGAGCAGATTTCTTTGCGGTTCTCAATGAGATAAAAACCAAACTGAATGCAGTTCCTCTGGCTCTTCAGATTCCGATGGGAGCTGAAAACCACTTTGAAGGTGTCATTGATCTCGTCAAAATGAAAGCGTTATACTGGACAGATGAAAATGGAGAAACCATTCTGGAGAAGGAAATTCCTTCTGCTTCTATCACAGAAGCCAACGAATACAGAGTAAAGTTAATAGAAACTCTTGCAGAATGTGATGAGACGTTTTTTGAAATCTTCATGGATACTGAACATACAGTCACTGTTGAAATGATTACAGAAGCTATACAAAGAGTCTGCAGAACAGGATCTGCGGTTCCCGTTCTATGTGGTTCTGCCTTTAAGAATAAGGGAGTCCAGCCTCTTCTCGATGCGATTGTAACGTATCTTCCGGCACCTGATCAGCTTGCTGACCTGCAGGGAAGAGACCCTCGTACAGAAGAAACCGTAACTCTGGCAAGGAATGAAACTGTTTCTTTTTCAGGTCTTGTCTTCAAAGTTGTGATTGACAAGCATATGGGCAGACTGGCTATGCTCCGTGTATATTCCGGAACAATTAAATCCGGAGATACGATATTGAATGTAAGAACGGGCGAAAGTTTCAGGATTTCCAGGATTTTACAAATGCAGTCTGACAAAACGTTATCTCTGGAAGAAGCCAGAGCAGGAGATATTGTTGCTTTGACAGGAATAAAAGATGCCAAAACCGGAGATTCTTTATCTTCTGTAGAAAAACCGATATTACTGGAAGCCATTACCATTCCTACTCCTGTGATCAGAGTGGCTATTGAACCAAAAACCAATGGTGATGAGAAGTCTTTTGGCTTGGTGCTGGCAAAAATCCAGGAAGAAGATCCTTCATTGGTGGTTGAAAGAGACCCGCAGACTGGAGAAACTTTATTAAGTGGATTGGGAGAACTTCATCTCGAGGTTACTCTGGAGAAAATCCGTCTGAATCATGATATTGAAATCAATCAGGGGAAACCTAAAGTTTCTTATCGTGAAATCTTAACGGAAACCAAAATCCATAGAGAAAAGCTGTCCAAGCAAAACGGAGGAAGCGGTCAGTTCGCTGATATCACTTTTGAAATAGGCCCGGGAAATGACCACGAACACGGATTGGAGTTTGTTAATATGATCAAAGGAGGAGTTATTCCGACTGAATTTATTCCTTCCGTTGAAAAAGGATTCAGAGAAGCTATGGAAAACGGACCTTTAAAAGGATATCCTCTGGAAAACATGAAGGTCACCCTTCTGGATGGTTCTTTCCACGCTCAGGATTCTGCAGCATTTGATTTTGAAATTGCTGCAAGAGAAGGATTCAAAGCGGCGGCAAAAGGATGTAATCCTAAACTGATGGAACCTGTTATGCAGGTGGAGATCCAAAGTATTGAGGAGTACACGGGAGCTGTCACCGCAGATATCAACAGAAGAAGAGGAATCATCACTTCTATTGATGAAAAATCGGGAAGAAAGATTTTTGCAGCGGAAGTTCCGTTAGCTTCAACTTTCGGATACATTTCTGATCTGAGAACGCTGACAAGCGGAAGAGCTTCCATTAGTATGAAATTATCACACTATGCTTTAGTGCCTGATTTTATCGCTAATACATTAATAACCTAAACAAGCAAGGACTGTAGATTTTTCTTACAGTCCTTGTGTTGTTATTGAGGAGTTTTTATAGTGAAAAGTCAATCGTCAATCCGTTGCGCTTGTCAATTTTTTTTCTACAAAATTCATCATTTCACTTGCGGAGCAAAATTTACTTATTAGCTTCTCACCTATTTTTCCGGCATCACTTTATAAGTCGGGTCTTCCTGAATATTAATTTCAATTACTGCTTCTGCATTTTTAAGTATTTTCAGGCAGTCTTCGCTGAGATGACGTAGATGTAAGGTTTTATGATATTGCTTATACCGCTTGGATAATTTGTCCAGAGCATCTATGGCGCTCATATCTACAACGCGGCTTTCTTTAAAATCAACCACCACCTGATTAGGATCATTCATAGGATCGAATTTATCTGTAAATGCTGTTACTGAACCAAAAAACAGAGGGCCATATATTTCGTAGTGCTTCACTCCATTTTCATCCATATGTTTTCTCGCTCTGATTCTTTTGGCATTATCCCATGCAAAAACCAGTGCTGAAATGATCACACCAACCAAAACTGCTAATGCCAGGTTGTGTAAAATCACAGTAACCAACGCTACAGTAACGCCTACAAAAATATCAGACTTCGGCATTTTATTCACAATTCTTATGGATACCCATTGGAATGTACTGATGGCCACCATCATCATCACTCCAACCAAAGCTGCCATAGGAATTTTTTCTATCACGGGTGCTCCGACCAGAATGATAATCAAAATAAGCAGGGATGCTACAATTCCTGATAACCTTGCCCTGGAACCTGCGTTAAGGTTTACCAACGTCTGTGCTACCATTGCACATCCGCCCATTCCACCAAAGAAACCATTGGTAATATTTGCCAATCCCTGAGCTACGGATTCTTTATTGGCGCTTCCTTTTGTATTTGTGATTTCATCTACCATTGATAATGTCAGAAGAGATTCAATAAGGCCTACTCCAGCCATAATTAAGGCATATGGAAAAATAATCTGTAAAGTTTCCAGTGAAAAAGGGATTTTCGGAATATGAAAATTGGGAAGGTTTCCACTGATATGAGCGATATCTGCTACCGTTTTTGTCGGAATATTAAATCCGAGAACAACTGCAAAGACAATAATAATAGCTACCAGAGAAGCAGGAACAATTTTTGTGATTTTCGGAAAAAAATAAACAATGGCGATTGTAAGAACCGTTAAACCAGCCATGATGTATAAAGGCATTCCCTGCAGCCAATGTACCGCACCACTACTGTCTGTTATTTTAAACTGCTCAACCTGCGCCATGAAAATAATAATAGCCAAGCCATTCAGGAATCCGTACATAACAGGTTGTGGAATCAGTCTCACAAATTTCCCAAGTTTAAAAATACCTACCATCATCTGAAGGATTCCGGCAAGTGCTACAGTGGCAAAAAGGTATTCTATCCCATGAGATTGTATCAGAGCAATCAGTACAACGATCGTTGCTCCTGCTCCACCGGAAACCATTCCCGGACGTCCTCCCAAAACAGCGGTTACCAATCCCATCATAAAAGCGGCATAGAGACCTGTAAGGGGAGACAGACCAGCCAGGATAGCAAATGAAAGAGATTCAGGAATCATCGTCATCGCTACCGTAAAACCAGCCAGCAGTTCATTTTTATAATTGATTTTTTTCGAAAAGTCGAATAAGCTTATAATATTTTTCATTGATTTGCAAAGGTATGGACTGTCCGGATGGTATACAATTTTTTCTTTTTATGATTTTTTAATGGACGAGTTTGTCATTTTAGATAATTCACACATCAGTTCTTATAATATGTTAATTTTAATTAAAACAAATCTATAAAGTATGATTTTTACATTTTCAAGTGTTTTTACTACTTATTTTTGTTTACATTTGAAAACGAATAAACAATTATTTGGTACTAATTAAAAATTCAATGGGTAAAAAGCTGTTTATCAATCTATCTGCAGCTTAACTCATAGAATTACGTAAAACCTTAATAGGTTATATATTATTTCACACAAATGGCAGGAAAAGAAGTTTGAAAGAGAAGAAGAGAAAACCATTGAAAGTAAAGAAATATATTCCAAGTACATTAAGGTGATCCCTACCCACCTGCTTTTAAGATATTTGGCAAATTACAAATACGTTTTATAAGATCAATGGTCTTATAATACCTGTTTTAATATTCTTACATCATCATTTTCATTTTCATCAATTCAAATTTCTGTGAATTAACGCCTACCATGCAAGATAATATTTATCACCTATTTTCGTTTTTTTATATATAAGTTTAAACAAAAGAACAATATTTATTAAAAATGTTATATAAAGAAATCCATATTGGGAAATTTATCAAGGAAAGAGTTGATGAAAATGAAATTACAGTAGAGAGGATATGTAAATTTTTAAGTAAAGATGAAGAAGCTGTCGAAATGATGTATGACAGCAGATCAATAGATACGGATCTTCTTTTAAGATGGAGCAAATTACTGGAATACGATTTTTTCAGACTTTACAGTTCACATTTGATTTTATATGCTCCTCCCTCCGCCATTAATAAAAACCAGCAGAAGTCCGAAAAAACGCCCTATTTCAGGAAAAATATTTATACACAGGAAATCAAAGACTTTATTATGAAAAGAATTCTTTCCGGTGAAATGACCCAGAGTGAAGTTATTAAAGAATATTCTATTCCGAAAAGTACTCTTCACAGATGGCTTCAGAAGAGTAATAATGCAAACGGATAAACAGATAAAAATGCGCCCAAATTACAAAAAAATTTACCAGGATATGCTGAAGATGGAATATCCTGAAAAGCTTAAAGATCCAAAAGTTAAAGACCTTCTTGAAAAGCTTCATACGAGCGAAGATGTTCTTAAGTTCAATGAAAAACTGTTCAAGCAATCCAGAGAAAATCAAAAACTCAAAACCTATGACAGGCAGACTATGCTAAAACTGCTTCAGTATCAAAAAAAGCATGGTCATTCTACGAGTTATATGTCACGAAAATATAAAATAAGCCGCACAACGCTTTCCAAATGGAAAGGAATGTTTGAAGAAGAGCTTGAAGATACAATGAAAAGTGCCGGTAAGTAATCTACCGGCATTTCTTTAAAGGTAATGGTAAGGAAAAAACCGGGCTAAACGTTTGCCGGAGTCGAACCGGATAACCTTGCCGGACTGACCGGCTTCGCTATTCCTCCCATAGTTGTGTTACGATGAATTTTTTCCTAACGACACTTCAAAATGGTAATATAAAGAAGCTGGAAGTGGGCAGAAGAAAGGGATTAAAGCCTGATGATCTCTCTGACTTTATAGAAAATTATATACAAAGATCTTTCAACGTCCCACTTCCGGCTTCTTGAATGTTTGAAAAACAAGGCAACGGACAAAAAATGCAGTCGTGCTCTAACCTGCTGAGCTACTCTTCCTATATAGACCGTGTTTTTTTTTGTGGAAGAGACGGGATTCGAACCCGTGACCCCGTCGTGATGAGCGAAGTAACATTTTTCTACGGCACTTGTTTGTTTTTATTTTTCTTCTTCAGCAATATATGTTTTGACAATAGGATGAACGCTGGCATTTTCCGGATAATAATTTAACCCAAAGCCTCTCCATCCCGAAGACCAGTAAAGAATCAGTTCTTTGAGATAAGGAATGTCTTTGGTTTCATCATACTTAAAATTTTCGTTATTAATTTTTTGCACTTCATCAATAAGTTCCGGATAAAACCTCTTATCTTCATCATCATATACATCTGTATAAATATCAAGATGATCTCTTAGTTCATATAGTAAGTAAGTTCTGAAATCCCAACCCAGAATGACAATGTCCGAACCTCTAATGCTTACTACAGGATTCCATTTTAAATTGTTGTTTTCTACAACACAAGCAGAATTCCTGACAGGTAATAATTGCGGAAGCCTTGAAAACCATTCATCAAAAATTTCTTTCCTTTTTTCGATTGATTTTGGTTTTATTCCCCAGGATTTCAACCAAACATGATTGACACTCATAATATCATCCCACATCCATTTGTAAAAAGAATTTATCTGGCTGATAATTTCTGTTTCATTCTCTAACCAATTATAAAAGAAAGTACATTCTTCTGCAATCAGTTCTCCATCATCCTCATATTCAACAATTTCTTTTTTATCTATAGCATGAAGAATCTTTAGAAACTCTCTGTGTTCATAGGTAAAGCTCACCTCATATTTTCTTTCAACCTGATCAATCTGTTCTTCAGAAAGCCCTTGCCATTGGGCGCCGTAAAATCCTTTAGGACAATTTTCATTATCTACAGACCACAGTTTTTCTGTGCGTTCTTTGACCCAGTATAAAAATTCAGTCAGATTACTTGGTATATTCATGGTTGTTAAAGTTTAAAAATAAAAAGAGGCAAGATTCGAAAAGACTTGTACAAGATCATTTCCATGACCTTCTGGAGTCGAACCAAATTAAACCGAAGCAGGCCTTTTCTACGGCACTCTTTTATCAATCAAGGTAATATTTTTTAGAATCTTCCGTGCATTTGCTCTACCTGCTGAGCTACCTCTCCTTTTCGGGGGAAAAGGCAGGATTCGAACCTGCGACCCAATGTTTACTCAATCTCGAAGTATGATTCTAAGACGACACTTGATGTTAATTATTCATAGTTATTAGTTTTCTTTTTACAAAATTATATTGTTACTGCGCATTCTTTTTACGCAGTTGTTTTTTATTAAAAAAACCAAGCAATAAGTTATAAGAGTAATTGATATTCAATTGAAAGTTGACGATGAAACTCTTATGAACGGCATTGGTCTGGTACCTGGGCAATCTGGTGAAAGACTCTTTCATTTTTGAATCGAAGTAGGTCTTTCTAACGGCACCGATATTATTAACACTGCAAAATTATATTACAGGTACGCAATCTTTTTACGTAGTTTGATTTTTATTTAAATATTTGTTCGTTTTGCCTTGAAGCAAAAGAACCAAAAGTTCAAGACCTGGAAACTCCGGCTAAAAATAACCTACACTCTCTAAAAATTCTAAAACTTGCGCGAATGTTATATGAGCTCTTCGTTTCACTTTCTGTGTCGCGCTTCAAACAGTAGAATTTTCTTGACGTTCGTATAGCTTATTTTCTTAACGCCTCCATTTCCTATGTCATTCTTTAATTCCAGCCAATTGATTTGGAATTTTCTATGGATATTTATAATTCAGTGTTTTTAGAGTGGAAAGCGGGAGTAAGCTCCTGAATATATTGATTGTTTTTTTATATATTTTAAAAGCAGTGCCTGTTACAGCACTACTTTTTGAATCATTTTCACTGCCGATTTTTTGTCTTCCAAAGCATTCAGTACATCGAAAATTTTGTCTGACCAACCTGCAATAAGATGTACATCATCCTTCCTGATATCCAGCGGCTGCGTACCATAACCTGCAAGGTCAAAAATATATAGCTTTGCATGAGGCGCGATGGCTTTGTACTTTTTCCACACGTCTTCAAAGGAGTTTCTTTTTCCCGTGCTATCCCACATCTGAGTATCGGTGAACAGCATTACTTTATCTACCTGCTCGTTTCTTTTGATAAGATCCTCGATAACCAGGTAACCATTGGTGGAATATCCTACTTCACCTTCACGCTTGTAAAAGGCATCTACATTTCTTAAGATACCATTTTTCGGCATTGGAACTCTTAGCCAACGGTCGCCGAAGATACCTGTCACCACATTTTTACATTGTGACTGAAGGATCATAGACATCAGCAAACCGATATCATACAGCAAAATTTTACTTTTGCCAGAGACTGGCTTCTGCATGGAACCTGACACATCGGCAGCGATCACCACTGAAGTATCAAAACCAAAGCCTTTGATATTTTTAGCACTCACCACCACTGCATCTTCCAATGCTTCCAATACAGATGACAAATAAGGAGAATCTATATTTTTTAACTCTCGATAAGCCGCAAGGAATCTGAATGGGAGCTGTTTTGAACCGGATACGGCCCTTTCATCTGAAAGATATCTGCATACTTTATTCATTGCATCTGGTGATACGCTCGCTTCCAGGATATTCCTCAGGTTTCTCATGGTTGCCATATAACCCAATTTGTTACTGAAGATCAGTTCTTCCCATTTGTTTTTGAAGGCCATTTTTCTTTCCGCATCATTGGCAAATTTTGTCTGTCCCAGAACGTAAAGTTCAACTTCCCATGTATAGGGAGTTTCCAATGTATTGTTGGCAATTTTGTTGAAAACGGCCTGCTGATTTTCATCTTTAGCTTTCGGATGAACCAGGAATAATGCATCTTTCAGCGTTACTTCCGTTTTTCTGTTGTATTTTGCAAACTGGTACTCATCAAATTTATTGAATGATTTTACCAGACCTTTCTGAATCTGTTTGGACAGTTTGTTCAGTTTCTTGGTATCTGTTCTCTTATTGGCCAGCTGGTAGTATGCCAGCAACTCTGTGATTTCATCTGCTCTCTGAACGATTCCGTTTACTGTTTTACTTACAAGGTCTGTACCTGAAGTCTGCTTTGCCAATTCGGTTGTTAAAACCAATGGAATGGATCTTAAATACATATCTTTTCTGGCATATACCGCCAGCTTTGCCACAAACTCAGGATCATTTTTTTTAATCAGAGACTGGATTCTTTCCAACCTGTCATTTCCTTTTTCATAGTTGGCATCTGACAGTCCTGTTGTAACAACAGCACTATACAATTCTTCTGCAGGTGTCATGGCATATGCTTTTGCACCTTCGTAGTTCAGTACTACTTTTTTATTTTCTTTTTTTAAAAAATTAAATTTCATGGTTACTGTTTTTTTGTTAAACATGGAGAAGAATTGATACTTCCTCTCTGATTTCTGATGCAAAGTAAAAACAGTATTACGCAATCTTTTTGCGTAGAAAATTTTTCTTCGTTTTTTCTATTTTTTATTTCGGAAACGTGTTTATATACATAAATGCTCGTAGATTTTGCGGATTGCGCAGATTTTTAAGTTTTGGCTAAAGCCGAATGAAAGGAGGCAATTTGAAAGGCGGGCTAAAGCCCACCTCTATTGAATTGTATTAATTTTTAGAATTTGTTCATCCGCAGATTTCAAAGAATTGCACAAATATTGTGATGATACAATGGCATTCATCATTCATCATTCATCATTATAAAATCCTTCTATCATTCATTTTCATTAAAGAAATCGTCTGTAGTCAGTTTTTCGGTAAGGCTTTTTTAGCTTTGCTTTTATTAAAATTAAGCTATGATTAAAGGAATATATGAGACTCATGTTCAGGTGAGCAATCTTGAAAATGCGATACAGTTTTATACAGAAGTACTGGGATTGAAACTGGCTCACAGGGATGAAACCAGACCTATTGCTTTTTTATGGGTAGGAAATGGAAAAGAATTTATGCTCGGATTATGGGAGCAGAAGGAAAATCTTCAGACCAGGCATTTTGCTTTTTCCAGCAGTAAGGAAGATATTCTGAATTATTCTGTGGAGTTTCTTAAAAAAAAGGATTTAAAACCTTACAATTTCCTTAAAAACGGAAGTACAGAGCCTATGGTATTTGCATGGATGCCTGCACTGGCTATTTATTTTAATGATCCTGATGGAAACCAGCTTGAGTTTATTTCTATTCTTGAGGGTGAAGGTAAGCCCGAATTAGGTGTATTAAGCTATGAAGAATGGATAAAGCAATCTGGAAATTAAACAGCACCTTGAACAGGCAATGCAGAGGCGGAAGAGAATAAGATAATATTTTCCCTGATAAAACAGAATTTATGCTTCTGCGATTACCATTAAAATAATAAGGTAAGTATTAGAATTTTTAAACATTAACCAGTCTTTTTACTGCCAGCACATGTTTACAGGGTCCTCTTTCTCCCTGATATTTACTGAACCATTCGCAGGTACAGCGTTCTTTCTCTTCTTCAATGATTACCGTATGGTTCACATCGGTTCCTTTTACTCTGGCTTCTGTTCTTTCTTTATTATTGTTTAAGATTTCTACTTTTCCGTCTTCAATCAGTTTTTCGGCATTTTTTATGCGGGGATTGAGCCCAATAATACGACTTAATTTAAAAGGAAGTCTACGGTAGAAAAATTCTCTGTCATCAAGATCATAACCCAGTAATCCCATTGCGGCAAGCCTGCATGTTATATTTTCAATTTTGCTCAAACTGATATTCTCTTCCCGGGCAAGTCTGCCAGGGTTAAAAGACTGATTGGTATAAGCATATTTATCCAGCGCGTCAACCCATTCATCAGGAACATCTGAAATCAGGTTATCCAACATGGCCCCTTCTCCTGAAAAGCCTCTCCAGCATTCTCTCGATAAAGAAAAAGTGAAACGAATATTTCCCATATAAAGCTGCCATGTGGTAGACTGCATATTTGCATGTGGAAAAACCTGCATGCTATCAATATAAGGAAGAATAGGTTCTAAAAGCCGAAGCCTGTGAAGCCCTCCTACACAAACAGAATCTACAGATTTCACGGGAGAAAATATAGGTTTATTACCTCTCACAATTAAATAATAATCTGACTTCACCACTCCTTTCGGCATTCCTCTAAACAACTGCTGTGTCTGGATTTTATTGAAGGTATAACGCTTTTCCGATTCTGATAAATACACCTGAACAGTTCCCAGTCCTTTGATCCATTTTGCAGGCAATGGTACTTTTCTTTCTGTTACCCTGGTTTCGTCCTTGTATAACTCTACTTCTTTTTGTCCTACAGAAAGCATAATTTTTTCATTCGGACGGACGCTTCCTAATGCCGTTATCATAGGCTGATTGAAATCCACATTTGTCGTTCCATTTTCAAGAAACTCTCCATCCAATCCATCCGGCAGGACATCTACTCTTGCGTAAACTCCTGCACAATGGGAAAAACCTTCAAACTTTACTCTTTCATTTCCTGCTGTTACTATAGGATCTTTAAGAAGTACCATCTGAAACGGCGATAGATTAAAACTGGATTTCACTATATTGGAAAGCGTGATCAGACATCTGGCCAGAATAAAAGGCTGTCCTACATTTCCCCAAAAGAAACAGGGGGCATCAGTATTTTTATGTACCTCACTGTATTTCGCAAGAAACAACTCTTCAAGTGCACCTTTCCTAAATAAAGAGGATACACCTGAATAGTTGTAAATAAGCGTATCTCCCATGATCTATTTTTTCAGAAGAAGATTACAGATTTTTTTCAGGCTTGAGTTTTCTTTCCAGATATTTAATTTTTCAACGACTTCCTGATGTACGAATGAATGGTTCAAAGCCAATACTTCGTGGTAGATTTCCAGAATTCTTTTCAGATTGGTAACAGGTTCTTCCATTTGAAGTAAAATATTGAAAATCAATTCCTCAAGAGCTGTATTATGATTTTTACTTACATTAAGCATGTGGTGCTGCATAAGATCTGTGAATCTTTTCACCGGTGCCCATTCCAGTTTTTCGTGCAGACCAATTACTCTTCCCAGCCTTGCATTATCCATCATCTGGCAAGAAACATGTTCAAGCCAGATTTCGGCAGCAGTTCCGCGAATGGTCTTATCACTGTCCAGGAAAATAGTCCCAAGAAACAAATAACCGATTTCATCCAGAGGTTTTTTAATCTGATAAAGCGTATTCGCAGTATTCAAAACAAGACTTCTTTCAAACACTTCAGCAATTCCCGAATAGAAAAGACAGTATTTAATTACTTTCGCCAGTGCATTTGCAGGAGTATTGGGGAAACAAAGCATCAGCGCAGGAATTTCATTAAGCTCTTTCTGCTCTGCAACAAAATATTCCATGAACAGAGGCTCTTTTCTTTTTTCAAGATGATATTTTGGAATCGTAATATTCAGTTCTACCGGATAGTATGAATTTTTCTTATTGTCAATGGTTTTCCATTGGTAATCTCCAGTAAAGAATTCTGCAGAAATATTATTATATCCGAAATCTTTAAATTCCTCAAAAACTGTTTCAGGTGAACGGGTAATTCCAGCTGTCATCCACCATGAAGGATGGATAAACTTACCTTCCGGCTTTGCATTTTTTCCAAAGAAGAAAAGCAGTAATTCTTTATATTCGCCTTTTAATCTTTTCTCTGCTTCAGCAATAGCTTTTGAAGTATCATCCAAAGCACAACGTTGCAGGGCCAGCTGAATATCCAGATGATGAGGTTCTGCATTATTTTCCTGATAGCGCTCCAATCTCTCCACCAGTGTTACAGGAGAAATCCAGCATGGTGCATGGGTAATAGGAAACAATAAAGGGAGTTTGTCCCCGGATTTTATTTTTTCAACTGCATATATAGCTATATCCTTAAAAGCCTGTCTTGCAGGGCAATCTGCTCCAACATCTTCTATAGGACCTAATTTTTTCTGATAATTGGAGTAAGACTCTCTTGTCGCTTCCTCTTCTTTGGTTTTCTGGTATATCTTTTCCAGATTCTTCAGCTGAACCGGATATTTCTCCATTAAAGCCAGCCCATAATTGATAATGGCATTGCATAGTAAAACATTCAGATAAGGAACTTCCCATTTTGCAATGGTTTTACAGGCTTTCAAAAACACGGGTTCCATCAGTTTTACAGAATCTTCATCCACATCTCCGGCAAACCTGATAAATCCCGTCAAAGCAATATCACAGTGATAGCTATATGGATCATCCATTGCCAGAGGCAGATAGAACATAAGATCTTCAAAATTCTGAAGTATCTGTACTGCATTTCTATCGGAAGTCAGCAACAGTTTTTCTGAAGCAATCGCCTCCAGTTCCGGCTGTTTCTCTTCAATATATTTTACCAAAAGAGGACGCACATTGGATAATATATTATCAGAATAATGAGACAGAGCTACTATCATATTTTCTGAAGCCGGAATATATTTAAGGATGATCTTCGCTGCTTTTGATTGTATACCATCATCTTTACTGACAAACGCTGTACTTAAAGCCATTCCAAGCATATCCGGATCTATTTTCTTTCTCTGGAATATTTTTTCAGTAAGTCCCAGACTGGAAACCACTACTGTTTTTACCTCTGAACTCAGTAGATTCGGAAGGTAATGGGAAAATTCTTCATTTTTAAATTCAGAAGTTTCCACAATTTTTTTCAGATGTGATAATATTGTATTTACCGCTTTTGACTGTGAAGAAACAAGTCCTGCAAGCAATTCATCCTGTAGATCAGCTAATTCTTCTTCCGTTGGTTTTAATGATGTAAACGCATCCATAAACCAACCTGTGACATTTTTATTAAAGTTTCTGTTGGCAGCCAGCAGGCACTCTTTCAGAAATCTTTTTCTCTCAATTTTCTTATCCGTAATAAGCTTTTGAACAATAGGGAACCATTCTTTACGGAAAGGTAAAGATTTGGAAGGATATTCACACAAATACCAAAAATGAGTATTAAGGGTTTCCGGATGGCCGTCAAGATCTGCCGGGTAATTACTGAGATGGTGTCCCAATAATTCCGGTTTGGGCTGTACATATCCTTTCTCTGTCCATCCTAAAATATCTTTATAATTAAATGCTGTAAATTCAGCTTCAACCGATTCATTGATAAAGTCTGAAAACCAATCCGGACATCCCCATTCCAGTATCTGATCAGTCTGTTCTGCATTGCGGAAAAGACTCCAGTAGTTTTTACCAAAATTCTTTTTGTCCATGCAGACAAATGAAGCTATATCTATAATGGAATGCTGATTCACAGATCCTGCCGTATGGTAGGAGTTTTTAGTCATTACAATTTTACTGATCTCACGATCCATTTTCTTTATAGATGGCACCAGTGTTTTCCTTTCTTCATTACTAAGCTCTTTTAAAAAAGGGATAATCTCATGTATCTTTTCCTCATTAAGGATCTCATAAAGTCTTTCTTTCATGTGCTTCTAATTTGATGTATAAATTTGTTTCAGGTTATTGAGCAACGACTTCTTTTTTATCTTTTGGTATAAGTTTTTTAAGAAAAAGAACCATCTCTTTTATTTTACAGTTTAAGTATTTTCTCTTAAAACCCTCATCAATAAGCATAAATTCATTCTTGTCAGCTAAAATAAAAAAAAATGACTGAGAGACAGTAAATTATCCCATAAAAGTGATTTTTTTAACAAATATTAAGTTAATAAAACAATTGCTATTAAAGCATTTAACAAAACAAAAACAATTCCCTGTTTAAAGATATATTGATAAAAAAGTAGATAAAAGCTGTCTACTATGATATTTACACATCATTTGGTGTCTTAATTTCAGAAATTATCATACCATACGGCAAAATCAGTTTACCTTACGGATACGTTAATTTTTTTTAAAATAATAAATACAGGGACCAAAATGAAATCATCCCGTAACCTTTAGCTATAGGCTCTTTCCAGTATGATGCTGAACTCTTAAAGAAAATAAGAGTTCCTACTCTGATCATTCATCCTGATTGTGGAAAAGATATTGCGGATTCTATTCCCAATGCCTAATGGCTTCTCATTGAAGGGATGGACATTCTATTCCGATGGAATTACATGATATACAGTGAAAGTATTGTCAATACTATCAACAAAAAGCTCCCATATTAAAGGGAGCCTTTTTATACTATTCATCCTGTACGACTTGTAGAATATGAATTGCCTTATCTTCATTGTTGGCAAAATAAAGTTTCAGTTCTTCATACATAAATTTCTTAATTTCTGTCTGTACTTTTGGAGTTCCAAGCGTCCATCTTGTTGAACCCAAAAATGTAAGATCTCCCTGCACAGAACCATAAAGCAACAGGTGTTTTTTTAGTCTTGACGAACTTATATTCAATTTCATATCTCTCTTTGCCGCTTCTTTCTTCAAAAACATCTTGAATCCCTGTATAATTCCATCCAGTAAAGATCCTCCCAAAATGGTTTCTTTATAATTGGCGTACATCTTGATTTTAGGTTTAAAGACCTGGCTATCAACAAAGGCAAATGCTACTGAATATGAATATTCTGTTTTTTTCTGAAAATTCAATGTAAAAAAACAGAAATCATACTGCAATCTCTTTTGCACTTCATAATCTATGATCTCAGCTAAACCATCTGAGTAATGAAAAATATTAATCTGTTGTTCATCTCCAGATTCATCAATACTTCTTATTTTCAAATTTGGATTCAAAAAGGAAAATCTTCTGAATAAATCATTCAAAACCTTATAACTCAAAATCAAACCTTTAAAAATATCCTGATCAGGAATGAAATCAATCATCCAACTGCATGCTTCTTCTTCATTAATATGATTGATGCTGTCCAAAATATCAAAATTTCCTTTTTCTGATTGTAATACAGGTAAACCATTAATCTCAATTGAAGAATACTCCGTCAGTGCAATAATACCTGCCAATGATAAATAAAACTCTCCTTGTTTATATTGATCAATACTCTTTATGATTTCTGTATTAAAAAGCGTTTTTTCAGGACTGGTCCATTTCATGATCAGTCTATTATCTTTTTTCAGGATGAAAATGATATCATAGATTCCTGCTCTGATGAAATCTTCAATAAAATAGCTTACTAATTCATTAAAGCCAAAATGGTTCAGAAAACCTATATACATTGCAGGTCGCATTCTGATATGCTCCAGCACATTATATTTTTCAATCATATATTAAGAATCAAGATATTTAAATATATGAATTTTTAAAATTTTATAAGGACTTTTGAAGACACCAATGCAGAATCTTTGCAATATTTTTGGCATCATCTACTCCTCTGTGGTGGGTACCTTCTAAAGTCATCCCCAATTCACCCAAAGCTCTGTTCATTCCGACACTTTTCCTGATGGTAGGGTGAATTTCACCGAATAATGTCTTCACATTGATGTGGTCATCACTCATCGGATAATCTGTGTAGAATCTTCTTGCCTGATTCTGAAGCATATTCAGATCGTAATTTCCATAGCTTGCCCATGTCAGTTCTTCGGAATCATACTCTGCTCTCAGGATATCGAAAGCGTCATCCAGCATAATACCTTCATGATCCAGCATATTTTGGGTAAGGGTGGTCAGTTCCGTACAGAACGGACTTACTTTTGAATGTTGGGGTTTTATTAAAATCCCTTCATTTTTATAGATCTTACCGGTTTTTGCATTCATAATGCATACTCCGATTTCGATGATCTCACTTTCCTGACCTCTTGGAGGCCGGTTTTCCCAGCACGTTGCTTCAAGGTCTACTATTAATATATTTTCTGTTGTTTTCACTTGTTTAAAATTTAATTGTTAAAGGATAGAAGACGGATACGGGAAGTTTCCATAGTCTGTGAATTACCTCCCGCCTTTAGTTTCAGTCTTCCATTCTGATTACTATTTACAGAATCTTACTTAAAATTCTGGCTGTATTGTAAGCATCGTCTGCTCCGCTGTGATGGGTACCTTCAAATTCCATATTCAGATAACTCAAGGCTCTTTTAAGTCCTATTTGTTTGTGTAATTTAAAATGTCTTTTAAATTCATGCATCACATTCATATAGTTTTCTGAAAAAGGATTGGTTATCCCGAGCCAGTCACACTGTTCTATAATCTGCTCTCCATCAAAGTTTCCATATCCTGCCGATGTAAGCGGTGCGGAACTGTATTGATCTCTGATCATTTCACAGGCTTCTTCAAAATAGATTCCTTTTTCTTCTATCAGTTGAGGAGTAATTCCGGTCAGTTCTGTACAGAATCTGTTGATTTCTGATCTTTCAGGAATTACATAAATGCTTTGTTTTTGGGAAATTGCTTTTGATTTTAAGTTTAATTTACAAATCCCTATTTCGATAATATCGACCTGTTGCCCGACGGGAATTCTGTCGTTTTCCCAGCATGTGGCTTCCAGATCGATGATTATGATCTCATTGGTTGTATTCATGATTTTTTTGAAATTAGAAACTGGAGGTAAGAAGTTATCAGGTTTATAGTTCTCTTCAGCTTCCTTTCATTGTTAATTGTTAGTTTCTTGGAGCAAATGGAGGCGTCCATTTTTTCCTTTTCATTATTTCTTTGACTTCCTCGTAGGAAACCGGATAAAAATTGTGGCAGTCTACCCCAACGTCAAAACTGAGTGCCATCTCATCATCCGGCAGTGTTCCGTGTGAATGACCGTATAACTGCCAGACACCGCGATGTGAGCCATTCCAGGTACGCATGGCGTAATGGAAAAGAATAATTTTCTGTTTGCCATTGCTTTGGTCCGGCTCATCAATTTTCAGTTCGTGATAATCTCTGATGGAGGTAAATCGTTTGGGATACGTTAAAGCTGCTCCTTCATGATTGCCTTTAATCAGATGGATATTTCCATTTAATCTATCCAAAATCTCTTTTGTAAAGTCTGGTTTTCCTAAACTCATGTCTCCTAAATGGTAGACTGTATCACCAGGCTCAATCTTTTCATTCCATCTTTTAATAAGTTCTTCATTCATGTGGTCCAGTGATTCAAAGGGTCTCTCTGAAAACTTTATAATATTCTCGTGACCAAAATGATGGTCTGCTGTAAAAAATATATTGGGTTTCATTTTTTTAATTGTTTTTTCTTTTTTAAACCACCCCGTCAAAAATTCTTTGAATTTTCGCCACCCCTCCAAAGGATGGGAATTGTCACACTTTCATAAGTCTTATTTCTCTTTAATACAATGAAGTGTTTTCGTTCTTCTGATATTGATGGTTAAGTTTATACATAAAAAAGTTTCGGTAAAAAATTACCGAAACTATACTTTAAGAGTCATCAACTCTTCTTTTATAAAATCAATCGCTAAAGAATTCAACTTTTTGTTGATCCTTTTCTGCTCTTCTTTTTCAATCGCGGCAAAAGCTGCCGGGAAGTCTTTTTGAAAGTCTTCTAAAATATCCTGTGAAAAAAGACCAATCACCTTACCTGTCATTTTAGGTTCGAATTCGCCTATTTTGCTCACCACATTATTCAATCTGTTGGCTGTAGCATACTTTTGGATTTCTTCCCAGATTTCCTGCGCTTTTTCACCGAAATGAACCTGTTTATGAACAGTTTTACCCTCTTTTTTAACCATTTTGGATTTTTCGACCCATTTTTCATTCTTATTTTTCAGAATAATTCTGGCTCCGTTTCCAAAGTATTTGGTTTTCAAAGTTTTTACGATGGTTCCTTCACACATATTGTTCTCCAATTCAGGTAATCCCAGCCAGGCCGGAATTTGTGAATTGAAAACATTGGGGAATTTCAAAGCTTCTTCCAGGGTTCCCTGAAACAAAATTTTAGCATAGAAAAATCCTGTCTCTTCAAAAATCTGATTGACCACTTCTGTATCCAAATAGGTAATCCCATTCAATTTGATATCGAAAGCGTAAAATTCGTTGTGAGGGGCATACTCAATGCCTTTCTGCACCTTCACAGTATCTTTTACAGGTTCTACTTCTTTATGTTTGTAACCGCCACCGAACAATTCACCGTAGATCACTACAGTTTCTACATCCGGGTGTATGGTTTTCACTTTCTGAAACACTTCTATTACATTTTTTCTGTAGCGTTCCAAAATCTGATGTGCATTGAAAAATTTTTCATCCTGTTCGATGAAAGCAGTTCTCTTCGCGATTTTAATTTCCTTTCCGTCGGTAAAGAAAGAGAAATTAGCTCCATGAACTTTTTCCTGTACTATGAAAACCTCATCCCCAAAACCCTGCATCCTGATCTGTTCGATCACGCGGGCCTGGTAAGCATTTTCTATAGCGTTATATGT
This sequence comes from Chryseobacterium vietnamense, assembly GCF_031454475.1. Classification (NCBI taxonomy): domain Bacteria; kingdom Pseudomonadati; phylum Bacteroidota; class Flavobacteriia; order Flavobacteriales; family Weeksellaceae; genus Chryseobacterium; species Chryseobacterium vietnamense. The sequence continues at coordinate 127,857 of NZ_JAVDQX010000005.1, read as the reverse complement.
TTTGAAAATCATTTTGTTTTAGTTTTTAAAGTTTTTTAAAAGGGAAAGAATATTTTCCTTTCCTACCGGATTCATGGAGTGACTATAGAATTTTGGAAGATCCAAATAATTATCCATGCAATATTCTACCAGCCATTTGGCGCAGTCGTATCCTGTTTTTTCAACAAATTCCTGAGAATCCTGTTTCAAATAGTGCTCGTCTGCAAGATCATGGTCAAAAGAGATCATTTCCGGAAGTCCTTTTTCCAAAATCCTGTTGACAAACTGCTCGTAGTTCCGAACGATATGCCAGTCGCTTCTGAAGAAAATATCCTGTTTTGTATAATGATAGGCCTCAACAGGATATCTTATATCATCCAGAAATAGTAATCTTTTTGTTTTTTCCATGATTTAATTTTATAATTATTAAGCTTCCAGCTTTATTACACCATCATATCAGCACAGTTGGAACTTGCGAAGGCAAAAGGTTTTGCTTTAAACACATATCCCATTCCGAGAATATATCCCATGGCATCTTTTAATGCTACATTGGATTTAAAATCCGGGTCGGTATTAATGTCTGCGTGTACCTCCATTTCCACACCATAAGTATCCAACACAGAGCAGATCGCGTATGCAATTTCAACGGATTTGTTGACTTCATTCAGCATTCGCTCCTTGATACTGATACTCTGTATTTCTCTTTCTTTTCTAATAAAGGTAAACGCTCCTTTTCCCTCACGAATAAATACTACTGCCGTAGCATAATTGATGGCATCTCCATATACATGAGAGTCTGATCCCACACATACTTTCAGACGGTGTCCGTTGGCCTGTTCGCGGATGATGGCTTCTTCTACCAGCTGTGTGATAGAGTGTTGGAAAATTTTTCCATTCATATTCTGCCATGTTTGTTGTTGCGTTTCCATTTTTTCTACATATTTTAAATTGATAAATGATTATTGTTAATTGATAAATGATAACCCGTTACTGGTTTCATACTTTGCATTCCGAACCGGACTCGAACCGATACCATCAGTTTTGGAGACTGAGATGCTGCCATTACACTATCAGAGTAATTCATGAGTAAGTAATTGGTAATGAGTAATATTTTCTCTTTTTATTATTATCCATTGCTCATTATTTATTACTTACATTTTTGGTACGGAAAGAGGGATTCGAACCCCCAAAAGCTTGATCCTAAATCAAGAGTGTCTGCCATTCCACCATTCCCGCAGGTTTTTTATAAGTAATGATTAATTGGTAATAAGTAATATTTTCTCTTTTATTATTACTCATTATTCATTGCTTATTACTCATATAATGTTAGGTTTGAGAAAGCTCTGTCTGTTTATAAATTATGCCTGCTAGTATTTGTAAAGATCTTCTGCGCTTGACAAACCTTTCTCATTTCCTAAGGTGTTTTGTTAAAAAAAAGTAAAAGGCTGTCTATTTTTATTGACTAAAGATCTTCTGCTCTGACAGTCCTTTTCTCTTTTCTTCATTTTTTTGTGTGAATGGTAACTGGCCAATTTTTTTAAAAAAATCTGAACTTTCATGGTATTAATATCATTCAATATTGACCAGCTATTCACATCCAGTACTCTATAAGGGAATCGAACCCTTGTTTTCTGCTCGAAAGGCAGGCGTCCTCACCGTTAGACGAATAGAGCGTTAACCCACCGACCAGGAATCGAACCTGAACAACAAGAGTACATTTCCTGCATGCTGCCATTACATTATCAGTGGTTGGTGGAAGTAGTAGGATTCGAACCTACTCAGCAATGAAGCAACAGATTTACAGTCTGCCCCGACTCTCCAACTTCGGCGTACTTCCGGATTTTATGAGCAATTAGTAATGAATAAGTAATTCCTCATTTTTTTCTTTTAAAAAGAAAAGGTCTGTCTTTATTGAATGTTTGATTAAAGATCTTCTGCGCTCGACAGCCTTTTTCTTTTATTAATAAAGGATATTCTTTGCTATAGATGATAAAAGATCTTGATAAAAGATTCTTATATCTCCTATAGTTTTTACATTGAGATGGCTATGGGATTCAAACCCACTCAGTTGACACAGCGGTTTTGCAGACCGCCCCGACTCTTCCACTTCGGCGAACCATCAGATTAAAAAAAATAAAGTCTGTCTAAAATTGTTTGATATAAGAACTTCTGCGCTTAACAAACTTTATTTTACCTAAAAATTTATAAATGATAATCTTAACTTTTAATTAATCCGGAGAGAAGAAAAGCCTGTCTGTATTTTCCGTGTTTGGCGTAAAGATCTTCTGCTCTCGACAAACTTTTACTTTTTCTCCTGAAACAATTAACAATTAGTTACCTGCGATTCCGGAAAGACTCGAACTTTCAACTTCCGGTTTAACAGACCGGCGCTCTGCCATTGAGCTACAAAATCATTGTAATTCCGGAAGGACTCGAACCTTCAACCTTCGGTGTATCAGACCGACACTCTAACCACTTGAGCTACGAAATCATTGTTTCCATAAGGGGATTGACCCTTTCCCGTTCAGTAGCAAGCCGAATGCACTTACCACTATGCTAATGGAACAAATTGTCTGGAAAGCAAGATTCGAACTTGCGACCTCCCGTGTCCAAGGCGGATAAACAACCACCGTTATCTTTCCAGCTTTGGGGTTCACTTCTGTTTCTTTTCCGGGAGACAGCCGGATGGGAAATTTTCCATGAACCTTTTTGTGATTCCGAGAGGACTCGAACCTCTGACCCTGGGTTTAGAAAACCCATGCTCTATCCAGCTGAGCTACGGAACCGCTTTTGTAACCCCAGAAAGATTTGAACTTTCAACCCCCGGTTTAAAAGACCGGTGCTCTAACCATTTGAGCTATGAGATTGTTTTTAAAGTCATGAATAGTCAATATCAATCCACTTCACTTGTCAATTTTAAAATTCACATTCTTTGTAATCTCAGAAGGACTCGAACCTTCAACCTTCGGTGTCGTAAACCGACGCTCTATCCAATTGAGCCATGAGATTTTCTCCTTTGGGTATCTCCGGGGATCGAACCCTGTTCTCCGGTTCCACAGACCGGCGCTTTACCAAATAAGCTAAAGAAACCATAAAAAAAGCGCCTCTTTTCGGGAGGCGCTTCATATATTTTAACGTAAGAGATCATTAGCTGACCCACGTATATAAGCACCTTTTATCCACAATTCCACTTTCAAGAATACACGCAACACCTGTCGGTTCCTGTCCGAATAGTCTTGAATATTGATTGAATATGTTGTGTAAATGTTTCATTTTATTTTTGTTTGTTTCTAAATTATTTTTAATTGAATCCTGAAAACCTGTTGCTTTCAATTTTCGGTTGCAAAGTAAATATGAATTTTTGGAATCCGCAAATAAATTTTTAAATTAAATTATTGATAATCAGATAATTACACCGTATTTTCAGCATAGAGAATTTCTGTCCGCAATATTTTGCAGATATCTTAATTACCTAAATGACTGTCTCTCACTGGGTTGCTTATCACTCTATTTTATCGTATTAAAGTTTCATTGTTTATTAAAAATTTTTCATGTTTATGGTTATTTTTTTTCATTCTAAATAATTTCTGACCTAAAAAACAAAAAACGCCTCGGTTTTCCGAGGCGTTTCTGTTGTATTTTGATTAATTTTTTACAAGTTTATAGTAAATAATTTCCAAAGTCAGCACATTTCGCCTCATTCCATATCACCTCATCATATCCGAATAATCCTTTATTAGAAGGACTTTCGAATAGTTCTGCATTGATATGTGCTCTTTGTATTGTCATAATTTTCTGGTGCAAAGATAAATCTTTTTTGATATTATTTTATAATTTTCACAATTTAGGGAGGTTTTGGATACGCAAAACAACAAAACAGAATTACTATATTATCTTCAACGCAAAGTTTTATTTCAGGAGTTTCTTATTTTAGGGAGCTAAGGGGAATCAATTAAGAATTGATTTGATGAAGATGTCTGCTAAATTATATCATGCAAAGTTTTCTATTCCATTAATTAATATTATTCATTTCTTCATCAAGTTTTTCAAGTTGTGTGAATAACTCTCCTTGGTAATCATAAAGACTTTTATGTTCTGAAGTTGCTATAACAATAACTTCTTTGGCTTCCATTAATGAGAATGCAGGAAACTTCTCCTTAATTACTTTTACGGCATAGAGTGGTAATTTGCCTTTTGATATTATTTCCTGTGCAATTTCAAAAGGATTTTTATTATCAAATTTAAAATGAAGATATTTAGCAGTATTGTCCATCTTATTTTCTCTTTAATTTCTAAACATTTTATTTCTTCCGGTTTTGAATCTTGAGATATCTTTGAAAATTACTGCATCATCAGGGTTAAAAAATTTGAGTTCATTCACAATTTCTGAGCGTGTGCTTACTTTATCAGCGATAATTTCGTAGGCTATATTTCTAACTGTAGTATGTAATTTCGGATCTTTTTTGAATTCATGTTTCATTGCTTCCAGATAAGTAATTTTTTTATAGGCTGGAGTCTTTTCGTATAAATTCAATATTTCAGATTCTAATTTTTTAATGTCAAAGATATTGGCGAAATAGTTATTCAAACAATTGAAAGCATCTTTATCTTCTTCCCATCCTTTCAATAACACCTTCTGGGCTTCTTCTGTTTTCTCCATCTTTTTCCGGTACACCAAAGAAGCTTTTACCATCTGGTTGTTTTTCACATAATCATCGACAACCATCTGATAATAGTAATGGGCATTTCTAAGATCGTTGATTTCTTTATAAAGATCTCCTACTTTTTCTTTCTGTTCCATTTCTTTGTAAAGATCAATAGCTTTTTTATGCTGTTTTGCCTTTTCATAACAAACGGCAGCATCGGATTTGTTATTCAGTTTTTTAAGGTATACTACTGCTGCTTCGTTATAATGTTCTCCATTTTCCAATGTCTTTGCACCTCTGTAGTTGTCCTGCAAAAGATTCATATAGATTCTTGCTGCTTTTTTATAGTCTTTTTCCGCAATGTATTTTTCGGCCAGCTCTTCATATTTGCTGCGGATTCTGTCGAAAAGTGAATTTTCCAGATAAAAACTGCTGCTTCCACCGCCTTTTCTTCCGGCAGAATTGCTTTTGTTCCGTTCTTTATCCTTTAAAGAAGTAATCACAAGAAGTATGATGAAGGCTACAATTAAGAAAACGCCTAATGTTCCAACCACATTCCAGAAACTTTCATGGAATAACTGGGCTACAATTCCGATAACCTTAAATAGGGCAAGCAGTACAAATGCCGCCATGAATTTGTCTATAAATTTCTGTTTATTCATCATCATCGGAGTTTAAAATGGTTTTATCTTCTCTAAACAGACGATAAAGGAGTAATAACACACAAACGACCATAACCCATACAAACCAGTTGTATCCAAACATTTTTACCAGCGGATAAAACAAATACACAAGCATAGCCACTAGAATGGTAATTAAAACAAACTTTACCCAGCCAGGTACATTGTCTCCACCCAGATTCAAAGATTTGTTTTTAAACAGGAATGAGTACAGTCCTACACCGGCAATCATCAGGATCACCATATACATAATATCTGATATCGGGGCTTTTTTCTCTAATGGGTTTCCTTCCTTTCCCACGGCTTTCACTTTTGATTTATCGATAGCAGCAGAAGAAGGATCTACAATATCCAATGTTCCGTACAGTTTTCCTAATGAATCAGCCATCAATGCCTTCTTCTTTTTCAGAAGGTATTTTACAACATCATCATTCACTGGTTTTCCTTTGGTGTATTGTTTTAAAGAGTCTGAAATTTTACGTTTCAGATTTTCAGTTTTTTGTTCAAGGTGTTTTGTAATTTTCTTTGTGTAGATGGTTTTGAGAGAATCTCTGCTCTGTTTTTCTTTATTAACAAGCTTTTCGATATCTCTTCCTATTTCGCTTACATCTCTTCCTCCTGCTTTTTTATAATTTTCTTTGTCTTCTTTTGTTTTGGATTCTATAATTCCGGCATGAATAAGTTCTTTGGACAGCCCTTTTCTTTCCTGATGATATATTGAATCTATCTTAAGGTCAATTTCTGATGTCCCGGACTGGAAAGCTATCATATCAGAAGGTTCTTTTACTGTGCTGTTTACAATAGTTCCCGATGAATTGGTATTTTCTTCCTGTTCAGAACTATTTCTATCTGAAGGTAATGCTATCTTTAAAACGATTGCCGCAATAATGACCGCCCAAAATACTCTGCGAAAATTTCTGGTTCCTGCGCTCTCCTTTTTACCTTCTGAACCACCACCGAATAGTCCTTCCAGCCATGTAAATTTGCCAAAACCATCTCCTCTGGAAGTTCCCATTACATCCAGGGAAACGCCTAATTCTATCGCTCTTTCTGGGTATTTTTCAATATATTTCAGGTATTTCTCTATTTCTTTTTTATTTCCGGCCAATACTTTTTTAAGGTCAAATGGCAGATCATTCATCCATTCTTCTTCGGTTTGTTTGGGCTGTAATGCTTCCATTACTTTTTCATCATCCATTTCCACCGTATAGCTTTCTATTTTCTGAGGGATTGAAACTCCATTCAGTGGTTTTCGGACGCTGTCAGTGATTGTTCCCGGCTGCTGAATCAATACAATCCAGTCAATTTCTTCTGAGAGTTTTACGAGTCCGAATTCGGGATGCATAATCAAAAACCGGGAATCAAGCTGTGCCCAGTCTTCAGGATTTATTTGGGGATAAAAGGTTGTATTTTCCGGAATGAAAAGCCTGTCATCTACACTTTGAAAATAAGCATTCCTGCCAATTTCATGGGGAGCATGATCATTAAAAACGAGAAAACAACCGTACAGTACATTGGGACTATCAGCAGGAATCGCAAAGGATTTTACCTGATGTAAATTGACCCCAAGCATTTCCATCTCCTGAAGCCATACCACAGGTGAAGGACCTTTAATCAAAAGTCCTTTTTTCGGGTAGTTATTTTTCGGGAAAGGTTTTATTCTAAGCTCCATAATCCAAAATCTGTTCTATAAAAGGTTTTAAAAACCTATCACACATATCATCCATTGTTTTTACTTTCAACAGGGCATGTTCCGGAAGATAATATTCTGATCCACCGAATTCCGTATAGGTAGCTAACGATAGAAAACCGCCCAACGTAGACGGAATAAAGAATTCTTCAATACTTTTGTTACTGCTTCGGAAGCTTATCATTCCTCTTGAATCGGTAACAATTTCACTTCCATCGGGGAATGTGAATTTATTCTTATTCTGCTCTGCGAAAATTCTGATATCGTATTTGTTTTTAGAAAAATCAAGTGTGTTTTCAGAGGCACTGTATAATTCATTTCCGGAAACAACCAGATTGTTGTGCTGATTAATTCCTATTTTATTGAAGTTATTGATGATCCTCAATCCGCTTCCTTTCAATTTAGCGACTTCTGCTTCAGCTTTTATAATATTTTTTTCAAATTCTTTCTCTTTTCCGGTAACAGGCTCTACAGAAATATTCCCGTCAATATTGATTTTATAATGGGTAACACTGTCCGGATGATGAATATAAAATGTCCGTCCGAAATAAGTCAGCTGATAATATTCCGGAATATTCATTCCTGTAAGATTCTGTTCAGAATATTCTCCCGTATTAAGATTAAGCTTTGAAATCAATTTCTGATCAGACTGATACTGACACAGAATAAAGTGCTGCTGCCTGTTTTTTGCGAGGGCAAACTGTCCTCTAGGTTTTATGGAAATTTTATCAAATAACACTTCACATCCGTGATGGGTTTTATAATAATCGTAAGAATGTCTGTCGTAATAGTTATCGGAAAGATAAGTCTTCAGCAATTGTTTTTTTGAACTCAGAATAAAAAACTCTCCATCATATAAGAACTTAGCGATCTTATTAACCGGCGTTGGGAATAAAATCGGATAGTTTTGTGGAAGATCGGTTTTCTTTCCGTTGAAGTTCTGAGTGGATTGTTTTTGCTGTGGCGGATTGGCCCACAGCTCCTGCAATGGAAGTTTTATTTTCTGGATATGCTTTCTTGTTCCTTTGTGATGTTTGTAAAAATTGATTTCACCATCTGAAGCTGTTGTTACCAAAAATTTCAGTTGATCTCTATTCTGATGTACAACCCGCTGAATTTCCTCATCAGCCATATTATCCTGATGGGTAATGAAGAAAACTTCCACATCTTTTTCTGAATGATGTTCGTTAAAAAACTTCTCCAGAGCTTCCGAAACTTCCAGAACTGCACTTACCTGATTGAGGTTTTCCACCACTTCTTCCACTTTGTTCAGCGCAATAGGAGTAGCAGCCTGTCCCAAAGCCAGAACTTTACATTCAGAATGGGCTTTTGGATGCTTAATAACGGCTATTGCAGAGGCATAAGCCAACACTTTTGGCGTTCCCCAGTTTCTAAGGGAAGTATCAATCAGGATAATTCTTTCAAAAATATTTTCTTCAGGTGGAATTTCTCTTTGAATATAAAGTGCCTCATTATTGGCTACACGATTCATAAAGACATCATCTTCATTGGCAAATTCGGAAAGAAGCATCCTATGGAAATCACCTTTATTGCTCATATCAGAAATTCCTCCGATAGGCTGTTCACCCGGAGAAAGATGGCGCATAGGAATTTTCAGACCACTCCAGATTCTTTTGATCAGGCTTCCCACCTGGAAGGTCTTTGGCTCATCAATTAATTCTTTGATAAAATCTTTATCAGAATCTGCAGTTGTTTCTTCTTCTACCACCTCATCATCCAGTTCCGGCTCATGAATCAATCCTTTCATGGCATCAATAATGGACTGTGCTGTAGGAAACTTTTCGTTCAGGTTCAAAGCACTTAAATCTTTGTTTAAAGCTGATGAGCCTTCATCATGTTTTTCTGCACTGGAAGCAATTTCATGCGGTCTTTTATAATAGGATCTTAAGAAACCATCGGAAAGCCCTGGTGACAGCCTGTTGTGTCCGTTTTCAAAAAGGGTCTGCAGCAGTACAATTCTGTTCTGCCTTTGTTTATAAACTTTTGGAAGTGTTTTTATTTTTTCAAGAAATTCAATTTGTTTTTCCGCTCTGAATTCAAAATCTTCTCCGCTATAAAACTCTGCTGTACGTCTTAATGGGCCGGCAAAATCCGTGTAGCCATCCTGCATTGCATATAAAACCATAAGCAATGCGCCGAACGGAGGCCATCCCACGGGCTGAAGATAATTCAAAATCTCCATGACATAAGGCCTGTAAGCTATCGCTCCCACTCCCGGAACCGAGAGAAGATTGTTTTCATGGTATCCGGAATCTCCGGGAACATCTTCATCTGTTTTCCATTCCCAAAAATAATTTTCGTAGGACTGGAAATAAGTATTTAATTCCATTCTCTTGATTTTTCGGTGAGACGAAATGAGCTTATGGACAACGGACGGAAATCGGTATCTTTAATTAAAATACAGTTTCCATTTTCATCCCATAACAACCATCCTTCCTGTTCTTTATTATATTTCTGCAGCAGCAGTGTGCTTACATTTTTAAATTCAAAATCCAGACCGGCCGGCAGTAAATGTCTGTCTTTAGTCCAGTAGGCTTTTCCGGGAAAGCTTAGCAAAGGAACTCCCAGGAACAATGCTTTGTCTCCCAGCAAAGTCCATTGTATTTTTTCAAGTTTAAATTTGGGCAATGTGGCAATAGTTTCCTTAATATCAGCAATAGTACTGAGTAAGGCGGTTGCCGGGTGTTCTTCATTGCTTTCTTTCAGTTGTATCTGAACCTGTTCATGAATCCCGAAATAGTTTTGGTTCGAAGGGGGAAGACTAAGCTGCAATGCTTTGTCTATAGGAATCCAGAGCAATGCTGTTCTCATCTTTTTGCTGGGAACCAAAGCCTCTTTTCTGAATAAAAGCCCATCACGAAGTTCATATAGAATAAAATCCGGCAATTGTTGTATTACTGAGGCTGCCGCCTGTTCGTCAGTAAAACCTTTTAACCAGATTGTTTCATCATCCACGGCAATCTGAATATTCTTCCAGTCTCTGATGGAACCCAGAAAATCTTCATCAGCACGGGGAATTTCCGCCCAGAATTCTTTTAAACGCTTTGAAGGATCTTCTGCCATAAGGTTTCAATTTCTTGCTGAATATACTGTTTCTGCTCCGGATTTCTGATCCAGGCGCAACGGGTTTGCAGGTATCTCAGTTTATCTTTAATCACATTCTGTTCTTCAAAACTCAATGGTCCTACATTCCATTTTTCCACAAGAATTTTTACGTCTTTCATGACTTCTTCAGGATTGGGAGTTTTGTTTTGCATGGCCTGTGGATGGGAATCCGGATGATCATCTTTCTCGATAGTCCTGTTAATAATCCCTTCCAGAATTTCAATCTGTTCTTCGGTATCCCAGATATGTTTCAAAACCCATAAATCGGAAAGTACCGCTTCATTTCTTCCGCAGATCAGAGCACTTGCGGCAATCAGGTTCTGAAGTTTTACCGCTCTACGGTCTGAAATAGCAATCCCGGTATTTCTGAGGCTCATGATGGTATTCAGATAAACTTCATAAATGGGTTTAAGATCTATTGTTCTACACAGACTCTGAAGTTGCCTGATTGCGTCAGCATGGATTTCCGGAATTTCTGTTTCTTCTTCGTTTTCCAGTTTTCTTCCTGCCAGAAGTACCTGTTGTAAGAGTTCGGGATTAACATAGTCTACATTAATTCTTACCAGAAAACGGTCAAATAATGCGTTCAGTGCTTCATCTTCCGGAAGAACATTACTTGCTCCTACAAACATCAGCGCAGGAAGGTGTTTTGTTTCTTTTCCTCTTTTAAATATTTTTTCGTTAAGTGCCATCAGAAGGGAATTCAGAATAGCGGAGTTTGCATTGAAGATCTCATCAAGGAAAACCATAGAGGCTTCAGGCATCATCCCTTCCGTATTGGTAAGGAGCTCACCCTCTTTCAGTTTTCTGATATCAAAAGGTCCGAAAATTTCATTCGGTTCTGTAAATCTTGTAAGCAGATATTCAAAGTTTTTTCCGTCTTTCACTGTTTTAGCCAGCGTTCTGACAATTGCAGATTTTGCAGTACCCGGAGGTCCGTATAAAAATGCATTTTCTCTTGCCAACAGGCATATTCCCAACAGATCTACGACATCATTTTTACCTACAAAAGTATCTTTTACGTAGTTAAGAACTGTATTAAGCTGATTTATATTCTGGTTCATTGATTTAAAAAATTAAAATTTCCACCACTTTTTTTTCGGGATCTTATCTTCTTTATTTTCCGGCTGTTTATTTCTTTTACTGAATGAGAAAGCGAGTCTCTGATAAGGCACTTTGATATCGAAATACAACTGAGTTCCGTCATCCAGCGTGAGTACATCCATTACTCGATCTTCGTCTTTGACCAAACTTTGTGAAATATCCTGTTTATTGAGATGATGCCTGATCAGATCTCTTTCATCGGAAATTCTTGTAATAATGTAGGGAGAATCTTTGGTTCCGTCTCCTGTTTTTTCAAGACATTCGAAAATAAGCTGTGCAATGGTCATTTCAATACTCCTGCCTTTTTCATCACCCAGTTCTTTATAAGCAAAGTATTTACAGATATGTGCTCTGGGACTCAGCAGAATATTGACATTGACATATTGTATCACTTCTTCAAATTTTTCTTCATTCAATAAATCCTGTATTTTTTCAATATCTTCCGAATAGGGATCATATTCGGGGTTATTGATTACCAATTCACGGCATTTCAGGAATGTCTCTTTTGTAGGGTCAGTTAAAAATTCAAATACTTTCTCATACGTTTTCATTATGGTCTTCGGTTATAGTTTTTAGTTCTCGCCAGAATGCATCTTTGTGCATTCCGAATTCGGCTATTAGTAGTTTATTGATAAACGGAATTTCTGCCAGTTTATAATCCTTTTTTTCAACAATTCTTTCCAGATAGAGTTTTCTGTATGTATTGTCTTTCAGTTCTTCCTTCCAGTTCACGTTCTTCAGATCAAGATCAAGATCATACCCTATTCCTGAATAGTGAAACTGCGTAAGAATATTCTCCAGCATGGCAATCAGTGGATCTTCAGGATCAGCGGTATTCAAAGCAACCATGACCTGTGGTAAAAATCTCAGTGATAAGTCTGCAGATAAGATAGAAGGAATGTCCCGTGTTCCTTTGAATCCGGGAATAAGATGATCAATATTTTTTTCTGTATTTTCTCTAATGAGATAAAGCTGTGCGCTATGGTAGAGCACTTTGGCTGCCCAAACTGAAGTTTCTTTGTTACAGGTAATTTGATCAGACAAAAACTCAAGTCGTTCTTTTTCGAATTCTGTTTCAAAATAATCTCCTGCTTCCGCCTCTTCCTGAGGGGAAATTTGCTGTAAGCCAGAAAAAAGAGTAATACATTCTTCCTTACGAAGCAAAAACATCGTGTCTAAAAACGGTGACTTGGTTTCCATGATCTAACAAAAATAAAATTATTTCGTTGAGAATAAAATTTTTATGAAGAAGATTCACGTTAAATATGGAATTAAAGTATTGAAAAATGCAAAGACGCAAAGGTTATCAGCATTATACCGTTTTTAAGGCGCACGAAAATCAAAGATTTTCGGCAAAATAAATCTTATAATCTAAACCTTATAGGTTTTAAAAACCTATAAGGTTTGAAATTACGTATTTATTACTATAAAGATTGCTTCGTCACTAAAGCTCCTCGCAATGACTTATTATGATACGATTTCAATGATATTATTTTCCGGATCAAGGATGACGCTTTCATAATATCCGTCTCCTGTCATTCGCGGTTCTCCGGCAACTTTGTATCCGTCTTTTCTTAATGTTTCTGTCAGCTCGTTTACTTTTTCTTTGCTGCCCGCAGAGAATGCAAGGTGGATGATTCCAAACTGTTGGGATTCGTAAGAGTTTTCACTTTCTTTGATATCCGGACTGGTCATGATTTCAAGACGGCATCCATTCTCAAATTTTAAAAAATAAGACTGAAAGTTTTTGACAGGATTATGGTACTTTTCATTGGAAACAGCTCCGAAATATTTCTGATAAAATGCTCTGGATTTTTCCAGATCTTTCACCCAAATGGCAATATGCTCTATTTTCATTTTTAAAATGTTATATGTTTTACTTCTGCAAAAGTAGCCGGACTGCTTTCACGATACCTGCTCTTCGTTATTCTTTTATTGTTCTGTATTTACAAGGTTAGGTTTTGAATTCTGCAAAGGACTTTTTATAAAAAATTATTTAAAGCATTTATTAATAACATCTTATATGTTTTATTAATAAGAGAGGGTTTCACAGTTCCCATTTTCGCAATTACAGAAACAAACTAAAAGTTATTATCTTTGCCTCATTCAAAAAAATATTATGAGTATTCACATCAGTGCAAAAAAAGGAGAAATTGCTAAAGTAGTATTGCAGCCGGGGGATCCGCTTCGTGCACAGTATATTGCTGAAAATTATTTAGAAAATGCTAAACTGGTAAGTAAAACCAGAGGTATTTTATATTATACAGGACTTTATAAAGGTAAAGAAATCACTGTAGGAGCTAGTGGAATGGGTTTCCCAAGTATCGGAATCTATTCTTTTGAGCTGTTTACAGAATATGAAGTAGATACCATCATCAGAATTGGAACTTGTGGTGCTTACAATACGGATCTTAAACTTTTTGATATTTTAAATATTGAAAAAGCAGCCAGCGAAAGTACTTATGCCAAATATGCATGGGGAATTGAAGACGAAATCCTTTCTCACCAGGGGAATATCTTTAACACCATTAATGAAACGGCTAAAGATTTATCTCTAAATGCTAAAGCAATCAATATCCACAGTAGTGATATTTTCTACAGAAAAGATCCTGACACTCCGGAAATTGCTACAAAATATAACTGTCCTGCAGTAGAAATGGAAGCTTTCGGTTTATTTGCGAATGCCCAGCATTTAGGAAAAAACGCAGCGACTATTCTTACCGTAACGGATATTATCCCTACCCATGAGAAAATCTCTGCTGACGAAAGAGAAAAAGCTTTGAATCCTATGATGGAGCTGGCTTTAGAATCGGCAATAAAGAGTTTGTAAAAGAATAATTATTTATAAAAAAAGAGCTTTACTTTATCAGTAGAGCTCTTTTTTATAGTCTGAAAAAATTTCTGGCAGTTTCTGTGGTCTCGTCTGCAACCTCGGAAATGCTGATCTTCTTCAGATGGGCAATGGTTTGGGCCACATAAGGTAAAAACGAAGGTTCATTTCTTCTGTTCTGCATTCTCGGCATATTCTTGGGAAGCATAAATGGAGCATCTGTTTCAATCATCATCCTGTCAAGAGGGATATATTTTATAACGTCTTCAAGGTGTTTAAATCTTTTTTCATCGCTTATGGCTCCGGTAAATCCTAAATAAAATCCTTTATCCAGATAGATCTTTGCTTCATCCAATGTTCCGGTGAAACAATGTACAACGGCTTCAGGTAATTGGGAAAGGTATTCATCTGTAAGCTCATTAAATCTTTTAAATGCTGATCTTTCATGAAGAAAGAGGGGTTTATTGACTTCTATCGCCAGTTCAAGCTGTTCTTTATAGCATTTTTCCTGAACGGGTCTGGGGGAAAAATCACGGTCAAAATCCAGTCCGCACTCACCTACTGAAATCACATGATCCTGTTTTAATAATTTCCTCAGTTCGGCGATGCTTTGTTCATTAAAAGATTTGGCATCGTGAGGGTGAATTCCGGCTGTTGAAAACAAGATTTCAGGATATTCTTCTGCAATTTCCGCAGATTCTTTACTTCCACGTATACTGGTTCCAGTGAGAATCATATGTTCAACGCCATGATCTAATGCGCGGTTGATAATTTCTTCGTGTTCATTATAAAATTGTTTATTGGTCAGATTAATGCCAATATCAATATAAGTATTCATTTGTTTTTACTGTTTTATTATTGGTTACTTTTATTTAAAAATAGAAACAGACCGGGTTCGAACCGATGACCTTCCTTTAAATGGAATATTTTTCCAGTTAAACTACTGTTTCTTGTTTATGTTTCCGCTCTCAGAAGATTAAAGTATTCTGAAGCGGTAAGTGGTCGTATTTCTCCGGTAGGAGTTACTTTTTCTTTCAATTCGCAGATGAGCAAATCGCCCTGTCTCTTCAGGCATTTTATATAAGGGATCAGGTTGCTGTGTATTCTGAAAGTAGATGCAATGGCTGTCAAAGCATCACCTTTATATCCTTCCTCTATCCACAACCAGTGCTCTTTTTCCGTAGACGGACAATAACATTTCACTGCATAAGAATATTCTGCTCTCCTTCCCCAGATGAATACTCCCAATTTACGGTTTTCAACTTCATGAACTTCATAACGGTTGACTTTTTGGATTAGTTTTGCGTTTCCGTTTTCATCATATTCCTGGTAGGTAACTTCAATTTCTTTTTCATTGATCTTTTGGGCTTCAAGTTTTTCCATCAGATTTCCTACACCATAATAACTGAAGCAGAACAGTTTAAAATTCCGATCTTCTGCTTTAAAGAATTCTTCATATTTCATCGGCTCCACTTCCATCCACAGACTTTCAATTTTATCTAAAACCTGTTTAAAAAATGGAGTGGTATAAGACTCCCATTGTCTTTCATATTCACGGGTTTCAAAATTCTGAAAACTGCTGTGTCTTAATTTTAGGATTGCAACCAGTTTTCTTAAAGGATAGCGTTTTTCCTGAAAAATATAAGGAAAAGATGTCCGCGAGATAATGAAATGATCTTTTGTAAGATGCAGGTTATTATTTATTTTAAAATAAACATTTTTTGCGATATGCTCAAAGCCATCATAGGTACCGTACAAATAGTTATTAACACACTTCAGGGCAGGAAACTTCAGTCCATTCATCCTGGAATCCCCCCATTCCCCAAGATATTCCAACGATTTAAAACCTGTTGCAGGGTTCACATTATACAAAAACTGAATTTTCCCGTTCACTTTTTGAAGATGTTCAAAACGATCGGTTTCATGAATAATCAGATCCCCTACTTCAGCAATGTTGGGAGCAACCGCATTATAGGTATTGAAAACGCCTTTCACATATCGGAGAGCATTCAATTCGCACTTTTCAGAACCATTATACATGAAATTTCCATTAATATCTGTCAAAACCGGAAATGATCCTCTGCTTCTTCCATTAAGCATTATATTGCCGGATTTTTCAAGCGCCGGAAAAGTGACATAAGAACCATTTTCCATATGAATACTTCCACTGGTTTCCTGAAGCACCGGAAATGAAACCCCAGTATTTTCAAATTTCAGGTTACCGATCAACTTCTTCAGGAAAGGAAAATGATGGGTAAATTTATGCCCGATATGATATTCGCTTCTTATTCTAAGCGTGCCCTGAACAAATTCCAGATTCGGGAATGAAACATTTCTCCCTACAATGGTAATTTTACCCCGGATTTCCTGATGAGGAATGGTAATATTATCTCCAAGGATATTGATATCAAAGATACCGTCTTTCAAAAGCAAATCTGCCTGAAACTGATACTGAACAAGAATAACATCTCTTGTTTTCAGCAACTTTCCATTCCTTGTATTTACCGTGGCATTCTTTACAGAAATGCATCCTCCGATAGTTTCCAGGTTTTTAAAAGTCGTATCCACAATACACTTAAAATTTCCTCTGACTTGTTTAAGGCTGTTCATCACAGTATGACAATGCATGGTAAAATGACGTTCTACTGTTTCCAGTTTTGGCAGTTCACAGTTTTTGGCATCAATAGAAAGGTTTCCTGTGATAAGTTTCAGCTCCGGGAAGCGGCATTCTTCACCCCGCAAAACCAGGCTGCCCTGTATTTCAGTGCAATAAAAAGTGACGTTTTTAGCATACACTTCTATCAGAGCATGTTCATCAAAAACAATATTCGCCCAATCTTCTCCGGAGAATATTTTATATTTTTTTATGGTATCAGTCGTATGCATTTTCTATCATTTGAGTTATCGGATTATATTCCTGCTGGATATACTTTACGAAGTAATCACTTTCTACACGGAGCATTTTATGTTCATTATGGGTTATAAAGGCATTTTCATAAATCTGGAATGCTTCTGTAGTTCCGGCTTTAGCATAGATATGGTATTCTTTTGTTTTCAACATATGCTGATTGCTTGTTTTCTCAAGACAGTATTGTCTATAACCCGTTGTATATTCTGCAAGATTTTTAATTTTATTATGATAGCTTCGATTTGTTTTTCTTTCTCTCAGTGTAAGAATAGGTTCTTTCACCATCTCTTCTTGCGCTAACTTTTCTAAGGCTTCTCTTTTTTGTTCCTGTAAAATTCTTTGTCTTTCTTTTAGCATTTCGGCTCTGGAGAGCTCCAACGCTTTTTCCATTGGAGTTCTATTCCTCCTCTGTATGGGTATCGGAATCTGAACTTCATCAATAATGTTCAGATAAATCAATAGTTTTTTAAGCATGGTATTATATTTTAAAATGAAAGCCAAAGAGACCGGGATCGAACCAGCAACCTATCCTCCATGGATATGCTTTTCCAGATTAAGCTACTGCTTTGACTTTCTGATTAATTATATCTGCAAAACTAGAAGCTTAGTACGCAATGTTTCTACGCAGTAAAAAGTAGGTGAAAAAAGACGAAAGGTGAAATAATTTTAAGAGTAAAAGCAGCATAATCTGTGGGAGCTTTTATTTTCCCACAGATTTCACAAATGACACAGATGTTTGCATTTTATTCGTTGATGAATTTTTCCAGAAAACCGATTAGCTTTGTTCCGCCGTGACTCCAGCGGATTCCATGACCTTCTTTTTCCCGAACTTCAAAAACCAGCTCATGTTTGTAGTGGAAGAAAACATTCCACCAGGTTTTATTATCGAGAATATCATGGATTGTTGCCATTACTTTTTCCTGCTTCTGCTGGTTATTTCCTTTGATTTCTCCCCAGAAATCATCATCCATTCTTCCAATATGCTTTTCCCAGGCTCTATGTGCAATCGTTATTTCATTGTTAAATGGTTCCTGACAGGCATTGATCAGCATTGCTTTCAATGGCGGAATAGCATTTTCATCACGGATGCTTGCTGAAGTCAATCTTTGTCCTAAAACATTCAGCCAATGCTCAAAAGGAATTGCTTCCAGAAGTTTGGTTTTCACCTCATCAGAATCACTGTTCTCAAGAATCTTCATCAATTTTTCAAAGCTTTCCTGTCTGTTGATCTTTATTTCTTCATTAAAATAAGGGAAATCCCAATCTAAAATTCCTTCCTTAAATCTATGAATATTTTTTTCAAGGTTTTCCAGATGTTCTTTTGCTAAAAGGGCTTTGTACTGGTCTTTCCATGTTTCGGAAAATAGGCCGATATAGGGTTCGAACAGATTCATATTTTACATCATTTTGATCAGATTAACAGGAAGACTTTCCTCTGTAATCAAATATCCGATCAGATTAAACCATTCTTTACAGTGATCCAGAATCCAGGCATCTGAAGAAATAACGATTGCTGAACTTTCTGCCAGAAATTTATCAGGATTGAATTGCAGATCTGCATCCCAGTTGAGTTGATGATCTTTGGCAAAATCCAGAACGATCTGTTTAATTCTTCCACTGTTGGAAACAGGCTTATCAAATATCCATACAATTTGATGAATCTGATTTTTCCGGTAAAAAGATGCCACTAATTCTACTGCTCTCAGGGTCTGATTAACTCTTTTATAGGTTCCATGCACGCCTGAAAGATCACGAATGCAGCCATCCAATCCTTCAAAAACATAAGCATCGGAAAGCAGACTTTCCAGTAAGATAAGAACATTGAAACCATCCAGATATACCGTCTTATCTTTTAAATCTGAAGTACCAACATTCTTTAGCTGTCTGCTATGAAGCTGCTGAATGGATGCTGATGCTCCCCGAAGAGCTTGTATCTGGCGGGTTTTAAGCCGATACCTGTTCCCTACAAGATCCGAAGCCGCTTTTTCCGGGTAATCTCTGCTCAGCAGGTACTGCATATCTTCAACAGCCAGTTTCAGCTTACTGAGCTGCTTCTCTGAACCAAATAAGGTATCATCGCCAGTATTTTTCCCACGGTTTCTGTTATTCATGCTCAAAAATAGAGTTTTTGGTGAATTTTTATGGTAAGAAATTGATTTTAATAAATAATGCTAAAAACCACCCCGTCAAAAATTCTTTGAATTTTCGCCACACCTCCAAAGGATGGGAATTGGGTACTTTTGATGCAAATTTTGAACATAACATCATTTTTCTCATTCTGAATTGGGATCTGTTATATTTTCTACAACAAAAGATATATTTTATACAACACATTGCTATTTATTAGGGATAAGTTTGCAAAGACTTAAAAATACCCTTATGAATACACTGAAAAAATTATGTTATCTGTCAGCAGCCGTATTGCTATCGGCATCATTCGTTTCATGTTCAAATGACGACAATGAAATGAATATTGAGCAGCAGACTCCCTCACAGACACTGTCTTCTACCCCATGGGAAACTACAGGAGCAAAAGATAAAAATGGAAATAGTGTGCCCCTTACCGATGCCAGTGTATCGGGATATGTGGGTTTTGCTTATTTCAAAGCAGATGGAAAGTTTGCAATTTATAATTTGACTGACGTATTAAGATCTATGGGAACATGGTCTGTAGATGCTCAGGGAAAAACAAGAACTATTGCAGCATTAAACCCGGATGGAACAACTATTTTCACCCGAGATGTTGAAATTCTTGTTTTGAACAGAAATGAATTCACGTACAGAATCCGTCCTAACTCCAGTGATCTGTCTGTTTACTTTGATATCATCCATACAAGAACTTCTCATGCTGAACCAACGAATGGGCAGCTTACTTTGGCTTCCACTCCCTGGGAAACGACTGGTGCCAAGGATAAAAATGGAAATAATGTTGCATTAAATGATGCGAGTGTAGCCGGATTTGTGGGATATTCCTACTTCAAAGCTAACGGTACTTTTAAAATTTTCGGTTTAAATGATGTGTTAAGATCTGAAGGTACATGGTCTATCTCTCCGGATGGAAAGAAAAGAACACTTACCACTCCTACTTTTACACGTGTTGTAGATATTCTGGTTCTGAACGAAACAACATTTACTTACAGAATTACACCTGATGCTGCAAATCCATCTGTATTTTACGATATCATTCATACCAAGGTCAATCATAAAGAACCTTTGTAGTGATTATTTTTTGATAAGAAGGAAGAATCCGGCCCAATAATGGGCCGGATTTTATTTTTCCAGTTCTATCGGATTATCATATGCAAGGTTCTGTTTTTGCTCTCTTTCCCTTCGTCGTACAATTTCCTGCCCTTTTAAAATTGTTGTTCCATAGCTTGCCAGCACAGCAGCAGTATTTTCTCTGGCAGTCTTTAATGCCTGTTCCAGTTTTGACTGTGTCGTTTCTATGGCTTCTGTATATCTTCTTTTATTGATCTTAACAGATTTACCCTTTAGTTCAGCACTGGGTACGGATTTTACAAGTTCAAAATCAAAATCTCCTGTTTCATCCGCTATTTTGATGATCAGTCCTGGCAATCCACCAAATTTATAGGGACCATAGGGAAATGGGATTTCAGTAGAATACCATGCCATCCAGTTTCTTCCTCTATAGCTGAGCTCGGCTTTTTTGCAATGTAGTGTATTAATTATTTTTGATTCATTAATAAGTTTCCAGCCGTTCATAACGGGTTGCTTATATGTAAGCAAAGACATTCCGGCCAGCTGGAAATATTGTACATTTTCATTGGACTGTACTATGGTAGAGAGAAATCTTGTTTTGGGCACTGACACCCCTGCCAGGCTAAGACTTATGCTTCCATCCGGATTTTTTGTTGTCTGCAGAGAATTTTCTATCACCGAATCTCTTCTAAGGGATTGAACACTCGTAAAAAATGCACGGTTGTTACTTACCTGTAATGAGAATAGCTCCTCGTGAATGTAATCCGTTTGTCTATTTAACCTTGCTTTTAAACGGTATGTAAAATCGCCCTGCAGAGTATCTTTTTCATAGGAATGAGCGTATGATAAAATACTGTAGAGCATAATTAATAATGTTATTAGTTTTTTGTAGTAGTACATAAAGGATTTTAATTATATGTAGTCTTCCCACCATTTTTTCCAGACTGCAGTTCCCAGCTGATCCAGATCTACTTTTTCTCCAATCATCGGAAGTGTTATCGGTATATCGTTTTCTTCTGCATGTTTTGAAGCGAGTTCCAAAGGTTCATACCAGATGTGCTGGGCAAGTTTGAATTTGGAATTGTGCACCGGAATGAAGTTTTGGGTTTTCAGTTCTTTTATTTCTGTCATCAGTTGATCCGGCAATGTATGAATATAAGGCCACTTTTCATTGTACTGTCCGGTTTCCATCACCGCTAAATCAAATGGTCCGTATTTTTCCCCAATTTCTGTAAAATGATTTCCATAGCCACTGTCTCCTCCTAAAAACAGATTTTTGGTTGGAGTTTTTAAAACAAAGGATGTCCAGAGCGAGATATTACGGTTTAGCAATCTTCCTGAAAAGTGTCTTGCCGGAGTGAGGGTAACTCTGAAGCCTTCTGCAATGTCTATACTTTCCCACCAGTTTTTTTCGATAATTTTATCAAAGCTCCAGCCCCAGTATTCGAAATGCTGTCCGGTTCCCAGGCCACAAATAACTTTACCTACTTTATCTTTTAATTCCTGAACGGTTTTATAATCAAGATGATCCCAATGGTCGTGGGAAATAAGCAGAAAGTCTATATCCGGCATATGTTCCGGTTTGTAATAATCTGCACCCTGAAAAGCTTTTATGGAACCGGGCATCGGGGATGCATTACCACTGAAAACAGGATCTATCAGGAATTTTTTCCCATCCACCTGGATGAAATAAGAGCTGTGCCCAAACCATACCAACACATTTTCATCCGGACGAAGATTCTTAAGATCAGTCACTACAAACGGGAGAGCGGTCTTTGGTGATGTATTTTCTACTTTGCACAGGCTTTGAAGGAGTAATTTAGTCATACTTTCCCCTTCTAACAATGCCGGTGTTGTTAATATATTCTGAAATCGCCCGTTGAGATAATTCGGTAGTGTACTGAAATATTCTTTTCTTTTTTCATCGGGAAACTGTCCGAGCTGTTTTTTTAAACTTTTCATTCATTTAATTTTAAATCCAGCCGTAGTTTCCAGAGAATACCCCCCGTTTTATTGGCCGGAAAACCTTAATACAAAATAAATATAAGCATAAGATTTTGAGATATAAAAATAAAATTAAAGGATATGAAATTTAAATTCTTCGTTAGCTCATGAGAGATTCTTAAAAAAGCCACTTAACCAATCCAAACAAAATGCTTCCTAATACCAAACAGAATAGTATCATTATTGTAAAAGTCTGTGCTAGTGATATCCAAAACTTTTTATGATCGAAAGTAAAATCAACAGGATTAATATAAAAGACATCATAAACCAAAGGATTGATGCGCAAATCTGGTCGAAAATAAACAATTCCCTGGATATATCTTCTTCGTAAAGCTTTCAGGTTTCCAATATAAGTACTGTGGCCGGCATCCATTCCATTAAAATCAACTTCTGCTACCGAACCGTTGTCATTTACTTTCAATATATAAGTTTTATTTCTTGGGCTGATACTTACGTCATATTCATCAGAAAAGGAATATTTTTTCAGGTTACTGTAAAAAATTTCATCTATTGTTCCGTCGGCTCTTTCATAATGAATTCCTTTCTCATCAACCTCTATCTTTCGGACTACTCTCTTTCTGATTCTCTTCTGATAGTGGAAAAAACGGTATAAACCGAAAGCAAGTGCAGGATAGTATAGTATGGCTACAATAACAAATATGACCAGTTTATCGCTAATTACAACAGGTAATCCTGCTATGATCAGAAACGCTGCCAACAATAAAAGTATTCCAAAAGTCCTGGTCAGCCAAGTCATAAACCACCATGTTTTAGAAACTAATGGTGAAAAATCTTTTCTTACATTCTCTTGCATCTGTTCAAGATATAAAAAATTAAGTAAACCTGGTAAAAATAGAAGCGGGAGGCTGGAGGTTACTTTTAGTCTGATAATTTCTGTAGTTACCGCAAATTCAATGAAATTTTCCCTTAAAAAGATAATAGTTTTTTGAGAGTAGCTTTTGTTATGATCTCAATAGCTTCCCTCCTGCTGCTTCCAGCTTCCAAACTATAATACAAAAGAGCCACAGTGGCACACCATGACTCTTTTTACTAAATTGAAAATAAGATATGATTATTGAAACTATGATATCGTATAGGTTTTCTCTGTACTTACATTATAAGTGTCAGAGATGACGTTGTCTACAAACCTCCATTCTGCTGTAGAACTTCCAGTGGTAAATTTCACATTCAGATATCCTCTTTTATAAAGATTGGCATAATCCAGATCATCAATCAGTAATGAAAATGCCTGGGCCAGTTCTATTGCTTTTGTAGGATCTGAAGTGATTCCCAGATATCCTTCAAGGCCAGGAGAAGAAACGGAACTGCAGGCAAGCTCTGTTCCGATGAATTTACCTTGTGCATCGGTAAGCTTTCCTAGCCATGCATTATGGGTATCTCCTGCCAGTACCACCACATTTTTTCCGGCGAGAACAGAATAAAGCTGTTCTCTTTCCATGAAATATCCATCCCATGCATCCAGATTGTATGGTAAAGTAGTTGTAATTCTTGCAATTTCCTGCGGAGTCAGTGTAGGGTCCTGCTGTTGATATCTTGTCTTAAGAATAATCAGCTGGGTGATGGTATTCTGAAGAGCCTGCATGGTAGACGGCTGTGCGCTTCCATGTTGTTTAATTTCTGCCAGAATCTGATTCAGCAGCATCAGAAGTTCTGCAGGAACCATCATTTTGGTCATTAAAATCTGTTGTCCCAATACTTTCCATTTTGCGGTATCACTATTAATCTGAGAGCCCAGCCATGCCATCTGCTCACTTCCGATCAGTTTTCTGCTGGTACTTAAAAAATCTGTTTTAAACTGTACCTGATTAAAATTCCCGGTGCTATCAAGATAATCGGAATATTCCATTTGCTTATCTCTTGCAATCACTCTGGTATCCATCATATAAAGGGAAACGATATTTCCAAAGCTGAAACTTCTGTAAATCCTCATGTCTTTCCCTGTTTTAAGAGGAATATATTCGCTGTACGCCTGGAAGGCTGCCATTTTTCTTGCCTGAAAATCTCCTTCATTAGGCTGATGGTTTTCAGCCCCGGATTTATAGGTGTCATTGGCGAATTCATGATCATCCCAAACACAGATAAACGGTTTTTTCTGATGAAGAAGCTGAAGGTTTTTATCTCCTCTGTACTGCCTGTATCGTTCCCTATAATCACTGAGGTTAAGAATTTCTTTCGCCGGCTGATGGGCTCTTCCCAACTGATTGGTGTAAGGATTTGTTCCGTATTGTCCCGGAGCATATTCATAGATATAGTCTCCAAGGTGTACTACAACATCAGCTTCAGATTTTGCAATTGCGCCATATACATTGAAAAGTCCCGCAGGAAAGTTGGAACAAGATACTACAGCCATTTTCACTTCACTTACAGCATCTGATTTTGAAGGTAAAGTAAGGGTTTCTCCTGTTACGCTGACTTCCTTAGTTTTACTGTTATAGAATCTATAGTAATATTTTGTGTTGGAAGAGATATTCTGTACATCTACCGCTATAGTAAAATCATTGACAACGGTGGCATTCGCCTGTCCTCTTCTTACCACTTCTGAAAAGTTACTGTTTTTACTGATTTCCCAGGTAATCTCGGCATCAGTTCCTTTTGAATATCGGGTCCAGATAATAATTCCTGCTGCACTGGGATCAAAACTCGCTACACCGGATTCGAAACCTCCGTTTTGGAGATTATCGGGAGCATTTCCATTTTCAGTAAAATCGTCACTGCAGCTTTCAATGAGAGGAGCAAGAAAAATTCCTCCGGCTGCCAATAGTGAATTTTTAAGAAACCTTCTTCTGTTTAATTGGTTATTGTTTTCCATCATTACTTTTTTTGCAAAGCAACGGTATCTCAGGAAGAAGGCTGTTAACTGAATTTTAAATGTATTTTATGGTTTTTTAAACAATTGTTTAATGTTATACATAGGAAATTAACCCTTTGCAAATGTCTCTTTTTAAGAAAATAAGAATGAAAATTGTATGAATATTTTTAAAAAGTTATACTGCTTTTTATTACATTCACAATACTAATAATGATGATTAAACTACATGACTAAAAAAGTTATTTTTTCGATGCTCCTCTTAATGGCAAGATATTTTTTCTATAATCCGCTGATCATTTCATCGACTAATATAAAAGATCCTGAACCCATTAACTTTAAACCCGGTCAAATATTTAAATTAAAAGATATTCCGGAACTGAAAAGTTCTCAGAATATGGTTGTATATATAATTTTAACCCCGGAAGACCGAAACAATATAAGCCCCACAATTCCGAAGTGGAAAGTTTTAAAGTCTGACAATACAGCTTTGATACATGATCTGCTTCATTGTGAGTTCAAATATAATAATGCAGATATTTCAACAATACAAAGTAAAATATTTATCTATTCAAATAATACATTAGTCTTTGAAAGCGAAATTTCGTTAGATAAAAACGATCTTGGACTTCAAAATAGATTGACCGGCTGTGCAACTCCAGTGGATAATAATCGTTTGCTTACTATTATAAGTCAGTTTGACAGGTATAAATTACCGGTTTTAATTCTTAAGTAAGTAGCTGATACATAAAAATCATTCGATCCCGCAGAAAATATGTTCTATACTAAAACCCTATTTGTTTTGTTTTAATTCGAAATTGATTTTTCAATCTCTTTAATATAAATAGACGGAGTTGTTCCTGTTTTTTTCTTAAAAGCAATCGAAAATGCCTGAACGTTATTATAACCTATTTCTTCTGCAATAGCCGGTAATTTATAAGAACGAAATTTTTTATCTTTTACAAGCTGATCTAAAGCATAATCAATACGTAAATCATTAAGATAAGTAGTAAAATTTTTATCTTTATGATTATTAATGATTTCCGACAAGTAAGCGGTATTGGTTTTTATATTTTTTGCAAGACTTGTTAATGTAATCCCGTTTTTCAAAAAATGAAGTTTATTTTCGAAATTGTCCAGATCCTTTAAGATAGATTGAGCAACATCTTCGGGAACCGTTTTAATTGTTTTGGTTTCATTTTCAACCTTTACCGGTTCGTATATTTCTACCGGTTTATCATTTTTATTTTGAGCTGCTTCTAGATTTCTTTTTTCAATCAAATGAATTAAGTCCTGAGCAATTTTTCGATGTTCTTTCTCAGCTTTCTTAGTTTTGTAATAAAAATAGGTAAGCAAGATTAATATTAATACTAAAATACTAACAGAAGCATACAAAAATGTTTTTTTATTTTTTAATTCATTTATTATAACTTCTTTTTCTTGTAAAAGATTAGGTGTATCATATTTCTGGTGCAACTCCGTTGATAAGTATCGAAATTGTTCATCAAGCTTTTTATCAACTTTTAGAAAACGGTCAATATAATAGAGTTGTTTTTCTTTATCACCGCTTTTCCTATAATAATCTATTAGAAAAGTATATACATCTCCTAGCTCTGGAAAGGTAATATCTGTTTTCTTTATGTTGTCATCTATCTGAGTAAAATATTTTATTGCCTCCCGTTTCTTATTTAATTCTTCATAACATTTTCCAAGGCTGTATAATGCATAATTTTGATTGTTATCATTAATACTTGAAAAATAAGCATACGCCTTTGTTAACTCAGCAATAGCAGCTTGATAATTTTTGGTTTTAAGATGCAGCTGACCAGATAAAAATAAATACTGATTTCTATTATATTTATTCTTTTGTACAAAGGGAGAAGTCAATCCTTCCTTAATGAAAAAACTGGCAGAATCAATTTTATTTATCTTAATATAGCAGTATGCAAGACTTACCCGCATCTGATCGTGCTGATATTCATCTGTTATATCCTGAGAATTTAATAAATGATATCTGAAAGTTTGTGCCGCTTCTTTATTTCTTCCCATATAACTGTTTAAATAGGCAATATTCATATTAGCATAAGCGATCTGCTTTAGATTTTTATGTTTTTTCGAATATTCTAAACCTAAAATATAATTATCAAGGGCGGCTTTTAAGTTATCATACTTATAATACAGATTTCCTTCTATGATAAATGTTCTGGCAGGATATACATCTCCTTTTACATTTTTTGTAATTGCGGACAAACTATCAATATACTTTAAAGCCAAGGGGAAATCTTCAGTTAAATGTATAAGATTATAACCTTCCGCAATTTCAAGGATATTTTTTTCTTTTTTTGCCTTATTTAAGTAATAGCGGGAAATAGTTTTTGCTTCTAACTTTTTATTCGCTTCATCATACATATTAAATCTATTCTTTAACTTTTCATAATTCAATAGTTTTAGGCTATCAATTTTGTTTTGAGTAAAAAAGAGACTATAAATGAATGCAAATAAAAACAGGAATATCTTTTTCATTAATTTTTCTATACCACACAAAAATATTCATTTTTTCAAGAAAACATAATCATCATACATTGACTAAAAGCATTTGATCATCAACAACAAAATAATATCTGATATTGTAAAAACAGAAGATAATCAACAAAAGTTTATATATTTACTTTAAAAGGAAACAAAAAAGCACCTACATTTCTGTAAGTGCTTGATTTATTGTGGTCCCACCTGGGCTCGAACCAGGGACCACCTGATTATGAGTCAGGTGCTCTAACCAACTGAGCTATAGGACCTCAAAACTTGGTTAAATTTTGTGTTTGCAAAAATAGTAAAATTTCTTTCACTACAAAATTTTTTATTGCTTTTCTTGGCAAAGTTCTACCAGCACACCGTTTGTAGATTTGGGATGAAGGAATACAACTAATTTGTTATCAGCACCTTCTTTCGGTTCTTCGGAGATAAACTGAAATCCTTCTTTTTTTAATCTTTCTACTTCCTCAAGGATATTTTCAACCCCAAAGGCCAAATGATGGATGCCTTCTCCCTTTTTATCGATAAATTTAGAGATCGGACTTTCAGGATTACTGGCTTCTAAAAGCTCAATTTTACTTTCTCCGGTTTCATAGAAAGAAGTTACTACCCCTTCCCTTTCCACTGTCTCTTTTTTATAGGATTCTTTTCCTAATAACTTGGCAAAAAGTTCGTCAGAAACACCTAAAGACTTTACAGCAATACCAATATGTTCTAGTTTCATAAATACTAATCAATATAATTAAATCGTAAATTTGATACTGTAGTTGAATTTCAAAGTATCAATTCAAACAAAAGTACTAAATTTGCAGAAATTATGGAAAGTAACAGACAAAGAAAAGTAGCACAGATCATTCAGGAAGACTTCGCAGAGCTTTTCCGCAAACAGGCTTCAGAAAGCAAACAGAGCATATTGGTATCTGTTTCAGATGTAAAAGTAACTGCTGACTTAGGGATTGCTAAGATTTATTTAAGCATTTTCCCACAGGAATTCCGTACCGCTGTGATGAAGGAGATTGAAGAAAACAAACCTCAATACAGAAACTTCATTGGCCAGAAAATGGCAAAGCAGGTGCGTATTATCCCACAACTAAACTTTTACCTGGATACCGCTCTTGATGATGTTGAAAGACTGGAAAGAGAATTAAGAGGCGAAGGCGACAATCCTGTTTTATAGATCTTGAAGAATATTGCATTTTACATAGCATC
Organism: Chryseobacterium vietnamense; assembly: GCF_031454475.1. Taxonomy (NCBI): domain Bacteria; kingdom Pseudomonadati; phylum Bacteroidota; class Flavobacteriia; order Flavobacteriales; family Weeksellaceae; genus Chryseobacterium; species Chryseobacterium vietnamense. Next base: position 99,103 of record NZ_JAVDQX010000005.1, on the reverse strand, counting down.
CAGATACCTTTTGGCTAAAAAAGGAAGTACTGCCGTTACGTTCATTACGTGGCTGGCCGTAGGTGCCATGACGGTTGCTGTGGCTGCAATGTTCGTCATTATTTCTGTTTTTTCAGGACTTGAAAACCTGAACAAAGACCTTATTTCCAATCTTCATGCTGATCTTACTATAAAAAGTACTTCCGGAAAAACGATCAAAAATCTGGATACAGTCACTAAAGTTTTAAGCAGCAACAAAGAAATCAGTAGCTTTTCCCGTGTTATTGAGGAAAAAGTATACATCAGTTTCAATGGAAAGGGTGACATTGCTTACTTAAGGGGTGTAGATTCTGCTTATGTCAAGGTAAATCCTATTAATAAAGAAGTTTTCTACGGAACTTATCCAAGTTTCAGATATTCCAATGAAGTATTAATGGAAAACAGTCTGGACAACAGACTTTCGATTCCTGTGGATTCTTCCAATCATTATGCAACAGTCTTCATGCCGAAACCGGGAACGGGGATCATCAGTAAGGAAGAAGATATCTATAATAAAAGAGATATTCTGGTAACAGGCGTTTTCCCTGGGAAAGACCAGCTGGACAGTTATATCGTTTCTCCTATTGAGCTTACAGAAGAATTACTTAGTCTTCCTAAAAAATCAGCTTACCAGATTGTTATTAAACTTAAAAATCCGGAAAATGCAGATGCTGTAAAACAAAACCTGCTTTCTTCACTTGGAAAAAATATCGAGATCAAAACCAAGGAAGAAGAAAATGCTGCTTTCTGGAAAATGATTAACACTGAAAAACTTTTTATTTATCTGATCTTTGCGTTGGTTATCTTTATTACGACCTTTAATCTTGCCGGAGCCATTATTATTCTCCAGCTTGATAAAAAAGAGCAGGCAAAATCATTGATATCACTCGGCTTTCCTTTAAGCCATTTGAGAATGACTTATTTCTACACCGGACTCCTGATTGTTATTTCCGGAGTAATTACCGGATTACTTTTTGGAACTGCTCTCTGCTATTTCCAGCTTTATACAGAATTCTTCAGAGCCAATGAGGTTCTGCCATTCCCGGTAAAAATTGTAGGAAAAAATTATCTTATTGTAGCCCTTACAGCTTCCTTATTTGGAATCACTATTTCATGGTTCTTTTCAAAAATCAGCAAAGAATATATTACTAAAAACTAATATATTAAGTTTACATATTACATACAATTAATATACTTCAGTTTCATTTTTTCGTACCTTTACGCCCCAATTTTAAAAAATGAAACAACTTTTATCTTTTTTTCTTTTAAGCGTTACATTTATTGGCGCTTTGGCACAGGCTCCGGCAGGATATTACACAAATGCTAACGGATTTACAGGTGCAGCTCTGAAAACAGCTCTGAAAAACATTATCAGCAACGGACATGTAGACAATGGTTATGGTGGGCTATGGACTGGCTATGCAACCACTGACCGCGACTATTTCTATGAAAATGACGGAACTATTCTGGATATTTATTCTGAAAACCCCAATGGAGCGGATCAGTATAATTTCACACTGGGAACCAGTCAATGCGGATCTGCCGGTTATTCTAATGAAGGCGACTGCTACAACAGAGAGCATGTGATTCCCCAGAGTTTATTCAACAGTGCTTCTCCTATGGTAGCTGATATTCATTTTATCCGCGCTACCGATGGAAAAGTAAACGGAATGAGATCCAACTACCCTTTCGGAATTGTTGGCAACACTTCTTTTACCTCTAAAAACGGATCAAAACTTGGTACATCTGTATCTGCAGGATATGCAGGTACCGTATTTGAGCCTATTGATGCTTTCAAAGGAGATATTGCCAGGATGATTCTTTATTTTGTAACAAGATATGAGGACAAACTTCTTAATTTCACTTCCGGTGATATGCTTGGCAACACCGCATTTCCAGGGCTGCAGCCTTGGGCACTTAATCAATATTTAGCATGGAACGCAATGGATCCTGTATCTCCGGAAGAAATTGCCAGAAACAATGCTTCTTATACTTACCAGGGAAACAGAAACCCTTTCATTGACCACCCTGAATACGTTACCCAGATCTGGGGAGCTCCGGTTATTGACAGCCAGGCACCTACAGCAGCAACCAACCTTGTTGCCAGCAATCCTACTTCAAACTCTATTGCTTTAAGCTGGACAGCCGCAACAGATAATGTGGGAGTAACATCTTATCAGATTTATGCCAACGGAACATTAAAAACTACAGTTTCAGGAACAACAACGTCTACTATTGTTTCAGGATTATCTCCACTTACTCAATATACATTCTATATCATTGCTAAAGATGCTTTCTCAAACTCTTCTCCACAAAGCACAACCGCTACGGAAACCACTCTTGACACACCTGCCGGTGGAGGAAGCTGCGGAACTGAAAATTTTGAAATGATCACCGGCCCTGTAAATACATACATGACAGTAAACTGGACCAACAATGGAATTTCATGGACTGCTACAGACGCAAGAGTTGACCAGACCATCAATAATAAGGCTATTACTATAAAAAATGGAACTTTAACAAGTTCAACTTTCACAGGTGGAGTTCAGAGTTTAACATTAACAACTCAATTGAAATTCTCCGGAAGCGCAGGATACTTCAATGTTCTTGTAAACGACGTCAATGTAGGAACTATTCCTTACAGTAATGTGGTTACTACAACTACCATTAATAATATAAATGTAAGCGGAAATGTTGTTATTAAACTAACCAATTCATCTCTTACCAACAGAGTTGCTCTGGATGACCTAAGCTGGACATGTTTCGGTACTACGTTAGCTACCACTGAAAACCAAAAGGACAAATCAGACTTCACGATCTATCCTAACCCGGTAAGGAACAATGAATTATTTGTAAAAGGAGAAAACCTTGGCAAAATTTCAAAAGCTGACATCTATGATCTTTCAGGAAAATTAATTGAAACAATTGCTAATCCTTTCAGACATTCAAACAAAATCAACCTTAAAGGGATGGTAAAGGGAACTTATATCCTGAAAACAGATAATTTCTCTACTAAATTTATCGTAGATTAATTATTAAAAAATATTTCAAACTAAGGCCGGATTTATCCGGTCTTTTTTTTACTTTTGATCTATGGATTCCAATAAAAAATTAGGATTGATAGGCAGAAACATTTCCTATTCTTTTTCTAAAAAATTCTTCGAAAATAAGTTCCAGAAGCTCATGCTGAAGAACTTCTCCTACGATATTTTTGATCTGAACGAAATTACTGAAGTTGAAAATCTTTTTGCTTCTCCGGACCTGTTAGGATTCAATGTGACCATTCCCTATAAAGAAAAAATAATTGATTATCTGGATGAATTAAGTGATGAAGCAGAGAAAATAGGTGCTGTCAATTGCGTTCTCATTCAGGATGGAAAAAAAACAGGTTACAATACGGATGCGTTCGGTTTTGAAAAGACGCTTCTCCTGCATAGAAAACCTTCACAGGATAAAGCATTGATTTTAGGAAACGGGGGAGCTGCAAAAGCTGTTAAATATGCCTTAGATAAACATAATATTCCTTCGGTAATCATTTCAAGAAGTACGGAAATCAATTTTGAAAATCTTGATCAGGAAACTGTTGCTGAACATAAAATTATCATTCAGTGTACGCCAGTAGGTACTTTCCCAAATGTAAAAGACTGTCTGAACTTTCCTTTTGAAGGACTTTCTTCAGATCATCTGGTTATTGATCTGATTTATAATCCCAACTACACTCAATTCATCATCAATGCCTCTGAAAAAGGAGCAAAAACCGTGAATGGATACTATATGCTTGAACAGCAAGCAGAAAAAGCCTGGGAAATTTGGAATTTTCAAAAAAAATAACATAAATTAGTGCTTTAATTGGCCTTACAGCTATATTTAAAGGATATTAACGCCACTCACATAAAAGATTTGCTATGACTACAGAAAACAATCTTTCTGAAAACGAAGAAAAGAAAAATCCTAACGAAGTATCTCAGGAACCATCAGAAAACACCGTTTCTCATGATGCAAACCAACATGAAGATGATGCAGAACACCTGGATGAACATGAAGAAGAAATCTCCCTTGCCGATGCTTTAAAGGAAATGGAAAAAATCATCAACACTCCCAATGCTGGTGAGAACTTCAAAAGATTCAACCAACTGAGGGAAAAAGCAAGTCATTACATCCATGATGAAGTGGAGGATAAAAAGCATGAATACGTAGAAGCCGGAAACCCTGCCGAAAATTTCAGCTATGAACACCCTTCTCAGGCCAAGTATTCTGCATTGGTCAATATCTTCAAAGAAAAACATGACGACTTCCAGAAAGGACAGGAAGAAGAGCAAAAGAAAAACCTTGACCACCGTCAAAGCATAATCGAAAGACTTAAAAATCTATACACCAGCTCAGAACCAGGAATTAATCTTTTCAGATCTATTCGTGAGATTAAAGAAGACTGGTCAAAAGCCGGACAGGTTGCCAAGTCTGAATTCAAAATTCTTAACAATAATTATTTCCATCACCTGAATCAGTTTTATCAGATGCTGGATCTTAATAAAGAATTTCTGGAACAGGAATACAGCCATAACCTGGAAAAGAGAGAACATATCATTGCCCGTGCTAAAGAACTGGAAAATGAACCTGTCATCCAAAAGGCTTTAAATGAGCTTCAGTATCTCCATAAGCTATGGAAAGAAGAAGCAGAACCTGTTGCTGAAGAGTTCCGTGAAAAAACATGGGAAGAATTCAAAGAAATTTCGAACAAAATTCACGAAAGAAAATCTGAGCTTTCTGCTTCTATTGAAAAAGAACAGGCTGTTAATCTTGAAAAGAAGAATGAAATCATTGCTGAAATCAAAAAACTGTCTGAACCTTCAGAAACACCTAACCACAATTACTGGCAGAATGCCATCAAAAGAGTGGAAGATCTTCGTTCTGAATTCCTGAAGACAGGAAGTGTTCCAAGAAAACTTTCCAACCAAAACTGGAATGATTTCAAAACAACACTAAGAGGTTTTAATACAACGAAAAATAATTATTACAAATCGTTGAAAGGCTCTCAGCAGGCGAATCTTGAAGAAAAATTAAAACTGATCCAGACTGCACAGGACAATATGAATAATGAGGAATGGGATATTGCTGTTCCGCTATTCAAAAAACTTCAGGAAGACTGGAAAAAAATAGGCCACGTTCCAAAAAGCATGACCAATAAAATCTGGGATGAATTCCGTGATGCCTGTAATGCATTCTTCAACAACTACAGAGAGAAAAGCAATACATCTACCGACAACTGGAAGGAGAACTATAAAAACAAAAAAGCTCTTCTTGATGAACTTAAAGAAGTTTCCAATGAAGAAGGCAGTATCGAAAGAATTGAACAGATCAAAACTTCATGGAATAATATTGGAAAAGTTCCGAGAGATAAAATTTCAATTAACTCTGAATTCAACAAGACATTAAGAGAGAAATTGAAAATAAACAAAATCAATGAACTTGAACTGAAAGAAGAAGGATTATCTGAAAATCAGCTTACCGATAAAGCAAGAAAGATCAAAAATCAAATCTCTGATCTTGAGGCAGAGATCGTTAAACTGGAAAACAATCTTTCTTTCTTTAACAAACCGTCCAGAGAAAACCCTCTTTTAAAAGACACTTACAACACGATTGATGAGAAAAAAGCTCATCTTGAAACGTTAAAACAAAATCTTCACAGCATTATCAGTGGAGATTAACACATAACAAAATCAATAAAGGCGGAGCAAAGCAATTTGTCTTCGCTTTTTCTTTTTATATCTATGAACAACGACGAATTTTATATTAAAAGATGTATAGAGCTGGCTCAAAAAGCTCTTGGCTACACCTACCCTAATCCTCTGGTTGGAAGCGTGATTGTACACAACGGAGAGATCATTGGCGAAGGATATCATCACAAAGCAGGAGAAAACCATGCGGAAATCAACGCCATTAATTCCGTTAAAAATAAAGATCTTATTCCGGAATCAACGATTTATGTATCTCTGGAACCTTGTGCCCATTACGGAAAAACTCCACCTTGTGCTTTAAAGATTAAAGAACTGGGATTTAAAAAAGTGGTGATTGGCGCTATGGATTCTCATGATAAAGTGAATGGCAAGGGGAAGAAAATCATTCAGGATGCAGGAATTGAAGCCGTTTCAGGAATTCTTGAAAAAGAATGTATTGAACTCAATAAAAGATTTTTCACTTATCATGAAAAGAAAAGACCTTATATCATTTTAAAATGGGCGGAATCCGGTGATGGTTTTCTGGATAAGGATTTTAAACCGACAGCTGTTTCCAACACATTGGTGAATCAGTTTGTTCATCAGTTAAGAGCTGACGAACACGCTATTTTAGTAGGAACTCAAACTGCTTTGAATGATAATCCCAGCCTTACCGTAAGAAATACTGAAGGCGTAAATCCGGTCAGAATTTTAATTGATTTTGATTTAAAAGTTCCTGCCAACTTCAATATTTATAACCATGAAGCAAAAACTTTGGTTGTAAATTCCGTGAAAGAAGGTACTGAAGGACACATTCAATTCATTAAAATCAACAAAGATCATTTTCTCCCGGAGCTCATGGAAGCACTGTATAAAGAGCAGATACAGTCAGTTATTATTGAAGGTGGTCGTTTTACCTTGCAGGAATTTATCAACGCTGATCTCTGGGATGAAGCAATGGTCATAAGAAATGAAAATCTGAAACTTGAAAACGGAACAAAAGCTCCGGCATTCAATAATACAGCTACTAAAACTGAAACATTCAGAGATAATACCATTTCATTTTATAATTCAAAATAAAAAATCATTTTATCACCGGTAAATGAAATAATTTCTTTACATTAGTTTTACAAAATTAAAACTACCATGAAAAATTTAAAGAAAGTTTCAAGAAAAGAGCTAAAAACAGTTCAGGGAGGTATTGCTCCTGAATGCTGTTCATTCTATCCACCTTCATTACAGCACTGCTGTGCAACTCCCTCCAGTATGAGCTGCCCACCACCTTGGGCAGACGGGACATTTCCTTGTTAGATCTATTTTTAATTTGAAAAACCAAAAACTATTATCATGAAAAATTTGAAAAAAGTATCAAGAACCGGCTTAAAGACAATTCAGGGAGGAGTTTTTGTAACCTGCACACTACCCAATGGAGAACCTACGAGATGCAGAGATAAATGTCCTCAGGATTTTTGCGGCCCGACAAGTTATATGTGCCTGATCCCGATGGATCTTTGCGGAGATGGAATATAAGAACGTAATTTCATATCAAAAAACAGATAAGCCGTCAAGATTTGACGGCTTAATTTATGATCATGGTGCAGAATCGTAAAGCATTTAATATTTTTGCATAAACAAAGCAGGAACTCTAATGACGTTTGAATACAAAACCATAGAAAAACCCATAGAAAATACTCTTTTAAAAGAAAAAGGAAGCAAGTTCATAGGATTTGCTTACCCGGTAACCAATGAAAAAGAATTAAAGAGTGCACTCGAAAAAATAAGAGAAGAACATCCGAAAGCGACTCATCACTGCTACGCCTTCAGAATGGGATTAAATGGAGAGAATTATCGGGCCAATGACGATGGTGAACCTTCCGGTAGTGCCGGATTACCAATTTACAACCAGCTTTTGGCTAATGAAATCACCAATGTTCTTGTCATTGTTGTCCGTTATTATGGAGGGACCAAACTAGGTGTTTCAGGATTGGTAAAAACCTATAAGGAATCTGCCAAGATCACACTTGAGGAAGCCAGTATTATCACCAGAGAATTAGAGACAGAGGTCGAGATTCAATTTAACTTCAATCAGCAAAATACAATTTTCACCCTGCTTTCAAAATTTGATGCCAAGGTTTTGAATTTCGACGCCAATGAAAACTGCATTCTTACTGCATCCTTGAAGCTGGCGCAAAAAGAAAACATCTCAGAAAAACTTTCTGAGATGCAATATGTTTCATTTGAATTTAATGATTAATCCCTCCTTCCACCAAGAAGTAATGATCCCCAGTAAAGAAGTTGTGCCAGAGAACCTAAGGCTGCCACCACATAAGTTCTTGCTGCCCATTTCAAACTATCCTGTACTCCAACAAATTCTTCTGCAGTTACCGTTCCTGTATCTTTAAGCCATTTCATTGCTCTGTTACTTGCATCGTATTCCACGGGTAGTGTTACAAAAGCAAAAAGAGTGGTCATCGCAAACATCGCTACACCGATTGCAAGAACAGTTGTATTTCCATTTGGATTCTCAATTGTTCTTGATGCCGCCATTACTGCGATACCTGCAATAAGAACGAACTGCATCAGATTAGAACTTATATTGACAATAGGAACCAGTTTTGAACGTAAATTCAACATAGAATATCCTACCGCATGCTGTACTGCATGTCCGCACTCGTGAGCTGCTACTGCCGCTGCCGCTGCGTTTCTCTGCATATAAACTCCTTCAGAAAGGTTTACTGTTTTATCTGCCGGATTATAGTGGTCCGTCAACTGCCCGGGTACAGAAATGACCTGAACATCATTTATCCCGTTATCTCTCAACATCTTTTCCGCTACTTCTTTCCCCGAAAGGCCATTTCGAAGGTGTACATTGGAATAATATTCAAATTTCGATTTCAACCTGGATGAAACCCACCAGCTCACCAGCATTGAAATACCAATAATGATATAATAACCCACCATTTTATATAAATTTTTGTGTTTAATTTCACCCATAATCATATAAAAACTGTGCCAAAGTATACGATATTATTATTTATATTTGTCCTTTAATTCCTCTCAAAAAACATGTCTAAAGTTTCAATAATTGAAGTAAAAACAGCGGGTCAGCTCAAGCAATTCGTAAGGTTTCCAATGGATTTGTATAAAAACAATCCCTACTATGTTCCGTCTTTTATCAATGACGAAATCAATATCTGGAATGCAGATGAAAATCCTGCGCTTCAATATTCCGAAGCAAAACAGTATCTGGCTTATAAGAATGATAAGATCGCGGGAAGAATTGCCGTTCTGATTAATCATAAGGAAGAGAGAGAATTAGGAATTAAGAAAGTACGTTTCGGATGGATCGACTTTATTGATGATGCTGAAGTTTCAAAGGCATTGATTCAAAAAGCGGTTGATTATGCCAAAGAAAAAAATATTGACAAAATTGAAGGACCTATGGGGTTCACCAATCTTGACAAAGCAGGAATGCTGGTAAAAGGTTTTGATCAGCTGGCAACGATGATTGGGATTTACAACCATGATTATTATCCTCAGCATCTCGAAAATCTAGGATTAACCAAAGAAAAAGAATGGGTAGAGTTTGAAATCATTTTCCCTGAAACCCTGCCTGAAAAAATCCATAAATTCAATCAGCTTATTTCTGAAAAGTACAAGCTGAAAGTTTTAAAATTCAAAAACAAAGAAGAGATTATTCAGTATGTAGATCCTATGTTTGATCTTTTGGATGAGACTTACAAACATCTTTCTACTTACACTCCGATTTCGGATGAACAGCGTAAAACGTATAAAGAGAAATATTTCAAACTTATTGATAAAGATTTCATTGTCTGTATTGCTGATGAGCACAACAATCTGATCTCTTTTGCTATTACCATGCCTTCTTATTCCAAAGCACTGCAGAAATCCGGCGGAAAACTTCTTCCATTCGGTTGGTGGCATTTCCTGCAAGCTGGAAAGAAAAATGACAGGGCTAACTTCTATCTGATCGGAATCCACCCGGACTATCAGAGAAGAGGAGTAACTTCCATTATTTTCAAAGAAATCTGGGACATATTCAGAAAAAAAGGAGTTAAATATCTTGAAACCAATCCTGAACTGGAAGAAAACAAAAGTATTCAGCTGCTATGGCAGGATTATAATCCCGTGAATCATAAAAGAAGAAGAACCTATTCTATGGAGCTTAAATAAATGATTCTGTATTTTGTACAGTGTAAACTTATCACCTAAACTTTGAACTTTATGAAACCACAGCTTATCATATTTGCCATTCTAATTGCAGGATTTGTCAGTTATAACATCTTTTTCCAGTCGCCGGATGACAAAACCAATACAGTAATCAACATTCTTTTTGCCAGTATTCTTTTCGGATATATTTCCTTTATGGCCTATACGCTTCTTAGAAAAATGAAAAAATAAGAAATGTAAAATTATCATCAGATTCTATGAAATAATTTATATTTGTTCTGACTAATAACCACCAGCATGAACAGAATATTACTTTTCATAGGAATGCTTTTTATTCCGGCATCAACCTATTCACAGGAATTTTACGTTAATACATTCTCTGTAATCAACTTTACTAATTTCACCAGCGGTGTCTACAGATTTGATGTTTCTGGTCCTACGGAAGTCCCGGAAACCTACTGTACACAAAATATTACGGCCAATGAAATATCCACAGATATTGCTATTGACAGCAATAACAACTTGTATTACGTTACCAATTCCGGATTATTATACAGAAAAAAAAGCACCAGTTCAATTTGTGAATTTTTAGGTGATTTCACCACTGGCAATGCTGCAGCCAATTCACTTGTAGCCGATTCCGGAAATTATCTTTATGCGGCCGGAACCAATCCTAACGCGCTCTACAGGTATGATATAAATAACGGTACTTTCACAGAGATCGGTAATCTCTCGGATGGCCAGACTCCTTCAGGAGATTTATTCTTTTATGAAAGCAGACTTTTTTTAACTACTGCAGACGGAATCGTTGAAATTAATCTGGAAAACCCAACCCAGAGCTGTCCTTTCATGGCCATCAATACACCGAACCCATACGCTGCTTTTTCTATTGATTACGGAACATATTCAAAAGCCTATCTGATCACTTATGGCAACAATACATCTACTTTATCTGAAATCGATATGGTAAATAAACAGATTGGAGCTCCGATAAGGACTTATAACCATCTTATTTATGGCGCTGCTGCCCGTTACAATCTTACATCTACCAATACGACCTGTAGTCTCACACCATTACATACCCAAGAAACCTCTGCATCAAAAACCTATTTCAATGTAAACAATCCTGCTAACGGCAAAATTATTTGTAATACCAATATTGAACGTAATCAAATGATCGCAATACAGCTGTTTGACAACTCAGGAAGGCTAACTAAAGACTTCTCCAGCCAAAACAATATTGAAAGTTTAAATATCTCTAATCTGCCTGATGGAGTATATATTTTGGCAGTTACTACAAAAAAAGGGGAAAAACACACAAAAAAAATAATCATAAAAAGCTAATTTTTATTGATTCTAAATTACCGATTTAACTCATTTTCATCCCACTTTTAAGCTGATTAATTTCATGCTTTCTTGTTTATTCGCTAAATTTGCAAATTGAGATAATAATGCAAAAATGAATTTACCTGAAAGTTATATTCCAATCCTTATCCAGGCTGGTGTAGCAGTAGGATTTGTAGCTGTTTCTTTGCTTGGGGCACATTTCTTAGGTCCACAACAGAAAAAAGGAGACTCTGTAAAAAACCAAAGCTGGGAATGTGGGGTTCCTGTAGAAGGAAACGCTAGAACACCGTTTTCTATCAAGTACTTCCTGACTGCGGTATTGTTCGTACTATTCGATATTGAAATCGTATTCTTTTATCCTTATGCTGTTAATTTCAGAGAATTTGGTATGGAAGGATTCCTTGCCGTGCTTACATTCGTTGCGATATTCTTCGTAGCGTTTTTCTATGTCTGGAAACGCGGTGCGCTGGATTGGGATAAATAAATTTTAACATTAAAAGATTGAATAATTTAATCATTGAAAAAAAAGAGATGATTACATTTGATAAGTACTTTAATCTTTAAATATTCAACAAAAGAAAATGTCAGATAAAAAACCAGTAATAAGAACAGATGCACCTGCTCCCGAAGGCTATGAAGGAGAAGGGTTTTTCGCAACAAAACTGAGCAGTGTAATCGGGATGGCAAGAAAGTTTTCACTTTGGCCATTACCATTTGCAACCTCTTGTTGTGGTATCGAGTTTATGGCTACCCTGAACCCAACTTATGATGCTTCAAGATTTGGTATGGAAAGAAACTCTTTCTCTCCAAGACAAGCAGATATGCTGATGGTTTGCGGAACTATATCAAAGAAATTGGGACCAGTCCTGAAAGAAGTTTACACTCAGATGGCTGAGCCGAAATGGGTGGTAGCAGTTGGAGCTTGTGCTTCCAGCGGTGGTATTTTTGATACGTATTCTGTACTTCAGGGAATAGATAAAATTATTCCGGTAGATGTTTACGTTCCCGGATGTCCTCCAAGACCTGAACAGATCATTGAAGGTGTAATGCAGGTACAGGCTCTTGCAGAAAGCGAAAGCATCAGAAGAAGAGACATGCCTGAATATCAGAAATTATTAGATTCTTACAACATAAGCAACTAAACGGAAATGACAAACGAATTTGTATTAGAAGCAATCACAAGAGAATTTCCGGAATCTGTTATTTCAAGCTCAGAACCATATGGGATGCTGACGATTGAAGTAAAGAAAGAAGATATCAAGAAGATCATTCACTATCTGAAAGATTCATCTCTGGAATTTAATTTCCTTACGGATATCTGTGGTATTCATTACCCTGAATTCCCTGAGAAGGAAATTGGTGTTGTCTACCATTTGCATAATATGATGGCCAATTTCAGATTACGTCTGAAAATCTTTATGTCCAGAGAAAATATTGAAGTAGACTCTCTAGTAGAGCTGTATGCAGGAGCAAACTGGATGGAAAGAGAAACGTATGATTTCTATGGGATTAAATTTAAAGGACACCCGGATCTGAGACCTATTTTAAATATGGAAGACCTGGGATACCACCCAATGTTGAAGGAATATCGCCTTGAAGACGGTACAAGAACCGACAAGAACGATAGCATGTTCGGAAGATAAAAAATAAAATATAAATGATAAATGATGATAGATAAATGATTATCGATTATCAACTATCAATTATCAATTATAATACTTATGAAAGATAACTCATTATCTAATATACTAAACCAGTACGAAAGTAAGGAACAGATTGACGGACAATTATATACCCTGAATCTGGGACCTACCCACCCTGCTACTCACGGGATTTTCCAGAATATCTTAACGATGGACGGAGAGAGAATCCTTCACGCTGAGCAAACAGTAGGATACATCCACAGAGCATTTGAGAAAATTTCTGAAAGAAGAAACTATTCTCAGATCACTACCCTTACAGACCGTATGAATTACTGTTCTGCACCCATCAATAACTTAGGCTGGCACATGACAGTAGAGAAGCTGATTGGCGTGGAAGTTCCAAAACGTGTAGACTATATGCGTGTTATCCTCATGGAGCTTGCAAGAATCGGTGACCACCTGATCTGTAACGGGGTAACCGGAATGGACTCAGGAGCGATTACAGGTCTTACTTATATGTTCATCGAAAGAGAACGTATTTATGATATGTATGAGCAGATCTGCGGAGCCAGAATGACAACCAATATGGGAAGAATAGGAGGTTTTGAAAGAGATTTCACTCCTAAGTTTCATGAGTTGTTGAAAGACTTCTTAAAAACTTTCCCACCAAGATTCAAAGAATTCTGTACTTTATTAGAAAGAAACAGAATTTTCATGGACAGAACCATCGGTACAGGAGCTATTTCTGCTGAAAGAGCATTAAGCTATGGTTTCACAGGTCCAAATTTACGTGCAGCAGGAGTAGATTATGATGTAAGAGTTGCACAGCCTTATTCTTCCTATGAAGATTTCGACTTCATTATTCCTGTAGGAACTTCAGGAGATACTTACGACCGTTTCATGGTTCGTCAGCAGGAAATCTGGGAATCAATCAAAATTATCAAACAAGCATACGAAAATCTTCCGGAAGGGCCATTCCACGCGGATGTTCCTGATTTCTATCTTCCTGAAAAGGCGGATGTATATCAGAAAATGGAAGCACTGATCTACCATTTCAAAATTGTAATGGGAGAAACTGATGTACCGAAAGGAGAAGTTTATCATGCTGTTGAAGGTGGAAACGGAGAATTAGGTTTCTATCTTGTGAGTGACGGAGGAAGAAGCCCTTACAGACTTCACTTCAGAAGACCATGCTTCATCTACTATCAGGCATATCCTGAAATGATTACAGGTTCTGTAATTTCAGATGCCATTGTAACGATGTGTAGTATGAATATTATTGCGGGAGAATTAGACGCATAATTAGAATTTAGAAAACAGATGAAAGATAAAGGACTTTCATCACCCAATATAAATTGAATTTAGGACACGAATTTCAGAGTCTATTCTCTCTTTTTCTATGTTCTTTAATCTTAGATAAAAAATGAGCGAAACAATAGCTTTTAAACCGGAAAGTTTAGCACAGGTACACAAAATTATCGCAAGATATCCTGAAGGAAGACAGAAATCTGCTCTTCTTCCTGTACTTCACTTGGCGCAGAAAGAATTCGGAGGATGGTTAGATGTTCCTGTGATGGATTATGTTGCAAGACTATTAAGTATCCAACCGATCGAAGTATATGAAGTGGCTACTTTCTATACCATGTTTAATATGAAGCCTGTAGGTAAATATGTTTTAGAAGTTTGCAGAACTGGACCTTGTATGGTTTGTGGAAGCGAAAAAATTCTGGATCATATCAGAACCAAACTGAACATTAAAGACGGAGAGACTACTGAAGACGGTATGTTCACATTAAAACCGGCTGAATGTCTTGGAGCATGTGGATACGCACCCATGATGCAGCTTGGAAAATTCTTTCATGAAAATTTAACGATAGAGAAAGTAGATGAAATCCTTGATCTTTGCAGACAGGGACAACTTGCTTTAGACTAATAGAAATTTTAAATTCTACATTGTAGATTTTAAATTATTCACTTAACGTTTAATCATAATTAATGCAAGAAGCCAAAAGCCAATTGCAATAAGCAAATAACAATGAGTAAAAAACTTTTACTTAAAGACGCACATATAGAAGGTATTCGCTACTTTGAAACCTACCGCAAACAAGGGGGGTACACTGCTGCTGAAAAAGCCTTGAAAATGACTCCTGACGAAATTCTTGAAGAAGTAAAAGCTTCAGGACTAAGAGGTCGTGGTGGAGCTGGATTCCCAACAGGAATGAAATGGAGCTTTCTGGCAAAGCCGGAAGGCGTTCCAAGACACCTTGTTGTGAATGCAGATGAATCTGAGCCCGGAACGTTCAAGGACAGATATCTGATGGAGTTCCTTCCTCATTTATTGATCGAGGGAATGCTAATTTCTTCTTACTGTTTAGGCTCCAATACTTCTTATATCTACATCCGTGGAGAATACTCATGGATTCCAGATATCCTTGAAGAAGCTATTGAAGAAGCTAAAGCAGCAGGATTTTTAGGTAAAAACATTTTAGGAACCGGTTTCGATCTTGAAATCTATGTACAGAGAGGTGGTGGAGCATATATCTGCGGTGAAGAAACGGCATTGCTTGAATCCCTTGAAGGAAAAAGAGGTAACCCGAGATTAAAACCGCCATTCCCGGCTGTAAAAGGTCTTTGGGAAAGACCAACGGTGGTAAACAACGTTGAATCTATTGCGGCAATTGTTCCAATCATTGATATTACAGGTGCTGAATATGCTAAAATAGGTGTTGGAAGATCTACAGGAACGAAATTAATTTCTGCTTGTGGAAACATCAACAAACCGGGTGTATACGAAATCGATATGACGATCACTGTAGAAGAGTTTATCTATTCTGATGAATATTGCGGTGGTATTAAAGATGGTAAAAGATTAAAGGCTTGTATTCCTGGAGGAAGTTCCGTTCCGATTGTTCCCGCAAATCTATTGCTGAGAACCGTAAACGGTGAGCCAAGATATATGAACTACGAATCATTGGCAGACGGTGGTTTTGCTACCGGAACCATGATGGGTTCAGGAGGTTTCATCGTTTTGGATGAAGACCAGTGTATTGTAGATCATACTATGACTTTGGCAAGATTCTACAACCACGAAAGCTGTGGACAATGTACTCCTTGCCGTGAAGGAACAGGATGGATGTACAAGATTTTAAAGAAAATCGAAAAAGGAGAAGGAAAAATGGAAGATATCGATCTACTTTGGGACATCCAGAGAAAAATCGAAGGAAATACAATTTGTCCGTTGGGTGATGCAGCAGCTTGGCCGGTTGCAGCAGCGATCCGTCACTTCAGAGATGAATTTGAGTGGCACGTAAAAAACCCAGAGTTGTCTCAGACACAAAATTATGGATTGGCACATTATGCAGATCCTATCCCGGCTGTTGAAAAGAACGCATAGGTAAAAGATGAAAAAATTATTGGTGGTCGGCTTAATGATGTCGAATTTTGTATTTGCACAGAATAAAAAAACTGATACTGCAAATTATAACAGATCTGTTGAAGAGGATTTGTCATATTTAGTGAGTGAGAAACAGCAGATTAAAGCTGAAAGAAAGGAAAAGCCTTTACCATTAAGCAAAAAAGGTCAGGTTTTCGTATTTTATGGTTGGAACAGAGCCGCTTATAGTAATTCTGACATCCATTTTACCGGAAACGGATACGATTTTCAATTGAATAATGTAACCGCGCAGGACAGACCTACAAAATTTGGAATTGTCTATTTTGATCCAAGCTGGTTTACTGTAACACAGTATAATTTCAGAATAGGATATTTTATTAAAGATAATTTAGCATTGGTATTAGGGATCGACCACATGAAATATGTAATGGATCAGAACCAGACTGTAGGTTTCAAAGGTCATATTTCAGATCCTGAATATGCAGCAATGGTTCAGAACGGGCAGGTTAATCTTGCAGATGAGAAGTTCCTTACTTTTGAACATACAGACGGACTTAATTATGAAAACTTAGGTCTTGAGAAATACAAAAATCTTGTTCATAAGAAAAATATAGATTTAGTGTGGTCTTATGGAGCCGGAATCGGGTTTATGTTTCCGAAAAGTAATGTAAAACTTTTTGGTAATGAAAGAAGTGACCGTTTTCACGTTGCAGGTATGGGAACTGATATCAGATCCAGTCTTAACCTCGTATTCTGGAAAAATTGGATGCTGAGATTAGAAGGAAAAGCAGGATATATCAATATGTGGGACATCAAAACCACGTTGAATAACAAGCCGGACAAAGCACGCCAGGATTTTGTTTTCGGACAGGTTCTGGGAGGAATTGGATATACATTTAATACTAAGAAATATAAATAACAAAGCCTATTGCTTAACGCATAAAGCTTAAAGCATGTCATATGAGCGAAGAAGTTAAAAAATTCAAAATAACTATAGACGGACAGACTACTGAAGTTTTGCCTGGTACTTCTATTCTGGAAGCTGCAAGACAAATCGGTGGTAAATCTGTACCTCCTGCAATGTGCTACTACAGCAAGTTGGAAACCAGTGGAGGAAGATGTAGAACTTGTCTGGTAGAAGTTTCTAAAGGATCTGAAGCAGATCCTCGTCCTATGCCAAAATTAGTAGCAAGCTGCAGAACTAATGTAATGGACGGTATGGAAGTAAAAAATCTTACTTCTGAGAAAGCTCAGGAAGGAAGAAAAGCGGTTACCGAATTCCTTTTGGTAAATCATCCGCTGGACTGCCCTATCTGTGACCAGGCAGGAGAATGTCATCTTCAGGACTTAGGATATGAGCATGGTGTGGAAAACACAAGAACAGAATTCGAAAGAAATACTTACGAAGCTGATGATCTTGGACCGAACATCAAATTAAATATGAACCGTTGTATTCTTTGCGCAAGATGCGTACTGACAGCTAACCAGCTTACAGAAACAAGAGAACACGGTATCCTTTTCAGAGGAGATCACGCTGAAATTTCAACCTATTTAAATAAAGCTTTAGACAATGACTTCATCGGAAACGTTATCGATGTGTGTCCTGTAGGAGCATTAACAGACAGAACAGCTCGTTTTGCAAGCAGAGTTTGGTTTACAAAACCGATGAATGCAACTTGTAAATGTGATAAATGTTCCGGAAAAGCTGTAGTATGGTTTAAAGGAGATGAAATTGTAAGAGTAACGGCAAGAAAAGACCAGTGGGGTGAAGTAGAAGAATTCATCTGTGATACATGTCGTTTCGAAAGAAAAGCATTATCAGACTGGAACATCGAAGGTCCTAGACACATCGACAGACATTCTGTAATTTCATTGAACCACTACGAAAAGCCTAAAGATGAGCTAAGAGTTTTAGACAATCCAATGGCTAAAGAAATCAGTGAAAAAGACGAAAAATAGAATAGTTCAAAGTTAGGAAGCTGGAAGCTGGGAGTTTAATAAATACCCTAAATTTCAGTTTTAACTTTAGCTGTTTTAAAATATAAAAAAAAAATTTGGTAATGTGATGAAGAGTTGATGGCAAGACGTAATACACTTCCAGCTTCCAGCTCCCATCTTCAAACATTTAAAATAAAAAATGGATTTACTTACATTTAAACTAATACTTGTACTAGCACTTTTCCTGCTATCCTTGACGATTGCAGCCTACTCTACCTGGGCAGAAAGAAAAGTAGCCTCTATCATGCAGGATAGAATTGGTCCTAACAGAGCAGGACCTTTCGGATTACTGCAGCCTCTTGCTGATGGTGGAAAATTCTTCTTTAAAGAAGACTTTACACCTGCCAATGCAGAAAGATTTCTTTTCGTATTGGGGCCGGCTTTGGTAATGTTTATTTCATTGATTACAGGCGCTGTGATTCCTTGGGGTAAAAGTTTAAATATTGCAGGTACTTCTTTTGATCTTCAGGTAGCAAATATTGATGTTGGTGTACTTTTCATCATCGGTATGGCTTCCATCGGAGTTTACGGAATTATGATCGGAGGTTGGGCTTCGAACAACAAATATTCATTACTAGGTGCTATCCGTGCTTCTTCTCAGATGATTTCTTATGAATTGGCGATGGGATTAGCACTTCTTTCTATCATTATGATGTCAGGAAGTTTGGATCTGAAGGAAATCACTGAAAGCCAGACAACCGGAAAATTATGGGGAGTTATTCCTTGGGTTTCTGGGCTGAACTGGAATATTTTCTACCAGCCGATTGCTTTCCTTGTTTTCTTTGTAGCCGCTTTGGCAGAGACCAACAGACACCCGTTCGATTTACCTGAGTGTGAATCTGAATTGGTAACAGGATATTCTACAGAATACTCTTCCATGAAATTAGGTTTATATATGTTCGGGGAATACGTGAACATGTTTATTTCCAATGCATTCATGGTAGTTCTTTTCTTCGGAGGATACAACTATCCTGGTATTGAATGGGTAACTCAGAACTGGGGTGAAAATGCTGCGGGGATTTTGAGTATCGTAGCATTCTTAACGAAGACTGTCATCGGAATTCTGATCTTTATGTGGATCAGATGGACCCTTCCGAGATTCAGATATGACCAGTTAATGCACTTGGGATGGAAAACTTTAATCCCAATGGCATTGGTAAACCTATTAATTACAGGAGCTGTAATTTTAGCGTTTGGAAATTAAATTATCTAAACCTAACAGGTTTTAAAAACCTGTTAGGTTTGTGTGAATATTGAATATTAAAAATTAAGATAACAGACAAGATTAGTCTAAAATCTGGTGTCTAACATCTAATATCTATAATTAAATGAAACTTACAAACAGATCAAAAGTTGTTTCCAATAAAGAAATGACCCTTGCTGAAAAAATCTACCTTCCTGCCATCTTTACAGGAATGGGGATTACATTTAAGCATGCTGTAAGAACCGTGATAAAGGGTGCTCCCGCAGTATATTCGTATCCGGAAGTACAGAAACCAAGAACCACTATCTGGAGAGGTCAGCACGTTTTGAAAAGAGACGAGGAAGGCAGAGAAAGATGTACAGCTTGTGGACTTTGTGCGGTAGCTTGTCCTGCAGAAGCCATTACGATGACGGCTGCTGAAAGAACTAAAGAGGAAAGAGGTCTTTACAGAGAAGAGAAATACGCTTCAGTATATGAAATCAATATGCTAAGATGTATTTTCTGTGGTATGTGTGAAGAGGCCTGTCCTAAGTCTGCGATCTATCTTACCGACAGATTGGTAGATGTGGAAACCAACAGAGGTTCTTTCATTTATGGGAAAGATAAATTAGTTGAAAAAATAAATGAAAGGATTGATATCACGACAAGACAATCCGAGAAACAAAAAAATGCGGTAAAATAATGGATCAGTTTTTATTTTTCTTGGTGGCGTTTTTAGCAGTGGCAAGTGCAGTGTATTTTGTATTTGCAAGAAATCCTCTCTATGCTATTTTGTCATTAATTGTTACGATGTTTTCAATTGCCGGAATGTACATTCTTCTCAATGCACAGTTCCTTGCAATTATCCAGATTATAGTGTACGCAGGTGCCATCATGGTACTTTTCCTTTATATCTTAATGATGCTTAACCTTAATAAAGGAGACGAAAGTAAGAAGAACAATACTTTAAAATTTGTTGGAGTTTTTACTGCAGGTATTCTTTTAGTAGGAGTATTAGGCGTTTTCAGAGGTGTAAGAGAAAACCACATTGTTGTTGAAAATGTAGACAGAGGTGTTGGTCTTACCAAAAATCTGGGTAGACTTTTGTTTAATGAATATGTTTTACCGTTTGAGCTTGCTTCCATCCTTATTCTGGCAGGTATTGTAGGCGCGGTATTAATCGGTAAAAAAGATTTATAAAATTATGGGAGAAGTAAATACATTTATACAAAGCATCCCTTTGGACTACTTCATCATTCTTTCATCAGTATTGTTCTGTCTGGGAGTAATGGGAGTATTGCTTAGAAAAAATGCTATTGTGATTCTGGGCTGTGTAGAGCTTATGCTGAATTCTGTAAACCTTTTATTGGCAGCTTTTTCAGCGTATAAAGGCAACGGCGACGGACAACTTTTAGTTTTCTTCATTATGGTGGTAGCTGCTGCTGAAGTAGCGGTAGGTTTGGCAATTATTGCGATGCTATATAGAAACACCCGTTCTGTAGATGTAAGTATATTTAATAAATTAAGAGGATAAGAATGGAGAATCTAGTATATGCAATAGTACTTTTACCACTTTTAGGGTTTCTTATTAACGGGCTATTCGGAAAAAATCTTCCCAAAATATTGGTAGGATCTTTGGCTACAGCTATGGTTTTCGGATCTTTCTGTATTGCTGTAAGTATTTTCATGAATTTCAATTCTGAGAGCCAGCCTGTTATTGTAAAAGCTTTTGAATGGTTTAGAGTAAACGGAGTTCAAATCAATTTTGGATTCCAGATTGATCAGCTTTCTTTAATGATGGTGATGATCATTACGGGTATCGGTTCACTGATCCACTTATACTCTATCGGATATATGAGTCATGACAAAGGGTTCTATAAGTTCTTTACTTATCTGAATCTTTTCATCTTCTCGATGTTACTTCTGGTAATGGGAAGCAACTACCTTATCCTGTTTATCGGATGGGAAGGTGTAGGTCTTTGTTCTTACCTGTTGATCGGATTCTGGTATACCAACGAAGAATACGGTAAAGCGGCAAGAAAAGCTTTCATCATGAACAGAATTGGTGACCTTGCGTTATTGATCGGTATCTTCATGATCGCTTCTCAGACCAATGCTGTAGATTATCTTTC
The DNA here is from genome assembly GCF_031454475.1 of Chryseobacterium vietnamense. NCBI lineage: Bacteria > Pseudomonadati > Bacteroidota > Flavobacteriia > Flavobacteriales > Weeksellaceae > Chryseobacterium > Chryseobacterium vietnamense. Next base: position 77,483 of record NZ_JAVDQX010000005.1, on the reverse strand, counting down.
TGTAGCAGAAAACGCTTCAAAATTTGAATTAGACGGAACAGTGATTATCTTTATCACAGCGAGTTTATTCATCGGTGCTACCGGTAAATCTGCTCAGGTTCCATTATATACATGGTTACCGGATGCGATGGCGGGACCAACTCCTGTATCAGCGTTGATCCACGCGGCAACGATGGTAACTGCAGGTATCTATTTAGTAGTAAGATCTAACTTCTTATTTACTTTAGCCCCTACAGTACAGGGAGGAATTTTATTCATCGGATTCTTAACAGCTGCTTTAGCTGGATTCTACGCACTACGTCAGAACGATATCAAAAAAGTATTGGCATACTCTACAGTTTCACAGCTTGGATTTATGTTCATCGCTTTAGGTCTTGGAGCTTATACAACAGCAATGTTCCACGTAATGACGCATGCATTCTTTAAGGCTTTGTTATTCTTAGGTGCAGGTTCTGTAATCCATGCTATGAGCAACGAGCAGGATATGCGTTTCATGGGAGGTCTTAAAAAATATATTCCTCTTACCCACGCTACATTCCTTATCGGAACATTAGCCATCTCAGGTTTCCCTTTATTATCAGGGATGATCTCCAAAGACGAAATTTTAGTAGCAGCTTTCGCTAAAAACCCGATTTACTGGGTCATCTTATTTGTTTTAGCGGCAATGACTGCAACTTATATGTTCAGATTATACTACCTTACATTCCATGGAGAATTCAGAGGTACTGAAGAACAGAAACACCATTTACATGAAAGCCCTTCCAATATGACATTACCATTGATCGTATTGGCAATTCTTTCTGTAATCGGTGGTTTTATCAACCTGCCACACTTCATCGGTCACGGCCACTATGCCAAACTGATGGAATGGTTAAAGCCGGTTCTTACAGAACAAAGCTACAGCCAGATGGAAGCTACTCTTTCAGGAGTACCTTTCAATACTGAAATGATATTATTAGCAGCTACAGTATTGATGTTTTTCACTGTATGGTTCATCGTTAGAAATACTTATGTAAGTAAGAAAAAGATGGCTGTTGCAGAGGAAAGTTACACCGGATGGGAAAAGCTTTCTGCTAAGAAATTATACGTTGACGAACTTTACAACGCATTGATTGTAAAAACTGTTGAAGGATTAGGACGCGGAGGAAAAATGTTTGATAAGGGTATCTTAGACCGTTTTGTAAACTTTGTAGGTGATGGTGCTGAAGACAGCGGAAAAGCTATGAAGCGTGTACAGAACGGAAATGTAGAGACATATATCCTTATCATGTCTTTAGCGGTGGGAATTATATTAATTGTTAACTTTTTATTACAATAATAATGTCTTGTTTGTTATTAACATTATTACTATTACCTCTAGTAGGTTCGGGATTAGTTTTTGCCTGGAAGAATAATTCCAGCAAATATTTGGCGCTTGGAATCGCATTGGTACAAATGCTTCTTACGTTCTATATACTATCGGATTTTGATTTTACTCCGACAGTAGACAGCGTATTGCAGCATGAGATCAATTATCCATGGTCACAATTTATGAAGAGCTCTCTTCACTTCGGTATCGATGGGATGAGCATGCTTCTTTTATTATTGACCAATATTCTGGCTCCAATCATTATTTTATCATCTTTCAACGAAAATGTAAACTACAGAAATACATTCTACGGATTGATTCTGTTGATGCAGTTCGGTCTTATAGGAGTGTTCACTTCTTTAGACGGATTGTTATTCTACATTTTCTGGGAAGTAACTTTGATTCCAATTTGGTTCATTGCCGGACTTTGGGGACAAGAGAATAAAAGGTTTGAGTTTACGACGAAATTCTTCGTATATACATTCGTGGGATCATTATTTATGTTAGCCGGATTGATCTATGTGTACAACCACTCTGCATCATTCGCTTTAACAGATCTATATAATGCTCAGCTTAACGAGGTACAGCAGACTGTGGTATTCTGGTTTATTTTCTTTGCTTTTGCGGTGAAATTACCGGTATTCCCTTTCCATACATGGCAGCCTGATACTTATACCTACTCTCCTACTCAGGGATCCATGTTATTATCAGGGATCATGCTGAAGATGGCAGTATACGGTGTAATGCGTTATTTATTACCAATCACTCCGCTTCCGATTGCCGGAATTTCCGGACAGATTGTAATTATTCTTGCTATTGTAGGAATTGTTCACGGTGCTTTGATTGCTATTATCCAGACGGATATGAAGAGAATCATTGCCTATTCATCTTTCTCTCACGTAGGATTGATGGTAGCTGGGATCTTTGCTTCTGCAGTAGTTACTTTGAGAGGAACTTTCAATGTAGAAGGAGCTGAAGGAGCTTTGGTACAGACTTTTGCTCACGGTATCAACGTAGTGGGATTATTCTACTGTTGTGATATTTTATACAAGAGATTCAAATCAAGAGACATCAGACAAATGGGTGGTTTAGCTAAAGTAGCGCCTAAGTTTGCAGTATTGTTCTTGATCATTATATTAGGTTCAATGGGAGTTCCATTAACCAATGGATTCATCGGGGAATTTATTTTGTTGAAATCAGTTTATGATTTTAACGGAACAGCAGCAGTAATTGCTGGTCTTACGGTAATTCTTTGTGCTGTGTATTTATTGAGATTCTACGGAAAAGCAATGTTCGGAGAAGGTGATGAAGCCGTTTTAAGTACAGCAAAAGATTTATCAGGTGTAGAATTTTCTGTATTGGCAAGTTTAGCGGTTTTTGTGATCTTACTGGGTATTTTCCCACAACCGGTAATCGACATGGTGAGTAGTTCGGTGAAGTTTATCTACCAATCAATGGTAAGTTAATTTGATATTTTAAGAAATGAGTGTTTTAATTATTGTTTTCCTAACGGCAGTTATTGCGTTATTTTCAGGAGTTTTTGAACAAGGAAAATTCGCAAGATACATTGGGATTTTGGGATTAATCATTGCATTGTATGTAAGTTTTATGCCGGAATGTTCGTTCTTCGACCATTACAAGCATATGTATGAGTACAGTGACAATACCGCATTATTCACTAAAATATCAATCGTAACAACTTTATTGTTATTCTTCCTTGGTGGTTTTGCTTTCAGCAATCACAGAAGCCACCAGTCAGAATTATATGCATTGATGCTATTTGCATTATGTGGAGGGATCATCCTTTTCGGATACCAGAATCTGGTAACGATGTTCTTAGGAGTTGAAATCCTTTCTATTCCATTATATGTAATGGCTGGAGCCAACAAAACTGATTTGAGATCCAATGAAGCTTCAATTAAGTATTTCCTTATGGGTGCATTTGCAACAGGTTTCTTACTGTTCGGTATTGCATTCATCTACGGAAGTGCAGGAAGTTTTGATTTATACAAAATCCATGATTTCGGGGTAGCTAATTCAGGGAATGTAATGTTCATCTTAGGAGTATTACTGATTCTTTGTGCATTGGCATTCAAGGTAGCTTTAGCACCTTTCCACATGTGGAGCCCTGATGTATATGCAGGTTCTCCTTCATTGATCACAGCTTTCATGGCGAGTGTTGTAAAGATCTCCGGATTCTTTGCGCTATTCAGATTGATGACGCTTGGTTTCACTGGAGTTACTCACGAATGGATCAATGTTTTAGGAGTATTCTTAATCATTACTTTACTTTTGGCAAACGTTATGGGTCTTGCTCAGACAAATGCAAAAAGAATGTTGGCATACTCTTCAGTTTCCCACGCAGGATATATCGGATTGGTATTCTTCGGAATGACAAGCCTTTCTACTTATAACCTTGCCTTCTATTTGTTTGCTTATTCTTTATCTACAGTAGGAGTTTTCATGTGTCTGATCTGGGTAGAGAAATTAAAAAGAGAAACTTCTTTCGGAGCGTTCAAAGGATTGGCAAAAAGTGAACCTTTATTAGCAACAGCAGCAACGATCTCTATGCTTTCAATGGCAGGAGTTCCGTTAACAGCTGGTTTCATGGGGAAATTTGCTTTGTTCTCCCAGGCTATGAATGGTGCTGCTTTCCTAGTATTGGTAGCTGTATTAGGTTCTGCTCTATCTATCGCTTACTATTTAAGACTGATCATTGCCATGTTCTTCTTTAAAGAATCAACATTCAAATCATCAGAAAAAGTAACCCTTACTTATAACATCATTGCAGTAATTGTTATTGTTTTGATCATCATCCTTGGAGTTTTCCCGGATATGTTTGCAAGAATGTTCGGATTGTAAAATCTGAATGTTAAGATATAAAAAGCACAACTTTTCAGTTGTGCTTTTTTTGATCATATTTGAAATAAAATTCATAAAATTTATTATTCATTAATCCTGCCATCCCCCTTTCCAAAAAAACAACAAATAATGACAAAATATCTTATATAGTTTCCCGAAGTACAAGTAAATTATGTACAATAAAATAAATTATACTCCTATTAATATTCCGCTTTTTTCATAACTTTACTCTAAATTTTTCAGCTCTTGGCTAATCTCTATAAAAAAGACTCTCCCTTTCAGGTTTATATATCATTCAAAAAATATTTGGATGTTCTGGAACATATCCGGTATAACGACAGACTGGAATACAGGGTCAATTATGCAGAGTCTTTAATCGAAAGCACAAGAAATTTTAAAGAACTCAGAGAAGGTTTTCAGGACACAACCCTTCTTGAAAAATATGAAGACCTCATCAGACTGCTTCTTGCCGATCTTTTCCCGACTGGCCTTACCAGAAATGAAATAAAGGCAGCAAGCATTCCGCTTTCCAACATTACCTTCAACTATACCGAAAGGTTTAAAGATATTCTGAAAGATGCCGGAAAAGACTTCGAAATAGAACTCAGAAATATTTCAGATAATGAATTTTATGTATTCTGCTGTTGTCTGATTCTTCAGAGCTATTTCAAAAAAGATATTAAAAGTACGATCCCATTTTATTATGATATTCCCAATAAGCAGGGAATCATGAAGCATTATAAAATTACGGTCAATTCAGATTTTACGGAAATTACTCCCACAGAAGAGGCCAAAATTCCGTCCGATGATGTTCTGGATATGTTGCTGGAAAACCTGGATGACTTTAAAATGTGGAAGAAATATTTCCCATCCCAATCCTGGATATTGAAAGGATTCACCATTATTTCACTGGTAGACTGTACCTCTGAAGTAGCCCTTTCCGATCTGAAATCAAGCATGATTGAAATTGATCCGGAAAATATGAATCCCAACGAAAATCTTACTGAAATTTTCAAATCCTATTTTGATGTTCCTGAACTCAACTTCGGGTTGATGACGTTTAACAAAAAGGAACAGAAACTGGATAAACTTCCGATATATGAAAGTCTTCTCACGAATCATATCCTGGATTTCTGGATCAATGCATTTGATGAAGAGACACGTAAAAGCACCTTTAATAATTTAAATCATAATTCAAAGCCTGTTGTTGTTTCCAATGTCAACAACCTGGACGAGAATGTCAAGCTGCTTCCTTCCTTCAGTATTTTAAAGGACAACAATGTCAATAGTTTCATGGTAATTCCCATTATGAAGGACGGCGAACTTCTTGCAATTATGGAATTCACCTCTCCTATTGCCGGAAGCTTCAATGGTTTAAAGCTAAAAAAACTGGAGTTTTTCACTGATATGGTTCTTTTTTCTCTGAACAGATTTTACTTTGAGAAAAACTATCAGATAGAAGCCATTATTCAGCGTGAATATACAACGATCCACGACAGTGTGGTCTGGAAATTCAGAAATGAAGCTGAAAAATATTTTACCGCATCACTCGGAAGAAAAATATATACTTTAAAACAGATTGCATTTAAAAATCTTACTCCGCTATTTGGGGTTTCAGACATCCGTTCCTCTTCGGAAAAACGTTTCAATCTGATGCTGCAGGATCTCAACCAGCAGATTGAATGGCTGAATGAAATTCTGATACTCACCAATTCCGATTCCGAAAAATTTGTACTGGCACTGGATGTCTTTGAAAATGAAATCAACAATGAAATCAAAGCAGATACGGAACAGCGTTTCCAGAGGTTATTAAGGGAAGAAATTCATCCTTTTTTACAGGGAAAACTGGAAGTAAGAACTTCGAGAGAAATAAAAACGAAAATCAAAGACTATTTTTCACACATCTTTACTTCTACGGATCTGTTTTATCACCACAGGAAAAACCTTGATGATTCTATCACATTAGTCAACCGAAAACTGGCAGATATGCTGGACGAAAGCCAGGTGAAGGCACAGGAGATTTTCCCGCATTATTATGAAAGATTTAAATCTGATGGTGTGGAACACAATCTGTACAGTGGTTCCTCTATCGCTCCTGAGCTGCATTATACTTCGAAAGTAGTTCATAAACTGAGATACTGGCAGCTGAAAACGATCTGTAAAATGGAACTTGAATTTCAGTCGTTCAAAAAATATCTTCCTGTACAACTGGATATTGCTTCACTGATCTTTGTATATAATGAAAAAATAGACATCCGTTTCAGAATGGATGAAAAACGGTTTGATGTAGACGGCGCATACAATTCGTATTACGAGATTATCAAAAAACGTCTGGATAAAGCCCACGTGAAAGATTCTTCAGAACGCATTACGGCTCCCGGAAAAATTACCATTGTCTATTTCGGCATGGAAAACCAGAAGGAATACTTAGATTATATTTCCAAACTCCAGAAGAAAGGAGTTTTACAAAATGATATAGAATTTTTAAGAGTAGAGGATCTTCAGGGTATTACAGGATTGCTGGCACTGAGAGTTTCTTTTACACTTCCTCAAGAGTAGTAAATATCTTTAATCCACAAAATAAGTATCCGGTTTCTTCAACTCCCCTTGTGGAATTCCTGCCTGTTCAAAAATAGAAAACTCAATGGTACGGCAGATACTATTCAGGGCAAGGTCATTTTCCTCTTCACCAAAAGGTTCTCCAATCTCCTGAATAATAGCGTCAAGAGCAATAAAGGTATAGCTGATTAATAAAACAATCAGAGGCATCATCCATCCTAATGAATCTACCAGTCCGAAAGGAAGCCAGAAACAGTACAGGTATACGGTACGATGCAGCAAAACACTGTAAGCAAAGGGTAACGGTGTATTGTAAATTCTCTCACAGCCTCCGGAAATATTAGAAAATTGATTCAGCTGATGATCCATCGAAGTCATGACGATAGTATCTATATTTCCTTTTTTATTTTGTTCATTGAGCCAGTCTGCAATAAACCCAAGAATAATACTGGGAATAAATTTCTTGTTCTTCACCTGTTCCAGGTGTTCGGGAGAAAGCAGCCTTTCAAGATGTTCTGTCCCTGTTTTATCTCTTAGCTGAAAGTTCAGAGACCAGGAAAATGCAGAAATCAGTTTAATAATTTGCTCTTTTTCCTTTTTAGCCTCGGGAGAAGAATCATTCACTAAGGATAGGATCTGTCTCGTCAGGGATCTGGTTTCGATCACAAGTAATCCCCAAAGTTTCCTGCCTTCCCAGAAGCGGTCATAACTTGCAGAATTACAGAAACCCATAAATATGGCAAGTGCAAGTCCTATCAGTGTAAAAATGGTAGGATTAAGATGCACTTTATAATCAAATATTTTCCCTTTGAAAAAATAGATAGCCAGAGAAAACAGCGTGATAATGGAAAGCTGAACAACAATTTTCTTTAATACGGAACCTCTCCATATAAATAACATTTTCAGCCAATTCGTACGCTGTCGGACTATCATTTGTGTATATTTTAATTAAAGACTAAGAAAGGCCACCCCAAAAGATAAAACGGAAATAATAATTCCGGCCATAAAGATCTTATAGGTAATGGATAAAAGCTTGTACTTCCTGTTAAGAACTTTTCCCAGATAGTATAAATCTTTCACCATGGAATCATAGATGTAATCCCTGTCTTTAATAAGGTCTTTCATGGCATTGTTATAATCGTCAAACAACATCTGCTGAAAGTTTCCAAAGAACAGCAGGTTTACTTTTCTGTTGACAATATCCTCAGAAGTAAATGTTGATTTTGTGACATTCGGTTTTGTAGACAGAATCGCAAATATGATCGTCAGTACGCTAGACAGCAATAATATAAAACTTGGAAGAATCAGATGCGAATTTTTAGGCGCATCCAGCTTCGGAACCAGTACAGAAAGACACACTGAAATAATAATGGCATTTACAGATAAAAGAATATTGGCTTTACTGTCTGCAATATCGCTCAATCTTGTATGATTATTCAGCGTTACTCTGAATAAAGTATCTACACTTCTGTCCGATTTTTCTTTTTCTTTTTTAACTTCGGAAGCCTCCTTTTTGTTTTCTTTTTTTTCTTCTTCTTTTTCCAGCTTCTTTTCGATCTTTTTGATGTTTTTCTTTTTCAAAGGTTCCCAGTTTTCTTTGGCATAATCTGTATAAAAGGTATGCTTGTTTTTCAGCATATCCAGATTTCCGGCATTCCATTCCTCATTGGAAAAGCATCTTACATTCGTCAGTTCCCATTCTTTTCTTAAAGCATCGGAAATATCACTATAATCATGGCCTGCAAAATGACTGAAGTCTGCATCTTTTACAATTTTTTCCAGTAAATTCTGAGGTTCGTACTGTATTTTCGTGGCCAGAATCAGTTTTTCAACGTCTGCAATATAGTTTTCAGGATAGTTTTCCTGGTGTAAAAAGGCTTTCATCACCTCTACACTCCTTTCCTCATGGTTCAGAGCACATTCTATATACCCTGTATCATGAAACCATAATGCAACGAGTACCTTCTCCTGATCCTCTTCAGAAACAGGAGTATTTTTCATGATTTCCTCAGCCTTATTAACTGTATAGGCAGTATGGATAAAATTATGATAAAAATATACCGAAGATAACTTATCTTTGAATAAGATTTCAACATAATTTTTAGCTTTTTGTAAAATGCTCATCCCTGAAATTTTGTTAATGTAAATTTATGAATTTATCCTTTAAAACTCATCTAAAAAATACTTCTATTGTTCTTAGAACAGTAATGTCCGCAGGAGTCCTTTATTCCTGTGCTACCTATAACGTACAAAAGGGCAAAAACTTATTTGAAGTAAAAGATTCCGAAATAAAATCTGAAAATGATTTCAAACTCTTTCTGATTGGAGATGCAGGAAACTCAGATGAACCTCAGGCCCAAAAAACATTGAATTTACTGAAAAGCAAGCTGGATTCTGCGGATAGTAATTCGATGCTGATCTTTCTGGGAGATAATATCTATCCCAATGGGATGCCTGAAGAAACAGACAAAGATTACTCCCTCGCAAAGCAAAAACTGGAAAACCAGCTTTCCATTACCAAAAATTTCAAAGGAAAAACATTAGTAATTCCAGGAAATCACGATTGGTATAATGGATTGGAAGGATTAAATACCCAGGAAGGGCTGGTAAAAAAATATCTTGATGATAAAAAAGCTTTCCTTCCTAAAAATGGCTGTCCTATTGATGATATCAATGTTTCTAAAGATATCAAGCTTATCGCCATCGATACAGAATGGGTGATTGCCAACTGGGATAATTATCCGGGAATCAACAAAAACTGTAATATCAAAACCCGCGAAGATTTTTTTACGGAGTTCAAAGATCTTATCATTAAAAATCAGGGTAAAAAAATAATTATAGCTTTACATCATCCTATCATCAGCAGTGGAACCCATGCAGGTTTTAATTCTGCAAAATCCCATCTCTTTCCTCTAAAGAGTAAAGTTCCTGTTCCTGTAGTAGCAAGTGTCATCAATATACTAAGAAGTTCCTCAGGAGCGAGCCCTGAAGATATCAATAATCAACATTATGCTGACATGGCCAACCGGCTGAAAAGTATTGTTCAGGATAAGGAGAATATTATTTTCGTATCGGGTCATGACCATAATCTACAGTATCACGAAGATGGAAACTTAAGGCAAATCATTAGTGGTGCAGGCTCAAAAACAGATCCGTCCACCATTGTAGAAACAACAGACTTTTCCTACGGAGGCAGTGGTTTCGCAGTTTTAAATTTCAGAAAAGATGAAAGTACAGATGTGGAGTATTTTTCTACCAAAGATGCTCAACTTCAAAAACTGACTCATATATCCGTAATTTCCAAACCGGATGTATTCGTCAATAATTTTCCCAATTCTTTTCCTGCAACATTCTCTTCAACCATTTACCCGGTGCAGCTTACCGAAAAAAGAAAGTTTTACCGCTGGCTTTGGGGAGATCATTACAGAAGATATTACGGAATTCCCATTGAAGCCCCAACAGCTAATCTTTCAGAATTAAACGGTGGATATATTCCTTTCAGAGAAGGAGGAGGAAACCAATCCAACAGCCTTCGATTGAAATCTGCAGACGGACAGGAATTTGTAATGCGTGGGGTGAAAAAAAGTGCAATCCGCTTCTTAAACAATATGGCTTTTCAGAAAAGTACATTGGGAGAAGAACTTGCAGACACCTATCCTGAAAAATTCCTGCTGGATTTTTATACTACCAATCATCCATTTACTCCATTTACGATTGGAAATATGTCGGAAAAACTGGGTATTTTCCATAGCAACCCAAAACTGTATTATATTCCTAAACAGCAGGCTTTGGGAAGATATAACGAAAACTATGGAGATGAAATGTATATGATTGAAGAACGTTTTTCATCAGATCCAAAGACATTGGCTTCTCTCGATAATGCAAAAGATATTGTTTCTACCGATGATGTATTAAAAAACCTCAGCAAAAGCAGTAAATATTCTGTGGACAGGGAATCTTATATCAGGGCAAGATTATTTGATATGCTTATCGGTGACTGGGACAGACATTCCGACCAATGGAAATGGGCAGAATATGAAGCCGGTGATAAAGTAATCTATAAACCTATTCCTAAAGACAGGGATCAGGCATTCAGTAAATATGACGGCGCAGCCTTTAAAATTATTATGAATGTTCCGGCCATCCGCCACATGAAAACCTTTACAGAAGACATCAGCAGTGTAAAATGGCTTGCCATGGAACCTTACCCGATGGATCTTGTGTTCTTAAAAGGTGCAGACCAGAATGAGTGGGAAACCCAGGCAAAATATATTCAGGAACATCTGACTGATGCGGATATTGATGAAGCTTTTCATAACCTTCCGAAAGAAGTGCAGGATGAGACCATCGATGAAATCCAGAGAAAACTGAAAATAAGAAAGACAAAATTACAGACCTATGCTGCTCAGTATTATGATGTACTGCAGAGAAAAGTACCTCTTGCAGGAACGATACATCCTGATAAATTTGTCATTACCAAAAACGGACATTCCGTACTTGTACAGCAATATGATCTGGGTAAGAATAAAGATCAGAATGAACTTGTTTTTGAAAAAACTTATCAGGATTCGAAAACAAAAGAATTGTGGATCTATGGATTGGAAGATGATGACACTTATGTAGTTACCGGAAGCGGAAACCCTAAAATGACGATAAGGCTGATTGGTGGATATAATCATGATACCTATAACGTTGCTGACGGAAGAAAGGTAAAGATCTATGATTTCAAATCTCAGAAAAACACATACAATTCCGGAAATGCAACGAGGAATATTACGGATGATTATGATATCAACAGCTATAATTATAAGCACCCTAAATATAATTCTGTTGCCGGATATCCAAACCTGGATTATAACCCGGATGATGGGGTGATTGTAGGGGTTCTGGCCAATTATACCGTGAATAATTTTATCCGCGATCCATTTACTCAAAGACACAGCTTAAAAGCTAATTTTTATACGGCTACCGCAGGATTTAGCCTTACGTACAAGGGGGTATTTAAAAAAGCCATCTCCGGTTGGGATATCAATCTTGATGCATTTTATACAACGCCGAGATTCTCTCAAAACTTCTTTGGGCTTTCCAATGAAAGTGAGTATGATAAAGAGGATACGGAAAGAGAATACAACAGAGCCAGAATTTCCAAATTCAACTTTGCGCCTTCCATCTCTCAGAAGAGTTGGATGAACCTCAGCCACCAGTTTCAATTGACTTTTGAAGATAATAAAGTACAGCGAAAAGCTGACCGCTTCATCAACCAGTCACCGGATGTGAGACCTGGTGTATTCAACAGCCAGCAGTTTGTAGGAGCCAATTATACCTTTGGCTATAAAAATGCAGATAATGCTGCCTTCCCTACTCTTGGACTGGAATTCATGCTTAATGCAGACTGGAAAGCAACCCTTTCCGATTTTAATAAAAACTTCGTAACGGTAAAAGGAAAACTTGCCATCGACCACAGGATTGATAAAAAAGGTAAATTTGTATTCGCCAATTCCAGCAATGTGATGTGGATCAATAATAATAATTTCGAATTCTATCAGGCAGCGGCTATCGGAGGTAATAATGGAATGAGAGCTTTCAGAAACGAAAGATTCTCAGGAAGATCATACCTGACCAATAACTCAGAAATACGATGGGATTTTGGACGGGTAAGAAATAATATTGTGCCTGCCAACATGGGAATTCTTATCGGATATGATATCGGCCGTGTATGGAACGACAGTGAAAATTCCAGAAAATGGCATCAGTCTGCCGGCGCAGGAGTATGGCTGAGTATTGTGGAAATGATGTCTGCAAGGTTGAATTATTTCTATGGTTCAGATGGTGGAAGAATTTCTGCCGGAGTGGGAATGAAATTTTAACCTGTTTCATAGAAAAGAAGGAAATTAATTCTAATTCCGGGAACGTATACCGTAATTACAGAATAAACATAAAACACTATTTAACAGTAATTTACACTACTTAAATTTAAATATTAAAAAAAAATCAATTTTAATAAAATTTAATAATTCAAATTTTCAACTCACATTTTTTACAGATAAAATAAATATGGCTTTTAAATAAGAGCCATATTTTCAGCTATATAAGTCAAAGCCAGACATAGTTCAATATGTTTATCAATTCCTTAAAAAACAGACATTTAAAAAACATTTTATATTTGTGCCAATAAAAAATCAACAAATGATGAAAAAAAAGCTATTGTATATGGCATTATTTGTCATGTTCATACAGTTAAGTGCACAAGTAGGGATTAAAACACCCACACCCCAAAATACTTTGCATGTGAACGGTACACTTCAGGTAGTTAAGGATCTGAATGTAGGTGGGGACGACAAAACAAAAGGAAATTCCGGAAACAAAGGAGAGGTTTTAATGTCAAATGGAGAGGGCATTGCGCCGGTATGGAAAACTATAGAGTCTGAAAACTTCTTAAAGGTAGTGTATGTGGGAAATAAAACGAACATCAGCCCTGCAAGCGGAAGCTACACAGGAACCCATTCTACACCGGTTAATACTCATGAAAGTTATTCACAAACCTATGTTTTCAATGTGAGTAATAAGATCGATACGGCTTATTTAACTTACAATTCTACCACAGGGCTTTTCACGGTAGTAAAGCCGGGGTTTTACAATATCGTTCCTTATGCAACCTATGATCTTAATTTAAATCCATCAGGACAAACTGCAGGAACGGCCAATTCCTATATCCAAAAAGTTTCCCCTACTCTCACGACACTTGCAGGTATATCCACAGGACATGGCGAGCGCACAACAGGCTTGAATCATAATCTTTCCTCCATTAATTTTTTCAACACGGGAGAAACCTTCAGAATACGCTGCCGTTATACCCAGGATTTCAGATTATCGGGTGGAAATATTCATATCTCTTATCTTACTCCATAAACAAGACAAACGTCAATCACTTCAACCATTCATATATTCAAAGACCACAGACTTATTCTGTGGTTTTTACTGTATAATAAAATTACAGATTGAGTTCCTTTATATTAGGTAAAGAAGTCAGCAACACTTGTTATCACAATAATAATCCTTGCTAAAAACTATAGTTTTTACATCATCATAGAAATTCTTCTATAATTTAAAAAAAATCATAAAGAACAAGAAAAATGAATTTAAATTAATTCAAAAAATTCAGCAAATTAATTTAAATAAAACACGCAAAAAGCAAATTATATAAAAATAAACCACAATAATAAAATTAATCATCTATTGTTGATTTTTTTTCGTTTTATAATAATCCATACATTTGTCCCAACAAAACACATTTTTAAGATGAAAAGAAAACTATTAAGTGTAGCATTATTTGCTATGTCAATATTTGCTTATGCACAAATCGGAGTCCAGACATCTACTCCACAGAGAACACTGCACGTCAACGGCTCACTGCAGGTGGTAAAAGAACTGAACGTAGGAGGTTCTGAAAATGTACAGGGTACCGCAGGTAAAGACGGTGAATTTTTAAGTTCCAATGGGCCAGGTACAGCTCCTACCTGGAGAACTATAGAATCTCAAAATTTTTTCAAAGTAGTCTTTGTGGGCAACAAGGGTAATATATCACCAGCTACCGGCAGCTATACAGGAACTCACGTAACCGGAACTTTTGAAAACCTGGCTCAAAATTTCATTTATAATATGGTTAACAAAATAGATAATAATTTTATTTCCTATGATGCAAACACCGGGATATTTACAGTAAACAGGACCGGATTCTATAATATAGCAACCTATTTCACCTATGACTTAAACCTTAACGGAACTAATGAAACAGCAGGAACAGCAACGTCACAACTTCAGAAAGAGGCTGATACTCAAAACTTAGTTTCAGCAGTATCAACAGGACACGGAGAAAGAACAACATATGTATATCATCAGTTAACGGGTATCCAGCCCTTTGCTGCCGGAGAGACATTCAGGCTAAGATGTGGATACACCCAGGACTTCAGATTATCAAAAGGGAATATCAGTATCTCCTATCTTACTCAGTAAACAATACAAAAAAAACATCAATCCTTTCAATAACATTCATATATTCAAAAGAGGCCGTTTCACAAATTGTGAAAACGGCCTTTTTATAAAGTTTTATTGTACACTCATAGATGATTTTTACTCTCCGTCATTTAGTTGTGATACCTCTTCTTTTTATTTTAAGGTTTACTTTAAAGAAAAAGTATACATATTTCCACCTTCATTTTTTCCTTTCTCATCGGCAATCATTACTGTTTTATCATCAAGAAAAACAATAGCTTCTTTTTGTGAATTATGATTCAGTGGAATTTTCTGAATTTTAGCAGAATTAAAGTCATTAGCGGTAAATCCGGTAAGAACGTGAACATTTTTATGAGTCAGCAGTACAATCTTATCCTTCGTACTGTTGATGGTGGCTGAAGTAATGGCAGCATCATTATACCCACCCTGAAGTTTCAGTGTTCCTATTAATTTAGCTTCAAAATCACCTTCTTTATTAGGTACCTGGAATACAAGGAAAGTTCCGTCAAAACCTTTGCTTCTGTTTTTAGTGAATAAATAAAAATTTCCGTCCATTTCTACAAAAGCCTCACAATCGTACAACAGGTTTGATTTTTTAGGTGGAAACTCCGTCTGCCCCTGATAATGGAATTTTGTAGTCTGTACAACTTTGGTAACAATTTGTTTGCTGTCTTTCAGATCTGTTTTTAAGATCGCCAGATCCTGCCTGTTATTATCATTATTCCCAAAATCTCCGATATATATATTTCCCTGAGGATCAGATATAATATCTTCCCAGTCTGTATTTTCAGCATTTTCTACCAGTATTTTTGCCAGCATATCACCTTTATCACTCAGCCCGTATATCGCATTTTTATTTCCCCTGTCCTCAATCGCCCAGATTGTTTTCTTATCCTGTGACAAAGCAATTCCGGAAACTTCCTTCAATTTTTTAGGTAAGGAAAACTGAACTTTTAATTCATCTTCTTGAGTTGGGGAATTCTGAGCTTTTGGATTACAGCTCAATAAAAGCAAAGCGGGTAAAATAAGAAAACGTAACATATTTATTTTTTATTTTTTTTAATTGAATGTAAGAAGCATTAATTGTTCCAATCAGAAATTATAAAAGCTTTTTTGCCTTTTCCCAAAGAACATCCATTTCTTCCAGAGACATATCTGCCAGTTTCAACTCCTGTTCCTCGGCAAGTCCTTCCATCTTTTGAAATC
The DNA here is from genome assembly GCF_031454475.1 of Chryseobacterium vietnamense. Lineage (NCBI taxonomy): Bacteria > Pseudomonadati > Bacteroidota > Flavobacteriia > Flavobacteriales > Weeksellaceae > Chryseobacterium > Chryseobacterium vietnamense. Next base: position 61,495 of record NZ_JAVDQX010000005.1, on the reverse strand, counting down.
TTGAAATAAACTTAAGATTGGTTCTTTCCAACGCAGAATCCGGGTTAATACCTGAAATTCTTGCATAGTTAATCAAAGAGAAAAAAACATCACCCAACTCCTGTTCTTTTTTATCCAGATCAGTCTCAGCATGGAACTCCTGAATCTCTTCATCTACCTTTTTCCATGCATCTTCTGCATCATGAAACTCAAAACCTATTCCCTTCACTTTATCCTGAATTCGGTAGGCTTTTACCAGACTCGGCAGGCTTTTAGGAACTCCTCCCAAAATAGAATTGTTTCCTTCTTTTAGTTTTAATTTTTCCCAGTTCTGCTTCACTTCTTCTTCATCTTTCACTTCTACATCTCCATAGATGTGAGGATGGCGGAAAATTAATTTTTCATTCAAGGAATTGATAACATCAGCAATGTCAAAACTTTCTTTTTCGGAACCTATTTTAGCATAAAAAACAAGATGAAGCAGGACGTCGCCCAGTTCTTTTTTTATTTCCTGTAAATCATTCTGCAAAATAGCATCTGAAAGTTCATAGGTTTCCTCAAGGGTAAGATGACGAAGGGATTCCAACGTCTGCTTCTGATCCCATGGACATTTTTCACGCAAATCATCCATAATATCCAATAACCTTCCGAAGGCTTCCAGTTTCTCTTGTTTCGTATTCATAAATAAGGGGAAATTCAATCTTATACAAATGTAAGGGTTATTCAGGCATCATTACAAACGTTGGAAGTAAAAGTTGCGAAGTGCAGAATTCAGGACAGATGAGAGGTCTAAACCTAACAGGTTTTCGAAACCTGTTAGGTTTGGAATATTAGCGTGCAATTATCTTTTTTCTCAAAAAACAAAAAGCCTTGTCCGGACATTCCAGACAAGGCTTTATATTTTTAATTCAGAACTGAATTATCCTTGTTTTCTGTGGGTACTCTTAGGAGCTGATTTTGCAGCTGAAGTAGCTTTTACTTTTGGAGCAGCTGGCTTTTCTGCTTTTGGAGCCGCTTTTTTAGCTTCTTTTTCAATGCTTACTTCTTCTGTTGCAGGCTCTCCTTCTAAAGTTTCAGGCTCAGCTTTCACAAAGCTTTCAGGAGTAATATATCCTGCTTTTTGAAGGATGTTGTACCACTGAGCTAATTTCTTGATATCAGAAGCATATACTCTTTCTGTATCATAATTAGGAAGAGATGTTAACATGAATTCTTTTAAATCTGCATCAGACGATTTGTGAGAAATCGTTTCTTTATAATCGTTGTTTTTAGCAATATTTTCAAATACTTCAAACAAAGGAACTTCTTTCTCGAATGTAAACATCGCAATATTGTCCAATAAACTTACCTGGCTTGAGTTTCCAATGCTTACTTTTTTCTTGTTGGTAACATCTTCAATGATGAATCCGTTTCTTAATTGAGAAACTAATTTGAAAAGTCCTGGTTTTCCAGAAATTGAAATTATTTTTTCTAACAGCATAATTTTATTTTTTGTAAATTCTGCAATCAGCACTAGCTTTTTGCTTTTTATTATTTTTAATCCTTATTTTAAATTACTTTGGAAATCTCATTTTGTAACCGATGTTCACATCACCCTGAGATATTTTAGTCAGCTTACCTTTTACCAGTTTCTTCTTCAGAGCACTAAGGTGATCGGTAAAAAGAACTCCTTCAATATGGTCATATTCATGCTGAATTACGCGGGCTCTAATATCGGAAAAAGTTTCTGTATGTTTCACAAAATTTTCGTCATAATATTCAATAACGATTGTTCCTTTTCTTTTTACATCTTCTCTTACATCAGGAATAGAAAGACAGCCCTCATTGAACTTCCATTCTTCCCCTGATTCTTCGAGAATCTGAGCGTTGATGAATACTTTTTTAAACTCTGCCAGCTCATCTTTAATATCTTCATAATCCTCATCTTCTGCAAGAGGCGTTACATCTATTACGAACAGACGGATGTCCAAACCAATCTGTGGCGCTGCAAGACCTATGCCATTTGCGCTGTACATGGTTTCGAACATGTTATCTATCAGTTCCTGTAATTCGGGATAGTCTTTGTCTATATCTTTCCCTACTTTTCTCAAAACAGGATCCCCAAAAGCTCTTATCGGTAATATCATCTTAATCTTTGTTCTAAAAAATTCTGCAATATAATTGTTGCACTTACTTTATCTATTAGTCCTTTTTCCTGCCTCTTTTTCTTGTTTTTTCCACTTTGGGAAATAAAAAACGAAGCCATTTTGGAAGTAAATCTTTCATCAAAACGGTGAACTGCAATATCCGAAAATTCTTTTTTAAATTCTTCTATGAATTTTAAAATATCGGTTTCCACTTCTGAAATATTTCCTCTCAAATCTATGGGAAGCCCAATTACTACTTCATCCACCTTATTTTCACTGAAATATTTTTTCAAAAATTCCATTAAAAGACGGTTCTCTACAGTCTCCAGTCCACTGGCTATAATCTGCATATCATCGGTTGCAGCGATACCACAACGAGCCTTTCCGTAGTCTATTGCAAGGATTTGTCCCATAAGTTTGCAAATTTAGTAAAATTTACTGATTTTATTCATAACGCAGTTTTTTTATATAAATCATGTTTTATTCCATTATTTTTTTTATAATTTTAATCTTCCAAAAAACAATTATATGAAGAAACTCATCCTCGTTAGACATGCAAAAAGCGACTGGCCGGAGGAAACGGAGGACTTTGACAGACCATTGGCAGACAAAGGTTTGGAGGATGCTATGCACATGTCCAGGTTCCTGAAAAGTAATAATATTTCCATTGATCATTTTGTGTCCAGCCCCGCGGTGCGTGCACTGAATACCTGTAAAATTTTCAATCAGGCCTATCAGCTGAACTGTGCTACTGATGAAAAACTTTATAATCCATCGGAAAGAAGCTTTGAATCTGTAATTTATGATCTGGATGACAATCTTAATTCTGTTGCATTCTTTTCTCACAATAATGGAATTTCCAATTTTGCCAATTCTATTTCTGAGGATATTTTCCATTTTCCGACTTGCGGAGTTGCAGGTTTTGAAGTAGACTGTGAATCCTGGTCAGAATTCGACGGTGCTAAAAAGAAACTGTTATTCTTTTATGAGCCGGGGAAAATATAACTTTACTTCTGTACTTTTTTATGTATCCTTATTAATCCTTCTTTTCTCATGTCAGAAACAGAAGAAAACCTACTATGAATCTATTGCACTGAATGACATAAAGCTTTCTTCCCCCAAGCCCGGAAGCTGGCGCTCTAATCATGATGAACATTTCCAGACCTATGAAGATTTTCAGAAATCAAAAAAGATAAAACCAGAGTCTGGAAAGAATACCATCTATCTGCAGCCAATCGGAAAATTTGATGAACTTCAGAAAAGAGAAATAGCCCTCACCAGTGAATATTTAAAAATATATTTCCAGCTGGAAACAAAGATTCTTCCCCCCTTATCCAACACCATATTTCCTGAAAAGATCAAAAGAATTTCAAAGGAAGGACAGGTACAAATTCTGGCAAGTTATGTCCTGGACAGCATTCTGATCAAAAGAAAGCCTAAAGATGCTGTAGTACTGATGGGAATTACAGAGAAAGATCTTTTTCCACTGCCGGAATGGAACTATGTTTTCGGGCTGGCTTCTTATGAAGAAGGTGTAGGGGTCACGTCAATGTATAGATTTGCAAACGGTCATTTAAGTGATTCCAACTTTAATGAGAGTTTTCTGAGATTAATAAAGATCAGTTCTCATGAGATCGGGCATATGTTTGGAATAAGCCATTGTCTGAATGCCAACTGTGTAATGAATGGAACCAATACGCTTACTGAAACAGATTATCACCTCGCAAGAGCATGTTCACTCTGTCAGAGAAAACTGAATTCAAGTATCCATTATGATCCTAAGAAAAGACTTCTTGAATTGAAAAATTTCTTTGAAAAGCAACATCTTAACACAGAACTTTCCCTGTCACAGCAAGACCTGAATCTTGTACAATAAACCAACATTCCTTTACCAACTGCATATTCCCCTCCATCGGAGGGGTGGCAAAAAACTTATTTTTTGACGGGGTGGTTAACAAAAAAGAACGGACCCAAGCCCGTTCTCTATGAAATATCTTACGTGATTCCGCTTTTATTTCTTCTTCAAATCCAGATCATCAAAATCAAAACTGAAATCCGTTACATCAGAAATCGCCTTCAATTTTGCAGATTCTGCCTTTCCGTTTTCGTCGTAGCTGAAAATAATATAAGCATCCGCATCATAGCTTCTGTCGTCCCATTTGATAATAAAAGAATTATTAGAGTATGGAAGTAATTCGCCTTTTAATCTTGGAGAGTTTTTACATGAAATTCTATAAGTATTTCCCTGCTGAGCAATTTCTACATCACCAAACCAAACATCATTGTAAGTTCCTGTAAACTGTTCTGCTTTTGGCTGAAGTGATTTTTCTTTTTTAAATGCTTCTGATGTTGCAAAAGCATCTTTCTTCTGCTTATTGAATTCAGCTTCCATTTTAGACATTCTGTCCCCATAGGTTTTTAGCCAGTTTCTATCTGCTACCCCAAGATAAGAATCTTTCACGGTATTGGTAATGGTATTGAAAGCTGCTCCAGATTGTTGGTTCGTCAATACAACAATTCCCAGTTTCATATCCGGAATTAACGTAAACTGTGTAACAGTTCCAATCAATCCACCAGTATGCTGTACCTGTTTATGTCCTTTAACATCACTCAGGAACCACCCTAAACCATATCCATAGAAACTTGTATCATAAGGGTTTTTAGCGGCTACTCTGTCAGGGATCTGTAAGCTCCACAATTGTTGGGCATTTTTATCGGAAACTAATTTTTTTCCATCCTTAGTGATGAAATTATTGAGCAGACATTCAGCCCATGTGGTCATATCTTTGATATTACTCATGATTCCCCCGGCAGCATTAGCCGTTTCGTTCCAGTCGTGAGGAACAGCAATCGCTTTTCCATCCACAGGAGCATGTGCATCAATTTTATTAGCTGTAGCTTTTGCTCTGTTGTAGCTTCCGAAACTTGAAGTCATTCCTACCGGCTTCATGATTCTTTGCTCAATAAATTCTGCCCAGCTTAATCCGGAAATTCTGTGAATCACTTCTCCAGCCACAATAAACATAATATTGTTATAATCCAGTTTTGTTCTGAAAGGATTTTCTGGCTTTAAATATCTTACGTTACGAACAATATCGTTCACAGTCATACTGCCTCCTTCAGGAAAAAACATAAGATCACCCTGCCCAAGTCCTAATCCTGCTCTGTGCGTAATAAGATCTTTAATGGTAACATTTTGAGAAACGTAAGGATCGTACATTTGAAACTCAGGAATATATTTTGAAACTTTATCATCCCAGTTCAGTTTTCCCTCATCTGCTAAGATGGCTAATGCCACACAAGTAAAACCTTTTGAGTTGGAAGCAATTCCCACTAGTGTATTATCGTCCATAGGCTGCTTAGTCGTAAGAGAACGTACTCCAAAGCCTTTAGAATAGGTTACTTTACCATCTTTTACAATTCCCACTGACATTCCTGGTACATCAAAGGTTTTCAGGGTATTTTGGATCAGTTCATCCAGCTTTTTTTCTTCAACCTGCGCATTGGCCAATCCTACGGTCAAAAGAAAAATGAAAAAAGAAAGTTTCTGTTTCATTGTTTATTTTAATTTTCCCAAATTTACTAAATATTAAGCGATGCTAATTTTAGCAGTGCTAAAACTTTACTATAAATCAATTGTATTTATGAACAAGTCTATTTGTATCTGTATATTTTCTCTTTTCGCTATCAGTGGTACCAAAGCCCAGGACAGAACTGCCAATCCTCTGCTTTTACAAACCTGGAATCTCAATAAAATGGATACTTATATTTATACCTATGAAAAACAGGATGGCTTTGAGGCAAGAAGAGAAGGAATCAGATTTCAGAAAAACGGAAAAATTACGGGAAATCTCATTAAATCTACCTTAAGATATGATACCCTGGAAGAACCTGTTACTAAGAAAAATGAAAAACCAGACCGCTATATCGGGAACTGGAAAAAAGCTTCAGACTCTACAGTTACTCTAATTTTTCCTTCCAATACCAATATGACCGGCACTTTTGTTATTTCAAAGCTTACGGAAAATCAGCTGAAATTAAAAAAGGTTTTCAGTGCGGATATTGAAAAGAAACTGGATTCAATCAGAAAAACAAAAAATATTACTGATTAGGATCTCTTATGAATTGATAAAAGCTTCTTTATATTTGCACTCTTAAAAATGGCAGTACATGACAAAAGTTCTTCTCCTTTCCGACTCTCATTCTTATATTGATGACAGAATTCTGGAATATGCTTCTCAGGCCGATGAAGTATGGCATTGCGGAGATTTCGGAAGCCTGGATGTTATTGAACAGCTTGAAAAAATAAAACCTCTGAAGGGCGTTTACGGAAATATTGATAATGCCAAAATTCAGGCTGAATTTCCGGAGGTGAACCGATTTTTTTGTGAAAAACTGGAAGTTCTGATGATTCACATTGGAGGATATCCGGGAAAATATACTCCACTTACTAAAAAAGAAATTGCAGAAAAGGCTCCGAAATTATTTATTTCAGGGCACTCTCATATTTTGAAAGCTATGTATGACGAGAAAAACGGTCTGCTTCATCTGAATCCCGGCGCCTGCGGAAAACAGGGTTGGCATAAAGTGAGAACGATGATGCGCTTTGTGGTGGACGGTGAGGAAATCAAAGATCTGGAAGTGATTGAACTGGGACCGAGAGTATGATGAGTGAAAGTGCTAGGGAGTATGAGTGTTTGAGGGTAAAGAAGTTTGTCTTCTATCCGTTTTAGTTTTTACCTTTGCAGAAATATTGGATTAGACAAGTCTTAAAATTATGAAGATCGGCGATAAGATTTCGGTAGTAGATGAAGATTTAAGCGGAGTAATTACATCCGTGAAGGGAAATATTGTCGTTTTTAAAGATGAATATGGCTTTACCCATCAATATCCTAAAGAAAAACTGGTTCCTAAAGATTCGGATCTCTATGAAAATATCAGAATCGTCAGAAAGGCAGAGCCTAAAAAAATTATTTCTAAGAAACACCAGAAAAATCATTTGGTTTTAGATCTGCATTTTCATAATTTGGTAAAGAATCCCAATGACTATGACAGCTTTGAAAGATTGTTTATACAGAAGGAAAAACTGATTGAAGTGATTGAGTTTTGCAGGAAGAACAACCTGAAGAGACTGGAAATTGTTCATGGCATTGGTGATGGGACTTTACAGAGGATGGTTCGGGATGTGCTGGAAAGCCAGGTAAATATTGATTTTTATAATAAGGAAATACTTCACCATCAATCGGGTGCGGTAATGGTAGAATTTCACTAAATTTGCAGGAATTGAAATATGAACGTACTTAATTTACTTTTTACCAAAGACGGATTGATCTGCCAGATTGTTAAAAACAAAAACATTCTGGAGGAAAAGTCTTATTTCGTTACTGAAGAGACACCAGCCAATCTTATTGATCAAAAGCTGGATGAAGTTCTTTTAAAGCAGCGCTATGACGAAATCCATGTGATTTCAGCATTTAACCACTTTACCCTGATGCCGGAAGGTTTTTCTGAGCATGATGCAGGTTTTGATCTGATTGCTTTCAACGCTCCAACTGACAGAGAAAAGGAAGAGCTGATGCTTTCTATCAATAAAAAATTCAATATTCAGTTTTATTATACTTTCCCAAAAAACTATTATAAGAAAATAAAAGAGCTGGCAGTACCAGTTCATTTTAATTTCTCCGGAGAAAAGTTTCTAAGTGCGATCAATAATAAAACCAATAAGGAAATTCACATCAATCTTTATCACAACCAATGTGAGTTTTTTGCAATTGATAATAAGAAAATCATTCTTTATAATAACCTGGATGTCAACTCCGAAGTAGATTTCCTTTATTTCGTTATGTTTACACTAAGTAAGATAGGTTTCGGAATCAATGAAACCAGCTTTTATGCTTACGGAGAAACTACGGAAAATGAAACGTTTATTTCCGAACTTCAGAAATTTGTTAAAAATCTGAAAATTGTCTTTGACAATATTCCCAATAAGAATTTTATACTCAACTAGGTTACAGGCCGCAGGTATTAGGGATCAGTTCCCGGACATAATTACCAGCCACCTATAATCTATTACCTAAACCCTAAGAAAAATATGTTCAGAATAATATCAGGCAAATGGAAAGCCAAGAAAATTGCCGCTCCAAAAAACTTTGAAGTAAGACCTACCACCGATTTTGCGAAAGAGGCATTATTCAGCATTCTGGAAAACAAATATGATATGCAGTCGATTTCTGTGCTTGATCTTTTTGCAGGAATTGGTTCTATTACCTTTGAATTTGCTTCACGAGGCTGTCAGAATGTTACTTCTGTAGAGCTGAATCCAAAACACACCGCATTTATCAACTCCACTGCCTCTGAGCTAGATATGGCCCTTCAGATCAATGTACAGAGAGGGGATGTCTTTGACTGGCTTAAAAAATTCAGAAATAATAAATCTTTTGAAATTGTTTTCTCTGATGCTCCCTTTGAAATGGAAGAGAAAAAATATTATGAGCTGATTTCTCTGGTTTTAAACAATAAATACCTGAAGGAAAACGGCGTTCTGATTGTAGAGCACCAAAGCCGTATGAAGCTCGACCATCCCAATTTAATAGATACCAGAAAATACGGAAACGTAAGTTTCAGTTTTTTTGAACCCAATAAAGAAGATAATCAGGAACTTTAATTCCTGATTATTTTTTTTGAAATGACCGGAGATTCTTCTCCCCATTTTGTTATAGCTTCCAAAACAGGTAAAAGCGTCTTTCCAAAGTCCGTTAATTCATATTCTACCACTAAAGGAGGTTTTTCTGTAAAAACTTTTCTGTCAACAATTCCGTCTTCCTCCAATTGCTTTAGCTGTAAACTCAATGTTCTTTCCGTGATGGTAGGAATGGATTTTCTTATTTCATTATAACGCTTAGCTCCTCCAATGAGGTGGTGTAAAATTACTGCTTTCCATTTCCCTCCGATAAATTTCATCGTAACGCTGGTACAGCAGGGATAGGATTTATTATCTATTGTATACATTTTATACTATCATTTTTTACCGTTATTGCAAAGTTAATAAACTTAAATTACTTTTGTAACTATAAAAATGATAGTATAAAATTATGAACTTTTTAGACAAAATGAAAAACAGATATACTGTAAAAAAGTATAATCCACAGGGAAAAATCAGTGAAGAACAAATTGCAGCGCTTCAGGAGATTTTAAATTTAAGCCCGTCATCTATTAACAGCCAGCCATGGAATTTTATTTTCGTAAATGATAATGAAATAAAAAAGCAATTGGGTGAAAAATCTTATTTTAATAAAGAAAAAGTACTGGATAGTAGTCATGTTATTGTTTTTCAGGTGATCAAAAACATTGAAAACTTTGAAAAACAAATTGAAGAAAATCTACCGGAAGGCGCTGTTAATTATTACCGTACTATGGTAAAACCAAAGGGAGAAGATGCTATAAAATCATGGCTCGGGCATCAGGTATATTTATCTCTAGGCGTACTTTTGTCTGCCTGTGCAGCGATGGGAATAGATTCCACTCCAATGGAAGGAATTGAACCTGATGGTTATGATGCTGTTCTGAATAATGAAAACTATGAAACCTTATTTGCCGTAGCTATCGGGAAAAGAGATGAAGCAGATGCCAATCAGCCAAAGTTTAATCCCAAGAAGAGGCTGAATGCTGAAAAAGTAATTGTGGAGGCGTAACATAAACACAAATTTCACAATCTCTTTCACAAAGGACACTAATAAAAAAGTCTGCTTCGATGTGAGGCAGACTCTTTATTTATAATACTTTCAATTCTAAATCAATTGTTTTTCCGAAGAACTTCTTGGAGATCTTTTCAAAATTCTTGGTAAGATCTGAAAGGTAGAAATGATAATTCGGCTGGTGATTGTTATCATTTAAAAGGTTGTACTTATCCAGGATGATTTTTAAATGATTGGCAACAATATTCGGAGAATCTATTACACGGACCCTGTTTCCGTAATATTGCTTGATTTCATCTATTAAAAGAGGATAATGGGTACAGCCCAGAATCAAAGTTTCAATATTTTTTAATTTACTGTTACTTAAATAATTATAAATAATAGCATGGGTAATCGGATGGTTTTTAAATCCTTCTTCAATGGCAGGAACCAGTAATGGTGTTGCCAGTTCATCCACTTTGATCCACTTATTGTGCTTTCTGATGCTCTTTTTATATAACCCGGAATTCACGGTTGCTTTGGTAGCAATAACGCCTACATTATTGTGAATTTCATAAGATACTTTTTCAGCAACAGGATTAATAACGTCTATGACAGGTACTTTTCCCGCAACAGACTGCATCACTTCATTTAAAGCATTAGCTGTTGCCGTATTACAGGCAATTACAATAGCTTTACAATTCTGCTCCAGCAGAAAATTGGTGATCTTTGTAGAATATTCAATAATTGCTTCCTTGGATTTTTCTCCGTAAGGAAGGTGCTTTGTATCTCCAAAGTAAATAAGGTCTTCGTGAGGCAGAAGTCTTTTAATTTCTTTGGCAACGGTAAGACCTCCCACTCCACTATCAAAAATTCCGATAGGCTGGCCTGGTGAAAGATGTGAATAATCTTGTTTTTTAGTTTTCAAATGAGCTGAAATTTTATACAAAAATAGTGAATTTATGGTATATCATATACATCAAAATGCTATACAATAAATAAATCCGAAGCAATTCCGTCTGCCATAAACCAATGCTTTTCAGGAATTTTCAAATGATCATTTTCAATAATTAAAATACCTTCTTCTATTTTCGGTTTTATTTCTCCCTGAAAATGTTCCAGCATTCTCTCTGAAAATTTGTTTTGTAAACTTTGCAGATCAACGCCCCAAATGGTCCGCAAGCCAATCATAATCATTTCATTAAACTGATCTTCCTTGGAAAGGATTTCTTCCTCTTTAGCCAGCAATTTATCATTTAGTTTTTTAATGTATTGCTGATTATTAGCTACATTCCAGCTTCGGACATCGAATCCGTTATACGAATGTGCTGATGGCCCTATCCCAAGATATTCCTGATACTTCCAATAGGCAGAATTGTGGCGGGAGTAAAAGCCAGGTTTAGCAAAATTGGAAACTTCATAATGCTCAAAACCGTTGTCTTTTAAAAAGTCGGATAAATAATAGAATTCTTTGTTTTGTTCTTCTTCTTTAGGACTTTTTACTTTTCCTTTTGAGATCCAGTTTTCCAAAGCCGTTTTGGGTTCTACTGTCAATGCATAAGATGAAATATGCGGAACTTCCAGAGCGATGGTTTTATTCAGATTTTCTTTCCAGATCTCAAGATTGGAAGTGGGTGAACCATAGATCAGATCAATACTTAGATTTTCAAAACCGAAGTCCTGTGCACGTTTGATAGAGCTTTCCGCCTCGGAGGCACTGTGAGCTCTGTTCATCAACTTCAGATCTTCTTCAAAAAAGCTTTGAGTACCAATGGACAGTCTGTTCACTGGTGTTCCTGCCAGCTGTTTCAGGAAATTTTTGTCCAGATCATCAGGATTGGCTTCCAAAGTGACTTCAATATCATTTTCAAAACTGAAATGCTGCAAAATTTCATCTATTAAAGAACTGATCTCATCTACCGAAAGAATAGAAGGAGTTCCGCCTCCAAAATACAGAGATTTGAGATTTTTATTCTGTAACTCATCTTTTCTCAATAGTATTTCAGTTTTCATGGCGCGAAGCATTTCATCCTTGAAATTCAGGGATGTTGAAAAATGAAAGTTACAGTAACTGCATTTTTGTTTACAGAATGGAATGTGAATATAAATCATAAAAAAAGCCCTGAAAAATTTCAGAGCTCAAATTTATTTAAATTAAATTAATTAATATCTAAATCCTCTAGCATTAATAAAGTTGTCGAAGTTATACCCCAGACCAATCATGAAGCTGTTTCCACCATAGCTCTGGATATCAGATAATCCAAGGTTATAAGTAGCTCCAATCATGAATTTGTTGAATCTTACTTTTACAATTGGAGAGATACTCAGGTTCTGATTATCAAATCTGTTCTGAACCGTTCTGTAGCTTACCCCGAAAGAGAATGCGTTAATATCATTAGAGAATGTAGCCATTAGGTTCCAGTCTATCATTCTCGTTGAATTTGTATTAAGGTTGATTAATGCTGAAGGTGCCAATGTAATATTATCAGCAATGTTCCAGTTGTATCCTAAGTTTAAGAAGAATTTAATTGGAGAAGGCTCGTAGTTGTTTACGATAGAAGCATCATTACTTAATGCGATATCATTTACGGAAACACCCCCGAATAAACCTCTGTAGGTAGCTGCCAAACCGAAGTTTGCATACACCATAAAGATGTTACTTTCTTCACCTCTCAATAATGGGTCACCACCTTCTTCAGTATTGATTTTTGAATAATCAAAATTCATGTTATAGAAGTTAACACTTGTACCGAAAGAGAACTGGTCTTTTCTGTCTCCTTCACTACTTAGCGGAATAAAATATGAAGCACCAGCCGTGATACCACCCGCAGAGATCGGTCCGTTACTGTCTCTGAACACGGAAATACCAGCACCTACTCTATCAAAGATATTCGCATTAATCCCGATTGACTGAACATTCGGAGAATTACTGAATTTTGAAAATTGTTGTTGATAATTGGCGTTGAGCTGTACGTAATCTGTTTTTCCGTATTGAGCTGGGTTGAACAGGAACTCACCATCCAAAAGATATTGCTGATAGTATGGTAGTGATTCTTGTGCTTTGTATGCATTTGACAAAAGAGCTAAACATACGATAGCATATAGTTTTCTCATAACAAATCTTGATTTCAATTCAACAAATATAAAAAAAATCTCAATATATTTTTAGTTTTCTAAATAATTTCTCCATTTTTTTACAGCATCCGCCATATCTTTGGGCATTGGGCTCTCAAAATATAATTCCTTTTTTGTTGTTGGGTGTATAAATCCTAGGGTATGTGCATGAAGGGCATGTCTTGGCAAAATTTCAAAAACATTTTTAATAAACTGCTTGTATTTTGGAAGATTTACCCCTCTTAAAGGCGTATGTCCTTCATATCTTTCATCATTAAACAAAGTATGACCGATATGTCTGAAATGCGCTCTAATCTGATGGGTTCTTCCCGTCTCCAGTTTACATTCCACCCACGTCATATATTTGAATCTTTCAAGAACTTTATAATGGGTTACTGCATGTTTACCCTGGCTGCCATCTTCATAAACAGACATCTGCATTCTGTTTTTAGGATGCCTTCCGATATGCCCTCTGATGGTACCTTCTTCGTCCTGCATATTGCCCCACACAAAAGCCCAGTAGAGTCTCTTTGTAGTTCGGTTAAAGAATTGCTTTGCAAGAAAACTCAATGCATATTCATTCTTGGCAATCACCAATAGCCCTGATGTATCTTTATCAATTCTGTGGACAAGCCCTACTCGGTCAAGATCAGATTTTTCACCGTTCTTTTCAAAATGAAAAGCCAGAGCATTTACCAATGTTCCATCCCAGTTTCCAAACCCTGGATGTACCACCATTCCCGCTTCCTTATCCACTACTACAAGATCATCATCTTCATAAACGATGTTCACAGGAATATCTTGTGGAATAATAACATTCTCTCTTGGAGGATGGGTAAGCAACACTGAAATCTGATCTCCCGGTTTTACACGGTAATTCTGCTTTACTGCAGTTCCATTCACTATCACATTTCCGGCTCTGCAGGTCTGTGAAATTTTATTTCTTGAAGAATTCTGTCTGTATATTAATAGGAACTTATCTATTCTTAAGGGTTCCTGCTTGCTGTCAACAGTGATATTAAGATGTTCATACAAACCCTTATTTTCCTCGTCAATATCGATATTTTCAATACTGTTGGAATCTAATAATTCTTCATCTAAAAAATCTTCGTTATCTTCTGACATTGTTTTATTTTTTTACACAAAAGGCTTCAACATTTTGCAGTTGAAGCCTGTATTTTTGATATTAATCTGATTTTATTCTACGACAACCTTCTTAGCTTTCGGCTTTTGCGCAGGCTGCTGTGTTGTTGTTGAAGCAGCTGGTTTAGCTGTACTTCCTGTCGCAGGAGTAGTGGTAGAAGTTTTAGGCTTCTCTGTACTTTGACCTGCAGGTTTAGAAGTTGTTGTCTGAGGCTTTGGAGTCTCAGTTTTCGGTACTTCAGGTTTTGGTGTCTCCCTTCTTGGAGCCGGAGTTGGTACTACGGGAGCTTCATAACTTGGCTCATTGTGCACTTCTTCATATCGTACCGGAGGAAGTGAAGTATCCACTTTCATACGATAGATAGAATTCAACTGCTCTACTTTTGCTCTTAATTCTGCGGGAGTTTTCTTACTCGCCCAAAGGTCAATCTGCATTCCCTGATCACGAACATCTCCGGAAGCAGGATCCTGATAATAAATAATATCAGATTCATCTTTACTTCCATCTTCGTGTTCTACCAGCCCTACCTCAAACATACTCTTGGTAATTACAGCTCTTGCTTCTTTTACTGTAAGTCCCACAACATTCGGAATAGAGATATTTCTCATCGGCCCGGAACCTACCACAACATCAATCGTAGAGAATCTTGGCAAACGGGTACCTGGGTTCACAGCATTACCTTTATATAATATTCTTAAAAGAGCATCTTTCTGAATACTAGGCTCATAAATTGTATCACCGATTTTAAGTCCTACCTGATCCAATCTCTGGAAGGCCAGTCCGGAATATTTATTAATTACATTCGGCACCGCAATAGGAGCCCATGTTCTCGGATTTACTTTAAGCGTTACGGTTCTTCCGTCTTTTACACGGGAACCTGGTGCAGGATATACCTGCAATACCTGGAATGGTCTGTATTTCGGGTCGTAATTGGCACTGTCTACTTCATATTCCAGCCCTGTATCATCTAATATTTTAACGGCATCATGTACCGATTTATTTACAATATTGGGAACAGGAATTTCCTGACCGTGGTTAGTATGGTACTCCAACCAGCGAAATGTGAGCCATACCAGCCCAACGAAAACACCGATGGCTACTACTAAATTCAGTAAAACTTTCCAATTGAAAAGTGATTTAAGCATACTTAAAAATACTTTAATTATAACCGCAAATATAGCTAATAATTTTAGAATGGACTTTTTATTTAACACAATTCATTTTTGATTTTAAAATTTGCCGATTTCCCGTATTGCATTACATAAAATGATTAAATTTGCCTTAATTGATACTATATGGTTATGAATAAAAAAAGTGTTGCCGTAGTAATGGGAGGCTATTCTGATGAATATGTTGTTTCTTTAAAAAGCGGACAATTAATTTATGATTCTTTAGACAGAAATCTCTATGACGTATATAAAGTAGTAGTCCTTAAAGATGAATGGTATTTTTTAGGTGAAAATGATACAAAATATGCCATCAACAGAGGAGATTTTTCTGTGGCTTTAGATAATGGAGAAACTTTAAAATTTGATGTTTGTTTCAATATCATCCACGGAACTCCCGGAGAGAACGGAATCCTTCAGGCATACTGGGATGCCATCGGTCAAAAATATACAGGTTGTGATTTTTACCAGAGTGCCCTTACTTTCAATAAAAAAGATACTCTTGCCGTATTGTCAAAATACGGAATTCCATCTGCTAAAAGTATTTATTTAAGAAAAGGTGAAGACATCAATGTGGACGAAATTGTATCAGAACTCAACCTTCCATTATTTGTAAAACCTAACCAATCCGGATCTTCACTGGGAATTTCCAAAGTAAAAGAAAAATCTGAACTGATTGCTGCTACTGAAATTGCATTCAAAGAAGATAATGAAATCCTGATAGAGAGCTTCCTTGACGGTATGGAAGTTTCCGTAGGAGTTATTGATTTTAAAGGCGAAACCATTGTATTAGGAATTACAGAAATTGTTCCTACCAATGAGTTTTTCGATTATGAAGCAAAATACGAAGGAGCTTCAGAAGAAATTACACCTGCAAGAATTGATGAAGAAACCACAAAAAGAGTGGAAGAAATTGCGAAAAGAGCTTATAATTCTTTAGGAATGAGTGGTTTTTCAAGAAGTGAATACATTCTGATGAACGGAATTCCTTATATGTTGGAAATGAATACGAACCCTGGATTCTCTCCTGCAAGTATTCTTCCTCAACAGGCAAAACATTATGGAATTTCCATTATGGATCTGTGTGGAAATGAAGTAGAAAAAGCACTTAATAAATAATCAAAGATTAGAAATGACAGGTCAGAAGTAAAATCAACTTAAAACTTCACCTGTTATTCACGACTCAAAATCATAACTCGTACAACATGAAAATTGCTGTTTTCCCAGGGTCTTTTGATCCGATTACACTAGGACATTACGATATTATAGAAAGAGCGGCACCGCTATTTGATAAATTAATTATCGCTATCGGGCAAAACTCTCAGAAAAAATATATGTTCCCTCTTGAAAAAAGAATGGAATTTATCCAGAATTCTGTTGCAGAATTCCCCAATGTGGAAGTAGATTATTTTGAAGGGCTAACCGTTGATTACTGTTTTGAAAAAAACGCACAATACATCATCAGAGGACTGAGGAATCCGGCTGATTTCGAGTTTGAAAAAGCAATTGCCCATACCAACAGAACTTTAGCCCACAAAAAACTGGAAACAGTATTCTTACTGACTTCTTCCGGAAAATCTTTCATCAGCAGCAGTATTGTAAGAGAAATCCTTAACCATGGAGGTGAATACGAACTACTGGTTCCTGAATCCGTGAGAGTGGAGCGGTAAAAAAATATAATTGATGAGCGATAAATGATAATTGATATAATGGCCAAGAATTTGCTTAAGCAGAAATCATTCATCAATTATCATTTATCAACAATCATTTATAATTATATATGCACGAACAGTTCAATTTTGCAATAGAAGTCCTTGGGACCATTGCCTTTTCCATGTCGGGAAGTTTTGCAGCGATGCAGAAACGGCTTGATCCGTTCGGGGTGCTTATTATTGCATTTGTAACTTCTGTAGGAGGAGGAACTGTAAGAGACCTGCTGCTTGACATCCCTGTTTTCTGGATGCATGATATTCTGATGTGTACCCTGATTCTGGTGACCAGTATTTTTTCAATGATTTTCAAATCTCTTGAAAAAAACTTTAAAGTAACTTTATTTATCTTCGACAGCTTCGGGCTCGGATTATTTACCATAATTGGTGTACAAAAAGGTTTGAATGCAGGAATCCATCCCATGATCTGTATTGCATTGGGAACGATTACGGGTTGTTTCGGTGGTATTATCAGAGATATATTACTCAACAGGATTCCTTTGATTTTCAGAAAGGAAATTTATGCTACGGCCTGTATTGTGGGAGGAGCAGTATTTCTGTTAATGACCAAATATTCTGTACTTTCCTATACTTTTGTACAGATTCTCACCATTCTCCTTATTGTTGCCATACGGACACTTGCTGTAAAATATCATTGGCAGATGCCTAAATTTTATGGCTACGACCATAATAATTCGGAAATGTAATTTAAACCCATTTAAATCCAATATTAAAAAACAAAAAAGTCCTGAAAATTCAGGACTTTTATAGTATATGTTAGGTTGACTAGAAGAATTTTCCTCTGTTTCTCATATTCGGGTTATGCATATGCTTCTGCATGGTTGGCATTTTCAACTGATCTTTCATCATTTTGATCTGATCAGTCATCATTCCTGCACTGTCCAGTCTTTTTGCTTCTTCCAGCAATTTCTGCCCTTCCTGTTTTCTTCCTTTAGAAATAGCGGCTGCTGCAAGATTTAAAGTAGCCATTGCTCTGTCGTGTTTCATATTCAAACCATATTCCAATGCTTTTTTCATGAAAGGTTCTACTTTTGCAGGATGATCCTGAGCTTGTGTCAATCCTGATAAATAATGGAAATATCCGTATTGAGTCTTATGAAGCTGTCCTTTATAATCTGTTATTTTGGATAACCATTCTCCGGCTTTCTCCATATTTTGTTTTCTCAATTGCCAGAATGCCAACAAGATATATTCGTTTTTAAAGAATAGTAAGATTGGAAATGCAGCCAATAGGAAAACAACAATACCCCACCCAAGATTTCTCGTGAAGAACATCATATAAAGTCCCAGTAAAATAAGGACTGCTGCTACTGCAATTTTTATGTATTTATTCATTATTAAATTTTAGAAGTGCAAAGATAATAAATTTAAGGCTTAAAGTTCAAAAAGTCAATGGTGAATGGTCAATTCGCTACGCTTATTAACTTTGGAACTGCAAGAAATTCACAATTTACTTTGCGAAACAAAAATTGACTATTGGTTCTACGCTTCGTTTTTGATTTTTTCAAACGTCTGGAAACAGAAATCATAGCCATTCTTTTCATCTTTCTCATGGCAGATTTCGTTGGTCATTTTCCAGATTTTCGGATCTATTTTAGGAAAGAATGTATCAGCCTGAAGATCTGCTTTCACCAAAGTCACTTCAAGCCTGTCCACAACATCCATAGTCTGCTCGTAGATGTTTCCACCACCAATTACAAAAACTTCTTCATCAATTTTTTTAGCAAATTTCAATGCTTCTTTAATGCTTCCTACGATAAGAATTCCTTCTTCGAACCAGTCTTTCTTTCTTGACACAACAATGTTGGTACGGTTCGGAAGGGCTTTCCCAATACTTTCATATGTTTTTCTGCCCATGATTACAGGATGCCCGGAAGTAATATCTTTAAAATGTTTCAAATCTTTGGGAAGATGCCAAAGCAACTGGTTTTCAAAACCAATTTCATTTTTCTCTCCCATTGCCACCACTATTGTTGTCATTCAAATAATTTTTTACAAAATTAGCACATAATTTGTATATTTGGTTAGCACAAAAAATTTAAAAAAATAAACTATGAAAAATAAAGGATGTCTGGGTGCAGGAACCATTGGTATCGCCCTCCTTATTATTGTTGCTGTTTTATTCTTCTGGGGAAAAAGCGGCTATAACAATTTTGTGAACAAAGAACAGACTGTGAATGCAAAATGGTCTAATGTAGAGACTGTATATCAGAAAAGAGCGAACCTCATTCCTAACCTGGAAAGAACTGTAAAATCGTATTCAAAATTTGAGCAGGAAACTTTAACTCAGGTTGTGGAAGCCCGTTCCAAAGCAACTTCTATCAATATTGACCCTACGAATATGACCGAAGCTGATCTGGCTAAATTCCAGGCAGCACAGGGAGAATTATCCGGTGCATTAAGCAGATTGATGGCCGTGGTAGAGTCTTATCCTAACTTAAAAGCTGACCAGCAGTATATCAATTTCCAAAGAGAATACACTGCGATCGAAAACAGTATCAGAACTGAAACTGTTTATTATAATGATGCTGCAAAGGATTATAATACTTCCATCAAGACTTTCCCGAATAATATTCTGGCGAATTTCACCAATTTCAAAGAAAAACCTTATTTCAAAGCTGATGCAGGTGCTCAGAAAGCCCCTGAAGTATTCAAATAATAATGGGTAATTTCCTAACAAATCAACAGATCGCTTCCCTTGTGGAAGCGATTCAGTCTGCGGAAGATCATTCTACAGGAGAGATCAGAGTGCATATTGATTCCAATACTGAAAACCGGGATGCCAAGACAGCATTTGAAGTTTTCAAAAAACTGGCTATGGATAAAACTGCAGACAGAAATGCCGTGCTTTTCCATGTTAACTTTGAACAGAAATATCTTACCATCATTGGAGATATCGGCATTCATGAAAAAGTAAAACAATCTTACTGGGATCATCTTCACGATTATATCACCGCCGAATTTGCCAAAGGAAATTATTATCAGGCCCTGAAAAGTGCCATCCTGGAAACAGGACTTGAACTCAAAAAACATTTTCCTGTAGAAGGAGAAAACCCAAACCAACTCCCAAATGAAATTACGTTCTCTTAAAATAGTATTTTCATTTTTACTACTCTGCTTTTACACTTTTGTATCAGCACAATACACCATTCCCGAAAAACCTGCAGTGCTTTATCCTGTTTTTGATGAAGCCGGATTGCTTTCTCAGCAGGAAAAAGATGCACTTAATCATAAACTGATCAAGTTTGCAGATTCTACCTCAACAGAAATCGAAGTAGTGATTATCCGATCCACCAAAGGAGAAGATGTCAACTTTCTGGCAACCATGTTTGGCGAGAAATGGAAAATCGGAAAAAAAGGAGTTGATAACGGAGTTGTCTTTCTTATTGCAACGGAAGACAGAACGATGTCTATACAGCAGGGACGTGCTGTAGAACAATACCTTACCGCTTCAGTAGCCGGACAGATCTTAGATTATATTGTTACCCCAAATTTTAAGAAGGGACTTTGGTATGAAGGGATCAACGGTGGAACCTCAGCGATTATGGAAGCTGTTGAGGGGAAATTCAAACCTGTAGCTACTACGGCTCCTTCCGGCAATGGAAGTGCCTTTAAAGTTCTTATCATAGCTTTTATTATTTTCATCATCATTGCTATCTTATTTGGTAACAGAGGCGGCGGGCGTGGTGGAAATAATGACGACGATGATGATGTGATCATCACCAGAAGAGGACGCAGAAATTATCCCGGTGGTTTCTTCCCATTCCCTGGCAGCTTCGGAGGAGGCGGCTTTGGCGGAGGAAGTTCTGGCGGCGGTGGCGGCGGCTTTGGAGGTTTCGGCGGCGGTGGAAGTTTTGGAGGAGGCGGTGCATCCGGAGGTTGGTAAAAATTAACATTTCAAAATTGATATAAAATCAGATCATTATGATCTGATTTTTTTATTTAAAAATCTAAAATAACACCGATTCTTTACCTTTTATTAATATTAAATTGACATTTAGGTGTTAAAAAGTTAATAAAACCTCATAAAAACCACCTTTTATTCAATATTTTTTCACTATATTTACGGAAAACAGGATTATGAAGAAGACGCTGGTAGTATTTGCACACCCTTATCTGGAGCACTCCAATTCGAATGTTGAGCTCATCAATTTCTACGTTCGACACCAGCATTATACCCTGAGAGATCTTTACGAAGAATACCCCGACTTTCATATCGCTGCTTTCCGGGAAAGAAAACGCCTTAAAAACTATGAGCGTTTTATCTTCCAGTTTCCCCTGATATGGTTCGGCATGCCGCCACTCCTCAGATTATGGATTGATGAAGTTTTTGACAGAGACTGGCTGAAAGAAGGTGAACATAATCCCCTGGAAGGCAAAGAAGTCTATATCCTGATAACGACTGGAGGAAAAGAAAGATCTTTCAGTAAAACAGGAACCTATCAATATACCATAGATGAACTGATCAGCGGGCTTATTGTTTCATTAAGGGTTTTCAAAGCAGATATTAAGCATATTAAAATTGTATACGAAGCTAACAAGCTCTCTAAAAAAGAAATTATTTTACATAAAAAAGAATTCACAGAACTACTCAATCAATAGCATATGGAATCCAGCTTAGCGATGAACACATTAATTTTCCTCGGTGTAGCCATTATCATGGTTCCATTGGCAAGGAAATTAGGGTTGAGTTCTGTAATCGGTTATATTCTGGGAGGAATCCTCATAGGGCCTTATGTCCTTAAACTTACAGGAAACAATGTCAATGATATTATGCATGCCAGCGAATTTGGCGTTATCATGCTTTTATTTTTGGTAGGATTAGAACTGGAGCCCCGGAAGTTCTGGGAAATGAGAAAGAAAATAATGGGTCTTGGACTATCTCAGATGGCTCTTACCATTCTTCTGCTTTTCCTGGTATTCACAAGCGTAGGCTGGAGAGTAGACAAAGCGATTGCCATTGCCATGTGTTTTGCATTATCTTCTACTGCCATTGTTCTGCAGACTTTACAGGAAAAAAACAATCTCAAAACTACCGCCGGAGAAGCTTCATTTTCTACCCTTCTGTTTCAGGATATTTCAGTGATTCCTATTTTAGCAATATTGCCTATTCTAGCCAATTATAAAGCCAAACATCACGATAATGAAATCCAGATTCTGATTCAAAAACTTCCGGAATGGCTTCAGGCCGGAACTGTAATTTTTGGAGTTGCATTGCTTATTCTGCTGGGCAGATATGTCTTTGTCCCTTTCCTGCGTTATGTTTCAAAATCGGGAATGACAGAACTCCTGACTGCTTCTTCGTTATTTCTTGTTATTGGTGTATCAGAGCTAATGGTGGTGATTGGCCTTTCACCTGCTTTGGGTGCTTTCCTGGCAGGAGTAATGCTTGCCAACAGTGAATTCCGCCATGAGCTGGAAGCGCAGATTGATCCGTTCAAAGGGCTTTTACTGGCTGTCTTTTTCGTCAGCGTAGGATCAACCATTAATTTTAATATTATTCAGAAAGATCCCTTATTTATCTTCAGTACTGTTTTTGCTGTGCTGGCCGTAAAGTTTGTGGTTTTATATACCATTGGAAAATTTTTCAGGATAGACACTCCCCAAAGTCTTTTTTATGCATTTGCTCTTTCTCAGGTCGGGGAATTTGCATTTGTACTGCTTAATTATGCCTCGGATCTTTATCTTTTAGGCCCGGAGATGAATGCCCAAATGATGGCGGTAACAGCAATTACGATGTGTATTACTCCTATCCTGCTTATCATCAACGACAGACTGATTACTCCAAAATTCATTAAAGAAATTCCCGAGACAGATCATGATTATAATATTCTCGATAGCGATGTTGCTCAAAAGAAAATTATTA
The DNA here is from genome assembly GCF_031454475.1 of Chryseobacterium vietnamense. Lineage (NCBI taxonomy): Bacteria > Pseudomonadati > Bacteroidota > Flavobacteriia > Flavobacteriales > Weeksellaceae > Chryseobacterium > Chryseobacterium vietnamense. The sequence goes on along the minus strand of NZ_JAVDQX010000005.1, from coordinate 38,697 downwards.
TTGTAGGTTTTGGGCATTTTGGAAGTACTGTAGGACGTCTTTTAAAAGCCAATAAAATATCCGCTACGGTTTTGGACCGGGATTCCGACCGTGTGAAACTGCTCAGAAGCTATGGTTTTAAAGTATATTATGGGGACGCTACCAGGATTCCTATTTTAAGAGCTGCAGGAATTGAAGATGCTGAAATTCTGGTTTTATGCCTGGATGATCCGGATGATAATAAATTTATTGCAGAACTTGTCCGTGAACATTATCCCAATGTGAAAATTTTTGTAAGAGCAAAAAACAGAATTGATGCTTATGATTATCTGAACAGCGGGGTCAATCACATCTACCGTGAAACACTGGGAACAGCAGTAGATATGGCTGTAGATGTACTTCATGAAACCGGAATGAGAAAATATGCCGCAAGACGTCTTGGCCAAAGATTTATGGCTATTGATAAAGCGTCAATCAGGAAGCTGGCAAAAATGAAGGAAAATGATGAAGATATTACTCTGTTTACCACAAAAGAAATCCTCCAGCGAGAGGAGGATTTATTGGCTTATGATAATCTTAATTTCGATAATAAAAACTGGGAAGGATCCTCATCAGTTGATGAAGAAGATGAGGAAGAATCTCAGGATTAATTTACTGGATGTTTACGCTTCCTCCGCTGCTTTCTTCTTTTATCACATTCTTAAGCTCACCTTTTTTCGAGATATCCACACTTCCACCGGATGAAGCACCTGCTTTCACACTGGAAACAGCACTTATGTGAACACTTGCTCCGCTGGAAGCATCTGCTTCTACATCCTCAGCAATAACATTTTTAGCTGAAACACTGCTTCCCGAAGAAGCACTTATCTCTACTTTTTTTGCTTTTCCTGAAAGATCCAGGGTTGATCCTGATGAAGATTCAACATCAAGGTTTACCGCCCATATTTTTCCATCAAAACTACTGCTGCTGCTTACATTGATATCCATATCATTAGCTTCGAGATCTCCGGAAACACTTCCTGCACTTGATGCTTCGATCTCAGCTTTCTCCTGAGTAAATTTATCTTTTACAACAATTCTCGCTGCTGAATCGGCAAGGAGTTTCTTAAAGTCTTTTGCATAGATCTTCGCTGTTACTTTGCTGATATTCATCACTCTGATCCCCGGCTTATAATGAATATGTAATTTTCCCCCATCGTTATCTACAAGAATTTCATCAATGATACCTTGAGGTGCTGAGATTTCTACTCTTTCTGTTTCAGATTTTATAACCTCTGCTTCAATGGCCTGTGAAACCTGAATTTCATCAAAATCACCATTAAATTCTTTATGCTGTATCGGGCCGCTTTCCTTACTCACTACCTTCTCTACCCAATTACCCCTGTCTTCTTCTCTGTCTCTGTTTCTGTTCTCATGTTTATCATTACATGAGGCTAAAGCCACTAAGGCTGAAAAAATAAATAAAGTCCTTGTTTTCATGCTTATTCCTTTTGTTAATTTTTTGTTGATTTCTTTATTTAAATAACAACTAATTTATAAAAAATATTACATTACATTTGAAAATACTGTAATGGTCTGCAAGAGAGATTATTTGGAAAGACTTTTCAGGTCTTCAGCTAGTTAACTGATTCATTGTAGAATACCCGCAAAATGGCTTAAAGAAATACGTTTGCCAAAATACATTCTATGATGCAAGTTTTTAATATCTTTATGCTTTAATAACAACTATATTTATGAAGAATATTTCATCGGTATTATTAATTTCTGCCTTGGCGTTCAATCAATCTTGTACTACAATGAAACAGACCGATATTCAACAGGAGCTTCCAGCACCTGATCCCTCTTTATCTTCAAATCCTTTTATGAAGAAGAGCAAGCTTCAGTACGAAGCTCCGGAGTTTGACAAAATTAAAAATGAGCACTTCAAACCTGCTTTTAACTACGGTTTAAAGCAACACGAAGCTGAAATTATAAAAATTGCCAATAATCCGGCTGCCCCTACTTTTGAAAATACCATCGTTGCATTGGAAAAAAGCGGTGAAGTACTGAGAAGAGCACAAATTGTATTTTCAAATCTTACCAGTGCTAATACGAATCCTACATTACAGGCTTTAGATGAAGAATATGCTCCTATTTTTGCCGCACATTCTGACAAACTGTACCTGAATGAAAATCTTTATAAAAGAATACAATCCATCAAAGAAGATGGTCTTGATTCCGAAAGCAAAAGACTGGTACAATATTATAAGCAGAACTTTGAAATTGCAGGTGCTAATCTTTCTGCAGCGGATAAAGAAAAATTAAAGCAGCTCAACCAGGAACTGGCTTCACTTTCTACCCAATATTCCAATAAATTACTGGAAGCAAGAAAGCAGGGTGGAGTTTTCTTTTCTGATGCAAAAGAACTGGATGGACTTTCTGCTGATGAAATTGCTGCAGCAGCAGCTGATGCCAAAACAGCAGGTCAACCGGGAAAATATCTTCTGGCTTTACAAAATACCACACAGCAGCCTCTTTTACAAAATTTAAAAAACAGAGCTACCAGAGAAAAGCTATTCAAAGCTTCGTGGACAAGAGCTGAAAAAGGTGATGCTAATGATACAAGATCAACGATAGAACAACTTGCCAAACTGAGATTGAAGAAAGCGCAGATCTTAGGAAAGAAAAACTTCGCTGAGTGGAAACTTCAGGATCAGATGGCAAAAACACCTGAAGCTGCTACCAAACTAATGAACCAGATTGCTACTCCGGCAGTGGAAACTGCAAGACGTGAAGCAAAAGATATCCAGGATCTTATCGACCAGCAAAAAGGAGGCTTCAAAGTAGAGCCATGGGACTGGAATTTCTATGCTGAACAGGTAAGAAAAGCTAAGTTTGATCTTGATGAAAGTGAAATAAAACCTTATTTTGAAATTACAACCGTTCTTGAAAAAGGAGTTTTCTTTGCCGCTGAAAAATTCTACGGACTGACTTTCAAAAAGAGAACAGATCTTCCTGTTTACCATCCTGATGTAGTAACGTATGAGGTTTTCGATCATGATGGGAAATCTATTGCCATTTACTACCTGGATTTCTATACAAGAGATTCTAAAAATGGTGGTGCATGGATGAGTAATTTTGTAGAACAGTCTTATTTACTGGGAACAAAACCTGTAATCGTTAACTGTTACAATTATCAGAAACCAGCTCCTGGGAAACCTTCATTAATAAGCTATGATGATGTATCAACCATCTTCCATGAATTTGGTCACTCTATTCACGGAATGTTTGCCAGCCAGAAATACCCTTCACTTTCAGGAACAAATGTACCGAGAGACTTTGTGGAATTTCCATCTCAGATCAATGAGCACTGGGCTTTAGATCCTGTTGTTCTGAAGAATTATGCTGTACATTATGAAACCAAACAGCCTATTCCACAGGCTTTGGTAGACAAGATTAAAAAAGCATCTACTTTCAACCAGGGTTATATGACTACTGAATTGGTTTCTGCAGCTGAACTTGATATGGATTGGCATACAGTAAGCAATGAAAGTCAGTTTATTCCTGTTTTAGATTTTGAAAAACAGTCTTTGGCAAGCCATGGATTCAATTTGGCAACGGTTCCGCCGAGATATCACACTCCTTATTTTGCCCATATCTGGGGAGGTGGATATTCTGCAGGATACTATGCTTATTTATGGTCTGAAACTTTGGATAACGATGCATGGGAATGGATCAGTAAGAATGGAGGCTTAACCAGAGAAAATGGTGACCGTTTCAGAAAATATATTCTTTCTGTAGGAAATTCTGTAGACCTGAACCAGGCATTCAGAGATTTTACAGGACACGATCCGGATATCAAACCTTTATTGAGAAACAGAGGGTTTATTAAATAAATAACAGGAAGCATTCTTTAATTAGAGTGCTTCTTTTTTATGTTTCGGCTAAAGCCAATGGATTTTTATTTCTTTATTTTTTAACGGGCTAAAGCCGTTTCTATTGATATTGATTATTTTTGCATTTCAAATTTTAAATACAATATATGGACTGTCCATGCTGTTCAGGGAAATCCTACGAGGAATGCTGTAAACCTTATCATACCGGAGAAAAACATGCTCCCACAGCTGAAGCTCTGATGCGCTCAAGATTTTCTGCTTTTGCCATTCCGAATGGTCAATATCTGATGGAGACTACTCTTCCGGGAAAAAGAAAATACCACAATAAAAAAGATCTTCAGGAATGGGGAGAAATCAACCAGTGGACAAAATTGGAAATCATCCGTACTCCTGCTTTAAACCACGTAGAATTTAAAGCTTATTATACGGATCAGGACGGTCATCCGCAAGTTCATCATGAGTTTTCTGTTTTTCAGAAGATGCATGAACGCTGGTATTATGTTTCCGGAGAGTTTTTGGATTAGTAAGTATAGAGTGATGCTTTGTGTGTAGAACCACTGCGTCAAAAATTCTTTGAATTTTCGCCGCCCCTCCGGTGGAGGGGAATGCCAAGCATTCGATAGCTGGTGTACCTTATAAATAAAAATAGCCAAAGAATTATCCTTGGCTTATTTTGTATCATTTATCTAATATAATATCCGACTTTTCGGAGATTATATTATTTTTTTAATGACCTTCAGTACCGTCAATTCCGTGAGCGTGACCATGTGCCAGCTCCTCTTCAGTGGCCGGACGAGTACTTAAAACTTCCACGTCGAAATCTAAAACTTTACCCGCCATCGGGTGGTTAAGGTCTGCTACTACAACTTCCGGAGTAATTTCTACTACAAAAGCCTGAAAGTTATTTCCCTGATTGTCTGATAAAGGTAAAATAGCTCCTACAGGTGGAAGTCCTGATTCTTTGAACATTTCCACTGGTAACTGTGCAATAGCATCCGGCTGTCTTTCACCGTAAGCTTCTTCAGGCTGAATCACAAATGCAGCTTTATCACCTGCTTGTAAACCAAGGATATTTTGTTCAAATTTTGGAATCATCATTCCCACACCATACAAAAATGTAAGCGGATTTTCTGTTGTTGTTTCTTCTACAAGAATCTTACTTCCATCTGGTTCGATAGTGTGAAGTATATACTTTACAGCTACAACGTGATTGTTTTCGATTGTCATATTTTTTCTTTTTTTCGTGATTTTGTTTCACGATTAATCATACAAATATACTCTTTTTGAAATGATTCAATGAGCCTGGAAGATGGGAGATGGAAGATGGAAGCTATGAGAGGCATAAAGAAAAATAAATTTCCCTGTTACAGCCATTATTTTTTTCTATTCTCCTCTCTTTTTTTCTGCCTCAGGACAAAAAGATACAGGCTCTCCACTTTTGTTCTTGCCCATGGTGTTTTCCGTAGAAATTTCAGGGAAGAATTTATACTTGGGTTATCTGTAAAACATTTTATATTGATTTGTTCGCCAAGCCTTTCAAAACCTTGATAATATTCTACCAGTTCTTCAAGGATAGCATCCAGTCTTTTTCCGTGTAGAGGATCTTTGGATTGTTGCTCCATCTTTTTTTTTGCAAAATTAACTGATTATAAGTTTATATGGAAATCTACACCTCTTCTTCCCTTTTTGTTTCTTATTTTTGAAGAAGCTATTTCTTACCAATAAAAATTATCTGCTATAAAAAAACATGAGCAAAAATAACGAAGCAAACAGGAAGAAAAATAAAAAGAAAATTGATCAGAAAAAACGTAAAATACAAAATGCTGAAGCGGAAAGGAAAGCAAAATTAAAACAGATCCGGGAAGATTTCAAAGCCAGAGAAGCTGACCATAAGCTGTAAATTGTTTTTATCTGATTAAGGGAAACCTTATTTTTTTAAATGAAGTATTCTCTATCTTTACATTGTAATACCTGCAAATAATTTTCTACCCAACAAGTTGAGAATTACGTTGCACATACTCTTTTTAATTCTCAAATTTAAGTTATGAAAATCCTCCACACTGCCGACTGGCATTTGGGTAAACGCCTCGACCGTTTTTCAAGACTGGAAGAACAGGTTTTGGTGATGAATGAAATTGTTCAGATTGCTGACGAACAAAATGTTGATCTGGTATTAATTGCCGGTGATCTCTTTGATAATTTCAATCCAGGTGTAGAGGCTGCTGAACTTTTTTATAAAACCTTAAAACGTTTATCACTGAATGGTAAACGCCCTGTGATTGCTATTTCCGGTAATCATGATTCTCCAAGCTTAATCAATGCTCCCGATCCTCTGGCAAGGGAATGCGGAATTATTTTAATTGGTCATCCTAAAGCTGAGATCGTGCCCTTCGGTACAGGATATTTCAACATTACCAACTCGAAAGAAGGTTTTATAGAGCTGAAAATTGATGGTATAAATTTTCCGGTAAGAATTCTTCACACTCCTTTTGCGAATGAGATTCGTTTAAAGGAATATTTTGGTGAAAATAAAGAGGAAGAAATCAACAAAGTTCTTGCACAGGAATGGAAAAATCTTGCGGATCAGTTTTGTGATGATATGGGAGTGAATCTTCTGACCGCTCATTTGTATATGAATAAAAGAGGGGCGGAAATTCTGGAAGAACCCGATGGAGAAAAACCGATTAAAATAGGAAATGCAGATTTGATTTTTTCGGACAGCATTCCTGAGCAGATTCAATATACGGCATTGGGCCACCTTCATGGTTTTCAGAATATCGGAACGAAGGAAAAACCTGTTGTTTATTCATCTTCTCCTCTGTGCTACAGTTTCAGTGAAGCCGGACAAAAGAAGTATGTTTCCATTATCGATGCAGAACCCGGGAAAGTAGTTTCTTACGAGAAGAAGATATTGGAAAATGGCAGAACTCTGGTGAGAAAAACATTTAATTCTATCGAAGATGCCGTTCAATGGCTAAGTGATCATCCCAATACATTTATAGAGCTCACACTGGAAAGTGAAACTTTTTTAACGGCTGATGAAAGAAGATTGATTTATCAGTCTCACAACGGAATTGTACACCTTATTCCAAAAGTCAGGAATCTGGAATTGTCAGAAGATCAAAACCACGTGATCAATTTGAGCCAGGATATTGATATTTTATTCAAAGATTATTTTAAATCTAAAAACGGCGGGCAGGAAGCCAATGAAGAACTGATGAATTTGTTTAACGAAATTTTAAATGCATAAGCCATGATTCCTGTTCAACTAACTATCGAAGGACTTTACTCGTATCGGGAACGCCAGACTATTGATTTCAGAAATCTTACCGAAGCAGGATTATTTGGGATTTTCGGAGCGGTGGGTTCCGGAAAATCTTCTGTTCTGGAAGCCATTTCTTTTGCTTTATACGGAGAAACGGAACGTCTGAATATGCGTGATAAAAGGGCTTATAACATGATGAATTTAAAATCAAACAGTTCTTATATAGAATTTGATTTTATTAATTATGAGAATAAACTTTTCCGCGCTGCCCGTGATTTTAAGAGAAATTCAAAAAAGTTTGAAGAAGTAAAGCCTAACGCGGTTACATTTTATGAAAACATCAATGGCAAATGGATTCCACTGGATCACTCAAATGCAGAATCTATTATTGGACTAAGCTATTCCAACTTCAAAAGAACCATTATTATTCCGCAGGGACAGTTCAAAGAATTCCTTGAATTAGGTGCCGCAGAGAGAACAAATATGATGAAGGAGATCTTTAATCTTCAGAAGTTTGATCTTCAGAACAATGTTTCTGCACTGAATGTAAAAAACAGATCTGAACTGGATCAGCTGGAAGGACAATTAAAAGGCTTCGAAGAAATCAATGAGGAAAAAATCCGGGTTGAGAAAGAACAGCTTTCAGAGGAGCAGAAAAAACTCTCCGAATCCAATGAAAAACTGGAGAAGGTTTCCCAAATCTATCAACAGCTGAAAAACCTGAAAAGTGATTTCGAAAGTTTACAGCAGAATAAAGGAAAGTTCAGTAAACTCTCTGAAGAAAAGCCTCAGATAGATGCACTGGAAACACAGGCAGAATTATACGACAGGGTTTTCAGAATTTTCAACCCATTGATTATTGAGAAAAACAAACTTTTAAAAGAGATTACTGCGAAACAACACGAAAAAGAACAGCAGATTAAATCCTGGCAGGAAACTGAAAAGGCTTTCAATACTGTAAAAGAACAGCTCAGCGCTCTTGAACCACAATTTAAGGCATTAGAACAATCCAGAATTCAGGAAAATGATCTGAACCTCATCATTCAGATTCTGAAATTTTCGGAAGAGATCAAAGTTCTGAATGATAGAACTCAGAAAGGTTCCGAAAAGGTAAAAGAAGTGGATGCTCATAAAGAGAAAATTCAAAAGACAATTGATGAACTTTCTGTACAGATTAAAAATTTAAAAGAACAGAAACTTGATTCTGCCCTGCTTTCTGAAGTCGGAAACTGGTTTATTCAACAAAAAAATTTAAAAAAATCACTTCAGGAACAGGCGGAAAAAATTGAGAAACATCAAAAACTGATTGGAGAAATTGCAGAAGAATTAAAGCCTTTTGCTTATACCGAAAATTATAAAGAAGATTTCAGAATCAAAAAAGAAACGTTAGAAACCAGAAAAAAGGAACTTTCCCAAAAACTGGATCATCTCAAAATACAAAAAGAGCTTTCCCGTTTTGCCAGTGAGCTTCATGACGGTGAAAACTGCCCTCTTTGCGGTTCCAAAGAACATCCGCATATTGTGGAATTTCATGATGTGAATGCTGAGCTGAAGGAAATTCAGGAGAAAATAACTTCTTTGGAACAGGAAACTATTGGTCTTCAAAAGCAGGAATCAGAAATTGACAAGATTCTGGACCGTAGAAAAATCTTTGAGGAACAGCTTCTTTCAGAGCAGAAAGTGGCTCTTCAGATTCAGAAGGACATTGAAAATCATCTGTTTAATTTTTCCTGGAAATCATTTTCACCTGACAAGGAAGGGGAATTTGAGAAAAAACGTTCAGACTCGTTTTCGCTGGAGAAGAAGATTGAAGAAACGGAACGTACTCTAGCTGTTGAAAGGGAAAATATTGACAGAGAAACCAAAACACTGGAAAAGTATAAGAGCGCTCTGGAAGCTTTCCGTTTGGAAGAAGTTTCAAAACAGGAACAAATCAATATCAGCCGTTCTGCGCTTAAAATTCTGGAGTGGAATCTGTATGCTGAAAAGGAAATAAAAGAGATTGAAGAATCTTATCGAAAGCTTGCCCTTTCTAATAAAGAGATTGAAGAAAATTATCAGAAGACCGTAGAACAGGAAAAAATTCTTTCTCCAAAACTTGCTGAACAGAAAACTATTGTCAACCAATCTGAAAAGCAGATCGCAGCACTTGAGAAGGAAATTTCAGGAAATGAGGAGGCTATTTTCAAAGCTTTGGCAGATCAGAATTTCACAGAAGTTAAAGAAGTTGAGAATATTTTACTTCAGGAGATTAATATTCAATTGGTAAGAGCTAAAGTTCAGAATTTCAAAGTTGAATTCGAAGCTTTAAAGAAATTCATTACAGAACTGGAACTAAAACTAAAAGGCCTTTCATTTAATAATGAACAGTTTTCTCTTGCTGAGCAGCAATTCAATGAAGCACAGGGTGAGCAGAAAAAAATAAGTGATTCCGTAGTCACAAAAACTGCCGAAATAGACCGACTGGAAAAGGAGTTTGTGAAAAAAGAGGAACTTCTGAAAGAACTTGTAAAACTGCAAAAACGCTCAGAGAATTTGAAAATCATGATGAACCTTTTTAAAGGGGCAGGTTTTGTACAATATGTTTCGTCTATTTATCTGAGACAGCTTTGTGATCATGCCAATGTGCGTTTCCACCGGATGACCAGAAACCAGCTGAGTCTCCAGCTTAATGAAAATAACGATTTTGAAATCATCGATTACCTCAACGAAGGAAGAAGCAGAAGTGTAAAAACGCTTTCCGGAGGACAGGCCTTTCAGGTATCGTTAAGCCTTGCTCTGGCACTGGCAGAAAGTGTTCAGGCCAATGCACAGGCGGACAAGAATTTCTTCTTTATTGATGAAGGTTTCGGAACACAGGATACAGAATCCGTGAATATCGTATTTGAAACGCTTATCAATCTGATGAAAGAAAACAGGATTGTAGGTATTATTTCGCATGTTGAAGAGCTAAAGGAAAAGATTCCGACGGCTCTGAATATTATTAAAGATGAAGAAAGAGGAAGTATCATTGAAATTATTTAGTCCGGTATATTTAAAATAACAAAAGCCACAAAAGATCTGTTCTTTTGTGGCTTTTACTATCAATAAACTTCCCTGTTACAGTCCTTTTATAACAGGCTTCACCTCATTTCCAAACAATTCAATAGATTTCATCATTACCTCATGAGCAGGATCTCCTACATCCATATGCCCGATAAACCTTGTAATTCCGAAAATCTCTTTCATATATGCAATCTTATCTGCTACTTCAGCAGGACTACCGATAAATAGTGCACCATCTTTGCTTCTTCCTCCGTCATACTGTGCTTTTGTATATGGAGCCCATCCTCGGGAAGCGCCTATCCTATCCATCTGCGATTTATAATTATGGAAATATCCATCTACTACTTTCTGATCATCACTCACAAAAGTATGGGAGTGGATTGCGATCTGCATTTTAGAAACATCATGTCCCGCTTTTTGGTATTCCTGCTTATAGAATTCGATCAGATTCCTGAACTGAATTGGCATTCCTCCAATGATAGCCACCACTAAAGGCATTCCCAATTGTGCAGCACTCAAAACAGATTGCGGAGTTCCTCCAACAGCTCTCCAGATAGAAAGTTTTCCGTCATTTTTTGCTCTTGGATATACCGTCTGGTTCTGCATCGGAGCACGAAGCTTTCCTGACCAGCTTACATTTTCCTCAGTATTGATTTTCAGCAATAATTCTAATTTTTCGTCAAATAGCTGTTCATAGTCATTCAACGAATAGCCATACAAAGGAAATGATTCTATGAAACTTCCACGTCCTACAAATATTTCTGCTCTTCCGTCTGAAATTAAATCCAGCGTTGAAAAATCTTCATATACTTTTACTGGCTCTGAAGAACTCAAAACAGTCACTCCACTGGCCAGTTTTATATTTTTTGTAATACTTGCTGCTGCTGCCAAAACAATCTCCGGAGAGGAAACAGCGTAATCCGGACGGTGATGTTCTCCCATAGCGAAAACATCAATTCCTACCTCATCCATCAATTTTACCTGATCCAGTATTTCACGGATCTTAATTCCTGCATCTCTATATTTTCCGGTTGACTGGTCAAAAGCCAGATCCCCGAACATTCCTATTCCTAATTCCATATTGTTGATTTTAGTGATACAAAGTTACCACTATGGAAAATCAAAAACATTGATGTTTGTTAAGATCGAAAAGTTACTTTTTTAAAACACAAATAACACTAATGTATCACTAATAACACGAGAGTGTCATTGCGAGCAAAGCAAATTGTACTTTTGTTGGAAAGCGCAAAGGCGCAAAAGGATCTTTATCTTCATCTGTTTAAGGCGCAAGAAAATCGAAGATTTTCAGCAAAGATTTGTGCAAATAGTATTAGAGTTGAACAATTTTATCGCAGATAAAATCTTTGCGCCTTACAACATAATCCATTTAATAATCCTGCGCCTTTGCGTTTTCCAAAAAGATTAGCAAAAACAAAAAATCCAGCCTGGTTTTAGGCTGGATTTCTTTATTATTTCTTCAGATATAAATCAAAATAATCTGTAATCTTCTGCATCAGGTGAACCCTGTCTTTCCCGATCACGTTATGCGGATGTCCCGGATACGTAAAGTAATCCAGCTGAACTCCGTTATCCACAGCAGATTTGATGAATTTAATAGAATGCTGCCATACTACTACATCATCCTGCGCTCCGTGGATCATCAGTAATTTTCCTTTCAGGTTCTGAACTTTATCCAGAAGATTAGCAGCTGCATATCCCTGTGGATTTTCCTGTGGCGTGTCCATATATCTTTCTCCGTACATAATCTCGTACATACTCCAGTCGATCACTGGTCCTCCTGCTACTCCTACTTTGAATACATCCGGTTTACGAAGCATAAAGCTTGTTGTCATAAATCCTCCGAAACTCCATCCGTGGATTCCCATTTTGTCTCCATCTACATACGGAAGAGATTTTAAGTAGTCTACTCCTTTCATCTGGTCGTTCATTTCTGTAGTTCCCAGGTTTCTGAATACAGCCTGCTCAAACTTCATTCCACGGTTAGAAGAACCTCTTCCGTCCATTGTGAAAATGATGTAACCGTTCTGAGCCATATATTCGTACCAAAGGTTTCCTGAAGCCGGGAAGCTGTTGGTGATCAGCTGTAAATGTGGCCCGTTGTACAGATAAACAATAGTTGGATATTTTTTATTCGGGTCAAAATTGGTTGGAAGAATGATTTTTCCATACAAAGGAGTTCCGTCATCAGCCTTTAATTCTACATTTTTTATTTCCGGTCTCTGATAATTCTTTAATGGATTCTCAGAAGTAAGGATATTGGTCGTTTTTAAATTGGCTGTATTGATAATGTTGGCAACTCGTGGTGAGTTGGCATTACTGTAAGCATCATAAAGATAATTCCCGTCACTGCTCAAAGTTCCGATATGCATTCCTTCTTCACTGTCCAGCCTTTGCATCTTAAAGTTGGTCCAGTTAATTTTATACAAATGTCTTTCTAAAGGAGTTTCTTTTGTTGAAGTGAAATAGATTTCTTTTTTCTTCTCGTTGAATCCTAAAATATCTGTTACCAGCCAGTCACCTTTCGTGATTTGTGCTACCAGACCTTTCTCAAGGCTGTAATGGAACAAGTGGTTATATCCTGTTCTCTGACTCTGCCAGATGAAGTCTGTATTAGAATTAGGGAAGAAAGTAAGCGGGTGTTGTGGCTCCACATATTTGCTGTCTGTTTCCTCAAATAACGTTTTTACCAATTCTCCTGTCGCAGCGTCATACTGATTCATTTTCATATGATTCTGACCTCTGTTCAGAACAGCTACAAAGATATACTTTGAATCGGGGCTCCAGGTAACGGCTGTCAGATATTGGTCTTTTTCACCTTCCACTTTTAAGAAAGTGGTTGACTGAGTTTTAATATTGAAAACCCCTAATGTCACCTGGTGAGAAGTCTGTCCAGCCATTGGATATTTGATATTATGGTTTACAGCAGGAGTTACAGACCAGTCGATGATCGGATAATCTGCTACCATACTCTGATCCATTTTATAGAAAGCTACGCTCTCAGAGTTCGGTGCCGGGAAAATTCCGGTATCAATTCCGAATTCATTTCTGTGAACCGCCTGTCCGCTAATGATATTTTCATTGCTTTCGCTGGTTACAGCAATGGTTTTTCCATTTCTGTTTACAAATAAATTATTCTTTGCAGTGAAGGCAAAAGTCTGACCGTCCCCAAACATTTTCACGTTTGCAGCATCCTCGTCAATTGTGGCTGTACTTTTTACTTTCCAATCGTTTCCTGATTTTTCAATCCATGACATTTTACCACCTGTTGTAAAATACCCACTGGAATTTCCTGTAAATTTAATGGGTGGAACAGCTTTAAACTTATCATTGGAAAGATTTCTGTTCAGTTGGCTCAACGAGATCAAAGTATCCTGTTTGTTGGTCTTCAAATCTGTAATCAGATAACCGCCTTTTACGGCCTGAATATAGGATTTACCATCTGCAGCCCATGAAAACTGGGAGATATTTTTCACAGCAAGGTTGGTTCTCATTCCATTTACAGCCTCCGCCATGGTAAACTTCTGGGTCTGGGCAAATGCTGAACTGCCTAAAACCAGCATCAATAAAGAAAATTTATGTAATTTCATCGTATAAAATTGAATCCTCCAAAAATAAGAAATAAAAACCATTCGTTAAGAAATGTTAAATTAAAACATTCATAAAATGGAATTCATGCATTCAAAGGAATTATTCCTTAACTTAATAGTAGAATTTTATGAGATGGGTGAATGGTCAATGGTCAATCCGCTGCGCCTGTCAATTTAATGTTGAAATAAATTCACCATTCACTTGCAAAAGTGACGATTAATGTTAAAAACTCATTTCTTATCCTATATCAATGACTTGTATAGGTACGCTGTCCTAAATTTGCATCATTAATAACAAACAAAAAATACGAAATACAATGGCAACAAAATGGATTTTAGACCCTACGCATAGTGAGATTACTTTTAAAGTAAAACACATGATGATCTCTAACGTAAAAGGAAGCTTCAGAACTTTCACTGCTGAAATTGACTCTGAGGACGAATTCTTTGCAAACGCTAAAACGACTGCTACCATCCAGACGGATTCTGTATTCACAAACAATACAGACAGAGACAATCACTTAAAATCTGCAGAGTTCTTCAATGCTGAAGTACATCCTACCATCACTTTTGAATCTCAGGCGTTAAATAATTCTATCGTTGGAAACCTTACCATCAACGGAATTACAAAACCTGTTAATCTTGATGTAGACTTCGGAGGAATTAACGTAGACCCATGGGGAAATACAAAAGCAGGTTTCTCTTTCGAGGGAAAAATCAGCAGAAAAGACTTTGGATTAAACTGGAATGCGGCTCTTGAAGCAGGAGGTGTAATGGTAAGTGATGATGTAAAAGTAGCTGGTGAATTACAGTTTGTAAAACAAGCATAGTCAATAACACATATTTTAAAAGGTTCAGGGATTTTTCTAAAAGCCTTGAACCTCTTTTTTTTTATAATCTTCAATATTTATGAACCTCAACGATCTCCAAAATATAAGTGACGGTTTTAAAAGTACACAGAGAATGCCTGTTTTATTTCTTGGGCATGGTTCACCAATGAATGCCATTGAAGAGAATCAGTTTGTACAGGGTTTCCGGAAAGCAGCTCTAGAAATTCCCAAACCTAATGCAATTCTTTGTATTTCTGCCCACTGGTATACAGACGGAACTTTTGTAACCGCGATGGATATGCCGAAAACCATTCATGATTTTTATGGTTTTCCAAAAGCCCTATTTGATGTGCAGTATCCTGCTCCGGGAAGTCCCGAACTGGCCAGAGAAACCGCAGAATTACTTCTTCCTGTAGAGGTGGAAGAAGATCACAGCTGGGGACTTGATCATGGTGCATGGTCAGTTATCAAACATATGTATCCTGATGCTGATATTCCTGTGATACAGCTGAGTATTGATCACACAAAACCTCCGCAGTATCATTATGATCTTGCCAAAAGACTGAACAAACTTCGTGAAAAAGGTATTCTTATTATCGGAAGTGGAAATATTGTTCATAACCTCCGTCTTATTGACTGGAAAAATATAAATACGGTGGGAGCCGGATGGGATTGGGCAGTGGAAGCCCGTGAAAAAACAAACAATTGGCTACTTGATGGTAATTTTCAGAATATTATTGATTACCAGAAGCAGGGAACGTTCTTACAGTATGCTGTTCCTACTCCTGATCATTATCTCCCTTTATTGTATACTTTGGGGTTAAAAGATCAGTCCGAAGAGCTTAGTTTATTTAATGACGATCTTATTGGAGGATCATTGAGTATGACAAGTGTAAGAATCGGATAAATTCTTCTTTTGTTTATCACTAAAAGTTTAGTAATATTGTTTACCATGAAAACAGTATTACTATTTTTTTTACTCACCACTTCCCTTTTTTCCGCACAAATGGTAAAAGGAACTGTGGTGGATGATACCGGCCACAGGATCTCTGGTGTTAACATTTATCTTGACGGTACGAAAACAGGGGCCGTTTCGGAAGAAGACGGAAGTTTCACATTACATGTTTCTGCTCAGAAATACGGAAATCTTGTTTTTCAAAAGGAAGATTATGAAACCTTTACCATCGGATTACCGGATATCATCAACAAGACTTTAAAAGTGGTATTGACCAAAACCAATGCTATCGAAGAAATAAGACTCGTTCCTTACACTTCCGAAGCTTATCAGAACTATATCAATTATTTTCTGGACACATTTATAGGAAATCATCGTGATGATGTGAAAATCAAAAATCAAAGATCTTTAAAGTTTTCCTACGACAAAAAGAATAAAATTCTGAAAGTAAAAGCCCCCAATACACTCATTATTGAAAATAAAAATCTGGGCTATGAAATCAATTATAATCTGATCGCCTTTTCTTCGGATTTCAATAGTAAAATGATTAATTATTCCGGAACCAGTTTTTTTAAAGAGACAAAAAATACGGATAAGGTGAAATTAAACCGGATGAATGCCTACGAAGGCAGTCAGCTTCATTTTTTCAGAAGTATCTATGAGAATAAAATTGCTGAGGCAGGTTTTATAGTGAATCAGGTAGTAAGAGTTCCTAACCCAAAGTATCCCACAGAGGAAGAATTAAATATTTTAAAAAATTATCTGGACCTCGTCACCCAACCTGATTTACATACGATTCCTGAAAATATCAGAGAAATTGCCCGTAGAAAAAATACTCAGAGCCCATACATGCTGGCTATTGTAAAAACTAAAATCCCTGATTCGGATTATGTTAAAAGACCGGAAGGGCATGTGTTTCTTGAATTTAAAGATATCCTGCAGGTCAACTATCCTAAGTTTTATTATGAACTTAAAGGAAAAGAATTTGTAAAAAGAACAGACAGAAGTATATTATCATCATTTCTTCATTCTGATGGAGAATCATTCGAAGTTTCAAAGGAAGGTAATATTACAATGCCTGATCAACTCATCAATGAAGGCGATTTCTCAAAAAATAAAATTGAAAATATGCTCCCTCTTGATTATCAATTAGGAGATTAATCTCAGGAACCGATTATTATATTAAAAAGGAAATACCTCTGCCGAGATATTTCCTTTTCTTTTTATTTGTAAGGATATTGTTTATTGTACCGCTTTCAGAACATTGATATTTCCGTAGCCATAGCTTGAATTTACGTTTGGATAGTAAGTAGCTGCCTGTCTCATTTTATTGAGAACCTGATCTCTCGTCCATGATGGATTTTTAGCCCAAACCAGCGCTGCAATTCCCGCTGTGGCTGCTGTAGCTACTGAAGAACCGCCCACATAATCTGCCTGTCCGTTGTAATAGCTCAATACAGGAACAGTATTTCCTGAAGGTCTCTCCATCTGGAAGGTAAAATCAATCTGACTTCCCGAGTGGCACACATCACATTTCTGATTGGAAGTATTTTCTTTCACTCCTGTTATCGCCTGAGTTTCCGGCATGGATGCAGGGAAAATTACTCCGACAAAACTAGTGAAACTGGTAGAAGTACCTCCGGCACAGAAGATCAGTTTTCCTTTAGAATAAGCGTATTTCACACCGTCTTCAATTTTCCCGACAGAGAAAATATGCCCCATCGACATAGAAATGATCTTCACATTGGTATTGTTACCCAATTCTGTGAAAGCCGTTTTTACAGCAGTCTGTTCGCTGGAAGTTTCAAGAACAACATTTTCTGCAGCTCGGTAAGCAATAAGATTGGCATTATAAGCTACTCCTACAGGTAATCCTGCATTATTTCTCGGAGCCGCCATTACGGAAGCCATTTTTGTTCCGTGTCCGCACTGATCTCCTGATCCGTCAGAATTATATACTCCATATTTACTGATTGTTCTGCCTGAAGAAGCACCATTATTAAAGCTTCCTCCCAACAAAGTCTGTTCAGGTGAAACACCTGTATCAATAAGGCCAATAGTTACGCCTGCTCCGGTACTATAGCTCCAGGCTTCAGGAATGCTGTGTTTAGTGAAAGCCCACGGTATTTTTGCACTTGGTGTCGTTGAAGTATAATCTGCAGTACTTAATACAGATGATGAAAATCCACATCCTGACGAACCACTTCCTGAAGATTTTGCAGCTGCATTATATTGAGCTTCAAATTCAAAATAATGATAATCTGCAGGTTCTACATATCGGATATTTTTCATTTGCCGAAGAGCGGAAACAGTTTCCTCATTTTCAATGACAACATCCATCTGATTAAGATACTGATCTGAAAGAAGAAGGAAATTTCTTTCGTCTTTTCCTTCATATTTTTTGATCACAGAAAGAACTTCTTTTTCGATATCATTGCTGTTTGGAGATTTACTTCTGTCGAAATCATCTTTAGAATTTCCAAAACCGATAGATACCATTTTATTTCCGCGGAAAATAGCACTCCAAACGAAATGGTCGGATTCATTCTTCCAATTAAAAGTACCGTCCGTTTTAATTGCCTGATTGATCCTTTCGTTGATCTGTTTTGCAGTCAGCGGATCTTTCTGGGACATTTCAGTTTTTACATTTTCGTTCTGAAGTTCTTCTCTGGAACACGAGTTTAAGGCAAAAAATATTGCCAGTAGGAATACAGTTTTTTTCATATGTTATAATTTTGGTTGGAGCCACAATATAACACTTTAACAGGAATTAAAAATTGAAAAAAAATGAATTTAGCATTACACGAATATTAAATTACAATACTTTCCCGTAGCAGACACTTTGCTCTATTCCAACGTATTGCCCATAATTCGGTATTTTGTAAAAACCATTTTTTTCATACACTGAAATGGCACCTTTCAAATCCCGGGAAGTTTCCAATACGGCTTTTGTAAAGTTCAATTCTGCTGCCCAGCTTTCAAGTTCTTTTACAATGGTGGAACCTAGCCCCTTCTTTCTGAATTCCGGATGGGTAAACATTCTTTTTATTTCTACCGTATCTTCTGAAAAGGGCTTGAATGCTCCACACGCAACAGGAATATCATCTATATAAGCTACGACACAATTTTTGATGCTATCAATTGTATTGAACTGAGCAAAAAAATCATCATTTTTACCGTTATGTTCGGCTAAAGTAGCATCAAGGGATTTTACCAGTGTTTGAAAATCTTTATGGGTGGAATCTGTTCTGAGTATATACATTTTGTTTGGTTTAAAGATTAATGTGGGTAGAATCAAACCTTATAGGTTTTTGAAACCTATAAGGTTTAAACCCAGCCATTATTAATTAGAAAACACAAAAGCTCCCTTTCGGAAGCCTTTATTTTTATGGAGCTGGTGGAGGTGGATTTTGAAAATTATAATGTTTATTCAATTTATCTTTAACCCTTTTATCTAATGCTTCTGCATAACTAGTTCCAAGTTCCATTGAATCTTTCATTAAGTTTGGCATATTTTCAATCATTTTCTGACCTGCCGGAGTTTTATAAAATTTAATGAGCTCATCAACATCCGCATCAGTAAAATACTTTTTATAGACAGGAATGTACAATGCGAAAATTTTATCAGTAGACATGTCTTTTTTAAACTCATCCCAAAAATTATCCGGTAAATCTTTATAGATATTTTTATAATGGTCCATAAACTGTTGAAAAGCCATAGACAGCATCTTATCTGATTTTGTTAAAGTGATAAGTTCTTTCAATTTTGTTTCATTTGACTGAGAAAAAGCATTTAGTCCCAGCAGAAAGAAACACAAAATAATACCTTTCTTCATCTTCTATTTTACATCAACAATAAACTTTCTCTCATTGATCAATTCTGCAATTGCCAGCATATCTTTACCGATCAGCCTGTCATCTTCCAGCTTGGCAACTTTAGAACGAAGAATCGCAAAGTTTTCTTCAATTACTTTAGAACATTTCGCAGGTCTTCTGAACTCAAGTCCCTGAGCGGCAAACATAAGCTCAACGGATAGAATATTCACAAGATTTCCAAGAACCTGGTTGAATTTTCTTCCTGAAATACTTCCCATAGAAACATGATCTTCCTGACCTAAACTTGTTGGAATAGAGTCTGCTGATGCCGGGAAACATAATGTTTTATTCTCTGTAACCAAAGCTGCTGAAGTATACTGAGGAATCATAAACCCGGAATTTAACCCTGAGCTTTCCGTTAATAATCTTGGAAGTCCGTATTTTCCTTCCAATAATAAATAACTTCTTCTGTCCGAGATATTCCCCAATTCTGCGGCTGCTAATGTAGCATAATCCAAAGGCAAAGCCATCAGCTGTCCGTGGAAGTTTCCACCTGAAATAGATTCTTCAGCACTTAGTACGATCGGATTATCGGTAACGGAGTTCAATTCTGTTTCTGCCATTCCTTTAAGGTGCTCAAAGGCATTTCTGCTGGCTCCATGAACCTGTGGTACACATCTCATGGAATAAGGATCCTGAACTCTCTCACAGTCTTCGTGAGCTTTCATATTTTGTGATCCTTTCAGGAATTTAACCATTCTTGCAGCTACTTTTTTACTGCCTTCAAAAGGTCTGATCTCATGAAGCTCTTTTTTGAAAGGGCTTTCAGAACCTCTGTAAGCTTCAATACTCATAGCAGCTGTCATATCTGCAAGATCCAATAAGTATTCAAATTTCTCAAGTCCTTTGATGGCATGAGCAAGGATAAACTGCGTACCATTGATCAAGCCTAATCCTTCTTTTGGGCCTAAAGCCAGGGGCTCAAGGTCATGCTTTTTCAAAACTTCCATGGTATCAGATACCTGATCTCCTTCCCAAACCTGTCCTAAACCAAGTAAGGGCAATACAAGATGCGCTAACGGAGCAAGATCTCCTGAAGCTCCTACCGATCCTTGTTCAGGAACCACCGGAATGATATCTTTTTCAAGCATCAGAATCATTCTTTCAATAACTTCCAGGGAAACTCCTGAAAATCCTTTCGAAAGAGCATGCACTTTGGCAATGATCATAATCTTGGAAAGCTCCTTATCAATAGGCTTTCCTACCCCTACGGCGTGGGAAATGATCAGATTATATTGTAACTGAGCTGTTTCGTCCGCTGAAATTTTAGTATCGCATAATGGCCCGAATCCTGTATTGATTCCATATACACATCTGTCTGATTCTACTATTTTCTGTACGTTTTTCTGAGATTTTAAAATTTGTTCTTTTGCTGCTTTGTTTAGCTTGGCTTTATTAGGTTTTTTACATATTTCCAGAACATCATGGAAAGTAAAAACATCTACTCCGTATATCATTTCTAAAAAATTTCCTTAAAATTACGCATTTAACAATAATTGGAAAAGCTAAATTTCAATCTTCTATATTTTTATAAAACAAGCGAAATAATTTACTACTTTTAGCCCTGAAAATTAAAAACAATAATACATGAGACTGAAAACTCTACTTCTTGCTGTATGTGTAGCAAGCACAACTGCTTTTGCGCAGAAAGTAAAATACTCTAAAGAGGATATCAAAAAAATGGAAACTTACCTTTTTAATGAGGGTTTTAATACTCCATCTCCTAAGAAAACATCTACCATCATCCTAAAAGACGGAACTACCTACAAAGGTTTCTGTAATAAGATTGAAACCAAAAAAGGACAGATCTACGAAGTCGCTATTAAAGACAGTGTTACCAAAAAGAATGCAACTTTCAATGCGGATCAGATCAATGAGATGTATGTGTATCCAAGCAATGCGGAGAAGATTGCAAAAGTGGCAAAATATATGGGGAATATCAGAAATTTCGGAACTAAGAAATTGACGAAAAACACCAATAATGACAGAATTTATTTTGTCAACCAAACTGTTTCTCTAAAGAACAAAAAAGATGATAAGGAATTTCTGATGCAGGTTATCAACCCAGGTTTTGATGATATTATTTCAGTATACCACGATCCGAGGGCTAAAGAAACTACAGGGTTTTCTGTAATGGGCTCTCCACAGCTTGGAGGCGGGGTTATCAAATCTTATTATGTAAAAAAGGGCAACAAAGTGATGTGGCTGCATAAAGATGATTTTGAAGATAATTATGATTTCCTTTTTGGAGATAACCAGGATTTCATGAAAAAATATCCTAAGAACTCTGTGGAATGGGATTACTTCAGTTTTCTTGTAAGTGAATATACTGCAATGGCAAACGGATAAAATACTTTGAACCATAAAATAAAACCTGTAGAGTCATCTTCAGGTTTTTCTTTTTTAAATAGGGAAAGTTTCCTTAATTTTGTTATATGAATCCTTCTTTAGAACTACAGCTCAAAACCTTACCATCCGAACCCGGCGTTTATCGTTATTATGATAAAAACGAACAGCTTTTGTATGTTGGGAAAGCTAAAAATCTGAAAAAGAGGGTACTCTCCTATTTCAACAAAAACCTTTCAGGATACAGGATCAAAATAATGGTCAGCAAAATCCAGCGACTGGAAACAACGATTGTAAACAGTGAGTATGATGCACTTTTACTGGAAAATAATCTGATTAAAGAATACCAGCCGTTTTATAATGTCATGTTGAAAGATGACAAGACCTACCCATGGATTTGTATCAAAAATGAAGATTTTCCCAGAATTTTTCTGACCCGGAATATGATTAAAGACGGATCAGAATATTACGGTCCGTATGCAAAAGTACGTCCTGCAAAGATATTGCTGGATACCATAAAACACATCTATAAGCTTAGAACGTGCAACCTGAATCTTTCTCCGGCCAAGATCGCAGATGGAAAATATAAAGTCTGTCTGGAATATCACATCAAAAACTGTGAAGGCCCCTGTGAAGATCTTGAAAGCAAGGAAGATTATGACGAAAAAATAGATGCTATCCGCGGAATTATCAAAGGAGATTTCCGTAAAGCAAAAGATTATCTGGTGAATCAGATGATGAAACTGGCGACCAACCTAAAGTTTGAAGAGGCCCAGATCATTAAGGAAAGACTGGATATTCTTGAAGATTATCAGGCTAAAAACACGGTTGTTAACCCTAATATTGATGATGTAGATGTTTTCGGAATGACCAGTGATGAAACAGCAGCATATGTCAATTTCTTTAAAATCAGAAACGGAAATATCATTCAGAGTTTTACTACTGAAATTAAAAAGATTCTTGAGGAAACCGATGAAGATATTATGGAGGAAGCTTTGATAGAGATCCGTCAAAAGTTTTCTTCAGATTCTAAAGAAGTTCTTTTACCGTTTCATCTTTCTGTAGAAATTCCAAATGTAAAACTGATTGTTCCCAAGGTAGGAGATAAAAAAAGAATTGTAGAGCTTTCTGAAAAGAATGCTAAAGAATACCGTCTGGAAAAGCTAAAGCAGGTTCAGATTGTTGATCCTGAAAGACATACCAACAGAATTATGGCCGAAATGCAGAAACTGTTGAGAATGCCTGTAGAGCCAAGACATATTGAAGGTTTTGATAACTCCAATATTCAGGGAACGAATCCGGTATCGGCATGTGTTGTTTTTAAAGATGGGAAACCAAGTAAGGCAGATTACCGAATTTTCCACCCTAAAACCGTAGAAGGGCCAAATGACTTTGCAACAATGGAAGAGGTTATCTACCGCCGTTATAAAAGAATGCTGGATGAAGGGGAAAGCCTTCCTCAGCTGATTCTGATTGACGGTGGAAAAGGGCAGTTGTCTTCTGCTGTAAAAAGCCTGAGGTTATTAGGACTTTATGGAAAAATTACCATTGTAGGGATTGCCAAGAGACTGGAAGAAATTTTCTTCCCGGAAGATCCTATTCCTTTATATCTTGATAAAAAATCTGAAACGTTGAAAATCCTTCAGCGTGTCCGTGATGAAGCCCACCGATTCGGGGTAAAACATCACAGAACAAGAAGAAAAAATTCTACTATAAAATCTGAGCTGGAAGAAATTCCTGGTGTGGGAGAAAAAACTATTGAATTACTTCTGTCTAAACTGAAATCTGTAAAACGAATCAAAGAAGCTAATCTGGAAACCCTGGAAGAAATTCTGGGTAAAAGTAAAGCTAAGGTAGTTTGGGCGTTTTTTAATGCTAATTAATGATCCCGCTTACTACAGTGGTGAAGTTACCACAAATAAAAGATGCTTATTCGTAAGATTTCATAAGATATTTCTATTTTATCAAAATGAGACAAAAACTAAAATTCCTCCTGATATAACACTAACACAGCAACAAAAAACCTAAATAAATAAATATTTTACTTAAAAATATTATTATATGTATTTTTTTCATAAATTAGAGTTATCAACTAATAACAATAATACTGTGAAAATTTTTCTCATTTTACACCTATTTTAACGGTATCATTTTCCATCAATGGTTAGATTACTTTCCATAGCTAAAGGTTGGATGTTTAAAGTTTAAAAAATGAAAAACACATCAGCATATATATTATAAAAGGCTCTTTTTAAGAGCCTTTTACACGTATTATTTTTTTATAATCTTACCTACATATTCCCCTTTATCTGTTTTTAACTTAACAAAATATATTCCTGATGGAAGTTCTGCTACATCAATATTTTTATTATTGTAGATAATATTCTTCACAAGTTTTCCGGAGGCATCAAAAATTTTCACGTTTTCTATTTTAGAATTTTCGTTCAGTTTTATTGAAAAATATTCTGAAACAGGATTAGGATAAATCTGCAGATCTGCATTTCCTCTTTTACTTTCTGCGCCTGATATTTCATGGGTTGCAAGATAAACAGGCAGTGGATCAGTCACTACATACAATTCACTTCCATGTTCTTTGGTATTCATGGTCAGAAATAATTTCTCGCCATCTGTTCCCATTTTCTGAATATTTTCATTAACCAACAGCTGATTATCATCGTTTGTCACGAAAATATCCATCGGAGAAGTTGAAACACCGTCACTTTTCCATACCTTTTGGGAATCCCCATTAAGAAAGTAAAGATAATTGTTGGCACACGTCATATCTTTCACTGAAGAAAAATTTTGGGATAAATCAGATGTGCCATTCGCTGTTCCATCTGTTTTCCACAACTGTGTACTATTGTTATTGGTAAAAAATAACTGATTCCCACATTTTTTAAATTTTACATCACCCAAAAAGTTTCCCGCTAGTATCTGTTCTGTCCCTGCCACTGTTCCATCTGTAGAATGCAGCGCTGGAGAAGGATAACCTGAAGTGACATAAAAAAGTTTATTATTAAATATTATTGTTTCTCTCGCAATACTTGAAGATCCATAAGGCGCAGCGTAAGATTTCAGTAATGTAGCAGATGCCTGATTACCGTTTGAAATCCAAAGTTCGTTTTGCCCAGAGCTGTAATTCGAAGGAGTATTTTCCTGTTGTTTTGTAAAGAATAATTTATTATTAAAAGCGTTCAGTACTTTAATATCTCCATCTGTCCCATCCTGATAGGAGAACTGTATTACCTTTTGGGTATTGGCTTCAGTAGCATCTGTTTTCCAGATCCCCAGTTTTCCATTATCTTTTGCCACAAAATAAGCAAAACCATTCAGTATTGCAGTTTTTGAATCTACAGAATAAAGACTTCCCATATTATCCTGGGAAATATCTTTGACCATACTAACAGTATTGGAAGTATTGTCAATCTTCCAAAGTTCAGTTCCTACCACATTATTATATCCGGCAAAAAGCAATGTATTATCGTTCAAGCTGGTATACGGTACCCTGCTGGTAATATTGGGGGATGATATTGACAAAGTATTGGCTTCTGTACCATCTGTTCTGTAAGCTGCTTCCGGAGTGTAAAGATAGTTTCCTACTTTAATGAAATTGTCATTAAAGTCACTGCCCATACCTATAAACGAATTTCCTCCAAAGCTGGATAACCTCTCAATCTGCTGTGTGATTTTATTTCTCTTATAAATCTGGCTGTTATACTGTCTGTCTGTCGCAATGAAAATAAGATCATCATTCAGTACCTGAAATGCATGAGGCAAAGAACTTTCAAATCTACTGATGTCCGAAGCTATTGCAGTCTGATGGGTCACCGGGTTTAGTGAAAATAGTTCAGTGCCATATTTGGGGGTATTTCCGGTAAGATAAATTTTAGAATTCAGGTCTACAAAACTATTATTATTTGGCATTCCAAGTCCTGTAATCTCAAAACTCTGTGAAGAATTTCCATTCACTATCCAATATCTGTTTCCATAATTAGCCATCGTAAGAATCAAATGATTATTATCTGAGCTGTTTCCATAAATCAAAGCTCCTGCGTGCGTATTGAACAGAACAGTTCCAGCTTCTGTACCATCTGTTTCCCAGATATAATTACCATACATAGAGTTAACACCGTTGGCACTACTTTCAAAGAATATTTTGTTATTATATTTTACAAATTTCTTCATTGCCATAGAACTTGTAGCTCCAGGCATTAGATTTTTCAACAGATAAGTTCCTGCCGTTGTTCCATCAGAAACCCATGGTTCATAGCCATTTGCTGCATCAAATCCTGTAAAAACAAAATAATTATCAGCGGCAGCTCCTTCCAGCTGCGGATAACCTACAGATTTTATGGATACTGTTCCCGCTTCCGTTCCATCTGTTGAATATAATTCATATCCCGCTGTTCCTGTTCCAAGATTAACAACGAAGTATAGTTTATTTTTAAAGATCAGTGCTTTAAAATCGCCATTAATACTTCCACCTGCATTGGGAACAATATCCTTTAATAAAGATGTTCCGGCAACGGTTCCATCTGATTTCCATATCTCTTTTCCATGTGTGCCGTCATCTGCTGCCAGGAACAAAGTATTATTCATGGTATACATTTTTACATCACCGGAATATTGAAATGTTTTTAATAGCTGCAGGCTATCTGTAACGGTATTGTAAGACCAAAGTTCATTGTGGTGGTAGAAAAAGATATTATTTCCAACCGCAGCAGTTGCAGCCACCAAAAACTCAAAATTCAGATCTTTTACCTTGGATGTTCCTACCGTGGTTCCGTCTGTGACCCAAAGCTGATTATTGGACGAGCTATTGCTTTGTACAGCAATAAAGTAAATTTTATTATTGAGCCTCATAAAAGACGGATCTCCAGCCATCCCAATGCTGTATCCCGGAAAAACATTCTTCAGCAGAATTGATTTTTGAGTACCCGGATCAAAGCTCCACAGTTCCCTTCCTTCCTCTGTAGACTTGGTGGCTGTGAAAAGAATATGATTATTGTATTTTATAAAACTATCAGGATCACTGGAAGCCCCAAAATTAATTTCGTTTAACTGGGTATTAAATACACTTTGTGCGCTCGAAAATACTGACAGTATTGCCAGTATAGAAATGTAAACTTTTTTCATAGCTATTAGTTATAACAAATCCTTAATTCTAAAAAGTTATGAATTAAGGATGATCTGTTTTTTATTATTGATGTAAATTATTTAGCAGCAAAAATTTCTTTGGAGTATCTTCCGTCAGTCTGTGGAATATCTATCACAATATTTCCGTTTTCAAAATATCCGATGGTAGTATTTCCATCAGCCATTTTTACAAGGAAAACAGCGTTCTTTGATGTTGCTTTGAAAACCGCAAACGGTACAGAGCTGCCAGACTTTGCCAAAATAAACTGGCTAGGATCAATCTGTATCTTCTGAAGATCCAGTTTCCCATTCGAGTAATTACTTGATTCCGGAGTTGTTGCAGATGCTACAGCCACTACAGGCTCAGGAGATGAATTCTGAACAGTATTACCGGATGCAGGAAGTAAGGCAACCGGATTGGAAGCCGGTACTTTTATTAAAGCCAGTTTCAATGCTTCCCCTAATCCTTCTTCAAATTCTTTAATATTTGAACTCCCTTTAGATTCCAGTATCAGGTTGTTATTACAATCTTTAAACTGTAATATCAGTTTATTTTTAAATATACTTTTATCATTGAGAACATCTGCTGTAATCACATTACAATAATTGATTTTTGCTTCAGACGGCCAGTTATCTTTAATGATAGGAAGAATTATATATTTTCTTTCTGTCAGAGCTTTAACAAAAGAGTTTTTTAATCCGTAATCTCCGTTGAAAGTCTGAAATTTTTCGGGAACTGCAACATATTTATAATCTGAAACCTTTTGTGCGAAAGCCATTGTTGAACAAATAGCCATCACCAATATTGATAACTTTTTCATTTTTATAATTTTAATCGTTTCTAAATGCTCCCATATCCAGTTTTAATGAGAAGAAATTGGAATAGAAATTAGATCCGCCAATCCCTGAATTCGTAATTGCATAATCCAGTGTAAGCCCTCTATATCTGATCCCAAGACCTGCACTCGGCTGGAAAGAAACTTTTCTCTTAAGGTCTTCTATATCTGTAATAGACTGGAATCTGTTGATCCCCAATCTCACAAAAATCATTTTCTGATATCCCAGTTCAGCTCCGGCATATGGACTGATACTGGCAAAATCTGTTGAAATTAAAGATGCAGTTTTAGCAAAATCAACATTGATCCCTGCTTCCGGTAATACATACACACTGCTATTAATTTCGAATAATTTGCTGGCACCTACATTCAGCTTAGGCATCGTAAGTTCCAGCTTATCTTTAGGTGCAGGGTTAAACTCTTCCCCGTTTACAACAGTAGAAAGTTCTTTCTGATTAATCGTCCAGAAGTTTACCGTAGTTGTAATATCTCTTACCATTCCCCCGAACTTCCATCCGTTATCTGCCTTGTAAATTGCTCCGACATCGAAACCAAAACCATAACCATTCGCAAATTTACCTACATTTCTGTAAACTATTTTAGCATTCACCCCTACATCCAATTTTGGATTTCCTCCCGGTCGGAAAGCATAAGAAAGAATAGCAGCATAGTCGGACTGAGAAAACTTGGTAATTTTATCATAATCAATGTTTCCTTCAGAATCAATCATTTGGGTAGTATTCAAAATATTATCTACTCCAAGCCTTACTACCGAAACCCCAAAAACACCTTCTTCAAGTACTTTTGCATAGGCCAGATAGTCATATTTTGCAATGGACTCGAAGTATTCTGCATGCATTGCTGCCCCTTGCCAGTCTCTTTCAATTGACATTAAACCGGCAGGGTTCCACATTGGAGAATATACGTCATCCTGGTTCGTAATTACTGCTCCTCCCATTGCAAGACCTCTTGCGCCGGCACCGATATTTAAGAATTCATTGGAATATTTCCTGATAATCTGAGATTGAGAAAGCCCAAACAGCAGTGAAAATGCAAGTAAAAAATATTTTTTCATCATATAAATTTGATGCTTAGTTTAAGTTTTTAGTTTTTCTGGCTTTTATTAATCCGTTTGCAATGATTGCCAGTATCATAACACCTGAAGCAATATAAAATATAGGGCTCATATGTTCTGATTCCCCAAAGATAAAAAAAGCTAGTATAATTCCGTAGACAGGTTCTAAATTAACTGTTAAAATTAAAGTGAAGGGTGATATATATTTCATTAAATTCACAGATTCCAGCATTGGAAAAGCTGTAAAAACACTGGCTAACAAGCATATTAACGCCAGATCTCTGTAGTTTATTTCATTCATCTGAAAAATTTGGCCTGAAAGCAAATAAAATATCATTAAAATGAACCAACCGCAGAATATTTCATAAAAAATGATGTTTCCTGAACTTGTTTTCCCAAACATCTTACCATTAAAAACAGAAAAAACAGTCCCGAATATAGCGCACAGAATTCCATACATAATACCTTCCTTAAAATGAAATTCTGTTTTAAAGATCAATAGTATACAGGCGACAATAACAGTTCCCATTAACACTTCAGAGACATCAATTTTCCTTTTAAAAATAATAGGCTCGAGAATGGAGGCAAAAAGCGTAGATAATGAGAGACAGCTTAAGGCAATAGAAACATTGGAAACTTTAATAGAATAAAAAAAGCAATACCAATGAAGTGCCATGGCAAAACCTATGGCTGCCAGTTGAAAAAATATTTTTTTGGAGACCTTTATGCTCTCCTTTTTAAAAATCCTGATAAATAAGTAAAGAAAAACAGAGGCAAACAACATTCTGTAAAACACCAGAATCTGAGCATTGGCCTGAATCAGTTTTCCTAAAATTGCAGTGAACCCCCACAAAAATACTATTAAATGCAATCTGAAAAGTGCCAATTTATGCATACCCTATCCCCTTTTTATTTTAACGTGCAAATTTACAAATACGCTTTTATAAATCTTGCAAAAAAATATAAATTTACATTAATAAAAAGATAATAAATAAAGTTTTTAATAGCTTTACTCTTAATTCAGAACCATTCTATTAATTTAATAAAAGGATCAATCATTTAATTATGATATTAAGCCCGAGCATAGAAATCAAAACAAAACGTCTGACCTTAAGTCCTGTTGAAGACTTACACATTGATGATATTTTGGAACATTTTACCAATGAGGTGACCAGATATATGCCTTTTAACCCGCAAGGGAATAGACAGGATATAATTACCTTTGTGGATGAATCAAAAAGAACTTTATTACAAAACACAGATCTTGTAATGGTCGCTATTGATTCTGATGGGGATTTTATAGGATGTTGCGGGATGCATAACATAACAGAAGAATCTGTTGAACTTGGCTTATGGCTAAAAAAGAGTTCTCAGGGGAAAGGATTAGGGACTGAAATCATAACGGCCCTCATAGAATTTCTGGAAAAGAATTTTACTTTAAACTATATTTTATATCCTGTAGATGAAGACAATAGAGCCAGCAGAAAAATTCCGGAAAAGCTAGGCTTTATTCCTGCAAAAAAATATAAAAAACAGAAGAATCATCTTACCGATCTGAATATTATAGAATATAGAAAATATTACTAACAACACACGCATTACTAAAAAAACCCTGAAAATTTGTTAAACTTTCAGGGCCTTCAAATAATAAACTATTAAAAAAATAAACTAGGAACAGAGTAATTTTCAGAGGTTATCACCCTCCATTACTCTTATGTAAAGTTAGAAAAAATATAAATTATTTGAAAATATTTTTTAGTTAAAAATTTCACAAATTACTAAAAACCAAATAATTAAACATCTGTTTTACTTCCAATTCGTATTCCTCATAAAAATAGTATCTTTAAGCGTAAAAAATTGAAAATTTTATGGACATCGAATTCAATAAACGAGAGGATCAGAACAGATTAAAATTATCTGAAATAAATCGCTTACTCACTGAAATTAAAAAAGGAGGTGGTGAGAAAAGGCTTCAAAAGCTTCGTGATGAAGGAAAAATGACAGCAAGAGAAAGAATAGATTATCTTCTCGATAAAGATTCAGATTCCATAGAAGTAGGAGCATTTGCAGGATATGAGATGTACCAGGAGCACGGAGGATGTCCTAGCGGGGGCGTTGTAGTAGTTATTGGCTACGTTTCCGGAAGACAATGTATTGTAGTGGCTAATGATGCTTCTGTAAAAGCAGGCGCATGGTTTCCTATCACAGGAAAGAAAAACCTGAGAGCACAGGAAATTGCTATGGAAAACAAACTGCCTATTATTTATCTGGTAGACTCTGCGGGTGTTTATCTTCCTATGCAGGATGAAATTTTCCCGGATAAAGAACATTTTGGGCGGATTTTCAGAAATAATGCTAAAATGAGTTCTATGGGAATCATCCAGATCTCCGCTGTTATGGGGAGTTGTGTAGCTGGAGGAGCTTATCTTCCCATTATGAGTGATGAGGCTATGATAGTGGATAAAACGGGCTCTATTTTCCTTGCCGGAAGCTATCTTGTAAAGGCTGCAATCGGAGAAAGCATTGATAATGAAACATTAGGTGGAGCTACCACTCACTGCTCTATTTCGGGAGTAACAGATTATAAAGCTAAAGATGATAAAGACGCTCTAAATAGAATCAAAACCATCATGAAATCTATCGGAAGTACTGAAAAAGCAGGCTTCGACAGGATAGAAAGCTTTCCACCAAAAGAAAACCCTGAAAATATTTTCGGAATTATGCCGGTTTCAAGAGCTGAGCAATACGATACCTATGAAATTATCAAGTGTATTGTGGATAACTCCGAGTATGATGAATATAAACCAGACTATGGTAAAAGTATTATCTGCGCAACTGCCAGAGTGGACGGCTGGTCTGTAGGCATTGTAGCCAATCAGAGGAAGCTGGTAAAAAGTGGAAAAGGAGAAATGCAGTTCGGAGGGGTAATCTACTCTGATTCTGCTGATAAAGCTACACGATTTATTGCCAACTGTAATCAAAGAAAGATACCTTTGATCTTCTTACAGGATGTTACCGGGTTTATGGTAGGTTCCAAATCAGAACATGGCGGAATTATCAAAGACGGAGCTAAAATGGTAAATGCAGTTTCCAATTCTGTTGTTCCTAAGTTCACTATTATTACCGGTAATTCTTATGGAGCAGGAAATTATGCAATGTGTGGAAAAGCTTATGATCCAAGATTAATTGTTGCATGGCCCTGGGCAGATCTGGCAGTAATGGGTGGAGCGCAAGCTGCAAAAGTACTGGCTCAGATTCAGGAATCAACATTGAAAAAACAAGGAAAAGAAATTTCCGAAGAGGAGCACAATGAAATTCTGGATACGATCTCAAAGAAATACCAGAAACAAACTGAATCTACGTATGCCGCAGCAAGATTATGGACAGATGCTATCATCAATCCTGCCGATACAAGAAAGTGGATTTCTATGGGAATTGAAGCAGCAAATCATGCTCCTATTACAGAGAAATTCAACCTTGGAGTAATACAGGTATGATCATTATTCATAAATAGAAAACGGCTATCTCAGGATTTTGAGATAGCCGTTTTTTATTTATCCTTTAAAATAGGAAGTATTTTACTTGCCATATTCTTCCTTACAAAATTCTATGGGCCCACCAAGTTTCATACAGCATTGATACTTAGTCATACAAATTCCATTTGGCCAGCCCGGAGGATAGCACATTCCAAATGCAGGATCATCAGGACATGCAGGTCCTCCACTTCCTTTTAATGATTTTAAACTCTCTCTTGAAACCTTTAGCAGATTTTTCATAGTTATTTTAGTTTTTGATATTTCCTACTCTATTTAAGCTTTTCGGATAACGCTTTTCTAAATTACTATTTTTTCCAAACATGGTGAAATTTAATTAAAAGTTCTATTTCCTTAGTTACTAAAAATCAGACAAATGATTGTTATAGAGACTATTGAATTATGCTTTATACAATTTAATCTAATTTACTTAGCCTCCTACAACGTGACAGATATAATCCGGTAAACTGTAGTAAAACAGCAGCTGGAAATGGATTTGTGGTTAAGGTGAGTAATTTAGGTTTTGAAGAATGAATGATGAATGATGAATGATAATTACTTATTATTCATCATTCATCATTCATCATTCATTACTTATATCTGAGGCTGTACCTATTGGGTATAAAGCAAAAAACCATTGTGATAACGATAAGGGATTTCCCATACACATTATATAAAATAACAATAAATACTTTACAATCCTTTATTTAATAACAAAACCCTCATATCATATAAAAAGTAAAAAAATAAAATTTACAGATAATAAATAATAGATAGTCATTTTTTATATTTTCAATATTGTTAATTAAAGAATAATATACATTAAAATCAGCATTAACAAGAAAACCACAACCTTAGAAACATTGAAAACCAACACATTACGGTTAAATTTATCTTGCTGTATCAGTTTTTTTTATATATTGCAATAAGCAAATGATGAACAAAATGAAACAATTAAGTACAAGGCTTCCCTTGGCTGTTGGTGTTTTTTGTTTTCTATTGAGTACAAACCACGTAAGTGGTCAAAATGCAAAGAAAGATTCAATAAAGAATAAACAAATCGATGAAGTTGTTGTTACTGCACTTGGGATCAAAAGAGATCAGAGAAAATTAGGCTATGCCATTACCAAAGTTGAGGCCAAAGACATTACCCAGGCTGGTGTTGTTAATCCCGTGGAAGCCCTTCAGGGAAAACTTCCGGGTGTAGAAATTACGGCAGGATCCGGAGGCCCACAGTCCAGTACCAGGAT
This sequence comes from Chryseobacterium vietnamense, assembly GCF_031454475.1. Lineage (NCBI taxonomy): Bacteria > Pseudomonadati > Bacteroidota > Flavobacteriia > Flavobacteriales > Weeksellaceae > Chryseobacterium > Chryseobacterium vietnamense. The sequence goes on along the minus strand of NZ_JAVDQX010000005.1, from coordinate 5,088 downwards.
TCAGATCCGCGGAAACACATCATTAGGTAACAATAACCAGCCGTTGATAGTAGTTGACGGCGTAATTATTGATAATGGAGTAACCGTTGCTGATTCCTGGGGATCCGGTTATGATTTCGGTAATGAAATGAAAAACCTGAACTCAGATGTTTTTGAATCCGTTTCCATACTAAGAGGTGCTGCAGCATCTGCTCTTTATGGTTCCCGGGCTGCTAACGGGGTTATTGTCATTACAACGAAGAAAGGAAAAGGTACGAATGGATTGGGTGTCCGGATAAATTCTTCTCTTACTACACAGCATGTCTATAGCGGTCCCAGGTTTCAGAATGAATTCGGTGCCGGTATCGGACCCAATTTTTCAACGGATGCTAACGGAGACCGTTTTATTGATCCAAACAATTTTTTTTACAGCTACGGGCCAAAATTTGACGGAAAACCAGTACAGGATATTGATGGCAGGACCATTCTGTGGAATCCTCAGCCAAACAATTATAAAGATATTTATCAGGTAGGATTTGATCGGAAAAACTCATTCGAGCTCTCCGGAGGAAATGATAAATCTACAATCTTATTGAGTTATACCAATCAGGAAGCTGATGGTATTCTTCCCCGTAATAAGTTTATCAAAAATGCCTATTTTATTCGTGCAACCCATCAGTACAATAAATATTTGCAGGTAGATGCAAGTTTCAATTATAACCGCTCTTTCGGTCAGAATCCCGTACCTCAGGGAGGAAATGAGAGTCCACTCTTTAGTTTCATTTATGGTACTCCCAGAAGTTTTGATGCTGTATATTGGAAAAACAATTATCTGGATCCTGTAAATGGGGGAAGAAAACAAGACAGTGCAGATCCTTACGGTATGACATCTACTTATTTTAATATTTTCCAGAACACAAGAACCCAGAAGGAAAACAATTATATAGGCAGGCTAGAGCTCAAATCCCAGCTAACAGACTGGCTTAACTTGATGATAACCGGCAATTTCAACAATTATGATTTTCTTAATGAATCTAAAATACTCGGAGAAAATGCAGGATTCGCTGGTGGTGGGTATAGCATTCTGGAAGGAAGAAAGGAACAGTATACTACTAAATTTTTATTAAACGCCAACTTCAAATTAACAGAAAATCTCACCCTCAATGCATCTGTTGGAGGAGAAGATTTCAGATCAAAATACAAAGCTACAAGACAATGGACAAATGGAGGGCTTAATTCTCCTGGTGTTTTCCAAATCCAGAACTCAATAGATCCGATAGGAAGCGAGACCTATTATACCGATGGTAATCAGTCCCCGAAAAGAATCCAGGGTTTGTATGCCTTTGCTAATTTCGCATGGAAAGATCAGCTATTCATCGATATTACAGGCCGGAATGACTGGTCTTCCACATTGGCATATCCTGATGGACATGGAAGTATAAGCTATTTCTATCCTTCATTTGTTGGAAACTGGATATTTTCCAATTCTTTTAAACTTCCGGATTGGATAAACTCTGGAAGCCTGAGAGGAAGCCTGGCATGGGTAGGAAGAGATACTTCACCATACAACACAAGCTCCGGCCTTTATTACAGACCCGACCCCTCTGCTTACAATTCCCCAGATGGAACCCGCATTCCGCTAGTCGGCTTCAATAGTAACTCACTCGCGAATTTAAATTTAAAAAATGAATTGAGCAGATCTGTAGAATTTGGATTAAATATGGCTTTCTTCAGTAACCGGCTGGATTTTGATGTTTCTTTTTATAAAACCAATACGACGAATCAGCTGTTAACACTTTCCTTACCGCAAGAGTCAGGACTCAGCCAACAGCAGATCAACGCAGGAAATCTGCAAAATCAAGGCATCGAGGTAGTTGTCAACGCAGTTCTGGTGAAACAACCTAACTTCAAATGGAATACCACAGTTACATTCTCTCAAAACAGAGATAAGCTGATTGAACTTTATCCCGGCGTTACTGAATATGTATTAAACTGGGGTATGGGGACTGATTTCAAAAGTATAGCAATACCAGGCCAACAATATGGTTTGATCCAAACCAAATATGCCTATGCCAGATATCAGGCGCTGGATGTGAATGGCAATAAAATTGACGATCCCAGAAACGGAATGAAAGTTCTGAAAGCTGATGGTTCTTACCTGAGATCAGATTCTTACCAAAATCAGGGATATACTACAGTAGGGAAATTAACTCCTGATTTTTTAGCCAGCTTCAGAAACACTTTCAGATATAAAAATTTATCTTTAAGTGTGTTGATAGATGCCAGAGTAGGAGGTGATATTCTTTCCGCCACCTACAATTATGGCGTTCAGCTTGGCAACCTGTCATCCACGTTAAAGTATAGGGATGAGGAAAGAGGAGGAATCAAATATACAGATTCCCAGGGCAACACTCAATATGGGGTAATTCCCGATGGAGTATTTGGCCAAAATTCCATTATAAAAGATAAACAGGGAGTCTCCAGAGATGTAAGTGGAATGACTTATCAGGAAGCTTATGAAAAAGGATGGATCAACCCTGTAAATACGGCTTCCTATTATGATAATCTAGCCTCATGGGGCAATGGTATCCGGGAACAGGCCGTGTTTGAAAATACATGGATATCTCTCCGTGAAGCACGTCTGACCTACTCTTTTAAACCTGAAATGATCAAGTCTCTTGGAGTCAATACTCTGAACCTTTCCCTTATAGGCAGGAACTTATTTTATATATACAATAAACTACCGGATGGAATAAACCCTGAAGGAAAATATTCCAACAGCGCAGGCAGCTTTGCGGAATATGGAGGTTCTCCCATGTCCAGATATTTCGGATTCAATCTGGATTTCTCATTCTAAAATAGTAACTCGAAAAATGATCAAAAATGAAAAAAATACTTATAGTTACTCTGTCATCTCTCTTTTTTATATCCTGTACCCGCGATTTTGCTGAGATCAATACAAATCCGGTAGATCAAATAAACGCTACCCCTGAAGAACTTCTGCCTTTAGCCATTATGAAAGGTTATAATGGCAGTTTTGAATATTATTACGATTATTACCGCAGAATTATGCCCTGGACCCAGACCTTGGTGCCCAGTACCGGTAACTCTTCACAGTTCATGGATGATGGTTCAAATATGAATCAAAGGAAAGATATTTTTTATGGAGATCATGGCGCTCTACTCACAGACATTATTTACAAAATTGATCACATGCCGGCCGAAGAACAAATAAAATACGTAAACATTAAAAGCATTGCTGCAATTTTAAAAGTTTATTATGCATGGTATGTAACAGATGTGAATGGAAGTATGGCTTATACAGAAGCTTTTCAGGCCCGATATGGAGGTACACAGACGCCCGGCTTTGAAACGCAGGAACAATTGTATGATGTTTTTGACACACAGCTAAATGATGTTTACACGGCCATACAAAGTGCAGATCAATCCGTACAGGTAAATCCGGGAGATAAAGATTTATTTTTTAAAGGAGATATAAGCAAATGGAAAAGAGTAGCCAATTCGCTAAGATTAAAAATTGCATCAAGGCTCATAAAAAGAAATCCATCCAAAGTGACGGCCATTGCTACACAGGTTTTATCAAGGGATGAGATTAACAGTACAGCGTCAAGCTTCATGTTACGCGCCAGAAGATTTACAGAGCATGGTAATTTTAATCCTGCAGGAATGTCTGCCACAAAGCCTATGGTTGATTTTATGAATGAAAACAAAGATCCCAGAATATCAATATTTTTTCAGCAGAATGATTATTCCCAACAAAATATAAATAAGCTCGCAGCTGCCGGTAAAATGCAACACGTTACGGAAGGTCAGCGTTATGTTGGTGGTCCTGTCAGTCCTAATATGGTACCAGCCAACATGAGCCGTTATTACACTTCTGCAAAAAGATTATTAGATGGAGTGAATTATGATACAATTTCCAGATTGCAATATAGAATCTGGAGACCGGAAAATACTTCTAATGGCATTATTGGAACAGGAAATGCAGTATTTCCCATTCTTACGTACGCTGATTATTCTTTATTAAAGGCAGAACTGGCAGCAAGAAACATTATTCCTGCGAATGCAAAAGATCTTTACGAACAGGGAATCAGAGCGTCTGTTGAAACCTATAACTATATTGCCAAAGAAGCATTGGTAGATAGCTATACAGCAGCCAATGATAACGATATTACAGCTTATCTTAATGAACCGCAGATCAAATTTAATCCATCATCGGCACTGGAACAAATCATAATTCAGGAATATCTCAACTATTTCAAACAGCCCAATGAAGTATGGGCATTGATTAAAAGAACAGGAATGCCTAATATTTCAACTTCTCTAAAGCTAGAAAATACAGTTAATGGGGCTGGAGTTCTGCTTACTATGCCAAGAAGAATTGTTCTTCCCACTCCTTCAAAAGATAATCTGAATTATAAAAATCAAAATGAAGCACTGAACCAAATGAAGCAGGATCCTGATTTTGGAACCAGTGAAAGTGATATACAAGGCCGAATTTGGTGGGATAAGAAATAATCGCACGAATGAAGTCTACTCTGTGATAAACAATTGAACAATAATAATGCTCTTGTTATTTTGAAATACGAAAAAGTACAGTGTAAAACCTTCACAACAATTCAATTAATTGAAAGTGACTTACATAGATAAATTTATCTATTAGTGAAGTTTCTTTACAATTTCTTTATGTCATCCTCAGGGTCTAAGTACCATACTTTACAATCTTCACTATTTTTGGTCTTGGATCCTTAGAGGATGATAGTTTTATTTTAATTTGAATGATGGGGATAACAAATGAATTACAGATAGTAATCAGGAGCTTTTTCCCGCTATTCATTCATACTCCTCGCGCCTAGTGCTGTCCCATGCGCGAAGCCGGAGGGCATACACCCCTGCTGCGGGGTAACCATTGCTATCGGGGCTAGGGAGAAACATGACGATAAGTGATAAGTGATGAATAATAATTGATGATTGCTTACTACGCGCATCTATTATCTATTATCTATTATCTATTATCTATTATCTATTATCTATTATCTATTATCTATTATCTATTATCTATTATCTATTATCTATTATCTATTATCT
>NZ_JAVDQX010000004.1:0-298894 GCF_031454475.1 Chryseobacterium vietnamense | reverse complement strand
AAAGATAAAAGATAAAAGATAAAAGATAAAAGATAAAAGATAAAAGATAAAAGATAAAAGATAAAAGATAAAAGATAAAAGATAAAAGATGTTGTCATTAAAATTCAATAGGGCTGGGTTTTAACCCAGCTAACCATAAATCTTACCCATTGGCTTTAGCCAAAACCTAAATAATAGTCCTTTAAAGCTAAAACTTGATGATAACTCCAATATTGCTGGTAACTCAATAAAAAAAATCTGCAGAGCTTTCATCTGCAGATTTTCCATTTTTAGATTGAATGTTATCATTACTATTTCACAGGAGACGTTGCCATAGAATCCCTTTTTATCTTGATTGTATCAGGATTCGTCATTTTGGTAGACGTTGTATCAGTAGTAGTAGGTGGTATACTTTTCTGTGTATTACCTACTGTTGCTGAATCCCGGCTACTTGTAGACATTGTCGATTCTTTGGTTCCACAGCTCACTGCAAATATTCCTATTCCGACAGCTGTTAGCAATAACTTTTTCATATTATTTTATTTTGGGGTGTATGATAACAGAAAATCAATAATTATTCCTAACAGGACATTGAAAATCGTAAAATATAGGTAAAGTTTGTTAAAAGATGTTAGTGGAGATATCGGGTTTCGGGATACGAGCTACGGGATATGCGAGATTCGGGATTCGAGTTTAATGTTTAATGTAGTCAAAAAAAATATTTTATTACCAAAAATACTCTCATACTCTAATATTCTTAAAACGCTATAACCCTAAAACTCTCAAACCCGAATCCCGAACCTCGCACCTCGCACCCCGTCTCTCACCACAAAAAAGCCCCGAAACCGAAATTCCGAGGCTGTATGTAAAGAACAGACAACAATTACCCATTGCCTGTTACTCATTACTAATTAATTATCCAAGGTATGGATATTTGTAGTTTTTAGGAGAAACGAAAGTTTCTTTTACGCTTCTTACAGAAACCCATCTCAGAAGATTCATTTTAGAACCTGCTTTATCATTTGTTCCTGAAGCTCTACCACCACCGAAAGGCTGTTGTCCTACTACAGCACCTGTTGGTTTATCATTGATGTAGAAATTACCTGATGCATTTTCTAAAGCTTTGTAAGCTTCACTGATTGCATAACGGTCTTGTGAGAATACAGAACCTGTTAATGAATAAGGAGAAGTAGAATCTACAAGTTTCAGAGTTTCTTTCCAGTCCTGATCTTCATATACGTAGATCGATAAGATCGGGCCGAAGATCTCTTCTACCATACTTTCGTAGTGAGGATTTGTAGTTTCAATTACTGTTGGGTGTACGAACCATCCTTTAGAATCGTCATATTTTCCACCGATAGCTACAGTAGCTTCACCGGAAGCATTTGCTCTGTCGATATATCCTTTACATTTTTCGAAAGAATTCTTGTCGATGACAGCGTTTACAAAGTTAGAAGTATCTTCTGGGGAACCGATTTTGATTGTGCTCATCTGAGCCTCCATTACTTTTTTCACATCAGCCCAAAGAGATTTAGGTACATAAGCTCTTGAAGCAGCAGAACATTTCTGTCCCTGATATTCGAAAGCACCTCTTACCAATGCAGTTGCTACAGCTTCTACGTTAGCAGAAGGGTGAGCAATAACGAAGTCTTTACCTCCTGTTTCTCCAACAATTCTTGGATATGTTCTGTAGTTGTGGATATTATCACCGATCATTTTCCACATCCCCTGGAATACTTTTGTAGAACCAGTGAAGTGAAGACCTGCGAAATCTCTGTGAGCCAGTACTTTTTCAGCAGTTTCTTTACCATCGGTAAAGATCATATTGATTACCCCTGCAGGAAGACCCGCTTCGATTAATACATCCATGATTACTTTTGCAGAATATACCTGCTTATCAGATGGCTTCCAAACGACAACGTTTCCTAACATTGCCATACAAGTCGGAAGATTTCCTGAAATCGCTGTAAAGTTGAATGGAGTTACTGCAAAACAGAATCCTTCCAATGGTCTGTACTCAACACGGTTCCAGATTCCATTGTCAGAAACCGGCTGCTCAGCATACATTTCTGTCATGAACTCTACATTAAATCTTAGGAAGTCAATGAACTCACAAGCAGAATCAATTTCAGCCTGGTGTACATTTTTAGACTGTCCGATCATTGTTGCTGCATTAATTACATCTCTGTAAGGACCAGCCAAAAGATCGGCTGCCTTTAAGAAAATTGCTGCACGCTGCTCCCAGCCTAGTTCATTCCATCCTTTTTTAGCTGCCAATGCCGCGTTGATAGCGTCATCCACATGCTGCATACCACCCTGGTAGTAAAACCCGAAATCATGAGCATGATCCTGTGGAGACTGAAGCTGTACTTTTGTTTCAGTCTTTACTTCTTTTCCGTTGATGATCATTGGGATTTCTACCTTTTCAGCCCACATTTTTTTATAAGTGTCGATAAGGCTTTTAACTTCCGGAGATCCCGGTTCGTATGAGTTTACAGGCTCGTTTACCGCTAATGGTACTTGCGAAATTGCTTTTGACATATTACGTTTTTATTATTTTATTAAATTAAATAAGATGTGTATACAAATTTACAATAATTATAAAGAAAGAAAAAATGCCATCTGTTTTTGTCAAATCAACGCTAAAATGAGTTTTCTGATGATATATCAGCTTTTTTTGAAGATTAATTTTATCAAATTTTCTTATGTTTTGATTATTCTTTAACCTTTAGAAAAAAATGCATCAATTTGTTATAATTGTAGGAATTGGGACAATAAAATATTTGTCATAGTTTAAAAATAGTCATTAATTGCTGTAAACAAGGGATTTATAACAGAAAGTTAAAATTATATAAATTCACATTTGTTGCGATTTTGAACATTTTAAATAATTTTTTTGATAGCCGGAGGGATAAGATTGTTCTAATTTTACACCATTATTAACAGGTATGAAAAAAAGAGTCTTATTTTTCTCTTTTGTGATATTTTTCTCAGCGTTGTGTGCAGGTCTTTTTGCACATAAGGGAAAAGCTAAATCATACTCTGATGTCCTTTCAAAAATTCATCTTTTACAGCAGAAATCTGATCAGCAGACCCAGCCTGAAATCTATAGTTTTTCAGATGTGCAGGACGTGCAGGATTCCAATGACTGGGAGAAAGTGAAATTCGATTACTCTGTACTTGCCCAGCAGTGGCTTCATTATTTCTTTGCAGGGTATTCTCACAATACACGGGTTGCGGCCGTTCAAAACCGTATTTATATTACAGCACCAAGATACATCCTGTATCATTGCTTACAGATAGCGGGGTGCTAATCTCTTTTCTTAATTTTTAATGATCCGCTGTGGTTTGTATTCATGTCAATACAGACCTGTAAGAATCATTCCCATTTTACATTTTGAACATATCGGTTTGCCTTTACGGAGAGGTGAATAGGATACTGTTTGTCCAATTTTAAATAAAAAATATTATGCACTTAACACCGAGAGAAACGGAAAAGCTTATGCTGTTTCTGGCAGGCGAACTCGCTCTGAAAAGAAAGGCAAGAGGCCTTAAATTAAACTACCCTGAATCCATAGCACTCATCAGCCACTTCTTACTTGAGGGTGCAAGAGATGGAAAAAAAGTAGCCGAACTGATGCAGGAAGGCGCTAATCTCCTTACAAAAGAGGATGTAATGCCAGGCGTGTCAGAAATGATCCATGATGTTCAGATTGAAGCCACTTTTCCTGATGGGACTAAGCTGGTAACCGTACACAACCCAATCCGCTAATACTACTGATGATGATACCAGGAGAAATTTTTGTAAAAGAAGGAACAATTATCTGCAATGAAGGCAGAGAAACTGTGAAAATAAAAGTAACCAATACCGGAGACCGCCCTATTCAGGTAGGTTCACACTTCCATTTTTTCGAAGTTAATAAAGCAATGAGTTTTGACCGCGAAAAAGCTTTCGGAAAGAGACTGAATATTGTAGCAAGTACTGCAGTACGTTTTGAACCGGGAGAAGAAAAAGAAGTGGAATTGGTAGAAATAGGAGGAACCAAAAAAGCAATGGGCTTCAATAATCTTGTTGACGGACAGGTAGATTCCGAAGAACAGAAAAAAACGAGCCTTGCAAAAGTTGAAGAATTAAACTTTAAAAATCACTAAGATGAGCTTACACGTAGACAGAAAACAATACGCCAATATATTAGGTCCTACCGCCGGAGATAAAATCAGGCTGGGAGACACTGAAATTATTATTGAAATTGAAAAAGATTTCACGCATTACGGTGACGAAGCCGTTTTCGGAGGGGGAAAAACCGTACGTGACGGTATGGGGCAGAATGTTACCGCTAAAAGAGACGAAGGGGTTCTGGACCTTTGTATCACGGGAGCTGTTATCATTGATCACTGGGGAATTGTAAAAGGAGATATCGGAATCAAAGACGGAAAAATCGTAGGAATCGGAAAAGCAGGAAATCCGGATACAATGGATGGTGTATCTCCTAATATGATCATCGGAGCATCAACTGAAGTTCACGGTGGAAAAGGATATATCGTAACAGCCGGAGGTATTGATACACACATTCATTACATCTGTCCTCAACAGATCGAAACCTCTTTATACAGTGGAATTACAACTATGATCGGTGGAGGAACAGGTCCCAACGACGGAACCAATGCTACAACAGTAACTCCGGGAAAATTCAATATGCAGAAAATGCTTGAAGCGGCAGAAGAATATCCTATGAACCTGGGTTTCTTCGGGAAAGGGAACTGTTCAGCAGAAGAACCTATTGAAGAACAGGTAGAAGCCGGAGCTTTAGGAGTAAAAATTCATGAAGACTGGGGAGCAACTCCTGCAACGATTGATGCTGCATTGAAAGTAGCTGATAAATATGACGTTCAGGTGGCTATCCACACCGATACTCTGAATGAAGGAGGATTTCTTGAAGATACAATGAGAGCCATCAACGGAAGAGTAATCCACACTTTCCACACAGAAGGGGCAGGTGGAGGCCACGCACCGGACATCATCAAAGCAGCGATGTATCCAAATGTGTTACCCGCTTCTACAAACCCTACACGTCCTTATACTGTAAATACAATCGATGAGCACTTAGACATGCTGATGGTCTGTCACCATCTGAGCAAAAATATTCCTGAGGATGTAGCATTCGCAGATTCACGTATCCGTCCTGAAACTATTGCCGCAGAAGATATACTTCACGATATGGGCGTTTTCAGTATCATGAGTTCAGACTCTCAGGCAATGGGAAGACCGGGAGAAGTGATCACAAGAACATGGCAGACGGCAAGCAAAATGAAGGAGCAGAGAGGTGATCTTGCTGAAGATAAAGACAGTGGAAACGATAACTACCGTGCAAAAAGATATGTGGCTAAATATACCATCAATCCGGCTATAGCACATGGTATTTCAGAATATGTAGGATCTCTCGAAGAAGGAAAACTGGCAGATTTGGTGATCTGGAAACCTGCATTATTTGGAGTGAAACCGGAAATGATTGTAAAAGGAGGATTTGTAATTGCTGCTAAAATGGGAGATCCGAATGCATCCATTCCAACGCCGCAGCCTATTATTTACAGAAATATGTTCGGGGCCCATGGAAAAGCTAAGTTTGGTACTTGTGCAAACTTTGTTTCTCAGATCTCGATCGACAACGGAACCATCGCTTCTTATAAATTGGAGAAAATGATCCTTCCGGTAAAAAACTGTAGAAATATTTCCAAAAAAGACCTTATCCATAACGATAAGACTCCTTTAATTGAAGTGAATCCTGAAAACTATAAAGTAACGGTAGACGGTGAGTACATCACCTGTGAACCGGCAGAAACACTTCCTTTAACACAGTTGTATTACTTGTTCTAAGATCAATTTTATGAATAAAACCTAACAGGTTTCAAAAACCTGTTAGGTTTATTTAACAACAAAAAAAATTATCAGATCATATTGTAAAACAATTATAGAACTAAGTGTAGAATGAAATATTTAAATAAAACAGTTTTTTCTCTTGCTATAGCTGGTGTATCTATGCTGTCAGGGAATCTGAATGCTCAGTTTCTGGGTGGACACAGGCTTAAAAGTGATGAAGACGGACCCAAAGGACAGTTTATGGTGTACGGTTCATTAGACTATTCTAAAATGACAACACCGTCAAGCAGCAGCAGTACGGTATCAAGTGCGCCGCTTGGCGTGGGATACTTCATCAATAATAATGATCTTATCGGAGTCAATTATGCGTACTCACAGAATACAGTTGATCACAATGTTGTTTACAAACAGAATGAAGCAGGTATCTGGTACAGTCCGTCCGTAATGCTTGGGAAATATTTTGTATTGATCGGACAGGTGGACGCTCACTATGTTTGGGGACAACAACTTTCAACAGCTGCTGATGCGATGCAGAACTTTAACGGATTCCGTCTTCGTGCCTATCCTTTGATCGGAATAGTATTAGGAGGAGGCTGGGCACTGAAATTCAAATTTGCAGAACTATCCATGCTTCAGACCAAGACCAAAGAAGAAGGCTGGACGAAAAGCTATGTAGCGGGAATCAGTGGTTCAACATTCGGGGTAGGGATCTCCAAAAACTTAGACTTTAGAAAAAAATCCAACAATGATAATTAATCAAATCATAGGCAATCTCTCAGAAAATCCAACCGGGAAAACCATAGATTATCTTGATCTTGAATGGTTTGAAACCACCAAAAGAATCCAGCGTAAAAAAACCAGACAGGGAATTGATGTGGCCATCAAATTTCTCAGAGAAGGGCAACGCTTGCGTGAAGGCGATATTCTTTTTGAGGATGCAGAAAAAATAATAGTAATCAATGTTCTGGAAACGGAAGCTATCGTAATGTCACCCACCTCACTGCTGGAAATGGGTACGGTGTGTTATGAGATAGGAAATAAACATGTTCCGCTTTTCATTCAGAATGATCAAGTATTGCTTCCTTTTGAAATGCCAATGTTCAGATGGCTGGAAGCCAGCGGTTTCAAACCGGAAAAACAATCTGTGAAGTTGTTGAATCTTCTTAAATCTAATGTTGAGCCTCACGGGCACGGAAGTCTGGGATCAACAATTTTCACAAAAATCTTAAAAATGGCGGCCCCGAAAGATGAATAATAGCAACATAAACTTCCTGTCAGGACTGCTTCATCTTGCAGATCCTACACTTCCCATCGGAGGCTACACCCATTCCAACGGACTTGAAACGTATGTGCAGGAAAGGATCGTACATAATTTAACTACCGCAAAAGAATTTGTGCAGAATATGCTTCAGTACAACCTTAAATTCAATGACGGGGCTTTTGTAAAACTGGCTTATGAAGCAGCAGAAAAGGGAGATTTGCAGGCATTGTTACTTCTTGATAATGAGTGCAACGCAATAAAATGTCCAAAGGAAATCCGCCAGGCTAGTCAGAAATTAGGACTCAGACTGATCAAGATTTTCAAAAGAAGAGAAAGTTTCCCTTTTATGGAGGCGTTTGAAAAAGCAGTTCAGCATAAAGAAGCTAATTCCCACTACTGTATTGTATTCGGAGTGTATGCTTACTTAATGAAAATTCCTTTGTACGAAGCACTTCTGGGGTTCTATTACACCTCAGTTGCCGGAATGATCACCAATGCGGTAAAGCTTGTTCCTCTTGGACAACTGGATGGACAGGATATTCTATTCTCATTATATCCTGTAATGGAAAAAACAGCTTTAGAAACAATAGAACTGGACAGAGATATGGTGGGACTTTGTAATACCGCCTTTGATATCAGATGTATGCAGCATGAAAGATTGTATTCAAGACTTTATATGTCGTAAGGCAAAAGTAAAAAGACAAAAGTAAAAAGATAAAAGTCAGGAAAGTTAAGGTGATAAAGGAAGATTGTAAGGTTAAGAAAATGAATAACTTATAACTGAGTGAATAGTGTGCTTCTTAGCCGAATGAAATGCCTTTGCATCCCTTGTAATATTCTCAATTAATAAAAAAAATATACGTGAAATAAGGTGCTCTTTGCTGAGTGAAACGCCCTTGCGATCGAAAATATTCGAAATCAAAAAAACTTAGCGCCATGGCGTTAAAAAAAAATAAAATTAAAAAAAATGGAAAACAGAAAATATATAAAAGTAGGAGTAGCAGGACCTGTAGGCTCAGGAAAAACTGCATTATTAGAACGTTTAAGCAGAAAATTATTCGGGACTTACGACCTTGGCGTCATCACGAATGATATTTATACCAAAGAAGACGCTGAATTTATGGCTAAAAACAGTCTTCTTCCCCATGACAGAATTATCGGAGTAGAAACAGGAGGATGCCCGCACACCGCCATCCGTGAAGATGCAAGTATGAACCTTGAAGCGGTAGATGAGCTTGCAGCACGTTTTCCGGAAATTGAACTGGTGCTTATCGAAAGTGGAGGCGATAACCTTTCTGCAACATTCAGTCCCGATCTTGCGGACGTTACCATTTTCATTATCGACGTAGCAGAAGGTGAAAAAATCCCTAGAAAAGGAGGACCTGGAATTACAAGATCAGACTTGTTGATCATCAACAAAATTGACCTTGCCCCTCACGTAGGTGCCAGCCTTGAAGTAATGGAAACTGATGCCAGAAGGATGAGAAAAGGAAATCCTTTCGTATTCACCAACCTGAAAACCGATGAAGGACTGGATAAAGTAATAGGCTGGATTAAAAAATATGCCCTTTTAGAAGAAATTGAAGAACCGAATCTGGTAAGATAAATGGACAGTCATTTAAAAATTATTGCAGGATTCAAGGGAGGAGAATCCTATGTGAAAGATCTTTATGTCTCACTTCCTTTCAGAGTAGTTTCTGTAGGACAGCGGAAAAGCGACAAAAAGCTCTATCAGATGGTGATGAGTTCTTCTCCGGGGATTCTGGATGGAGATCACTACCATCTGGATGTTACTCTTGAAAAAGGATCAGCACTTCAGCTGCAGTCGCAATCCTATCAAAGACTTTTCAACATGCAGGACAAGGCACTTCAGGAGCTTAACGTATCTATGGAAGATGAAACCTCTTTTGCTTACGTTCCCCATCCGATAGTTCCCCATGAAGATTCCAATTTTAAGAGTAAAGCGAATATTCATATCGGGAACAACAGCCAGATTATCATCAGTGAGATCATCACATGTGGAAGAAAACATTATGGAGAAGTTTTTAAACTGAAACGTTTTCAGAATGTAATGGAAATTTATCATAACAATAAACTGGTTGTAAAAGATAATGTTCTCATTCAGCCTGATATGATTCCGATCAGCAGTATCGGTAACCTGGAACAATATACCCATCAGGGAACCCTGATCTTCTACAGTACAAAAGAAAATGTTGATAAAAACGGATTGATAGAGGAGATTGTTGAAGCCGCTACACAACACCATGAACAGATGGAAGCAGGAGTCTCTGTAATGGATGACAATGGTTTTGTAGTACGAGCGCTGGGACATGGAGGAGAATTGATGTACAACTTCTTCCTGCATATTCAGGAAATCCTGTGGTCTTTAGAATAAAAATTAAAATGATTCTTTATTTAAGGTACACAGAGAAAATATTCAATAGACGCGGGCTTTAGCCCGCAATACTAAAAGATACACTTCCACTGGCTTTAGCCAAAACTTAATAGAGAACAACAATAGATAAATAGAAAATGGATAGTACAGTTTGGGCACTTCTTTTGAGTGCCGTTTCAATAAGTTTCATACATACCGCCTCAGGGCCGGATCATTATCTGCCTTTCATCGTGATTTCCAAATCCAAAAAATGGAGCGGAATGAAAACAGCCATCTTAACCGTTGTCTGTGGATTCGGACATGTGTTCAGTTCCCTGATTTTAGGATTTATCGGAGTTTTCCTGGGATGGCAGCTCAATAAAATCTCATGGTTTCAGGATATCAGAGGAAATTTTTCAGGATGGGCACTGCTGATCTTTGGAGGAGTTTATCTGGTATACGGTCTCATTCAGGCCATCAGAAACAAGCCACATAAGCATTTTGATGTGATGGGTGACGATGTGTATGTATACGAACATAATCACAGCGAAGTAGTAATGCCTCAAAAAAGAATAAAAGTAACACCGCTTGTACTGTTCATGATTTTTGTAATGGGACCCAGCGAACCTTTGATTCCCTTATTATTTTATTCAGGAGTAAAACATTCCATGTCTGAAATTGCGGTACTGGTCACTTCTTTCACAGCAACAACCGTTTTGACGATGCTTGGAATGGTTCTTCTGGGGAGATATGGTTACTCAACATTATTCAATACCGAAAAACTGGAAAGATATATGGGCGTGGTAAGCGGAGCGGTAGTAACGGTTTGCGGAGTAGGAATGGTCTTTCTTGGATGGTAAATGAGTTCTGGGTTCCGGGTTTCGTGTTTCGTGTTTCGGGATTCGGGATTCGGGCTGGAGAGTTTGAGGGGAAAAGGGTTTGAGAGTTTTAAGGTTGAAGAAAAAATTGAAGCTGAAAAATGATGAACTGTCAATCTCGTATCTTTTTATCTTAATCTAATCCCCGCACCTCGCAACCCGAAACTCGCACCTAGCAACAAACAACAACCCCATTATTAATAAATTAAAAAAACTATGGACGAATTTTTCAAAAAACTGCCTTTTTTAGACAATATTTTAAAAGGAATCGGGCAGATTATGCTCCAGGAAAACAGATGGACCGGACTTCTTTTTCTGATAGGAATTTTTATGGGAAGCTGGCAGTGTGGAGTGGCAGTATTGCTTTCAACCGCTGCCGGAACTTTTGCAGCAATGAAGCTTAATTATGACAAATCTGAAATCAATGCCAGTCTTTATGGGTTCAGTGCCGCACTGGTGGGAGTAGCATTGGCATTCCTGTTTCAGACAACAGTACTGATCTGGGTTCTTATTGTATTGGGTGGAGCGTTGGCTGCTGTTATTCAGCATTTCTTTATCCAAAAGAAAATTCCGGTATTTACTTTTCCTTTTATCATTATTACCTGGGTCCTGGTATTTGGTCTGCATCATTTTACTCATATTCCACCCTCTGAAATGTTAAGCAGTGAAGTGATGCCTACAGAATATGATGACTTTCTTACCTGTACCAATGGTTTTGGTGAAGTGATATTCCAGGGAGGAATACTCTCAGGAATTATTTTCTTCCTTGCTGTTTTCATCAGTTCTCCGGTAGCTGCTTTATATGGTTTGGCTGCATCAATTCTGGGAGCTGGATTATCACAGTTAAATGGAGAGCCCATTAAAGAAATCCACATGGGATTATTTGGATTCAATGCAGTGCTTTCAGCCATTGTCTTTTCCGGAGTTAAAAAAACAGATGGCTTGTGGGTACTGATTGCAGTTCTTATTACCATCGCAATTGATGATCTTTTGATCGATAACCATTGTCTGGATATAGTAGGCGGAGTATTTACTTTCCCCTTTGTAGCGGGAACATGGATTACGCTTTTGATTCAAAAAGTATTTCTTAAAACAAAATAAAGAGTTGGAGCGTTGGAGGATTTGAGAGTTTGAGGGTTCGAGATTGATACAGTTCAAGGTTTAAAGTTTTTTTTCACGATGATTGACGATTTACTTGCGAAGCAAAATTCACTATTGATATTCCTCTAACTTCTAGTTTTTAACTTCTAAAATTTAAATATAATTAAACTAAAAAATGAAAATAACAAAAATAGCAGCCGTATTTCTGGTTATGGTATTCAGTGGAAAAATGATGGCGCAGGAAGCAGAAAAACAGTTGCTGATAAAAGATGCAGATGACAAATTTCCCATTGCAGATGCTTTGGTAAAATATGACCATGGAAACAGCCATACTCATACAGCGGCAGATGGTATGTTTGCTGTCCCTGTAAAATCTCTTCCTGATACCCTTGTAATCAGCCGTCAGGGATATGATGAGATAAAATGGGTAGTAACCAATGATGATGATAAAAATAAAGTTATTTTTTTACAGCATAAACCTTTTCAGATTTCTGAAGTGGCCATCAATCACAGTTCGTTTTTATCAGCTATCACCAAAGTAGATCTGAACAAATTTCCGGTCAACTCAGCGCAGGATTTGTTGAGAAAAGTTCCGGGACTGTTTATTGCACAACATGCCGGAGGTGGAAAAGCAGAACAGCTTTTTTTAAGAGGATTCGATGCCGATCATGGTACCGACGTAAGTGTGAATGTAGACGGAATGCCCGTGAATATTGTATCTCATGCCCATGGACAGGGATATTCTGACTTACACTTTGTAATTCCTGAAACCGTCAATAATATTGACTTCGGAAAAGGGGCCTATTATATGGACCGCGGAGACTTTAATACAGCCGGATATGTAGATTTTCAGACCTACAATGGGTTGAAAAACAGTATGATTAAACTGGAAGGAGGTTCATTCAATTCAAAAAGAGTATTGGGGATGTTCAATATTCTGCATGATGATCTTGGAAGGAAAAATGCCTATATAGCAGCAGAATACAACTATACAGACGGGCCTTTTGATGTTAAACAGAATTTTAACAGAGTCAATATTTTCGGGAAGTACAATCAATGGCTGACGGATAAAGACTATTTCAATATCCAGTTCTCTACATTCAATTCTTCATGGAATGCTTCCGGGCAGATTCCGGAGCGCGCTGTAGATGAAGGAATTATTGGCAGATGGGGAAGTATTGATCCTACTGAAGGTGGTAAAACTTCCAGAACAAACCTTCAGATGAACTTTAAGCACATTATTTCTCCTTCCGAGCAGATTGATGCCATGGCTTTCTATTCAAAATATAATTTTAATCTGTATTCTGATTTTACCTTTAATTTAAAAGATAAGGATCATGGAGATGAAATTCAGCAGACCGACGGAAGAAATATTTACGGCGCGGAAGTGAAATATACAAAGACTTTTTCCTTTGCCAGCAGCTCTTTAAACTGGACTTCAGGAATCGGATTAAGAAATGATGATATTAATACTTTGCAGCTTAATCACGTTTACCACAGAGATCTGCTGCTTGATAAATTATCAGATGTGACAGGAACGGAAACCAATCTTCATGCTTATTCAGGATTGATATGGAAAACTGGAAAATGGACGATTAACCCCGCCTTGAGAGTGGATCATTTTATTTTCAATATGCATAATCTGCTGGATGCGGAACAGCTACCATCAGGACAGTCCAAAGAAGCAACAAGGCTTAGTCCAAAATTGAATTTCTCCTACGCTCAGAACGATAATGTAATGTGGTTCCTGAAAACAGGGATGGGCTTCCACTCCAATGACCTCAGAGTAGTTGTTCCCAATAAAAATGAAAATACCCTTCCGTATTCTATAGGGGCAGATTTTGGGGTGAGATTACATCCGTTCAAATCTTTGATTATTACTCCGGCATTGTGGTATATGGATCTTCAGCAGGAATTTGTCTATGTAGGTGATGATGCTGTAGTAGAGCCTTCAGGCAAATCAAGGCGTTTTGGGGCTGATCTTGGAGTTCGCTTCCAGCCGTTGGAAAACTTTTATCTGAATGCGGATATCAACTATTCCCACGCCAGATTTACAGAAGAAGAAAAAGGACAGGATTACGTTCCGCTGGCTCCGGTAGTTACCAGCACAGGATCTGTAAACTGGGATTTCCTGAATGGTTTTTCTTTAGGACTACAGTACAGATATCTGGGTGCAAGACCAGCGGTAGAGGATAACAGCATCAGAACCAAAGCTTACTTTGTCAATGATCTTATGCTTTCCTATAACCGTCAGAAATGGGGAGCAAATGTTCAGTTGAACAACCTTTTCAACGTAAAATGGAATGAAGCCCAGTTTGCCACGGAAACACAGCTAAAAGGAGAAGCGGAGCCCATTACAGATCTTACGTATACCCCGGGAAGTCCTTTCGGAGTGAGAGTAGGAGTGTATTATAAGTTCTAAATGAGAGAGTGGTAGAGTTTGAGGGTTTGAGAGTGAAGATGTGAGTTCCGGGTTTCGGGGTTTTTATTCTCTTGCTTTTTTGCCCTTTTACCTTCTCTGCTGATTCAGTATTGAGTCTTAAAATATTTTGTATAACTTTAATTAATCATAACAAGGATATGGAAGTTCTATCCAATTTTCAATATAAAAAGCTTTTTCTTCCTAATATTACGGATAAGATATTAGCCAATAATGCTGATATACAGCTGTATCGGATAGAAAATTATCTTAAAGGTATTCTGATGCCGGTAATTCCGTACCGTACAACGTTTAATTTTATTATTTTCGTTACCAACGGACATATCAGACAGTACCTTGAAAATAAAGAATATCATGCTGAAAAAGGAGGTGTGATCTTTATTAAACAAGGAACAATTACCGCAACTGTTGAATTATCTGATGATATTGAAGGGTTCTTCCTTGCTTATGAAAATAATATCTTATCCGAACAGGAACTGCCCAAACATAAAAGCAGCATTTTCTTTATGACGCCTTTCCTTAATCTGGATAGCCTGACCTACGGAACCATTACTCAGCTTCTCCCGATCATGGAGCAGGAATTATGGTTGAATAACCTCAATGTCAATGATGTAGTGGTTACGATGCTTCATCTTATTCTGATTAAAATGCTCAGTACAGATGCTGATAACCATCATAAATCTGCAACACGTCCCATGGAGCTTTCTCTTCAGTTTCGGGATCTGTTGTTTAAATATCATGTAGGAGAAAAGAGAGTGGCTTTCTATGCTGATAAACTGTCCGTTACAGAAAGTTATCTGAATAAATGTGTAAAAGGAGTGACTCAAAAATCTCCAAAACAATGGATCAATGAAATTGATATCAATTATAGCAAAGCATTACTTCATTCCAGTAAAGATATTGCTGAGATTGCCTACGAACTGAATTTCCATACGGCTTCCCATTTTACCCAGCTTTTTAAAAAGATCGCAGGAATTACTCCAAAAGAATATAGAATCCAGTTCCTGAACAATAGTAGAATTTCAATATAGTCGGGCTGGAAGCGGAAAGTCAGATGATGGAAGTATTGTGTAGTAGCCTGATCAAATAAGTTGTTTTTAGGAATTTCATAACTTCCAGCTTCCATTCTTCCGTCTTCTACATCCTCTCGTTTTCCAGAATTTTCAAAACCAGTCTTTCTTCTTTTGTAAGATCGGCTTTTCCGTCATTTTCTTCTATGACTTCCAGCTCATCAAGATATTTTTTGATCGTGTTGTTTTCGTAAAGGTTGATGACTAAAGGATGAACATAATACTTTCTGCAAACTGTCGATGTATTTCCCAGATGTTCTGCAACAATATCCAGGGCTTCTTTGACCTTCTTTTTGTATTGAGTGTCATTTTCTGCATATCCGATTTCTTTAAAAGCAATCAGCGCACTTACCGTTCCGGACCATGTTCTGAAATCCTTCGCTGTAAAATCTTCACCACTGATCTCCTTGATATACTCATTCACCATCCCCGAATCTACAGAATGTCGGTTTCCTTCATCATCAAAATACTGGAAGAGTTCTTTTCCGGGGATATCTTTACATTTCTGAACCAGCCTTGCCAGCCTCTTACTTCTGAGGTCGATCTGATGCATAACACCTTTCTTTCCTTTAAAAGAAAAAGAGATTTTCTGCCCGTTTACCTTTACATGTTTATCCTTTAAAGTAGTCAGTCCAAAAGAACCGTACAGTTTTTCATATATATTATTTCCAATACGGATATTGGTTCTTTGCATAAGGCTTACAATTAAGGCCAGGATTTTTCGTTTCTCAAAATTTCTCAGGGCAAGATCCTGTTCAATATGCAGGCGGATGTCCGGTAATGCATACCCGAACTGAAGCATTCTGTAAAATTTTGTATGATTTCTTAAAGCACTCCACAGAGGGTGGTAGCGGTATTGTTTTCTTTTTTTTACATCAAAGCCTGTTGCCTGAAGATGGCCGTTATCAAGAGCACAGATCCATACATTTTCCCAGGCTGGCGGGATCACCAGTTTATTGATCCGGGTAATTTCTTCTTTATCCTTTATCTTTTCACCGTCTTTGTAATAGGAATATTTCTTCCCGGTTTTCTTACGGGTAATTCCGGCGGTTTCTGCATCGGTGGTATATACAAGATGTACCGCCTTTGCAGAAGCTTCCGGGTCCTTCATTATTTTAACAATTTTTGAAGGCTTCAGGTGAGAAATGATCTCCAAATCTGTATTCTTCTCCATAAAACATGGTTAAGAGTTTTTACCCCTCGAAAAAATCAGTAAAAGAATCCCTACTATTACACAGACTAAGATGATTCCCCACCACATTCCTGCCTTAAAAATCGTTTCTACTGCTTCACAACCTGTAAGTGTCATTACACTTAATATCATAATACTGTAAAAGCTCCATTTTTTCATACTATCTATTTTTGTGGGTGTGTTAAATTCTGAGGTGGTCAGCTCTCCATTTTTTAATAGACCTTTTTATTTCGTCTCCTGAGATGTTTTCATGAAGCGCTCTGTATAAAAGCTCTTTGAATTCATCATCATAGGTAAATCTCAATGCAGCAATCTGATCGAATTTCAGTTTGTCAGCAGTTTCATCAGATCTTTTATTGAAGATCTCAAAATAACGCTGTTTAAACTCCAGAACTACCATACGGTTTTGAAGTCCCAGTGCATAATGCTGCCTTGTCATAAATGCCAGATAAAAAAGCAAAAAAATCACTATAGAAAATAGTATCCATGCCAGCTGATTTCCGGGGTCGTCCCAAATTTTATAAATTCCTAAAATCTCCAATATGATGAGCATTGGAAGATAAATAAAATGATGGGGCGGATAAAATTTTCTGTGGTTATTGTAGTTTTGCTGTTTCATGCAATAGAATGTAGCAATAATCCTTCCAAAAATTTATTATTTTGATAGTATGGTAGTTTTTTTTACTTTAAAATGATTTATTTAATTAAATATGTTTAGTGGTTTGATTTTTTTTAGCACTCCTTAAAAATAACAGATTATTAAGCAAAATAGCCGGAGGATTTACCTTTCAGACATCAAATTTTTTGTAACTTTCGGTGGTTAAAAATAAAAAGAATGACTTCAAAGGAAAAAGTTGCTGCGCTTCGTGAAGAAATGCAGAAAAATAATGTTGATGCATTTATAGTATATTCTGCAGACCCGCATATGAGCGAATACCTTCCTGAAGAATGGCAGGAGAGAGCTTGGTTGTCAGGTTTCTTAGGTTCCGCTGGTTTTGTGGTAATTACCAAAGATAAGGGCGGACTTTGGACAGACGGAAGATACTTTACACAAGCTGCTATTGAACTGGAAGGTTCCGGAATTGATCTTTTTAAAGATGGAATGGAAGGAACTCCTAATTATATCGACTGGATTATTTCAGAAATTCCTGCAGGCGGTAAAGTGGCAGTAAATGCTGTTGCAGCTTCTCATGCCAACTGGGAACTGCTTTCTCAAAAATTTAATGCAAAAAATATTACGCTGGCAGATATCCCACTTTTAAAAGAAGTCTGGAAAGACAGAGGAACTGCATCTGCTAACCCTATTTTCGTACATCCGGTAGAAAGAGCCGGTAAATCTGTATCCGATAAAATTGCTGCCATCCGTCAGAAAATGGAAGAGCAGGAGGCAACCGTACACATTATCTCAAGTCTGGATGATGTGGCATGGACACTGAACCTGAGAGGAAGTGATGTAGAAAGCAATCCAGTATTCTTAGGATATATTGTGATTACTAAAAACGACGCTGTTGTATTCACAGGATTAGAAAAGATGGAAGTGGCTGCAAGAAAACAAATGGATGACTCGTTTGTTAAAATGATGCCTTACGAAGAATTCTACAATTACCTGAAGACCTTCAAAAACGAAAAAGTACTGGTTTCTCCGAACAGCAACCA
This sequence comes from Chryseobacterium vietnamense, assembly GCF_031454475.1. NCBI lineage: Bacteria > Pseudomonadati > Bacteroidota > Flavobacteriia > Flavobacteriales > Weeksellaceae > Chryseobacterium > Chryseobacterium vietnamense. The sequence goes on along the minus strand of NZ_JAVDQX010000004.1, from coordinate 281,065 downwards.
ACAGATTTTTGAAACATTAAAAACAGACAACCAGTTTATCAAAGCTCCTGTTCCCGGCAACCTGATGAAAGCCCAGAAAAATGAAGCTGAACTGGAAGGTTTCAGGACCGTAATGGTAAGAGACGGAGTAGCGATGGTGAAATTCCTTTATTGGCTAACACACAATGCAGGAAAAGAAGCGATGAATGAATATTCTATCGGACAGAAACTGAAAGGATTCCGTGCAGAAGGTGAAAATTTTGTTGGAGAAAGCTTTGGTTCTATCGTTGGATATAAAGATAACGGTGCTATCATGCACTATTCTGCTAAAAAAGAAGGAAGTAAAGAAGTTACGAATGAGGACACAATCCTGGTAGATTCAGGAGGCCAGTACCTTGAAGGAACTACAGATATTACAAGAACTTTCGCTTTAGGAACACCTTCGGAAGAGTTTAAAAGAAATTCAACATTGGTACTACAGGGACTGATCCGTTTATCGATGGTGAAATTCCCGAAAGGAACAAAAGGAGTACAGCTCGATGCCATTGCAAGGCTTCCGCTATGGATGGAAGGAAAAGACTTCAACCACGGAACAGGACATGGAGTAGGAAGCTTTATGAATGTACATGAAGGACCGCAAAACATCAGAAAAGATCTGAATCCTCAGGAACTTCTTCCGGGAATGGTTTGTTCAAACGAACCTGGATATTACCTTGAAGGGCATTACGGAATCCGTCACGAAAACCTGATTGCCGTAAAAGAATCAGAAACAACAATTCACGGAACATTCTATGAATTTGAAACATTGACATTCTGCCCGTTCTTCAAAGATACAGTGGTAAAAGAAATCCTTTCAGAAGACGAAATCGCCTGGCTGAACGGTTACCATAAAACTTGTGAGGAAAAGCTTGCTCCACATTTAGATGGAGAAGTTAAAGAATGGTTCCTTCAACTGGTAAGCCCGCTTTAATAAAGATTCAAAGGTGAAAGTGCATGACAATCATAACGTTAAATTTTAAACTTTAAACCTTGAACCTTGAACTGTAAACAGTAAACTGAATATTGTTAGATAATCCAAAGTCCTGTAAGGTATTTCCTGCAGGGCTTTTCTTTTTATACAACCGTATTTTTACGGATATAATTCTAGGGATTCCACTGATGCATAAAAAATAAGGTTCACCTATCTTTGTTACAACAAAACATCATTCATATCTTCATAAATAACTCAAGTAAATTCAAAACGGTAGATCATCTCGTCCTGAGATGATTTTTTTTGTTTTCAATTGAAATCAGCTAGATCTATTTGAGTGAAAAATATTCAAATTGATTGATATGAAACGCAAAGAATCTATTAGAACATCTTATCTTAAGGGGGCTAAGGCTTCGATAAAGTCGCTGATGAAGCTATATGGCTATGCATGAGCTTAGAAAGAATCAATGCAATTGATTCCCTCTTTGCCCTCTTTACATTAAACTCTGCAAAAATTAAAACTTTGCGTAGATAAACAACATTGCTTCCATCTTTTTATTTATTTTCGCTGAAACTTATTTTATAGAATGGAACGAGACTATTTTCGAAGCTTTAACCTGTTTTCAGAAGATGAAATTGAAGAATTCCTGAAGTTTTCCGAAGTCAGACTTATCAGTAAAAATGATTATTTTATACAGGAAGGAGAGCTTTGTAAAGAAGTAGGATTGGTAAAGTCTGGTATTTTCCGTTCTTTTTATACTTCTGATGAAGGAAAAGATATGACCTACTGCTTCCGGTTTCCCAATCATATGATCGCTTCCTATTCATCATTTGTTTCAGGATGCCCAAGCAAAGAAAGTATGCAGGCCATTACCAATGCAGAGCTGATTATTCTTAAAAAAGATGCGGTAGATGAACTGGTTCAGAACAGTCTTAACTGGACAAAGTTTTTAAAAATCATCGCAGAGCAGGAATATCTTGAACTTGAAACACGGTTTTTTCAGCTGCAAAGAGATAGCGCAGCCCAGCGTTATGAAACATTAGTAAAAAAACATCCTGATTATATTCAAAATATTCCATTACAGTATCTGGCTTCCTATCTTGGCATTACCCAGCGCCACCTGAGTCGTATCAGAAAGGAAATTTCTTTTTAGACATTTGTCCTGCTTATTGAAACAGGAGCGCTCTACTTTTGTCAAAAAAAGTTATGGAGCAAAATATTCTTATAATTGGAGGAAATGGACTGGTAGGTAAAACAATTTCCCGTATACTGAAATCAAGAAATCCTCATCTTACGGTTTTTATCGGAGGAAGGAAAGGTGGAAAAACAGACAAAGACCTGAAGATTGATGTTACAGATCCTTCCTCTTTTAAAATTATTTCCGACAAAAAAATACACCTTATCATTCTTTCTGTGAATGATAAAGACGATCATGTACTTCGTTTTGCGATTGATCATCATATAGATTATCTGGATATTACCAAACCTACTCCGGCATTGGTAAAAGCTTACAGTATTGCAGGGAAGTCAAAGGTAAACAGCAGAATTGTCTTCAGTTCAGGCTGGATGGGTGGAATTGTCCCTGGATTGGCTAACATTCTTTCGGATTCAGGTGATATTACTGAAGCGAAACTCTTTGTTTATTATTCTGTGAAAGATCTTGCAGGCGAGAGTTCAGCTCACTTTATGGCAGAAAACGTAGCCGTTCCTTTTGTGCATTATAAGAATGATAAACCGGTTTTTATCAGACATTTTCTGGACGCAGAAGCTTTTAACTTTTCCTTTGGAATAGGGAAAAGAAGTGCCTATAATTTTGATGTGCCCGACCTGTATATTCTCAACAAAGTGGAAAGAATTTCCGATATAAGTGTGAAAATGACCTACAACTCAAAATTCATAACCTGGCTGCTGGGAGCATTTCAATATCTCAGGATCTACAATATTTTGTCACTAAAGGAAAGAAAAATGTTTTTTGGATCCAGTGGTAACGGAGATCAGGCGGTCTTTGAAATTGTAGTTGATAGTCATTCGGGAGAAAAGAGGCTGAGTTTGCAGAGTGAAAAAGGACAGGCAGAATTAACCGCTTTATCTGCTGTTCTGCATACCGAAGAACTGTTGAGAAATCCTCACGAAAATAAAGTATATTTCAGTCATCAGCTGCATGAGCCTTTATCATTAATGGCACAGCTTAATGCCTATGATTCTATCAATATCAATGTAACACAATGAAAAAAATAGCTATCATTAACGGACATCCCAATAAAGATTCTTTCAATTTTGGGATAGCAGAAGCTTACAGATCAGGAGCAATAGAAGCAGGAGCTGAAGTAAAAGAAATAGTGATAAGGGATTTACACTTCAATCCCAATTTACAGTTCGGATATCAGAAAAGAATGGAGCTTGAGCCGGATCTGTTGAAAGCCTGGGAAGTTATTCAGTGGGCAGATCATCTCGTTTGGATACATCCTGTCTGGTGGGGAGGATTTCCAGCGCTAATGAAAGGATTCATAGACCGACTTTTTTTACCGGGAATGGCCTATAAATATCGTGAAAATTCTGTGTGGTGGGACAAGCTGCTGAAAGGAAAAACGGCTCACATTATTACCACATTAGACCAGCCGGGATGGTATTACCGTCTGTTTTTTGGCAGGCCCAGCGTGAATCAGCTTAAAAAATCCATATTGGAATATTGTGGAGTAAAACCCGTTAAACTGACTTATATCGGAATTATCCGGAATTCTAAAGATGAGCAGCGGGTTCAATGGTTGAGGAAAGTGAAGGAACTAGGAAAGAAACAGAAATAATTTAAATTTTAGGATGTAGTAATGATAACTTTATCCGGCAATAATTTTCTATTGCCGGTTAAAGTTCATTATTATAGTTAAATACAGTTGTTTTACTATTTTACAGGCCTTTTTTTCCTTCAATCCAATATGCCTGTGATTTTATGCACTTGGGAGAAACTCCTCTGGCTTTAAGAAATTTTCTGATCAGAGACATTTTTCCTCCGTTTCCGGTAAGGTAAAAAATCACTTCATTATCAGAAATAGAATCTTTTTCTTCCCTCAGAAAATCATTCAATGCTTCAATCATTCTCATGGTATTGTTCTTGGGGCTGTGGTAACCATATAAATTCAGTTTTTCCAGAGCAGAACACTCTTCCAGTTCATGAAGACATATGAATAAAGAACCGGATTCCTCTACGGCTTCCTTGATGGAAATAGAACTTCCCAAAGAAGTTTCATCACCCACAGAAAAATGAATTTTAGCATCAGGAGTAAAAAATTGTTTTCCTCTGGGCATTAAAAGCTTGATGGAAGCTCCTTTTATGAGTTGAGTGACAAAATTACTTCCTGCAGCAGACTTATCATGTAAGTGAAATAAAACATCGAAAGTTCCCGCTTCCTTGTTAAAATTAAAAGGCGAATAATTCCTGAAATCACGATCATTGATTCTTATTCCAATAGCGTAGGCGGGTTCATAAGGAACCTCCTGTAAATCCGTTTCAAAGCGTATCAGTCGAAGATCATTGGTAATCTGTTCTATATGGCTAACGGTACATTCTTTAAATTTTGAGGACCAAACATTTTCTACGGTGTCATTGATCCATTTTGGCAGGCTTGGCATAAATTATTTTTATTGCAAAGGACGTTGCAAAATGGGAAAATACCGATAGCAGTTTCGGGGAATTAATTGGACTATTCGTGGTAGTGAACTATTGATGTTGATTCCGGAATTGTGATGGAGATTGATCTTCCAGTTTGGAAAATAGACGACTGAAATAGGTGTGATCACTATATCCCAGTTCATAAGCCACTTCTTTTACACTCAGATTGGTAAAAACTAGTAATCTTTTGGCTTCAATCAAAATTTCCTGATGAATCCAGTGTTGTGCAGGCTTTCCTGTCACTTCGCGAACCGTTTCAGTCAGGTATCCTCTTGTGATATTTAAGACTTCTGCATATTCAGATGGACTTTTCATGGTTTTAAAATCTTTTCGAACCAAAATTCTGAATGCTCTGCACAGTTGTAAAGCACGGTTTTCACCTGAAGCAGGAGAAATGTTTTTCTGAGAATACATTAAAGCAAACATTCCAAGGAATGCGTTAAGCAACGACTGTACAACCAGAAATCCTTCTTTGGAAGAAAGCATTTCGTTCGTATAAGATGCATGAAGCATGCTGGCTGTGGTATTGATTTTTTTGATGAGGCTTTTATCCATCGACAGTGGCTGTATTTCGCCCAGGGATTCATCAAAAAAAGAACGTACGGTATCGGGAACAAGTTCCGCTTTTACAGCAACAAACCATCCGCAGACCTCTTCCATGAGAAGTCCCTGATGTACCTGACCCGGCAATACGCAGAAAATAGTGGATTCTTTGGCTTCAATGGTTTTAAAATCGACCATCATTCTCACGTGACCGCTTTCCATACAGGTAAAAATATAATGGCTGTCGCGATGTATGCCTTTATCCAAAAGAATATCTCCCGCATTCTGAGTACGTTTATCCATCCTTTTGATATGGAACTGATGATGGGTAATACCGTTTAAGTCGTAAGTAGGAATGGTCTGTTTCATCTTTTAAACCTGTTGTGATGAGGATAATACGCAAGGTTAAAATTACGTATTTTCACGGTTTTACATTCCGGATTTTAATCTCAAATTCGCGGTGCATAACCATGATGCTTTTCTTCAAGTCAGATTTTATATGAATATACACCGGAATTCGGAACAGAAAGAAACCTGTTCCGGATTTTATTTTGCTTTTGAAAATGCCATTTTTATGGCTAAATAGGTTAAGACACTGGCCATAAACCATTTCTGGACTTTTATCCAGACCGGATTATGGGAAAAGAATAAGGCCACTTTTGCAGCTGTTAATACAATGATAAAGTTGATGCTGAAGCTGATCAGAACCTGAATGATCCCAAGTTCAAGGCTTTGGGTAAATATTGAACCATACTCTGGTTTGATGAACTGAGGAAAGAAAGACAGGTAAAAAACAGCTACTTTCGGATTCAATACATTCGTTAAAAAACCAATGGTGAAAAGCTTTTTCGGACTATCATGGGCAACATTTTTGTCAACATCAAAAATATTTTTGCTTTTCGGTTTTATAGCCTGATAAGCAAGATATAAAAGATAGACAGTTCCCAGTGTTTTAAGAACGGTATACGCGAGCGGAACAGCCAGTAAAACAGCGGTGAGACCAAAAGATACCATGATGATATGGAACAAAAATCCGCAGACAACTCCGGCTAATGAGATAAACCCGGATTTTTTTCCCTGTGTAATGGATTTTGAAATCAGATAAATCATATTAGGGCCAGGGCTGATCACCAAAATGAGTGCAGCCAGAATGAAAAATATAAGCTCGTGAAATGGAATCATGGTAGTTCTTATTTAAATGAGACGGTTTCCGGTGCAAAGATAAGGGGTGTTCCTGATTAAATTTTATCAGAAACAGAAGAAAAATTCATTTTTATTCAATTAAATTTTATTTTCCACCTGAATGTGATTTAAAAAAAATATCAGTCTGTTTTTTTTGTAAATTTCAACTCATAAAATAATTATCATTCACAAATAAATATTATCATGACTACTGAAAACATCTTTGAAGCTATCAGAAAATGGAAAAATCTTATCGATTCTTATAAAAACGGAATTGACAGGAATGGAGCAGAAATTTTGAATTATTTGAATCAGGGAACTCACTTCAGCGTTTCAGGTGAAGACATTGAACAATGGAAGAGAAACCTTGGAACTATGGAGCTCCCAATGATTCATGCCTATGTGGGAATTCATGAAGGTAAGCTGAAATTTTTTCTCATTGATTCTAAAAGTGATAAAGATGCTGATTTCAACACCATTCTTATAAAAGACTTTTTAGTAGAATTCAGTGAATCAAAAATAGAAAGCAGCAATGATATGGTGATAGATGTTCCTCCTATTACTGCGGAATCAGCCATTAACCGCAGTTTCAGATGGAATATGTTTGGGAATTCGTGGCTGCAGGCTCAGAAAACAGAAGATATTTTTCAACTGATTTCCATACCGTTTTCAGATTATGAAAATATGGGAATTACGGCAGGACAGACGTGTACCAGCTTCTTTGGGCTTACAGATGATCTGGAAAAAAAAGATCCAGGGTTCCCTTATCATATTGAAATTATTACTGTGAAAAGTCTCGCTATTAACCATATGAGCGAGACCGCTGAAAATTATTCTACACCAAGACCTCCTTTTACGATTATTGATATTCTTAATGATTATCAACTTCTGAAGCAAAGTACCAGTGTTTTCGTATAACAGCTTATCCCTTTATTTACAAATTATAATTAATCTTGTCTTATGCACCGGATTGATTGTATTGATAAAAGAAGGGATCAAAACAAAACTTCCTGTGATTATACTGCTCTCAGGAGAATTGATGCTGGAGTTCACGGACTTAACCGACAGGCTGATGAAATTAAATACACTCAATACTTACAATTATATATTGAGCCAGTTTTTTGGTTTGATGATCCTTACGGTGATTTATAACAATTATTATATACAACTTTCCCGCACATTAAGAGGGGTTGTCTATTGTTATGCTGTCCTGGTTTTGATTACTAATGGGTTATTTGTACAAAATGATATGCGGGTTACTTTTTATTCCAATATTATCACCAGTATTATCATCTGTAGTTATGCTGCTGCTTATTTTATGAAAATCATCAGGGAAGGTAGGACCGATAGGAATATGTTTATCGTGAACATCATCGTTTTTCTGTTTTTCTCTATAGAATGTATCATATCCACTACCTTTAATTTTTTAATCAGCAACCATCTGAACTGGGTAGCTCCTATCTGGCTTTTTAGAGGCATTTTGCTATTGTCTTTTTATCTTGCTTTTATTAATCTGGGATGGGGCGTTGGGAAAATCAGGATCAGATAATTGTATGGATATGGATCGGTATTGGATTGTTTTCTTTAACAACATTGTTTGTGACGTTATTGGTTATTAGTTATTTAAAAAACATAAGGAAAAACAAAAAGAAAGTTTCCCGTCTGGTCCGTAATTCAAAAAATGAACATTGGGAGAATATGCTTCTTTTACAGGAACAGGACAGGGAACGGCTGGCAGAAGAACTTCATGATAATATTATTTCACAGTTAAATCTTATCCGTTTGAATCTTAATGATAAAATGCCGGAAGAACTTAATCGTGATTTAAAAAAGTCTATGCAGCTGATAAGGGAATTATCCCATAATCTTACGCCGCCTGACCTCGATGAGGTGGAACTGGTAGATTTGATTGCAGACTATCTTGAGCAGGTTAATAAAAATATAGAGGTTATTTTCAATCATATGACGATCAGAATACCGATCAGTAATCCTGTAAAACTTAATCTTTTCAGAATTGTTCAGGAACTGATCACCAATATTTTAAAACATGCGGAAGCCACCAGAGTAGATGTCTCCTTAAGAATCTCTCTGAATTATTTAATATTAACCATAGAGGATAACGGCCGCGGATTCATCATTGAAAACCAGTCTGGAGGTATTGGGCTGAGGAATATTAAAACAAGAACACAAAAAATTAAAGCCATCTATAAACTTAAAACCCAGCCTGAAAAAGGTACAAAATTTATAGCCTGTATGGCAATACAATAAAAATAAACATGGAACACTCAAAAATTAAAATCGGAATTGTAGATGATGATCTGCTGTTTGTACAGCTTTTAAAAAATTATATTGAAAACAATGGAGACTATCAGGTGATGCTTACCTCCACAGGCGGATATAAGTTTCTCGCAGAACAGGATTCTGCCTCTTTAGATCTGCTGATCCTGGATCTGAGAATGGCCAATGGGGACGGCCTTGAAGTGATGACTGAACTGTCCCGCAAAGAAACTGAAACAAAAATCATTATTCTTTCAAGCTTTTACCGCCGTTCATTCATGGGACAGATGCTGAAAATGGGAGCCCATGCTTTTTTGCCCAAAGAAATTGAACTGGAAGAATTGTTATCTGTTATGAAGACTGTTCATCATACCGGGCATTATTTTTCCAATGATCAGATTGATGTCATGAGAACCCAGCTTTCCAACAAGCTTCCGGAGTTTCATGCGTTCTCCAAAAATGAACTGACAGACAGGGAAATTGATGTTTTACGATTAGTTTGTCAGCAGCTGAGCACCAAAGAAATTGCAGATTCTCTGTTTATTTCACCCAAAACGGTAGAAACGCATAAGACTAATCTGATGATCAAGACTGGAGTGAAAAATATGGCGGGACTTGTTATTTATGCTGTACAGAATAAAGTGATAGATCCTGAAGAAATTGTATTGTTTGATAAATAGCTTTATTCAAAAAAAGAATCAGGGAGCACTTGAATGTACTCCCTGATCACAAGAAATCTAAAAAACACTATAATTTAGGATGTAATATTTTAGCAATAGAAACTGCATCTGCTACCGTATCCATACTGTAGATCTGGATGACACCTTGTGTAGTAGCAGCCTGACCTAAGATATTTTGTTGGTTTTGAGCATTCACTGCATTTTCAAACATAATTCCTGTAGAATGTGCAGCGGATTGATATACGTTACTTAAAGCCATTGCAGGAGATTCTCCAACTACTTTTACGTTAGATTGTGTTACTGCGTCTGTGATTTGTTCGTTTACTGGCATAATGATTATTGTTTATTTGGGTTAAAAACAACCGGAATTTCCGGTTGTTCGGATAATGGTATTTAAGCAATTCGCAACAACGAATTAGGGATTAAGGATTTTGGCAATTGAAACTGCATCTGCAACTGTATCCAGGCTGTAGATCTGTGCAATACCTTGTGTAGTGGCAGCCTGGGTAACAATATTTTGCTGGTTTTGTGTATTCACTGCATTTTCAAACAGGATTCCTGTAGAATGGGCTGCAGATTGATAGACGTTGGCCAGAGCCATTGCAGGAGATTCTGCTACTACTTTTACGTTGGATTGCGTTACCGCGTCTGTGATTTGTTCGTTTACTGGCATAATGATTATTGTTTATTTAGGTTTTAAAAACAACCGGAGTTTCCGGTTGTTCGGATAGTAATATGTAAGCTGTTCGTAAAAAGTGATTACGGAGTAAGGATTTTAGCAATAGAAACCGCATCGGCTATCGTATCCAGGCTGTAGATTTGAGTTACCCCTTGTGTAGTGGCAGCCTGAGTAACAATATTTTGCTGATTTTGAGTATTAATAGCATTTTCAAACATAATTCCTGTAGAATGTGCTGCTGATTGATACACGTTACTTAGAGCCATTGCAGGAGATTCTGCTACTACTTTTACGTTGGATTGAGTGACTGCGTCTGTGATTTTTTCGTTTACTGGCATAATGATTATTGTTTATTTGGGTTAAAATTACCGGGTTTTCCGGCGGGTTGATTTATTCTGCGGTTTGCAGAATTTGTTTAAGGTTTAAGAATTTTAGCAATAGAAAGAGCATCAGCGATGGTATCTTTGCTGTAGATTTGAGTAACCCCCTGTGTAGTGGCTGCCTGGGTCACAATATTATGTTGGTTTTGAGCGTTGGTTGCGTTTTCAAACATAATTCCTGTAGAATGTGCAGCAGATTGATACACATTACTTAACGCCATAGCAGGAGACTCTGCAACTACTTTTACATTAGACTGCGTTACTGCGTCTGTGATTTGTTCATTAACTGGCATAATGATTAAGGTTTATTGGGTTAAAAACAACCGGACTTTCCGATTGAGGTCATTACTTTGATCAAACCGCTTAAAAATTAAGGCTTAAGGATCTTCGCAATAGAAACCGCGTCTGCTACAGTATCCAGGCTATAGATTTGCAGAATACCCTGAGTGGTTGCTGCCTGGCCTAAAATGTTCTGTTGGTTTTGCGTATTGACCGCATTTTCAAACATGATTCCCGTAGAATGTGCAGCAGATTGGTATACGTTGGCCAGAGCCATTGCAGGAGATTCTCCTACTACTTTTACGTTCGACTGTGTTACTGCGTCTGTGATTTGTTCATTAACTGGCATAATTGTAATTGTTTTTTTGAGATCTGATCTCGGTTAATAAATTATTGAGGTAAACTAGTTTTATGTTTGAGTTTTAAACTCACCACAGATCCTGCAGATGAATGCGTTTCAAAAGCATTGGTATAAACAGGTTATGGATAAATTGGCTCTGAAGGGTGGCTCTGAATACAATGGCTGAAACCCTATCTGTAAAATCTGCGCGAGTTTAAAGCATATTTTTTTAAAAAAGGATGCGGTCTTTATTTTTAATATCTGTCTCAAAAATAAATTCCTGCTGCAGGTATGCTGGCAATACCGGATTCCTTTGGGCTAAAGATGGATTCTGAATAATTGCTCTTGTGCATTGACAGCATCTGAAAGGCGGTGCGAAAATAAATGTGGACCTGATTGTATATATGCTGAGGGCACCGGATTTCATCTTTGCATGGAAATAAACCGCATCCGTAGTTTTGATAGACCTGGATTAAAAACGCCCTTTTTTAATGGCTTCCAATTGCCTGAGCTTTATATTTTTAGGACTCATTTTTTTTAATCCCATTACATAGTGGCCGATCCCGGTTATTGCTGTCCGCTGTTGGTTTAACGCAGAATTAATCTGCATCTGTCCGGTGGAATGGGCACTTACCTGCGCGGAAATAGCCTGAGGTACTGCCGTAGACATTCCTGTAATTATAGCATCAATTTCGTTCATATTAATTCGTTTTGGTGGTGCTAAGTTTGGATGTTACCCAATCTTGAATTCAGTTTATTCATTCGCTCTATTATTTTAAGTTCTTTCTCCTTTACCTTTGCTGTGGAAGCTTCCTGCAGTTTTTTCAGCTGTTCTTCATAATTCATTACAGGAGTCTCGGGTGGTGGTGGAGTGGCAACAGGAGCAGGAGCAGCGTCATGCTGTTTTACGGCTTCTTCCAGTTTTTCCAGAAGCGGTGCAAGTGACTTCATCGTCTCTTTGATAGCTTTGTCCTTAATATAACTGATAATCTCATCTTCATGTCTTAAAACAAAAGGCATGATTTCTTTTTCTACCATTTCAGGTTCTGTCACAGGTACCGGAGGTTTTGGAGCGGGAGCTTTCTTACGGATTCTTCTTCGCATATGTTTTATTTTATGGGTAAGAACAGATATTCTTTACAGCAGATAATTAATAAATGCAGACGCAGATTTCCAATCCCGGTTGAGGTCTTTAACAACGTTATAACCTGTAATCTCTAAAGCAATACATGCAGAAATAGCGCTGGCAGTAAGCATTTCTTTTAACTGATGCGGAGGAAGGGTCAGGATATAATCATCCGGAATCATCAGCTGTTTATTTCCAGATGGAACTTCATTGACGATGATACTCAGGATCTCCTGAATATAATGCGCAATCAGTTTGGAGGCCTGAAATTCCAGCTCTCTTTTTAAGCCCACCATTTCATCCTGGGTAACCAGTTCGGAAATGGCACTTACATCCACATCATGTACAGAATATTGTGCTTCACCCGTATTAGATGGCGTGATTGTAATATCTGCTTTCAGTACACATTTTGATCTTTCAAGATTGATCGTAAGAAGTTTTGAATCATAATCAGGAACAGCAATTTCGTTCAGGGTGGTAAGAGGCATAATTCTGACATTACAGTAAAATACCTTTGGATCATCCAGCTTGACCATGATTACGGCAATTCCGGTGGAATTATCTTTAGGTTCCACTACAAAAGACTGAAAGTGAGTGTATCTTTTACCTCCTCTGCCGATGCAGTTGACCAGTCTTAAAGATGGCTGAATATTAATATCAGATGTCTGAAGATTAAATACAAATCGCTCCGAATTGTGTTCCGTTTTTTTAGGCTCTGTACTTTTGGTATCCAGATAACTGATTTCACTGTTTTTAAACAGGTAAAGTCGTTCATTTAAATCATCTAAACTTTCCAGATTTAAAATTTTGGCGGGTTTGGTTACTGAGGAATAATTCATCTTTTATTTATTTTAATTTTTTCAATGAGTTGGGCTATGATTGTTTTTTTCTTCGGATTAATTTCCGTTTCTACAGAAGGAATTACCGCTTCTTTAATCTCAGGTTTTACGAGTGGCTGTGTCAGTTTGACTGACTTTAATACTAATTTTCCCCCCTGATCAGCCGCCATAAAGCTTTTTCTCATACTTTCTTTTTCTGAGGAGGTCTTTTCCGGAACCGGATCTACCCGTTTTTTTTTTCAGGATCTTCAGCCTCAGAGGAAACTTCCGTATAAGATGGGGGAGAAGGAAGAGCTTCTGAGACGGGTAACGTGTTGACATTATAGATAGTATTGGAAATTTTAGCCTTTACTTCAGCATAATCACTTACCATTTTGAATAAGTCTTTCATCATTTCATTGCCTTTTCCTGCATCCTGACCCTGACTATTTTCAGCCATCTGAACAGAGGTTTCTTTGCTTCCCGGGGCCGGCCCGAAAGTGGTGCCATAAGTCAGTAGATTATTAGCCAATCTGCTTAATGCAATAAGACCTACCTGCTCGAATCCTTTTAAAAAAGACTGTAAATCCTGAACCATCATTCCTGTAGACTGTTCTATCATTACTTTCGTTACTCCGGTCATTGGAGAAGCCTTTGGGGGAGCCAGTACCTCACTGTTCACAAATACTACAGCTTTCTCCGCCGGAGTGGTAGCATTGGCTGCCTGGGATTGTTGGGTTTCACTGTTGTTTTCACTCATGATGGTAAGGTTTTAGATTATCCTTTTAAAATTTTAATGGCATCTGCAACAATCGCAGGGTTGAGTTGGTTCAGGTTCTGCTGGTTTGTCACAGAATTCTGAATAGAAATTCCACTGGCATGGGTAGCCATCTGGTAAAGCATACTCATAGCCTGTGCGGGAGACTCACCAAGTACGGTAACGTTAGTCTGCGTTACTGCATCTGTAGTCTGGGTGTTTACTGTATCTGCCATATTCTGGTTTTAATGGGTTACTGTTGTTTTATTTTCTAGCATCTTTTTTCAAAGACTTTTCTTTCCGCTCAATCTTTATATTATTTTTTGATTAAGTCTTCAATGTGAGATTGTTGATCTCTTTTGTCTGATACAAATTTCATCAAACAGAATAAATCTTCATTAAGGGAAAAAACTGAATTTTAAAAAATAAGGGAATTCTCTTATGAGTGAAATTTTAATCATAATTCTTTATGATAGCTGAGAACTTAATGAATGAAATAAACAAATACATTACCTGTAAATAAGGGTAAACTCTTAGTTTCTGAAAATGGGGTTTTCCCCTTTAGTGAGTCAGAATGTTTCCGCGGAAATTTGTGTTATTAATATGGATTAAAACTCTGGAAGTCAGAATAGAGAAAAATTTCAGAAATCAAATGAATAACCTTAAATAAAACAATTATGAGCATTATAGGAAAATACAACAATTTGTTTTTCAGTGCAAAAGGAACAAATGACAAAGCTAAGATAGGAATCAGGCTGAAAAACGGAAAGATAAAAGCAATGACTGTGAAGGAGGTATTCAATACCTACTTTATAAACAGCAGGGAAAATGAAAGAAAGATGCTGGAAACCTTGGAGCTGATGGGAGGAGATATAAAAGATATTATTCAGGTACTTGATATTTATAATGCAGATTATTTGTCTGAAGGAGACTATAAATTCAACCATGATCAGTGGGAAACTGACAAGTATGAAAATGAAAGAAAAGGAAAGTATGGCGATGTCAGCGAAAAGGAAAGGCATGAAGTTAATACCATTATGAATACCCAGGTTGTTACATCTTCTGTATATCGGGATCTGCAGCAATTGTTTTTTATCAAAAAATTTCATGAAAGAAGATGGGATAGCGGAAGTAAAAGTAAAGAATTTATGAGCCAAAGACTTGGTTTATTGAGAAATGGAACAGAAGGCAGTCCTGATCTCCATACGATGACATTCTACAGAACAATGGGAGAAACAGAGTTTAAAGGAATAAGTGAATGGGCAGAAAAATATAGGGCAGAGGGCGGAAATATTAAAACTGATCTTACTTTCCATCATGAAATAATGAATACAAAGGTATTTGCCAACAATAATATCCCGAATGAGATACCCGTTCGTCATCATTTGGGCGGATACAGCCAGGCCAGATGGTATGCGAGACCAGACAGGCATCAGTTTAAATTTCTCGTGCAGTTTGTATTGAATAAGAATGCTAAAGGATTCTTTGGAAAGCCGGACCAGTTAGTTTTACAAAGAACATCAAAGAATAGTAATTCTGCGGTAGCAAAAATTAAATTATGGTTTGAAGATAACGAAATACCGTTTGAAGAAATAAGTAACAGTGAAGGCCAAAAAGCAGGTAGAATAGGCCTTAAAAATGAAGATAAGGAAGGAGAGGGATTAAGTATTTCGTTAGGTGAGAGCAGAGATACTCAGGAAATATTTCAAGATCTGCTCAGCAGAATACAGCTTATTGAAGTAATTGCTCCGGAATAGATTTTTCAAAATTAATAATATATCAAAAAGACAGCCTTTTATTGAAAGGGCTGTCTTTTTAATCAAGAGGTTATGCTGAAAGTGGATGATCCTGATCCAGTTCTTTTCTCTTCCTCCAAAAGAAATAAGCAACCAGAGCAGTTGCAATAGGCAGTGCAATGCCAAATTCATCAATATAATAATTGGTATTTCCCGTATCTACAGTAAGGGGTGTAAAAATAGACTGTATAAAAAGGTTATGACTGGCATGTAAAATAACCCCTGTCCATAAACTCCCGGATTTTAGCCTCAGCCATGTAAAGATGAAACAGGCTGCAAATATCATAATGGTAAAACATAGAAGAGCCAGCCATTTTGGCCCTCCTGTATTATAATTGGAAAAAAGAAGGAGAGGATAATGATAAATGGACCATATCACACCCATCCAAAGAGAAGTAGCGGTATAAGAATTCATTTTAGCAAGTTGAGGAGTCAGAAGGCCACGCCAGCCTATTTCTTCCCCTAATGCAGATCCTACGGAACGTACCATACCAAAACTGCTCATCAGAATAATATACAGGATGATGGTAAGTCCGTCAGAAAGATTCCAGCCCATTCCTTTACCAATTTCTGCTACAAATTCATGATTATAGAAACCACCGGCTCCGCTGATCCAGATGATGAGATATGGAACTAAACTGTAAAGAACAGGAATGCAATATGCCATGATCTGGTACTTTGTCAGTCCCCATTTCCATCCCAGAGAAGAAATGGGAATGTTCCGGATACGACAGGTAAGAAATGCAGCAATAGCGGGACACCACATGACAATTGTTGCATAGGAGACCGCTCCGCCACCAAGTTTTCCTGTGCGGATACACATATAGTAGACAGGAAGACAGAAAAGAAGGGTAAGAATCAGATAAGTAGCAATATTCTTCCTGATTTCGGATCTGGGTAGTGTGTTTTCCATAAACTGATCTGGTGTTAGAGTTTATAAATAACTGAAAAATAGAAAGTTATTTTAGATAAAAATACACTTATTTTTTTATATGAATAATAATTTAAATATCAACGGACACAAGAAAAATTTTTAATCATGAAAATAGTAAATTAGCCAAAATATTTTCCGAATACCCTAAACGATGTCCAAGCTAAAAGCCATAAGAGAACAAAAGAACCTGACTCAGGAAGAACTGTCAGAAAAATCAAAGATTTCTGTGAGAACCATTCAACGCATAGAAGCCGGAACAGTACCCAAAGGACATACGCTTAGAGTACTGGCACAAACTTTAGGAATAGAAGAGATTGAGTTACAGCAGGATCAGCCACAGGTAATTTCAGAAATCAATGAGGCTGAAACAGGAGTACAGGAAGAGGAAGCTCCCATCAACTATTCTTATATTAAAATCATTAATCTTTCCTCATTAATCTTTACCCTTTTACCCCCACTGAATATTTTTGTTCCGCTTATTCTCATGCATAGTATGAAGCAGAGAAACAGCCTGGCAAGACAGATTATTTCAGTTCAGATGATCTGGACAGTAATGGCACCTATTACCTTCATGCTTGGTATCTTTTTAAAGTTCGGAAAACAGTTTACCCTGATCCTGATGATCCTGATTGTGCTTTCCAATATATTTATTATCC
The DNA here is from genome assembly GCF_031454475.1 of Chryseobacterium vietnamense. Lineage (NCBI taxonomy): Bacteria > Pseudomonadati > Bacteroidota > Flavobacteriia > Flavobacteriales > Weeksellaceae > Chryseobacterium > Chryseobacterium vietnamense. The sequence goes on along the minus strand of NZ_JAVDQX010000004.1, from coordinate 264,001 downwards.
TTCGCAATGCAGCCGAAATCGATAAGAATAAAAAACTCTATTTCAGATTGAAATTCAGTATAATATAAATCCTGTCACGGCTTTGTCGGGTTTTTGTCAGGTCCATTTTTACTCAAAAAGGAAATGAAATTGAATCTTTGTCAAAAAAATAACAATGACAAAGTCTTCACGGTTGACCCTTCTTTTTTTCATTCTGTTCATGAGTATCATACAGGCACAAACAGAAAAAACAGATCCCCTTTATACAACCATTATGGCTAAAGACAGCCTGTTTTTTTCTGCAGGCTACAATACCTGCAACATCCAGCAGATGGAAAGTCTGTTAAGTGACAAATTTGAGTTTTATCATGATAAAGGAGGCGTCGAGGACAGGAAAAATTTTATCATTGATTTTAAAAACGGACTATGCAAATCTCCGGAAACCTATCAGATAAAAAGAGTACTGGTTGATAAAAGCACAGAGATTTATCCCATGTATAAAGACGGAAAGATTTACGCTGCCATTCAGAATGGAAATCATTTGTTTTATGAGAAAATGGGAAATCATGCTGAAAAATTAGTGGGGGAAGCAAAATTTACCCATTTGTGGATGCTTGAAAATGCTGAATGGAAACTTAGGAATTCATTGAGCTTTAATCACCATCCCAAGCAGACTACCGATAGCGAAACGATGTTTGATAACGACCAGTCGATGCAAAGCTGGCTGAAAGAAAACGATATTCCTGCTCTGGGACTGGGAATTATCGAAGATGGAAAGCTGAAGAAGGTAAAAGTTTTTGGAGAGATAAAGAAAGGAATTCCGGCACCTCCCAATGCCTTATTTAATGTGGCATCTCTTACGAAACCAGTTACAGCAATGGTAGCCTTACGGTTGGTAAGTTTAGGAAAGTGGCAACTGGATGAACCTCTTGATACTTATTGGATAGACCCTGATATTAGCAACGATCCAAAGCATAAAAAATTAACCACCAGAATTATTCTTACCCATCAGACAGGTTTTCCGAACTGGAGATGGATGAACACCGATAAGAAACTGAACTTTCAGTTTGATCCCGGCACCAGATACCAATACTCGGGAGAAGGTTTTGAATATTTACGGAAAGCAATGGAAAAGAAGTTTGGGAAAACATTGGAGCAGCTGGCACAGGAACTCATCTTTCAGCCTCTCAAAATGAAAGATAGCAGTTATATCTGGGATAAAAGCACTGATGAATCAAGATTTGCCATAGGATATGATAAAGATGGTAAAGCTTATCCAACTGAAAAAAATAAAACGGCCAATGCCGCTGATGATCTTCATACCACGATAACAGATTACGGGAATTTTATGGTAAGTGTCATGAAAGGGCAGAAAATGGAACCAAAGGTCTTTCAGGAAATGATCAGAAAACAGGTAAAAACGAAAGATAATAAATATTTCGGATTGGGATTCGAAATATATGATCTTGGAAATGGTGACTATGCTTTATCACACAGCGGAGCCGACCGGGGCACTCAATGTATTGCCATTGTATTGCCCGATTCGGGAAAGGGAATTGTAATTTTTACCAATGTTGATGATGGTTATAAAGTGTATGAGAAGCTCGTTCTCCATTATCTGGGTAAGCAAGGAAAGAAAATTGTTGATATAGAAACCAGGTAGCAGATTACTTTTTCAGGTTTTATAAAGGTTGTGATAAATCTTTGTATATTCGGGGTATTAATCTGAAAACAAGAAAGATAATCAAAATATTTGTTTCCGGATGAAATAGTATGAACAGAAAAAAAACGAAAGCTATGTGGCAGTATTATATCATCCTTGCAGCAGGAGTCATTCTGCTTGCTGCAGCATTATTAACATTCAGAAACACGCTTTCATTCTTAAAAAAAGCAGAAAAGGCAACGGCAACCGTTACCTCATTAAGGGAATATGAATCAGAGGGAACTGTATTCAGCCCTGTCTTTACCTTCCGGTCGCAAAATAATATGGAACATACTTTTGAATTGGCGGAAGGAACCAATCCCTCGGCATGGGACATTGGGGAAACAGAGACTGTTATCTATGATCCTGATGATCCTTCGTCAGTAAGTTTATATACCTATTTCAGAATTTTTGCCTGGCCCTTAATCCTGATTTCAATAGCACTGCCGTTGCTGGTGGTGGGAAGCGGGTACTTTATTGCTGAGCAGTTTCTAAAATAAACTTCATCGTCAATTGCTTGGGTTGTTTTCACAGAAACTCTTTATACGTTTTGCTGTACTGATGCAAAAGCCCTTACCGGAAAAGTTCCGGCTCCTTTGAATTTTGGGGGAGCAGCTGTAAAGGTAAAACCTTCGTCAGGAAGCTGATTCAGATGACACAGATGCTCCACAATTACTATTTCAGCACCCAGAAGAATGGTGTGCACAGGCCGGTTTCTGCCTGTTGTGTTATCAATATTATGAGAGTCAATCCCTACAAGTTTTACCTGGCAGTCTCTAAGATATTCAGCAGCACTTTGCGTAAGATAAGGATGATTTTCATAGTATATTTCAGTGTTCCAGTGGCTGTCCCATCCGGTATGGATAAGTACCGCTTTGTTTCTGATATCCCGGTTTCTGAGATGCAGATCTGTAATCTCCAGTGTTTCTGTATATGGGATCCGGATAACGACTGCCTCTAATTCAGCCAGTTTTTCCAGTTCCATCCCAGCGGTGTCTTTTCCGTTTTCAAACCTATGGAAAGGACAGTCTATATAGGTTCCTGTATTCGTAACCATTTCAATCTTACCAATTTGAAACGAAGTTCCTTCCTCATACATTTTCTGAGATTCCGTTCTGCTGAGATAATCACAGATATAAGGAGGCGGAAGCCCTTTATAAGTAGTAAGTCCCTCTTCAATGGTGTGGCTCAGATCGATCAGTCGTTCAGAAGGAAGCTCTTGTTTTACGGTCTTTCTTTTATGGGGCTCGGTAATGATCTGTTTGTTCAGGATATTGACTTTTCCAGCCATGAGAAGCCTGAGATCATCAATAATATAATCAATCAGTTCCTGGTCTGTAATAGTATCTCCGGTAATGTCAAGTCTGAATTCTTCCCCTTTCAGGTTTCCCCCGTTGGTAAAATACACTTCAAAATCAAATTGTACTCTTTTGTCCATTATTAAAATATTTAGACAAAAGTGAAGAAAATCAGATTCTGTTTACTTGACTTACATCAATTTGCCTGATTTTTTTACCTCGGACCCTGCTTAAGGTTTCAGGACTCATCCCCAGATAAGAAGCAATATGGAAAAGAGGAATTCTGTTTTCCGAATGCGGAAACTGTTCAAGAAAATAAAGATATCGTTCATAGGAATCATGAAGCAGAAAAGAGCTTTCGCGGCGGCATTTTTTAATAAATTCTTTTGTAAGGATTTCGTTAATGAGCTGATGCCATTTGGGATCCGTTAAAAGACGGTCTGTTACTATTTTGGGAAGGACAATAATTTCTGAAGCTTCCAGACATTGAAAATTAAGAGAAGTTTTTTCACCTGTCAGATAGCTTGTCAGTGCTGTAAAGAAATTATGCTCAAAGAAAAATTCAGTATTGATCTCCCGGTGGTCTTTCACGTAAAAGCTTCTGACAACTCCTTTCTGAAGAAAAAGAAGACTGTCAGCCGTTGAGTTTTCCCGTATGATATAACTGTTGATTTCCAGGTGCTGTATTTTGGCTTCAGCCCGAATCATTTCTTTCTCCTCATCGGTAAGATCAAACAAAGGATATATTGCTGTTTCGAAGAAAGGAGTAAAATCATGCATCGTTTTGAAGTTTTAAACAGTAAACAGAAACTGCAGATATATGACAAAAACAGAGCTGTAAAAATGCAGCTCCTATTTCTATTTTACCTTTTCAAGAAGATATAATTTAGCCCCGGAAAAACCTAATTTCGGCATCAGATTGCCTTCCAGAACCATTGTTTTATTGGTGACATCTATCACAGAAATATAGCTGTTGGAATTGTATTCTATATAATTCTCCTTTTCTTTTGTGGAAGGATTTTTTCCAAACTCCATAGAATATTTTACCCAATCCTCATCCTGTGTACTGCAGTGTACAGGCTTAAATTTGGACTTTTTAGCCTTGAAAACAATCTGATCAAAGCCTTCTGTACAGTCTGAGGTAAATGAACCATCAGGATTCTGATCTTTAGAAAAATCTTCAAAAGAACCACGATAAACACCTACTACTTTCCAGGTACCGTCTACACGGTCTTCATCTATCTTTCCCTTCGCTTTACTTACCGCCCAGCTGATTCCGTTTACTGTACCTTTTACCGCTTTATAACTTAAGCTTACCGCTCCGGATACTACTTTTGTAGCCGTTCTTACCACACATGAATGGAGAACAAATACAACCGAAGCCAGCAATACTATTTTCTTCATTTTGTAAAATTTTGTAAATTTTTTTCAGATACGAAGATAGGGTTTTTGGAAAAACTGATGGATTTCAAAAGACTTTTCCCCCTGTTTTTTTAATAAAAATGAGATATATTCCTGATTCACGCTATCCGCATCATCCACAGAAATTTAATTTCCATCAAAATAATGGGCAAGATCAGATATGCTTTTGATATGAAGCGCTTCAGCCTGCTTTCTCCGCATCATCAGAGCATAAGCATTATTAAATCCAAGCGGTTTCAGCCATTGAATCCCATATTGTTTTTCAAACTCTGCATTCACGTATTCATAGGTTTTGGCGGGACTTTTGGACACATTGCTGACGGTCTCTGAGGTTGGCTTTAAAAGCACCAGAAGCCCGGTTCCCGTATATTCAGGATAAAAGTCTATGGCATCGTTCATTAAGGCATCAAAACATATCTTTGTTCCCCCTAAACCTGTTTTGGTTTCCACTTTATAATCTGTATATCCTTCAATAAGAAGGGTATACATTTCTGCGAGAATATACTGTTCCCCAAAGATTTTTGAGCCAATCCTGACGGTTCCTGTATTTCCTTTCCGGGGACTTTTATAAAGATTATTTCTGATGAGGAAATCCTTTGCAATCTTTTCAGGATTTTGATGGAGATGATCAGCTCTGTAATTCAGATCCGTCATGATAGAATCATTGAACTTTCCAGCCAATAGATTTAAGGTGTTTTCCAATTCCGGAAATTTTTTCATTGTTTTGGTCTTGATAATGGGAGCTGCATAATAAGGCGGAAATATTTTTTTATCATCATTCAGTACATACAGATCATACGCTTTGATTCTGCCATCGGTAGAATATCCGCTGATCAGATCCAGTTCCTTCTCGTAAGCAGCCTTATACATAATTGCATCATTTACCACAAGAGGATTCACATTCAGCCCATACACCGAACGAAGTCCGATGTCACCATCCTGTCTTCCCATAAATTCCGGTGTAAAACCAGCTTTAATTGTCCTGTGTGATACAAAAGTCAGAAGATACCCTATTCCCAGAATCATAAAGATAACAGGAAGAATATATTTCAGTTTTTGAAAGAACCGGTAACCTGATTTCTGGATCATGGCAATAATCTGGTCCAGAAAGATAGCTAATAATGCTGCCGGAATGGCTCCGGCAAGAATCATATTCGTATTGTTGAGTGAAATTCCTCCGAAGATAAACTCTCCCAAACCACCTGCTGCCACAAAAGAGGCCAGTGTAGCTACTCCTACATTTATAACAGCAGCAGTCCTGATACCGGCAATGATAACCGGCATGGCTAAAGGAAGTTTCACCTTAAAAAGAAGCTGCCTTCTGTTCATTCCCATGGCTTTGGCTGCCTCAATCACAGCCGGATCTACACCCATAATTCCGGTATACGTATTCCGGATAATGGGAAGAAGAGCATAGATCAATAAAGCAGCAATGGCTGGCTTCGGACCAATACCGAAAACAGGAATCATAAAACCCAGCAAGGCAATACTCGGAATGGTCTGTAAAATACCTGCGGTACCCAGCACCGGGCTTGAAAGTTTCTTTTTTCTGGAAATCAGGATACCTAAAGGTACCCCGACCATGATGGCGAGAAGCAGGGACAAAAAGGTAAGCCCAAGATGCTGAATGATCTGGGTAGTAAGCTTTTCGTGCTGTTCAGCAATAAATTGCCAAAAACTCTGTTGCTGCGTCATACCATCTGTGATTTTCTGTAATGATTAAATGCTCTGACTACTTCCTCATATACTCCGGCATTTTGGTGATCGGAACTCAATTGCTGTAAAATATCCCACACACTTGTACTACCCGTTCCATTGGGCCTGTAGTAGTGATTTTCTGGTGTAAGAAATGGACTGATGTGATGTAACGATGTTACTTTATACTCTAATAAAAGACGGTTTTTGGCAAAAAAATCGCGCACAAAGTCATTTTCAGGCTGGTAAAGTATTTCCCTGGGAGTGCCAGTCTGTACTATTTTTCCCTGATCCATCAGGCATATCCGGTGTCCCAGCTCAAATGCCTCCTGTACATCATGGGTAACCAGTATGATTGTTTTATTTTTAAGCTCCTCCAATGATTTAAATTCTGAATGAATATCAGCCTTAGTAATGGTATCAAGCGCTCCGAAAGGTTCATCCATCAGCAAAACGGGATTGTCTGCAATCAGTGCCCTTGCAATACCTACCCGCTGCTGTTGTCCGCCGCTTAGCTCATGGGGAAATCGGGAAAGTACCTCTTCAGAAAGGTGAAGCTTAGCCAAAAGTTCATGCGTTTTTCTTTCTGTCTTCTTTTTGTCCCATTTCAACAGTTCAGGAACTACCGCAATATTCTGCTGAATGGTATAATGGGGGAATAATCCTGAATGCTGCATGACAAAACCAATTCCCATTCTCAGTTCCTCAGCTTTCTGATCGCGGATATTTTTGCCATCTATGAAGATGTTTCCGGAATCTGCTTCTATGAGACGGTTGATCATTTTAAGCGTGGTTGTTTTCCCACACCCGCTGGTTCCTAAAAGAACAAGGATTTCCTGATCAAGAGCCTGAAAAGAAATTTGATCTACTGCCTTTTTTCCGTTAAAACTTTTTGAAATTGATTCTACTGTGATCATCGGCGAAAAATTACTGAGCAAGTCTGATTCCTGTAAACTGCCATTTTAAATTAGGCTGAAAAAAATTGCGGTATGTATTTCTGCTGTGTCCCGGAGGTGTGGCTTCTGAAGCTCCTCTTAAAACCATTTGATTGATCATGAACTTTCCGTTATATTCACCTACTGCGCCTGCTTCTTTCTTAAAATGAGGGTAGGGGAGATAAGCAGAATTCGTCCATTCCCAGCGTGTTCCCCAGTCAAAATAAATGGAAGCTGTTTCCCATTCTTCTTCAGTGGGCAGACGCATTCCTTTCCAGGAGGCAAAAGCAGAGGCTTCATAGAAATTAACGTGGCACAATGGGGCGGCAGGGTCTATTTCCTGTAATCCGTTGAGGGTATAATACATCCATTTGTTTTCGATATAATGCCAGTACAGTGGAGATTTTGCAGAGTTTTGTTTCACCCAGTCCCATCCTTCAGCATGCCAGTGTCTGAAATCTTCATACCCGCCTGCTTTCATAAATTCTAAATATTCACCATTGGTGACAAGCTGGCTGGCAATTTCGAAGTCAGTGAGGTATACTTTATGTCTTCCTAATTCATTATCAAAGCAAAATCCCTCTCCTTTAAATCCAATTTCATAGACTCCTTCAGAAAACTTTAGCATTTCCAGATCTCCGGAGTTCTTTTGTCCTGATTTTTCTTTTGTATAAGCAGGGAAAAGCGGATTATGTCCTAAAATATATTTAATGTCAGTGACTAATAGCTCCTGGTGCTGCTGCTCATGGTTAAGCCCCAGTTCCAAAAGAGGTTCAATAGCTTCTGTCAGAAATGAGCTTTCAAGAAAAGCTTCCATATGCTCATCTACATATTTTCTATATTGATATACCTCTGAAACAGAAGGGCGGCTGAGGTTTCCACGGTCGGTCCGGATCACCCGTGCCCCGATTGTTTCATAGTAACTGTTGAAAACAAAATTATACTGGGGATCAAAAACCTTATAATCCGGAAAATGTGGGGTAAGAATAAAGGTTTCAAAAAACCAGGTGGTATGACCAAGGTGCCATTTCGGAGGACTTACATCTACAATCGGCTGTACTACATAATCTTCGATTTCCAGTGGAGCACAGATTTCTTCAGAACGTCTGCGGATGTCCTTATACTTTTTAGTAAAATCTTTTGTGGTGATCTCTGGTGTCATGTCTTTTAGTTTTTAATGATTGATGTCCAATGAAAGAAGTCTATTTATTTTTTCACTTTTGCAGATGTGCAGTGTGTATTCTCATTTTTATTTTACCTGCCAGATTGAATCTACAAACCATTTTTTAGAATCGTTGATATTTCCAGTGATCGTAAAACCTGATTTTTGGGCTAATTCCATGATTTTTTCAGAAGAAAATTTTTGTGAAATTTCCATGTCGATCCATTCGTTTTCTTCAAAAGAAATCTTTGTATTGTCAATAGTCACATCCTGGCTGATAAGGCTTATCAGAAAACTTCTGCACGCTCCGCTAACCGGATCATACGTCTGGTAATGCTGAAATTGTTTCAGATCAAAATTACCGCCCAGTTCATTGTTGATGCGGGTAAGAAGGTTAAGGTTAAAAGAAGCGGTAATTCCTTCTTTGTCATTGTAGGCCTCCAGAATGGTGTGTGGGTTTTTCATTAAGTCAAATCCTATCAATACACGATCTTTCGGAGATAGATTTCGATTCAGATGCAGACAGAAATCTTTAGCCTCTTCCAGAGTCATATTCCCGATATTACTTCCTAAAAATAACACAACTTTTCTCCGGTTGGATAATGAAGCTGCTTTTTGAAGCATTTCAAAATAATCTCCTTCCAGACAGGTTATTTTGATTTCCGGAAGCTGGCTGCTCAGTTTTTGATGAAGTATGGAAAGAATATTTCCTGAAATATCAATCGGCATGTAAGTAAAGTTAATCCCTTTCCGGATCAGCTGTTCAAGTAAATAGGTCGATTTCATGGCGTCTCCTGCACCCAATTCAATCAGGTCAAAAGGTTCGTCTCCGGGAATAAGCAGATCAATAAGTTCATCTGTTTTATTTTTGAAAATATCCAGCTCACAACGGGTAAGATAATAGGAAGGCATGGCCATGATTTGCTGAAAAAGATGATCGCCGATCTTATCGTAAAAATATTTTGAAGATAATTTTTTAGGAGTATTGCTAAGGCCGTTTAAAATATCTGAACGGAAATGATCAACAGCATTATTATCAGTTGTAGATTGCGGGTCTAACTGTACATTCATAAGTATTATTTTGTGTGATTTGTAGATTATTGCAATTATCCTGCCTTTTACAACATGAAATTCTTATATCTATTTAAATATAAACAATTTTATTTTTAATAAAATGATTATCATGATGTTTTTACCAGATGTGGTACTTTTTTATCCATCATGAATCCTTTCTTTTGATAGTAGAAGCCAGCAAAAAGAGTAGGGAGCTGTCTGCTTTACCGTCTGAAAATCAGTATTCACCTTTCAATATGACCTGTTCAACGTTTTTGCTCTTCTTCTGGTCTCCGGTTTACCATAATTTTACCATCACAAAACATCACTATTATGAATACTACATTGAATTTCAGTAAAAAAATACAATCCATTTTATCCCTGTTTATTTTGATGGGAATGGGATTTTTGTCTTTAAAAGCACAGACGTATAGCACTGGTGAGAAAGATTTTGAAAACGCAACAATGAGGTCTGCATTTCAGAATACAAAGTCAATCAAAGCCGGACTGCTGAACATTGGCTATGCAGAAGTAGGTCCTGAAACTGGAAAACCTGTTATCCTCCTTCATGGATGGCCTTATGATATCCATAGTTTTGAAGAATCCTCTGCTATACTTGCTGAAAAAGGCTACCACGTATTGGTTCCTTATTTAAGAGGCTATGGAACAACTACTTTCGTGTCACCCAATACAAAGCGCAATGGCCAGCAGAGTGCTGTTGCATTGGATGTCATTGCTTTTATGGATGCTTTGAAAATTGATAAAGCAATCATTGGCGGTTTCGACTGGGGAGCAAGAACCGCAGATATTATGGCAGCACTATGGCCTGAACGCTGCTCGGGGCTGGTGGCTGTAAGTGGATATTTAATAGGAAGTCCGAAGGCAAACGAAAAACCTCTGCCACCCAATGCTAAGTTTTTATGGTGGTATCAGTATTACTTTTCAACAGAAAGAGGGTATAAAGGTTACAAAGCCAATACTTCAGCATTTAATAAACTGATATGGAAAACGGCTTCACCAAAATGGGCTTTTGATGACCAAACCTATGAACGTTCTGCGAAAGCATTCGATAATCCTGATCACGTTGATATCGTAATTCACAATTATCGCTGGCGTCTGGGATTGGCAAAAGGGGAAAAACAATATGATGCTCTTGAGGCCAAACTGGCAAAATCTCCTTCGATTACCGTCCCAACAGTTACCCTGGAAGGCGATGCCAATGGTGCTGCATTTCCTGCGCCGGAAAGTTATGCCTCCAGATTTACCGGAAAATATGCACACCATACCATAACGGGTGGAATTGGGCATAATTTGCCACAGGAAGCTCCAAAAGCATTTGCAGATGCAATCGTAGAGGTGGATTCAATGTCGAAATCCAAATAAAAATCTGAAAGAATAAAAAAATAAAACCACTGCTCAATAACAGTGGTTTTTTATCTTTATAGTAATCTAAACTAGTTTTCAGATTCTTCTTCAAGCTTCAGTTTATTCACCAAAGGATTCGCATACATCGCTAAGAAATACTCTCTGGAAACAGGATCCGATGGATCAATACGCATTTCAAGCCTGCGGACAAATAACTGTTTTTCCTGTTCTGTGTATTCGGAAGCGTAAGTATTGGTGTTGTGAAGTAGATCGTAAGCAATGTACTTGGTTGGCCAAAGCTTATAATTACTGATAATGGAGCGGTCAATTACCTGCGCAATGGCCTGCAGCTGTTTGTTTTTATTGTCAATGGTCGCTGCTATCTCATCCAGTTCCTTATCCAGCACATCTCCGGCATGAAGATGAATGCGTTTTTTTTGTCCCAGAATTCCGCTGATAATGTTGGTGAAATCTTCATTTTTCCCTTTAATGTATTCCTCATCCCTATGTTGTGCCAGCAATTGAGGCATCTTTAGGGAATCCGTAGGATCATACTCATAGGAGATAGAGACCGGAACAATCTTTAATGTTTTAAAATAATCTGTAAGCGATTGATCTCCGGATGCCATGGCAAGCATTTTCAAAACACCTTGCTGGGTAGAATCGTTACCGTTTTTGGTACGGCCTTCACGTTGTGCAATCCATACAGAGCGGTTTTCCTGAAGCAGAAGTTCCTTAATATACTCAGACATCGTCTGTGAACTGGTAAGTTGTTCACGAAGCGGCAACCCTCTTTGTACCAGAAAGTTTCGGTTCAGTTTAGCCAGTACGTTTAAGAAATTCTTACGCACAAGATTATCTCCAATGGCAGAAGCGGTCATTACATAACCACCTTCCAGCAATACCAGATTAAGCAATGAAGTATCCAGAACAATATCCCTGTGGTTCGAGATGAACAGATAGGAGCTGTTTTTATCCAGCTTATCAAAGCCAGAAGTCGTTAAGCCGTCAGAACTTTTTGCAAGGATCTGGCGAACGGCATAAGCTACAAACTGATGCTGAAAATCACTGATGGAATGAACATTTTTAAACTGTTCCAGCCAAACCTGCTCATCTGTATCAGGAAAAGTAAAATTCATAAAGGCTTTCATCATGGGATCACGAGCTATGCTCTGTAATCTCTCATTGACTTCCTGATCATAGAAATACCGGATTTCATCAAACTTAGACATGCGGTTGGGTAAAAATTAAAACTTTTTGCAAAAGAACGAAAATTTATCGGGGAAGAGGCTATAAAGGGTGTTAAAGTATTATGAGGGGCGTAGGAGTTTGGGGAATAACGATATTATAATACAAGTCTGTATATATACTCATCTTGTCATTACTGAGGATCCTAATCTCATATTTTTAGAGTATTGATTTCAAGACCTTAAATAATGTAACTCATTTGTAAAATTTCTTTTATTGAGTTTTGCAAATTTCAGAAGCGAAAACATCTCCTTCAAATTGAGTTTCAATAATAGCACATTTCCCTTCTATCTTTTTGATTGTACAAAGATAACCACCATGAGAATTAATATACTTGTCAGTTTCGTCATATGGACTTTTGGTAAGATCTAATAGTAATGTAAATTGGCAGTCGCTTTTCCAAAATATTTTATAGTATCTATCCTTCTGTATCTTTTTATTTGTAGACAGATCAAAAGCCTCTTCTTTCTGAAGGCCTTTAGATTTTTGTATAAGATACTTTTTATTGGTCTTCTTATTTACTAATATAAACTTTCCATTTTTAAAATCTCTGCAAGACAATTTTTCAGCAAAAATTTCTTTTGGTGTAGTTAATAACAGAACAGACGTAAATAATATTAAAAACTTCATAATTTCATTAAGATTATCATTAGGAATTAAGAATTTCAATCATTTCTTCATCTCCAATTTTTTTGCAAAATCTAAAGAGATTTATTATTGTTATTCCCCCACTACCTCACGAATCCTTTCGTGTGGTAGCAGGGAAATTCAATAGAAATGGGCTTTAGCCCATTTTAATAAGAAAACATCCCTTTGGCTTTAGCCTAAACTTAAACGTGTTATATTGAGATTCCTACGGAATGAACGTTATGGATTGACAACGCGAGTAGTTTATATCGTGTTCCGAGTACATAAGTATCATTATATACTTTATTATACATCCACTTTGTCATTTCGCAGGAATCTAAACTTTTTTATTATAAAATTTATATTCCAATTAATCTTTTAAAAGACTTAAACCCTGAACAGCTGAGGTAAGAAAATGATCATTTAAAAGATTAAACATCATCTAACTTTCCAATGATGTCTTTAGCCTCAATTGGATTTCCCAGACTAATTAAAGTTTCAATGATTGAAGAGGTTGAAATTCTATTTTTTGTTTTATACGCCAGTAAATATAATAGAGCCTCAGAAGTTAGCAATATAAATCTTCTAACATCTGTATTCCAGGTAATTTCATTAATGAAACTATCCAAATTTGATTTGAATGAATTACTGACAATAATAAATCCAAATTTCTTATATCGTTCCTTTTGTAAGCTTGGGATAATCTTATCAATATACTCTTTGATTGCTCTGTCATCAAGTCCAAGAGCATAGCCGTTTGAATATGCTTTGGCATCCATCAGAAATGCAGTATCATCATCACTGTGTTTAATAATGGCATCAGGATTGCGTCCTGAGCCCTGTCCTAAAATATTCACTTCAAAATCCAGTTGCTTAAAAATTTCGCAAACTAGTTTTTCATAAGCACTTCCTTTTGAAGAAGATGATTTTTCTTTGTCATTTCCCAGTTCAATAAGTTTAGCCACTTTTGGAATCAGATAGTCTGTCAGTTCGAAAGATGTACTGACTGTAATGATCTTTTCCTCTTCTACTTCTAAAATTTCGACTTCTTCTTTTTTCAACTTAGCAGTAGACTGTTTATTAGGATTCCCTTTAAAGTTCCAGAAAGCATGCTCAGCTGACCAGTTGTTTATATCCTTTCCGGAGTAAGAGCCTAAAAGCTTTTTTATTTCTTCATTTAATAGGTAAAAATACTTATATGCTTCAACCTGGCTCTCTGTTTCATTCCAAAGTTCAAGCTCTCTATAAGAATTTATTAATGATGTATACAAAATGGGCCACTTCTCATAATCTTGAACTTGCCAGAAATAAGACAGAAAATAAGATACTGAACCAGGATTAGGTGCCCTTCTTTTATCTTTTGCTTTTGAATAAATATTTTGGCTATATTCTTCTAAAGCAGCAATTTTAGTAAAACTTTCTTCCAGGTTTTTAGGCTCGGCAATGGTTTCTTGGATTAGTTTGGTTAATTCCTTGATATTGGATTCGCTATTCTTCACTAATTGATTGAAAAACATTTGTCCTTTTGTTGCAGTAAATCCCCACAAATTATTTCTTTTATTAAAACTATCTACATTGGTCTTAAATTGATAAATATTAATTTTATCCGACTGAAAGTCATTGATGAATTTTTTTAGTTCAACAATTGCAGCGAGCCTTTCCTCATCAATATTAGGAAGCTCATTCCCTTTGGTATCATGCACTTTTTGATTAGCTACATAATTATCCCATATTTTTTGAATGTATTGTGTTTTTTGTTTTGAAATCATGGTTTTTTAAAATTTGTTCTTTTTTAATTATTATTCAGAATAAAAGGAATTACGCTTTGATTTACAATGTTTAATTTTTGGAAATATTCGATAGCAATAATAAGAAAATCTTTAGTTTTACTCATGAGGAAACACAGTTTTATTGAGTATATGGCACATGAAATAGTTCATATACATTATAGATCCTGTTTTAATTCATTAGGTGACTGTAAAACAGTAATAATAAAATTCTTCATAAATTCTTTAAATGTACCATTTTTAACATCAATCCAGAATGCAGCATCATGTTCTATGTTGTGATATTGTAAGAAAAATAAAGGCCACCAATGTGAAGTTCTGAATTTTACGCCTAAATAATTTCTCAGATCATTCAGATATATTTTATCGTAGTGTGAATCCATATATTGAGGTGTTTTTACCAAACCATAAATAACTCCACCTTCTTCATAATTGAATTTTATGAAAAAGTTTTTAAAGACAGGAATTTCAAAATGATGAAACTGTTCATTATATATGATACGCATTTTTAATTCTTCGGTTAGCTCATCTACCACTTGATACATTTGCTGATTAACAAGATTTTTCATTTCCTGTTTAATCGAATTTAAAGTATTGGATACTTTAAAAGCCGTTTCTATATTTTCTTCAGTTTCAGTGATAAAATGATTTAATGAACTTAGATCTAAATTTTCTTTTCCCATATAATTTTCAATAAGTTGACTTTCAAAATCTACCAGAAAACAACGTACTCTTTCATTTTCTGTATTTTTTATAAATTCTTTTAATAAAGGTATGATATGCTCTTCGTAGTTGATTAAATAGAGTTTTCCTGTTTCTGTCAATTTTTCAATCTCTTTTCCACCGCTGTACTCTGTTAATTCCTTTGATTTTGGGGTTAAATAGAGCAACTGATAATGATTATTACTGATATACTGTAAGTATTTTAAGTAATCTTCAACCTGATTTTCCTGATCTTTTGTCCAGGGATAAATTTTATTTTCAATTCCCAGAACACTTGATTGGTCCTGGTTCCTTAGAACAATATCAACCCGTCGGTTTTCAAAGGTTGAATCTTCTAAAATAACCTGAACTTTTTCCGGAGTATCATAAGGGAAGTACAATCCTAATTCTTCTTTGAACAATTTCAAATAAATATCTCCCTGACCATGATCTTCATTCGGATTTAGAAAAAATGCTAATATTTCAGAGACTTTATTTTCGTTCCAGTTCAGGAACTTCATAGCATTGAATTTAGAAGCTAGTTTGTTAGAATGTCTTTTTTCATATTCCATCTCAAACTTAGAGCGGGCCTGGATCTCCCGGAAAAAAGAAATATAATCGTTCATGATGTATTAGTTAATCTGTTTTTACTCTTCTTGGCAATAATAACGAAAATCTCCAGTTTCTGATTACGGGAAAGCGTAAATTTTCTTGAAAGTCACTATAAACATTGCTCAGAAATACCCATAGGCCCTTCCAAAGTCCCCCTAACCTCTTAAACAAGCCTCTGAAGGGACTTTATGAACGGTCTCCACTCTCTTCATGAAGGGGCTATACCCCCTTGGGTAAGGGGGTAGACGGACTTGGATAAGGGGCTCCACCAGCTTATATAAGAGGGTAGAGACCGTTGTCCAAAGGGATAGAGACGGTTGCTATACTACCTGGAGGGTGTTAGGAAGGAGGTAAGAGGGGTAAAATACTATTGTAAGAATCATGAGCACTATTCATCTGGCTTCATCAGTGGCGCAGCCACCATTCCTTTGCTCCCTCTAATTATCAATTCTGACCAATAAAACCTTTGCATTTTTAAAATATCCTGCTTCTTCAGATATAATGACTATTATTTTGTTTTAAACGCCAAGACGCAAAGTATTTTAATATTGATATATTTTTTAAGGCGCAAGAAAATCAAAGATTTTCAGCAAGTGCATAGGCATGATACAGAGAAATTTTATCGGAGATAAAATCCTTGCGCCTTAAAAAAGCACCTTATCAAAAGAACTTGCGTCTTTGCGATTTCCAACCAAAAATCAGCAGCTGGATCATCACAAAAAAAGCACGTTTTTCACGTGCTCTCAAAAAGGTATTTATTCTTACTGATTGTTGTTTGAACCGGATGGAGGCGGTGTTTCAGTGGGTCCTGAAGTCTGTCCCGTCACAAAAAACTGCTTCATGTCATCATAAATAACATTGGTACCCGGTACATTCTCTTCGGAAAGGTATCTGATGCTTCGGTAGAAACTGATGGCATTATGATAGTTATCGTGATCCAGCAATACCTTGGTGTCTGAAAGCTGTTCTGTTAAGGAATCCAGCTGTTGTAATCTTTGTTCAATCTGTTCTCTGGCAATATAGTCTTTATCGAATTCTGTTTTATCCAGGAAGTTAGGAACATATTGGGCATATTGTTCCATGTAGATTTTGGCTTTATTGACGAAAAGTTTGTTCTGTTCGGCAATTCTTCCGTATTGCTGTCGCTGATCCGGAGTAAGGTTGATGGTTTTTCCCAACAGTACAGACTGGATATCCTGAATTGCTTTATCAATCGTTTCCAGATCACTTTTTGAAAAGCTCACACTGATTAAATTGTCTAATGCCATAATATTGTGTTTTTTTGGTTTGTATGATCAAATATAACGAGTGCCAGGCATAGAAAAACAGGGGGTTGTAAGATTTTCAGCGCGTGTTCATCAGAAAATGAAAATCAGATAACAGGGTTTATTTTTTCTGACTTTTTGATGAAAAAAAGAGGGCATAAAAAACGAAAATGACGAAATAGGAGAGGAGGCCCGTTTCACAGTATCAGCATGAAGAACAGAGATTGTAATTAAGCTGTTTTTTAAGGGGTGTTTTTCTAAATATTTTTCTATATTTAAAACTTCATAAATGTTGAATTATCATGGAACATACAATACATCAAGGACGCAATGTAAAACGATTCAGAGAAATGCTGGGCATCAAGCAGGAAGCATTAGCTCTTGATCTTGGGGACGACTGGAACCAGAAGAAAGTTTCCCTTCTGGAACAGAAAGAAATTATCGAAGACCCTTTACTGAAAAGAATTTCTGAAGTATTGAAAATTCCGGTGGAAGCATTTCAGAATTTTGATGAGGAGCAGGCGGTGAATATTATTTCTAATACGTTTGATAATGGTTCTTTCTTGAACACAGGACATACGCCTACTTTTAATGTAAATCCAATTGAAGAAATAAAGAAGTTACATGAAGAAAAGATGGAACTTTATGAAAGGATGCTGAAGGAGAAGGATGAGATGATGGTGAGACTGGAGAGGTTGATTGAAAGGAAATAATTTATTTAAGATATTAAAAAATGTTCAGCGTATGCTGAACATTTTTTATTTTTTCAATACCTTTACAAAAATACCTAGAGTTTTAAAATCAATTGTTTCTTCGTCTCTAAGAATGATAGGCTTAAAATTAGAATCGTAGGATTGAGGTAGTAATACTATCTCTTCATGATGCCATCCTTCTTCATCAGTTAATTTTTTGCTGGAATATTCTTTAATAGTGTAATTGCTTCCAAATTCTAAGTCAGCAATGTTTCTTCCTTCAACTAAAGTGATTAGGCCGTTACGCGAACCTCCATTATATTTTTTGAACAAACAAATACTTCCATTGGGAATGATTTTATTCATTGATTCACCTATTACAGTGCATGCAAAATAATCATCTCTATTTTCTAGACTATCCAGTTCTATATATTTCACCTTTTCTAATTCCTGCAATTCAGAAAAAGAGCCTGCCGCAATATTTAGATCGTAGAAAGGAATTGAACTTTCCGTAGGAGTATTGGAAAATTTTATTAATTTCTCCTCAGTATAAGAAGGATTAAAAGTTGGAACAAACTGCTGGAGAAAGCGTCTCAAATTTTCATTACATACATAAATGTAAGTGCCTTCTATACCTCTTAACAATATTGTTTTGTAAATATTAATGATGAAATCTAGTAATTCTTCTTCGTTTTGAATTGAGTTTTTACCATTTTTATCTTTGTACTTTTGTTTATCAACAGTTAGTTTTTTAGATGTAAAATCATAGTTCAATTCAGGGCCTATAATGACTCCTGTATAATTCAAATCATAACCTTGTGTGGTATGAATGCACCCTACCTCATTGATAGAATTAGGTGAATTTACCCAATCTACAGAAATACTGTTCCATCTTAACTGATTTTCACCAATAACAATATCATAAGCTTCAGTGTTTTTATTTGAAACCCATTCCCAGGCATATCCTGCTACCATTCTGGATAAACCATGTAGTTCGTTTTTCTCTTTTATTCTATTAATCATTTCAGATAAATCATCAAAAAGATAGAATTCGTAATCTTTTGTTTTATAGGGGGGTAAGGAAAGCGTAGAAGGTGCATCAAAAATTTTATGAATTAACTTTATATAATTATTTCCACCACGTACCCGTAGCTGAGTTTTTAATTTCTCAACACGCGTTGAAGGAGCCAATTCTAATTTTTTAAAACTTTCTTTAAGAGTATCTGAAGGTTTTATAGATTGATACTGATCATAGAAAATAATAGATTTAGTACTTTGCAGTATAACCCAATCCAATTCCGATGCGGTAAATTTGTCTAAACCTAGCTTTTCACAGTTACGATCGAATGTTCCAAAGTATGAACCTAAATTTACTCTCCTTCTTAAGCGATGCCCTTCGTCAACGATGATAAGGTCATATTTATTTTGTGCTAAATCTGAAGGTCCTATTACCATCTTTTGTGATAATCCGTTTACATTCTTAAAAACATTAGAAATGGTTTTTCTAAAAGATGCCATTGGAATTACCAATGCCATATTTAAATCCTTAAATTTATTTTTAACCTTTTTTAGTAAAAGGAAAAGGTCTTCATCATCTTCATCAAAATCAGCATAGTTGAAATCCTCTAAATTTGTTTTCAATAGTTTAAATAAAAAAATTGCTAAAATAGATTTACCAGTTCCAGCTCCTCCATGAATAAGACTGACTTTAGCATTTTCATCAAGTAAACAGTTTAAAATCATTTTCAATCCTTTGATCTGCTCTTTAGAAAGAGATTTGTACGGAGAATATTTAAAAAGATCTGAGTTATTGATAAAGTCAAGAGAATGTCGGGATATACCTAGTTGTCTAAGTTCTTCCCAAATGTCTTTGAATAAACTCCAATATACTTTCTTTTCATGGTATTGATGATTAGAAATTCCCAGATTTCCATTTTGTAATGTGTATTGTCCGTCAGCTGAAATATATTTAATAAGATTTGATTCTAAATCTAAGGTAGCAGATTTGTGGAACAAATCACTTAAAATAAGATTTACAGATGAAAGCTGTTTCTTTTCTTCAGATTTTAAATGGGTATTTATTCTGGTTAATACATCTGTAGTTTCTCCAACATAAGCAGCTTTAGTTTTTTTATTTTTCAATAAATAAACTATCGGCCAGGATAAGTAGTCTTTATGATTATTATTTATTTTGGTTTCTATGAGGTGATCAAAATCGTATTCCTCTGTAATTGTAAAATTCTTCATTTCCGGTACTACAAATCATCGTACTTATTTGATTTTCCTTTTGCTTTTTCTACAGGATATTTCTCGTTATTTCTCTGTAACTTCTTTAGAATAATACTATTGATATCTATATTATTCTTATTTGCAAGGAGTAAACCATACATGAACACATCGGCTAATTCTTCTTCCAATTTATCTTTATCAAAATCTTCATTCTTCTTCCATAAGAATATTTCTAAAAGTTCAGATGCTTCAATGGATAAAGCTAATGCTAAATCTTTTGAATTATGAAACTGTTCCCAGTCTCTGTCATCACGAAATTTTATAAGCTTTTCTATTGTACTTTTATCTATCATGAGTATTATTTAATAAAGCGAATTAATTCAACTTTAAAAATAGTAAAAACTTTGTCATAATTATGTTGAAATTACTAGTTTATCATAGGAATTTTGGATATAAATGTCGAAAATATTTTTTAAAACGTGTATATCAAAATAAACGAAGAATTTAAGTCCACAAAAACAGTTTGGTGGTACCTCTCAATCACCCAACGGCATCACAAAACCACAAACATTTTAGCCTCATTCTTTAAACCAATATTCTGTCAACCTCTGTTCTCCTGATTTTAATAAAATACCCTGTTCAACAGCCCATTTCAGGTCTCTGCTTGCAGTGGGAGCCTAAATATTTCTGAAGTTTTGCATATAGTCTTTCCTGCTGAACGTATTTTGTTTTACTTTCTCTTTAAATAATAAAATTCTGTCTTCTGTATACAATGTTTTATTTTCAGATTGTAAAAGTATAGGGAGGTTTCCATCTCTTTGATAATATCATATGATACTATCAAAGATAGAAAATTATATGAAAAACAGATTAGTATTTTGAAACTATTTTCTTACTCTTCGCGCTGATAACACATAGACACTGCAGACATATTTCTTAATAACGCAGGGGCGTAATGAGTTATATTTCATTACATTAATTCTCAAACTTCTTCACCCTAATCACCTTCTCCCTTACCTTAATCACAAAAGGCTCAAGTTTTACTATTTTCCCGGCTTCTACTTTGAAAGTATCTGTAGAGCGTTCACAATAGGTATTGGAAGGCAGGGAGTTTTTGTTCAGTTCAATCCTGTAATTTCCTGAGGGTAAGAAGGAGGCAAATTCACCGTTGTCATCGGTGATGATATGATGTACTAACTGTTCGTTGCGGTAAATATTGAAGAGTACCCCTCCGACTTTGGGCGTGAAATCTACTGCGGTTTTGGAATCAAAATCATAGGTTATTTTTCCCTGGGTCGTTCCGTTTTGATGAAGAGGGATCTCAAAAGAGTAGTGGTGTTTGTCTACGGTAAATTCGGTTTCATCATAATACCAGCCTTGCTGGATCACCTGTTTCAGGGCATACTTTCCGTAAGGGATAGAACGGTAGCTGATAGAACCTGACGGATCGGTTTTAAATGAAATATTGTTGAGCATAATGAGATAACCTGCCGCTTCTTTGTCGCCCTCATCATAGATATTGTTTTCGTTCAGGTCATAATAGACAAATGCTTTGATATCACCTTTTTTACCCGGATCAAGGGTGCTGTTTCTAAGATTGACGATCACACCAGCTTCTACGGTCAACAGATTATTGGTGAAACTTCCTGCAGTATAACTGAAGTAGGAAGAGTTCAGGTACAGGGCATACTTTTCCCTTGAATACTTCAGGTTCATAAAGCCGGAAGGTGATTTTCCATACAGAACATCATCCGTATAAGAAACCCCTGAGGTGACATTCAGCTGACGGTTGAAGAAATTTTTATTCACAAAAGCGGAAAGGGAAAGCTTTTCGTAGGGAGTGCGCTGGTTCATCATTTTTGAAAAAGCATATTCGGAAAGAAAATAACTTCCATGCTGATAGATTCCGTTCACGGTAAGCCATTTGTAGCTGTAGGTTCCGCTTGCTTTCATCTGAAACTGCTGTTTGTAGTTGTCGGGATAACGTACCAGTCCTGTCTCCATGCTTAAGATGGAGGTGTGTTGCTTATCAGGGCTCAGCCAGGTAAGGTATTCCGTAAAACGCTGGGCTTTCAGTTGTTTTGTGTTTTCGTAAGGCTGGGCATTGAAGAAATTATTATAAGAATTGGAGTTTTCTTCCTGATACTGGTAGCCAAGCCCCATTCCAAAATTCCCTTTTTTAGGGAAGTTGATTCCCGCATCCAGTCTTACATTGCTTGAATTCAGGGTGTTGTTGTAAAAGTAGAACTTAGGTGAAAAATGGGAAGCCGTAATGTTGGCATACACATAATGGTCTTTGAAAATCATGGTGGAAAAATTCTGCTGGATCTGCAAAATTCCTCTTCGGTTTCCGGGATAATAATCTGTGCTGTAGAAATAATTTCCATTCAGATTGATCTTTTTGATCATTCCCGAATACTGTGATTCCAAAGCTAAAGAAGGTTTGGAAGGCTGGTTATTTTCGTAGAAACTCAGTCCGCCATACACCTTGGTATTCGTTTTCCAGTCTTTGCCGAAAGCATACTGAAGATCTGTTCCCGCTACATGATGTTTTGCTTTTTCATAAGGATCGTCCCTGAAAATATATGTTCCTGAGATATTGCGGGATGCGTTTTGAGCCCCAAGAGTTCCTCGGGTATAAAATCCATAGCCATATTTCAAAAAAGAATTTCTTTCGATCAGGCTGTAGGTCTGGTCTACGAATCCGGCTTCAAATTTCTTGTCTTTGTCCGGAGAAGTGTAGGTATATTCCAGCCCTCTTCCGAATAGGGAAAGCTCCAGTAGTTTATTGATATTTCCGATCGTGAATTCACTGTTTTCTCTGTGATAGGTCAGATAGGTATTGTTGACAATAGGATCGTTCTGATTCGTCATGGTATAGATATTCCCGCGGATAAAAATATATCCTGAAGGAAGGTTGAAACCTCCGGAACCTACCAATTGATACATGTCCAGGTTTTCTCCGGCATGTCTGTAACTTGCCGTGATGGTATTCTTTGTAAAATTGGAAAATGCACTGGATTCCATATCCTCATAGCGCTGCACCGAAGAAACGTTCTGTATGGAAACACTGGTATTGCCGAATATTTCTCTGTCCGGCTCTCTGAAGCCTGCAATATTAACGGAAATCTGAGAACTGCGTGATCTGATTCTGGAAGGCAGAAAACGGAACACAAAGACTGAATCTTTCTGCACCCCAATACTTCCTGTTTTCTCTATAAAAGCATTTCCCTGCTCAGCTTCAGGAATTTTAAAGACAACCGTTACATGCTGCTTTCTGTTCCCAAGATTGGAAACTCTTGCCCTTACTTCTACCGAATCGGTAGCCTTATTCACATAAATCAGAGAGGTTTCTGCCGTGATGCGCATGGCATTATTTTCAGTAACGGTGTAAGGTATTTCTTTTTCCGCCATTGTTTTATTCTGCTGGTCCGAAAGACGGAAACCCAGACGGGATTCTCCTGAAACGGCATTATTGCTGACCACAATCTTTACAGGAAGAAAAAGATGTTCCCCGGATTTTATTTCGACCTGAAGACTGTTTCCTGAAATATTTCTGAAACCTTGAGGAATGGTAATGTTTATTTTTCCTTTGAAATCATTGGTGCTTTGGTTGTCAAGGACGATGATCAGATCCAGGATTCCTGTTTTATCTGTTCTGGATTCATTACGGATATCAAGGCTTATTCCGGAACTGCTTTGTGCCGAAATCCATATCTGAAACGAAATCAAAAAAATGAAAAAGATTTTTTTGAACAGGTCTTGAAGCATGGTTATTGGGGGATAATCTCGTATTGAAGGGTGGTGGAATATTCTTCCGATTTGGCATTAATCAGTCTTTCATCATTGGCTTTGGTGGAATATCGGATATCATAATACAGGCTGGAGTTTC
This sequence comes from Chryseobacterium vietnamense, assembly GCF_031454475.1. Taxonomy (NCBI): domain Bacteria; kingdom Pseudomonadati; phylum Bacteroidota; class Flavobacteriia; order Flavobacteriales; family Weeksellaceae; genus Chryseobacterium; species Chryseobacterium vietnamense. The sequence goes on along the minus strand of NZ_JAVDQX010000004.1, from coordinate 240,336 downwards.
CCGTGGAGCCTCCTGTTGCAATAAGCTGCGGAGAAGCACTCAATAGGATAGGGTATACATTCCCATTGTTTCCTGAAACCGGGATGAGATTCATTTTTATGGTTCCTAAAGGAATGTAGTTTCCGGCCGGAGAGCTGAACTGCCCCTGAAGAGAACGTAATTTGATCTGGTAATTGGTATTGCTTTTTACAATCAGTCCATTGGAGTAGATGACACTTACTCCGTTGACATAATCCGACATACTTTTGAATTCCAGTGATCCGTTAACCGCTTTTGCTGAAAACTGAAGCGACATTTCTGGTACATCAGTCGGAGTTCCGCTGAGCGGTCCGATGTGAATCTGAAAATTATGATCCCCTCTGCCGATAATATTGTTGTACTGGTCATACGCGGTAAACTGTACCGGAACATTAAACCTGGTCCAGGAAGGGTAGCTACCCAGATAGGATCCTCCCATAACGGTCAGGCTGTATTTTACCTGCAGGTTATAGTAGCCGTTGGGCTGTGGCGGCTGATTGTAAAGCGCTGCATTGGACTGCGGAATTAAAAAGACTTCCTGGTTGGCCTGAAGAAAAGTATTCAGCGGCATTCCGATCTGAGGAATTGTGGGTACGGGTCCCGGATAAGCCTGTCCTGAAGTGGAAACCGGCTGAAATGAAATCTTGTTGGCAGGCATCGTATAATTTCCGTCCGTGGAAGTGATGGGCTGTTTCAGCCTCATGGATATTTTCCAGTAAGGAATATTAAATGCACCGTTACCAGCCAGGGTAAAGGTGTATGCATCTGGATTGGTATTTCCGCTGTAGGAATTAATCTGTAAGTAGCTGTTTATCCAGGAATTGTAATTGACCTGTGAGAAGCAGTTCAGAGAAACCAGCAGCAAGAAACAGAAGAATGTTTTACTATTCATAGCTGAAACTTAATTCTCCCAATTCCAGATTGTTGTTGTCTCCATAATCAATCATTACCGAAGCAGTGTACTTTCCTTTTTCAAGGCTTGCCGGTAATGGGATATCCATTTCCCTTTTGTTTCCGGGCATCGTATAAAAGATAACGGGATCCAGTGATACTTTTTTCCCGGTTTGGGTATTCACAAAGTCGGTGTATATTTTTCCGTCTCCCCATACGTCACCCTGATTTTCAAAGAAGAGGTTGATTGTACTGGTTGTTTTTCCGTATACCAGATTCTGGATTTCAAGTTTTTTGGTTTTTGCCGCAGGCAGCTTGTGGAATAATTTGATGCCTGAGCGTATGCTCACTTTGATGTTGGCACCTTTATGGTCCACATCATCTACCGGATTCATCTGACTAACATACAAAACGGCTGTATGGGCAGCCAGTTGGTCTGAAAGTGCGTTAGGAACTGTAATGGTTACCTCAATATCTTTTTTTTCTCCCGGAGCTAAAGTAAAGTAATTATCTTCTTTTTTGACCGAAACCCAACTTGCGCAGGAAGTGGGAAGAGTATTGGCAGGATACGTTACATTCTCACCTTTGCCGTCATACTCCCAGTCTCCAAGGCTTACAGCTAGGTCCAGAGAATTCTTGGCACTTACATTTGTTACCGTTATTGTCTGGGTGTTGCTGTTTCCGTTTCCTGAATCAAAATACAGTCTTGGCGGTGAAACCGAAACTCCTGTTTGTGCGTATCCATGAAGAGAGGATAGGAAAAGAAGGCTGAAAAGGAGAAGAGAGAATCTGCTCATGACGGAAATTAGTTTTTAAGTGTTGATAAAGTGCTGTGGTAGGTACAACACTTTATCATTACAAAATGATATCTATTATTGAGAAATAATGGTATACGTAAGTTCAGTAGTATATATGGTAGGATCTTGTCCTGCGATATAATTATCCAGGTACGTATTAGCTCCTGCACCTTTATATTCAATATTGATTTTTTTGTCTACTCCTCCGGTAGAAGAAGTTACCAAAGTAGTTTCGTTAGCTGATAAATGTACATTCTGAGCATATTGAGCACCGTTTACAGCTTCAGAGCCTGCGCTTGCAATAATCTGGATCGTGTTAGCCTGGATGTTTTTACCTCCCTGCTGTAATACATCGTTACCACCTTTTACTTTTACCTGAAATCCTCCGGTGCTGTAAATGCTTAAGTGATCTGCGTTGAGAGAAGATACACCATCAGCATAGTCATCTTTGGTTACATAGTCTAGGTTAACGATTTTTTGAGCGTTGTTAACAACAAGAGTCTGAATAGGTTTAAGTCTCACGTTAAGGGTTACATTCTGTTGTGCTTTTAATGTTGAGAATCCCAGGATAGCAAAAGAAGCTAAGATCAAATTTTTCATAAGGTTAAGGATGTTTTTTTGTATTAATTGTTTTTAAAATTGCGGATGCAAAGGTAAATACAAAGAACAGCAGGACCTTTGTGAAAAGATACTTATTATTTGTGAATTTTTACGGAGAAATAAGAGCGCACTAATCAATACTCTTTATGAATAATTACATAAAAAGTAGTATTTAAATGCTGATAAAATCACCATAAAGTAAAAAAAATGTTTTATTAATCTTAAACATTAATTTTACTTAATTTATAGGGAATGAATAAATTGTGAGATTGTTATTTGGTGCATAGTATTTTTTTTAAGCCTTGCTTAATTTTTTACTGAGAAATTAGAGTTAATATTAAAAAATTTTGCTCATCACTGGTGTCAGAGCTTAAATTTTTTATTGCATTTTCTAACTCATCGTTGATGATATATCTCTCCTGAACCACTCCTTTGTACTGGCTGATAAGAGGATATTCATCCGATCTTTCTCTGTTGCTTTCAGAATTACCGATTGTACCCCGGTATTCATCATATTGTGCATTCAGTTGAAACCCGGACGGACTTGAGATCATTACAGACTGAACCTCCCGGAAGGAAGACTCATCCCCATCGTCCGAAAATCCTGTGCCAACAGCAAGCATCTGTACGGGATAAAGCCTGACGTTAAGCCTTAAACCGTCTGCTGCCTGTGCAAATGATTTTGTAAAAGCAAAATAAAGCAAAATGAATAAAATATACTTTGCAAGCATATAACCTATATTTTTCCCCAAAAGGTTACTTATGTAAATATACAAATTATTTCATTTCGGAGGGATTTTTTCCCGTATGTTTTTTTATAAAATTGGTAAAATTTCCTTCATTGCTGAAACCCAGATCATAAGATATTTCAGAGATCGTGGAATTGGAGAAGTTCAGTGCTTTCCGGCATTCTGTAATGAGTTTTTCAATGATAATATGCTTGGCTGTTTTGCCGAGTACATACTCTGTCATCTCCGTGAGTTTCCTCGAGGAGATATTAAGTTCTTCTGCATAGTAAGCCACTTTTTTTGCCTTTTTGTAATCTCTTTGCAGCAGAACTTTGAATCGGTTAACATAGTACATATAGTCAAATTTGATATCCTTTTTGATTTCTTCAGTGGGAATATGTAAAAGGGCGTCCAGCATCAGCCTTTCTATGGCATTATGGGCAGCAGCTATATATAAGCTTTCGTCCTTTGCCCGGAAACTTTCCATCCGCTCGAGAAATACCACCCTCATCTGTTCTACATTGAGGAAGGGCGCTATAAATATGTCGGAATTATAATTATAAAAAAGCTGCGAATTGATAAAAAGACTGTCTTTGGTTGATCTCTCATAAAAGCTGGAGGAAAATGCAATTGAATACACATCTGATCTTTTGGTTTTGCCAAAAATTATTTTCTTTTGAGGTCCTACGAAGGCAATACTTCCTCCTTTTAAAGGATAGGGAACATTTTCTACCGTTAACTGGATATCTTCAAGAATAATATAAATACAAAAATATTCTAAGGTATTGAATTCTCTTTTGTTGTTATTTCTATTGATAAGGAAATCTAAACGATTGATACTGAATCCTACATTTTTTAACTGATCCGTGATTTTGTACATACATTGTTAGTCATTCTGTTCAAGAAAATTCTTGTAAATTATTATATAAATATAAAAAATTTACCAAATACTGAGTTTTAAAGGAAAAAATTAAGTTGAGATCTTCGTAAAAATACCCGGTGACTTCATGATCATCCGGGCATAATTATCCTTTTTTTGACTCTTAATTGAATGATATACAGTGTTGTATCTGCTTTTGTTCAAAAATCATGGGTTGATGTCTGCAGGAACTGATGTTACTTTGCACATCCATCTCCTCAACCTCCATACTGGTAAATACACAAAAACCACAGACAATATTCCTGCGAGGGTTCCCACTACCACAGCCATTGCCGTTGCATCCAGTTTATAATCTTTTGAAAAATTATATTGTCCTATAAAGAGCAGAGACAATACCAATAGTCCTGTAATCAAACCATGTAAAATACTTAACCTGGTCATGAGTTTTTTAATATTCAACTGTTCGTCTACGGTAAATTCGATGGCTTCCTGGCTGGCGGCATCGGTTACTCTTTTGATGATATCAATGGTGAGAACTACCGGAAGGAAGATCGCCATAGGCAGAGTAAGACGGGCCAGGTTTTGTGTACCCGAAAAGAAATGGGTGTAGCCTAATTCCTTAAAACTGGCATAGGCAATAATAAAATTAAAAAACACATTCGGAAGGACGTAATAAATTGTACGCTTTATGAGAAAGCGTTTCAGGGTGGTTTTCTTTATTAGTTTGGGCTTCGGAGGCTTTAATTTAAATTTCATAGAGAGGTGGTCAATAGCTCGATGGCTTTATCTTTTATCCGATGAGCTTCCTCTTTGGGAAGAAAATTTTCATTGGACATGAAAGTGAAGTCCATCTGCTGGTTGTACGTACTGGTGACTAAGGTATTCGAGTTCAGCCATGGGAAAGCCACGGTAGGACTAATGACTGTTTCCAGACTGAAATTTTTATAATCATTCGGGATGTTTACCTTTCCCATATTGGATAAGGTTACATCATGCCCGCCTTCACTGGATTTCAGCATATTGATCATATGTCCCACAACAGGATGCATATGTTCACCCATCCACAGGAGTTCACGGGCTTCCATCTTGTTGATTTTCTCCGTAAGATCTTTTTTGATCTCTTTGGCATTGCTCATAACATCCTTACTGTTTTTTTTCACAGACAGTTCTACCGTTGGAGCAAAAGCAAATAAATGATCTTCTTTAATTTCCGGAATAAAATGACGCACATCTACAGGACTGATCACCTTACCTTTGGCACGGTCTCCCTGAATATCACGGAAGGCCTGCATTACCGAAGAGCACAGCAAGGCATGCACAGAAATTCCGTTGGCTTTACATTTTTCAGTGATCAGTTTGGTATCCTCCGGAGTCATTTTCCAGTGAATGGCGTAGTTTTTCCCCTGATTTCTCTTTTTACTTTTTCTTTGGATGAAAAAAAATATTCTGGCAAACAGCAGGTAAAGGCTGGCCTTACATTTTTGTATTCCGGTGTTAAAATCTGAAGGCAGGAAATCATCAACAGATTCAAAAGCAACATAAGGAATTAGCGGAGCATAAGGATTGTCCAGCAAACTTAAAAGTTCACGGAGTAAAGTCACTCCGGTAGTCCCATCGGATATACAGTGTGGCATGATCCAAAGGATTTCGGAAGTATCCTGTCCTTTTACCCAGACTACTTCTGCCAAAGGTTTTTTGGGAGTTTCAAAAAGTTTAAACCATCCTTTTTCAGATTCTTTGAACCAATCTTCGTCTGTGGTACGTTCTACAATACGAAGGGGGATAGGTTCAATATCTCTTTGTCCCATAAAAAAAGGATAGCGCCCTTTGTTATGATCAATATTAGTTCTCAGAATCGGATGTTTCTGCTGGATTCGTATTAAAGCGTTTTTAAAATTTTCTTCAGAAATCTCTCCTTTGATTCTTGCTGTATAAATACAGTTTAAGGGGGTTTCCGGATCTACATACATGATCCTTTCTACCATCATTAAAGGTCTTTTGATCATGATACTGCTGTCTGTTTAACTTGTGAATAAATCGTTCTCAGAACCTCATCACGGATAGCCGTTACTTCAGCATGGGGTAAATAGCCTTCACTTCCCATGATTGAAAAATCCATTCTTCCACGATAAGTAGAAACCACAAGGGTAGTGGTATTTCCCAGCGGACCAATGACCGATGGGCTGAAGATGGTCTCTACCGAAAACTCTTTGTACTCATGTGGAATCTGAAGAGGCCCCAGATTGGAAAACATACAGTCGTTGGATGACTTTCCGTTCTTTAACAGTCTGGTAAAACTTTTCAGTGCATCATGTCCGGACTCCATGACCATCATGGTGATGTACGGATCCAGTTTTGAAGACTTTTGTTGAACAGATTTCTGCATCGCACGGAGATTCTCTGTAAAGTTTAGTTTTTCATCCAGAGAAATCACAATCATCAGCCCGAAAGCGAAAATGTGATCTTCTTTAATCTGTTTGGCAAAACGTCTGATGTCCACCGGACAGGAAACTTTGTTGAAGGATTTTTTGCCTCTTACTTTTCTGAATGCGTGTAACAGCGCTACACTCAAAAATGTATTGACGGTTACTTCATGAGATTTGCAATAAGCGATGACCTGCTGGCTTGTCTCTTCATCCAGTTTCCCATGGATCAGATAGTCATTCTGTCTTTCAACAGGCTTTTTGTTTACCGGAAGCCATTTGATTGCTGTAGCCGCCAATCTTCCGATAAATTTAGCTTTCAGCTTTTGTCTGCGGCTGTTCAGAATATCAGATGGAACCACATCCTGGATTCCTAATATTGGCTTTTCTGTCCCGATATCAGCAGCCGGATTGTCCAGTACTGTCAGAAACTCTTTTAAAAAAGCCATTGCAGAACCACCATCGCAAAGACAATGGTGGAACGCAAACAGCATGTCAGAAACGTCTTCCCCCTTGATCCAGATAAAACGGATCAGAGGCAATTTTTCGTAATTAAAGGTGGTGTTCCATTCTCTCCTGGATTCTTCCTGCCACTGATCTTCATTTTGTCTGGTGATGATTCTTACAGGAATAGAAACAGGTTTTTCAGGAACAATAAACCACGGAATATTTTTTTCATCATGGCTGATTAATGCTCTCAGCCACGGGTGTTTATTTTGGATTCGGGCCAGAGCCTGCTGGATCTCTTTTAATGTAAAAGTACCTCTAAGTCTGAACGGAATGACCGCGTTAAAAGGTTCTGTTCCGTCCCCTAATAACATGCGCTCTCCAAATAGCAATCTTCTTTTTATAGGTTGATTCATAGGCTACACTGAAGCTAATATTGAATGTTCGTGTACAAAATTTTCTAATAATTCTACTGCTTTGTCATTTCCTCCGGCAAGCGTAAATGTATTGCGGACTTCCTGAGCGGCGATTCTGTATTTTGGATTTTCCAACAATTCAAAAACGGTTTCACGAAGCGCATCTACACGCAGTCTTTTGTACCGGATGCTGATTCCGCACCCTGCCTGCTCAATCAGTTTGGCAATATGGAAGTGGTCATAAGCGATAGGTGTGATCAACATAGGTAAACCGTTACGGAAAGTATCATTTACGGTATTGAAACCACCATGGCAGATCACCATGTCCATCTGCTGCATTACTGCAGACTGGGGAACAAAGCTGTTCACAATAAAATTGTCCGGCCATTCTTCAAAAATTTCGGGTGGAGTAGCAGCAATCACTGTTACCGGCTGATCTTTAAATGCAGCGATGATTTTTTCGAAGAAAGCTTTTCTGATATCTACGAGCAGCGTTCCCAATGATACGAAAATCTTTGGAGTGGTAGAAGCATTCAGTTTATCCCAGTCAAATGGAGCATCGTTGGGACGGCCTTTCACCGGACCCACAAATTTCATATGAGGTGGAACAGTTTCAAAACCGGCGAAAGCCTGTGAGGTAAATACCATATTCAGTTTGTGAGAATGGATATAAATTCCTTCTTCATGAATGCCTACTTCTTTTTGCAGGTCTTTAATCAGGTTTTGCTGCCATTCCCAGATTTTGGGAGCACTTTTTTCCGTGTCTCCCATCACATCCGGCGGAACCGGAGTTGTCGTTACACAAGGAATATTATTTTTATGAGCGAAAAGAGCCCCTCCGAAAGTGATGCAGTCGTTTACGATCACATCCGGCATCCAGCTTTCTGTCAGTCTCGTTAATCCCGGCATCATCATTTTAGCGAAAGGAACATAGGTTTCTTCCAGTGCCAGTTTCATCACTTCAGGGCCGGAGCACGCGGGTCCGTCATCCTGTCTTTTTAAAATACGGGCAATTTCCTCCTGATAGGGAACAAGATCTTCTTCAGGATAGAAATAAGAACCTCCTTCAGGAATATGTTTGCTGTCTAAAGGCGTAATCCCGAACCATTTTACTTCATGCCCGCGGGCAATTAAACTCGCTCCCACACTTAAAGTAGGACTCACATGTCCGAAAAACGGAGGAACTACGAATAAAAACTTAGAGGGTTTTTCAGGTTTTGAAGCCTTTGATATAGCCTGTTCCAGCAGATTTGCTGCTGTAGCTGCACCTCCTGCTTCCACAAAAGATTGTCCTACCTTCTGAGCCGCTTCACGATAGCCTGGATTATTTAAAATCTGGTGTACTGCTTCTCTCAGGTGATTGGCTTTAAATCGGTTGAAATTAAGACGTTCACCCGCTTCTGTACGCACCACACGTCCTGCAACATGCGACTGGTCATACGCAATCGGGATCACAACCAAAGGAATACCGTTGGATAAGGTTTCAGATACGGTATTGTGACCGCCATGGCATACCACACCGTCAAGATGAGGTAAAAGATCCAGTTGAGGAACCTGCTGATACACCATAAAGTTTTCCGGCCACTGATCGAAAAGCTGTGGATCAGAAACGACTACAACGGTTAAATCTTCATCTTTAAAGGCATCAATAACCTTTTGGAAGAATACTTTTTTGTGATCATGATCGAAGGTCGTTCCAATGCTTACCAGAATCTTTTTGTTGGTGGCATTTTTCAATCTGTCCCAATCGAACTCACAAGAAATACGACGCTCTGTGAGAACTGGTCCTGTGAATTTATATTGAGGTGCCAGATCTTCCATGTCACCAAAGAAATAATTCGAGGTTAAAACAAGGGTCAAGAGATCTGAAGTCGCCAGAGAACGTTCTTCCTGGAAACCTAATTCTTTCTGTAGTGCTACAATCTGATTCACTTCCCATTCATGTACTTTAGGAAGCTCATTCATAATTTTAATGGCAGCCGGAGCGGTAACGGAAGTGGCATAAGGAATTCCAAGCGCTTTCGCAGCAACAGGAGCTGCAAATAACTGGTGGTCACCGATAATCAAATCAGGCTGATATGTTTTCAGTAAAGCAACAACTCCATTATAGCAATGTCTGTTCAGCGGGATAAGCACCTCTTCGTAAAGGAACTTCACGCTGTCGATTCCGTACACTACTTTCTTTGAAATAATATCGAGATATTGTTCACTTTCTTTTTTTTCTTCGTCGGTCTGATCGTACTGGATCAGTAATAATTTTCCTCCCTCGGGAAGTTTAGCCTCTAAAGTAGGGTCAAGGCTGATCCAGGCTACTTCATGTCCTCTTTCCAACAGAGTAGCACCGATGCTTAAGGTAGGGTTGACATGTCCTGTCAATGGTGGAACTATAAATGCAAATTTAGTCATGGTTTTGTGTTAAAATTTTAGATAAAAATTGAGCGATTGTTTCTGCTATCAGATTCGGTTCCTGAATAGGAATATTGTGATCGCCCGGGATTAATTCCAGCTCAGATCCGCTGATTTGAGATTGCAGCCATTCACCTGTAGGTCTGCAGTTGGAATCAGCGCCATAAAGCAATAGAGTAGGAGCTGTCAATCCAGTAAACCGGGCTTCACCAAGGAAATGCTTTTCCTTAATCATATCTGCTTTAATGGTGGTTTGATTAAACAGAAATTCATACATACGGTGGTTCTTTTCCATCTGTCTTTTCCCCATCTGTACTTTGGTGGTATCTGTAAAGTTGGCTACATAATGCTCAAGGAATTCTTTGCTGTATTCATCAATGATGTTACGCGCTTTTTCATCCTGAGGATCCGGAGCTTCCATTACCACGAGCTGATTCACTCGGTCCGGGTATTCTAAAGCTGTTTTTAAAGCAATAAGACCTCCGAAACTATAGCCTACAAGGTGTACTTTTTCCAGTTGAAGATGATCTATTAAACCTATTAAATCGGATGACATGTTGTCAAGGTCGTACCCATCCAAAAAGCGTTCACTCATACCGTGGCTTTTCAGATCGTACATCACCACATGGAAATGCTTGGCCAGCACAGGGGCAATATTAAAATAATAAATGGACAGGTTACTGAACATACCGTGGATGAGTACCACGGTTTGTTCGGCTCCTTTGTTGAGTTCCTGTATATGAACTTGTCTGTTATTGACAGTGATTATTGGCATTCGTAGATATAATTGATGATCATACTAAGGTCAAGATTAATCAGCTGGTCAAGATCCATAGAAGATAACCAACCTGTAAAGTCGATCTGATCGCCAAAATGGGCTTTGATCTTTTCAGAGAAAGAAACAATCTCGATGCTGTCCATTTCAAGATCTTTGGTGAATGAACTTTCAGGAGTAATGTCCATCTCTTCTACAAATTCAGCACCTATCACTTCAGTAATAAAACCTTTTAATAATGTAAAAAGTTCTTCGTGGTTCATTTTTAATGTTGCGTTTACAGTGTCCATCCGATAATATAATTTTTATGTTTGATAGTTTTGATTTCAATGTTGTTGATCCAGAGATGATCATCTTTTATTTGTTCGACTTCGAAGGCTTTAGGGTTTCCTTTCAGTCCTGTTCCGAGGAACTTTCCGTAGGCTTCCTTGGCTACCCAGAAACGGGTGGTCCATTCTGCCTGATTTCTGTCTTTTAATAATGCTAATTCGTTGTCGGTAAATACCATGTCGTAGAAACCGGCGCTGCGTTCTTCCATCAGTTCCATATCGATTCCTACAGATTTTCCATATCTCGCGATTCCCACGGCTTCTTTGCCTTTATGAGCCAAGGAAATATGAATGTTTTCTGTAAAATCACTGATGAGGTAAGGTTTCCCCACTTCATCGGAACGGATTTCAAACGTAATCGGGAAGCAGGCATGATTTTTTTCCTGACGGAGAAGATTTCTCACGGCATCTTTCACGGCCACGCGGCTTACCATCCAGTTTTTCTTTTTGTTGGGTAATAGCTGCTGGTGATGCTGTTTTTCTGTCTGGTTGAAGTATCTTTTCAGGATGAAATCCCACGAAGCGACTCTGGTATACGCCTGGTGGAAGAAGAATACTTCAGGAGCAATCTCTTCCGAAAGTCTGTTGTGAAGTGGTGACATGGAAACATTCCATAAAGCGGCATCAATTTCCAGTCTTCTGTTCTGCCAGCCCTTAATGGCGCACCATACTTTTCCGTCTCTTTTCAGGATGATATCTGCGATGGCAAATTCATCATTAAGTTCGGTCAGCATACAGGTGCATTCAAAAATACCTTCCTGATCATGCATATCTCCGAAGAATTCAATATCTCTGATTTTTACAGGGAATGCAATACGGTCTTTCACCAAAGTAAGCTGAAGCCAAAGTCCAAATAGCTGCCCTGCATTGTCCAGTAATGAACCTTTACCGCCATTCCCTTTGATTTTTCCTACGATTCCTTTGTCTCCAACGGCTGAAACTTCAGTAATTCCCTGGTATTTTTCTCCATGGAACATGTGCATGTCATAGATTTCTTCAGGTGTTCTTTCGATGGGTAAAAGATTACCGATGGAAAGATTGAAATCTGGTGTTGGAACAGGACCCGATTTTAAAACTACTTCTGCGTTGGCAAAGTTTTCAATGTCGAGATAAGCATGGTTTGATGAACGCCATTCTCCTTTTACTGTTTTTTCAAAAGGTTTGGCTACATTCATCCATTGGAAGACACTTACATTCATGATTTTATGAACCAGTGTTCCCGGAATTTCCGCTTCTGCAATTTCTGCCAGCTGCTCAAAAATCATCGTCATCGGAATTACCGGTTCCATATCCGCTACATGAGCCCAACCTTTAGGCTGTCTCAATAAGCTGTGATCGATCAGGTAAGGATGACTTTCCAAGGTTACATACAAGTCTTTGGTGAAGGTTGTACTTCCCGGTGCTTTTGGAGCAGCCTGTTGTACTACAGGAGCAGTCTGAGCAGGACGTGGAATTGTAATCTCCGGACGGTTCTGGAATAAAGTCAATACTTCTTCCTGCATCCGGATCATATCTGCAACGTTATCCTGGAATGCCTGTACCAGCGGATGACCGCTTTTTGTGGCAATAGCTGAAGCAGTTGCTGTATATTGTTTTGGGGCCTCAAATGATTGAGCCAACGCTTTCACTTCTTTAAAATTACGGATAATAGGTGAGCCTAATTCCAGTTTAATGCCTTTTCCTGATACTCTTTTCGAGTGATTCTGAATCTCCAGAAAGTCAAGAGCAATTGTTTTACCTTCTACGAATAGTGAAGCAACTACACGCTGTAACTGCGCCAATGCAGAACGGGTAGGAACGCTGGAAGCAATTGTACTGAAAGCTTTCCCTTTCAAAGTATCATCAATAAATCCGATCAGGCCTCCGGTACCCACCTGAATGAAGACTCTTGCGCCTTCTTCGTATAATTTATCTGTCAGTTCACGGAAACGAACGGGTTCTACCAAATGCTCGGCACTCAGTTTTCTGATCGCTGCCTGATCGGCAGGATAAGGTTCTAATGTTGTGGCAGACCACAATGGGATTTTTGTCTGCTGAAAATGTGCTTTTTCCATTCCTGCAAGGATCACATCCAGTTTATCTGCGATAAAAGGAGAGTGGAATCCTGATTGGAACGGCAGTACCTGATGGAAGATCTGTTTTGCTTTTAATAAAGGAACCAACTCATCCAAAGCAGCATTGCTTCCGCAAAGAATCACCTGATTTGGGCAGTTGTCATTGGATACATACAGGTTTGAAATTTCATCAATAAAAGGTTTTATGGCATCGATACCTGCTCCTATAGCAATGAATTTGGAATCTTTTAATTCAAATGTTTCCGGATTCAGTACATCAATTAAAGCTTTTACAGAATTGGCTTCTGCCAGCTCAGATGAATATCCTGCCAGCCATTCTCCTAAACTGTGCCCGGCATTCATATCTGGAATAATTCCCAGTTTTTTCAGTGAATTATCAAGGATACTACAGTTGTTGAAAATGTTTAAAGCATCGGTTAAAAGACCTTCGCCTTCCGTTTCTATCGGTGCCGTTAATCCAAAATAACGGCTAACGGTATCTACTTCACCTTTAGCCAGACCATCTAAGCCCGGAAATACAAAGGCAACCTTCCCTCCGTCCTTTAATAATGGAGTAGAAGTGTACCAGATATCCTGTTTGTTTTTCCAGATGATATTCTTGGAAACAATTTTAATCGCTTTTTCTATTCTTGCAGGCGTTGGATCGAAGATCGCTACTCTGAAATCTCCTTCTCCAATGGCTGTTTCATTATTTTGTAATGCTGAAAGCAGTTCTTCATGGGTAGGTCTTGCCAATATCAGCACCTGATCTTTTTTAGGCATATCATAGCCTTCCAGAACAACATGTGCATTGATTCCTCCAAATCCGAAGGCATTTACAGCGGCTACTTTTGGGAGTCCTGTTTTTGACCAGTTTTTAGCTTCCTGTACCGGTTCAAACCTTGTGTTCTGCATCTCTGCAGTTGGGTTCTCACAATATAATGTTGGAGGTAAAGTATCGTGATGTAATGCCAGACAGGTTTTAATTAACCCTGCTATTCCCGCAGCCGGCATAGCATGTCCAATATTGGATTTCACAGATCCGATTCCAGCTACCGGAGCAGCTTCTTCTTTGCCGAAGAACTGCGCTAAAGTCTGAAGTTCTGTTTTATCTCCAAGCGGTGTTCCTGTGCCGTGAGCTTCAAGGTAACCGACTTTATTTTTATCTAAATCAGCATTGATCCATGCTTGTTCCAACGCTTTCAGCTGGCCTTTTACGGATGGGCTCATCACACTGGTTCCGGTACCATCACTGCTTACTCCTACACCTTTGATTACTGCATAAATTTTATCCTGATCACGAACAGCGTCTTCCAATCGTTTTAACACAACAAAGCCACAACCTTCACCAATCAATAATCCATCAGCATCTATACTGAAGGGTTTGATCTGCTGCTGGCGGGACATCGCACCCAGCTGGGCAAAAATACTCCAGAAAGCAGCATTTTGTCCTGTGTGTACTCCTCCTGCAATCATGATGTCAGAACGACCTCTCTGAAGTTCCTGTACAGCATGGTCTACAGCGATTAAAGCGGATGCACAAGCAGCATCTACTGTAAATGCAGCACCTCCCAGATTGAAACGGTTGGCAACAAGAGAGGCTACAAGATTAGGAATTAATCCCATAGCGGTATCTGCTGCAAAACGGCCTTTACGTTCCTGAAAAGCATGCTTTACCTTTTCAATATCGGATGAAGAAACGTGAGGCAGCAGTTCCTGCAGTAACGAGGAAATCTGTTCTCCGGTTCTTACAATTTCGATAGCGCGGGTAGCTCCCGGACCGGTATAGTTTCCTTTACCGATGATGATTCCCGTTTTTTCAAGGGAAATATTCTTTTGAAATATTCCTGCGTCTTCCAGTGCTTTCTGTACCAGATCAAGGGTAAGCAAGTGGTCAGGTTCCGTTCCTTCAACAGCGAGTGGTAAAATACCGAATGCTGTAGGATCGAATGTATAATCAGGGATAAATCCTCCACGCTGACAGTAAAAACGGTCAACGGGACTTGTAACATCACTGAAATGAACAGGATCTATCCGATCAGCCGGAGCCGGCTCGGTAGAATCGACTTTATTGACAATATTCTGCCAAAAAGTGTTGGCATCCTGTGCCCCGGGAAAGACACAGGATAGGCCAATTACAGCAACATCTGTTTTTTTCATATTGAGTTTATACAGTGTTTTACCAATTATTTCCTGACATGATCAGCACCTGGCTTTCTGTTCCGTACTTAATCTCGTTAAGGAAGATTTCTTTCCCTTCATCCAATGGAATCATGGAAATTCCTCTGCGTTCATATTCTGATTCAAGGGTGGAAGAAACCATTCCGGCTCCTTTCCATGGGCCCCAGTTGATTGAGATTACTTTTCCTTTTAATCTTTTATTTAAAGCATTTGCGTAATCATCCAGTACACTGTTGGCAGCCGCATAATCTGTCTGACCTTTGTTACCGTATACGGAAGCAATACTTGAGAATAATACTACAAACTGGCAGTCTGTACGAAGCTGCTCCGCCAATACACGAAGTGGTTTCACTTTGGTATCAAATACACGTCCGAAAGAGCTTGTCGTCTTTTGCTTGAATAATTTATCTTCTAAAAGACCTGCCCCGTGGATCACTCCGTCAAGACGGTCATATTTTTCATAGATATTGCTGATCAGGTTACTTAAACCTTCTTCGTCACAAAGATCCAGTGATTGGTAAATGATGATATTTCCAAGTTCTTCCATGTCACGGATCGTACGAAGAATCTGATTGTTTTTGAAAATCTTTGTCGTCTCTTTTTCTATTTCTGCCGGAGAAGTGAATTGTCCGGATTTAATTAAGAAACTTCTGATCTCTTCTTTGGTTTTCATGCCTTGAAAGTCTTTAGCAGAAAGTTCATTTCTTGGGTCCGCTGATCTTCCTACCAGAATATAAGTACAAGGATAGGCCTGAGACATATGTTTTACCAACTCGGCAGTAATTCCCTGTGCGCCTCCAAGTACCAGTACCACAGATTTCTGATCTAACTGGATATGGGCTTCATGTAAGCTCGTTGATAATGGAGAAGGAATGATGTCTACTTTGTGTCTCTGATCGTTTTTATAAATAATTTCAGCAGGTTTATCATTGGTCAGGATTTCCTTTAAGGTAATTTCAGCAATCTGATCTACTTCCTGAGGGGTGCTCAGGCTGATGAGTCTGCAGGTTGTATTGTCAAATTCTCTGGCTAAACTTTTGAAAAGCCCCGGATATCCCTGATGGTGACGTAATATGCTTGCATCTGTAATTTCCTGAATATGAGCTGGAATATCTGAGATCAGGTATACCCATTTTGCTTTATCAAAATCCAGTTTTTTGATCAGATCTACGTGATCAATAATACTTGGTTTATCGGTTGCTGAGAACAGGTCCAGCATAATTAATCCGTCAATGTCTGAAAGATCTTTTTCTGTATCTACTATTTCTACGATAGCTCCATGTTTTTCCAGAGCTTCTTTGATCGCAGAAGTTTGTTTGTTGTCATCCTGTGTAATGGCAAAACGTTTTCCCTGTAATACGTCTGTATTTTGTACTAAAGAAGCATCAGTAGGAGTGATGTCAAAACGAAGACGTGAAAGTACATTCTGAGCTGGCTCTACAGCATTTTCTGCTTTCACTTCCTGGGCTGCTTCGTTGGTTTCACCATTCATTTCATTGATCCAGCTTGCCAGACCACGGAGGGTTTTAATGGCCGCCAGTTTTTCCATGACATCATCCGCTTGCTCAAGGTTTTGACCAAATCCGATCTTAGTTTTAAGATCACCGATGATTTCCATACGTTTAATAGAGTCGATACTCAAATCTGCTTCCAGATCAAGGTCAAGACCTAGCATTTCTTTCGGATATCCTGTTTTTTCACTTACGATATTCAGAATAGCATTTTGAAGGTCTTCAAGAGAAAATGCCGGTTGAACTTGTGGTGTTGAAGCTGTTGATTCAGCTGCAGATCCGTTTTTTTCAGCAGCAGTTGTTTCAGCTCCTGAGAATTCAGTAAGCCACGAAACAAGACCGCTTAAGGTTTTTATTCCTGCTAACTGTTCCATAACGGTATCTTCGCTGGTATTCCCGTTACCCAGACTTCCCAGTTCGTTACGAAGTGTTCCGATGATTTCAACTCTTTTAATGGAATCAATACTTAAGTCAGCTTCCAGGTCCATTTCCATACCCAGCATTTCCTGAGGATATCCTGTTTTGTCACTTACCACCTGCAGTAATAAGGATTTGATATCTCTTGAAGGAGCTTGTTTTACAGCTGTAACGGCTACCGGTCTTTCCTGCTGAACAGGCTGAACCGGAATAGTAGATATTGGCTGTTGAACCGGAGCCTGTACTGGTGAATTGTATACAGGAGCAGGGAACGCCTGAGGATTCTGTCCCATAAAGGAAAGCATCACATCGCGTTGTGCCTGTATCATTAATTTCATGCTGTTTAAATATTCCTGCAGCATACGTTCAGCAGTAGACTGAGCTTCAGTTGCAGGGGTCTGTGGTTGATGAGTAAAATTGTTCATGGGAATAGGGTTTATAAGTGGTAAAGCACCATTGGATGGCAGATTACCATGAGTTGGGTGGGCGGTCTGCCCGTTAACACGCCAGATGGCAGGGCTTTTCTTGTAAAGCTCAGGTTGGTTAAGATCAATAACCTTAACGCTGCGGCCATCGAAAAGTTTATCAATATTGACGCTTCGGCCAGTTCCTAAATATTGTGCCAGCATACAAAGCAGGTGGCTGAATTTATTACGGCTGTTGTCTTCAACATATAAGGTCAGCTGATCTTTTTCAAGGCAGGATTTGGTCAGTCCGGTAAGAACTTTTCCTGGTCCTACTTCGATGAATATCCTTGCGCCGTCGTTATACATTGCCTGAAGCTGTTCTACAAATCTTACAGGCTGTACCAGATGGTCAATAAGTCTTTCTTTTATTTCTGACGGATTCGCGGGATATACTTCTGCTGTAGTATTGGACCAAACAGGAATCTGCATTTCCCCGAAAGGAACATTTTTCAATACCTCAGCATATAAATCCCTGGATTTTGCTAATAACGGGCTGTGGAACGCACAGGCAACTTCGAGCTTTTTAGCAGAAATACCTTCCTGTTTAAGAATTTCCAGTAATTTATTGATCGCTTCTGTACTTCCGGCAATGACACATTGTGTAGGAGCGTTAAAGTTCACCGGATAGCATCCTTCTACTTTGGCAATAATCGGTTGTAAACGTTCTGCTGTAGCACTAGCTGCCAGCATTGAACCCGGATCTCCACCTTCTACAGAATCTAAGATAGACTGCGCTCTCTGAACACTTAAGTCAACCAATTGATCTTCTCCAAATACACCTGCAAAACATAATGCCGGAATTTCACCGTAGCTATGACCTGCCAGCATATCAGGAATAATACCTAATGATTCCAGGAATTTAGCCAATGCAAGGTCTACAATTCCTAAAAGCGGTTGTGCTAAACGGGTATCTTTAATGGTTTCTTTTTGTTGTTTTAAATCAGCTTCGTTAAAAGTCTTAGATGGGAAAACTACTTTTTCAAGTTCAGGATACTCGTCAATAATCTTACGCATAGCCGGGAAAACTACAAATAAGTCACGGGCCATATTGATTCTCTGGCTGCCTTGTCCAGGGAAAGTGAAGGCTACTTTACCTTCTTTTTTATTCACGGTAAACGTATCTTTTGTCTCAATCCCCAGCAATACCAGCTCAAGCTTCATCATCAGGTCTTCAGCAGTATCTGCAACAATACTGTACTGGATTGGCTTTTCTGAACTGATACTTAAACTGTAAGCGATATCTTTTAATGGAATCCCATCGTTAATTTCTAATAAAGCTTTTACCTGGCTTGATTGTCCTTTGGCTTCTTCATAAGTGTCTCCACGGAAAACAAATAGTTCTGATGGCCATGACTGCATGGCGATTGAGTTATCCTCCTTAGGATGGTTGGCAATTACTGTATGGAAGTTTGTTCCCCCAAATCCGAAAGCACTGATCCCTGCATAACGGTTTTTCTCCGCCCATAATCCACTTTCCGCATGGAAGGCAAACGGACTGGTTTCTGCGTTATAATAAGCATTCGGCTGCTGAAGGTGAAGGGTAGGTGGCTTTACACCATGATAAACCGCAAGGGAAGCCTTGATCAATCCTGCTAATCCTGCCGCACATTTTGTATGTCCGATCTGGGTTTTCACAGAACCTAAATGAGTCTGCCCGGGCAATGCTCCTGAACGGCTGAATAAATTAGTCAATGCACTTAGTTCGGTTTTGTCACCTACTACAGTTCCTGTACCGTGAGCTTCCACTAAACCTACAGAAGCAGCACTGATACCAGCTTGAGAATAAGCACGTTCTAATGCTCTTACCTGGCCTATCTGTCTTGGAGCAGTCAATCCCAGTGCTTTACCGTCACTGGATCCTCCAACTCCTTTGATTACGGAATAAATACGGTCACCATCGCGTACAGCGTCTTCATATCTTTTTAAGACAAGGATCGCAATACCTTCTCCAAGGGCGATACCGTCTGCCTCACTATCAAAAGTAGCACATCTTCCTTTTCTGGATAGGGCGTGAGTACTGGAGAACATCAGGTAATCATTGATTCCGTTGTGTAAATCTGCTCCTCCTGCAAGTACCATATCGGATTTTCCTAATACAAGTTCCTGACAAGCCAGATCAATAGCGGCTAATGACGAAGCACACGCTGCATCTACGGTAAAGTTTCTGCCGCCAAGATCCAGTCGGTTCGTAATCCTACCTGCGATCACGTTGGCAAGAATACCCGGGAATGAGTCTTCTGTAGTATGTGGGAAGGCTTCTTTTACTTCTTCATGAAGTTCTCCGAAAACCTGCTTATAATATCCTCTGAAACTATAGCTGTTGGCAAGATCATTACCTCCTTCAGCACCTATAATGACAGAAATGTTTTCTCTGTTGATGTGTTTCTCGCCATATCCTGCATCTTCCATGGCACGCTTGGCAACCAATAAGGTTAAAAGCTGTGTAGGTTCAATGGCAGCAAGAGATTGTGGCGGAATTCCGAATGCCAGCGGATCAAAATCAATTTTAGGAATAAATCCTCCCCATTTGGAATGGGAGACATCAGATTCGTTGGAATCTGGTTTATAATAAAGTTCTTTATTCCATCTTTCGTCCGGTACTTCGGTAACGCTGTCTTTTCCTAAAATGATATTTCTCCAGTATTCATCCAGGTTTTTAGCTCCCGGGAAAATACATTCCATTCCTACGATAGCAATATCCAATGGCTTTTCTGTAGAAACCGGTTCTTCCGGTAACGCTGCATCCTGAATATGCTCGTAGTTGTCTACAACACTTTGGTGAAGGGCTGATAATGAGATCACACGATTCTGCATCGTAGCAACCTGTCCGATCATATACATTCCTAAATCCAGTTGATCATCTTTAGGAATATTGACCAATTTATCACCCTGGCGCTCTATGCCTTTAGCCGCGATACGTAAACGGCCTACATTTAATTTTTCAAGTTGTTCCCACACCTGTTTTTTATCCATTCCTGCAGCAAGAAGCTTTGCTTTTTCTGTATTGAAATGGTTGGCGAATGCTGTATTTAAACAACGGGTTTCATGTCCTGGTGCTGTTTCCAGTAAAACTGTATCTTTCGCCTGCATAGCCTGCGCCTGAAATTCTTCCTGAATAGCTCCCGTTTGTACAGCTTCATGAGTATACAGATAAGCTGTACCCATCAATACCCCGATTTTCACTCCCCTTGCAGCTAATGGTGCAGCCATAATGGATACAAACGCCGTTGAAAATGCGTTATGAATTCCGCCTGCAAAAAAGACACTGATGTTTTCAGGATGATCTTCTTTTAATATACGTTCAATCTGTTTTTCCCAAAGAACCGTGCTGGACAAAGGTCCTACATGGCCTCCGCATTCACGTCCTTCAAAAATGAAGTTTTTCGCTCCCTCTTTCAGAAAAATATCCAGAAGGGCAGGGGAAGGAACATGCAGGAATGATTTTATTCCGGCTTTTTCAAATACTTTAGCCTGAGCTGGTCTTCCTCCGGCTATCAAAACTACCGGTGGCTTTGCTTCTAATATATATGAGGTTTGTTCATCTCTTAATTCCTGTGGAGCAAATCCTAAAATTCCTACTCCCCATGTTTTTTCACCAGCCAGCTTTTTAGTGTCCATTACCAGTGATTTTGCAGATTCTCCTTTCAATAAGGATAAGGCAACAAAAGGTAAGGCTCCGGCATCTGCTACCGCATTGGCAAATGAAGGTACATCACTCACGCGGGTCATTGGACCTTGAGCAATAGGGTAACTCAACCCTAACTCCTGAGCTAAAGAGTTGTTTTTATCAATTACTTTAAGTGCTTTTGCCTGCTTCAGGTGGCCATACATAGCTTCTTTGAAACCGAAAATCAGTTTTTTCAGAGTATTGAAATCCTCATACAGGTCTGTTGCCAGCGAAATGTCTTGTCCCATAGGGATATAACATGTGCTAAGGTCGAAACCTGTAAAATATTGTTTAAGGTCTTCTGCTGTTACATTTTCAGGTAAAGCAGGAGAGTTGGGTCTTACCAATACACGATGGTTAGCAATCACTTTAGTTTCTGTACCATTCAGTTTTGAGCAGACTTCTTTCAGATCCTGAGGGACCGAACTTTCCGGAAACAGAGCCAACTGGCTGTCCAGTACAATTCCTGTTGCTCCTAAAGCTTTTGCCGCTGCTGCAGTGTGGAGACCTATTCCTCCCTGTACCCACACCGGAATGCTCTGGATTTCTTTGATCACACGCTGGAATAATACAAACGTGGATTCATAGCCTACTAATCCACCGGCTTCATTTCCTTTGATAATAATTCCCTGCGCTCCCGATTGTTCAGCCTGTCTGGCCTCTTCCAAACTGGTTACCTGATAAATAACAGGTACGTTATGGGGCTTAGACATTCCAAACGGAAGGATCGCAAATCTTACTTTTTCCGGAATTTGAAGAGTGGTGAAATTGTCTTTAGAAAAATAAATACCATACGATGGTACGTCTATCTGATCAAGTTGTTGTAACGCTTCCTGGGCTTTCGTTAGCTCATTTCCTAAACTTAATACGGGTAGTGCGCCTGCCTGATGCAGTCGGGATATAAGGTTAACGTCCGGCTTTTCAAAAGGCGTCAGTCCAATAATGGTTAATTTTTTCATGGCGTGTTAATTGAATGGTTGAATGATAACAGAGTGTCATAACAACTTGCTTTGCCCGATAATAAGGCAATTGCTTATCATTATGATGTGATAAAATTGGTTTTTGTTATATCGTTAACGAATGGATTCGTTTTATAGTAATTATTCAATAATCTATTAGTTGGAAACAGATAGTATGATGTAAGATCGGAGTCCGTCTTTTCAAAAGGCATCAGCCTGATTTTGGTCAAGTTTTTCATAGCATTTACGGTATTGGGATAGTTAATGATATTTCATAACAAAACATCAATATCAATGGGATTAGCAGTGATATTTTGTTATGATGGAATAAAAATAATAAAAATTAAATATATCTTTAATCATAAACGAAATTTGATAACTATTTTTTAATACAAAAAGATTAATTATTCAAATTCTATTAAAGTATATTTATTGTTCCATTATTCTTAGAAACGTGACGATACAATCTTAGTAATTTTAACTATAAATATTTATAGTTAAAAAAATGTTAAGCAAATATAGGAATAAAAAATAAAATATTTCAAAAACAAGAGATTTGTTTTGAGTTATATTACAAAAAGATAATATAGAGTGAATATGGTACAAAAGTGTAAGAATCTCCTTTATCAATCTGATAAAATGATAAGACGAAGATAATTAAAATTAATCAATATATTGTGATTTAATTTGAATTATTTGTGAATTTTTTATATCTTTTTGATAAATAAACAGATACGTAATTTTAAGAATAATTAATATATCTTTCCGAAATTCATAAAAAAACAGTAAGTGTCTGATGTACTTACTGTTTTATAGGTGTTGATTGCTATATTTTTTTTGACTGATAAGCTATTTGTATGCTGTGTAGAAGTAGTGAAATTTCTTCCCGTTGAAGAAAGAATTCCGATGGAGGGTTCGTTCTTTTAAAAGTTAAAAAATACTTAATCCATATTGTTTTGCCAGATCCAAGATCATATGATACCCAGCCAGAGAATTACCATGTTGATCTAAAGCAGGACTGAATACCCCGATTCCTATTTTCCCCGGAACGCTTACTGTAATTCCGCCACCAACGCCGGATTTGCTCGGCAGACCAACGGTTCTGGAATATTCACCGCTGAACTCATACATTCCGGCAGTCAGCATCTGTGATTCTACTAATTTGGCCATGTCTGCGTTTTTATAAGTGGTATCGCCGTCAAATCTTACGCAGTGGTTGGCAAAGAAGTATCCTATTTTTGCAAGGTCTTCGGCTGTAATTTCAATAGAGCATTGCTTGAAATAGTTGTCTAGTTGGTCTTCAGTTCCTGAAATCAGTCCGCTGTTTTTCATAATGTAAAACATACCACGGTTGCGGTGTCCTGTTGATTTTTCGGATTCATACACTGATTTATTATAGTCAATTGAAGAATTTTTGGTAATATATCTTACCATATCCAGTATTTTAAGGAATGGTTTTTCGCCGTCTCCGGAGATGAGCGATGTGGTAAGAATTGCTCCTGCATTCATCATTGGATTCAGTGGCTTTCCGGTAGTTTCAAGGTTTGAAAAGTGGTTGAAAGGTTTGTCTGATCCGAAATACCCCATTTTGTCGAAAATGTGAGTTTCTCCTTTTTCGCTTACCGCTACCATTAATGATATGATTTTGGAAATGCTTTGCATGGTAAATTTTTTACTTACATCACCTGTATTGAATACTTTTCCATTGTTGTCAACCACTGAAAAAGCTATTGCCTTAGCATCCATTTTTCCCAGTTCAGGAATGTAATCGGCTACTTTTCCCTGAGTGTAATAAGCTCTGTTTTTTTCCAGAATGGTATTTAAAGTTTTTTCTGAAAGGGTTGAGATATCTGCTGCCTTCTGTGCATAAACGATTGTGTTTAAAGAAAGAAAAGCTGCGGTACAGATTCCTTTGGCAGAAAATAAAAAGCGGTTGTTTTTCATATAGAAGATGTTCAAATATAATGTTTATGATAAGCCTTGAAAAACAAAGATAAAGTATTTTAGTCTTGTCGGCAATTCTCATGATATTCCCGGTGGATATCGATACAGGTCTGAGTAGACAATGTTCCCGGGGGGAAGATTGAATTGTTGAAATACATAAGATTTTTTTAAAATAAGAAATGGATAAAAAGCTTGTTGTTTTATCAGTTTTAAATATGATTAATTTTAATATAAATTTAAATTATTTAGTAAAAAATAAACTAAATGTGATTTAGGTTATTGATTTCGGGATTTATTAATTGAAAATTCAGCATTTTATTTGGCTGAAATTAGCTTGTTACGCCGAAATTTAGCGATAGACATAGGTTTTTTAAATAAGTAATGGGATAGTGAAATAACATATAAGCATGAATTTGTCTATATTGTTGGAATTCAGGTGTGAAATAATGTTATTTTTTCACGATTAAATGATTTTTGTATTATTATTTTTATTAATTTGACAAAAAATTAATAACACTTTTTTAATAACTATGAAAAACAACACCTATTTTGGTAGGCAGCACATCTTCAGATGGCTCCTGCTATGTTGGCTTTTGGTACCCTGGGTACTGCAAGCACAAGCTCGAATTACATGGACCGCTCAGGTCGGATGCCAGGAATTCCGTGGCGAAAAAGATGGTCAGATCCCTGACAACGGAATCGCTTATTCCTACATCAATTCATCCCAATGTCTCCGTGTCTGTGAGCAGTCAACTGTAAAGTATGAGATTCAGGGACCGAATGTTTCCAATGTACAATGGACGGTTTCAGGAGGTACGGCAGCTATTTCCGGACCCGCGAATACCGTAGCCAATGTAAGTTGGGGAGCGGCAGGTAACGGATCTTTACAGGCTGTCATCACCTACAACGATGGAACGGTAGAAACCCAGACGATCTGTATTGAAAAGATCAACAGGCCGATTGCTAAATTTGAAATGTTAAATCTGAGTGATACTGTATGTAGAAATACAACGATCTATTTTGATAACCTTTCTGAACAGAACGGCGGGTCGGATATCATTAATTATTTCTGGGACTTTGGTGATGGTACTACTTCCACCGCTTTTGAGCCTTCCCATCTGTATGCCAATCCCGGAAATTATACAATCACTCTTACGGTAACCAACAAGTGTGGCTGCCAGGATAAAATTAAAAGACAAATCAAAGTCTTAAAAGCAGATCCTGTACAGATCAACTGTGCTTCCGTAGTATGTGAAGGCAGTACTGAAAAATATAACGTACAGGATGGATGCAACAAAGGACAATGGAAAGTTATTGGAGGATCAATTGTCAATAATAACGGTAACGAAATCGAAGTTGTCTGGGATCAGGTTGATCCGCTTGACGGCTTTGGATATGTAATGTATATGTCAGAATGTGCTTGTCCTGAGTGGACGACCATTAAAATTCCTGTAGTTTTAAAAAATGCAAAAATCAAAGGACAGGCAGTGATATGTACTGGAAGACAGTATACCTATACAATTCCTCAGTGGCCTACAACTAAAGTTAACTGGAATGTTTCAGGTCCTGCGGGAGGTCTCCTGACGAATACTCAACAGAGAAATGAAATTGTTTTCTCTGCAAATCAGCCAGGTACTTATCATCTTACAGCAAATTATTTTAATACTTTACTGGGATGTGAAGGACAGGCTTCTATAGATATTGTAGTAGAGGCACCTGTGCTGGTAAGTGGCGGTGTGGATGAAATCTGCGCGGGAACAAGCCAGGGGTTTACAGCGGTTCCTAATGTACCGGTGATCTGGAAAGTGACAACGGGGACATCTACTTATACTTCTCCACCTATGACAGGAATATTCAACTACAACTTTGCAACAGCAGGAACGTATACCGTGACGGCAACCAAGCAAGGTGGAGGTTGTGAAAGTAATGGAAGAATTATTAAGGTATTACCAATTCCACAGGCACCTAACGGAACAATTTCCGGAGAAACAAAAGTATGTCCTGGAAAACCGTATGTGTATACCATCAGTTCAGTAGATCCTGGAATGGTGCCGGTTTGGAGTGTTACCAACGGAACGATTCAGGGAAGTAATGCAGGACAATCTGTTACGGTGATATTTAATGCAGGTGCAACATCATATACCGTGTCTGCACAGAACAAATCGATCAGCAGTGCAGCATGTCTTTCAGCTCCAAAATCGTTTAATGTAACGAAATTAGACCTTAATACTATTGTTATTAATGCTAATTCAGGGCCTTTCTGCCCGAGCAGTACTCAAACATTCAGTGCTAATCTGAATGGTATTGTTCCGGATTTTATGGAATGGTCGTTTGCAAGTTCCAATTTCGGAAGTGTAGTGGGAGGACAGGGTACAGCTAATATTACGGTAAACTTCAACGAGATTTCTTCAACAGATACTACTGATCTGATGCTGAAAATCGTAAAATGTGGAGTGACGAAAATCATTACTATGCCGGTATCTTTAATAAAACTTCCGGTAGTAAGCTTTACCAATGTTGGTGGAATCTGTTTGGGATCAAATCTTACTTTTACAGTAAATCAGGGAACAATTACTTCTGCAACAGGCGTGACTTTCACCTTTGTTGGCGGAACGTTTACTACAGCGTTTAATCCGTCTGGAGTTTACAGCTTCCCAAATAACGGGTATATCCAGAATAATTCAGGGAACAATGTTTCCCAGACCGTTACCGTAACTTATACAGGTACTAATGGATGTAATTATAAGCCTACCGCAAGTGCTAACTTTATTGTATATCCTGAAACTATTATTACGGTTTCTCCGGTATATAATATTGCCGTTTGTGACCCTGCCACGATGACACCGTATACTATTACGGCCAACAGTTCTACAGGGCTTACAAATATCCTGTCTTGGCAATGGTATAAAAATAATAGTATCATACCAGGAGCAACTACAAACTCATATACCATCTCAGGAGCAGGTGCTTTTGGAACTTACAGAGTACAGGCTGTAGATATTAACGGTTGTGTGGTTTCTTCACAGAACATTAATGTTACTCAGTCTTGTCCGAGCAGTGGAAGTTGTACAGCGAATCCTCAGATTAACTTCGTTCCGGCATGGTCTGCTTGTAACACAATTACTGTTTCAGGCTTAACGTACAATGGAACTCCGGATGAGATCCAATGGTTATCTGATACTGTACTTACCTTAGTTTCCGGTCAGGGAACGGCTTCACCGGTATATCAGACTAATCTTGCAGGCGCACATATTGTTTTTGTACGTCTTAGATATGGTTCATGCTGGTACAGCAAAGGAGTAGAAGTGAGAAAGAATTATGAGCCTAAATTCAATATCAGTACGGTGTGCAGCGGAAACGGTTACAGTGTAACGCTTTTCAATACCTCTACCATATTTGAAATCAATCCGGCGGCTATCACCTATACATTTACTTCGCCGGGACAGCCTACTCAAACAGGACAATCGGCTACTTATAATCTTGCGCCAGGTACATATACCTTTACCATGACGGTATCTTCACCGGGGAAACCAACCTGTACCACTACGCAGACTATTACATTAGCTCCGGTTCCTGATACCAGCTTCCTGGTTCCTGCCTGGTTATGTGCTCGTTCGCCTATTACGTTTAGTCCAATAAACTATGTTTCAGGAAATACATATACCTGGATCTTTGACGGTACTTCCTATATTACGACAGGACCAGATGCTACAATAACTTATAACACTGCAGGAACAAAAACAATTCAGCTGAAAATTAAAACTCCAATGGGATGTGAATATACTTCTGCTGTAATTGGTGTTAATGTGAAAGAAGCGACTCTGGATGGTGATATGGCGCCTCCTGCTCTGGTAGCTTGTATAGGAAGTGCTCCTAATATCGTATTTACCAGTACGCTTGGATCTCCTTCCCAGTATATCTGGATGAATGGTTCTCAGGCTGTACTTGGAGCACCAAACTCTCCGGTATTCACCCCGACACAATCTGGTAACTACTGGCCGGTGCTGGTATCATCAGACGGATGCAGAACAAGTATTATGAGTACTAAAGCAATACCTGTAACGCTTAAAAACCCTCCTTATGTTAATATAGCGGGAACAGCTAACATCTGTGAAGGATCTTCGGCAGTACTTACCGGTATTGTAACAGATAATACATTGGAATATCAATGGAAAAAAGGAAATTCTGTAATTGTACCATGGGCTTCTGCTCCTTATCCGATAGCCCTTAGCACAGGACCACTGGCCGCAGGTACTTATGTGTATACGCTGGAAGTAAGAACTCCGGGTACATCAGGATGTACAAGCAGTAAAAGCTTTACCGTTACTGTCAATAGCCCACCGGCACCAGTTTCGGTAACTTATAATATGGCAAGCTGTCAGCCTTATCGTGTTGTGTTAACAGCATCAGGACCGTCTGCAGGAGTGTACAACTGGAGCAATGGAATGACAGGTCAGTCTATCACAGTATACGAAGGTGGTGCTTATCAGGTTATTTACACAGCGCCAAGCGGATGTAAAGTTGTAGGTAACGTACAGGTACCTTTAAGTCTTGAAAGCCTGATGTGGGTATTCCCAACAGGATGTTATGACGAATGTCTCAGAAAGAATTATGTTTTAGGACCAAAAGGAGTATTTGATCACCATGACTGGCAGCTGTTCGGAAACAGTATCCAGAGTGGAAACAATGATTATATCTATCCTTTATATATTGGTGCTGCAGGAACCTATCAGTTGCAGATTAATCACCTGGGATGTCAGTTTACTTCCGGAACCATGAATTACTATCCGGGTAAAGAATGCGGATACGAAACAGAATGTAAACTGGAGGCAAGTATCAAAGACATGAAATGGGTTGGAGATCACTATAACGTGTATGGTGTTATCTTCAATGGCGGGAGCCAACCGATAAGTCTTACTGTTTCAAGTCTTAATGGATTTGGAATTTACCTTCCTTCTATCATCACTATTCCTGCAGGCGGAATATATGATATGAATGCTAATCCATTGGCATTCTATCCAAACTCAGGCTTCCAGGGTACTGATGAGATTTTATTCTCCAATGAAACATGTAAGTTTACTACCAAAGCGGTAGATCCTAACTGGATGGGTATGAAAAATGCAGGAAGAAGTGTGGTGGCAACGTCAGTTTCTTCTCTGAAAATGATCCCAAATCCTGCAAAGGAAAAAGTGAAAATCTCGTATCATACGGGCAATGAAAAATTACTGGCAAAACAGGTTACGGTTTTTGATGCCATGGGCAATGTCAAATTCCGTAAGGAACTGAAAGCGGCTTCCGGAGAGGTAGACGTGGAGGTTACCAGCTGGATGCAAGGTGTTTATATTGTTATCGTACAAACGGGAGACACTTCATTACAAGGAAAACTAATTAAAAATTAGTAGCTTATTAAGCAGTGTTCTCTTCGGAGAGCACTGTTTTTTTATAGTATGTGATAATTAAATGAATTTTTATGATACAATTTAAAAACAAACTTTGGGGACTGCTTCTGATATTACCAGGATTATCTTTTAGCCAGACTTATCAATGGCAATGGGGAAAACAGGCAGGAGGATTAACAGGTTCTGCCGATCCGGGCTTTCATTATGTCTTTGATGAATCCATAAGGGATATTGTAGTAGACAACAACAATAACACTTATTATCTTGCAACGATGCGTGAACAGGGACAAAACCTGAACGGTACTTCTGTAACCAATTACGGACTGAGTGATCTTTTTCTGTTCTCTGCTGATTGTGCAGGAAATATAAGATGGACCAGACCCATTGGAGGCTCAGGAGACGGAGAAAATGCATGGCATATTAAAGTAGATAATAACGGAGGATTATATGTGATGGCAACCATTTATAACAATTCATATGTAGGAGATCCTAATGCGGTTCCTGTACATTTTGATGATACCCATACACAGCCTCTGTACACTTATTATGATCAGACAATAGAACCTGCCCACAAAGCAGCTTTTCTCTTAAAATATAATACTTCAGACGGTACACTGGCATGGAGCAAAGCTTTACAGGGAGATGTCAATTATTTCTCCCGCATGTGTGATGTTCAGATGATGTATATGGATTCTTCCAAAAATATTCATGCTGTAATGGGATTCAGAGCAGGAACACATTTAAATGGATTAATTACAGTGCCTTCAACCTTTACTTCAACGTACCAGTATTATGCAGTTAAGTTCAATTACGATAATGGAAATATGACCCCTGCTGCGCCTTTACTTCTTCCTATCACGGGAAATGGAATCAATATTGTGGGAAGAGAGGGAAAAGTGAATTTGGTATATGATGAAAGTTTAAACCGTTATTACATTGCAGGGAAAAGAATGGATCCCGGATTCAGTAATCTGGTTGATCTTTCTTATAATAATGTTCCTTTTACGAAAGCTGCTTATGTATTTGCTTTTGACGGTACTACCGGAGCTGAGGTCTGGAGAAAAGAACTCAATAATGGTACAACAAGTACTGATGACGAAATTCATTCTATTATCAAAGATCCGGTGACTTCTGATATTTATATTTCAGGACGTTATTATAACGGAATAACGGTGCCTGCCACTTTTGGAAACTATACTTTTCCTTTGAGGAGTTATGTGGAAGCTGTTCCCTTTGTGATGAAAATGAATGCTTCGGGTACGGTACAATGGGCAAAAACTCCGGAAGCAATGTCCGGTCTTCAGTTTGGCTATCGTTTTACCAAGGGAACAATTGCCATTAATGGAAATGAAATAGCATTTGCTAAAGGAAGCTGGTCAGACGTCTGGGGCAGCTATGCAATGGTACGTCCGGATGGAGACAGGTCAGACCCTTTATTGGTGAGACTTAATAAAGATACAGGAGATGTTTTGGGAACGGGAGAGATTCGCAGTAACTTTTATGTTATCGATGAATTTACGGCGGTTGCTGCAGATAATGACGGTAACTATGTAGTGGGAGGTTTTTTTCATGATCAGCTATTTACAGATGCCAATGATAATGTCAATACAATGGCTGTTAATGTAGCAGGAGGAAAATCTCAGTCTTTTTTTACAAAATTTGCTAAATCAGCGTGCAGCCAGATGTCAGTAGAAGAAACTGCTGTTCAGGCAGGAATGCAGCTATATCCTAATCCGGTTCAGGATGTTTTGACGATCAGGAGCAAAGAGCCGTTGGTTTCGTATGAAATCTTTGGAGCAGCCGGACAACTGGTAAAACAGGGGACTTTGAGTATGATGCAGGAACAGATCGTATTATCCTCTCTTCAGACAGGAGTATATTACATTAAACTTCAAACAAAATCTTCAACAGTAACTGAAAAAATACTAAAGAAGTAAAAAAAACAAAACTGAAAATTAATAACCTTATATATAAAACGGTGTTTTCCAGGAGAAGACACCGTTTTTTATTGAAAAATATCAGTTTGTTCGCAATTTTACAATTTTTGGGTTTGAGGAATGTTTTGCTTTGTATAAAAATTTTACAATGAAAAAAATACTTATTCTAAGCTTATTATTACTCCTAACTTCATGGTCTGATGCCCAAAATAAAGATCTTAAGCCGGTAAGGGAGATTATAGAAGCGAGTAATGCAATCTATGCGGAGCTTGCCAATAAAAATGACGGTTCTATTCTTAGCAGATATACCGATGATGCATGTCTTTTTCCACCCAATGCTGCCCCATTATGCGGAAAAGAGCAAATACTTGATTTCTTTAAAAACGGCCCGGAAGTACATGTTAAGTTTATGATTCAAAATCTGTATGGAGATGGCAGAACCTCAGTAACCGAAGAAAGTTATTATGAGATGACAGATTTAAAGGGAAAAAAACTGGATGACGGAAAAGTGATCGTCATCTGGAAGAATACAAAAGATGGCTGGAAGATGCACCGGGACATGTTCAGCAGCAATCATCCTGCAAAATCAAACTAAAAGCCAATATTGACAGCCTGTTGGAGATCAGCATCGTTTTTGATCAGCGAGTGTCTGGATGCTGAAGGGGTAATGCCGGTAAATTTTTTAAACTCTTTGATAAAATGAGCCTGATCATAATATCCGCAGTGGTAAGCTATTGTTGTGAGTGATTCCGGGGTGTTGAGAACCATTGGCAGACTTTTGTTAAATCTTGTTACTGAAGCAAAAGAAGAAGGGCTGATTCCCATATTTGTAAGGTAAAGTTTTTGAATATATCTTTCCGATAGCCCTGAGCTTTGAGCTATAACAGACAAATTCAATACATTCTGATTCATGAAAAGCTGTTGATTAAGCGCTTGGAGGATAGCCGCTTTTTTAAGATGAGATTCATTTTTTTTCAGCTTTTGAAGAAAATACTCTTCTAAAACGGTTATTTTTGAACAAAGATCCCCGGTATCCATGATGCGGTCATACAAATTTCTGTTTTCATACCCCGTTACATCATACATATCAGTGGCATAGTTCGTGAATTCTGAAAGAGGGTCAGAAAAAAATAAAGTGGCGGCATGCGGAAATATCCTTGCTATAAGCACTGAAGTTCCTTTCGCTGCACTAAGCCGGGTGGGAAGTGTGAGATGTCCCAATAATTCTATATCCGGAGTGTTTTTTTGTTCGCCATTGATAATAGTAGCAGCAAAACCACCGGAAATATTGATAATGAGATCTATATATCCACTCGGATAAAATACTTCATCTCTGAGATCCTTATCAATGGTAACAACGGTGTAACTTTTTATATAAGGTGCAAGGCTGGCGGATGGTGAAATCTGCATAACGGTTAATTTGATTAATTCGTTGATAATTACCTTGTTCTAAGTTAAGAATAAATACAATGTCAAGAGAAAAGATCAACAGGAAATTAAATTTCAGTAGCAGAACTTATAAGAATTCTTATAGTGAAGGTTTTGAAAGACCTATTCCGTATTTTTGTACAGAATTAAACAGCCAAACTGTTTATTCCAATATATGAGCAATATGTTTTCTGACCATCATCAGGTAGGTGTGGTTTCTTCTTTTTCTGAACTTGTCAATACCCGTTTTCAGGGCGTTATGAATGCCATTTGCTGGCACAGGAATGTAGTGGGTGACTTTAAAGAAATTGTCACAAAGCTTCTGCTGAAAGATAATATTACAGAAGTTTCCAGTGAAGATCTTTTAGCATTGGAATTGTCAGAAGAGGGGAGTATGGCCAGAGAAATTATTTTAAATGACCTGCAGTTATTAACGGATTTCGGAGCATCTCCCGTCCTTAATTTGCTTAAATGTTATGAACGGGACGAAGAGCTCGGTTTTATTTCAACAGATGTGTACTCCTATCATGTAGACCGCTCACCTGTAGGAACTGATACTTTTTTATGTACTTATCATGGGACAGCAAGTGATATTATACCCAATGATCAGGTGGAACAGAAAATTTTAATTCCTGAAATCTGGGAACAGCTCAGAAAATTATACGACGGTCCTGAAGAAGAATTTGAAGACTTCCTGAAAGAGTATTTCTTTGATCTTCATTATCAGCCAAAGCCCGATGCAGAGCCTGTCAATTTAGGAGTTGGCCATCTTTGGCGCATTGCAGTAGATCATCCTGATCAGGAGGTTTTACCTTGCGTTCACAGAGCACCTGTGGAAAATGATGGCGAGTATAGACTGCTGCTGATCTGTTAACTGATCTGTTATATTTTCAACGATACAAAAATCCAATATCAGAAAGATGTTGGATTTTTTTATGAGTAATTATGAAGTAATGCTTTTAATTGTTTTAAATATTAAAAAATAACAGGCAGTAAATCAATTGATTGGATTTATTTTTTAAAATCCCAAGCAAGGATATGGAATTTCTGTATTTATATAGATGAGTACTCAGTAAAATATTTTTCAATCAAAATAATAAATTCAAAATCAAAATGAAAAAATTCAATCATGTAAAATTGATATCAATGCTTGTGATCTTACTGGCTATTCCTTTTGCTCTGGCAAGCTGCAGTAATGATGATGATGCTCCAAAACCTAATCCTGTGACCATCAGTTTCGATGATCTCAACGGTGAATACACAGGAAAAGCAGGGGTATCCCAGGGAACTGTGAACGGAGAAACGGCGGTTGCTTTTTCGGCCAAGAAAAACCTGATTTCCTATGCGGAATTTCCAATGAAAGAGATTGTTTACTCTGTAATTTCTGATCCTGCGAAAGCCAATCAGGCCTTAGCAGCCATCGGGAAAATAAAATATGACCTGGATTATACGGCAGTTTTATATCAGTATAAAAAGGAAATAGAACTTAATCTTCTTCCCAAAGAATTAACGGTTCAGGTTCCTGTGGATGGGGTAAGCAAGAAAGTGGTCATAACGTTTACAGCTTCCAAAAAAGGACTGTTTACCAAGCAGAACACGCAAAATATGAATTTTGAACTGCTTGCAAGTAAAATAACTGTTGATGGAACGGCTGTCAATCCTTTCAATCCTATAAAATATAATTTTCAAATGCTGAAGAAATAGGTGCAGTAAGGAATATTCTACAGATGCACTTACACAAGTGCATCTGTTTTTATTTTACCTTCTCAGTTACCATTTTATTTTTATTTTGGGAACGACTTTTTTAATTTCTTTGGCGACATTAGTTCCTGCTTTCCCCAGCTCATTACTGATGTTTCTGACCACTTTTACCGCTTCGTGATTTTTTCCGGGACCATATTGTAAATCATGAACCGTAGTATTCCATGTTCTGACGATATCGTTAGTAGGGCCAAACTGATTTTTTAAAGCCTCTCCAATCTGATTTAATCCTTTAACGATCGTATTGTTTTTTCCAAAACATCCATTGTCGCCACCTACACCGTTTGTTAAACATTTGCTTAATTCACGATACGTGAGTTGGCCACCCGCACATCCTGCAAATGCATAAGGCTGACCTCCCGTGCTTACCGCGCACTCAACGGCGATCTGGGCTTCCGTATTCAGATTAAGTTTACCTGCACCATAACACACGGCAGTTCCCATGAAAGATATTTCACCGCTGCTGGCCTGATCTTTAAAGCAGGAAACTAATTGCTTGAGTTCAGGATCGTTTACTTTATCAGCGAAACAAAGGGGATACATTTCGTAATTGCCGCCATATTCTTTATAGCATTTCAACATATCCTGGGTAATTTGCTTTTCTTTAGAACCGCCCAATATACTCAGCATACAAAGACTCTGTTCCTCCATGGTTGCCGAGTTTTTGGCACATTTATAAATTTCAAGCTCTTTTTTACCCGCCATATTCGTTACCATGCAGTCCCCGAATTTCATCTGATTTAATGATCCGTCAAAATTCAAAGAATTCTTATAACAGTCTACGGCATTTTGTTCACTGGTCATCATGACATCTCCATAAGGTCTTTGCTCATCAATAATTTGAGTAGGTAAAGGTCTCAATCCGTCTGCGGTTTCAATTCCTATCTGATGATCATACGTAGGTTTTGGCAGATTCATAACAGGCGGAGGAGGAACAGGAATATTGGAATAACCAACGAGGCGGTATCCATATCGGTAATCCAGCTCTATAATATTTTTATTAAAGTCCAGAAAAAAAGCCTTTTGGTAAGGAACGGCAGACGGTAAGCGTAAATAATTAATTCCGGTTTGATCATATATGGCCTGGCCGGCATTTCCCGGATTACCATCCTGAACAATCACCCCGGTGTTGTACATCGTAAAAGACTGACCATAAGTAGTCAAAAACATCTGCCCAATAGGATAAACCTGCGCAAACAGGAAGGAACAGAAACTCAAAAGTGAAATCAGTACACTTAAAATTGATAGTTTTTTAATAATTGCGTCCATGGTACTTATTTTTTGATAAAGGTACCGTGTAGATTATTATAAGGAAATTACCCTTTTTCGCTATTTTTTTGTTGAAGAAGTTTTAATAAATGAAAAAACAG
Organism: Chryseobacterium vietnamense; assembly: GCF_031454475.1. Taxonomy (NCBI): domain Bacteria; kingdom Pseudomonadati; phylum Bacteroidota; class Flavobacteriia; order Flavobacteriales; family Weeksellaceae; genus Chryseobacterium; species Chryseobacterium vietnamense. Next base: position 204,531 of record NZ_JAVDQX010000004.1, on the reverse strand, counting down.
CCTTGGAAAGGGCTGTTTTTATTTTTTTTGGATTTGAAATTTTTTGAGTGGTAATTGAATTTACTTCCCGATACAGAAAGTAAACTACTTCCTGTTTTATGCAGGCTTACAGAAAAGTATTATTACGATTAGTAAACATCATTTGTTAGTTCCTTTATTAATTTTTATATCTAAATTTCTCTTTCTTTCAGTTCAGATAAAGTAAAAACTTCAATATTTTTTTGAAATTTTTTTGTCACAAAATTTTTAACTTCCTCAACTTCATTCTCATTTTCAACATATACATATTGAACTTCAGCAATATCAAACTTTAAAATATATTTATCAGTAAAATGAGGTTTAGAAGTATTTATCCATTTTTCATATTGTTCATTAATTTTACCATCGGGCTTAATTTCTGAAATATAATGTAAGTCAAAAAAGCTTTTTCTCCATTCTCTTTCGTTATATGCAATCTTAGTTACTCCTTCTTTATTTTCAACTTTAAAGGGTTTAAGTAATAAAATTTGCTTCATTGTATTAAGAAAATAATTTTCAAAAATTACTTTAATAGAATGTATAAAGTTATCGTTAACATCCTTATCCAAAGTATCTAATAAGCTTTTAACTTCGTCACTTATTGGATTAATACGAATACGGTCGCTAAATGTACTACAATTAGATTCCTTATAAAATTTTTTTGCCAAATGTAACGTTTGAGGAATTATTGATGTTTGAAAATTATATGGAAATATTTCTTCAATTTCACTTTCATTTTTAACATAAAAAACAGGATTTAAATCAAATTTTTCAATAATATAATCTCTATCGAAGACAATTCCATATTTTCCATAATCTACTACTTCTTTTTCTCCAATGTCACGGAATAGAATATTTGCGAAACTTATCATAGGTATTAATACATTTTGCTTTCCAAATTTCTCCTTGGCATACGAAGTGAAAAATCCATTTTCTAAAATTGATTTCAAAACATCCTTTGAATTTGTAAGATGTACTATTTGATTAACTTGTTTCATAGTCATTTATATTATAAAATTTTTTGATATCATGAATCCTGCGCCAAAATAAATGATATACTTTGAATTCTACTTTTGAATTTTGAGATTTATTAAGGTAAATTTAGAAATCCACTTTTGGCAACCTTAGAGTTTAATAAAATCAGCGATAATATTAATGTAATAAATGAAATAATAATATTAGCAACACCAAAAATCCAGTTTTGCATAAATACTTGACTAATTATCAAATGTAATAGATTTAGTAGTATTAATAAATATAGGCTTACTTGTCCTATCAATACGTTAATTCTGGACGGAGAAAATGCACCTCCTTTAGTAGAAAAAATACTATCATTTCTTTGACCTTGTGGAAATCCCATATTCCCCATAATATTATTTTCCGGGAGTCCTAATTCTGTAAAATATTCCTTCTCAAATTTAGCTATTGCATCTTCATATACCTCATACCAAGCCTTTGATGCTTTACTCATCATAATCCAGATTATAGAAAATATAATTCCAACCGATAAAATAAATACTGCTCCTAAATTAAAAGTAGATATTTTTAAGTAAGATTTAGTATTATTAAAATCAATTTTTAGCAATTCAATACCAATATAACCGTAAGCACTAAAACATAAAATTAAAAATACAGATAAGAAAACTGATCTTTGCCAAAGATTTGATATTTCCAAATCTCTACATTTATAAAGCTTATCTAAAGTATATTTTAAATCTTCTTTTTTTACTTTATTATTGGTTCTAAAAAAATTTGAAAGCATAAGCGATATATTATAATTCCTCATCAATTTTAAAGTTAATAGCTTTAGAATACTCATTCAAATCAATAGCTGCAATAGTTCCGATTGTTTGTTGCAAGTATCTCATTAGTTGTAAAAAGAAAGTTACTAATGACTTATCTGATGAACTAAAGGTTATAGATTCGAATTTACGGTTTGAATAAAAGTTTGTTATTCTTTCATTAAAATCTGAAATTTTAACGTCTTCATCGTTTTCATAATCAACATAAAAACACCCTGTTTCTACAGAACATCCTAAATCAATAGATTTTAATCCTTCTAAAGACTCAATATGTTTCTTTATTGTATTTTCTTGAATAGCACTGGCACTTGTTAAAATTCCTCCCAAAATTTTCGTTAAACTTCTTGGCTCAAATAATCTTCCTCTATCTATAATATTAGTTGAAGTTCTATGTAATTTCCTAACACTTTCAATTTTATCTCCAGCATATTCAATATATGCTTTATTTAATTCAGGTTTTACTTCGAAAACAGCATATACTCCCTCTGCAGGAATGTAATGTACACCATTTTGTGTAAAAACAAAAGGTGTATAATGTTGGTCGTAAATAACTAAATCAATTTGGTCACTTAAGTTACCGTGGCAATCAATAACTATTGCTTTATCAACGCAATATCTATTAGGTAAATATTTTTTCAACCATTCAATCCAAGTATTTTCTAAAGAATCTCCTTTTGACACAGAATGCTCAATAAATTCTCTATTAGTATTTAATTGAGCTAACATCTGATTTTGAAGGCCATTAAATAAATCTGCAATTTTAATCTTACTACTCATAGTTATATAATTTTTTGTTTTTGTAAATATAAAATTCGGGATGAAAATTTCGTTCAGAAATTTCTGCTATCATCATGATAGGTGAATCATTATTAATATTTTTGTTTGCTGCAATTTCTGCAATAGCAATATTATCTGTTGTACTTGGTTTCGCAGGAGAATTAGGATGTGAATGCCATTCGCCTACATAAATTATTTTACCATTTGATTTTTCAAAAATTGACGTTAGTTGATCATTCAATGAACCAGGATGTCTTACGAATATCGTTTTGCCACTTTCAAATTTATCTGGAATTAAAACGTCACTTACAAAAATTACATTTTCATTTTTAAAGCCAATAAAAATTCCTCCAAATTCATTAGGATAATACTTTTTAAGTTCTCCCTTAATTTTTAATTCAGCATTTAAAGAAAAATACAATTCTGAATTTGATTTTTGTTCTCTATAGTAATAAAATGAATCTACTAAAAATTGATTCAAGCCCATTGAATTAGTTCTATTAATAATGAAATTATCTAAAATGATATCGTTATCTATTTGATTATTAATATTAACGATGGCAATATTTAATAAAGTATTTATTTCATTATAATTTGCTTCAAACGTTGGATAACCACAACCTGCGCCTTCATAATATGATGGTGCTTCATTTCCCGTAAAATCGTATAAATTTTTAGTATGTTTTGTGATATTTTCTCCACTTACGCATACTAAGTTTTTTGCCTTATTTGTAATACTAAGACTAAATATTTTCCCTTTAAAATTAATATTATCTAACAAATATGTTATTTCGGTATCCGTTGAACAATCAAAAATATAATCGAAAGCTTGATTAAATTGTTTCTCCATTTCGGAGAAAACATTCGCTTTTACGGGTATACTTGTGATATTAATATATGGAGAAATATTTTGCAGTTTGTTTTTTAAAGCAAGAACTTTTCTTAAATCAACATCTTGTAAATCATACCTTGCTCTACAAATATTGCCAGTTTGTACAGAATCAAAATCTTCGATAAAAATACTTTTGCAACCACCTCTTACTAATGTTTCAGCAAGAGAACTCCCCAGGGCTCCACAGCCAATTAATAAAATCCTTGAATCAGTTAATTTTGAAGTTAGCTTTCCTCTTCCAAAAAACCTATCATAGTTTGCGTTAGTTGTTGTTCCCCAAGAGATTAAAGTATCATTACATATGCCAATGTATTTTTGATTAGATCCATCTCTTTCATTTACAGGAACAAAAACACTATCGATAGGCAATGCATTTTTAGGTATTTTAATTAAATCCCAATGAATTTCATAACCAACTTTATTAGGAATTTTGTAACCTATTAATATGAACAATTCATTTTCAAAGAAGAAAGCTTTATTTAATTTTTTAAAATTATCATACAGATTCTTGATAAATTCTTTAGGTAAATAATTTTGAAGCTGAGACCAAGTTTTTACACCTTTCCTTCGAATTCCATCCTCTATTAATGGCTCAGATTCAATATAGACCCATAACCCCTTATTGGGATTTTTCTTTAGTAGACTTGAAAAATTGGAAGACCATTTATCTTCATTTTCTTTATCAAATCCTATTCTATAAAACGTTTGTAGTATATCGGTCTTTTTATCATCATATACATTCGGGAGTTGATTATTAGAAAAACAAGAGTAAGCAAATACTCCGAAATCATCTTTTTCAAATTTTTTCTCATTATCAGAAAAAATAAGATTTGATTTTTTTTCTCCCAAAATATTATGAATCAAGTATGTGTAATTATCATCTTCTTTATTTAACAGATAGTAATCCTTAATCCATTTCTTTAATCCATAAATTTCACTTTTGAACTTACGCTCAAAGTTATCATCTTTATCTGGGTGAAAGCATACTGAACCATCATTATTAATATGGGTTATACCTATTAAATCAGTATTTTTAAAAATAATCGAGATATTATCTGCGTTAGGAAGAGTTAGAGGATAATTGTATGGTATGCTTACATCAAAGTCTAATGTAATGTCCAAATATTTTATCTTTATCTTACCTGTATAAAAATAAAAATCAACTTTTCTAAAGGATTCTAATATTTCAATTTCTTCATATGCTTGAAATAATTTTGTAATTCTTTCCTCCAAACTATCCAAATTTATTTGTATTTAAATAAGATGCAGAATTATTAGAATTTGTCTTTTTATCTTCATCTTTATAATTTTCATTTATTGGGAAATAATCTTTTATCTTATCAGAATCTTCATCAATTTCCTTTATTGTTTTTCGCATATCGGATTTTGTTGTAGATTTAGCTGAATCACTCATTGCATCTGAGATAATATTACTTGAATTAGCCGGATCTTTTAAATCGTTAATCTCAATATTATCTGCTATATAATTCATAACTAACTTCACTTTTTCCCAAAGTCCAAAAGGTATATTATCCGAATTTTTATCAAAACATTCTTTCGTATAAAGTTCCATCATAAAGGATTTAATTAATTTACCTCCTTTTTGTTTTTTACGTTCAGTCTTCCAGACTTTCAAAAGTCTGGCAACCTTTCTTTCATGCTTGCGATTTTCCCCTTGTAATAAGCCTACATGCTTCTTTATATTTGTTTTTACTTTTGTTGCGCCTTTTTCATCTTCTTTTAAACTTTTCTCATTGATATACAAACTCAAATCTGTATTTCCATCAGTGTTGTAATTACCATGATTTGGTCTTTCTCTTCCTGGTACAACATCCATATTAAAATCTTCGCCATCAATATCAAATAAAAGTCCTATAGAGACTCTTTGTTTTCTTACCTCCTTAAGATCATCATCTTTATACTCCTTTTTTAAATAGTCATAAACAGCATTAAACATTTCTGAAAGACTCTCAAAACCTTGTTGATTAGTATTGTTTTCTTTTTTCAGAAATGGAATGCAGCAATCAATATCAAACTTAGTGTTGATTGCGGTATTTTTTGCATAAGAACCTGAATCTACTGAATTACTTGCTTTTTCTTTCGAAAACTTTTCATTCAGTGCATTTTTAACTTTATTTTTTTTTGACACAAATTTGTCAATCGACTTATGCTTTTCAATTTTATGAGTTTCTAATACTTCGTCTAAATGTTTTTGTTTGTCGGTCGCCATTAATTTAAAATTTACATGATTATTGAAAATCAGCACAATAAGAATACCACTTCATGTCTTTGTCAAATTGGCATACAAAATAAATTTAATGTGACATTTATTGCATAAAATGAATCACTACACAAAATATACTGACTTTAAGGGAGCAATAGAAAACTTTTTACAACAAGTTCCAAAGTCAGGAAAGTTTAATAAACAAAAAAACAGCCTTAAAAAAGGCTGTTTTTATATTTTAAACTCAAAATTCTTAAAATATGATTGTATCTACTTCCCAATACAAAACTTAGAGCTCATATTAAACCATTGTTTATTAGTTTGTTATAGTTTTCGAGGGACGAATGGGTCACACAATAAATTTAACCGTAATAAACTGTTTCAAAGATAATTATATTTTAATGTCAAACCAAATCAAATACAAATTTCAAAAAAAATCTATCAGAAAATTTTTGAAATTGCTATCACACACTACTTACTAGTTCCAAATTAGGGATAATTAATATTTTTGAAGTTTACTTTACTGTTTCCCATGTTTTTATATAAAATATATGGTTTATTTTTAGCTATTGTTTAAGGTAGAATTAATTTTCTTCCAAATATTTCCCATCATAATTATTTATTTTAAATTCTCCATTTAAGTTACACAACCGATGATAGAAACACTGCTATATATTTCAGTGAACAGAAAAACGGATCTTGAAAAGATTTTAAAAACAGGCAGAGGTCGAAAAAATACTTAAGAATTTTGAGTTCCACCTTCATCTATATGGTGACCAGCACCATCTTAAGCTAAACGCTTACCTTGACCAGATAGCGAATGCTTTGGATAATTATGAAGTAAGAATAGCTTTGTTATCTGAGTTTGCCATTTTTTGTGTTTCTCGGAGACAGACTGTTATTGTAGAAATGATTTAGGAGTAGAAACCATAGTAAAATCCATAACACCTCTCGGAGGAATGTTAAAGGTAGTGGGGCAAGCAAAAATAGTTAGACCACGAAAAACCACCTATGTAGGAGATTTTATTTTTCTTTATTATTTCAAATTGCATCTAGTTTTATTACAAAATAGTGTTCGATTGTTTTTTGAGCTTTTCTGCACATTGTTAAAAGATCATTTCTGGATGTCTTCTCGAAATTAAAATCATCCTCAGTTTTAACAATATATTCAGTTACGATTTCAATATTCATTATATTGATTTCTGTTATATCGCTTTTCAGCTTTTGTTCTTCTTTGAAGAAAGGTATTTTGTGAAAAATAGAATTGTTAAACTTAAAAAGATGTATTGTTTTCACTACAAGAATATTTAATATGATGAAAATTTTTGAAACCTATTTAATAAGTTTATCTTTCATTTTTCTATTGATCCATTTATTGGATAAAGTATGTTCTGACGGTCGTGGCAACATGCCTGCTGAAAGTATATATAGTAGGCTGTTCCAAAAATTATTTTTTCTATAGAATTCATGACTGTAGTTAGTTAATACTTTTAAGTATTCGTGTTCATATTTCTTTGCTTCCTGTAATGTGTAATTTTTCGGAATATCTTTAATAATATCCATAGTGGTTTGGTTAAAGATTTTAGGCGAATATTTTTCTATAAAGTCCGATTCAAGCTTGCACATACCAATAAGTGGAATGAATAAAGAAAAAATTTCATCATAAAAGTTACAAATACCTGTTTTCCATGATAACCTTTCTTCTTCCGGTAAAATTTGGATAGCCAAATGGATGAGTTTTTTATGGCTTGCTTCCAGCTCATCTGTATAGGTTTTGTTTTGCTTCCAGAATATGAGTGAATTGATTTTATTTCTTTTAATAATATTCTCCAATAAATATTCAAACTGTATTCTAATGTATTTTATACTGTCGCTTAGATCTTCTAATACAGACTGCCACAGATTATGCTGGCTTAAACTGCAATGAGTACTAAATACCAATCTTGATTTGTTATTGAGAATCTGTAATTCCTTTAACATGCGCAGAACTTCCTTCGTGTCTCTTTCTAAGGTGATGTTGGTATTTCTGATGTAAAATAAAGAAACAAATTGTGAGTAATAGGCCCTTCTTGAAATATTTTTTTTATTTCTGAGTCCCAATTTGTTCTTTGGATGATTAGTCAGCTTTTTCATTGGGGGTTATTGTATATTATTTTTTTTACTGTCCCTTTTTCAAAGGATTTTTGCTGTCTTATAAGGGAAATAAGATATTGTCTTAAATCTCTGATCGTAATATTTTTCTCTGCAAAAGAAAAAAATAATGGAGTTTCGTCTAAAAGGTCATACAGTTCAGGAAATTCTTTTTGAATCTCAACTGTTTTTTTTAATATCTTTTTTGTTAAAACTGATATGGTATCTACATTATTCATAGCCGCTTTTTATTATTGTTACGATCATCTTAAAGCGTTTATTTCCTTTTATAGAATGAGATATATGGCCAGGAATAATGATGCATTCACCTTCTTCCATAAAATAAGTAGCTCCGTCTATAATAATTTCTGCTTTACCTTCAATAATTTGTGCAACAGTGTCAAAAGGAGAAATCTTTTCAGATAACCCTTCTTTGTCATCAAAAGATAAAACACTGATACTGCCGGTCAGTTTTTCCATTATTTTTTTGCTGACTACAGAATTTGGAATGTAATCTACAATCTGGCTGGTAATATATACTTTCGATTTTTCAAGTTCTCTATGATTCATCACATTGGGTTTAAACATAATAAGAGTAGATTGTATTGTAAATAAAAGGGACAGAACTGTCTAATATTCCATCCCTTTTCCATAAAACTTTTGATAAATATATCTTTTCATTGGTTTTAACTGTCCTTGAAAACAATTTATGAAAGATTGATTTCTTTGATAATATTGAGAACTTCTTCACGGTTTTTTCTTAATCTGTTTCCGATTCTTTCCAGCATTTCCCTTTCTTTACCTTCTTCAAGCTTCAGATCGTGGTCCGTTAATGTTGAGAATTTTTCTTTCAGTTGTTTTGACTGCTCAATCCAGGCTCCAGGAGTTTTGAAAAATTTGTTGCCTTTGTTTTGGTTTGTGTCCATACGGTGGATTTTAGTGTAACTTCATTGCTACCATACAAAGATGGGTGTTTAATAATCTATTGTATTACAGATTGTTTCTTTTATGTTGCACATATCACACTTTTACAAAATACCAGCTTGTTTTGAGCATCTGAAATCCAGTCATTTATAAGCTGTAAAAAGTTAGTGACTTTGACGAAGTGACGAACATTATTGAGTCTTAGGAAATGATTACAAACTTAAAATATGACTATATAATTCCAAATAAGTGATTGATTATTCGTACCTTGCTGAATAACTACATTGAACTGATGATCTAGACTCTTAATTCCGGCATATTCTCTTCTTTTCATCATTTAATATTTCCGGTATATCTCATCTCTAGTCTGCTTCAAATCATTAATAAAACTGTTTTGAAAAGGAAAATATAAATCTATTGAATTTTTCCAAAAGACCATTCAACTGTAAAAAATATTATTATTTTTATGAATATTAAAAAATATTTATGGATGTGGACTTTTTTAGTTCCTATCCTTGCGTGGCTTTCGTATGTTGGAAATTCTGTTTTTTCTTCAGGGTATTATTCTGTGATTCTTACTTTATTTCTGATAGGAAGTGTTTTGGCTGCAGTGTATCATTCCGAAGCCATTGCCGATCGTTTGGGGGAGCCATTCGGAACTTTGCTTCTGGCATTTGCCATCACGGTCATAGAAGTAGGACTTATTATTTCTATCATGATGGGAGCAAAAGGTTTAGAAACCATTACCCTTGCCAGAGATACGGTTTTTGCAGCAGTGATGATAATCCTTACCGGAATTATTGGGAGCTGTATTGTCATAGGTTCCTTAAGATACAGAGAACAGAGCTTTACATTGCAGGGGGTAAGTACGGCACTCATTACGCTTACCTCCGTGATTATTTTTGTGCTTATTCTGCCTAATTATACGATAAGTCATCTCGGAGGTGAATATACATCCTTTCAATTGCTTTTTATTGCCTTGATTTCTTTAGGACTTTATCTTGGATTTACTATGATTCAAACGTTTAGACATCGAAGCTTTTTCATTTCTCCAGAGAATAAACTGTCCAAAAATCAGCCTGTACAAGATAATCATGAACTGATTTCCCGAAAACAATTGTATATCAGTTGTATATTGTTACTATTATCCCTGGGAATAGTCGTTTTACTGGCAAAGCTTCTTTCAAAGGATGTTGAGCATATAGTGGTTTCCGCAGGTGCCCCAAAATCTCTTGTAGGGATCATTATTGCAGGTATTGTTCTTCTTCCGGAAGGACTGGCTGCATTCAGAGCTGCAAAAAGTGATCAGATCCAAACCTCATTAAATCTGGCTTTTGGTTCTGCTTTGGCAAGTATCGGACTCAGTATTCCCGCCATAGCCATTATATCTGTAATGACCGGTATAAGAATGACATTAGGGATAGATATCAAATCAACCATACTTTTAGGCCTGTCGCTTTTTATTATTACCGTTTCACTGGCAACGGGCAGAACCAATATTATGCAGGGAATTGTACTGATCGCTATATTTTTAATTTATCTTTTTATCACAATCGTACCATAAACCTATTTAGCTGTGTATTATATAGCTTGATATATACTGAAACAGCCATCTTTAGTTCATATGATGTGATGGTTGATATAGAATATATTTCATCAACTGAATCCATAAAAAAAACTTTTGAAGACTCAGGGAAATAATTTTTCCTTACCAAACAGACCGTTCTTATAATTAACCACTATTGGAAATCAAGCTTGAAAAGAAGTATTCTGAAAATAAGAAAAGATTTTGCAATAAAAATTATTTATTAATATGACTAAAAAATATTACTTCCAAGATAAAAGTCAGAACATTATATCAGAAGATCAGTTAATTGGAAAAAAGATGGATGATATAGAACCTTTTCTTTTTGATTATCAGTTACAAAAATTGCATACAATAGAGCGTGTTTATATCTTGAAAAAAACATTTTTCGGAATATTTAAAACAAGACTATATTTATATCTTAGTGAAGATATAGTATATAATTATGCTATTCAAAAAACATAAAATATTGTTATACTTTTACTATTATTCGCATTATAGTTTAATGTTAAAATTCAATTTCTTGTTTTATTTCGCATTGATAATCTCTGAAAGCTATGATATTATATTTATTGTCGCCGCACTGCAGAGATCCCTTACGTAATTGTTTAATCATATCCTTCATTATGAAAATTTTATATCCCGCACTAAACTTTTTATTAAGAATTCAGCAGGGTCAGAGATCTTTCGAAAATATTCAAAACAACCTATACTTTCTTATTCTATACTTTTATTATTATAATTGGATTGCTTGATAATAATAAATAAATTGGCTGCTTTCTTTTGGCTACCTACGGGTTTGCATAATTATTGCTAATTGTCCACTTCAGTTAGTAATTACGATTTCCTATACAAAAGTCATTAGACCATTATAAATAGAATCGCAAATTTTGTATAATAAAAAAATCCTATTATGTGTGTTGTAGAGATTTGATCGCAATCATATCCGCGAAAACACCATATAATAAATTTGTGAAAGTTTTATTAGCCTCCCTAATGCCCTATAATGGATTATATAACAAAAACCCTCCTTTTTAGGGGAGAGTCAATTGTACTAATGAGAATGTACAACTATTATGAACAATAAATGTATGTGTTAATCAATTGCATTTATATGCTGCAAGTCATACGATTCTATTTATATTTGTTGTATATGTAGTAGAATTAATACAGTTATTTTAACTCTTCTTAGGAAGGTTTTTATGAATAACTTTTTAATGCGTCATTTTTGTGGTAATATTTAGTTTTCTCTGCAAGAAAGTTATAAATTGCTATGACTTCAAATTCCAGTTTTAAGGAATTTGGAAATATTTGTTGCCTTAATGATTTGTGTTCTTAAGGTGGAAATTTAGTATAACTTAGTTGCTATAGTACAAAGTTGGTGTCTTATAACCTGTTGTATTACAAAATGGTTTTTATTTTACAGCTATCACACACTGTATAGTGTCCGCAATCTTTTTTTACTGACAGATTCATGTTTTATAAAAAGAAAACCATTCTGTGTTTTTCTCATAATCGTATGAATTTAGAGCTGGAAAAAGAAGAATGAAGTCTCAAAGATCATAAACCTTAGGTCTTATTACAGAGATGCGGATAAATGACTGACATCTGTATTTGATCAGCAGTTTAACTGTTGGTTGGAATTACGAATAAACAAATACTTTACAGACTATTGTCAATAATCTTATACTTACTTTCATTACAATGTATTACAACATTAATTATGTTATTACTTTTTAAAACAGAGCCTTGCCATGAGGTAACTGACTGTTGATTCTGCTCCCTGATTGAGATTAACATTTTTCTCTTCAAGCCCATCATAACATCCGCCTGTTGCAGGGTTATAAATAATCTGATGTAAATGATTCTTTCCTAAAAACCAACTAAAAGCATTTCTCATCATCTGCAAGTATTTTTCATCCTTAAAAACCTTGTAGAATGTAGATAAGGTTAGTATGGTATAAGCAACATCGATAGGCTGTTCACCACCAATTGATTCAGGACTTTTAATCGTTTCTTTCTGCAGCCATCCTTTGTTGGATATTACTTTAATGCCTCCCTTACTAAATGTTTTAGAAAGCAAAAACTTGAATGATTCATTGGCAACCTGTTTATACATTTCGTCCTGGGTCGTAATCCACGCACACAATAAAGCTTCAGGGAGTACGCTGTTTCCGTAGGTCAGGTAGCTTTCAAACCAATGCCAGTCTTTATGTTTCTCATGCTGATACATTTTTACCAGTCTGTTAGCCAGCTTTTTCAATAATGGAATATTGTTTTCAGAGTTTTGATAATGCAATCCCTTTATAATAAAAGCCATTGCACGGGTAGAATGAATTTTATCAATAGACGGAAGACTTTTTTCAATGATAGACTCTGCTTCATCAGAAAACAGTTGTGGTAAGATTGCTTTTATAGAAAGAAGGTACCCCAGTGCCCAGATTGCCCTACCATTGGAATCTTCAAGGTTGGTTTCGTAGTTCTGTTGTGCAAATTCCTTGTCTTGATTTACATAATTGAGAAAACTACCATCTAGTTGTTGACAAAACCTTATTACATTCAGGTAGGTTGAGATTAAGTCAAGATCAGATTCATCTCTGCTTACTTCATAATGTCTGCAGGCTACAATCAAAGCACGGGCATTATCGTCCAAAGTATACCCGGAATTGATATCAGGTTTGTTGATTTTAGAAAATTGGATCATTCCAAAATTCGTTGTCATATTTTTGATATGGCTAAGATTGATGATCGGGAATGTATAGTGTAATGTCATTTTGTCATTGTTGTATTGTTGAAATAATAAGGCGTGTGAAATAGATGAATTCTCCCAAGCTGTGGGAGCCATTTTTTCCAGACTATTTGATCGTAATTTTTCCTGTGCGGTTTCATTTTTCAATAATGTATTCACGGCAGCAGCAAGCTGTTCCGGAGCTTCAAAATCAATAATAATTCCCAGATCTTCATTTAAGACTTCCACAGCATGAGGAATAGGGGTAGAAACAATAGGGCATCCACAGCTGATGGCATAGGAAAAAGTACCGCTTACTGCCTGATTTCTGTCTTTTGTAGTGAAAAGATAGATATTGGTAAGCTGAAGATAATCTAGCAACTCATTCAAAGGCAGATATTGGTTGATAAAGTACGTATGTTTTTCCAGATGAAGCCTCCTAATAGTATCCTGTAAAAAATCACGGTACTTTTCTCCTTCATATTTAATGACTCCGGGATGTGTCTTTCCGATAATCAGAAACATAACATCCGGATTTTGGGAAATGATTGCAGGCAGAGCTTCTAAAGAGGTTTCAATATTTTTCCCAGCACCCAGTAAACCAAATGTTGAAAGTACCTTTTTATCTTTAAGTCCGTATTTTGTTTTCAGTGAAATTTTATCTATAAATGGAAGCAAATGGGTACCGTGGGGTATCACTTTAATTTTATCAGATGAAATATCATAATCATTGGTAAGGATATCCGCAGAAATACCGGTCATGACAATAATGGATTTTACGAAACTGCTGATTTCTTTTACTTTTTCTTTTAATTTGGGATCAGGTTTCGGCAGAACAGTGTGAAAAGTAATGATGAGGTCTTTCTGTAAATTTTGAAGGAAAAGGAGTAATCCGTCTTGGGTTTCGTTGAAAAATCCAAATTCATGCTGGAGCATAACCAGTTGAATCCTGTCATTTTTGTTGATTTTATCAGCCAGCTCCAAGTAAGATATGGCATCGGATGTATTTAAGCGATATGCTGGATCTGCTTCATATTGATAATGCTCATCCTCAGTTTCCATCGGGCAGGTAATGATGCTAAATGATTCTCTGAATTTTAACTTAAGAGATTGTATCAAATCCTGACAATAGGTTGCAATACCGCACACCTTAGGAGGAAAAGTACTTATAAAGATAATTTCAGGTTTATGATAAAATGTGTTTTTATTACTTTGTACAGATCGTCTTTTTGTCTTTTCCTCCACGTCTGATTTTATATTTTTATTCATGATGATATCTGTTTTAAAGTCTGACATCCTGTATTGAATAGTCAGTTATGGTGTGTACCGTAGTAATTCTTTCAGTAATTCTGAAATACTTAAAGAAGCAACAGCAATTCTTTTGTCTGCTGCTCCATAGTAAACATGGAGTGTATCTCCTTCTACGATGGCTCCGGTAGGGAAGCAGACATTGTTTACTTCTCCTTTCTGCTCCCATTCTTCTTCGGGTTTGAAAAGAGGATAAGGAAGTCTTGAAATTTCCTTTTCGGGATTATCAAGATCCAGTAGGGCAGCACATGCGCTGTAAACATATCCTTCAATAGTATCATGTACGCCATGGTATATCAAAAGCCACCCATGCTCGGTTTCTATAGGGGGACATCCTCCGCCAATGTAGCTTACTTCATGCTCATATAGGGGAGATAATATGATATGATCTTTAAAGTGAAGGAAATAATCTTTCCAGAAATCAGGATTCAGATCTTCAATGTTTTTTATACCTACAATTTGAATATCGGGTCTTATGCGATGAAGAAAATAAAGCTTACCGTTAATCCTTCTTGGGAAAAATATCACATTTTTATCCCACAGGAAGACATCTTTATCCTTTGTAAGAGTAGGGGGGAGTTTGTTGAAACGTCTGTACTTTTCTGCTATTTCACCTTGTGACTCCGATAAAAATCTAAACTTGTTGTATGGAATTTTGGGAACAATTATGCCCTTTTTTTGCCATGACGTAAGATCCTCCGATACAGCAAGTGTTCCCAGTGCATTAATCCCGTCATAACTGGTATAGGTAAGATAAAACAAATGATCGATTTTTACGATTCTTGGATCTTCAACACCATGTTTTTCGTATTCAAACTCGGAGATGATAACCGGCTTGCTCAACCGGGTTTCTATGGTCTTATAATCTGATAGTATACAGTATCCGATACTGGAGAAATTATTCTTTGCAAGAGCTCTGTAAAATAAATGTATTTTTCCGTTATCCTTAACAACTGCGGGGTTTAAAACACCTTCACTCTCAAAGTCTAAAGTCGTTTTTCTGAGTATAATTCCGTCTCGTTTTACAGATACCATTCAGTTTACGTTATTTCGGGCTTCTTGTTCCTTTCCTCTTCGTTTACTCATTTTATCCTCTCGTTTCTCTTTTGCGGATTTTGCGGGTGGAGTTTTATCTGATTTCTTTTTTCCGTCTTTTTCTTTTGACATTGTAATTTTTTTTGTTACCTGTAAATTTCAATCATTAAAAAAGGAAAGCTTTGCAATTGTCTTTTAATTTGTTGTATAAATCATAGATATTTCCGATTTAATAGAGTAACTTTGAGTAAATATCTGTTAATGAAATGATTGGCAGTATAAATAGTAAGGGGGATGAAGTTGTATATAAAATATATGGTAAGTTTGCGCTGCAAAATGGTTGTCCATCAGGAATTGGAAAGGCTGGGCATTAAAAATGCTATTGTAGATTTGGGAACTGTAGAATTATTGGATGATATCAGCGTTGAACTAAGACAAATTCTAAAAGAAAACTTACTTAAAACAGGGCTTGAGATATTAGATGATAAAAAAAGTATCCTGATAGAGAAAATAAAAAATGTAGTCATAGAAATGATTCATTATTCAGATGCACTCCCAAAAGAAAACTTCTCAGATTATATAAGTGAAAAATTAGGATATGATTATACCTACCTTGCGAACACCTTTTCTGAAGTGAAAGGAATGACCCTGCAACATTTTATCATTATTAATAAAGTGGAAAAGGTAAAAGAACTGCTGTTGTATGACGAACTGAATCTTACAGAAATCTCTTATAAACTCAATTACAGCAGTGTGGCTCATCTCTCTAACCAGTTTAAAAAGATCACGGGGCTTTCTCCTTCATTTTATAAGCAGTTGAAACAAAGGCGTCTTGGAAACCTGGAAGACTTATAAAAGTGGGATATATGTAAGATTATTCCAGATATATATAGTGCAGTCTATACTGAAACGGCCATCTTTGTAGTATAATAATCAGGAATTTATCAGATCCATTAAAGTTTATATCACTATAAATAATGCAAATTTTAGACTGGAAAATATAGCGAGCAGTTGAAAGTATACATCGTACATAATGCTTGTCTCTGGTATTAGAAAACATTGTAGTAAAAAAGACTGGGGAAAACGAATATACACCATGATAAAATTAATAGACTTACGGATTCTCAACTTTAATAATGAGCTTATTAAAATCTCTATAAAATAGGTAAATCTGTTTTCAGAAGGTTTTAATTAATTAAGGATAGGAACCTCTGGTTTCTGTCCTTTTTAATCCTATTGATATATAATACATTTCATCAACTGAATCCAAAAAAAAATCTGTTTGAACATTCATGAGTAACCACCATGTTTATATATAAAACAGACTTTCTTATTATCACCTTAACACTAACAGTCATGAAAACAATACATCTTTTTCAATTTAAGAATTCCATTTCCCGAAAACCTCCTTTTTTTAAGGAAGAATGCAGATTAGATAATTTAAATGATTTAATGGCTTATGATCTTATGAACACTGAAAAAGTGACTGAGTTCATTATTGAGGTTCATGATGATTTTATTTTTGAGGATATGACCAGGGAAGATCTTTTATCAATGTGCAACAATGCCAAGGAAATGATTGAGCATTATTTTGTAACGACCATGAATGACTATGACGTTATCTGAGCATTGATTTCAGTAGTGTAAAAAGCTTTTTATATTAACATTAAATATCAGATGCCATGAAATTTCAGCAAAGTTTACTTGATTATATCAGTACTTCACTCATTACAATGAATGAAACGGTTTCTATAGCAGAAAGTGTAACCTCGGGATTAATACAGCTGGCTTTTTCCCAGATGCCTAATGCAAAACTGTTTTACAAAGGAGGAATAACGACTTTTACGGTACCTGAAAAAGTTAATTTTTTAGGTATCAACAGGATTGAAGTTGAGGAAAATGGCTTTGAAACCCAAAAAATGGCAAATACAATGGCTGTAAAGGTCGCCGAGTCATTTGGAACAGATTGGGGAATTGCTTCTACTGGGTATGCGTCATCTGTAAGAAATTCAGGCTTTAAAGTGTATTCATTTTGCTCATTCAGCTATAAAGGCGAGATTGTTCTTTCGAAACGTATAGAACTTCATGATAAGACTTATGCATTAGATTCGCAGTTGTATTATACTGAATTCATTTTAGGGTGTTATAAAAGCGCACTTAATCAAATATTAATTTAAGAATATTCATTTATTCTCAGTTCAAAGGAGTATATTTCATTCTTTTATTCGTCAATTATTTCTAGTACGATATTAATACAAAATTACATAAGTTTCATTAAACCAATATGTTATATAGATAATGTTAAACTTGCAACTTGTAGTTTATCCGTTATTTATGTATTATATTTCTCAACTTTTGTGGGAAGAGGAATCATGCTGTTATTTTTCTAAAATTATCTGCGTCATTTTATCTTCTTCCAGTCTGATGTTAAATCGGATTCTATAAAAACTCTTTGCAGCTTCTTCTGTTTCAGGTGGGTGGGTGAATGTTTCTAAGAAAATACCTATTATCATTTTCTATAAATGACCACGACGGTTTTATTTTAAATTCCCTCCCTCATATTTCTTGAGATGAAGAATCAATATAATTTTTAAAATCTTCCAAACTTTCAGTAGTAAGCTTTGCTGCCAACGTGCTCTTATTTCAAACCTTAGGTTCTCAGGTAAATCTTTCAAAATAGAATCCTTAACACAGTTAGTACAAGCTTTTACAAATTCACGAACTATTTTTCTAATACATAATCAGACATACGATTGATGGATTTCAGCCAACAAATATAATTACTCAGCTATTTAGTAACTTAAATGCAGTTGAACGAGTTGTTAATTTGAAAAAAGATCTTTATAGTGGGATAGTATTGTTATTTTCTTCCGGTCATTTAAAATTCCAAGGATACGTCGTTTAAGTTTTTTATAATAAATAAGGTACAAATCGTTTGATTTGTACCTTTTTTGCGAAGAGTTAAGGATTCGAACCGACCCTTTCAAACCTCATTTTCAATTAAGACTACATCTATGACTTTGGCAGTGAGACTTATAGAAAAAAAATAGTGCACATACTTGGAGACTAATAAATCTTATTACAATAGTAAATAATCAAATAACATTTATTCCTGACGAATGTGCTTTACCTCAAAATCCAATGGTTTTTCACCTTGTACACCGTATTTTGGAGTCGCAAAACCTTCAGGTGCATAACGTTTTGTTCCAGAGCTGTAATACCATTCGTTAAGGCCGGTAATCATCAGTTTTGCATGATATACATAATTCTCCGCTTCTTTTTGATAAGAACCGAAGTCGGGCAGACATTGGGAAATATCTTCCAGTTCAGCCACAAAATCATCGTGAATTGCCATTGCCTTTATTAGTGCATCTTCAAGAGAAAGGTGATGAGTATGATGAAGTAAAAGTATAATGTTAAAGTTTTCATTTTCAGTCGCCATTTCTTTTCTTATAGAGGCAAAATCATTTTGTATCCCTATAATAATGGAGTGGAGAAACATTACCCTTTGAATTGCCGGATGCTTGTGAATATGTTCCGGAAGTGCGGATCCAAGTGCCGGATCAATCATATTCCCATAAGCTAACTGACCTATTGAATGACTCCTAATTAATAGATAACGGGCTAATGTGGGATAGGTTTGGGTGAGTTTAAAATGAGTTTCTTCCATGATTCCATAAGTAATAAATTCCCAGAAACCTTTTGCCATTCTTTCAATCCAGAATTGAGGCATACCATTAGCGATCCATTCCTTTCTGGCAAGTTCCATCTGCCTGAACATCCCGATTTCGTCCGGACGTACACTATCACCCGTCATTACCTCAAAAGCACGGTCTCTAAGAGCGGCAACTTCTTCCAATGGCATAATTTCCACATAATCATCAAAGTAGGTTTCATACAACAGAAACCGGCATATAGGCATAAGAACGTCCACACTGGTCGTTGTGGCCGACATGTAAGGTGCCACCTTTATTATATTTTGATTGATATATCTTTTAACGCTCTCAGATCCCATATAGACATAATCTTTTTGTATCCATTGCTTTTCTATCTCATCAAAAGCTAACGTTAGAGGACTTGGAATATGTGGCCAAGGATATTTCGGAATCGGGATTTTAAGTTCTTCTTTCATAAATTTGATTTTTATTTGTTAATGAAATTATAAATGAAATTATAATGAAATTATAATGAAATTATATTTGTTTTAGTTTTGCTTTTAATTCTGCTGTATTTGGAAATTCCATAGCGTTGTAACGGTCTAGTTTTGTGGATACATTCTTCCAACCACTCAAAACCATGCTCATGTAATGTACCCAATTAATAACTGCTTCCTGCCACTCACCAAAATCCGGAAGAGAGACTTGTAATTCTAAAAATTCTTTCAAATCTTCATTATGCAGACGCAAATCTTCAAGACATGCCTCCATCAGAGACATTTGTCGTTCATTCTGAATTACCTTCACAATGTTGTAATAAACGCTGTCTGTAGCTTCATCCTTCAAGACAGACTGTACTTCATTGAAATAGGTAACCAAATGACAGGCTAATGTCTGTAAACGTTGTAATACAGGATGTGCATGAATTTTAGGTGGAAGGACGATTCCTGTTTCCACTTCAGTAAGCTGTAGGAAAGGATACAGACAAATAGAATTTTCGCGTATGGCAATGCATTCAACTACACTAGGATAAGTTTTATTCTTTTTATACTTCAATTCAGTTTTTAGCCCCATGAAATATTTATCGATCATATGTGTAAAACGGAAAAGCGATTCTTCTGGGATAAACTCTAGCAATTCCTGTCTCAAGGAAGCTAGCATATTACCCAAAGGGATTCTAGAATCATCGCCGGATATCTTGCCTTTAAGTACTGCAATAGATTGTTTATGTACATATTCAATGTTTTCTGATTCACTTTCTTCATAGAGATCATCATTATACAAGGTCCATAACATTAATCTGCAAATCGGTCTTAATCGTTCAGGAGAAGATGTAGGAAACCAATGGGAGGCAATATGTGCCGTCTTGGTCATCTTATACTTCCTACGAAGGTTATGATTGTGTTCATAGAGCCAAAGGTACTCTCCATCAATCCATTGATTCTCTGTTATTTCTTGCAACAGATCTGCATTGGGGTTCTTTAGTGTGGGGAACGGATACTTAAATTGGGTCTTCAGAAGTTCAAGTGTGTTCATGGTCTTACTTTTTTTTAAAATTTAACACAAGCTAATTACCATTCATGAATTAATCCAACTTGGAAAAACAAATAGATTAAAGGTTTAAATAAAAACTTGGGGAACTCAGGCTTAGGACATGACAAAAATTTTCTTAAAAATATAGCTTGAGTAGATTTGTTTTATTGTCAAAATGTAAATGAAATTGGAAGTCTCCAATTCACAACAATCCCAATTGACGGTACAAACAATGGATTGAAATTAACATTCGGTCTGTATAGATCATAATATTATGGAAAGTGAAAGCAAGCTATTAGAAATAGGTTGTAAAAATCAAATTGTCACTAATTATAATTTATGATTATATTTCGTTTTCGAAATTTCATTTCACTAATTTAAAAAAAAGATAATATAGTCAATGTTTTTTTATTTGATATCAATTTTCGACAAAAAATGTAAAATGTAAAGTGTTAACTTGTAATATATTACATGGTTCTGTGCATGCTGATTCATTGTAAGGAATTCGGAATTTCTTGCTGATATACAGTGTGAAATGAAATACAGATGCCACTGAAATACTGGGACAATTAATAATTAATTATGTGTAAGAATTTCTACTGGGCTGATGTGGGCGATCGGTGAAGGTCAATCAGATGATTGGAAGATAGTTGACGATTATAGCATTGAACTGAAAAAATTAAGCAATAACTTTGAAGTTGCTGTTCCAGGAACAATTGGCAATGAAAGTGGCATATTAATTACCACACAAAAAAAACAACAACAATATATTAACTTTTTGACAACTCAATTAGTTATTGAAATTTTTTCAGAATAAACAGCTCTGTTTTGGTTTCTTTTATTCTTTCAGTTTCTTAAACATTCAGTTAATATCTCCGAAGC
This sequence comes from Chryseobacterium vietnamense, assembly GCF_031454475.1. Lineage (NCBI taxonomy): Bacteria > Pseudomonadati > Bacteroidota > Flavobacteriia > Flavobacteriales > Weeksellaceae > Chryseobacterium > Chryseobacterium vietnamense. Next base: position 183,037 of record NZ_JAVDQX010000004.1, on the reverse strand, counting down.
TGCCTATTTCTTTCTTCCTCTAGGTGGGATATTCACCTTCCACATAGCCACCATTCATATAGCGGAATGTATCGTTTGTATGCCATGCGTAAACTCCTGCAATCATAATACCTATGTCCTGAACATAATCATATACAAGTTCTTGGAAAGTATCAAAATAGGGAAGGTTTTTTTGTAATAATAAAAACTCTTCTAAATAATTATCATGTAGTTCAAGAGCTTTCTCATAAGCCTGTGTTAGGGATATTTTTTTTTCTTGTTGCAGTACCTTTACTAGATTCATAGTATCTCCTTCACGGCTGAGTTCTTTTGGTAACGAAATAATGTCATTGTGTATGCCAATCATTAAAGAAGAAAGAGCATAGATACGTTTAATAAAAGGATGATCAAAAACATCATCAGGTAGATTGCGATATTCTTTTTGAAGAGCGACATAATAGCAATAAGGTTTAACGCCGCTTGTTTCCTCTCGGATCAGCAAATACATAGATAATGGGGGTATCGTATTTGTTCGATAGTATACTTTTTCTTCTGCATAGCCCACAAATACATCTTTCATTGATCTTGTAAACTTTTCGTATATACGTTCTGGAATTTCACATTTAATGGCATCTTGTCTTAAGACCCAAAATAAATGAAATATGCCATTTTCAGCAGGTTCCATTGGATTTTTACCAGTCACCAAAGCCATTATATGATTAGTTATTCTATACATTTCCTCACGGGAACAGCGGTCAAAGTAATCATCCATCATCGCTCCATTAGCTGTATAATTGGCTAAGGGACGTAGTTCAGCAATTGTTTTTAGGAAAGGACAACCTCGTGATGCAATATCAGCTAGTTGATGTTTTTTGTGCTTTTCACGTGCTTCTTTACTGTGGATGATATATTCTGTATCAATCCAAGTATAATATTCTTCTCGCTGCTGCTGAAAATCAGGATGAATAAAATCAGGGAAAGGATATTGGGGTTTTGGTAGCTGTTTTAAGCTCATGTAAAATTCTTCATTTAAAACTGTTTGCTTCATATATTGTTTTTATGGTTAATTTCTGTATTAAAGGTATAAATAATTCATCAATTCAAACTCACTGCTGTTTCGGGACAACTAGTTGCATTTGGAGATATCCTTATGGCGAAATAAACAGAATCAACTAATCATTCGGTAATGCCCAACTTATCACTCAGGTATGGCAAATCCTTATGGGCACGCGTTCCAAAAGTCCTTTTTTCAGTTGCTGAATCCATTATTGCAATTCATGGGACGATTAAACTTCCAGCGATGGAACTCAAAATAACTGTTATATGGATATGTTTGCCAATGGTGAGATATTTGAGAAAGTAATGTATTTGTTGAGATTGTTTATAGATTGTTTATAGATTGGTTACTTGCAGTTTCTAAAGTCGAAATGTCTATTATTTGGTATATAGAGGACATCGTTTCAAAATGTATTCTAATGGAGCAATGTAAGAGCCATCCGTGGTTGGCCAAAATGCTTTATGGCTATTGTTGTAGATGCTTACATTGTTATCCATGTAAATCTGGAGCGTAACGGTGACATCATACTGCTGTGCACTGCCACTGGTCGATGAGCTGATACCCGTTTCTTTGATCTTACCTCCATCATCCTTGATAGTAGCACTATTTCTGCCAATGGTCGAACTAGTCATGTATCCCTTTGCCTGGCTTATAGTACCCTCAATAATATACTCCGTACCTAAAATATCACCGAGGTTCTTCATACTAAAACCGATCATTTTCTCACGGGTCACCCCTGCTTGTATTAAGGCTGCATTAGTTGTTCGGGGATCAATAATATTATATCCCGTTGAGTGCTGAGATAGAAAAGCGTACGCGTCCTGTTGTGCCTTGATACCTATTTCTTCGGCACCTTGTTGATTGTCCATCAGGAATGTGAAGGGGAGGATGGCGATCCGGTTATGGTGCTCGCTCGGGCTGGCTACCATCGATACAGGCTCTTTCTGACGTACCTGTACAGTACTGTTTCCAGCAAAGTCTTCAACGCGTCCACTTGAATGGACGATTTTGCTGACATCAATCTTTTTAATCACATACTCTGCTGTTTCTCCAGCGTAAACAAATGTAATGTCGTTATCAGTGACGCGCAGTATTTTGCCTTTGAGTATTTCTCCGCTGGTTTTTTGGAGCATATCCTCTTTACCGGTTTGGATTCCCTGAGCAAAAGCTCCAGTTGAGAGGAATACACAAAAAATAAGAAAGTAAATTTTCATAATAGGATAGTTTAATCAAAAATAACAATTATATTTTTTTCAGTTTGTCTTTTGAGCTTTTTTTTAACATGCTGTTTAGAAGATTAAATAACCATTGTCGACTTTTTAGAATGTTGAAGGTATATCAGGAAAAGTCCAACAATCTTTCCAGTGCTTGCGACTGATTATTCTATAATAAGATCCGGGATAGTTTCAGAAACTGAATTAAAAAATTTCGTTAATGTTGCATCTCCTGTTCCTAAAATACGAGTAACCATCATGACTTTTACTATGTTGGTACGCGGTACTTTAATTTCTTCTTTTTGGGAAAATGAAGGATTTTTTTGTATTCCGCGGAGTGCAAACAAAGAAAAACTAATTGTCCAAAATAAAAATCGACGTATTCCAGCTTCTGATGCTGGAATTAATAATGTATATTTTAGAGCCTCTTGTAAATTTTTATAAGCAATATTTACCATTTCAGTTTGCGATTTTCTATAATTTTCGTTATAGTTCTCAGGTTTAAGATGATATAGCTCATTTCCGTACAGGCTACGGGGTAACCAACAGATCCCATCTTTACGATCTTCCCAATGATCATAAAGAATATTGGAAATCTGTAACCCTCTTCCAAATGATATTGCAAGTTTTTGCATTTCATTTCTATTCTGTGCTATTTTATTAGAATAATCCGAGAAAAGGTCCGTGAGCAATTCTCCGACAACACCAGCAGCATGGTAACAATAGTTATTTACATCGTCTAGTGTCTCAAGACCGCCTTCACTTCGCCGTTCTAAGAAGTTCTGCATTCCCTCCCACATAATTTTTACACATCGCTGAATTGCCTCTCTTTGCCTTGTATTGAATGTTTGTATTATTTTTAGTACCAGCGGTAAATTATAGAGAAGGTCACGTTCAGCTTTATTTGTTTGATTTGATAGTTGTGGTGTAACTTCTAGTGCGAACTCCTTTGCGCTTTCAATATCATTGTATAAAATCCATATGAACCTTTTTCCATAATAAAATTTTTGCTCCATAGTCAATGCATTATCATCTTCAATTGTATCTAATATGCGTGCTAAGAGATAAGCATTCATTACAACACGTCGTAATGGAGAAGGAAGTTGTGGTATTGTAATGGAAAAGGTACGTGAAACGCGAGGAAAAATAGTTTTTAAATAAGTTTCAGCTTGTTCCACTGACAAACCATATTGAGATTTTGATAGTGTATGTTTTTTCATAAGTTAGTAGTAATGGTTTAGAAAGTTAAGAGTTAAAATTATAAAATAGAGTTTTTTAATAGAAATTGTGTGGCAGTTGTTTTAAAAGTTCGAATTGGTTTATCGTCAATATACAGAGATGTTATATTATGGATTTGGCGCGAATGGCATGATTGCAAATATCCTTTTTAGATACATTCTTTAGTAGTTTTAAAGAACTCAACATATTTAGGCTTAGGTTTAATTCACACAGTTATTTTTAGTGTCGTGCTACAAAATAATAGAAGTTTTTGTGGAAACGGGCATCTTTTTAAAGATTTATTGTTTGTCTAGTCCTAATATAGCGTTACGCATAAAAAAGCTATGTTATGTAACATTTAATATAAGTCTAATGTGTGCTAAAAAGCTTACAGTTATTACTTTAAACTGATTGTTGCCTCAATATTTCTTGTAGACTTAATTTTATTTTCTCGAAAAAAAGGAAATGAAATTCGGAAATTCTAACAACATACGAAAAGTTCACCGTATAAATATGATTTTCATTGTTGACTTTTGTATGATAAATTTAAATAATTATACAATGTCAAAACACGATGTTAAAGGAAAAGTAGTTTTAATTGCCGGTGGTGGTAAAAATTTAGGTGGATTACTAAGCAAAGATTTTGCAGCAAAAGGAGCAAAATTAGCAATACATTACAACAGCGAAAGTTCTAAAGCTGAAAGTGAAAAAACTTTGGCTGAGGTTCAAGCTCTAGGTGCTGAAGCATTTTTATTTCAGGGTGATTTAACCAAAGTAGAAAATGTTACAAAATTTTTTGATGAAGCCATTGCCAGATTTGGAGGCATTGATGTTGCCATCAATACAGTTGGAATGGTATTGAAAAAACCATTTACAGAAACTACTGAAGAGGAATATGATTTAATGTTTGGTATCAACTCAAAATCAGCTTATTTCTTCTTACAGGAAGCAGGTAAGAAATTGAATGATAATGGCAAGATTTGCACAATCGTAACTTCATTATTAGCAGCTTATACAGGCTTATATTCTACTTATGCGGGTGCAAAAGCTCCTGTAGAGCATTTTACGAGAGCCGCTTCTAAAGAATTTGGAAACAGAGGAATTTCGGTGACTGCTGTTGCTCCCGGTCCGATGGATACCCCTTTTTTCTATGGACAGGAAAGTGCCGATGCAGTGGAATATCACAAATCGGCTTCGGCTTTGGGAGGTCTTACCAATATTCAAGACATTGCTCCATTAGTTGAATTTTTGGTAACTGACGGATGGTGGATTACGGGGCAAACTATTTTTGCAAACGGTGGTTATACAACCAGATAATTAATTAAAACCAGCTGCTTATTTAGTGGCAGCTGGTTTCATCATTTTTAATATATAAATCTCTTCCCATAAGAACGAACAACATAGTGTAATCAGAAAACAGCCAAAACGTGCTTTTCCTAAGAAAAAAATCTTGTGTTTGATTTCAAATGATATTGCCTTCCAAAAGGCGGTAAATTAGTTTTTGATGGACAAAGTAACCCTGAAAATCCCAAGGTGCTTATTCAAACGATTTGATAAGTGGTTTTGTGTATCATGCACATTGATAAATGGATGGAAAACATACTGCCTAATTAATGTCGATAGTGATGTTACCGACCATACCAGTATTCTTATAAACCGTCGTACTGACTCTATTTTTAATTTTCATTACATTTTTTAACGTTCAAGACATTGCTGGTTTGAGCTCTCTTTTGGCAGTCAGCCTATAGATATCCAAAAAATAATTGCTTATCTACAGCGGTTCCTAGTATATCTGGCCAATCCGAAATGTTGAAATATTTGGGAACATTACTAATCCAGGATTAATGGCTATCGGTAATACCGCTGTAGGATCAATTGTTGGTTATGATAACACTGAGTTTTCCACCAGCAAGCAACTTGGTTGTTATAAATCAGATTCGGCATTCCAAATACTTTAAAACAATATTTCACCTCATAAAGAAGTTTTGTTATTTGGAAAAAATGAATATACAGTTGAAAAACAGGTTATTATAAAGAAGTGTGTAAGTGATTAATTCCGAAAAGCTAACATGTTTTCTATACTGTAAATAACACATTAGCCCTTACTTTGCACAGAAACACACTTTAATGACAAAAAAAATTCTATTCTGTCTATACCTGTTGGTTAGTTTTGCTGATGAACAATTGAATCACAAATCACAAATTGACGCGGAAATAGAAAATGCAAAAAAATTATATGAAAATGAATTCAACAAAATTATGGAACTATCCAAAAAGGTTAACCTATTTTCAGAAAAAAGAATAAGTCTATATACTCAATTGAACAACATAGCAAATACAAAAAACAAAGTTCTTAATGCTCCTTTAAAATACATAATGGTTGAACAGGGAGAAAAATATCCCCATCTTATAGTTTTCGTACCATCTGTTGTCATTATTTTTTTACTAAATAATTGGGCTTGGAAAAATAACCAGAAAAAACAAAATAAAAGAGATGAAATAACCATTAAACAATCAAAAGAAGAAACACCAGTAACCGAATTTAAGCCCATTTTATTACATGCTAATAATAAAAAGGCTGATAATACTATTAGTATCTCTGAAGCCACCACTATATCTCTGCTTAGCAAACTTTCAAGGTTTGAAAAATCCGAGAAATTTTTGAAGAAAGATTTAACACTCACCACTTTATCAAATTCACTAAATACGAATCCAAGATATCTTTCAGAAATAATCAAGCAGCATAAAGGCAAGAATTTCAATAACTACCTTAACGGACTTCGGATACAATACATTACCAGTAAATTAACCGATACTCCTGTCTTTAGAGAATATAAAATCAGCTATCTTGCTGAAGCCTGTGGCTTTTCCTCTAGGGAAGTTTTTTCTGTAATATTCAAAAAAGAAATGGGTGTTACGCCATCTCATTTTATAAGCATGCTGAAAAAATGTAAATAATCTGGTGTAAAACACTATATAAATCTATTTTATGCCTGTCTTATATTCGTAGATTAATTTTGTATTTTTAAATATGTAAATTAAATTATCAGTGGTTTACTATTAATTATATTAATTCTTTTTTTTAACAGGAAATTCAGAGCTATATTTTCTTATAATATTTATATCATGGATTTTTTTAACCATATCAAAACAGTTATCAGTATTATATTAAGCCTAGGTATAGGTAGTCTACTCAATGGTACTGTAAAATTTGTTCAACATCCTGGAAGAACGAAACCCTATTGGGTTCATTTATTATGGGTATTGTATATATTTCTATTGATGATTCACTTTTGGTGGTGGGAATACGGCCTTAGAGATGTTAGAATATGGACATTTACTGAGTATATATTCATCATCATGTATATTATCTTTTACTTTACATTATGTCAGCTTCTATATCCATCAGATGTTAAAGATTATGAGGACAATTATAATAATTATTTTTTTTCAAGAAAGAAATGGTTTTTTTTATTGCTCATTGTGATTTATTTCATTGATATTTTTGACACTTTAATTAAAGGACCTGTTTATCTTGAAAAGCTTATGCCGTTATATGCAATAAGAATGATGAGTCATATTTCACTATGTGCCATATTTGCATTTTTAAAAACCCGCCGTTCAGCTTGGTATGGGGGTATGGTGATATTTTTTATTTTGTTTGAACTGTATTTTATCTTCAACAAATTTTATAATGATTAATTCCTCTTGGACTTTAGGTATCATTTAGCTCGGTTTAATTCTCAATAAATAATACTTTCTTCAGGAACAATTATATAAGTACTTTTTTTGCAGAGATTAATAAGAACTGTACCATTCTAATATTTTGCTTTTCTTGTCTTAAAAGATATAATTCACATGTTATCAGTTATAATAATTTGTAAAATTAAAAAGACCAATAAAAATATCACCAAATAATCAGTTAAAATAAAAATTGAGTTATTATGCCCGGTTTGATGTGATAAATTGTGAAAACATCACACACTGCTTCTCAAAAAAGCCCGCAGTTTGAGGTAAACAGTACTACATTTGGTGATATAATCAAATATAAATTTTATGAAAAAGTCATTAAAAGTCTTGTTCCTCGCGATGTTCCTTGTTCTTTTAAATTCATGTGGTGCCATTACCACCTATGATGCTCCTCTTGAACCCGGACAAACAGTTTATCAGAGACAAGATTCACAGCCCCGACAAACAGAAACCAGATCAGAAAACACCAACACTATCCCTGAGCCTGGGCAAATAGAAATGAAACGTGATAATGACAACAATAATGACAATATTCCTGAGCCCGGACAGACAGAAATGAAAACTAATGATAATAACAATAATGTTCCGGAGCCTGGGCAAACAGAAATGAAAGTTGAAGAAGAGCAATAGTTTCAGTAATTGCAATTTAATCCACAAAAGAAAATTATGATAAGCAAAGTTTTTATAATAGCAGCAGCAATATTATCAGGCGTTTTTTCGCCCAATGCGACAGCGCAGACGGGAAAACTATTTTCAGGGAAATTTTCCAGCGAAGGTGATGTAACCGCATCAGGGATCATGACCATGGAACTGTCGCAAACAGATTCTAAAATAGAAGGTGTATCGAATTACCAAAGTAATACTGACAATTCAGATAGCGGAATGCTTTCAGTAAATGGGTATGTTAAAAATAATATTGGTTATATCCGGTTCAGGGATCAGAGGGGAAATACGGTAGCTGATGGCAATATCAGTATAAAAGATGCAACGACACTATATTTTAAACAGACTACTACCACCTCACTACTTCCTTCTGTGACCTATTTGTATGGAAAAGGAAGCTATCCCAATACAGCCAGTGTATCGAAAAAAAGCTATACAGGATCCTATTCCAATGAAGGTGATACAACAGCAAAAGGAATTATTTCATTTCAGATGACCCAGTCTGGAAGCAAAATAGAAGGTACAGCAAATTATAAGACAAACAATGATCAGCTCGATACAGGTATTTTATCCGTAAATGGTTATGTAAAAGGGGATACTGCTTATATAAGGTTCAGAGACCAAAAAGGGCAAACAATAGCAGATGGAATTTTATTTCCTAGTGGTTCAAATACTGGTTTTAAACAAACAACATCTTCAAATATCCTGCCTATAGAAGCAATATTGTACAGGTAATTAATAAACATATAAATAAAATCGAAATGAATAAGTACAAAAAAATTACATTTTTAAAGCAATATAAAAATACATTACTGATGGTTGGTTTAATATTAGTTATTAGCTGTGCTCCAACCGTAAATTACATTGGAAAAAATTATAACCCCACTGAAAATATTGATGTATTTTTAGATACCAATGATGTAAAGAAAAATTATGAGGTTATAGGAAAAGTGGATGGTATTTCTGGAATACTGGGTTCAAGTTATCAGGATATTCAGGATAAAATTGTTCAGAAGGCGAAAGAAAAAGGAGCGGATGCCGTTATTCTTTACAATATGGAGCAAAGAATCATTGGTTCAACATCTTCATCGAATACCGAACACAGGCAATGGATGAAAAATACGACAACATCATCAAGTAATGTAACAGAGGATGTTTTGCATGCTGATTTCATCAAATATATTCCATAATTCGTTATAATTGAAAAATGAAAGCAAAACTCTTACTAATAAGTTCATTTGCCGTGATTGCTGCTACCGGCTGTAAGGAAAATGGAACAAAAGAAATAGTCAAAACAGAAATTGCAGTTGAGAAAAATAATCAGCAGCCCCTCGATAAGACCAGTACTTCTTCAAAAGAAAGTGCTCTTAAAATAGAAGGAGACCGCGTGATCATTCCCAACTTCAAAATAGAAGTTAACCTTTCTGATAAAGCTGTGGAATTATTGCAAAAAAATAAGGAATCAATAATAGCTTCTTTATTTTTCTATGGCGATGTTGCAGACGAAAATTCCTTACCAGCAGATATTAAAAAAGAACTGGGACCTAATGGACTGAAGCTTCTTGTCTATGATAAGGAGAAGGTAAATGTTACTCAGTCAAATGAATTGGAGATTACCCATCTGAGTTTTCCTAAAAAATTATATGATGCTCTTTCCGATAAAGACATCTATGTTAACATCAATGTATTCAGTGGGAGAAGAGTATTTAAAGATAACGTTTTAGACATGGAATTTTATGATTCTAAGTTCAATGAAATTATTTCTCACAGTGGCTTTATCAATTTAAACGGTCGGCTTTTGGCAGAGAATAAGAACTAAAAAATTTGTTATTTTCAAGCTCTTCCTTTTGGTTTTAGACCTGCAAAGGGGGAGCATCTTTTATAGATCTGAAATAAAATTTTATTGGAGTTTTGACGTCACGAATGTTTTACACCTTCTCTTTTTTAAGATTATTAATAAAATAGGAGGGAGTAACCCCGGTCTCTTTCTTAAAGGTAACAGCAAATACTTCTCGAGAGGAAAACCCACAAGCTTCGGCTAAATAACTTATTTTATATTCTCTGTAAATAGGATCTGTACAGAGTTTATTAATTATATAGTTTATCCTCAATTCATTGATATAATTATTGTAGCTCTTCTCTTTATATTGCTTTATGATTTCCGAAAGATATCTGGTGTTGGTATTCAGATCAGTAGCCAGAGAGGTAAGACTAAGTTCTTTTTTAAGGAATTTCTGAGACTTTTCAAATTTTTCTAATTTCAATAACAGGGTTTTGATGGTCTCATCGGTAATATTAATGTTTCGGTCTATAGCGATATTTGAATTTGGAGTAGTTACATTTGATGATTTTAGACCTGTAATGATCGATTCATACTTATTATGCAGGTCTTTCTGTTTTCTCTTCCAGAAAAACCACCCGGCAGCCGAGAGCATAAGGATAAGAATGGATGTTGTTATTAATATCTTCTTAATGTTGCTGTAATGAATTTCACTTTGTTCCTCTACAATTTGTTTTACCGGTGTATTTATAGTTTTCTTTTCTGCATTTACCAAACTATCATTCAGCTTGGTATAGAGATTTATATATTTTTTTGAAATTTCCTTTTCACCCAGCTCCACACAAGATTTAAAGTAGACTTCATAAATATCTCTACGGATATACGGGCTATTGACCTGCTTTTCTAATTTTTCTGCCTGTTCAGCGTAACGCTTAGACTCCTCATATTTTTTCTGATCATAGTAAAGCCATGCAAATTCATTTAGGGTGGCAATCTCAAGGTTTTTGTTAGATTTATAGGTTTTATTTTGACATAGTTCTAATGCTTTTGAAAAAAAGATTTCAGCATCCTTTGCTTTATGCATTGCAATACTTGTCTTTCCTAAATTAATATACGCCAAAATAAGAGAATGATTCTTTTTATTACTAAAATCACTGCTGTCATTTACTTTCTTAATGGTTTCAAGACTTTTTTTCTGATAATGAATTACAGAATCTATAGGTGCATTAATATGGGCTGAATAACTGGCTAAACCAATATATATAAGAGATTCCTGATAATATTTATAATTATCAGACTTTATTTTGGAAACAATATTCAGAGCTTTTCGAAATTCTTTCAGACTCTCATCATTAAAGCCAAGCTCTGTATAGGAGCAGGCTCTAAGCCTGTATGTGTTTGATAATATTTCATGATCCTTCATCTCAATCGCCAACGTCTCTGCGTCTTTACTTAACTCTACAACTTTTTTAAAATTTCCTAAATCAAAGTATTTGGCCATCAAAAAGTTACTACTTTCCAATATTCCTTTTTTGTATCCTGCATTTTTAGAAACACGATAAATTTCTTTGGAAAGCTGCAAGGCTTTGGCTGGTTGATCTGAAGATAACTCTTTTGCTTTTTTTATCTCATTATCTATTTTCGGATTATTAATTAACTGACCATGTATTATATTGAAAAATAGACAAATGATAATGAAAATAAATTTCTTCATAAAGTTCATATAGATTAAAAAGTAAATGCTAATTTATGATTAAATAAATTACATATTATTAGAATTAATAAGATTTAATTTATCGTACATGAAAAGGAAAGAGGGTAGTATTGTCGTAACTGTTAAAGATTGTTCCGAGAGCAGAACCTGTTCCCAGAGGCAGATGAATTCCCTTGAAATCATAACATTGTTGATGGATCTTCAATATCTCACTATTTAACTGTAAAGGGGTCTGCAGTGCTTTTAAAATGACATCTCAGAATCATCTAATTAGCTTGAATATCAATGGAATTTATTTAACTGATCGACAATTCATATTTGTACTATAATAAAATTATTTGTAGAAAGGAACTTGAGGGTCTCCTACGAAGAGTGCTAGGAAGCAGAATTCCCAGCACTTTGCAAACGTTTGTGCTTTTAATTTTATCTGTCAATTACATCAAATCAATCAATGAATCACAAGTTCAATTTATCAAATGCATAGGCCATAATGTTATGAAGGTATTTTTCCTGATCAGTATTAATAATGGTACTGGAAATGCTGGTATTTCTAAATACTCCCTCATCCCAAAAGAAAATAACTCTTCCATTTGGCCCTGTAGTCCAAATACCAACCTGACTTGAGTTTGCTCCCCCTTCTCTAGCCACAATTTCGGACCCAGACGCTAATTGAGAATTTAGAACTCTACCTGTTGTTTGGGCTCCATTAATAGCAGTTCCTCCGGCAACCGTTCCAAATACACCACTGGAACCAACTTTTCCTGCAATGGAATAAGATGTCAATCCTCCTGTACCTACATTTCCGTTACCTCCAAATATCTGAAACGCAGGTGTATTCCTACCAGAATCGAAAAGAACTATAACAACTCCACCAAGATCTGCAAAGTCTTTTATTTTTGTTACCAATAAAGGATCCAAGTCTACTCCTACCTGTACACCAATACAGAAAACATCTACAACCATTTTTAGCTGAGCACCGGTAAAATTAGCCAGCTCTTCCGTTTGATATTGCTGAAAATCAATACCTCCAACCTTATTATAGATACCTGCGGGACCGTAGTTTATCATACTCTTTAATTGGGAATTAAATGCAGGAAAGCCAGTTCCTCCCAACGCATACAGGTTTCCGTCCCACAAACCAGCCCAATATCCTATCGTTACTCTTCTTTTAACGTCAGGAGTATGATTGGAATTCCAGTCTGTATACCCGAGTACGCCATTAGCATCAGCCACCACTATTTTAGTTGCAATAAATGGTTGATCTTTATTTTCCGATTTTGTTCCATCTGGTTTTGTAAAAATCGCATTGGCTGTGTTATGTTTGGGCAACTCTCTTACTCGCTCAATACCATTTACGTCAAATGTTTCAGTGGGAAGGCTAGTTTTAATTCCTACTTGAGCGGAAACCATTGAAACTAGGAAGATCGATAATAAACTAAATTTTTTCATAAGTGTTTTTAAGTATGTGTTATTACTAAATTTGCGCAAATTTGCATGTTCCAATAATCAAACACCAATTATTGTAGTTAGATATTCGGAAAAAAACATGCAATAAGTGAAATTATAATTTTTATAAATTAACTATTAACTGCTTTATTAACAGTGTTTTAATTTTTATTATTATCAACCAGTAAAAGATAAATTCCGTAATAAGCTTTATTTATTCCCATTTTTCAAATATTACATCTTAGCTCTATTTTATAATCAGTCATAAAGTATTCTTCTGATGTCGTAATAGTAACATTTGGTTAGACGTTAAAACTCACGTACTAACCCATGGAAAGCAAGAGGTACGAAATCGAGGATGAAGAAATGAGGTAAGGATTTTCGTACAATTACCCATGAATAAGTAATCTATGATACAAATATTAATGATATAGGTTCAATGACAATCGCACTGGATACTTTAGCAGAATGGTTTAAAAATATTCCGGCAAGATAATTAATATGTATTATTGACTACTATTTTTTAGGAGGAATGGGAGCAAAAGCATTAGAGGTGAATTTTGCTTCAAGAGAATTTAGATCGGGAGAAGAACTAATAAAATAATTTTCAGGTAGTGGCAGGGTTATACTAACTGCCTCAAAGGCTTTCGAACCTGCATGGGAAAATGGAAAGTTAGGTCATCGTTTATTGTCTTACCATCTGCTAATTGCATTGCAAGGAGCAAATGAAGTAAGAAAAGATCAAAAAATTGGCATGTACCGCTTACTAGAGTATGTTACATCCAGTGTTAAGAACTCTGCTGGTGAATTAGGTGCTGAGCAAAATTCCGTTGTTAAATATACGCCAATAGCAGTAAGATATGAGTTTCCTCTTGGCCCAGACATTAGTGTTCAGAGTTTCGACTTTTCGCCGGATAGTAAAATGCCTTCAATTTCAATGCACAAATCGTCTGAGGCTTCCAAACCTTTACTACTACCTATTGATTTTCCTACAACAAAATCAAACCGGATATTTTCAGCGCCTGTAATGACAGCAATACTGGGAACATCCAGAGTACTCATTGAATAGCCTATTGCCGAGGAAGGATTATACAATTGGATATGATTCGTTCGGATATGTAGTGAAAATAGCAAAAAAAAATAAGTGTGAGTTGATTCCTAGTACTTTAAAAAAAGCTTATATTCCAAAGTAGATCAGGAAGATGTTGAATTGAAAATTTGCAAGGTAAAGAAAGATAATAAAGAAACATTGTCATTAACCTATTTCTTTATCAGTCTTAAGCCAATCAGATGGTGGCCGTAAAGGGATGTGATGTCTATTTGTAATTAAAGATATCAATTCAAATAAAAGGACAATTTTTCTTTTTAGATGATCAATTTAAAGGGGATTATCGGATAAGTTCAAATTTCCATCAGATCAAACCTGTGATGACAAAAAATGAATTGGACAATTATCTCAAACTTAGAATGACATAAAGATCAACCGCAATGTCAAAACGACTGAGACATCAAATAACTAAGATAGTGAGGGATTTTATCTTACTATTTGTTTTACCATTTAATGATTTGCTGTTTCATTGCTTTACTTATCCATACCATTAGCTAAATTGTTAAAATTACAAAAATATGAACCATTGATAAAATTTGGATACAATACCTGAATAATTTGTCAGTTAATTTTTATAAAGGTCAATGGACATATGAGCGTTACTTTTTTCTAGTTATTAATAACAATAACAAAAGTTACAAATAGTTGAAAACAAACCAATCTATTTACTTAACGTAATTTGCTCTAGCAGTGTTAAGTTCAGCGTTGAAAGATCAATTACAGATACATGAAAATCTTTTGAGTAGTTCTGGAATTATTCTAAGTGATGAAGAACCTAGATTATTAATAAAAATCGTGAAGTACTACTACTGGATGAAAATATTATTAGAAAACACCTGAAAATATAGATTTGAGGAAGAAAGACTGAAGCTGACACTGTCTAGATCACAATTTCAATTGAATAAAACGGCTCATTTCGCGAAAGATTATTATTTTGAATACAGTTATAACATTATTTTAAGTTAATAAAAAGTCACTAAATAGGGATTTTTATGATCTGGGTCATAATAAAATTTTAATTATTTCACGACATTTGGAATAATAAAACTATCCATGAAATAAGGACAACATAAAAACTTGTTAAACTAAAAATTACCAAAGATTATGATAGACTTATTTTCACTAAAAGGCAAGAGGAAGGACATTGTTATGATGTACTTTAAGAAAAAAATGTACAGACTGATTGATAGAGGTAAATGGATTACAGTTATGATCTACAAATGGTATAAAACAATGACCATATCCTGTTTGATTTCCAATGATCTGGTATCTTTAATTATTGTCAGAACAAGGATTACGCCGTTTTACGAAAAGTATACAGTACTGTAGACTCTCAGCGATTTACTGATTCTTACGTAGGAATACCACTTGGAAAACACAAAATTAGTGTTATCCCGGTGAACCGTATCCTTGAACATCCGCTTTACAATACCAAAACACCAAAATCTTTTAATATGAAAACGCAAACAATTTCTTTTACAGGAAAACTTTTTATTCTGTTAATCGTTTTCCTTACTGTATTTTCAGTTAGAGGGCAGGTCGGGATCAATACAACAACTCCTCACCCTAGCTCTATTTTAGATCTTAGTTCTACAACCCGCGGACTTCTGCCTCCCCGTCTGACCACATCTCAGAGGATTGCTATTGTTTCGCCTGCAGATGGACTAATCGTGTACGATACTACTCTCAAATTGCTTTATTATTATGCTGCCAATACTGCAGCGTGGTATCCTGTAGGAAGTAATGCCTCCGAAAGATTAAATTTTAAACTCATAAAGTCTACTGATGTTTTAGCCACGGTGCTCGCAGCGGAGCTAAGTGCAGGAGGAGGGGTAAAGTACCTTTTGAATGCTGATACATTATATGAAATTAACGGACAGGTAATTTTTGACAAACCGATAGAGCTTAATAATGCTTATATCCATGGGCTTGATACCAATAATGATATTATTGCCAGACCTACTGGAAATATTTTTGAAGGATCAACAGGTGGAAGCATTAGAAGTGTCACTCTTAACGCTGCATCCGGAAATGTTTTTAATATATCAGGTACAGCTACCCAAAATCTTATCTTCAGAGATAGCGTTGTAGCAAACTCAAGTAGTGTAGGAGCTGTTTCGGGTCTTGGACTGGTATTTTTCAGTATTATTCAGTTTGTTGGAAACACCAATGGTATTACCTATAGTAATATTGGACAGCTTCTGCTCAGCAATATGGGATGGGCGGCTAACAATTCCGGTACCTATGAAAAGCTCACAGGCACCTTTACATCTGTAGAAAAGCAGGGGGGATTCAGCCAGGTCAACGGTTCAGCTATCGGTTTTGATGTTTCAACAAGCGGACTTACCATTACAGGAGATGCTGTTATTGAATCTGTAGTATTTACAGGAACCAATACAGCAGGATATGTCAAACCTTATACTACCGGAACATATTCCGGATATAACTTTAATAATAGCTGGACGGTAAGAGCAGCAGGACTTCCTACTGAAGCAGATACTAATGCAGTCGGAGATTTTTCAGTAGATTATACAGTAGGTACAGGAATAGGGGTGAGTTTTAACAGTTCTAATCCCAGTAATATTGTAAAAATCGGTACCGCTTCATCTGTTTCTACTTCCTCAAATCTTTTCAGATTTACTACGGATGGGGTTCCCAACAGATTAAAGTATGTTGGGAAAAAGAAAAGAATTTTTCAGGTAACAGGCTCTGTGTCATTCCAGGTCCCTGCAGCCGGAACTTATATCATCTACATCGCAAAAAATGGAACCGCGATCAGCCAGTATAAAGTATATGGACGAGGAACTGCTTTAAATGATATTGTGGTAGTGCCAATTAACGGTACTACCGAATTATCAACCAATGATTATGTTGAAATATTTGCACAACGTTATACGGGATTAATAGGAGATATCGTGGTGCCTAATATGACAATAACAATTAAATAATTGTATTTTTTCTGAACTCAAATATACACACCATTTAGAAGGCTAAAAAATAAACCCGAGCGGTTAAAAATATAATTCTTTTTGTGTGATTCAGTACAACCCGTATAAAAAGCAAATAGTAATTGGAATACAATTACTATTTGTTTACATTTCGGGATCTTCCCTTCAGATTATGTGCACTGTCTGATACTGCAGCATTGATATTGCCCGTACCATTACCGGTATTATTATTACTGGTTTTTCTTCCTCCAACGTGAGTCTTTGTATTAATACTGTCATTGCTTGTTTTAATACTCTGAGTATCCCTGGCTGTTGAAGCTGCAGTATCTGAGTAATTTTTTTGAGTGTAGGCCGAGTCGGTAACAGAGATATTATTTGCTGTATCCTTCTTTTTACATGCCGAAATAATGAAACCTGCTGCTGCTATTGATAAAAATAATTTTTTCATAAGGTATTGTATTGGTGTATGGGTTGAAAATCAAATTTCGAAATTTAACTTTAGTCATGATATGAGTAAGATCATAATAGTACGGATCTTAAAGATGCATTATTGAACTTATAACTAAAACACAATAATATATTGAATAGATAGTGCAGCCAGATGATAACAATTCAAAGATATCTATGTATTGTGTAAGAGTTAAGATATGGTGTCGGATGTTGAAAAAAATGATCATCATTATTTTGCATAATAAACCGGTAAAAAGGCAGCCAAGTTGTACGGCCAGCCTTCCTAGTCCTGCCAAAAAGACTACGGCATAAACGGTTTCCTCCCAAATGGTACCCTCCATTTATTCCGTTTCCTTTTGACTTCTACCTTGCCCGTAACAATTTTCTGCTTTCTTTTTTCCGGTTTTTCTTTTGAAAAATATCAGCAAGGCGAGGGCTTTAGTAGGAAAGGAGAATTAAATTTAATTAAGCAGGTACGGGAAATGAAAGGCTCCGCCGTACACGGAGTAAAACAAATGAACTTTAATATTGTCAATGAAATTAAATTAACCTATTCAAGGGAGGGGAATGCTGAAAAATTAATAACTAATTCAAATGATGCTGTTGAAGTATTCAGGGCACATTTTGATAGTGGTGAAATTGATTACAGAGAATCATTTTATGCACTGTATTTGAATAACGCCCATAAGGTTCTGGGAATAAAAAGAATTTCGGAATCAGGAATTTCTTCAACCTTGGTAGACATTAGAATTATTATGCAGGCCGCACTTTTATGTAATGCATCATCTCTTATTGTTGCACATAACCATCCATCAGGAAATTTAAAACCATCATCCGAAGATGTAAAAATGACGGGTAAAATAAAGGATGCATCTGAGTTTTTAAACATACAACTGCTTGACCATTGTATTTTAACTTCTACGGAATATCTATCATTTGCTGATGAAGGATTACTGTAAGTAATTTTGAAATTTTGCGAACAATAAAAAAACGGCAATTAAAACTTGCCGTTTTTGCTTTCTAAATTTCAGGCGAAAAGACAGATCTCCCTACAGTCAAAGTGTCTTTTCGCAGTAAAATTTTATTTTGGTATTAGAAATGTTTTTCGATAGGCTTTGCTTTGATTAAGTCTTTATTCTTTAGTTTGATCCGCTGATGTCGGCCGCCATTTTTTTCAAATATTTCAATAAACAATACCTGATCTTTAAATAACGTAAATTGGTCAAAAAGATAAACGTTTTCAACTGTAGACCTTGTTCTGATATTCAGTGTAGAAAAATATGCCCGAAGCGGATATAGTATTTTGTCCTGAACAGCGGTACGCTTCAGGTTTTTTTTATCAGTGATTTTAAAATTGATATAATCAACCTGATAATTAATATTTCGGCTGTTCTTAATTTGCAGAACAAAATAGAACTTTCCATTATACAGGTTCAATGACTTTACTATGAATTCTATGCCATCACTTTTCGAATGGATGTGCCTGATACTGCGTTTTGAACTTTCACAAAGTGTTTTCATGATATGATCTGTAACAGAGGAGGAATCGCCTTTCAGTTCTTCAAAAAGGATTTCAGAAGTATTTCCTTTGTAAGTGTCCGTTCGTAATTTTGAAAGATCATAGCTGAGAGCATCAGGATAAGGGCTGTACAATACATCAAAACTATAGAATGTGCCATCTTTGGTGATCACTGAAAAATTGGTTTCGGGTTCAAAACCCTTTAGGGCTGCTTTAATTCTTAAAACGTTTTCCAAATCATTAGTTTTGCCAGCCGTAATATAATCACTGCCTAAATCAACATATCGTATAGGAGAAGGAAATAAGAGGTGTGTTGTTTTATCATATGTGACTTGCATTTTCTGCGGATCAATCCTTGCCTTATAGAGTGCTCTAAACCCAATGGTATCCTGAGCTGTAACAGTGGATAGGAAAGAAGTTAAAACAATTGCTAATAGCTTAATATTAAATGTTATTCTCATTATTATATGTGTATTTGTTAATTATTTTTTGAAACTAAAAACACAAGGTGTCCCGTTTTAACTGTGACTTTTTGCTGTCTGACTTTTTTCTGAAAATATCCTGATACTCCCTGAATGAGTCCTTTAGTCAGATCAGCAGCCATCTGCTGTCCTGCAGACCGGGTCATCATGATATTTGTTCCTGAGTTCTGACCCATATTGGCAGCAATATCAGTGAGAGCGTTTTGTTCGGAGGAATAGGATATGTACAGACCCAATTGTCCATCATTATCATGGATATTAATATCAACAGGTTCAATGATTCCCCCATACGCTATCGTAGAGACGTTCAGGTGTAATCTTCCGCCCTGAAAGTTAGCCTTAGCTTTCAACACGGTTCCGACAGGGAGTTTTACTTTTCCAAGCATGATAGACTCCAATAG
Source organism: Chryseobacterium vietnamense (assembly GCF_031454475.1). Classification (NCBI taxonomy): domain Bacteria; kingdom Pseudomonadati; phylum Bacteroidota; class Flavobacteriia; order Flavobacteriales; family Weeksellaceae; genus Chryseobacterium; species Chryseobacterium vietnamense. The sequence goes on along the minus strand of NZ_JAVDQX010000004.1, from coordinate 163,308 downwards.
CCTTATTGCGACCATGCTTTCAGAGGTGACAATTTTTGTTTCATGGATAGCAGCCCGGATGCTGTTTCCGGGTATAGATTCCTGAAACTGCTCATCTTGAATTCCGGTAAATCTTTTATCATTTAAACTGCGGAAAATGATGCTGTCAGGATAATCCCGGTACAAACTTGAAACCACAGAATGCGTGACAGGTGTTGCAACGGTGATTCTGGCTTCAGCAGAAGCTGATATTTCTTTTATCTCACTTTTATTTTCAGACACCTCCTGCTTGGATGCCGGAAGATATTTAGCGGCCAGCTGATAAGATCTTTCCATCAGTTCCAGCTGATCATTAACGCTGGTGCCGGCGGGTACTGCTTCGCGTTGTGAAGCTTCTGTCTTTAGTCTATGGATTTCCCTTTTAAGCGTATTCACTTCCTGATCATCCCTGCTGTAAAATGAACTTAATGCCTGCTGGGCATTCCGGTAACTGCTGGTTGGATTCTGATTGGATACTTGTGCAGCGCCAGATTCATTTTGTAAAAGTATTGCATTTGGAACTGAGGTACCTTGAGAAGAATCAGTCCAGTAATCCGATAAGGTTGTGAGCGCATTTTTCTTTTCTTCATTTTTCTGCTCCAGTAATTGTTGTTCATACGCTTTCTGCTTATCGGACTGCAGCTGGCCATCAGAGGCTTGGGGAATAACTGAATTGAACCCTATCTTTGCGCTATGGTCTTTCTCTTCTTTGGGGTTAAAAATCAAATATAAACACCCTGCACATACAATGGTCATTAAAAAGCAAATAACAGGTTTCTTCAACTGGTCAATGGTCAGCTTACGGTTTTTTGGTTCATCATTTTTATCGCCTTCCGTTACTCTGATATTGGAACTATTTTGGTCTTTCATCTTGATTATTTTGTGAGGAATTATAGACTGAGTGGTAACCTTCTTTACTTTTGATTGTTATATCGGCAGGCTTGGTAATGATATGCCTTATGGGGGGCATATCTTTGCTGTCGCTTCCTTTTTTCGATGCTATCTGAATGATGATCATCAGTAAGGTCATCAGTGAATATCCTGTAAAAAATAATGCGGTCAGAAAACGTTGTTTTTTTATGGGAAATGTTTTCCATTGAGCCTCCGTACTTTTTACCCACTGATCAATTCTTATTGTTAATTTTTTCATGCTCCTTCCTTTTATCGGTTAACTGTTTCTAAATCTTTATTCTCAACGACATTGAACTTTTCAATTGTAAATCCCTGGGGATTGCTGTCAGATCGGACAGAATTAACCAATGAACAGCGGGTGATCAGGTTTCTTATCGTCAGGTTGCTTGAACGAATAATAAACTGCCTGCCATATGTCTTGACTGCATAGGGATAGCTGCTGAAATCCGCAGCTATACTGTCAACTTCAATTCTCTGTTGTATATTTCCGCTGATGATTCGGTTGTAGTATCCTTTTTCTGAAAGGTCTTTATAATAGTTGAACGCCGACTGGTCTGCCAAATTGAATGCTCTTTTCACATTGCTCTCAATCGCATCTTTATCGGGAGCTACTGTAAAGAACAGTTCATGGAAGCGTCGTACATGTTCCCTTGCTTCTACCGGTCTGTTGATGGACATGTCCTGAGAAAGTGCGACCATCAATGATTTACCATTGTCCAATACATAAATCTTTTGTCTCTGCTGCTCTGCAAAGCTGTATGATTTGTAAACAGCTATAACAACAACTCCCAAGCATAGCAGGGCAAATACAAAAGAGAACAGCCTGATCTGCCTGAAACTGTTTTCTATATTTCTTAAGGTTTTAAATTCCATTGTTTTTTATGATTTTTATTATTTAAGAAGTCTGCCGGATATGTTGCCCGCTGCTGAACCTGCCGCAGCCCCTGCAACATTTCCTGATTTCTGTGCCATCTGCGTAACGTTCCTCATAAAGTTGCCGGCACCTCCCGCCTGAATTACCCATCCTGTAACCGTAGGAACTGTAAAATAGCCGATGATTCCAATGATCATATAGATGATATAGACCGTATTGGAGGTGTCAGGAATAAAGTCGGGATCAGCGAGCATCTCGATATCCCTTTCAATAATCAATGACTGAATCTTGGCAAGAACAGCACTGAACATATCTGCTATCCTGTTGGAAATATAAGCACAACAAGTATAAATCATTTATACCGTGCTGATGGAGTGAAGCTTCGTAAAACATACAGTCAGCAGGCTCATATGGGGCTTCCAACAATACGAATGACGGATTATCTGGATGGGTTTCAATATTCATATGAAGATGATGGAGGAATCTGTATTACATGCAAGACGGAATCAGCCTATGAAGCGCAGGCTTATTCAACATTTAAACCTGTTCTTCCTCCTCTTGCGGCATGGAAACTGGATTTTGTAAGTACCCCAGAAGGGTTTTACAGTTTCGCAGAAAACCGTTATATTTATCAATATAAGGATCATTTAGGAAATGTAAGGGTAAGTTTTGGAAAGAATAATGCCGGGGTGGTTCAGACAATGGATGTCAATAATTATTATCCGTTTGGGTTAAACCATATCGGAGGATCAAATTACTCAAACTTTGGGAGTTATTATAACTATAAGTTTGGAGGAAAAGAAATGCAGGAAACAGGCTGGCATGATTTCGGAGCGAGAATGTATATGAGTGATTTGGGCAGATGGGGTGTAATTGATCCATTGGCAGAGAAAATGACCAGATATAGTCCTTACAATTATGCTTTTAATAACCCGGTATTGTTTACAGATCCTGATGGCAGGAGTCCAGCCCATGTTGATCCATCAGAAATTTATAAGAAAGGAAATCAGCAACAGATAAAAGCATTTGAATTTTTTGCGAAATCTAAGGAAGGTCAGGCTGTGATATCAAAATTTGCAGAAAAAGATCAAGTGATTGCAGGGATAAAGTATAAGGAAAGTGGAGAATTCCATAAGAAGGGAATGGATCTGACATTTGATAATAATATATCAAAAACCTCAGCTTCACAAGGAGCATCGGGTGAAACAACTGTCGAAAACAAAAATGGGAGAACCAATTTTACCGTAAGTGTAGAGAATAACAATACTCCGGACAGAATGGCTAATCAGATTGAAACATTCGCTCATGAAACTTTTATACATGCATTTCCCGAAGCAAAGGACTTTGCTGATGATAGGAAATTTAATCAAAGTAGTGGGTATGATAATAGACTTATTAATTTTTTAAAAAAACCAGGAAATGAAAAATATCAGAGTATTAGATATTATGATCACTATCAGGAAAAACAAAATCATACTGCAAGAACTCAATACATATCGCCAATTTTACAACAATATTATAAATCTGTAAAACAAAATGTTACAAAAGAAACCATTGATAAAAGCATTGACGGCTTTAGGTATTAATTTAGCTTTATTGATTACTGTAGTACAATGCAAGGAGAAAAAAGGTGATTTGGAAGTATTATTTTTGAAGAATGAAGATCAATATTCATTTCTCATGGAAACTCCTTCAACAATAACATATAGTACACCATCAAGTATGGAACTTATATCGAGAACTGAAGGGAACAAGAATAATATAATATTTCCAGATAAATTAAAAGAATTTAGACCATATAAATTTGCTTTAGAGGAAAAGAATTATGATAATATATATGTATCTAATGTTCTTGGTGAAACTAATTTTAATAATAGTCATCTGTTTGAATATGATGTGCAGATAAGTAAATCAGGAAATATAAAATCAAATATTTACTATCCCTATGATCTAAGGGGCAGTTATGAATTTAAAATTGATAATGAAGCAACTAGAATATTCAGGCAACTTCTTTACAAAATTTCTTCAGATAAAGACAAAAGTAAGAAAGTGCTTCCAGATTCTAAGTTGAATAATGTAATTGTTTTGGAAGATGATGGAAGGAGAAATGAAGTTTTTACCAGTGAAAACAATGCTCAAAATAATCTAGAATATTCTTTGCTTCTGGCTTGGATAAATAAACTATTATTGGAAAATATTAATAAAGCCAATAAAATAAATCATTTGGATATTCCTTCTATCCAGTATGTTGAGAGATTAGATATTCCACCTGATATAAAATAATGGGATAAAAATGAACTTTTCATATTTGTAAAATTCCTTTCTTTCTTGGAAAGTTTTTGAATTGATATTAGAAAATCCCGCTTTTGCGGGATTTTTTTATTCTTTCAAGTAATCTTTTGATTTTCCCTGCCGATCTTAATGCCAACTATGACCTTTCCCTGCCATTATAGTAACATACCTGTCCGACTTTATATCTTACTTGGTACACAATAATTTAGGTCATGGATAACAATAAAAACTATGAATGGGTTACTGTTAGGAAAACAGGTGATACCTTACTGGTGCTCCATAATGAAACGGGTACTGTTGGGATTGTTCAGGGATTGGGAGAGAATGGGGAAGTAAATAGGGTTAGTCCTGAGGACTTGGACGATAATGAAATGCTCAGTATTGAGCGTAGTGAGAATTCCTTTACTGAGTTTTATTCCACGTTTTATCACCAGCTTAAAGAGCCTTCGGAGTTTTCGTTTTTTAAGGTAACAGAATATGAAGCAAAGCAGATGGCTTTAAAATTACAGAAGTATATAGATGAGGCTCCGGATGATGTGAAACAGGAATTAAAACAGTATGAGATCTCTATTGATGTGGTGGAAGCTCATAGAAAGGCGGGAGAGGGGAAAACAGTAGGTAAGGGAAAGGACGCTGGAAATAGGTATTTATATAAGGCTGAACAGGTGGACTGGAAGATGATGGATAAGCTGGGGTGGAATGAGGACAGACTGGAAGAGTTGGGGGCTTTGGAGCCGATGCTGAAAGGATATAAAACCCCGATGCTTGTTCCGGTACATATTGAACTGGGGAAGGTATCAGGTACGATTGAAGCTAGGCTTTCTCTTCAGGCTAATGATTTTGGAGAAGTGGAACTCAGGTTTCATCCGGTCAGAAGAATGCCTGATTTTTCCAAGCCTTTCTTTGGGCATCTATTTTCAGAAGAGGATAAGAGGAATCTGATAGAAATTGGGAATATGGGAAGGATGGTGGATCTGGTTCATGGGATTACAGGAGAGACCGTGCCTTCTCTTATCAGCAGGGACAGGCTGACCAATGAGCTGGTTCAGGTGAGGGCAGACCGGGTAAGGGTTCCGCTTGTGATCAAAGGAGTGACCTTGGATCAGGAGCAGAGAAAGATACTTAGGGAAGGGAAACCGCTGTTTATTGAAAATATGCTTTCAGCGAGAGGGACATTGTTTAATGCAGCAGTTCAGTATAATGCGGATAAAAGATATGTGGAGTTTTTGCTGGATAAGAATGTAAGGAGGATGGGTGTAGAAGATTTCAGGCAGGTTCCGAAGGTGTTCAGAGGGAAGAAGCTTAAGAAATGGCAGGTGGAGAAACTGAATAAAGGAGAGGTGGCATATGTGGATGGGCTCGTAGATAGAAATGGGAAGGGGTATCAGGGGTATTTGAGGTTTGATAAAGGAATAGGGAAGTTTGAGTTTTCGTTTAAGAATGTGTGGAAAGGGGAGAAGAGTAGGAAGAGAGGGAGGGGGATATGAAAGCCTTCTGTGGGAAGGCTTTGCTTTCAGGGACAAAAGCATGTATTTAAAATAGTAGTTTTATGAGATTTTTAGAGTGATCGGATTTGGTCACTTTATTTTTTTAAATATATTTTCTCAAAATGTCGTATCACTAAACAAGGTTTCATAAATTCACATGAGATGAGTTTAATGTAACAAATTATAAAAATAGGATATGCTCGGATTTCAATTAAAGACCAAAATTTAGATTTACAAATGGAAGCTTAAAAAAAAGGAGGATGTGAAAGAATCTATCAGGAAAAAATTTCAGGTACAACAAAGAATCGTCTGGAACTTGATAAAATGATAGAGCAGTTTAGAGAAGGTGATGAACTTACGTAGAAGTTTAAAAAATATTATTGATCTTGTTCTAAGTTTAAGTGACAAGGGAATTATAATAAAAGGTCTTTTAGATGGTGTAGATACTTCAACTATTAATGAGCGACTATTTCTAAATCTCATGGCTTCCTTAGCTGAATATGAAAGAGAATTAATAAGAGAAAGAACCAACGCAGGTTTACAATCTGCAAGAGCAAGAGGTAGAGCTGGTGGAAGACCAAGGGGATATTCAAAAGAAACAATTTCTAAATTAATAATTATGTGATCTGTGTATAAAGATCCAACTAAGGCTCCGGAGGAGATTTACAAGCCACTTGGCTTGACTAGAGCAACATTTTATAGTTATGCTGATGAAGAAATTAAGAATATGAGAATTAAAAAATAACATTATAATTAATTCAGTATAAATACGGATTGCCGTAAACATGAAATATTTCTTATTATTACATTTATGATTTGCATTTCTGAAAGTTTTTATGATAAAAAAAATTTAAACTAAAAAACAAATAATCATAATTCACAAGAATAATAACTTTTAAACAACCATTATGAAGATAATAATTACATTTTATTCCTCTATCGATCATTATTCAATCTCAACTAAGTATCCTAAGAAGGGTATTTTAAAACTAAAAATTAAAAATCATGAGCAAGAATAACTTTACAAAAATTGGTTTCGATTATGGCGTAAAACCATTTTTTATATTATTAGGCGATATGGAGTTTTCAGATTTATTTAAAAAGGCTGATTGTAGAGGTGTTGTCTACATTTTTAGACAAGGAGAAAATGAAGAAGAAATGATTCCTGTACAAATGGCATTTATGTTTCAAAATGAAGAACCAGCCGAGAAGTTTATGGATAATTTGTTAGGGTGGATTTCAAAATCAAATGATGAAGGGGATGCCGTTAGTATGGAATTCATTGAGAATAATGAAGGTGGATATACAATAGCAATTTCTCCAGAAATTGATAGATTCCACAACAGAATGATTCCAAAAAATCTAAGAAATAGAGTAACTCCCATTTTTATGGTTCAGACCCACTTTAAGAAAATTGATACATTAGGTCAGAATTATTTAAATTTTAAAGCTAACTATTCTAAAGCTGACGGTATAGCTATTGGCTATGTTATTGGGAATGCGAATAAGATTATCAAACAAAGTAAAAAATATTTTATCAAAAAAGATTTTCATTTTTGTAAACAAGATGATATTTCCAATAACTCAACTGCAATGACTTATAAAGCTGTAAAAGGAAAATCATCATTTGACCCTAGTAAACTTCCCAAACCACCAAAAGAATCTATAGAAAAAATAACAGAAAGAAGGGTTTCAGAAATGAAATCATTATTACCACTTACCTATAACAAATTAAACAATTTATGGTTAGGTGATATACAAAAAAAACTAAGTGAAACTTATGATTTTGAGATTATAAAACAAGCCATTTGTAATTTGACAATTTTTGAAAGATTAAAGCAAATGGACAATTTGTCTCCTGATTTTACAAAAGAAGGATATCCAAACAGAATACAAGAATATTTACTTGGAACATATGAATCATTTGATAGTTATTATCCTTCGGATGACTTCTATACAGAAGAACTCATTGTTAATCAAGTTAAAAATGACCAAAGAGAATTAGAAAACTACTTAAAAAAATAATTGAAACAGAAATGGCAACTATATTTTCATCCCTTTGTGCTTTTTTATTAGCAGAGAAAGCAGGAATAGCCTCTAAAGTGATTGCAAGTGCAACATATGATGGTTTAAAAAAAGTGCTCGATTTTTCGACATTAAAAAATAGGATTAGTAAATTTTTTCAAAAAGAAGAAGATGCAGATAAATACATAGAAATAATATGCAATACTGAATCTAAAAATACATCCAAACCATTTAGAGATGTGGAAGATAGTTACGAGGAAATTTCAGAAAGCCCTTATAATGGAGAACTTTACAGCGAAGTGAAAAAATGGATTGAAGAAAATCAGGAACAGATCACCAATGTTTCGAAGATGGAATTTAAAAATGAAAAAGGATTTAATATAGGAGTTCAAAATGCCGGAAAAAGCATTTTCAATATCCAGGGAGATTATAAACCCAAAAAGGATTAAATCATAGATGAATATAGAAGAACAGAACGCAGAAAAAATATACAACATTGCGGGAAATATGGAACTTCACAACTCTCCCGAGGTTGTTGCTTTATTAAAGAAAGAAAAACAAGATAAATTAAAGGAGCTTAATTCCTTTGCTTATTTCGATATTCTTTCGAAAGAATTTGAAAATAAAAAACTGATTTCCAGAGATTCTGAAATAGAAAAAATAGAAGCTTTATTAAAAGAGAAAAGACAGGTTTTACTATACGGGGATCCTGGAATTGGTAAAACAACTTCTATTTATCAAATAGCAAAGAAAGTTGATTCTCCAGTTTATATCTCAGTAAAAGGGAAGTCTTCTGTATCTATCATTTCGTATTTAGTCAACAAAATAAGGTTGTCAAATAATGATGAACTGATTGAACTCAAAAATGTTGAAGAAGCATTTGAGTGGTTACAGGTTTGTTTGCAAAAATCTAAACAATTTTTCATTATTGATGACTGTGAGCAGGATAAAGAAACTGTTTCTAAGTTAATCATAATCTCAAAATTTGATACTAACTTTCTCTTTGTTTCAAGGAACAAAAGTTTGTTTGAATCAACCGGTATAAGTTCTTATCAGTGTCCTCCTTTTACCGATAAAGAGGTTATAGAGTTTCTATCATCATATGGAATATCTCTATCAAAATTAGAGATCAATGATATTTTGATAGCATCCAAGGGTAACCCTTTGTATCTTTTCTATTTCTCTCAGTTTAAAATATCTCCATTACCGGAAAGTTTAGTTGAATATCAAAACTCTATTTGGAATGGCTTAACTCCCGTTCAGCAAGAAATTTTAGCACTTATTTCTGTTCCATATTTTAATATTAATATTTCAGATCTTAGTGAGATTTTAAATTCAGCTTCAATCATTGAGTTATCAAATGATATAGATAGTATATCATCACTGATAAATAACCGAAATGGATATCTAGAGTTATTTCATCCATCATTTGACGAATTTGTTTTTGATACGCTTGATTGCAAAGGAATTATTAATCACTACAAAGAAAAACTTGGAAATTATTACTTATCCAAAGAAGAAATAGTTCAAGCTACTTATCTTCTTATTGATATTGTTCCAGAAAAAATTGAAAAATATTTATATGATGTTTTTCCAAGCTTAATTAGTTGGGGCGAGTTAAGTTTTGCTTTAAAAGTACTACAAACCAAATTGAAATTTGTAAGTAATGATATTGATAAAGGCTATCTAAATTATCATTTATGTCATGTACATAATCTGTTAGGAAATCGGGAGCAATCTACGATTTGTATTGATAAATCATTAGAGCATTTAAAAAAAGCAAGACATAAGAAATTCTACTCAGGAGCTCTTATGTTTAAGGCTATGAATCTTATTGAATATGGAAAAGTTGAAGAAGCAAAGCAGATAGCAGATAAGGTTCTTGGTGAAATTTCAGAAGATGCAACGGAATTCAAAGCACCATTACTTGTCAATCTATCAAAAATATATGTTGATTTATCAGAGTTTGAAAAGGGAGCAAAAACTTGTAAAGAAGCTTTTGAGATATTTGAAGAATTGGGTGATAAAACAGGAATGTTAAGTAGTCTAGTAAATTTAGTTACTTGTTTAGGGCAAATTAATGAATACATAGATGAAGCTGAAAAATACGGACTCCAACTTTTAGGATTAATCGAAGAATCATCTGAATTTTCAATTGAAGTAATAGTACTAAATGCGCTAACAAGTATTTATAGACAGAAAGGTAATTATGAAAAAGCTAAAGAGTTTGGCAATAAAGCCATACAGCTTTGTCAGAAGTATGAGATGAAAGATAAGGTAATTTTAAATTTAATCAATTACGGCAATATTATAAGAGATGAAGGAGGTATTGAAGAGGCTAAAAAAATCTACGAAGAAGCTTTAATCAAGTGTAGAGAATATAACTTACGAAAAGATGAAGGTAGAATTTATTGGATTTTATCAGCTATAGAACGAGATACTGGTAATTATGAGGATAGTATCGAATATGCAAATAAATCAATCGCTATAAGTAAAGATTTGAATTTTTATTATGGTGTAGCGAACGCTCTTAGGGAGAAAGCAGATACTTTTTTAGTGATGGGTGAGCCTTTGAAAGGTGCTGAATCACTAATTGAAAGTGCTTCCTATTATTCAAAAATTGACCAATTTTCAGAATCGTATCAGCATAACATTTCAAAAGCAATTAGCATTTATAATGACGAAGGACATCAAATAGATGCAAATAAACTGATAAATCAACTTATTCAAAATACAGCTACTAGAATCAATGTAGATGATACGTTTAGTTTGCTATTAGATAATTCAAGTGCTGAATCCGTTGAATCTAACTTTGAAAATTTATATGAAAGATATTTTACAACTGAAGGAGGTAAAGAAAATGCAATCAGCTCCTTCCTGTCTTTTATAAATTATTGTGAAGGACTTGAACTACAAGAGGGTAAAAGAATATTTAAAAAAATAATCGCTTTAATAATTGATAATATTGGTAAATCACAATTCTCCTACAGTATATTAGGAATTGGGATTGAACAATCAAGAAATCTATTAAACCAAGATGATTTAGAGATAATTTTTGAACATCTATCAAGTAAGCTATCAGTATTTTCAGTTAGAGAGGTAAGCGATGAAATAATTTTCATTGTGTCGATAGCAGAAAAAATTAATTTGGAAATACATACCTTTTCTGATGAAATAGTTCCTCAAAAACTAGCAGTTGCTTTAATATTAATTCTAAACGAATCTCCAAATTTAATAATAGATGATTCTGAATTTATTGAGAAATTTTCCGTTGTTCATATCCATCTATATTCAGATGAAATGAAAAAAGCACTTGGTAAATATCTTCCAAAAAAAGAAGAGTTATTTACAGAAGATAGTCAATCACTCCATATGAGCAAAAGTGGATACGAGATTCACGAAATGATTTTAATAAACACTGCTTATGAAATAAATGGTAATTTAAATACTTTTCCTGATAATAAGGTTTCATTGTATTTTATTACTCAGACTATTTTAGGGATAAAAAGTCATTTTTATCATTCTAAAGTAGTGCAGGATGATGAACAAAGAAGGTTTATTCTTAATACGATTGCAAGACAATTTGATTATACTAATGTAGAGTTGGATGATAGAACTAAAAAGACTGAATTTGAAATTAATTTTGATAAAATAAAAGATATAGAATAGTTTTTTATTTATTAATGAGAAACAGAGTAAAATCAAATTATTACTAAAATTAAAAGTTTTTGTTAATCTTTTATGCTTTGGCTATATAATATTTTTTATATGATTCGTCAATTAACTTTGAAAACGTATAATATAGAATTGAGCATCCTTAACGAATTCTTAAACTTATTTCGTCCTAAAAATCGATGAAAATATAACTTACTTCTTTATTTGACAGAGAAAGAAATAAAGAAACCTACACAAAAAAAATCACATGAAAAAGATAGAGTTTTATACTTATTCAGAAAACATTGAGCACTTAGCTGCATTTGATAAAGAATATGAACTTAAAATTTATTATAGACCACCTACTAATAATAAAAACCTAAAAAGAAAACCTATGTCTGATAGAATTTGTCGGTTCTGTGGTAAGAACTCAACTGAAACAAGTTTCAAAACTAGGACACATATAATTTCAGAATTATTTGGAAGAAATTTAGGCATATCTGATCATGAATGTGACACTTGTAACAATTTCTTCTCGACTTTTGAAAGTGATATGGCTAATTTTTTAGGATTGAATAGAACTATCAATGCTTTAGGACTTCAAACTCCACCCAATTTTTTATCTGGTGATAGGGCTATAAAAGCTAAGCGAAATACTTTTAATGGTTATAATGGTATTGAAATAAAAGCAATTAAAGATGGAGCAATCCAAAAGAAAGAGAAAGGAAATATTGAATTTACCGTTATAAATAATCCATATACACCGATTAGTATTTTCAAGTGTTTATTAAAAATTGCATTGACAATAATTCCGGATGAAGAAGTTTCAAAGTATAGTCATTGTCTTAAATTTATTATGCAGGATGAGTATGCCACTAATTTTGCACATCATGCAAAACAAATTCATATTGGAGTATTAGATTTTAATGTTCTAGTACCAAAAATTTTTATTTTTAAAAAAAGAGATTTTGAAAGTAAATTACCTACTCATTGGATTAAATTATATTTTCAAAATTCATACATTCAGTATTATTTACCTTACTATGAAGATGATAATATTTTATTAGTTGGAGAAGAACTGTCTACTCCACTCTGTCCTCCATTAATTAGATCTGCAACACAGCCGATAGGTACTGCTAAAAAATTAGAAAAAATCGATTTATCATCGTATGAAAAAACAAAAGGAGAGCCTAAAAAACTTAACTTAACTTTTGATGCAAATTTATTAGACGAAGGAGATAATTCCGATGGGTTTAATTCTGATGAAATAGTAAGTATATTTATAACAAAAGATTCTGGGTTATTAGATGACTTTGAAAAATAACTAATTAACCTCAAAAAACGATAAAAAAATAACCATGATTATAGAAGAATTTATAAACCACTATAGAAATCATCCAGTGCTATTTATTGGAACTGGTATAAGCCTTAGATATCTGAAAAATTCATTTACCTGGGATGGACTATTACAACAAATATGCATAGATTTTAAAGGCAATAAAGAATACTATTTAGATATTAAGTCTCAATTTGAGAATGATGGGTCATTTGATTATACAAAAATTGCGACTGTTATTGAGAAAGAATTTAATGAAAGCTTAATGGTAGATCGCAATGGTAAGTTCAAGGAAATAAATGATATTTTTTACCAGAAAATGGATGAAGGAATCAGCTTAAGTCGATTCAAAATTTACATTTCGAAATTATTGTCAAATCTAGAATTAAAGGGTGATAAAGAAGCAGAACTACGAATTTTCAAAAAAATTAGAAAAAATATTGGCTCCATAATAACTACAAATTATGATGGTTTAATTGAGTATGTCTTCGAGTTTGATAAACTTATTGGCAATAACATACTACTTAGCAATCCTTATGGTTCGGTATATAAAATTCACGGATGTTTTGAAAGTCCAGAAAAAATTATAATTACGGAGTCTGACTATGAGTTTTTTGAGAAAAGATATGAATTAATCCGAGCACAATTACTTTCATTATTTATACATAATCCAATAATATTTTTAGGTTATGGAGTAGGTGATGAAAACATAAAAAAAATTCTTAGAACTATATTTTCATATGTACAGCCAAATTCAGAAGCAGCTACTCAGATAAAAAGAAATTTCCTATTGATTGAGTATGGAGAAAATATCGAACAAGTTGATGTTGTAGAGCATGATATTGTTTTAGAAAATAATTTAACTATCCAAATTAATAAAGTAAGAACAGATAATTATAGCCGTATTTATGAGACTATTTCTAGTTTAAATTTACCTGTAAGTGCTTTAGATATTAGAAAAGTTCAAAATATTGTTAAAGAGATTTATGCAGGAGGAGATATTAAAGTAAGTATTACAGAAGATTTGGATGACTTAAAAAGTAGTGATAAGGTTCTTGCAATTGGATCAGATAAAACAATTAAATATCACTTTCATACTGCAAAGGAATTACTATCAAAATACTTTGAAATAATTGATGAAGCAAATTCACAAATATTAGAGTGTATAGATCATTACAATATTCAATCTAGCCAATATTTTCCAGTTTTTGGTTTTGAAAAAATAAATCCAAATTTGGAGTCTATAAAAGAATTGAAGACTCAGCAAGAAAAGAATTTACAGTCCCACTTGACAAAAATTACTGATTCTGCAAAAAAAACACATAACTCAATAAATAATATTTTTGAAGATGAGTCTGTTGCATCTACGCATAAAATAAATTGTATAGTTTGGAATTTATTAAATGATACTGTTATTAGTAGTGATGTGGAAGTGTTTCTTAGAGAAAATATAAATGATTCAACTAGACCAGATTTTAGAAAACTTTTAAGTGCTTATGACTATAAAAAATATTCTTGATTGCGGAAGATGTTTAGTGTGTAAATAATCTCAAAAAACGATCAAACATTAAATTTATAATATGAAGAAAAATGAGCTGCTTAAGGATTTAAAAATTTTTTTGGAACCACACCCGGTCTTTGAAGGTTCTGACGAAGATATTTATTCTGTCAAAAAAGATTTAAAGATCAAATTGTGGATGGATGGAGGATTCATTTTTGATTTATACCCTTTGAATTCTGAAATTAATTTTAATACCATTAAAACTGGAATTTTAGTGATTGCTGATAGAAATAACGGGACCGTGCTTAGAGTTTTAATGAAAAATATTATTGGTTTTGAATTACTTAGAGAATCTGATTTTAAAGGGGATTTAAATGAATTATTTGCACTAAAAGATCACCAAAAAAATTAAATCTCAAAAAACGATTCAATGGAGAAAAAAAATATCAAAATGTGTTCTTATTGTAACCTTTTACCGCTACGCTAAGATTCTTGACAGTAAAAAAATGGGAATTAAAAATAATATTTACGCAAATAGATTGCGTAATAGGTATGTATTTTTGTCTTAACATTTATCAAAGTAAAAATTTATATTAATAGAATGGCTTGCGACTATCATATAGTTTGAATTGGCGAAATGCATTTATTTAAAAGTCAACACAGAATAAAAAACATATCTCAAATTAAATGAATACACTAAAAATGGATGAATGGACTGAAGGAGAAAAGGCAAATAATAATTTTTTCGGCAATGCTGTTGGAATTGATATGCAACTTGACGAACTGAAAATATATCTTAAAGAAGTTCACAATTTTATTAAAATCACTTACATAAACCTTCAATCTGACAGAATACACGGCTTGGACAGCGAGACACTAGAGAATTTAAGTTATCATTTCGAGCACACACAAGGAGAAATTTTAAGAAAATCAATTATTATATCGATAGTTATTTTATTGGAAGCCGAAATCGATACATACTGTGAAGACTTTAGGAAACATAAAAAATTATCAATTGGTTACAATAATTTTAAAGGTGACTTGCTTGAAAAATTCAAGACATTTACTTCCAAACTATTGCAGTCTGACTTCAACTTTCAAGGAATACTTTGGCAAGACATTGTTGGACTTTATGAGATTAGAAATTCATTAGTTCATAACAGCGGACTTGTTTCAGACTTTGGAAAAAGAAAGACAATCGAGAATTTTATTTGTAGAAACAAATCATTTGAAATTGATGACAACGAGAGAATAATTATTTCGCACCAAGCCTGCCTCGAAAGTATCAAAATTGTTGAGACATTTTTCAATGAAATAACAGACTTTGCTTTGAGAGTATTTCCTGACAGACATCACTATATTAATGGAACAGAACCTTTTTAGCTTTGCAAGAAAACCTACCGCTACAGGCATTTGACAAAAGTGGTGGTTCATTGTCCGCATACAGTTTTTATGGTTAATCAAAGTTTGGTTCCGCACATCAACATCTATGATGAAAATCCCCACTTTCGCCAAGCTCGAACGATTATAATTTCTACTAAAATCTCAAAAAATGATAAATTATTGTAATCTACTAATAGAACAACAAGTCATTCACCTGTATGTAAATTAATCTTTTGTTTTTTGTAATTAATGAATGTCTTTTTCCTATTGATGATACTCGAACTCGCCGAACAGTCGGTTCTTCATACGTTAGAAGATATTCTTGTCACTCCTTGAAAATCGCGGCAGAAGTATTTAGTGTATAAATAGAGATAAATATCAAAAGTACTTTTATAAATGAAGTAATATAGATTTTAAAAACAACTCAAGACCAGTGGAATTATTACAAAGCAAGATCCTGAAACTAGCAATACAAAAAAATCTCATTATATTATAAAGTAATTAGATGGAAATGTAATTGAATTAACTTTACCTTCTAAACTTCGGATCTTTATTTTATGATGTATATCTATAAAACCTCCATAAATAAAGTAGACCTATGGCTATTAAAATATAAGCAATCCATTTTCCAAATCGTTCAAAATATCTCAACATTGTAGCTTTTTCATAACTAGAAAACTCTTCAATTCCACCAACACCACGTCGATTAAATTTTCTTCGATTTATCCAATAACGCAAAGTAAAACCTAATAGTAAAAAGACAATCGAAATAATCAATAGATACATAGAGTAGAGTTTTAGAATTATTTACTAATCTTAAATATATATAAATGTATTTGATTGATAACCAAATTGAAGACTAATTTTTACGAAACCTTAGTAATTTATTGATTTGATAATAGTTTTATAACCTAAAAAAGTCTTAGTTCTTATTCAATTTTAGGAGGAAAGCTCCAATAATCATAAAAGGATTTTACTAGTATGTGATGAATTGTAAGGTTCTGTGAAAAAGATGACAGTCCTGTTCTGGCAAAATCAACTAATTTTTTTACATCCGCAATATTGTTCGATTCATCACATTCGTGCGGGTAGCTTTATACTGAGTGAGATTAATTAATGATACCTAATGATGATTGCATTTAATCTGGTATATTGATGCCTTTCGCATTTTCAAATTCTTTAAAGAATTTTTCTAATGAATATCTTTCATGTCGAAGTATATTATAAATTGTCGACATTGGAACATCATAACCTGCAGATAGTTTCAACTTTGAAATTGTAGAAGATGTAATTCCGCATAGTTTAGCATACTTATTTTGTGAAACAATATTTCCCTCTTGATCATAGTATTCACGAAGAAATTTACTTTCAATAAAATTACATAAATGTTTATTTACTAAAGCATTTTTTCTGTTTAAAACATCTTTGTTTTGCATATCCACAATATTCATTACTCAAAACAAGAGATTTAATTGAAATTTACTGTTCGCTATAACGAATGATATTCTTTTTTTCTTTATATTTGTAAAATAGGTTACAATAAATGTAACTTTGCAATACTTCAACGAAATATTAGAAGCTATTGCTTAGAATCTTGATCTGAAAACTGGTAATTTTTAACGTACAAGATGATAAGCAGGAAGCTCACGACCTAGGCGTGGGCTCTCTTATCTGTACGTAGGGTATACCAGTACCTCAGATCGGATAATGTAGAGTCCCATGCCGTTTTTTTTCAATGCAGTTCTGCTTTTCTACAATTATCTTTTTTATTCTAAGCTCGCTTTACAAAATAGAGGTATACTGATACTTTACAATGGGAATGTACAACCTATTGCGGCTTTAGGGCTTTTACGGGAACACAAATTTTATTCATATTCATATTAATTGATTTTTTTGATGGACTGGGACAGGAGACTTTGCTGTGTCCTCGGCTGGACTTTGTCCCGGTTCCATCTTCATGAAGATGGGTAAGTGTTGGAGGGAATGAGTAAGGGGATAGAATGTAATAGGTAATAGAAAAATGACAGGCTAAGAAATAACAGAAATGTAAGGTACAATAGCCACAGAAAGATAAAAGAAAAAGCCCTTTCCCTATAAGTTGACCGCTTGGTAGGAAAGAGCTGGGTGCTTAATTAAATTAAACTTATTCAAAAGTATGAAAAAAAACTTTTGCAGCCTGGGTCATGTTCAGATGGCTTTTGGGTTAGCATTGCTGGTGTCTTGCTCAGCAATAGGACAGGTACGTGAGATTTCAGGTACCGTCACAGGGAAATCCGGTGCTTTACGCGGGGTTTCAGTATTTCAGGAAGGAAAAGATCAGATCGTTTTAACAGGAAATTCCGGGAGGTATCAGATTAAGGTGTCGGGAAAGAGTCCGGTGCTGGTATTCAGGTATGAGGGATATGCGTTGAAGAGAACGGAGGTTGGATATGTTGGAGAGAGGGGTGATGGGGAACCAGGGGTGCTGAATGTTGTTCTTGGGGAGAGATCGGATGAACTTAATAAGGCTTCTGATACCATTGGACCTGCTGTAACGGGGATTGGGGAGATTGTGCTTAATGCAGGATATTATAAAGTTCGTGATAAAGAGAGGACGGGGAGTATTGCAAAGGTATCAGCTAAAGATATCGGAAATCAGCCCGTCACCAATGTACTCTCAGCGGCTCAGGGAAGGGTAGCGGGAGTGAATATTGTGCAGAACTCGGGAATGCCGGGAGGAGGGTATGATATACAGATAAGAGGAAAGAACAGTCTTCGGGCTTTGGGGAACAATCCGCTGTATGTAGTGGATGGGGTTCCGGTAGGAGGAGAAATGGCTTCCCAGTTTTCAGGAGCGGTACTGCCAGCCAGCAGTATTAATCCCTTGAATAGCATTAATCCTGCGGATATTGAAAGTATTGAGATTCTGAAAGATGCAGATGCCACCTCGATCTATGGATCAAGGGGAGCTAATGGTGTAGTGCTGATCACTACGAAGAAAGGGAAGAGCGGGAAAGCTGGTGCAGGAGGAGGAGCAGGGAATCTGGGATTAAATGCGGGGACTTCGTACGCCGTAAGTTCTGTGATCAATAACCTTACCATGATAAAGACTGGGGATTATCTAAGGATGCGAAAGCAGGCTTATCAGAATGACGGGATTTCTGCCTATCCGGCTAATGCGTATGATATCAATGGAGTGTGGGATCAGGGGAGATATACGGATTGGAGGAAGTTGCTGATTGGAAATACCGCAGATGCTTTTACCGCGAATGTTTCATTAAACGGAGGGAATGAGAGAACTTCCTTTTTGGTGGGCTATGGACATAATGAGCAGTCTACCGTGTTTTCAAAAGACTTTAAGTATAAGGCGGATAATCTTTCTGCCAATATCAGCCACAGTTCTGAAGATAAGCGTTTTCAGCTCAGTGTTTCCAGCAGGTTCTCGCTTCAGAAGAATAATGTACTGAGTGAGGATATCACCAGACAGGCTTTCCTGATGGTGCCTAATGCTCCGGCTTTGTATCTGCAGGACGGAAGCCTCAACTGGGAGAACAATACCTTTAACAATCCGGCAGGGCTCTATAACAGTTCTTATTCCTATGAGAACAAGCAGTTTTTAACCAATATGAATATG
Source organism: Chryseobacterium vietnamense (assembly GCF_031454475.1). Lineage (NCBI taxonomy): Bacteria > Pseudomonadati > Bacteroidota > Flavobacteriia > Flavobacteriales > Weeksellaceae > Chryseobacterium > Chryseobacterium vietnamense. The sequence goes on along the minus strand of NZ_JAVDQX010000004.1, from coordinate 144,213 downwards.
CAGTATGAACTGCTCGAACATTGGTTTCTGAAGTTCAGTGGGGGATTGAATTATCAGTCTTTTGATGAAAGGTCCTTAAAGCCTAATACCATGTATAATCCTGCTTCCTATCAGGGGCAGTCCAGTGCGAGTTCACAGTCGTACAAGAGTAATCAGGACCGTTTTTCGTTTATTCTCGAACCTCAACTGAACTGGCAGATGAAGAAGGGGAGACATGCATTGGATGTACTGGTAGGGACGACCTTTCAGCGGGAAATAGGAACGCAGGGCTCTATGGTCGGGATTGGATTTGAGAGCAATGCTTTTATAGAGAATGTAGGAGCAGCCAGGACCAGGATCATTACCGATCAGATCAGAACAGAGTACCGCTATGCCGCATTCTTTGGAAGGGTGAATTATCAGTATACCGGAAGGTATATCCTGAATGTAACGGGAAGGCGGGATGGAAGCAGCCGCTTTGGTCCGAACAACAAGTTTGCGAATTTCGGGGCCGTGGGAGCAGCATGGATATTCTCGCAGGAATCTTTCCTGAAAAAAATGAAATGGCTGAGCTTTGGGAAACTTCGTAGCAGCTACGGAACTACCGGAAGTGATAATATAGGAGATTATGGGTATCTGGATACGTATGACCTCTCTGAATACCTGTATAACAATACCGCAGGGCTGAATCCTTCAAGGCTGTATAATCCTAATTACAGCTGGGAGAAGACCACCAAACTGGAAGCCGCTTTGGAGCTGGGGTTTTTAAAGAATAGGATTAACCTGACTGCGGCTTGGTACAGGAACCGTTCTTCGAGCCAGCTAGTGGGATATCAGCTTCCTTCCATAACAGGGTTTCCAAGTGTACTGGCCAATCTGGATGCCGTAGTGGAGAATTCAGGCTGGGAAATGGAACTTTCTGCTAAGCCATTTTCAGGAGGTGATTTTCAGTGGGAATCCGGGATCAATATCAGTTTTCCTAAAAACAAGCTGGTTTCTTTTCCGGGGCTGGCAGGTTCTACCTATGCCAATACCTATGTCATAGGACAGCCCATTACATCGGTAAAGGTCTATCAATATGAGGGGATTGATCCGGCTACAGGACTGTACCGGTTCAAAGATTTTAACGGGGATGGGAAGATCTCAGCTCCCGATGACAGGCAGGCTGTGGAAAATATCGGAGTACGGTATTTTGGGGGATGGAATAATACCCTTCGCTTTAAGAACTGGAACCTGTCATTTCTTTTTCAGTTTGTGAAACAGAGAAACTGGAATTATAACAATATCATGCCCATACCGGGAACAATGAATAACCAGCCTCAGGAAGTAATGGATGTATGGTCCGCTGAGAATCCCGGCGGAACCTATATGCCGTATTCTTCAGGGAGTAACGGGATCAAGAATCAGCTTCATGTCTTTTTTATGAACAGTACGGCAGCGGTATCTGATGCTTCATTCATCCGCCTTAAAAATCTGGAGCTGGGGTATCAGGTTCCGGTAAAAGGAAGATTTAAAAGTGTGAAGATCTATTTTCAGGGGCAGAACCTGCTGACTTTTACGAAGTATTTCGGGCCTGATCCTGAGTTCAGGAATATTGGCTATCTGCCTCCTTTAAAAACCTATTCAATGGGGGTTTTGATTACACTGTAAAATATAAATGCTAAAAAAATAATAATGAAAAATTCTAAAATCAATATAAATCAATGTTGTAAGTTGATGAGATTTTGTAGGAACAGGGGACTGGTCCTGCTGTTTTGTGTGCTTCTTTTCTCCTGTGAGAAGATGCTGGAAGTGGAAACGCCTTCCAATCAGATCGGGAAAGATAAAGTCTTTGCGGATGTTCAGACCGCTAATGCGGCACTGGCTGGGTTGTATGCAGGATTAAGGGATAACTCACCGCTCTCAGGGGAGTCACTGGGGGCTTTCCTTGGAGTGTATACCGATGATCTGGATTCGTATGCCTTGACGGATACCAATGGGGTACTGGCATTGTATCACAACCAGCAGACCGATACCAATTCTACGGTGTATTCGGTATGGTCTACGGCCTATCAGCATATCTACGCTGCCAATGCCATTATAGAAGGTGTCAGAGCATCTGCATTGCCGGGCAATGAAAAGAACAGGATAGAAGGGGAAGCCCTTCTGGTGAGAAACATCCTGCTGTTTTATCTTCAGCAGCTCTTTGGAGCGGTTCCTTACCCGGTAAGTACGGATTATACGGTAAATCAGTATCTGTCAAGGGTAGAATCTATAGAGGTGCTGTCAAGACTGGAAGCCGATCTTGTACGCTGTGGAGAGTTGCTGCCGGATCAGTACAGGGATGCCGAAAGGGTATATCCTAACCGTAAGGGAGCTGAACTGATGCTGGCCAGAGTGTATATGCTGGAGCAGAAGTGGGCTCAGGCTGAAACTGTGCTGAAAGCAATTCTGGGAAGCCCGTTGTATAGTTTTCAGAATGACCTGTCAAAAGTGTTTCAGAAGGATTCAAAACATATAATATGGCAGTTGAAACCTGCGAATTCCGGCGATCCTGTGAAAGAAGCCATGCTGTATTATTTTTCAGGGGCCGTGCCCACAGGTTATGCGCTGTCTGAAAGTCTGATGAATTCATTTGAAGCGGGTGACCTTAGAAAGCAGGAGTGGATGGTTCCTGTAACCGTAGGAGGAAATACCTGGTACCGCGTGAATAAGTATAAAAATATTACCATTAATGATACGGAGGATTCTATAGTGTTCCGCCTGGAAGAAGTGTATTTACTGCTCGCTGAAGCACTGGCTCAACAGAATAAAGTTGGGGAAGCCTTGCAGTATATCAATCCCGTGAGGCAGAGAGCAGGACTAAGTGCTTTAGCATTGGTTTCAAAAGAAGTGTTGCTGAGTGAAATCCTTTTGGAAAACAGGAGGGAGTTCTTTACCGAAATGGGACACCGTTTCCTGGATCTAAAACGTAATAACAGGCTTGGCGATCTGCAGGCGGTAAAACCAAACTGGAAACCCTATCATAGTCTATGGCCGGTTCCCCAGAAAGATTTATTGCTTAATCCTAATTTAAAACCTCAGAATAATGGCTATTAACATCAATAAACTGATAATCCTTTTACTCATTCTTATGGGGATGGTCTGTTATGGTCAGGTCAGGCAGGATTCAGTGAAAGATGAAAGTTCAAAATTTTACAATATTGCCGTTAACAAAGTCTCTGATGAAGGGAAGTGGATAGTAGCCACAAAAGTCTACAGGAATAATTATGATTCGGCAGTAGTACTGGCTACCGGGAGATCAGGGGTAAAATCCCTGATAGGCACACTGAACAAAAAATACCAGTACTCGTTTGTAAGAGGTGACCAGCTGCTGGCATTGGGGCAGGGAAAAGCGCTGCTTTGGAATCTGAGGACCGGGATGCAGAAAGAACTGAAGACAGGCCGGGAGGGTAGTGAATCAGTAAATGTATTGCAGAGTGGAGTGATGGAGAAAGGCGATAAGTACTTTTTGCAGACCAGTGACAGTGTTTTGTATATCTATGATGCGAAATCCGCCCTGCTGGAGAAAGTTGAGCGGGTGCAGTATTTCAGGGTGAGCAATTCAGGATCTGTATTGTATATCGTGAAAAAATCAGGCAGGGAGACTCAGCTGATGAAGTATTCCGGTAATAAAGTAGAGAGCGTGTATGCTGCGCCTGGCATGATCCGGAGTATGGAAGAAACACCTTCAGGAAGTTTTCTGATTCTTAAGGAGGAAGCAACAGATGAAGGAGACTCAAACAGTTCACTTCAGAAGGTTGTGCTGCTGGATACAAAGAGAGGGGAACTGGTGCTTCCTGATATCGATAAGGTCAGAAAGGAAGAATACCTGCGTTTTACCGAAATACAAAACGGAAATTCCATCATGATTACAGGAATGATCCATGTTCCGGCAGAAAAGGGTACGGTTGATATCTGGTATGGAAATGATGGTAATCTGGAAGCCAAGCAGGAAGGTTCATTTGTCAATAGATACTGGATATGGAAAAAAGATGGGAATAAGTTGATGAGAGTTCCTTCTGATCGTTTTTCAACAGTAATAAGCCTGAATAATCCTGATTATTTTTTGATGTTTAACAGGGAGGAATTGCAGAATTATTCAACCCTTTTTCCTCTGATTCACGGTTTTCTGTATGATCGTAAAAAAGAGACCTATGAGGATCTGGGTATCATGCAGGCGGAACTTTCAGTGTCAGACCGTGGAAGTCATTTTGTATTTAAAAATAAGGACGGACTATGGGTGCTGGTAGATACGGAGACGTTTAGGAAAATAATGCTGGAAAAGAAGGATTTGACAAGAGCATATTTCAGCCCGGATAGCAGAACGATATTTTTTGAAAACAGCAGCGATCTTTGGAAGTATGAAATAAATAAGGGACAGTTTACTGCACTTAACATCGATCATGAAAATGAAGTAAAGGTGGTAACGAAAGATGAAACCGATTTGTATCCTGAGTCGGGTTATAATTTTAGGAAAAGTATACTGAATGTAGATGCGCCGTTACTGCTGGCAGTAACCCGGAAAGGAACGATTGAGAAAACCTTTTTGAAATGGGAGAAAGGAAGGTTTGAAACACTCATGGCTTCTTCAGCTTCGAATATAACATGGTATAAAACGGATGAATCTTTAAAAAAGGCAGTGTATGTAGAGGAAAGTCTTCATTTTCCGCCTAGAATTGTCAGTAAGGAGATAGGAAAAGAAAAAGGGAATATTGTATTTCAGAGTAATGCACATGATAAAATATCAGCGTCGATAAGGAGGGATGTGATTAGTTTTAACAGTAGAGATGGAGTAGCTATGAAAGGACTTTTGTATTATCCTATCGGGTATACTGAAGGGAAAAAATATCCAATGGTCGTTCATATCTATGAAGTGCAGAGCAGGAATCCGAATCAGTATTTATCCCCTTTGAATAATTTTCCGGTGGGGTTTTCGATTAGGAAACTTTTGCAGGAAGGGTATTTTGTGTATCTGCCGGATATTACGAACGGACCTTCAGGAGTAGGGCAGTCGGCATTGGACTGTGTGGAAAGCTCACTGGATGCATTAAAGACTCATGCAGGCGTTGATCTTACGAGTGTAGGATTGATAGGGCATTCTTTTGGAGGCTACCGAACGAATTTTATAGCAGGACATTCCCATCGTTTTAAGACCTATATCTCAGGCGCAGGAGCCGGTGATTTAACCAGAATGTATTTTTCTTATAATGAGACTTCATCCACTCCTTTTTACTGGCAGTTTGAAGAGGGGCAGTACAATATGCATGCTTCTTTCGCGGAGGATAAAAGACTGTATGTGGATAATAATCCGATTGAATATGTACATAAAGTCAATGCTCCCATGCTTTTATGGACCGGAATGGAAGATAAAAGGATTGTGTGGGACCAGACCATGGAATTTTATATTGGGCTGAAAAAGAATAAAAAAGATGTCGTGGCATTATTTTATTCGGGAGAAGCCCATGTTTTTACCACAGGTTCAAAGGCAGAGAAAGATCTGGAACTGAGAATACAGGATTGGTGGGATTATTTTCTGAAAGGAAAGAGGGGTATTTCATGGATTGACAAACAAATCAAAAAGGATGCTGATTAGCATCCTTTTTCCATTTTATATGGGCGTAAAATTTCAAAAATCTGAAATATTTTTATAACTCGTTGTAAACATAGTATTCTATATCAATTCCAGATTGCTGAAATCCCTGATAATTCTAATGTTTGCCTTCATTGATTTCCTCTACCAGTTTTGCGTTGAACGCGGGAAGGTCTTTGGGAGTTCTGCTCGTAACAAGCCCGGAATCAACAACGACTTCCTGATCTTCCCAACGGGCTCCTGCATTTTTTAAATCCTGGCTGATAGAGTAGACTGAGGTTAAATCTCTACCTTCGACAACGCCGGCATTAATGAGAATCTGAGGTCCGTGGCAAATTGCCCCTACGGGTTTATGCTGGGAAAAAAAATCTTTTACAAAGGCAATAGCTTTTTCATTGGTTCTTAGCTGATCGGGATTGATAACTCCACCCGGTAATACAAGAGCATCGTAGTCTGAAGCATCTGCATTTTCCAGGTTTTGATCTACAGGATATTCTTTGCCCCAGTTTTTTTCTGCCCAGGATTTGATACCTCCCGTTTCAGGACTTACAATGTGTGTAGTCCATCCCTGCTGTTCCAGATAATCTTTAGGTGAGCTTAGTTCGCTCTCTTCGAAGCCGTGTGTGGCCAATATTGCAATTTTTTTTGACATAATTTAATTTTTAGGTTAAAAGAAATCTACCGGCTTATTGTCCTGGCAATAGAATTCTGCTCATCATTAAGAAGCGGATATTTTCTTAATTTTTTAAATCTTCAAGATTCTCAAATTTATCATGAGAAGCTTTTAACTGGTGAAGCTGATCAAGTACGACTCTGGAACTTTCCGGACATAAATCACCGCTGTCTAAGGCATCCTGATAAGCGTCAATAGCAGCACTTTCACCATATACCACATTTCCTATAGTTGTATCGGCTTTGTCAGCCGAAAAAGAATTTTTTACATCAATCCAGGCTCTGTGAATTGCGCCTGCCGCAGAACCTGACTGATCAGGTGTACCTCCTCTCTCCGTTATTAGATTGGTAAGCTGATTTTTCATAGTATGTGACTGCGATACCATGGTGTCATAGTCTGCCCTTAGCAGAGGATACTGCTCCCATACTTTGTCTTCAACTTTAGAAAATCCTTGAATTCTGTCGTTTGTAATGTTCAGTAAATCGTTTAATACTGACAATGTTTTTTGGTTGTTCATACTGTATATTTTTTGAATGGTAGTATTAACTTTGCAAGTGCCATGCCTTAAACAGCCTATTTGGTGAGATGTGGTACTTAAAAAAATCTTAAAATCCAAGATTAATATACTATTGAATAGAATAACGACAGACTGAAATATAACAAAAAGGATATTTCAATGAATGGCTTATTGATTTGAACTGATAAGAATAGAAGGCATAGATGGTGATATATGAAAATATATGCTTCGTAAACTTTTATTAATTAGGTTTCTAACGATCCAATATAATATTATACTGTAAAAGGATGCTTTAAGCATCCTTTTACAGTATATTGTTTCTCTAATTAAGCGGTTTTCTGCCGGTAAAAATATTGATCAGAACAACAATGATGGCAATTACTAAAAGGGTATGTACTAAACTGCCCGTATTCATACCAGGAATAATTCCAAGCATTCCTAAAAGCCATACAACAATGCAGATTACTGCAATAAGCCAGAGTAAATTTCTCATAATATTATTTTTTGTGGTTAGTGGTGTAATATTTTTATGATTAATTCTAGTGATGCCTTACTCCTTTATGATGATAAGCAGTGTTTTTCTGACTGATACTGTAATTCAATGGACTGTTCTTATTTACTTTGATGCTTTTCATATTGGAGGTTAGCTCATCATGTTGATCCGGAAGATTATAATGGAATTCTTTACCGTTCTTATAGAGTTTGTTGTCATAGGTACGGTAAATCTGATTTTCCTTATAAGTATTTCCGTCAGGGGCGAGATATACTTTTTTCTGTTTGATTCTTTTTCGCAGGCCCATATAAAGCAAAGAGCTCCCTGCCGCTAAGGCCAATGCTATTTTTACTGTATTGTTCATACGATATATATTTATTCAAATAATTACAATTTTTTTGCCATTAGTACCAAATGTGGTACTTTTTGTTGGGAATTTTTATTGGATGTACAGGAGTTGGGGATATATAAAAAGAAGGATACCTTGTGGCATCCTTCTCTCTGTTAATGGGAAGTTGGTTTACGGTAGAATTTCAAACAAATCTCCGAAACACTGGGAACCGCTCATTCTTTTTAGATTGTGAGGGCCAGTGGCATCGGTGTAGGTACAAAGTACCCCGGTGTTGACCGTTTCACAGTTTTTAACCGCTACACAGGTAGGCTCTCCGAAATTGCCGACTCTGTATCCAATAGTAACTACTTTGGATGAACTTTCGATGTTTGATGCTAATGCACCTCCTGTGCCCATAATTACCAGGGCGGCAGGAATTAGAAACTTTTTCATAATAATTGAAGTTTTTGGTAAATGATTGCTTACTCTTTGTTCAGGTTTTCAGCTTCCCCTGTCGTAAAATATTTTACATTGCTTGTTCTGTATCGATAACGGACTAGCTTTTTTCCGGTAAGAGCATACAGGTATTGATCGGTTACCATAATCTGGGATACAGGTTTGTGATCAATATGGTCTATATAAAAGCTCCCTGCATATTCCTGCCGGTCTGTACGGTAAATGTCGATTACCGTTGCATTTTTCCAGCGTTCTTTGGGTTCATGTTTTCCCATTAAGTGGGATTGGTTAAACAGAAAGGGGCCGTTTGTGGTAATTGCTGAGTTAACCTTTAAGGGGCGGGACTTTAGCTTCATCGTGCCGTCTGAAAGCTTAACAGGCTCAACCTGTGCTTTTGAAATGGTATCAATGGTTTTCATCTTGTCTTTTAACTGCATACCATTATTCATGATCAGAAATTGATTTCTATAAGAGTACATATAGATAATATTTCCGCTTTTTTGATCAGCGGCCAGCTGGCCGTCTGCATCGAATATTCCGTCAATCTGTTTTTGCAGTAGCTTCTCAGATAAGCTGAATTTAGGATGTTTATTCAGAGCCAGCAGTCCCAACTCATATTCTCCTGTTTCACTGCTCCGGATTCTTAGCGCAAAATGAGAAGAATCTATCACCGCCAGCTGATTAAAGTATACCTCATTATAGCTGATGGTATGTGCTGAAGAGTCTTTTATTTTTCCTCTGTAGATAATAGGAACGCTGCCGTCATACAGGTAATAATAAGGTCCTGATACTTTGAACTGTAAATTGGTGTAATTGAAATCAGTACGGTCAGGATGTATTCTCTGTGATTCCGGTGTTTTAAAAGCTCTTTCAATAGTAGTGAGCAGTAGGGGAAAAGAAGCGTTCCCCAGAAATACTTTTCCCCGGCTGTTTCCTGCAAAATAATAGTGCTCATTATCCAGATCCAGGACCTTATCCTGGATAATAGGATGAGCGAGAAAACGGCGGGTAAAATTATTTTCTTTTCTAACTGTATTTTCAGAACTTATGTATAGCAGGATAACAAGCAGTGAACTTATAAAAATCATTAAAGCTATTTGTAAATAAACCTTCCTTCGGTATCTTCTTTTACAATAGATACAGAGGAGAGCAATGACGGCCAATACTACGCATGCTATATTAAATAGGAGATGTTCTTTCCAGTCCATCTTTTCCAGAATGCCTCCGCAGGAACAAGGGATTGATTCACTATAGTGTAAGATGAGATAAATGTAAACAGTAAAACTCATCATTATTCCTAAGGAGAAAAGCAAGCCTAGAGACCGTGTACTTCTAATCAGCAGCAGCGTGACAATCAATAATTCAACGACAATAACCAGATAGGATATGGGACCGGCGTATGCGGTAAGAAGCGGAGACTGGGCAATCTGGACCTGGAAATTTTCAAAATCCAGAATCTTATTAACCGAAGCGTAGATAAATAACAATACAAAAAAATAGGTAACCGCTGTCGGTACTAAAGGAATTAATTTTTTCATGGTAATGAGTTCAGCATTGATATAATAAGATCCATATAACCTTTACTCCGCAGTATTCCGGCATCGTTGTTTTCTCCGAAATAGGTATTGTTGTGGTAAAAGTTCCTTTGTTTTTCCAAACTCCGCTGACTGGACATAGCTTTCCGGATGCTGCGGTGACAGGTAGTTTAACTTCGACGCTCATTTCCTCTCATTATAGTTTTCCACAGGTCTCCAGTGATCACGGTCTTTAGGCGGATCAGTATCTTTATAAGTAGTACTGTCTGCCTTGGCTGAAAAAGTATTGTAGTTTTGAATGTTTCCATTCATTTCTTCCATGTCTTCAGTAGAAGCAACATCGTTCGGATGACAGGAAAATACCAGTAATGAGAATATAATTCCCATAGAAATATAAATTGCGTTCTTCATGATTTGGGATTTAAAAATTAATAATCCCGGCCGGTTTTTTCTAGAATTCTGAGAACGAATGTAGGACAAGTATTTGCTGAAAAAAAAGGTGTTTTGGGCTGATTTATAAAAAATATATGGTCGTTTTGTAAATTAATTCAGCCTTTGTTTTGGGTTTAACAATCTGATAATCATAAGTTTGTTTTGGGTTTTTGTTGATGTGAGAATTCCCTGTGTGTTGAAATAGTTTTATTCCTGTTTCATTTTACGTACTTTTGAATAATATTCATCAGATCTTAAAAATTTATTAATAAAACTTTTTCCGTTTTGAAAAAAGCAATATTTCTTTTCATGTGTATTGGTGTTTTAATGAGTGGTCAGAAATTTTCAGACTATAGAGCACGGTATGATAATTTTGATGAAAATGACAGCCATGCCATGGAATTTGTTGATGCTTATATCAGGGAAGCGAAAAAAGTAAAAGATTATAAAGAACTTTCACAGGCTTACCGGGATGCAGTCTATTTCAGCAAAGAAAAAAAACTTATGTATGCGGACAGTGTAATAGGGGCCGCTATCTTAGCAAAGGATTCTGATGTAATCGGTAATGCCTACTTAACTAAAGGAAGTATCTATTATTTTACACTGCGGAAATACCAAAAAGCTTTGGATGAATACCTGAGAGCCTGGACTTATCTGGAAAACTCTAAAGACTCATACCTGTACCATAAGAATCTGTATCATATAGGAGTCGTTAAAAGTTACCTGGGATATTATGAAGAAGCCTATAAAATCTTTTCAAAATGCCGCCAGTACTATAATAAACCTGACGCTCCGGAAACACAGCCCAATCTTCGCCATAACCGGAAAAGAGGATACCTGAACAGTTTGAATCAGATGAGTATATGTTTGATACTCCTGTCCAGATATAAGGATGCTGAACCATTGGTATCGGAAGGTCTTCAGCAGTCTGCTAATGATAAGGATTTTGATCTTGAAAGAAGCTACTTCTATAAACTGAAAGCTATACTGGAATACCTGGAAAAAAATGATCAGGAAGCCTTGGCAGATTTTAATACGGCACTAGCCGGTATTGAAAAAGTGAATGATTTTACGAATGCTTCGGTTATTTATTATTTAAAAGGAAAAATTCTGCTCAGGAATAACCGGGATCAGCAGGGTATCGGTTATCTTAAAAAAGTAGATTCGATCTTTCAGCAAAACAGTTTTGTATTGCCTGCGACCAGAGAAACGTATGAACTGCTTATTGATTATTACAGAAATAATGCAGACCCTAAAAAAGAACTTTATTATACGAATCAGCTATTGAAATTTGATAAAATATTATCAGCAGATTTTAAGTATTTGTCTACTAAGATTCATAAGGAATATGATACAAAAGCATTGATTGAGTCGAAGAAAAAATTAGAAAATACCTCACGTTACGGATACGCCGTAGCAGCATTCTGTCTGATTGGGCTTTTAGTGATTGCTGGAGTTGGTTATCAAAGAATATGGAAAAATAAAAAAGGAGAGTTGGTGAGGACTCAGGCTGTGATGGAAATCTCTGATGAAGAGCCTCATGAAACCAATTCCGTTAAATCTTTCAAATTGCCGGAACACCTGGTTGCGGATATTTTAAATAAGCTGCAGCTTATGGAAGAAAAGAACTTTTATCTTGAAAAAGGATTAACACAAAGTCAATTGGCTAAGAAGCTCAAAACCAATACTGCGTATCTCTCTGCGATTATTAATGAGCATAAAGGCTGCAATTTTAATACCTACATTAACCGGCTGAGAATTATGTATGCTAAAGAAATGCTGACCAATGATCCTATTTGGCGAAAATATGCTATTGATGATATTTCCAGAGAATGCGGATTCTCCAATAGATCAAATTTTTCAAAATTGTTTCTGGAAATGACTAAGATGAGCCCCGTTGAATTTACCAGGAAAATCGAACAGGGGGTTGAATAATAAGTTGATAATATATGGGTTGAGAGGTGACCGATTTTATTTTTGTATCTTTTTATGTAAAAAAATATGGAACCTCAGTTGTTTTTTAAAAAGTGTGAGAAATTACTAGCCCTGCTGGATAAAAAATTGGACAGGATTGAGTTTGAAAATAGTGAAGATAGGATAGGATGCTGCGAAAAATCGCTAATGGAAATTGATATTGCGATTAGAGATATTAAATCAATGGTAGTTATCCTCGAGTTTTCGGCAGCAGGGGATGAAATCTATTTCTTTAAGCAACTCAAGCCTCTTTTTATTTCACGATTTATCTATTATTCAAGACTGTTATCCATTGAGGCGGCAAAACCAAATGCGGGACAATTAAGTGTTAAAGAGTACTATCATTGCGAATTGGAAGTCCTGAAAAATTTTTATCAGGAGCATATTGACTTTTATGAGTATTACAGGAGAAAAGCTGCATTTTTGGATCACAAATATTTTGTCCGCAGTCAATTTGACCTTAAAACAAAGCTTGAATCGGGATTGTATAACTATGATGAAAAGTTCGCTACTTCCCATGACCACTTGGTCGCCCAGATTCTGGCTAACGACCGACTGGAGAAATATCTTTTGAAATCTATAAGCGAAGCCGAAGGATATGTTTTTGAAAAGATAAATGATCAGTCTCCATTGGATTGGTCTTCTTCAAAGTCTGGATTGGTTGAACTTTTATATGCCCTTCATCAAACACGCTGCTTTAACGGTGGAAATATTGAATTTAGTGAGGTCATACGCTTTACTGAAAGATCGCTGAATGTCAGTTTGGGGAATTTTTATAAAACCCTGCATGAAATCAAGAACCGTAAAATAAACCGGACTAAATTTCTTCAGCTTTTAAATGATAATCTGAATCAGGCATTTTTGGATTCAGACCGCTGAATTTAACTTCTATTATTTTTTAGCATAAAATCTTTCGGTACTTACGAATGTCTACCGAAGGAATTTATATGTAAAGCCTAAACTTTGTTCTACTCATAAAAAACAAATATCATGAATATTGACAGAATAGAATTTATGGCTTGGATGGAGAGAATTATGACTCGTTTTGATATCCTTCATGAAAAAATAAATAAAAAACAAAATGAACTGTCTTCTATTGATGGTGAGCAGTTACTGGATAACCAGGACGTACTTCAGATGCTTAAGATTAGTTCACGGTCATTACAGCGTTACCGGTCAGACAAAAAACTGCCATATTATACGATAAGCGGTAAATTATATTATAAGCTTTCCGATGTTCATCAGTTAATCAGGGACAGTTTTAATAGCTGATTGATGAAGGGTATATGATCGTTCTATTAGTAAATAAATAATGTGAAATAATGGACAGCTTACCTGATCATGATGAATTAGGCATGTAAGCAACGGCGTCATATTTGCATTTTTTTAACTGCCGTAGATCAGAGTAGGGTCATTTTTTTATAGTTACTAATGACCGGCAATAAAAAATCAATCTACAGTGCTCTTGCTGCGAATCTGTTAATCGCATTAACAAAGTTTATAGCAGGTTCAGTTACCAACAGTTCGTCCATGATTTCCGAGTGAATCCATTCAACAGTTGATACCGCTAACCAACTGTTACTTTTATGTGGATTGAAAAGGAGCAGGAAGGCCGCTGATCAATCTCATCCATTTGGATATGATTTTAGCGCCAAGCGTGTAAATTGCTTATAATAGAAGGTAATAACCTGTTAGCTAGTTAATTGTTGATTTTTTACGAAGCGGGAAGATGAACATGTAATAACCCAATAAAACAAGCTTAAATGGTTTAATTTTTGCATTGGCAACAGACCGATTTTATTCTAAGATGTTTATTAACCCAATAAATATTGTTAGTATGATCACTGATGAAAATGTATTGCTCCAGCATGGAGCATTTTATGAACACTATCCTGCTAAAGAGATTATTTTTCAGAATGGAGACATACCGCATTTCTTTATTCAGATCTGTAGCGGGACAGTAGAATTGAACAACTACCATGATGATGGCCGAGAGTTTACTCTAAATATACTTTCCGAAGGGGACAGTATCGGCGAATCACTCTTGTTTGGAGACAAGAATTATCCAATGAATGCCGTGGCAAAGACCGACTGTACAGTTATAAAACTGGCTAAAAGTAGTTTTTTGGAACTGGTCAATAGTAATAGGGAAATTTCTTCCCAGCTCCTGGAACACCTTTCGGACCGGCTTTATTACAAATATACCATGCTGTTTAACAATTCTTCTACGGATCCGATTGTAAAGATTACTTCTTTATTGGACTACTATAAAGAATGTGCCATGGAGGAAGAGCGATATGGTTACCATATGCCGCTGACAAGACAGCAAATTGCGAATCTCACGGGATTACGGGTAGAAACTGTTATCAGAACGATAAAGAAAATGGAGGCACAGAAAATCATCCATCTAAAGGAGCGTCAGATCTATTATTAGATAAATTGAAACTAACATGGTTTGACCAATCACCTTGTATTCAATAATGTTCTCGTTAACAAACTGTGTGTCAACGGCGTAATATTTGCAGTTTTTAAGTTACCAAAGATAAATCACTTAAATATTAAATCATGGCAGATAATAAATCAAGGAAAGGAAAGCAGGACCGCAACCAGGTCAGTGGATCAGAAAATTATGAAATCCAATATTTCAAGACTAAGATGGGGGTAACCTCCCAAGCTGTGGTCGGTGCCATTAAAGCTACAGGTTCCAACGATCGTAAAACATTGGAGGAGTACCTCAAGAAGCGCCACAATAAATAGCCGTACTTACATTGACAGTTAATTAGCCGTACTTTTTGATTACGGTGGAATTCGTATGCGCTAAAATCCAATCAATTAAAAGACGTATTATGGCTTTAGAAAAATATCGTGAAAAACGATCAGCGGAAAAAACACCCGAACCATTCGGTGGTAAACCTTCTGGCAAGGAATTAAGGTTTGTTGTTCAAAAGCATGATGCTTCCCATCTTCATTACGATTTTCGCTTGGAAATGGAAGGTGTGCTTAAAAGCTGGGCGGTTCCCAAGGGGCCTTCCCTTGATCCGGATGTCAAGAGACTGGCTATGATGGTTGAAGACCATCCTTATGATTATAGGGACTTTGAAGGGATTATTCCAAAGGGACAGTACGGAGGTGGAACTGTGATTGTCTGGGACGAAGGAACCTATGAGCCGGCGGAGCCTGTGGAAGGTGATCTGAAGAAACAGGAAAAAAATCTATTGCACCAGTTATATTCGGGCAAGCTGAAAATTAAACTTAACGGTGAAAAACTCAAGGGAGAGTTCGCCTTGGTAAAAGCATATGGTAGAGGAGAGAATGGCTGGCTGCTGATGAAGCTTGATGATAAATATGCAACTACGAAAGATATTACTTTAAAAGACAAATCTGTTCTTTCCAAAAAGACCATAGCCCAGATGGAAAAATCTCCGGATAAAGTATATGGGAAAAAGATTGTGAAAAAGGAAAGCACAATCAAAGATAAGCCTGCGGGTGAAAAACACGCTGCAAAGCTCATTGAGGAGCAGCTAAACCCTGGAAAGCAGGAAAATGTTGATATTGATGTATCAAAGGTTTTAAAGAGTGCACCTAAAAAAGCCTTTTATGATCATGTTGAGCCGATGCTGGCCACACTAGTGGACAAGCCGTTTGATGATAAAGAATGGCTGTATGAAGTCAAATGGGACGGCTACCGTGCAGTTTCCTTTGTAAAAGGTGGAAAAGTTGAGATAAAGTCGCGCAATGACAAAAGCTTTAACGAGAAATTTTATCCCGTTTATGATGTGCTCAAAGAGCTTAAGCTAAATGCCGTTATAGACGGTGAGATCGTGGTTGTCGGTGAGAATGGTCAGGCCGACTTCGGAGCATTGCAAAACTGGCGAAGTGAGTCAGACGGGATATTACTATACTATGTTTTTGATATTATCTGGTATGACGGAAAAGACCTAACGGATCTGACCTTGTGTGAGCGCAAAGCTGTACTGAAAGAAATCCTACCTGAGAATGATCTCATCAAAATAAGCACACCATTCTATGCCTCAGGAATCGAATTTCTGGAAGCTGCAAAGAAGATGGGGCTGGAAGGTATCATGGCCAAGAAGAAGGATAGTCTTTACCATACCCATGTCAGGACAAAAGACTGGCTTAAGATCAAGGCTAATAAGAGACAGGAAGTGGTGATTGGAGGTTTCACCCTGAACGACGATTCCAGCAAATCTTTCAGTAGTATCCTTGTCGGTGTTTATGAAGGCAAGAAACTAATCTATACAGGAAAAGTGGGCACAGGCTTTAATGCAAAAATGCAGGAGGAAATGATGGATCAGTTTAGACCTCTGATTACCGATAAGGCACCTTTTTCGGAAGAGCCGGATGTCAACAAGCCATCACGGTTTCGTCCTAACCCGCCTCATGCGTCGGTTACCTGGCTTAAACCTACACTTATCTGTGAAGTTAACTTTACGGAAATAACAAGTGACGGCGTAATGCGACATCCATCTTTTGAAGGCATGCGGGAGGACAAAAATCCAAAGAAAATAGTACTGGAAAAAGAAGTTGAAACGGAGCAGATTATTGATGAGAAAACTGACAATATCGTTAAACCACAAGGAAAGATGAAACGTAAAACTTTATTGAATCCAAAAGATAAAACGCAGGTGAAGACCGTCAATAAACGTGAACTGAAATTTACCAATCTGGATAAGATCTTTTGGCCGAAAGAAAAAATTACTAAACGCGATCTGATCAATTACTATTACCAGGTAGCGCCCTTTATTCTGCCTTATCTAAAAGACCGCCCTCAAAGTATGAACCGCTTTCCCAATGGTATCGAAGGAAAGAGCTTTTATTATAAAAATGTGACCGATAGCGCACCAGATTGGGCAGAGACCTACCTGTATAAAAGTGAGATCGATCAGGAAGACAAACATTATCTTGTCGGAAAAGATGAGGCTACTTTGCTATATATGGCAAACCTTGGCTGTATTGAAATGAATCCATGGAACAGTACGGTTAAGAAGCCTGACCATCCAACATACTGCATTATCGACCTTGATCCTGACAAAAACTCTTTTGACCAGGTCATTGAAGCTGCGCAGATCACTAAGCAGATCTTAGATGACATGGGAATAGAATCTTATTGCAAAACAAGCGGATCGACAGGACTTCATATCTATATTCCTTTGGGAAATAAATATACTTATGAACAGTCGAAGGAATTTGCCCGCGTTATAGTCACATTGGTACATAAAGAGATTCCGGAGTTTACGAGCTTAGAAAGGACCATCAAGGACCGTAAAGGCAAAATGTATCTTGATTTCTTGCAGAACAGGCCACACGCAACTATTGCATCGGCTTATTCCGTCCGTCCAAAACCTGGAGCAACGGTTTCGATGCCACTGCATTGGGATGAAATTAAAAAAGGCCTTAAAATGAGTGATTTCCATATTTTCAATGCATTGGAAAGATTGTCGAGTGAAGGAGATATATTTAAATCTGTCCTAGGGAAAGGAATAGATCTGAAAAAGGTCATCTCTAAGTATTCAGATAAATAAGTACGGGCATGGAATATTGGAAGGCGCGCATCAAGGTTTCACGAAACCGCGCTTGGAAAAGGAGAACAAAAAGTAAGTTCTTTGTGCAATTTTCTTTCCTTATGTTTTTTTAAAAATTGTGCTTTAGCCCGACTTATATAAATCGGTTTTATTAAAAAGTTGTTATGAAAGAAATTAATAAAACTTTTGAATTTCATTATGAGATAGGAGATGAAATTATTACCGTAAAAGGTATCATTACATCTTTTACGTGCAGTGATGATATCAGTCTTGATAATGTTGATACAGATAATTACAGGGATGCGATTTTCGATGTTTCATTACTAGTTGAGCCAGCGATCAATTCTAAAATTTTTAATCTGGATTGTCCCTTAGTATATATAGTTGGTTTTGGAGGGAGAGATGGGCAGCTTGGACATGTTAAAAATCATCATTTTGTTCCGGTTGACGATCAGGATGAGCTGGTTCAAGCTGTTAGTACTAGCATTTTAGAAGTCTTAATGATGAATGGCCAATCTGGGCACTTCATTGACCACTAGCCATCAGGCTTCGGGGATAAATGCACTGAACCTGAACTTTTATCTTTATAAATTTCTATTTGCCTTCTCTTTTTTTAACTGGTTCCAGTTATTGATAATCAGAATGAGGATTGAACCAAATCGATAGGAATGGCACTCATAACACTAAATCCCCGTTTGAATGTTAAGAATATATTACTCAGGAATAATAAGAGGATTGCAACACCCAGCATGATAGTATTAATTTTAATTTTCTTCTCATAACTGATGAGTTCTTCATTTGGGTATTCGCTTACTGTCTTGTTTTTCACAATGTTGCTTCGATGGTTTTTACAGGTGCATTTTGTTGTAGAGATTTTAAAAGAATGTCTCACTTATGAAGATATAAATTATTTAGATACAGAATAAAATCCGGTTCTGTATGTTGATGGGAGCTGGTTCCATTTAATGTTGCATAGAACTTGGGAGCATTAATAACATCAAAAAGTTAATCATTTTAAAAAATACAGATTCGAGTAACTAAGGTTGGTTTTTGTTCAAATATTATGATACACTCTCACTGCAATTTATAAACGTTTGGAAATCAAGAAGTCTTTTATGTAGAAGGGAAATCAATGTATGAGAATCTCCTCCAATTTGAGTTGTTAAAAAAAGGCTTATCCTTTCACCAGAATTAACGAAAGATCAACACTAATAGATTAATGTTTCAGGCGGAATGAATCATTAAAAAAGGCTGTCTGGAGACAGCCTAATAAAACAAAAAGAATGCGAGTAATTTGTTGTGGTTCTAACTTTTCACCCTTATTCCAAGACCAAATTTTGGATTGCTCGTCTTTTGACCTTTTGCATCATGATAATAAATTTGATAGGTTTCAAAAACAGCTTTCTCCTTTGGAATTTTTGCGTATGCATTATCTCCGGAGTTGTTCACCAGCTTCAGAAAATCATATGCTTTGATCGATTGGGCAGCGTCAAAAGTCTGCTTATCAACAGTAGGCTTCTGAAGAATATAGTGGACAACAGTGTTGCCTTTTAAAAATAACAGCATTGCTGTATTATCACTCTCCCAACTGTAGTCGTAGTTTTGTGGAATTTTAATGCTAAGCGCTTGCTCAGTCATTTCTTTAGGGTTTATTGCCATTTGTACGACTAATGTATCCCAGTCGAAACAGTTTACTTCATCTCGAACGTTTATTATTTCACCTACTTTGTTATTTGTATTAATTTTAGGAGAAAGTTTTTGTTCAAGCTTTGTTAAGCATTCCGTGTTGGTCTGTGCATGGCAGGAAAATGTAAGAGATGCTAATAGTATTAGAATCAAAAAATTTAGCCTTTTTATTCTCATTTTATGGATGGGTTTGTATTTGTCCGCTTGCTACTGCTGCATTAAAGTCATTGATGAACTGCTGCATGTTGTTATCAGGATTTCCGTGCTGGGAAAACCAATTGAACCCCCAATCATTATTATGCAGGTCCATTGTATTATCGTTTCCTGGATTTACGGTTTCATGAAGAGTGTGAAATTCTTTAGCCTTATCCAGCCCTATATCTGCGGCATCCATTGCTGACCACATGGCATGTCTTAAAGCATCATAGACGTTGTCAACCTGTCCTTTTCCATATTGAGCTGCTAAGGCTGCGTTATGTCGCATTTTATCACGATCTGCTCCTGATGTGTTTAAAAGTAGCCACAGGACTTCTCTGGCTGTAGGAGTTTCTAGAATTCCATCAGCCTCACTTGGGTTACTACCATCTGGATCACCGCCTCCATCGGGAGGAAACGGGTCATCACCATCACCCCCATAAGGAGGATCATCATCATCCCAGGTTGGAGGGTTGCCATCATCGTTCCCGCCGGGATCATTACCGCCGCCATCATCTCCTCCGGGAACAGTAATAATAACTTCCGGAATTTCATGTTCGCTCTGTCCGCCTTCAAGACCTCCCTTGAATGCATACAATTCATTTTCTGTCAACAGTTCCAATGTACTGTTGAGCTCGAGTACCTTCGAGTTTCTCATGTATTTAAATTTTAAAAAGGTTATTAGTTTTGGTTAATAAGCCGGCCATTGCCGTCAGTCTGGATAGGGGCAATAATACTATCAATGCAGTTTTCTTTTTTGCGGTGAGACCATGAGAAAACTTTAATGTATTTGTCCCAATTTTTATACATTTTTTGTAGAATTGATTCATGATTATGGGGAACAAGAATAGGAGCTTTATAAAGTTCATAAGCCTTTCCCGGAAAGTAATCGGTAGTTGGTACCTCATACCCGTCTGAAGTAATATATAAATTTTCTTCTTTGTGAAAAAGCAGCCAGATGTCCACAAATGGAAATGTGTAATCATAACCTTCCTTGTATTCGCCATCTTTATAGAAAAATTTGTAATACTCAGATCCTGTTTTATGCCAGATACGCTTTGTAAATTTGATCATATTGTCATTTTCCACTGCACGCAGTAGAAGCTCAATTTCATTCTCATCCATGCATAAGTCTATATCATCATCCCATGGCATAATATCATTATGTCTTATGATCCCCAGAAGCGTTCCTGCATGAGCAAAAAGGCTCAAATCAAGTTCCTTTGCTTTTTCACCCAGGTATTTGAGTATTTCTACTGCCTGTTCTTTATGTCTTTCTTCCCATAGATTAATCTTCTTTATTTTCTCAATAAAAAACGATCCTCTGCTTTTATAGATAGGGCAGTTCACCTCATCATATTCAAACCAGCCGGTGTCAATCACAAGTGTTTTTAAAGAGTTGTTAAAGGAACACTCCAGTATTTCTTCATCGATTGGCTGTTTAATACTTTTTAAGCAGTCCATCGATGTGATTTTTTTTCCATTGATGACGTAGATATAACTGCCCCAATAATAGCCCAGTCTGCTTGGGAATATCTCGTTTCTGGTGATGGTATCCTCTTGCAATTTATTGTATGGAATGATTAGATCCCACTCATTTTCAAGGGAATCGATGTCTGTACAGAGTTCTTCGTATGTATGCTTAAGTTTAACATCATTCTCCAGAATAATGCAGGGTGTTGTTATGTCATTTTTTAAAATATAGTCCCAAATAAAAATGTGGGCGGCGTAATTCTTAATGTCTGTCGGAGACATTTCAAACCCATATTTATCTTTGTGGAAATTTTGATCATAAGGTGATTCCGTTATATTGGAACTGATTTCAACTGTATCATTGCCGGAAGTGGAGTACACGGCTCCTTCTTTAATTTGAAATATCATGTATTAGTTTTGTTTTTTGTAAGGCTTTTGCAGTAAGGTAATCGATGGGAAGTGTTATTTTTATGTTTTCCTCATTGCCCTCAATAAGTTTTATGGTATATCCGTTAAACTCAACCACTGTGGCATCATCAAAAAAAGTTGGTTGATAGGGTGTCTGATAAGCTCTTTTTACAATTTCAGAGTTGAAGACCTGGGGTGTTTGAACAACTTTAAAATCGCTGCGGTTCATGCTCCGGTTATTTTCACCATCTGTCATTCTTATAGTAGGAATCATAGCCACAACGGGAACAACAGCATCATGTTCAATTACTTCTGAGAAAGCGCGCTCAATTACCGTTTCGCTTACGAATGGTCTGACACCATCGTGAATTCCGATATAGCATTCATGATCGGTAATGGTGTCAATTGCATTCTTCACGGAGTGAAACCTTTCCCTACCTCCGGTGACAATCTTAATGGGCTTGAGATAATAGTATTGCTGGCATAATTTGTCCCACATGTCCAAATGAGAGTTATTAAGAACCAGGATTATGTCAAAAATAAGAGTGGGGTGGTTTAAGAAAGTATCGATGGTATGGATTAGAATTGGCTTACCATCAAGGGGAAGGAACTGTTTTGCGTTTTCAGCGCCCATTCTGTTACCCTCACCAGCTGCCACAATTATAATGTATTTCTTCGTTCTCATCAATCGTTTCATTTAACTGATGTCAAAACTAGAACATAAAAATTGCACGGGTGTGAATGGATTGTGAACATTCTATTAATTGTTGAGTTACGGTTTTTTTTATATTCTTAGAGGTTATTATTTTGCAAAAAAAACTAATGATCAAAAGCTTTCCGCACGAAAGGCAGTATGATAAAATGGATTGTGGTCCAACATGTCTGAGGATAATAGCCAAACATTACGGAAGATATTATTCGTTACAATTTCTGAGGGATTTATGCAGCATAACAAAGGAGGGAGTCTCTCTGGCTGACCTGATATATGCCTGCGAAAAAATCGCAATCAAGTCCCACGCAGTACGTTGTACTTTTCAGGAATTGAAATCACAGGTTCATCTACCCGCGATTCTTCACTGGGGTGAAAGTCATTTTGTTGTTATCTATCGAATTAAGGGAGATAAGATTTATATATCGGATCCGGCAAGGGGGAAGGTTGTGTACAGGCTGGATGAATTTCAAAGGAAATGGAAAAAAGACAACGAAAAGGGGATTGCCCTTTTGATTGAACCTGCCCATAACTTTAAAACTGTCCATATTGAAGAAGTCATTGAGCAGAAGAATACGCTGTTCGATTTCCTCAGGTATTTTTCAAACTACAAAAAAATACTGTTTTTATTACTTGTAGTGATGACTATAATTACGGGATTGAATTTATTTCTGCCGTTTATCTCCAGGTCTGTAATTGACATCGGAGTGAACAAAAGGGATTTACAGTTTATTAAGATGATCCTGATCGCTAATCTGGCGCTTATTATCTGTTCTTTTTTTTCAACAATTATACGGGACTGGATCATCCTGCAGGTTTCAAACAGAGTAAGTGTTAATATTATATCAGATTATCTATCGAAGCTTTTAAAGCTACCTTTCAGTTTTTTTGAGAACAAACATCCTGGAGACATCCTGCAGCGGGCCCATGACCATGAAAGAATAAGAAGTTTTATCATGGGAAATTCTCTAAATATTATTTTTTCCCTTTTATCATTTTCTGCTTTCATTTTTGTTCTTGTGATTTACAGCATTCCCGTTTTCCTCATTTTTATAGCAGGTACTGCAATTTATCTTACCTATATATTTCTTTTTTTTAAAGCCCGGAAACAGGTTGATATGAATTATTTTGCTTTAATGGGTAAGGACCAGGGATTCTGGATTGAAACAATTAATAATATTCAGGAAATTAAGATCAATAACTATGAAGTTTCCAGAAAACTGAAATGGGACGAAATACAGGCCAAAATCTTTAAACAGAATCTGCAGATGCAATCCATTACAAACAGGCAGAATGTGGGAGCACAGGTTATTGATAATCTTAAGAATGTATCAATTACCTTCTATTGTGCAGTGCTTGTGATTAATGCTAAAATGACCCTTGGAGAGCTTTTATCCATTCAAATGATACTGGGAATGTTGAATGGCCCGATTCAGCAACTGGTTCAGTTTTTTCTGGGTTTTCAGATGGCGAAATTGAGCTTTAGCCGAATTCGCGAGATCAAAAGTTTGCCCGAAGAAGATAATTGTGAAAATAACAGCTTTACACTGCCTTCCTCGGGAACCTTAAAGTTTTCAAACGTATACTTTCAGTACTCTTCCCGCCAGCCGTACGTATTACAGAATCTGAACTTCGTTGTCCCCGAAGGAAAGACTACTGCTTTTGTGGGGGATAGCGGTAGTGGCAAATCTACAATACTAAAGCTTTTACTGCGATTGTATGAACCTTCTGCCGGTGATATCACAGTGGGAGAGATGAATTATAAGAATATAAGTATTTCTAACTGGAGAGATCAGTGTGGAAGTGTTTTCCAGAACGGTAAGATATTTAATGATACGGTATTAAATAATATTGTCCTCAACACAAATAATATTGATTACAAACTGCTAAAAGATGTCGTTGCTATTGCCAACATGACGCAAGAGATTGAGAACATGCCTTTGGGATACAAAACTAAAATTGGTGAAAACGGAAGGGGAATAAGTGGTGGACAAAAGCAGAGGATCCTTATAGCAAGAGCTTTATACCGAAATCCGAAATATATCTTTCTGGACGAGGCGACCAATGCACTTGATTCAATCAATGAAAAAAATATTGTTCATTCCCTTTCCGGAGTATTCGTTAATAAAACGGTTGTAATTGTTGCTCATCGTTTAAGTACCATTATGAACGCAGATCAGATTATCGTAATGAAAGACGGTAGGATTATAGAAAGAGGAAATCACATGACCCTTATGAATCAAAAGGGACATTATTATAAGCTTTTTGAAAGTCAAATAAACGTTTTAAATGGAGCCGAGAAATTACATACAGAG
Organism: Chryseobacterium vietnamense; assembly: GCF_031454475.1. Classification (NCBI taxonomy): domain Bacteria; kingdom Pseudomonadati; phylum Bacteroidota; class Flavobacteriia; order Flavobacteriales; family Weeksellaceae; genus Chryseobacterium; species Chryseobacterium vietnamense. The sequence continues at coordinate 119,883 of NZ_JAVDQX010000004.1, read as the reverse complement.
ACAGCCACAGCCTAATTCGGAAGAAATTACTTTTCTAGTTTCACGAATACCGAGTAATATCAGTATACGGATTTTTGTTCTGATCAGTTTACTTCTATTAGTATTTATCATCACCTTATTTGCGATAAAATATCCAGATTCTTATAAAGGATCTGTCACGATCGTGGCAGATAATCCATCCATATCTCTTGTGGCCAATCATCAAGGACCGGTAGTTATTTTGAAAAAAGATCATGATGATGTTAAAAAAGGAGATATTGTAGCTTATATAGAAAATGAAGCATCTTTTCAGGAAATGTTAGCGCTGGAAAAAACAATGCTAAATTTTAATGCGGATACAGATTTTGCCTCATTTTACCACTCACTTCCTAAAATTGTTCATGTTGGAGAGATCAACAACAACTATTTTACTTTCCTTAATGCCTTACAGCAATATGTCCTTTTTTCCAAGAACGACCTTTATGACAAACAGCAAAAGCTTTTAGACAATCTTGCAAGTAAACAGGAAAAACAGCTGCACTTACAGAAGGACAGGGTTAAACTGATCAATAAGAATGACAAATTGGGGTACAATAAGCTTACAAGAGATTCCCTGCTTAGAGATTCCCAGATAATTAGTCAGCAGCAATTTGAAGATACAGAGCAAAACTATCTCAGCGCGCTACAATATAATAATACGACTAAACAGGAGATTCATAAGCTCGACCAGGAAATTCTGAGTACAAAAAATAAAAGCACAGAAGCACGGATCCTGAAAACGGAAAAAGAGGAAAAACTTATCTCCGACTTATACAATAGCTATAATGACCTTGTTAATAAAATCAGGGCTTGGAAAAGAGCTTTTTTGATTATTGCTCCTGTTGGTGGAAAGGTGCAATTTTTAAGCTTCCTGAAAAATAATCAATATATAAATCATCAGGATCCCATCTTTGCGATTGTTCCTGCATCCAATAAAGTTAATGGTCAGATGCTTATCTCAGATTTCGGATTGGGTAAAATTAAACAAAGCCAGGATGTACTGATAAGACTCAATAATTTTCCTCATGAAGAATACGGAGTCATAAAAGCAAAGGTGATAAAAGTTTCGTTTTTGGGAAATACTGTTAAAACTGTAAACGGTGATGAAAAGAAGTATATGGTAGACTTGGCGATCACAGCTGCAGGCGGTACGATCCTTTCGGACGGAGTAGTTGGAGAAGGAGAAATTTTGACTGATAACAAAAGACTTTATGAAAGGGTTCTGGAAAAAGTTATTCTGAACTTCTAAAAATAATGATAATGGTTAAAATGAATCTGTCATCTGTTGTTTTTTTATTCATAAAGAAAATTGTGTTGAGTAGTTCTCTCTAAAGAATTTCACGTTTCAATTCAAATTTATTTCCTAACTAATCGCTCACCGGATATGCGGAACTTTATGAAATACTTTAACTTATCATTAAATGCCGGAAAATGCAATTCTTAGTACGTTTCTACCCATTATAAAAAAGATTATTTGAAAGTTTAATAAAAGTCAGTTTTTAGCAGAATGTGGAAATTGTAAAATTAAGTTTTGGGTTAACTATGCTAAAATGTAGTGATAGTCGAAAGAGATTAGATTTTACCCTTCGAGTTCGATTAGTTTATTATAATTAAGATTTTTAGAGAATTAACAAGATACATGATTGTGTGGTCCATATATGGCATCTTCTATTTTAAATTGGTAACTAATTGTTTTATAGATTAATATGAGGATAGATGGTAATCCCTCACTTTCCGATAAAAAAGAAGCCCTATATGAATAGGATACATGATTTTTTTTGTCAAAAACATTAAAACTTTTACAGAAGACTAAATTTCGTTCCACTATCTTCTACTTTTTTCTAAATTCCTCGCTATTATATATGCTTTTTGTTCGATTTGATCGACGGTACATTTTTTACCCTTCTCAATCCATTCTATTAGTTCAACAAATGAAAAATATAAGCGATTGCCTTTTTTATAAGAAGGGATTTCTCCTTTACAAACTTTTGTGTAGAGTGTTGCAAGCGTAAAATTTAACATATCCGCTGCTTGCTTTGCGGAAAGATAATCATCATTAAGATCCTTCGACCTTGCTGTTTGGATCAAACTTTCAATCCTCTCAAGCCTTACCTCTATCTTTTCAAGGAGTAAGGGCAACATTTCGAACGTATATTTTGCCATTTTTTTGTGAAATTAGCTCATGACAATGTTGATTTCGGAAATTTCGGAAGCGAAATTCTGATTTTTTCCGGAATTGTCCCAATTTCCAACGGTGTCCATGGTTAGACCTATGTTGTAAGTATCGAGTTTAATTTTCCCAGATGCTTCTTTTTTGAGCGAATCAACAATCCTTGCATAGATCTCGGTTGTAGTTATGTTTTTATGTCCTAGAAGCTTCGAAACAGTGTAAATTCCTGTACCTGCCGCAATTTGTAAAGTGGCAAAAGTATGGCGGAAACCATGAAATGTAAATCGGCGGTTTATTCCTGCAATTTTTAACCACTTGGGTAGTTCTTTGGTTACGTGATCATATTTTAATCCTGCAAAAACGTTCTCATCGAGATCTTTACGTTGTCCTAACAAGGTAACGGTTTGGTCTGAGATAGGGTAGTATTCTGCACTTTCGGTTTTTTGCTGATTATATAAAATGTAGTAGTCACCGGGTATTCCCCTGATCTGGCTCCATTTTAAAGCTTCTACATCGGAATATCTAAATCCTGTCATTGCTGAAAAAAGTCCGGCCCTTTTTATGAGTTCGGAATTGCAGTGCGCATTTGCCATGTCTTGTAACTCATTCAATAGAAGAAATTCACGGTGTGGAATATTCGGAGATATATTTTCTACGATAGCACAAAGGTCCGTACAGATCAGCTTTTTTTTAAATGCTTCCTTAAGTACCCTTTTGAATCTATGAAAATAGGCTGACGCTGTATTTTTTTTAATGGAGCGCTTAGCGCGACCAATGCCTGGACCTGAGAGTAGGTAATCAGCGAATTCTTCACATAAGGTCTCGTTGAGGTCAATAAAAGGTAGCGTATCACCTATAAAGGTTCTAAAGTAAGCGAGTGACATCTTCCAGTTGTAATTACCAGCCCGCTTGTTCGCCTCTTCCTGAAAAAAATCAATAAAGTTTTCCTTCATTCTATCTTCTGAAATATAGCTATAACGCAGATTCTGAAGATCGAGCAGCCTCTTTGCCCGGATATGTTCGGCCAGGATAAGGGTTTCTTTGTTTATTTTCTTTTCAAGTACAGTTTTGGGATCAACCGTAAGATAGAGCTCAAGGTAAAACTTTCGTTTATACTTACGTGTTGCTTTATCATAAATTGGGGGATATATATCAAGAAAAAGAGAGAATCGGTGTCCCTTGCTGATCTTTTTCATTCTTAATGTGACAGTAGACATAATGAGATATTTAATATAATTAATTGACTTCAATAGAGAAATAGGAGATTATGGAAATAGTCTGCCTATTTTGTCTTAAATTTTCCCAGTGCGCGGAAAATGTAACAGGCGTTACTAGGATTTAAAATTCTTGCGACTGTTCAATTAAATTCATTAAAATAGGGTCTATGGCTTTCTTAGGTATAAAAACAAACTTACCTTTCGAGTATTTCGGGATATTGAAGGTTTCTATTAAGTTTTTGATGGTATAATTTGAAAGCTTAAAATCATTTAGCAATTCACCAATGCTATAACAATCTTTAAGAGGTGGACATTTAGTGATCAGTGAATTTCGGTTTCGTACCTCCTCAATATTTACAGGGTCATCGAATAGATCATCGATAGATTTTTTCAAGATTCTGATTTTTCTTTCTGCCAGATTGATTGCTTTGAGTTTACCGACGGAAATCATGTTATAGATCGTCCGTGGGTCACACTTAAGCATTTTAGCAGACTCTTTGACAGTTAGGTAATCAAAGGTTTTCAGTTCGAAATAGTTGTCTGAAGTTTTAACGCGTGAGGGAATAAAACTTAGGGATTCAGAATTGGAATCAGTCATCTGTAGTTTTCTCCCCCGTAATTTATACGCTTTTTTCGCGCAATTGTCGCCACAATATCGGGTTACTGTAGTTTTGGCGATAAATTCATGCCCGCAATGCTCGCAAATCCGCCGAATTTTAAGATTTGAACTCATAATATTTTCATTTATGAAGATTAACCAAACTTAAGGTACAATAAGGTTCATTTAGATGCAATAAGATGCATTAAGATACCTTAAGCGAAGTTATTTCTCCTTGTTAAAAAAAATGTTTTGAGCTCGGTTTTGGGGGACAAATGGGGGACAAAAGAGACCAAAACAAACCAAATTCTGCTAAATTATCACAAAATAAAAACCTTGTAAATGGTTGAATTTTAGTCGTTTAATTTATTTTGGTTTGCTTTGTTTTTATCGATTATTTGCCAATACAAAACTTAGAAAAAATATTCCCAAGCACCTCATCATTGGTCACCTCTCCGGAGATTTCACCAAGATGTTCCAGGGCATTTCTAAGCTCATACGCCAGTAATTCCGTAGAAATCCGGAAAGAAATAGCTTCTTTCACTTTATCAACGGCATCCATGGATTTTCTTAAGGCTTCAAAATGTCGTTGATTCGTGATGACAACATTATTTTCTTCAGTTTTCAAATGCTCCACATAAGAGGAAAGTTCATTTTTCAGATCCTGAATATTTTGATTTTCAACTGCTGAGATTTTGATAAAATCAAATTCGTGAGAAATAGCGTTTCTGAAAATATCTTCTACCGTTTCGTATTTTGTTGGAATAACTTCATCAATTTTTGTTGCACAGATAATCAGCTTCAGATCTTCTCTTAATAAGGATTGAATCATGTCAATATCCTCAGAAAAATCCTGGGTAGCAGCATCTGCCAGATACACCAGAATATTGGCGTTTTCTACTTTTTCTTTAGCTTTTTTTACCCCGATTGCTTCAATTTCATCCACCGTTTCACGAAGTCCGGCAGTATCAATTAATCGGAAGGCATGGCCTTTAATATGAAGAACTTCCTCAATCGTATCTCTCGTTGTTCCGGCAATATTACTCACAATCGCTCTTTCTTCCTTCAAAAGGGAGTTCAATAACGTAGATTTCCCGGCATTCGGTTTTCCGATGATGGCGACGGCGGTCCCGTTTTTAATGGCATTTCCGTATTGGAAACTTTCAATCAACGAATTTAATTTGACTTCAATTTTATCCAATAATCCACTCAGGGCACTTCTGTCGGCAAATTCCACATCTTCTTCAGCGAAATCAAGCTCCAGTTCAATTAAGGAAACGAAATTTAAAAGATCAGTTCTTAATACAGAGATTTCATTGGTAATTCCTCCTTTCAGCTGGTTGATCGCAACTTTTCTCGAAGCTTCATTTTCAGAGGCGATCACATCAGCAATCGCTTCCGCCTGAGAAAGATCAATTCTACCGTTGATAAAAGCACGAAGAGTAAATTCTCCTGCTTTAGCCATTCTCGCTCCGTTTTTGATCAGGGTTTCAAGAATACGTTTTCCGATATGCGGAGAACCGTGAAAAGCAATCTCCACAGAATTCTCAGTAGTGAAACTTTTTGGTGCCAGAAAAATAGAAAGCATCACCTCATCAATAGCTTCCTCCTCATCCATAAAATAACCGTAATGAATGGTATGGGATTTCTGTTTTTCCAGATTTTTAGCCGGAAAACTTTTCTGAACTACAGATAAAGCTTCATTTCCTGAAACACGGATGATGCCTAAAGCACCTATTCCATTGGCAGTAGCCAGTGCACATATCGTATCGTTATTCATGCTGCAAATTTACGGTTTTTAATGTGAATTTTCATGGGCGTCTGTTATTCAGATTATCTATTGTTGTATTCAGTTAAAAACAGCGAAGATTTAAAACAGGCTATGTTTTGAGAGGCTTGTTGTATAAAAGATGTACCTGCTATATCAATAAGTGCAGAATTATTTCTATTAAACATAGAGCGAAAACACCATTTGAAATATAAAATTTTAAAAAATAATTCTGTTGAATATAAACAGAATGGGAAAGGTGTAGTTTGCTGTGGTGTAACATTGATCAGTGTTTTTTAATAAACTTGACAGTGATGGATGATGGTTAAATGTCATGTATGGAGTAAAAAATTAAACAATTGTTTGGTATGTTAATTGTTGTTAGTGGGGTCGTTGATGTTGAAAATTTAAATATTTATTATTAAAACGGTAATAATTTGTTAAAGTATTATAAATGTATATGAATAACCTATTTTTTTTAAAGATTAATAAAAAATTATCTTTTTTATTAATGCTTGTCTTCAGTACAATGACCTATGCGCAATGTATTCCTTATACCGGACAGGCGATCACAAGCGGAAATACCTATTGTCTCAACGGAAATCTTAGTGTAAGTACCAATATCAGCATCCCGAACGGAGCAGCCCTTATCATACAATCCGGACAATTGCAGTCTAACAGTATCCAGGTGGATGGCGTGCTGGAAATTAGTGATGGGGCAAGTGTTAAGTCAACAGGAACAGTGAAAGTAGGAACTTTCGGATCTCAGAAAAATTCAAAAATTAAATTAGGAACAAAATCCTTCCTATCTCTTGTAGGATCGGTAGTTCAGGAAGACCCGAGTTTTGGTGGTTTTTATCCCGGAACAACCTCAGTTATTGAAATGGGAACAGGCAGTGTAGTAGAGATTTGTGGAACATTTACCCAACAGTCTACAACCTATCCTTCTGTTGAATATGTAGGTGTTCCTACCGGAAGAGCCTATTGTATTGCTAAAGCAGACGTAAGCGGTGGAGGAGGAGCTTCCATCATCAGTGATGACAGCCAGATTGTAACCATTGCCATGGGATCTGTTATAGGATTGGGAATGGGGAATTCAAGCTTCTGCGGGCCCAATGCAACAAAAGCAATGTGTCCCTCTCTTTGGCCAGAAGGATTGTCTGAAGATAAAACAAGTTGTGGAAATGCACCCCTGATTATTGATGAGATCGATGGATTTTGTACAAAACCCGGAATTTCAGGGACCCCTGACGGATATACCAAATTTGGGATCACCATACAGCAGAAAAGCGATGCATGGCCTGAAAATATCCCTAATGGATTTTTGGCTATGGAATCAAAAAATAAAGGTTTTGTTATTACCAGAGTTCAGCATGTAAGCCAGACTCCACAGCCCGGAGATGCCATCGCAGAACCGAAAGAAGGAATGCTTCTCTATGATATTCAGGATAAATGCGTGAAGCTTTATAACGGTACTGAATGGAAATGTGTACAAAGAAGCTGTAATGATTAATTTAACCGATAAAGGATATGAAAAATATAAAAAATATAAGTATAGCATTTGCCTTAGTTGTTTGTAATACATTTTTCGCTCAGGTTGCGATTGGTAAACAGACGATAGACGGAAAGAGTACCGTATTGGATTTTGATAATGTATTGGGAAATACAAAAGGCTTAATTCTTCCCGCTACCTCCGGATTTCCTACAGGATCTTTAGTGAACGGAACATTCATCTTTGATGTCACCGATAACAAAGTGAAGGTCTACGAAAATGATGTCTGGAAATCATTATCAGATGCCGGAAGTTCAAGTGTAATTGCTGCCAATAATTCTGTAGAAACAGGAAAAGGAGTCATTATGGGTGAAGCTACAAGTTCTGCTGATGGCGTATTGGTTCTGGAATCTCAGAATAAAGCAATGGTTCTTCCTCAGATAGCCACACCACATCTTAATGTAAAAAATCCTTATCCGGGGATGATGTGCTATGATACAACCAGCAAAACACTGGCGGTATTTGACGGCACAGTCTGGAATTACTGGAAATGAAAAAATAAGCTGATCCGGAATATTCCGTTCAAAATAAAAAAGCAGCCGTGTATGGTACATGGCTGCTTTTTAGCTTAAACGATTTGCGCACTTTCCTTGATGCTGTTCATCACAAAAATACTCTTGGTCTGTCCAATTCCTTCAATTTCTGACAGTTTATTGACAAAAAACTCATGAAATTCATCCATATTGGGAGCCAGGATCTTCAGCATAAAATCAAAATCCCCACTGATATTGTAAAACTCTACCACTTCCTTCAGTTTACCCACTTCCTCAATAAATTTTCCTGCTGTTTTTTTGTTGTGAACATTCAAAGCAATCATACAGATCACCATCATTCCTTTATTGACCTTTTTGCGGTCTACTACAGCCGTATATTCTTTAATGATTCCCTGTTTTTCCATACGTTTGATACGCTCATGCGTAGGCGTAGGACTCAAATTGATCCTTGCCGAAATATCACGGACACTCATCTTCGCATCTTTCTGAAGAAGACGGAGGATGGATAAGTCTTTTTCATCTGGAATATAATTTTCAGTTGCCATTTTGTTCTGTTTTTATAGGTTTTTTCTGATGTATCAGGTGTTTTGTTCTTTTGTGTATTTTAAATATTCAATATTGTTCCAAATTTAAGGTTAAATTTTCAAATACGTTCTGTTAATTTTAATTTTGCAGGAAATTTGAAACATGGATACAAGGAAGAATTTAATATTAATTTTAGCATCGGTAGGAACATTTGTAGAGGCATTGGATATTGCCATTATTAATTTAACTATTCCTTCTATTCAGCAGCAGTTTCAGATTGGTGCCGAGACCGTACAGTGGCTGCAGACACTCTATGTATTGTTTTTTGGAGGATTTCTGATTATTGGGGGAAAACTTTCAGACCAGATTGGAAGAAAGAAAATGTTTTTGTGGGGAGCGCTGATTTTTATGCTCACTTCATTAGGGGCAGGATTATCCCAAAACTTTGAAGTGCTGGCTGTTTTCCGTGCTTTGCAGGGATTGGGAGCTGCATTGGTAATGCCGTCAGCATTGTCTATCGTGACCAATACCTTCAGAGGAGAACAGGAGAGAAACCGTGCTATCGGAATTTTCAGTTCATTTGCTGCCATTGGTTCAGGAAGCGGTCTTTCAGTAGGAGGAATTATCAGTACTTACCTGAGCTGGCATTGGGTTTTCCTGATCAATGTTCCCATTCTTTTAATCACATTGGTGTTGTCGTACTATTATCTGCCGACAGATGAGAAAAATGAAACGGCTCAGAAAACAGATCTGGTTTCAGGAATATTGATGGTATTAGGACTTTTAAGTCTTACTTACGGAACCCATGAATTGATTCATATTAAAGAACAGCCTTTCCTGATAACAGGTTCTTTGGTTTTAGCATTAGTACTGCTTGTTATGGTGTACTACCGTTTAAAATCCGTTGCAGAGCCTTTGGTAGATTTAAAATTATTTAAACATAAATCCCTGGTAGTTTCCAATGCGGTATTCTTTACCCTGGGAGCATTTTTTATCGGATTTTTATTCCTGATTTCACTGATGCTTCAGAAAGATATGGATTACAGCGCTGCGTCTGCAGGATTAATGCTTGTTCCGTTCAGTATTCTGTCTGCTTTAACGGCTAAATTCATTCTGCCGCACATATCAAAACGTCTGAGTTCTTCTCAAATGGGTGTTTTAGGATGGCTGTTTATGCTGGCTGGAGGATTGTTGCTGTTGATTTCAGTTTACACAGGACATCCGCTAACCGTAGTTTTATTGGGAGCAGCATGCATCTCCGGAGTTGGAATGACGTTTTGCTTTACCGCACTTTCAGTAATGGGAATCCAGGATGTTGAACCTGCATATTACGGATTGGCATCAAGTCTGAGTTCTACAAGTTACTTTTTGGGAGCGGGTATTGGATTGTCATTCATGACGTTAATGAGTCAGATCTTTCCGTCAGAACTTTCTGTAGGAAGCCTGAATCTGATTATTTTGATCAGTTACGCTTTACTGGCTCTCGGAATGTTATTTTATTTTATATTGAAAAGCGTAAAAGTGAAGCAGGCAGAAGTAGCCGTTTCATAAGCGGTCTTAAAAATACACAAACTATATGAGGAAAGAATCGGTGCTTAGGTGCCGGTTCTTTTTGATTTTTTATATTCTGTTTCTCTTCACTACCTTTGCTGTTTACGGGAAATCATGAAAATACAGGTCATCAGCGATCTTCATCAGGAATTTGGAACTACGGAATTATATTTTGATCACACAGATGTGGTTGTATTGGCAGGCGATGTCAATCTGGGAACCAAAGGAATTGAATGGATTAAAGAAGCAATACCCAATAAACCTGTCATCTATGTTTTGGGTAATCATGAATACTATAAAGGTTCTTACCCTAAAACACTCCATAAGATCAGAGAAGCAGCGCTGGACTCCAATGTTCATGTGCTGGAAAATTCATTTGTAGATATAGACGGTATTCGTTTTCATGGGGCAACCTTGTGGACGGATTTTTCAATCTTTGGGAATCCGGTTCAGTACGGAATGCTTTGCCAGCCAAAGATGAACGACTATAAAATGATCAGAAGAGATCCTTCTTATTCGAAAATGAGAACATTGGATACTTTTAAAATTCATCAGCTTTCAAAGCAATGGTTAAAAGAAAGTCTTGAAAACTCAATAGGACTTAAAAATATAGTGGTTACCCATCATGCACCCAGCATACAATCTGTTCCCGGACATTACAAAAAAGATCCTTTAACAGCGGCCTATGCTTCTGATCTGGAAGATTTTATTAAAGAATATCAGCCGTTGTACTGGATTCACGGGCACATCCATACGCCGTGCAGATATAAGATCGAAGCAACGGAAATCATCTGTAATCCTCACGGCTATATCGATGAAAAGTACAATGGATATGATAAGGAATTGCTGATTGTTGTTTAGCAAGCAATAAAAAGTACAATTTGATGATGGGGCTTCTTGGCATTTTTTCCTTTTTCCACTACCTTCGTACTTAATTTTCTTTCAATGCCTAAAAAATCCCAGTCAAAACTTGATTTTGTTTCCCAGCTGGCCTTCGATGAAGTGCTTCAGCAAGTGGAGTTTGATCTTAGAATCAAGGAATTTGTGGTGATGGAAATTGATAAGGCAAACTACATCATACAACCCAATATGCCTTATCGTTCCGATTATTTCTGCATTTTTATGGTCCAGAAAGGAGGTGTTACATTCAGGTTGGATGATAAGAGCTATAGCGTGACCAAAGGCGATATTATTTTTTGTCCCATGCTGGAAACGTTTTGGCTGGATGAAATTACAGAAGATTACAATGCTAAATATATTTTCTTTTCACTGAACTTTATATCCGATGCAGGCTTTAATTACAAATCAAACAATGTTCTGAAGAGTTTGTCTTCAGATCCTACTCATATCATCAGAAATGAGCCGGATGTGTACAGGAAAGTAAATTTCCATCTCTATGAGCTGAAGGTTTTAAATGATAAGGAAAAAGAAAATTATTATTTCAACGAAATGATCTGGCATCACTTTTCGCTGGTGATCTACGAAATTGATAATTATTTCAAGAAAACCGAAAAGCCCCATCCGGTTACCCATAGAGAAGATGAATTGACCACCAGTTTCTTCAAACTTGTTCAGGATCATTTCAAAGAAGAACACAATGTTCAGTTCTATGCCGATAAACTTTTTATCAGCCGTAAATACCTCACGAAAGTAATCAATAAAACGGTATTTAAATCTCCCAGAGATATCATTCATCAGGTATTGGCGGTAGAAGCCAGGCTGCTATTGAAAAATCCCAATCTGAATATCAGTGATGTAGCATCAAAGCTGAGTTTTTCAGATCAGGCATCCTTCAGTAAATTTTTCAAAAAACACGCCGGAAGATCTCCTCTGGAATACAAGAAAGATGATTTGTATTGATAATCAGTGTTTTGTGTTTTTTAAGACGTCTTTTTACCAAATTTTAACTATTATTTTGATTTAAAATAGTAAATATTGTCATTTATATTCTCTATGAATGATATTTCTCATGTTTTTTCAAATAAGGAGTCTTTTTGACAAAATAAGGAGTTTTTCGAATAATCCTATTGAATTTTTTTCGTTCGATTTTTGTGCGGAAAATTTAAAAGGACTAATGTTATGCAAAGATTTTTTATTCAAAAATCGACTCTACTTTTCCTCTCACTGATCGTATTGGCAGGGTGTAGGAAAAACAATCAAAACCAGGGCTATCAGCAGCAGGCACCGGAATTGCCTGTAGCAAAAGTGATACAGGGAGATGCCTCTGTTTCCAGAGAATATGCAGCATCTGTAGAAGGGATCTCCAATGTGGAAATCAGACCTCAGGTAACAGGATATTTAAGCAAAATTTTTGTTGATGAAGGTGACTTTGTGAAGGCGGGGCAGCCTTTGTTCAAAATTGAAGATCAGGTTTTCCGTGAGCAGCTGAAAAGTGCTCAGGCCTCTTTGATTACCGCTCAGGCGAATCTTTCCACTTCTAAAATTGATCTGGACAGAAAAAAAGAACTGTTCAGAAATAAAATGGTTTCAGAAATTCAGGTAAAAGAAGCTGAAGCAGCTTATAATGCGGCACGAGGAGCAGTAAGTCAGTCTGCTTCTACCATTGAATCTGCAAAAATCAATATGAATTTCTCTACCATCAAAGCTCCGGTAAGCGGGTTTATCGGAAGGTTCAATTATCGTCTGGGAAGTTTGATGACGCCGGGTAATCAGGAGCCGATTACTTTATTATCAGATATTCATCAGGTGTATACCTACTTCAGCCTGAGCGAAAATGATTTTAACAATTTCCAGAAACAGTATACAGGAAGCAGTATTGCTGAAGTGATCAAAAATACACCGGCAGTGTCATTATTGCTTTCAGGTGGTGAAAAATATGCAGAAACAGGAAAAATTGATGCGGTGGAAGGTCAGTTCAACAAAACGACCGGATCAATCACATTAAGAGCAAAATTCAACAATCCCAACAATCTTTTGAGAAGCGGAAACACCGGGAAAATTGTACTTGATCAGTTCTACAGCAATGTTGTTTTACTTCCCATTGCTTCTACCAGAACCATTCAGGATAAAGTTTTTGTATTCACTATTCAGGGTGGGAAAGCAGCTATGCTGCCTGTAGAAGTGAATGGAAAGGCTGGAGACAATTTCATTGTAGCCAAAGGACTTGAAGCTGGCGATGAATATATCACCAGCGGTTTTGACCGATTACAGCCGGGAACTCCTGTCGTGGCACAGAAGAAAAATGCTCAACAGAAAAAATCCTAAAAAGAAATCATGTTAAAGAAAATTATAAAAAGACCCGTACTGGCAACGGTTATTTCCGTATTGCTTGTAATACTGGGGATCGTCGGGATGGTAAGTCTTCCGATTACAAAATTTCCGGACATTGCGCCTCCTACCGTTATGGTAACAGCGGCCTATCCGGGAGCCAATGCTGAGACTATTGCAAGGTCTGTAGCACCGCCATTGGAAAATGCCATCAACGGTGTGGAAAATATGGATTATATTACGTCTACAGCGAGTAATGACGGTACGTTAAGTATTACGGTTATTTTCAAATTGGGAACAGATCCCGATCAGGCTGCGATTAACGTTCAGAACAGGGTAGCGCAGGTAACCAACCAGCTTCCTGCAGAAGTAATTCAGGCGGGAATCACTACGGTGAAAAGACAGAACAGTATGATTGCTATGGTCTCGCTGACCAGTAAAGATGGGTCAATGAGTGATCTTTTCCTTGAAAACTATGCAAAAATCAATATCGTTCCGGAGCTGAAAAGGGTAAAAGGAGTAGGAGATGCCATGGTATACGGAAATAAAGATTATTCCATGCGTATCTGGCTGGATCCCAATAAACTGACTTCATACAATCTTACGCCATCTGATGTTTCGCGTGCTATCCAGACGCAAAACCTTGAAGCAGCACCCGGAAGATTAGGAGAAAGAAGTAAAGAAGTCATGGAATACGTGCTTCGCTACAAAGGAAAATTTACAGAGCCTGAGCAATATGAAAATATAACAATCAAAGCATTGAATGACGGTTCTGTTTTGAAATTAAAAGATATTGCCAAAGTAGAATTCGGAGCGTACAGTTATACCGTTTCTTCGAATTATAATAAAAAAGCATCCGTAACGATGGCGATCTTCCAGATGGCTGGATCCAATGCCAATGAAGTACAGATCGCTCTTCAGGAAAGAATGAAAGAACTGGAAAAATCCTTTCCGGCAGGAATGGATTATGAAATTCCTTATGCTACAAAAGACGCGCTGGATCAATCCATAGAACAGGTAATTCATACTTTGATAGAAGCATTTATCCTGGTGTTTATTGTGGTGTATATTTTCCTTCAGGATTTCCGTTCTACTTTAATTCCGGCGATTGCCGTTCCGGTTTCCATTGTGGGAACATTCTTCTTTATGAAAGTTTTCGGATTCTCTATCAATATCCTGACGTTGTTTGCACTGGTGCTCGCCATTGGTATTGTGGTGGATGATGCGATTGTGGTTGTAGAGGCTGTTCATGCTAAAATGGAACATAAAAAACTCAACCCGAGAGCCGCTACGATGTCTGCAATGAGTGAGATCACAGGAGCAATTGTTTCGATTACGTTGATTATGTCTGCAGTATTCGTTCCGGTGGCTTTTATGAGTGGTTCTACGGGATTGTTCTACCAGCAGTTTGCATTAACACTGGCCATTGCTATTGTGATTTCAGCGGTGAATGCATTGACGTTGAGTCCGGCTTTATGTGCTTTATTCTTAAAGCAACATCATCCGGAAACGCATGAAAAAATGAATTTCAAAGACCGTTTCTTTGCAGGATTTAATGCAAGCTTCAATAAACTGACTTTCCGTTATGGAAAAGCCGTGTTATTTCTTTTAAAAAGAAAATGGGTGGCTTTGATTATTATTATGGCTTTCGGTGGATTATTTGCGTGGATGTCTATGACAACGCCTAAAGGATTTATTCCGGATGAAGACCAGAGTTTTATCATTGTAACGGCTAACCTTGCTCCCGGAGCTTCAAAGGACAGAACTTCCAAAGTCGTTTCTGATACGGAAGATCTTTTAATGAAAAATCCGGCCGTGGATAAAGTGATTTCGGTAGATGGACTGAACTTATTCAGTGGTTCCATGTCATCTTCAGCAGCTTCTATTTTCGTCAAATTGAAAAAAGGAGGCGAGAGAGGCTCTGTGAATAATATCAATGATATCATCGGACTAACCCAGGGAATGCTTTCTCAGGATAAAAGAGCTAATTTCCTTGTGATCAACACCCCAACGGTAGATGGTTTCGGTAATACGAGTGGGATGGAGCTTGTGCTTCAGGACCGTACCAATGGAGAACTTCAGAACCTGGGAAATATTTCCTACGGAATGATGGGTGCTTTAATGCAGAGACCGGAAGTCGCAGTGGCATTTACCACGTTTGATGTTACGTATCCTCAGTTTGAAGTGCTTGTGGATGAAGTGAAATCCGCACAGCTGGGAGTCAATGTTTCTGATGTTTTAGGAGTAATGCAGGGATATTACGGAAGTATTCAGGCTTCTGATTTCAACAGATTTGGGAAATATTACAGAGTTCTCGTGCAGTCTACTCCGGAGACAAGACAGGATAAAGAATCCTTAAACGGGATTTTCGTTAAAAATAATCTGGGCCAGATGGTTCCTGTCAACACACTGGTAAGTCTGAAACAGGTAACGGGAGCTGAAGTGGTAGATCGTTTTAACCTGTTTAATTCATCCAATTTAACGGTAATGGCTGCTCCGGGATACAGTACCGGACAGGCTATGGCAGCCATTGAAGAAGTGAGCAAGCAGGTACTTCCTCCGGGATATACTTATGATTATAAAGGAATGAGCCGTGAAGAAGCAGGTTCAAGCTCACAATCTGTTATGATCTTCGGATTATGTATCGTGTTTGTATTCTTCCTTTTGTCTGCCCAATATGAAAGTTATATTCTTCCATTAGCTGTATTGATCGCTATTCCGGTAGGTCTTTCAGGAGTATTTGTGGGAATTACTTTTGCAGAACTTTCCAATAATATTTATGTACAGATTGCTCTGGTAATGTTGATTGGTTTGTTAGCAAAAAATGGTATCCTGATCGTGGAATTTGCTATTCAAAGGCGTAGAGCAGGGAAAAGTCTTATCGCATCTGCAGTAGAAGGAGCAAAGGCGCGTTTACGTCCTATTTTAATGACTTCCCTTGCATTTATCACCGGATTGATTCCATTATTATTCGTGGTAGGACCTTCAGCGATGGGTAACCATTCCATCGGATATGCAGCCATTTCAGGGATGCTTTTCGGAACCATTCTGGGGATTTTTGTAGTTCCTGTTCTTTTTGTGGTATTCCAGGCATTGCATGAAAGAATCAACGGAAGAGTGGTAACCGATGCAGATTGGGAATATTAATTCAAATGATTTTAAAAATGAAAATTAAAAATATAGCATACATCGCATTTATTTCCGGAACAGCAATCTCCTGTAAAGTTCAGAAATATGAACAACCTGAAATAAAAATGCCCGAAGCTTTCAGAGCTGACAGTATGGTGGTGGATTCTCAGGAGAATATTGCTAAAATAAGTTACAAAGATTTCTTCAAAGATCCTGTTCTGGTAAGGTTAATTGATAAAGCAATGGTACAGAATAATGATCTTCAGGTGGCTTTAAAGCAGATAGAATTTGCATCATTAGCATATAACCAAAGCAAATGGGCAAATATACCAACAGTCAGTGCTTCGGCCAATGCCAATATCAACCGTCCTTCCGACAATAGTATGAACGGGATGATGGCCGGACAGTTTATGGGAAAAAGGTATATGGAAGATTATACAACTTCTCTGAGTTTTTCATGGGAAGCGGATATCTGGGGTAAAATTAAAGGCAGAAAAGAACAGGCTTTGGCGGAATATCTTAAAACACAGGAAGCGGCAAAAGCGGTAAAAACACAGGTTGTATCTGCGGTGGTGCAGGGGTATTACAACTTGTTAATGCTGGATACTCAGCTGGAAATTACAAAATCCAATCTGGCGTATGCGGATAATACTTTGAAGTTTCTGACCAAACAGCAGGAACTTGGTTTGACAACTGCGTTGGCAGTACAGCAGCAGGAAATTGTAAAAGATCAGATTCTGAAATCAATTCCGGCGATTGAAAGCTCTGTGATCACTCAGGAAAATGCTTTGAGCCTGTTAACGGGTTCTATGCCGGGAAAAATTGAAAGAAGGGCAAGCCTGAACAATGTACAGTCTCCGGATCATCTGGCAGCAGGTATTCCTTCGGAATTATTAAGCTACAGACCGGATATTAAAACAGCTGAATTTGAAGTCAGAAAAAGTGTAGCGGCCATTCATGTGGCAAAAATGAGTATGTATCCTTCATTGAATATTACTGCGCAGGGCGGAGTGAATGCCTTCCAGATCAGCAAATGGTTCAGTGTTCCGGGATCACTTTTCGGAATGGTGGCGGGTGCTGTAGCACAGCCTGTTTTGAATGGGAAACAGTTGAAAACCCAGTATGAACAGTCTAAAGTATTGGCTGATCAGGCAGAAATTAACTTTAAGCAATCCGTTTTAAAAGCGGTAGCTGAAGTTTCTGATGCATTGGTGCAGATTAAAAAGCTGGAAGAACAGCAGAAAATTGCAGAAGGACTGGCTGTGAAATCCGGAGAAGCAGTAAAGAAGGCGGATTTGTTATTTAAATATAATTCAGCTACTTATGTAGAAGTGATTATTGCACAAACAAATAAACTGCAGGCAGAACTGGAACTGGCTTCTCTGAAAACCCAGAGACTGAATGCCATTACAGCACTTTACCGCTCTGTAGGAGGCGGATGGCAATAAAGTAAAATTGAATCTGCTTCGTCTGTAATGATGAAGCAGGTTTCTAATCCATTATCATTATGAAGACAAATATACAAGAGGGGATCATTCTCATTCCGGATTTCAGCGGATTTACCGAATTTGTGTTCAATACAAAATTGTACACAGGCGAGTATATTGTACGGCAATTATTGTCTACACTGATTGATGTAAACGATCAGTATTTTGAAATTTCCGAGATTGAGGGCGATGCTATTTTATTTTACCGTTATGATGAAAATCCATCCTACCATAGTATTTCAACAATGCTTTGGAAGATGAGAAGTGCTTTCAACAGGAAAATAGAGGAGCTCAGTAAGAGCTTAAGTACAAAAATTGATCTGGCCCTCAAGTTTATTGTTCATTATGGATCTTTTTCACAATACAATATTGGAAACTTCAGAAAGCTATATGGAAAAACGATTGTGGAAGCCCATCAGCTTTTGAAAAACGGAGTAGCAGAACAGCCTTCTTATGCCCTTTTCAGTAATTCATTTCTGGAAAGCAGTAACAATAAAGAATCTGATTTTAATAAAGATCCGCTTCGTTTGCCTGAAGTAGGCGTTATCCATTATTTTGAAAATTTAAACTAGCATATATTTTTTAATATTAATCCTTGTAAATTTGCTATTGCTAGCGGCCCGGGTGAGATCCGGGTTTTTTTATGGATAAACCTGCTGGAAATCCTGTATAAAATTGCTTGACATTAATTAAGTGTAAAATATTCATGAAATTACTATTCATTTTAAAACTTTTTTAACTGAAATTTAGATTGTGTATAAAATGCTTTTTTAAGAATATTTATTATGATAGTGATTTATATTACGTTCTTTTGTTGAAAAATATGTATTGTTTTTGAATTTATGTTTAAATTAAATACTTATATATGATTGGTAATTAAGTGTTTATTTTATTTTTTTTCTTTTTTGATGTAACAAAATTATGAAGATAGTGGTCTTATAGATAAAACTATAATCTCACATGAAAATACTATTATTTCCAATAGCATTATTAACAGGCTCATTAGCAATGGCACAGCAAACTCCAGCTCCGGCAGCCAGCGATACTGTAAAGGGAAATGCAAAAGAAATAGAAGCTGTTACTCTGGTTGCCAGAAAGCCAACAGTAGAATCAAAAATAGACAGAACTGTATTCAATGTAGCCAATAGTGCAATTCTGGCGGGAAATACAACATGGGATGTTCTCAGAATGACGCCTTTGGTAAGTATTGATAACAATGATGAGGTAAAAGCCGAGGGACAAATGGTTACCGTATACATCAACGACAGGAAATCTGTATTTACAGGGAAAGAATTAAAGGAATACCTTAAAACAATTCCAGCTGATAACCTGATGAAAATTGAAGTCATTACCAGCCCTTCTTCCCGATATGAAACTTCAGGATCCGTGATCAATATTGTTCTTAAAAAAAGGGATGACGAAGGACTAAAAGGAAGCATCTCCCTCAATAACAGACAAAGTACGAAGAACTCACAATACACGAACTTCAACCTGAATTACCATAAGAAAAAGTTTACCCAAACCTTTATTGGAGGATACAATAACGGAAATTATGTACAGAAAACCCAAACCTGGGATAACCGTTATGAAAATAATAAGCTTACCCGCTTCAACCTGGAAAACGTAATGAGAAATGAAAGCCCTTCCATTTCTTCTACTTCAGAGTTTGAAATTAATGACAAAAATAATTTCGGACTTGTTCTGGAATATTCACAAAACAGGAATTTACTTTCCGCAGAATCTGATGGGATGACGTCAAAAGATGGAGATCCGGGAGAATCTTTCCTCCAAAGCCAGAACAATTGGGGATTCAGCCGTAATCTGGGAACTAATGCGTTCTATAAATACTATGATAAAGAAAAGAACAGGATTTTAGATATTAATTTGGGAACCAATTACTCCAGTGATAACAATGATAACCTGATTGATAAATTAATTGATAAACAGGGAGTGAAAACCACTCAGCAGCTTGGCGTTATCAGCTCCAACCAGATGCGTAATTATTATCTGAAAGTGGATTATACACATCCTTTCGGTAAATCGGGCGGCACTATGGAAATGGGCGGTAAAACGGAAATTAATAACCATGCTATTTCCAACAGCCTTTATGGATTCAGCATGAATAATCCTACCCCGGAATTTGCTAATCTATCCAAAAATGACAGATTCCATTATGAAGATCATCTGAGCTCCTTATATGCCAATTATAGTAAAACATTTTTTGAAAAACTGGAAACGAGAATCGGAATCCGATACGAATATATTGATTATAAAGTAAGACAGGAAGTTGCAGGTACAGAGAGGAGAGATTCTTATGGAACCTTTCTTCCCAATTTATTGCTGAAATATAGCTTTTCAGAGAAATTTGACCTGAGTCTTACCTATAACAGAAGCATCTGGAGACCATGGTATTCTGAGTTTAACCCTTTCCTGATGCCTGAAATTAATGGTACCTATTCCAGAGGAAACCTTTATCTGAATCCCAACCCGAATGACCGGGTTTATATGAAATTCGGAATTCTGAAGAAATACTTTATTTCTGCCAGATATATGCACACCAATCAGGATTACTGGACTACTTATGTAACGGAAAACGGAAGGACGGTTTCATTACCCGGAAATTTTGACGGAAAGGTTGAAAAATATTACCTTTTTGCCAATACCAATCAGAATTTCCTGAAAAATAAACTGAATGTGAATGCAGGATTCGGATGGTACTATATTAATAATAAAGATTTTAATGAGAAAAATAAACTGGGTGCCAAAGACTATATCAGTTATTGGGGAGCCTCTGCAAATGTATCTTATACGAACCTTTTCAATAAAAATATTAACCTGAGTGCATGGGTGGAACTGGCCAATCAGAACAACGGAAATTCATACGCAAACAATACCAATGTCTTCCATAATATTTCAGTGACTAAAATATTCCCGAAAACTCAAATGGAGCTGAGTATGCAGCTGATGAATATTTTTAAAAGACCTTACGGTGATAACACAACATATAGTGCGGATGGAACTTTCAGAGAGTATTCAAAATGGGACTGGTACGGAGTTTCCCTTACGTTTGTGAAGCGCTTCGGAAACCAGAAGGTAAAAGAAAATACAAAAACCGATGTTGAGAAAAACGGCGGTGGCGGAAAATAATTCAAGATTTGTCAGGTAAAAATAAAAGCAGGTTTCAATTTGGAGTCTGCTTTTTATTTTCCTAAAATATTTATGCTATAGCAAAAAATCTACACTGAAGTTTTTGAACCATTAAGAAAATATTAAGTTGTTAAGATTATTAAGAGAATGTCTAAAGACATTTATCAGATGCAACGCTTTATTCAAATTTATTTGAATCTTAATTTTTCTTCATCACTTAAAAACTCCTTAATGGTTTAAAAAATAAGATTGAATATTTGAGCAGACTTAGGATTTTTATTTTAACGCAAAGTTTTACATTAAGATACTTTTGAATTTAAAGGGAGCAAAGATGGAATCAATAAGATTGATTTTTTCTAAGCGTTCGTATGATCCATTAGCTTCATCTGTGACATTGTCGCTTCACTTTGCTTCCTCAGATAATAGATCGAATTCAATAATCTTTGCATTTAAATAAATTAAAAAACAGATCCCAATCTGGAATCTGTTTGCATTCTATCAAATAATTATAAATAGAGTTTATACTCTTAACTCTCAGTTTTATTTAAGGGTAAACTTCACTTTCGTTTTAATAGCATCGGAAGAATTTCCAATCTGTGCTTCAAAGTCTCCCGGTTCAGCCACCCAATCGTGTTTTTGAGCATCAAAATAGCTTAAAGCCGTTTTATCAATAGTAAAACTCACTTCCTTTTGTTCTCCCGGATTCAGATATATTTTTTCAAAACCTTTCAGTTCTTTTGAAGGACGGGGAACAGATGATTTTAAATCACTGATGTAAAGCTGAGCCACTTCAGCACCTGCTTTTTTACCTGTATTTTTAACCGTTACTGTAAACGTGATTCTGCCGTCTTGTGAAATGGTGGTCTGGTCTGCTTTCGCTTTTCCGAATTCAAAAGTGGTATAGCTCAATCCATGTCCGAAACTGAACAACGGTTTTATATTTTTAGTATCATGCCAGCGGTAGCCTACAAAAATGCTTTCATTGTAAGTAATATTGATCGGATTTTTCTGATCTTTCCCCTTTCCTGCGGCAAATTCGTCTTTCTGCCCCGGATACTCTCCAAGCTGGTGTGCTGAGTTGTCTTCAAGTTTTACAGGGAAAGTAAACGGAAGCTTTCCTGATGGGTTGGCATCTCCTGCTAAAATTGCAGCAATAGAATTTCCGGCTTCAGAACCCAGATACCATGACTGTAAAATAGTGGGAACCTCTTTAATCCATGGCATTGCTACAGCATTTCCTGAAACTAAAACAACAGCAAGGTTTTTATTCGCTTTGGCAAGAGCAGAGATCACGTGATCCTGATTGTAAGGGAGTCCATAGCTTTTTCTGTCGTTTCCTTCACTGTCCTGGAAGTCTGCTTTATTCAATCCTCCTACAAAAATGACGTAGTCTGATTTCTTAGCCAATTCTACTGCTTCATTCAGTAATTCAGCTTCAGAGCGGGTGTCTTTTAGGTCCTGTCCGGATTTTACGCCATTGTATTCACCTCCGATATCACCTACATAACCTCTTGCATACTGTACATCAGCCTGTTTTCCAAATCTGGATTTGATTCCGTCTAAAGGAAGGGTTTCATATTTTACTTTCAATGAAGAAGACCCTCCGCCAACAGTCATTATTTTAATGGCATTTTCTCCGATAACCGCTATCTTTTTAGCCTTATTAATATCAATCGGAAGAACATTGCCTTGATTTTTTAATAAAACAATCCCTTCTTCACCAATTTCTTTCGCAACGGCTTTATGCTCTTCAGAAGCAATATTTCCAAAAGGTTTGTTGCGGTTCATCGTCGTTTTATAAGCAAGGCGAAGTAATCTTGTTACTTTGTCATCCAGTTCTTTGGTACCTACTTTTCCTGCTTTAATCAGATCTAGATAAGGCTTTGCCAGATAGTAGTTGTCATAGGCATTTTTAGTTCCGGCAGAAAGTCCGTTGGTCCAGGATCCGAATTCCAGATCAAGACCGTTATGAATGGCCTGTTCTGTATTGTTGACAGCTCCCCAATCAGAGACTACAACCCCTTTATAGTTCCATTCTTTCTTTAAAATATCATTTAAAAGATACTGATTCTGGCTGGCGTACTGGCCTTTGTACATATCGTAAGCACCCATGATTGTCCACGAATCACCTTCTGTTACTGCTGCTTTGAAAGGAGGCAGATAAATTTCGTAAAGGGCTCTGTCATCTACATTCACATTGCTCGTATGGCGGAACATTTCCTGGTTGTTTAGTGCAAAATGTTTTACAGAAGTTGCCACACCATTAGATTGTACGCCTTTGATATAAGGAACAACCATTTTTGAAGTCAGATAAGGATCTTCACCCATATATTCAAAGTTTCTTCCGTTTAATGGAGTTCTGTAAATATTAACTCCAGGTCCCAGAAGAATATCTTTTTTTCTGTAGCGGGCTTCTTCACCCAATGCTTTCCCATAGTTCCATGACATTTTTTTGTTCCAGGTTGCGGATAAAGCAGTCAGGGCAGGGTAGGCGATAATAGAGTCGTTGGTCCATCCGGCCTGATCCCATTCGTCCCACATTACCTCAGGACGAACCCCGTGTGGACCATCTGTGGTCCAGAATTCAGGAATTCCCAATCTTGGTACACCCGGTGAACTGAATTTCGACTGTGCGTGAAGCATAGCTACTTTTTCTTCCAGTGTCATTCTTGATAGTGCATCCTGAATACGCTGTTCTACAGGTTTGGATTCATCTAAATAAACGGGGATGGTAGTATTTGTCTGAGCCATATAAGAAGCAGAAATAAAGGTGAGTAAACTTATAATGACGGTTTTCTTTAACATAATGCCTTTCTATTTGATTAAAAACAAAAATAAAGAAAATTTTTTATTATCTCAAATTGAGAAAATAAAATTTAGCAAATAAAAAAACTGCCTGCTTATTGGCGGACAGCTTTTATTCAATATTGTATTTGTACATGTGAAAAAACTGAAGAGAAGTTGATGGGAAACATAAAAGTGAAAAGGCTAAAAGCGAAATTCAAAATGATAAAAGACGAATGAAGCTACTCCCGTATACTTTCATTCAACACCTCGAATCTTACAATGCTCCTAACACAGTGTTTAGATTCCTACGGAATGACAAGACGGACGTATAGGTATAGCGTGTAGTTTGTTCATTCCAAAGGAATCTAAACTCAAACCCTCTTACTCTCCAACCCTCCAACTCGCATCCCGAAAACTCGTACCCCGACCCGAATCCCGAATCCCGAATCCTCTCTCTCAACTCTACTACTCTAAAACCCTCACACTCTCAAACTCTCTCATCAATCCCATCCTTTCACAGCACCTCCTTTGAAAATTTCTTTAGCTTTCTTTTCCACTTCGGGAGATTGGTAGGCTTTTACAAAGTTTTTTACTTTCTGGCTGTTTTTATTATCTTGTCTCGCAACCACCACATTCACATAAGGGGAGTCTTTATCTTCCACAAGAATTCCTTCTTTTTCCTGATTCAAACCTGCCTGAGCCGCAAAATTATTATTAATCACTCCCACAACAACATCTCTGTCCTCCAACACTCTTGGAATCTGAGCACCTTCAATCTCCATAATTTTGAGTTGTTTCGGGTTTTCTGTAATATCTGTTACTTTCGGTAGAAGTCCTACGCCAGCTTTCAATTTCAGCAATCCGCTTTTTTGCAGAAGCAATAAAGAACGTCCTCCATTCGTAGGATCATTGGGAATAACAATCGTATTGCCTGCCTGTAATTCACCGACATTTTTAATCTTTTTTGAATAGGCTACAATAGGATAAACAAATGTATTGCCTACAGGGGCAAGATTATAACCTCTCTGCTTCGACTGTTCTGTTAAATAAGGAATATGCTGGAAAGCATTGGCATCAATATCTCCGTTAGTCAATGCTTCATTGGGAACTACATAATCATTGAAAGGGATCAGTTCCACTTCAAGATTGTATTTTTCCTTCGCTACTTTTTTGGCTACCTCTGCAATTTCCTGCTCCGGACCGTAAGTAATTCCTACACGGATAAAGTTCGGATCATCTTTTCTTCCTGAACAGGCACTGAACAGCAATATTCCTGCAGCCAATACACCAAAAATCTTTATTTTTTTCATTCTATTTTTTTATTTAAATACCATTGAAGCAAAAGAGCAAAAAGTTTTTACCTTTTCCATATCCCGAAACTCTCACCCCGAATCTCAAACCCTCTCACCCAAAAACTATCTGTGATCAAATCTTTTTGACAATCTGTCGCCCATAAACTGGATGATGAAAACCAAAAGAACAAGCAGGATCAAGACCGTATTCATAATAACAATATCATATCCGATATATCCGTACTGGTAACCTACCTGTCCAAGTCCACCTGCTCCTACAGCACCGCCCATTGCAGAATATCCTACAAGCGTAATCAAAGTGATAGTAGCATTGTTGATTAAGGATGGAAGGGCTTCAGGAAGCAATACTTTCCTAATGATCTGTAATGGAGAAGCTCCCAAAGCTCTTGCCGTTTCTATAAGACCATGAGGAACTTCAATCAGGCTGTTCTCCACGAGTCTTGCAATAAAAGGAGCTGCTCCCACACTTAGCGGAACCAAAGCTGCATTTACTCCAATAGAAGTTCCCGCCAGAACTCTGGTAAAAGGAATCATCCACACGATCAGAATAATAAAAGGAATAGCACGGAAAATATTAACCAGAATAGATAATCCTCTATGATAGACCACATTTTCCAGCAGTTGGCCTTTTCTGGTTAAAAATAACATGATTCCTACCGGAAGTCCCAGCACAAATCCAAAAAATCCGGATAAAAATGTCATATAAACCGTTTCCCAGGTTCCTTTTGCCAAAAGGGCAATTACCGTATCACTAAGCATATCCTTTTACTGTATTTTGAATTTTATTTTGGTTGAAATAATAGATCGCCTGTTGATTTTCTTCAGTTTCCCCCTGAAGCTGCAAAAGTAGTTTACCGAAATTGGAATTTCCGAAATATTCTACATCTGCCTTTAACAGTTTATAAGGGATTTTATATTGATTGTACAGCGTTGAAAGAATTTGTTCAACACTGATGTTTTCGTTAAGTTCTATTTCGACCAGCGGAAATAAACCTTCTTTGGGTTCTTTCTGCAGTCTGCTGATGAGTTCCTGTGGCAGGGTCATGATGTCTGAATTAATGAACTGGCGGATGATCGGATTCTCTTTATCCGAAATAATCTCGCTCAACGTTCCTTTTGTTAATAATTTTCCTTTGTCGATCACGGCAACATGGTTGCAGACCGCTTTGATGACTTCCATTTCGTGGGTAATTAAAAGGATGGTAATTCCCAGTCTCTGATTGATATCTCTTAAAAGCTGCAAGATAGATTGTGTTGTAGCAGGATCCAGTGCACTGGTTGCTTCATCACAAAGCAGAAGGTGAGGATCATTGGCCAGAGCCCTTGCAATGGCCACTCTCTGTTTCTGTCCTCCGGAAAGGCTTTTGGGATAATCGTTGGCTTTATCTTCAAGTCCTACAATCTTCAGAAGTTCATTTACTTTTCTGTTGATTTCGTCCTTGCTGGTATGATCCAGTTCCAATGGAAGCGCTACATTATCAAAAACAGTTCTTGAAGAAAGAAGATTGAAATGCTGGAAGATCATTCCGATTTTTTTACGTTCCTCAGCCAGTTGTCTGGAACTGAGCTTTGTAAAATCCTTTCCATTGATAATAATCTGTCCCTCATCCGGTCTTTCCAATAGATTGACGGTGCGGATCAGTGTACTTTTTCCTGCACCTGAAAAACCGATAATTCCTACGATATCTCCTTTATCTATAGTAAGACTCACCTTATCCAGTGCTTTGAAAGACTGTTTTTTCTGATGAAATGTTTTTGATATGTTTCTGATTTCTATCATTCTGATTTTATATACTTTTTAAATAGGCTGATAAGGTCTGCCTGTTCTGTTTAAAAATCTCCTTACTCTTCTGATTTTGACCTTGGCCCGTTTTGAAAGTCTGAAATACTTGGTGACATTTGTTAGAAGTACTCCCAGCAATATGACGAATAAACCATACAGCTGACCTCCATTGATGCTTTGGTGTGCAACAATCCAGCCTGCAATCACTGTTACAATAGGATTGATATAGGTATGGGTGCTTACCAAAGCAGCGGGTTTTACGGACAGAAGCCAAATGTACGACAAATAAGCGACTATCGATCCAAAGAAGATCAAAAATAGAACCCCAAACCATGCCGATAACGGAACAGTTGAAACTGAAAAACCAGTCCATTCTTTTCTGAAAAAAGCAATTAGAAAAGAGGCTAATCCTGCTACGATAAGCTGTTGTGCAATATTCATGAAGGTAGATTGAGAAGCCGGATTTTTCTTTGAATATAATGAGCCGAGTACCCAGGCAATGGAGCTTAATCCTAATACCACAAACGCAGTAATACGTAAGTTTCCATCTGCCAATGTATGAGCATTAGAATTTACACTTCCTTTTAGAAACATAATCAATCCTACGAAACCGATCACCAATCCTATCGGAATGAATTTATCTGAAAAATAATATTTCCAGTTCTTTTTGTCGATAGCAATAAACCAGAATGGCCCGGTTGCAATCGAAATTGCAGCTTCAGAAGCCGTCACATATTGTTCTCCCCAGGCTACTAGACCGGTTCCTCCGGTAAGAATAAGAATGCCGGTGATTGCATTTTTCTTCCAGTTGATCAGAGAATTGGCTTTTTCTCCCTTAGACAGTAGATATCCTATCATCAGAATTCCGGCAACCAGAAATCTTAATCCCGAAAGAATGAAAGGCGGAAAACCTTTTAAGCCAAATGATATAGCTAAAAACGTAATTCCCCATATCACATAGATATTTGTAAAAGCCAATGGAATCAACCATTTGTTTTTAGAATTGCTCATTTTTATATTTTTAATGTTGTTGTGTTAATGAAAAAAGGCTCTACTACGTGGTAAAGCCTTTGAAAATATATCTAAATAAAAGTAAGGTCAACCACAGTATTTTTGATGTACAGGCATACACATATCCTTCATCATATTTTTGATGCTATGTTTTCTCATTGAATTATATTTTAATTCTGCCTTCATTTTGTTTTATTTCCTGAATACGTTTGCAAATATAGAATATAATTTTTATTAGTCCACTAAAAAAGTAGGCTTTTTGAATATTAAATTATCATTAATAGATTAATTATTTGTAAACCAGTGTTTTATAATTTGTTTTATTTTGAATTTAAAGTATTGAATAGATTGGTTTTAGAATTTTTTGGAAAAAGAAGATCATATTTCCCCTAAAATAGGCGTTATGAAAAAGGCAATATAAAGTGAAATTGATGAGAATTATGCAAATGTTCATTTCCTGTAAAAATGATGCTGCAAAATTGAATTCCTGCATTTATTAAACTAGTTAAATGTACAGGATTTCTGTTCACTGTAATTTAGCATCAAAATAAAAAGACAATGGACAATAGAATTTTAGGTCTGCATCATATTACTGCTATTGCAGACAACGCGAAAAGAAATTTAGATTTTTATACCAAAGTGTTAGGCGTAAGACTGGTAAAGAAAACCGTGAACTTTGACGACCCGGGAACGTATCATTTCTATTTCGGAAATGAAGAAGGAACACCGGGAACAATTCTTACATTCTTTCCCTGGGAGGGAATAGGAAAAGGAAACAACGGAAGCGGTATGGCAACTCATATAGGATATTCAGTACCGAAAGGAAGTCTTGAATTCTGGAAAAATCATTTACAAAGCTTCAACGTAGCTACAGAAGAAGGAGAAATATTCGGAGAAAAAATGATTTCTTTTAAAGATCCGGACGGTCTTCAGTTACAGTTGATAGAACCGTTAAATGAAGACAACAGAAAAGTATGGACAACAGACGATATCAAAGATGAAAATGCATTAAGAGGCTTCCATAATGTAACTTTAACCCTGACAAAAGCAAATCCTACCATCAAAGTTCTGACAGATATCTTAGGATACGATTTGCAGAAACAGGAAGGTGAAAGATACAGATTGGCTACTGATGCTATAGATACTGCTAATCTAGTTGATATTATTGAAAATGATAAAATTCCTGCAGGAAGAAATGCAGCGGGAACCAATCACCATATTGCATTCAGAGTAAAAGATGACAATGTTTTAATGGAATATCGTGAGAAAGCTTTATCTGCAGGATTAAGCATCACCCCGAAAATCAACAGGGATTATTTCTATTCATTATATTTCCGCGAGCCGGGAGGTGTTTTATTTGAAATTGCAACCGACAATCCGGGATTCACTGTAGATGAACCTTTGAATGAGTTGGGGACCAACCTTAAACTTCCTGTTCAATACGAAGGAATGCGTGAGAAAATAGAAGGAGTATTGCCGAACTTATCATAGATCATCGGTCATATTTTATAAAGATGCTAATTTTGAATAAAGATTTAAACATCCGGAATATAAACTTATTGTAACAGGACGTTTCATAGAATCAACATGTTGATTCCATTCTTAAGTCAACTTAAAATATGAAGGATTATTATTAAATCTTTGCTTTAAAAAAACACGATTTAATACCAAAAAAATAAAAAAAATGGAAAGAACAGAAATAGTTTTAGAAGGAAGAAAGGGAGAGATTCAGCTTTTCTCAGACGATCATAAAGCAGGTAAAATGGATATTTCAGTCATTGGAAAAAAGCTGACGGTTTATCATACGGAAGTAAATCCGGAATATGAAGGAAAAGGATTTGCTAAAATCTTATTGGAAAGACTGGTTTCCTATGCAAGAGAAAACGACTTAAAGATTTTACCGCTGTGTCCGTATGTTCACGCACAGTTCAAACGTCATCCGGAAGAATATAATGATGTATGGTTGAAGGAAGAACTCTAGTGAGTTTGAGAGTCGGGTTTCGGGATGCGGGTTTTTGAGATTCGAGATTCAAGTTTGAGAGTCGGAGGGTAAGAGGGTTTGAGAGTCCGGGCTAAAAAACAAAAGTGAAAGCCAAACAATTCATACAGCTTCTCTCGAACTTATCAACCCGAATCCCGCATCCCGAAATCTCGCATCCCATCATAATAACCAATTAACAATTTTATCACAATGAAACTTATCACAGGACTGCATCACGTAACGGCAATTACCGGCAATGCACAGGAAAATATAGATTTTTATACAGGAGTTTTAGGACTTCGACTGGTCAAAAAAACAGTCAATTTTGATTATTCAGATGTTTATCATTTTTATTTCGGTGACGAATACGGAACACCGGGAACGATTATGACAACTTTTCCCTATGGTAAAGACCTGATCAATGGCAGACATGGAAAAGGAATGCTCAATACCACTGCTTTTTCAGTTTCTATAGATGCCCTGGATTATTGGATGAACCGTCTGGAACAGTTTAATATTCCTTTCAAACAGCCGCAGCAAAGGTTTTCTGATGAAGTTTTTATTTATCTAGAAGATTTTGACGGGTTAGGATTGGAACTGGTTTTTAATGATAAAGACGAAAGAAAAGGGTATTACAATGGCTATATTCCTAAAGATTATGCCATCAAAGGAATCCATCACGTAGAAATCTGGCAGGATGCCTATGAAAGAACAGCGGCCCTTCTGACAACTCAGATGGATCATAAAGTGATCAGAGAAAGTCCTGACAGATTGAGATTGGGAACAGACAATATGCCGGGGAAATATGTAGATCTGCTTTCTACCCCAAATGCTTTAAAAGGTTTAGCAGGAAGAGGCACCGTTCATCATGTAGCCTTTGCGACTCCCGATGCGGAATCCCAGCTTGAAATGGTAAAAAGACTGAATGCATACGGACTGGAGCATACTGAAGTGAAAGACAGAAAATATTTTACTTCCGTATATTTTAAAGAGCCGGGAGGCGTTTTATTTGAAATTGCCACGTCAGGCCCAGGTTTCGATGTAGATGAAGAGGCAGCATTTTTAGGAGAGGATCTGCAATTGCCCCTACAGTTTGAAAAAAGAAGAGAGCGCTTGAAAGAAGTTCTTCCCAAAATTGATTATCCAACAGAAAAATTCAGATAAAAATAATGAGTCATATTTTAAATATAAAAACAGCAGGAATTCCATTAAATCAGGCAGGAAAAGCTTTAATCATGGTTCATGGGCGCGGAGGAAGTGCTCAGGATATACTAAGTTTATCCCAGCATTTGAATGTAAAAGACTATGCATTACTGGCTCCACAGGCTTTGAATCACACATGGTACCCTTTTTCATTTATTGCTCCGGTAGAACAAAACGAACCGTGGTTATCATCAGCCCTTGAAATGGTTGGCGAAACAGTAAAAGCTGCTGTCAATGCAGGAATTAAACATGAAAATATCTACTTTTTCGGATTTTCCCAGGGAGCCTGTCTTACCCTTGAGTTTCTGGCCCGCAATGCTCAGAAGTTCGGTGGAGCAGCTGCCATTATTGGCGGAGTGATAGGAGATAAGATCAATCGTGAAAATTATCAAGGAGATTTTGCCGGAACCCCCGTCTTTCTGGGAACCAGCAATCCCGATTTTCATGTTCCGGTAGAAAGAGTATATGCAACAGCCAATATCTTAAGAGAAATGAATGCTGAGGTAACAGAGAAAGTATATGCCAATTTCGGACACTCTATTAATGAAGAAGAAATTGAATTAGCCAACTCGGTTATCTTTAAGTAAGTACTTTTAACTTTGAATTATTTGTAATTTTTAATGATCTTTTAAGTATTTAATTAGATATTCAATAGCGGTGGGCTTTAGCCCACCTTTAAAAAATAAAAATACTACTGGCTTTAGCCAAAACTTAACTACTCAGAATCTGAGATCTAACTTCTGAAAAACTATGCACGAACAACTCCTTTTAATCCTCGGTCTTTTATTACTCGTCATGATGCTGGTCATGCTGGCACAGCGGATTAAGATTGCTTACCCTATCTTTTTAGTGCTTGCCGGATTGGGAATCAGTCTTATCCCGGGAGTTCCTGTTTTAAAACTGGATCCGGAGATTATCTTTCTGATTTTTTTGCCCCCACTTTTATACGAAGCCGCATGGTACACCTCATGGAACGACTTCTGGAAATGGAAACGTCCCATCAGTCTGCTGGCTTTTGGACTGGTATTTCTGACATCTCTAGTGGTTGCCTATACTTCACAGATGCTGATTCCCGGATTTACCCTGGCATTAGGATTTTTATTGGGAGGAATTGTTTCACCACCGGATGCTGTGGCTGCTACTACCGTTTTAAAAGGATTAAAAGTACCGAAACGTACCATTGCCATATTGGAAGGGGAAAGTTTGATTAATGACGCCTCTTCACTGATTGTTTTCAGATTTGCTCTGGCAGCAGTCATGACAGGTACTTTTTCAATGCATGAAGCTACCGGGCAGTTTTTTCTGGTAGCAGGAATGGGAATTGTCGTAGGAATTGTGGGCGCTCATGTTTTTTATGCCATTCATCGTTTCTTACCAACCACACCAGCGATTGATGCAGCACTTACCGTAATGACGCCCTACATTCTGTTTCTTTCAGCAGAGCATTTTCATTTTTCAGGAGTGATGGCGGTGGTGAGCGGAGGACTGTTTATGTCTTTCCGTGCGCATGAAATTTTCAAAACCGGAACCACAAGAATCAACATGACAGGAGTCTGGAACACGCTGATTTTTGTGATGAATGCTTTAGTCTTTGTATTAATTGGTCTTGAACTTCCGGACATTATTAATGGATTAGGGGAAATTTCAGTAATGGAAGGAATCAAATATGGTTTAATAATAAGCCTGATCGTCATTGCAGTACGTCTGTTATGGATTTATCCCGTAGCTCATATTCCCAGATGGCTCAGTGAAAAAGCCCGCCGTGATCCGAGTCCCGGATGGAAAAATCCTTTAATCATAGGATGGGCAGGAATGAGAGGAGTGGTTTCTTTGGCTACAGCCCTGTCTATTCCGGTAATGATGAATAGTCAGGCCGAATTTCCCATGAGAAACCTGATTATTTTTATCACATTTGTCGTCATTTTTGTGACATTGGTTTTTCAGGGATTGACATTACCTTTGATTATTAAATTAACAAAAATAGGAGAGATCGATCATATCCTTCCTTCCCATGAACAGCAGGCCGGAATTCAGATGAGACTCGATAAACTTGCCGTTCATAAACTCGACAGCGAATACAACGAAGCTGTAAATAGCAATGGCCTGCTGGAAAATCTTAAAAAAGCACTGGAAAGTGATATCAAACTTCACCAGAATCATTTAAATTCAATTGAAATGTGTACGAACAGGCGAAATGATATGGCCGAATATCATACAGTGATGCTGGATATATTTGCCTTACAGCGAAAAGAACTCTTTAAAATGAAACGAGAAAAGCTCTTCAGCGATGATGAGATCCGAAAAGCAGAATCGCAGCTGGATCTGAATGAACTGAAAATTACAGGGAATAAGCACTTGTAGAGCGAGGTGAGGGTTTCGGGATGCGGGTTGATGTGTTTGAGAGTCGGAGGGTATCAGAGTAATTCTACTTTATTTTCTAAACCTATTCCACTCTTTTTATCCTTTACTTCTGCAATCTAAACCTTAAACATTGAACTTTAAACCTTAAACAAGATGAAAACATTACATTTTTTAGTGATTGGAAAGAACCAGGAAATTCTGGATACGTTAAAAAGAATTATAGAAAATAATGAAGGCTGGACAGCAGAAATACAAAGTGATGAAAATTTCTGCTATGATTATATAAAAGAAAATACAGTGGATATTGTCCTTTTAAGCTCTGGCTTAGGAGATGATTTTGAGAAAGATATAAAAATATTTTGTGCCGGTTTGGATAAAGAGGTGAAAGTAATTGACCATTATGGAGGAGGAAGTGGACTTTTAAAGAACGAAGTTTACAGTCTTTTTCCTAATTTGCAGGGGTAAACTCTGCATTATGTTTGAAAATATCATTAAAAATATTTCACGATTTATCTCAATTACCCAGGAAGAAGAAAAAGCATTTACCGGTCTGTTGTCCTGCCAGACGTTTCCCAAAAAAACAGTATTACTGAGGGAAGGAGAAATCTGCCAGTTTGAAGGGTATATTCAGAAAGGATGTTTGAGAATGTATTGTCTGGATGATGATGGAACCGAAGTGACATTGCTGTTTGCCATTGAAGACTGGTGGATCAGTGATATCGCATCGTTTCAGGAGCAGAAGCCTTCTAAGGTTTTTATCGAAACGCTGGAAGACTCTGAAATCTATATGCTGAACCCGGCAACAAAAGAAAAACTGCTGCAGGAAGTCCCAAAATTCGAAAGAGTTTTCAGAATGTTGGTTCAACGGAATCTTGCAACCCTGCAAAGCAGGTTGGTAGACACTATTTCCAAAACGGCATCCGATAGATACCTTGAATTTATCAAAGTTTACCCTTCCATCCCGCAAAGAGTAGCACAGTATTATATCGCTTCTTACCTTGGGGTTTCAAAAGAATTTGTAAGTACCATCAGAAAACGGCTTGCTTCAAAAGAGAAATAACTTTATTACATCACGCGAGCATTTACGACCTGAGAAAATGGAGCGTTAAAAAAATGAATTCTGTGAACGTTAAGAAAACTCTTATGTTTGAGTGCGGATGAAATTGTGATTGTAAATATACATTGATTCCGCACGAGTTTAGAGTTTTTAGAGAACAGACTTCATTTTTAGCGGAAGTTTCTAAGTCTTGAATTTTTGGTTCTTTTGCTTCAAGGTAAAAGAACAAGCAAATATTTACTCCTCACAATTAGAATCATATAACCACACTCCCAGATACAAAAGTTTCCTAATTTTTTTTTGCTTTAAAGTCATTTATTAAACTAGTTAAATGTGCAGGGTTTCCCATTACCCTAAATTTGTCCTGTCAAACAAGAACAAATAACAATCTGATATGGACAGAAAAGATTTTTTAAAGAAAGGATTATTGGGAACAGGAATGTTTGTAGCATCAGCTTCTTTGGCCAGCGCTATGAAAAATGACATCGATGAGATCGAACCATTAGAACCGATCGGATACAATCATCTTCCCAATACAGAATCAAAAATAAAAGAAAACTCCGTCATTCACAGAGCCGACTCAAGAGGAAAAGCAGATCATGGATGGCTGTTGAGCAACCATACTTTCAGTTTTGCCAATTATTACAATCCTGAGAGAATGCACTTCGGAGTTCTGAGAGTTCTGAATGACGATAAAGTAGAAGCAGGAAGAGGTTTCGGAACACATCCTCACGACAATATGGAAATCATCAGTATTCCTTTGGAAGGCGATCTTGAACATAAAGACAGCATGGGAAATACAGCAGTGATCAGAAGCGGAGATATTCAGGTGATGAGTGCCGGGACAGGAATTATGCACAGCGAGTTCAACAAAAACAGCGATAAGCTTGTAAAATTCCTTCAGATCTGGATTTACCCGAAAAAAAGAAATGTGACGCCAAGATATGATCAGATCACTTTAGACAAAACGAAAAGCCACAATCAGTTTCAGCAGATCCTTTCTCCCAATGCAGATGATGAAGGAGTATGGATCCATCAGGATGCCTGGTTTCACCTGGGAACTTTTGACCAGAATACAGAAACACGTTATCAGATCAGAAAAAAAGGAAACGGAGTGTATGTTTTCATTTTGAAGGGAAGCGCAGAAATAGGCAGTGAGACTTTGGAAGAACGCGACGGCTTCGGAGTATGGGATATTCAGGATCTCGATATCAAATCCCTTAAAGAAGGCACAGAAATCCTTGTAATGGATGTACCTATGACGCTTTAAAATTATTCTACATTGAATGGCCAATGCCATTTTAAATAAAAGAAATAATGAACCTTGTTTCATTACATTGTTGATTGAGCCTCCTTTTTTTAGGGGGCTTTTTGTATAAAAAAATATGATCACGATTACATATCTGACAAGTAATTTTAAACGCAAAGTTTAATATCCCTTTTTTAAATTTCTAAGGAAGCAAAGATGGAATCAATGAAATTGATTCTTTCCAAGCTTATGGATTATCCTTCTGCTCCATCAGCGACTTTAGTCGCAATTCTTTGCTCCCTCAAATAAATAATAGAATCCAATAAACTTTGCGTTTACATATGTTGTAAAACTTTAGTTCTTTAGAATATAAAAACGTAATTTGCTCTTTCTCAACTTTAAGACCTCAATCCTCAACGAAATTTGAAAAGTCAAAAAAAATCCCGATTTTTGCACTCCTTCAATAAACCCGAGTTCATGAAATTATGTATTGCCGAGAAACCCAGTGTTGCCAGAGATATCGCCAAAGTATTGGGCGCTACCATGCCTAAACAAGGCTATATGGAAGGGAACGGCTATTGCGTAACATGGACGTTCGGACATCTTTGCACCCTGAAAGAACCTCACGATTACGGTCCGCAGTTTAAATCCTGGAACCTTTTTTCACTGCCTATTATTCCCAGCAGCTTTGGAATCAAGCTGATCCCGAATAAAGGTGTTGAAAACCAGTTTAAAGTAATTGAAAGATTGGTGGAAGAATGTGATGAGGTCATTAACTGCGGGGATGCCGGGCAGGAGGGAGAACTCATTCAGCGTTGGGTATTGCAGAAAGCAAAATGCAACAAACCTATCCAGCGTTTATGGATTTCTTCATTGACGGAAGATGCTATTAAAGAAGGATTTGCCAGTTTAAAGCCTGCTGAAGATTACAAAAATCTGTATCTGGCCGGAAATGCCAGAGCGATAGGTGATTGGCTGTTGGGAATCAATGCTACGAGGCTTTTTACCAAGAAATTCGGAGGAAATAAAGCAGTTCTTTCCATTGGAAGAGTGCAGACTCCTACCTTGGCGATGCTGGTGCAGCGTCAGAAAGAAATTGATGCCTTTACCACAGAAGAATATTGGGAGCTGAAAACCAGATACCGTGACGTCCTTTTCAGTGCAGCGATCGATCGTTTAAAGACATTGGAACGGGCAGAAAAAGGATTGGAATACCTTAAAGTCAATCCATTTGAAATCGTTTCTTTCGAAATTAAAGAAGGAAAAGAAAAAAATCCACGACTTTTCGACCTGACCGGACTTCAGGTGGAAGCCAATAAAAAATACGGATATTCAGCAGAAAATACATTGAATTATGTACAAAGTCTTTATGAAAAGAAGCATGTAACCTATCCGCGTGTTGATACCACCTACTTATCAGACAGTTTATATCCGAAAATTGCTGGAATCCTTCAGAAGATGTATCCTTATCAGGATCTGATCGCTCCGTTGCTGGAAGCTCCGATTCCAAAATCAAAAGCGGTTTTCGACGATACGAAAGTAACCGATCACCATGCCATCATTCCTACGGAAATTCCACCTTCCCAGAACCTGAGCAGGGAAGAAAAACTGATTTATGATCTGATCGCAAAGCGCTTCATTGCTGTATTCTATCCGGAATGTAAAATTTCCAATACCCTGGTAGAAGGAAAAGTAGGAACCATTCCTTTCAAAACCAGTGGAAGACAGGTTCTTGAAGCAGGATGGAGAGCCGTTTACGCCAAAGAACCTAAAGAGGAGGCCACCGATAAGGAAAAAGAAAAAGAGGAAGAACAAACGATTCCTGAGTTTGTTGTGGGAGAAACGGGACCACATGATCCAATGATTCACCAGGGAAAAACAACACCTCCAAAACCTTATACCGAAGCAACTTTGCTGAGAGCGATGGAAACAGCCGGAAAACAGGTTGAAGATGAAGAACTGCGTGAAATGTTGAAGAACAATGGTATCGGAAGACCATCTACCCGAGCCAATATCATTGAAACCCTTTTCAAAAGAAAATACATCGAGAAGAAAAGAAAAAATCTGATTGCTACCCAAACCGGAATCCAGCTGATCGATACCATCGAAGATGAGCTGTTAAAAAGCCCGGAACTGACCGGAGAATGGGAATCCAAGCTTCGTAAAATTGAAAAAGGAGAGTACGAAGCTAACCTTTTCAAAGAAGAACTGATCCAGATGGTGACAGAATTGACTGAAAAAGTAGTCTACGGAAAAGGAAAAGTGATTACCCTTCAGGAGGAAGAAAAAGAAGAAGTGAAGGAGAAGAAAAAAAGAGAACCTGCACAGAAAAAAGAACTGCAGTCCTGGGAAGAAACGAAATGCCCGAAATGTAAAGACCACAACCTGATCAAAGGAAAAACCGCCGTAGGCTGTTCCGATTTCAAAAACTGCGGCTTTAAAATCACCTTTGAAATTTTCGGCAAAAAATTATCAGATAAACAGCTTCTTGATCTTGTTTTAAAAGGAAAAACTTCAAAATTAAAGGGCTTTACCACACATCCGGAAGCCATTATAGAAGGTGTTCTGACTTTAAGTGATGACTTTCAGACACAACTTAGCTAATCTAATTTTGACATTATCCTATTTTATCGAAGATAAAATCTTAGCGCCTTAAAAAAACAGTTTAGAAAATAACTTGCGTCTTTGCGTTTTCCAACCAAATTATACCGAGATTCCTACGTAAGGATAAGTTTTACGAATAGACTAAACATTGTATTTGTCATTCAGCAGGAACCCAACCATACACTTATCTATAGAATTAGAATAGTTACCCTATTTACAAATACCCCAAATGAAGACGTAAAAATTCCCCTCCACCGGAGGGGTGGTAAAAATTCAGAGAATTTTTGACGGGGTGGTTATACGTTTTCTGAACACGTAATCATCAGGAAATCCCAACATTCTCTTTTTTCTGCTTGATAAACTGAAAAACAGATCCGGCAATAAAAAGCAGAAAAATAACAAGAAGAGTCTGTCCAATGACCGGATCTTTGATATCTTTAGCCAAAGGATGGCCAAGCGGAACCCGTGTCAAAGTCTCATTTACAGTAGGAACCAGCGACAGAAAAAAGCTGAATGACAGCAGGAAATTCTCAAAATACCTGGCTTTCTTACTTTCTTTTTTACTGACAGAAAGAAAGTAAGCCACAGCAATCAAAACAAGGATAAATAATGAGAACACATGCCCTGCATTAAAACCTCCGTTTTTGGAGATACCCAACGCTGTAAGTGAAGTGATGGCAGTCGCATAAAAATAGACTTTTCCTGACGGCTGAGCCAGATTGATTTTACCATACTTGATAAACCCTATAATTGCACCAGACAGTGCTGTGATGCCAATAATGGTATGAAAAATTCCTAAACTTGATAGATTCATATTGATTTTATTTTAAATGTATACTTATTCAGTTGGAGCAACAGGTATATTTGTATTGCCTGAAACTGATGGTACAAATTTGCGATAGAATCAAAGAAAAGATTTTGGGATTTAGTTCAAGAATTTGAGGTTTTGGTCCAAAAAAAACATTCCTTATCGAAATAAGGAATGGCCGTATCATAAAATAGGTTCAATTATTTTTCTTTCCGTTCCTGACGATAGCCTGAAGGAGCGACAAGATATTTATCGCTGAAGTTTTTTGTGAAAGTGGCCAGATCATTGAATCCGCAGTCGAATGCGATATCGCTGATACGTTCATCCGATATTAAAAGTAATTCGGCGGCTTTCTCCAGTTTTTTGTTCCTTATATAATTAGCGGGAGTATCGTTGTAATGTTTTGTAAATTCTCTTTTGAAGGAGGAAACACTTAGATTACTTTGTCCGGCGAGTTGTTCGATGGTAAGCTGTGAGAATAAATTCGCTTCAATGATTTGCTTAAAAGAATAAGTGGTGGGAGAAAAAAGCTGTGACAGGATCAGCTGAACAGAATCAGCATTTTGTGACTGAGCCAGCAGCAAAATGATTTCCTTGAGTTTTAAAACTAATATGTCTTCATTTACAAGGGAAGGGTTTTCAAAATAAAAAAGCAGCCCTTCTACATACTTCTGAATCAGAAAGTCATTATTTATTTTCTCATTGGATTGGTTTGAAACGATATTGGCCGGCTTTTGCAGCAATAATGGTAATTCCCTGTCATATATTTTTTTAAGGATATCCGGGTAAAAAGTGACGATCACAATTTCACAATGATCTTCTGACTTTGAATTCTGAATATGTTTTCCGGAGCTGATACAGTTCAGAAACAGAGAATAATTTGCAGAAACATCAAACTCCTGTTCCTTTGTTGTATACTGAAACTCACCTTTAAGCACATACAGAAAACAGGCTTGCTCAGAAACCGGGAAGTCATATCTGAAAGTTCCTGACATATCAATTTTTTGTATCAGGGTTTTCCCAAACAATTCATGTTTTTTGTAATCATTCAGCATAATGGAGTTCGTGAATTTTTGAATTCAATAATCAGGAAAAGTTAAATAAATTTTCACTGTAAATGTAAAGCAAAACTACATTTTATCGGAGATAAAATCTTAGGCCTTAAAAACATATAGTTTGGCAACAATTTGCGACTTTGCGTTTTCCAACCAAACTATGGCTTTATGGATAAATTACACGTCGTATTTGTCATTCCGAAGAAATCCGGCTTTACACTTTTTTTGACTGGTGGTTTACCGGAACAATTTCTCATACCAACCGCCAACATCGCTTTTAATCTCCTCATGATGCTTACATAAAATCACAGCCAGCTCCAGCTCAGATCTGTCGGCCAGATAAGAATTCAAAGTAAGAAATCCAAAGAAATTTCCATCCTGGTCAACGATCGCCGGAGGATAAGAAGCGTAAGCATTCCATGGAGAATAGGGACCATAGGTGCTCCCATAGTTTCCATAAGCGTTCCAGATTGATTTTGAGCTGAAGACATTTCCATAATCACTGAACTTATTCCATATTGAATTTTTATCAAAATTATCACAGTTTAAGCATCCCAGATATTCTTTTTGATCCGCGCCGCCATATAGATGCAGAGTTTGCGCATGAAAGACACAGCATAAGAGAAGACCTAAAACAATAAACACTTTTTTACAATGATACATAGAATGATTATTTTATTAAATGAAGACAACTTTCAGAAATAAAAAGGCGGGAACTAACCTCCATCTTCTCGCTTCCATCTTCCAGCCCTAATGATATCAATCTACCTTAAACTTCTTCGGAGACTTTCCGGTGATCTGGGTAAATTTTCTGTAAAAATACTCCAATGTATTAAAACCCGATTCAAAACATATATTTTTAATCCCAATTTCAGGATTGCTGATCAGCAATTGCTTGGCATGTTCTATTCTCAGTTGGATAATATACTCTACCGGAGTACAGCAGTAAGAATGCTTAAACTTTTTGAACAGATTGGCTTCGCTCATTCCTGCGATCACAGTAAGTTTCTTGATGGTAATCGGTTCTCTGTAATTGTTTTTGATAAAATGAACCACCTCCTGAAGTCCGTTCTGTATATTTTCTTTCTTGTCAGAATGCAGCAGGATATTTTTTGCATTGGTTTTCATCAGTTCATAAATCAATTCTTTCAGATTTAAACTTAAAAGAAAATCTGAGGTACCATGAAGATTTCCGTCAATTCTTCTGTTATAAAGATTGGTAAGGCTTCTACACAAAGATTCATCTGAACTTACAAACTTTTCCGTTGCATTTTCCTTCATCATAATTCCTGTTCTGTCCCAGTCCGGATGCCAGTTTTCGATTACTTCAGAAAATACACTGTCAATATATTCCTGTTCTATATTCAATACAAGACACCTGGTAGGTTCTTTGAAAACAGGATGGATATCTATGCTCAATTCCTTGTTGCAAGGCGGAATAAACACCCTTCTTTCATTAAACTCAAAAATTCCATCCTCACTGCGGATGATCTTATTGCCACTTAGCATCAGCGTGATTACAGGCTTTTCAAAAAAGAAAGGAAAATCATGACAATCTACATTCGTTTCAAATACATTCAATTCACCGAAAGGAATGCTGAAAACAGTTCTTTCTTCGATCTTTTCCATGATAGGTAGAGTTTAGGTTAAAAAAAATAGAGAATAAGTAAATGAATTATATCATGTTATTGCCATTTTAGTACTACGTAAAATACAAAATATTTAAAACAATGGAAAATACATCAGTAGCTCAAGAAACTCATACTCCCGATACTCAGTTTTTATCCTTAAATCCTTCTACTTTAGAGGTTATAGGGGAAGTTACCAACACTTCCCGTGAGGAGATTGATACTAAAATTGAGAAAGCAAAAAAAGCCCAGAAACTGTGGGCAGCAAGGCCCGATGCAGAAAGAAAAGAGATTTTATTAAAAGTTGCAGAAGCGCTTCAGCAAAACTCAAAACACCTGGCAGAATGGATTACCCGTGAACAGGGGAAACCGCTTAACGGGCCGGGTGCCAATTTTGAAATGCAGGGCTGCGTGGGCTGGACACAGGTGCCCGCATCACTGGATTTACCTGAAGAAATTGTTTTTGAAGACGAAACCCGTAAAGATGTTGTCTATAGAAATCCGATTGGAGTAGTGGCCGCTATTGCTCCCTGGAACTGGCCTCTGATGATCGCCATCTGGCAGATTATTCCCTCACTGAGAATGGGAAATGCGGTCATCATCAAACCTTCGGAATATACAACTTATTGCAGTCTGGAAATGATAAAGGTAATCAACAGTGTGCTTCCTGAAGATATTTTACAGGTGGTTACCGGAAGAGGAGAAGTAGGAGGTTACCTTACGTCACATCCGGAAATCGGAAAAATTATGTTTACAGGATCTATTGCCACAGGGAAGAAAGTGATTGAGGCTTCTGCCAAAAACATGGCCCGTTTAACGCTGGAATGCGGTGGAAATGATGCCGGAATCATCTTACCCGGACTTGATATTGCAAAACATATTGAAGGAATTTTCTGGGGCGCTTTCCTGAATATGGGCCAAACCTGCGCCTGCTTAAAAAGATTATATGTTCATGAAAACGATTATGAAAAAGTCGTTAAGACTTTGGCTGATTACTCTTCCCATATTCCGATGGGGAACGGAGCCGATGAGGGTATTGTTCTGGGACCAATCCAGAATAAAATGCAGTATGATAAAATTCAGGATCTGATTCGTGATTCCGAAAATATTGGAGCAGACTTTATTTTCAAAGGTCAGAAACCCGATCTTGAGGGATATTTCATTCCGGTAACACTTATCGGAAACGTAGATAACGGAGACAGAATTGTAGATGAGGAACAGTTCGGTCCGGTACTGCCGATCATTACATATAAAACAGTCGATGAAGCCATCAGTAAAGCCAATGATTCTGAAAACGGATTAGGAGCTTCCGTTTGGAGTGATAATCTTGATGAAGCACAGAGAGTAGCCGCACAATTGGAAGCAGGAACCGTTTGGATTAATCAGCATGGAGCTATTCATCCTTTTGTACCGTTCGGAGGAGCCAAACAATCCGGTTATGGAGTAGAATTCGGAATTGAAGGATTGAAAGCAGTCACAGTTCCTAAAGTAATCAGCATTAAAAAATAAAGGTAGAACTCATGAAATACGATTTTATAATTGTCGGATCCGGTTCGGCAGGAGCTGTAATAGCCAACAGATTAAGTGAGAACGAAAATATAAATGTACTCCTGCTGGAAGCAGGTCCCGATGATAAAGTGGCTGAAGTGGAGGAACAGGCAGGGTGGCCCGCTATCTGGAATACGGAGAGGGACTGGGCCTATCATACCGTTGAGCAGGAACATGCAGGAGGAAATACAAGATACTGGCCCCGCGGTAAAACATTGGGTGGCTCAAGTTCCATCAATGGAATGATTTACATCAGAGGACATCAGCAGGATTATGATAACTGGGCTTATAAAGGATGTGTAGGCTGGGACTGGGAAAGTGTTTTGCCCTATTTTAAAAAATCAGAAACCCATGAAGAGGGTGAAGATGATATTCATGGAGGGGCAGGACCACTGTTTGTTAGCAGG
This sequence comes from Chryseobacterium vietnamense, assembly GCF_031454475.1. Classification (NCBI taxonomy): domain Bacteria; kingdom Pseudomonadati; phylum Bacteroidota; class Flavobacteriia; order Flavobacteriales; family Weeksellaceae; genus Chryseobacterium; species Chryseobacterium vietnamense. Next base: position 76,204 of record NZ_JAVDQX010000004.1, on the reverse strand, counting down.
ATCAAACGGCCGAATGCCATTTCAGTAAGTGCTATTGAAGCCTGTAAAGAACTGGGCTATCCTTTGACGGATGATTTTAATAAAGAAATCTGGGGAGCAGGTCTTAACCACCTTAGTGTAGGAAAAGATGGCAAAAGATGTTCTACGGCAAAAGCATTTCTGGATCCTGTAAAATCACGTTCCAATCTGCATATCCAAACCAATGCGCTGGCTCAGAAATTAATTTTTGAAGAAAACGAATGTATTGGAGTTCAGTATTTGAGAGATGGTGAATTAGTAGAAGTAGAAGCCGAAAAAGAAGTCATTGTATCCTGTGGAACCATAGAATCTGCCAAACTTCTGATGCTTTCCGGAATTGGTGATCAAAAGGAACTGGAATCACTTGGAATACCAGTGGTAAAAAATTTGAAAGGAGTTGGGAAAAACCTTCAGGATCATCTTCTGACAAGTGTTATTTTTAAAGCTAAAAAAGAAATTCCTGCTCCGGAAGCCAATCTCCTGGAGGCCCAGTTATTCTGGAAGAGCAAAGAAGAAATGGCTTTCCCTGATCTTCAGCCTTTGTTCATGGGACTTCCTTATTACAGCCCAGGATTCACAGGACCGGAAAACGCTTTTACATTCTGCGCAGGATTTATAAGACCTGCCAGTAAAGGATATATCAGACTTACTTCTTCCGATCCTTTAGCTTCACCGGAAATCAATCCGATGTATCTTTCTGAAGAATCCGATCTGGAAGCTCTTTACAAATGTGTCGAAATATGTCGTGAAATGGGAAGAACAGAAGCTATGAAAGAATGGAATGACGGTGAAATCTATCCCGGAGAAGGAAAAACAAAAGAAGAAGTCATTGATTATATTAAAAAATCATGCTCTACCTATCATCATATGACAGGAACCTGTAAAATGGGAACCGACAGCTATTCTGTAGTAGATCCCAGACTGAAAGTATATGGAATAAAAGGATTAAGGGTAGCAGATGCATCCATTATGCCGGATGTGGTTTCCGGAAATACCAATGCACCTACCATTATGATAGGTGAAAAAGCAGCCGATATGATCAAAGAAGATCATCATCTGAAAGCGTCAGACTCATCTGAAAAGTTATCGTTTGTTGTGTAAGAAGGTTTAAAAAGCCAGAAAGAAACCGTTTCACGAGTGTTGAAACGGTTTTTTAATGAAAAAATATAAGATCATGGAGATCAAAAACGTTGTAGCGCTTACCTTTGTTTAAAATAAAATTCATGACACCAGAAAAAAAGAAACTCATTACAGACAGCTTCGGCCGTTCGGAAACCTTACAGTTTTATAAAGCAGAACTGCTGGAAGTAGAAACCGATTTTATATCCATGAAGATTCCTAAAATGGAAATGATGACCCGAAAAGCAGGAATGTTCAACGGAGCAATGATCGCCTCTCTGGTAGACGTTTCTTCAGGATACGCCGCTGTGAGCCACTATCCGGAAGACTGTTATGTAGTGACTGTTGAGCTGAAAGTGAATTACCTTCGCCCGGCAATGGGAGACGCCCTGGTTTCAAAATCTTATGTCATCAAAGGAGGTGGAAAAATTATTGTAGTGAGAACGGAAATCTATGTCCAGACCGAAGGATCTGATTCAGAAAGCCATGTGGCAACTTCATTGGTCACGATGATGAAAATAAAATAGGAATTTAAAGGAAATAAAAGTCGAAATATTCCTTCAATAAAGGGTTTCAGAGAATTCTTTTTAGCGGAATGGAATGGCTTTTGCTCCATAAACCCCATAAACATTAAAAAATATCACAATGAACTTAATTATCCGACTTTTTATTACCGCGATTGTCGCTTACCTTTTAACCAAAATTTTACCCGGAGTACATTTTGAAGGATTCTCTTCAGCCATTATCTTTGCTATTGTACTTGGGGTTCTGAACATATTTGTAAAGCCTATTTTAAGTCTGTTTGGTCTTCCGCTGACCATTCTTACCTTAGGATTTTTTGCCCTGGTAATTAATGCCGCAATTGTCCTGATTGCAGACTATTTCATAGACAGCATGGTCGTAGATGGCTTCTGGTGGGCATTTATCTTCAGTATATTATTGTCAGTCGTAACTTCTCTGGCGAACTCTATGTTCTCAGATGGAGAATAATAAATGATAAACAATCAAAAAAATTCCGCCCTTTTTCAGAGCGGAATTTTTTATTTCTTAATGAATTTTACTACAACCAAATCGCCTTGTTGGTCTTTCATTCTTAGAAAGTAATTTCCTGAAACAAGATGACTGATCACAATTTCTTTGGTAAACCGGTCCTTAAGAAGGACTTTTCCACTCACATCTATAATTTCATAGTCCTGGAACTGTCGGTCGGTATGTACTTTTAAAATATCTGAAACAGGATCCGGATACACCTTGATTAAAACATTTTTATTTTTTGATGGTGTTTCACCGCTTGCCAAAAATAAGCAGGAAGGCGGAGTTGTTATCACACCATCTGTAAAATCGTAGTAAATAGTGCTTCCCGCCGGAATCAGACTGGTGCTGATAGTTTGAGGGATATTCTCAAAAAGAGTACAGTTGTTAAAACGCAGATTGGCATTTTCAAAATTTCTGGTTGTTTTATACCACGACTCACATCCTGCAGGCTGCATAGTAATTCCCGGCCAGAAGGTATCCATAGCAAAACCGTTAACGGCATTGGGGTTAACCAAATCCACCATGACACAGCTTCCTGACGTCCATGTGGAAGGTGCTTTAAAATAAATGACAGCAGAGGGAATCACTCCGGTGTAGTACTTTTTACTGATGACAGCAGAAGAATTTCCCTGTCCGTTAACAAGAAAGGCTTTGATTTCTTTATTCTGATTAATAAGGATTTGTACGCTGTTGGTTGCTGAGGCTGAGTTCAGTGTCGGGGTACTTCCATCGGTTGTATAATAAATTGTTCCGTTTCCTGAGATGGTGGCCAGATAAGGATTATCATAATGACTTGGAAAAGGACTCATCGTAAGCTGTGAAAAAAAGTATGAAGATACACAGAGTGAAGAAAAAAGTATAAATTTTTTCATATAAGAATGGGTATTAGTTTAGTCTTTTGTAAAACTAATAAACTTTTGCCATACATAAATCAATTATTTATCAACTTTAAAACTTAATGTTAATTCTTTCGTCCGTTTTTATTTTAAATATTAACTTTGGCAATCTTTGAATTTAATAAAAGGATGTAGGAGATCAGTTTATTTTGTACATCCGTTAAAAAATGAATATCAACATATGAAACTTAAGTACAGTCTGCTGGCTTTGGCAGCTCCGCTTTTAATGAATGCACAACAAGTAATGACGCCTGAAATTCTTTGGACTTTGAAAAAAGTTGGAGTACAGGCAGTTTCACCGGATCAGGGTTCCCTTATCTATAAAGTAGGACAGGTTGATCTGAAAACAGAGAAAACAAAAAATGAGAACTATTTTCTAAATGTTCTTAATCATCAGTCTTCCAAAATTGATTTCGGTAAAAAAGCACTTATTCAGTGGGATAAAAACGGGATCTATGCTCAGGAAGGTGATAAAATCTATCTTTCTAAAGATGCCGGAAAAACCTGGACGGAATTTTATACCATCGGGGAAGCTGATAATGTTGTCATTTCTCCTGACGGAAAGAAAATTGCCTTCAGTAAGCAGGTGTTGGTAGAGAAAGTAATGGGCAAAGATAAATTCAGTGATACTCCTAAAACAACGGCTCAGGTGTATACAGACCTGAACCACAGACACTGGGATTATTTCAATGAAGGGAAATATAACCATGTATTTGTGGTGAATACTTCTGATAAAGCAGAATCAGCTAAAGACCTGCTGGAAGGAAAAACATGGGATTCCCCACAAAGACCTTTCGGGGGTGCAGAAGATTTTATCTGGAGCCCGGATTCTGCACAGCTTTTATATGTTACCAAACCTAAAAGTGGTAAAGAATATTCTACAAGCACCAATACAGATATCTTTGCTTACGATCTGGCATCAGGTACAACCAAAAACCTTACAGAAGCAAATAAAGGATATGATGTAAACCCAAAATTCAGCCCGGACGGAAAATCTTTAATCTGGCAGAGTATGGCCAGAGATGGATACGAAGCAGACAAGAATGATGTAAAAATCCTGGACTGGAAGTCAGGGAAGACCACTAATCTTACCTCAGGCTGGGATGAAAGTGTTTCAGGAGATGTGCTTTGGGGAGCAGATTCAAAAACAATCTACTTTACAGCGGCATTCAGAGGAACAAAACAACTTTTCTCGCTGGATTCAAAATCAGCAAAAGTACAGCAGATTACCAAAGGAGATTTTGACGTAAACGAAATCTTTACAGACAATAAAACTTCACTGTTAGTAGGAAGAACAGACGTGAACCATGCTACAGAATTATTCTCTGTAAACGTTAAAAACGGAGAAATGAAGCAGGTAACTGAAGCCAACAAAGAAACATACGCTAAGTTAGCTCAGGGGAAATCCGAACTTAAAATGGTGAAAACTTCAGACGGTAAGGAAATGGGAGTTTGGTTCCACTATCCACCGAACTTTGATCCGAACAAAAAATACCCAACGCTGGTATACTGCCAGGGAGGTCCGCAGTCTGCGCTTACTCAATATTTCAGTGTAAGATGGAACTTTGCCTTAATGACAGCCAACGATTATATTGTGGTAGCTCCAAACAGAAGAGGTATGCCGGGCTGGGGAACAAAATGGAATGAAGAAATTTCAAAAGACTGGGGAGGACAGCCAATGAGAGATTATCTGGCAGCAACAGACTTTGCAAAAACTTTACCATACGTAGACGGAGACAGAGTAGCTGCTGTAGGAGCTAGCTACGGAGGATACAGTGTATTTATGCTGGCAGGAATCCATGAGAACAGATTCAAAACTTTCATCACTCATGATGGATTATTTGATATGAAATCCTGGTACCTGACTACCGAAGAACTTTGGTTTGCGAATTGGGATCTTGGTTCTCCATGGGAAAAACCACTTCCAAAAGCATATACAGAATTCAACCCAAGCAACTTTGTAGAAAAATGGAACAAACCTATCATGATTGTTCAGGGTGGAATCGATTTCCGTGTTCCTTACGAGCAGGGGCAGGAAGCTTTCCAGGCTGCAAAATTAAGAGGATTAAAATCTAAACTGGTATACTTCCCGAACGAAAACCACTGGGTACTTCATCCGCAAAACGGACTGGTATGGCAGAGAGAATTCTTCGATTGGCTGAAGGAAACTTTATAAGAACAATAATATAAAACATCAATAGAAACGGGCTTTAGCCCGTTTTTTTATGATTAAAAATTCCAATAGCTTTAGCTAAAACCTAAATAACTACGTTGGTTAAAGGAATTTAATTCAGGCTATTGGAAGCTGGAAGTAGCTGTTAATCTTAACATTTATAGAGACTGTTATAAATTAATGATATCATTGTTTAGAAAGATGAAAATATGGTCAACCCGTTTTTTATAACTTCAATAACTTCCTTCTTCAGGCTCCCAGCTTCCAACCTGATTAAAATAAATTAAATCTCTATATTTGGGTATGCAAAACCGTATTTCTTCATTTTCACCCATTATTGACGCTCAGTCTGAGATTCTGATTTTAGGATCAATTCCAGGAGTAAAATCACTGGAAAAGCAGCAGTATTATGGGCATCCACAAAACAAATTCTGGAAAATCATTTTTGAATTGCTGAATGAGGATTTTACTGATGATTATATCCAAAGAATTGAAACGATAAAGAAACATCATATTGCGCTTTGGGATGTGATTGATTCTTGCGAGCGAAAAGGAAGCCTGGATTCTGAAATCAGGAATGAAGAAGCTAATCAAATTGAAGAATTGCTTGAAGAACATCCGAACATCAAAGCCATATTTTGCAATGGTGGAAAATCTTATAAAAACTTGCTGAAACTTCTTGGTAAAAATTATAAACTTCCCATTTTTTTATTGCCTTCTACAAGTCCGCTTCATACGGTTTCCTTTGAAAAAAAACTGGAAGAGTGGAAGAAAGTTCTGGAGTTTTTAGGGTGAGAAGAGTCGTGGGGAGTTGGAGGGTTTGAGAGTGGGAGAGTTTGAGGGTTATAGTGCTGAAATTGTAAACGAATAAATTCCTGCGGAATGGATAAGTGGTACGCTTTATTTATCCATACACCTTGTCATTCCGTAGGAATCTATGCACTTTATAAACCCAGCTCTCAAACTCTCCAACTCTCAACTAGTTCCCAGATATTCCCTCAGTCCTTTCAATAGCTCTAATTGGTTTTTGGTTCTGTCCAGATTGTGTTCAGGATGCGTGATAAAATAGTAGGTGCTTCCGTTAAGGTAATCCGTCAAAAAACGAAGTTCCTGAATATAAATGGCGACTTGCGCTGCATAATCAAGATGATCAGATTCTTCGGGTGTCAGTTTTTCTTTTAAGTAGAATAAAAATCCCTCTTTTACAACCTTATACATTTCAGGATTGAAATTGTTTCGGGCTGTTCCATCATCTTCCTGTGTGGTATTGGTATAAGACTGGATCATCGTTCCGAAATCATATAAAATGGTAGAAATCATCATAGTATCCAGATCAATTACAGCTAATGGGTTATGCTTTTGATCAAAAAGAATATTACTGATTTTTACATCTGCATGAATAATTCTTTTAGGAATCTGATTGTTTTTCTCCATTTTGATCCAGTGATCAGGCAAGGACAGAAGCTGGTTGGTGATTTCTATTTCAGCCTTAGCGTTTTCTCTTAAATGAGGCGCTGCGTTTTTTAGTGAGTCTTTATAATCTGCAACCCTTTTCTCAAAATTAAGGAAGTTGGGAAGAGAATCTTCAATAGCAGGCAGTTTTTCAGTATTAACAGTGTTTAGAAAATAACTGAAGGTTTTAGCAGCATCAAAAGCCGTCTGTAAAGATGGAGCGGTAAGGAATGTAACGCTATTTTCTACAAAACTTAACATGCGCCACGGTTCGCCATTTATATCTTCTACCAGAAGTTTATTGGCCAGAGACCTGACAGGTTCGATAATCTGAAAATGATAATCATTTGACCTGAGAATTTCGTTAATTAACAAATGATTATTTACGATCACTTCCGGCTGTTTGAAAACATGATTGTTGATTTTCTGCAGAATAAACTTTCTGCTCTGATCTTTATCCTCCAAAAGATAGGTTGTATTAATTAATCCATCAGTAATAGGAGTAAGGTTATAATTATCCGTAGTAATAAATTCAGCAACAATAGCATTTATCTCCATAAATCTTCCGGGTATCTGTTATGGTTAATCTCTGAAATCAGAAAATCTATAATTTCCTTTTTATCATCAGCATAGGTAACCCCCATCCATCGGGACGGAGATGCTTTCACCTTTACCTTTACTCTGTTTTCGTCCATCATTCTCTGTACCGCAGAAGGAATATAAAATTCCTGATTAGGCAGCGGATCAGATTCTATGAAATCATAGAAATAGGCTTCAAGATAACAGAAAATATGAGGATGGAAAATAAAAAAGTTCATGGATACCAATGTTTCGGGATCTAATTTTATATTTTCTCCATTTTCAACATAAATAATTGAACTGTTGATTCTTTGGATAGAGGTTTGTTCCTCTACTTTAATCAGATAATTTTCAGCATCCAGCGTACAGATTCCTCTTGCTACAGCACCATTTCCACTCAATGTTGTACCCACAGGATAGGCAATCATCCCTAATTGTGTATCTGAAATATGGTGATGATTAATTTCATGGGCAGCCAGCTGATAGGCTTCTTTTCCATAGAAATCATCAGCATTGATCATCACAAAAGGTTCCTGTATTGAATATTTGGCACAAAGTACGGCATGGGCAGTTCCCCATGGTTTCTCACGATCAGGATAATCAAAACCTTCCAGAGAAATAGGAATAGTATCTTTCTCCTGATATACCCAGTGCAATTCAAAGTTTTTAGCTTTTGAAATCTGATTGAGTCTTTCAATATAACTTTCAGGAATCAGTTTGTTGACAATAATAACTACTTTTTGGAAACCGGCTTCCAGCGCATCAAAGATAGAATACTCAAGAATCGGCGAACCGTTATCAAGTATTCCATCTATCTGCTTGAGTCCTTTATATCTGCTGCCCAATCCGCCTGCCAATATGAGTAATGTTTTCTTAGAACTCATCGGTCATTCCAAATACTGGTTTGCGGGTTTTCCATTTTCCATTGGTAAAATCAGGGATGTCAACTACCTGACCGCCTTTGGCAATAGACTCTTCACTCAATGGGGTAATCGAATACCACAGGGCAAGATCATATACATCCATCGGGAATTCTATGTTTCGTTTAATACATTCAATAAAAGTATTCATCACAAAGAAATCCATTCCGCCATGTCCGGCGCCTGCAGCGGTAGTTTCAAACTTCTTCCACATCGGATGATCGTGTTCTTTCATCCACTTTTCAGTATTGTCCCAACGGTGGGTATGATTCATGGTCTTTTCAAAATAAATATGTCCCTGGTTAAAATCTCCCCAACCGAAATCCTGCCACAATCCTTCTGTTCCCTGAACTCTGAAACCAAGATAATAAGGTCTTTGTAAGCTCGTATCATGAGTAAGAAGAATGGTTTCCCCGTTGGCACAGGCAATCTGAGTGGTTACGATATCTCCCTGGTTGAATTTTACTTTGGCATTAGGATGGTTTTCCCCGCCTTTGGGATGCTCAACAATATATTTATGAAGTCCCACGGATTTTGAAGAGAATGAAGAAAGCCTTGTTAAACGGTTTCCCCTGTTGATATCCATCATCATGGCAACCGGGCCTAATCCATGGGTAGGATAAAGCTCCCCGTTACGTTTTACATAATGTTCGGTTCTCCATTTTGCTTCACTGAATCCTTTTTCTCCAAATTCAGCACCGGAATTGTATGGATTAACCCCGTCATTGAAGAGAACACCTCTCAGATCATGCTGATAACCGCCTCTTCCATGTACCAGTTCCCCGAACATTCCTTTACGCACCATATTCAGGATGGCCATAATATCTCTGCGGTAGCACACGTTTTCCATCATAAAGATAGGAACTTTTGTTTCCTCATATACCTTTACAAACTCCCAGCAGTCCTGAAGCTTAATAGCTCCGGAAACTTCCATGCCTACAATTTTTTTAGCGCGCATGGCTTCCACACCTTGGGTAAGATGCCATTCCCATGGCGTTGCAATAACAACAGCATCTATTGTTTTTAATTTTAAAAGATTCCGATAGTCGTATTCCCCATTGGAAAACTCCTGGGCAGCCGGTTTATTGTTGTCTTTAAGTATTTTTTGAGACGCGGCAAGCATTCGTTTCTCCGGATCTGCAAACGCAACAATTTCTACATCATTACGTTTTGCCAGCAATTTCACATGCTCCTGACCACGAAGACCTACGCCGATAAAACCAACGCGGACTTTTTTATCTGTTTTAAAATCATTGGAATAAGCAAATAAAGAATTGGGTAAAACCAATGCTCCAAAGCTTGCTAAAGCAGCAGTCTTAAGAAAGGTTCTGCGGGAGTTACTATTGTTCATCAATATTTTTTTTTAAATATATTAAAACTTTTTTTAAATCCCGATAAAGTGATGGGCAATATGATAATGAAGTAATGGAGGCGTTTGTAAGAATTTGCAGGTTCGTGGATTTTAAAGTTGAATGGTTTTTGAGTTATTGAATTACAGGTTGTTAATTTTCACTTTTTTATCGGTTTTGCTCATTTATATTTTTTTAATATTTGTTATCTGCATGAAAAATTATTGATTGATCCAGGCTTTTCTTAATGCAATTTGTTTTGAATCAGGATGGGATACGGCAGTTACTTTTCCAGTAGTTTCATCATAATTGAATCCTGCCTTTTCCAGGTATTCTTTCAAAGGAACAGGTTGGGTACCCTCTATATAATCTGTGAAAAATGTACGTATTTCAGGATAGGTCATTTTTGTAATTTCGTCAAAAAGTTCATTATCATTAAAATATTTACCTGCTCCATATTTTTTCATAAGCATCTGCATCAGATCCTGGGTTCCGGTTTTCCCATGAGAAAGTTCTCTTAGCCGTATATCTAAACAAAGCCCGAGCAATGCTCCTTTCATATAAAAGTTCATATACTGGTCCTGTCTTTCCATGGATTTTTTACTCATTTCTGTAAAAGAAAGAGTGTTGTCAAATTCTTTCATGCCTTTGATCTTTTCTTCCAGACTTCTTTCAAAATCTTCCAGACTGATCATTTTTTGTTTGACAGGCATATGAATGGTCGCATATTCTGTCATCCCTTCATAGAGCCACAAATGTTCAGACATGACAGGATTCAGAAAATCATAATGCTGAATTTCTCCTGAATGAATATTGAGTGGGGCAACAACGTGGAAAAACTCATGGGAAGCAACCCTGTGTAATGCATTGGGAAGAAACTTCATACTTCCGGAACGGTACAGGCAGACCGTAGAGTGGGAATGCTCAAGTCCGTCTCCCAAAAATCCATTCTCGTTGGATGATTCATAATAGATCAGGAATGCATATTTGTTGACCGGTAATGTTCCACCAAGATACGCCTGCTGATTTTTCAGAATGTTTTCTAGTTCGTGAGCAATTGTTTTGGAGTAATGCCTTTCCTTTTTATTATAGAATGATACAAGCACATCGGTGTGCCCTATTTTGAGCCATGTTGTATCGGGAACAGAATATAAAACAGGAGAATCTACCAGTTCGCGGTAATCCTTTGCCCGTACTATATCCGTATTCTTATTTTTCTGTTGATAATCTAAAGCGGAAGAAGCATAAAAATCTTTGTTTTTTGTAATCGTAATCCGATAAGGAATATCTTTCATTTCTTCAAAATATCCTACTAAAGAATTATAGTTGATGACAAAAATGCTGTCTTTTATAAACATACTGCCAGCAGATCGGGCTTCATTAGATTCTTTTTCCAAAGAGTCCCATCCGTCAGCTACCTGATAAGATATTTTCTTTACCCGATTGAGATCGTGTACCATCCAGCTGTTTTTGTCCAGACGTTCGGTTACTACTTTTTTACCGTTTTTATCAGTGGCTGTGAAATCAGAAACATATTGTCCGAAATTCATAGCCTGATAAAATCCGGGTACCAGTTTCGGAATGATAAATTTTCCCTGTTTAAGATTACTCTTTGGAGGTGAAAAAGATACCCGGACTTCATCATTGGACATATGAAGCAGATCTATAGTGTATTCGTAATTTTTCTTTGAAGTTTGCGCTATCATTACGTTAGGTAGTATGATGATCACAAAAAATAGCTTTATAAGGATATTCATGGGCTGCAAATCTTAATTATTACGAAAATTCTAAATCACTTCTAGCTTATGTCTGTTTTATTTTTCCATATAGTATACCTCTTCATAAGGCTGAATCAGTACCCATCCATGTCCTGAAAACTTCATCTGGAACTCTTCTCCGCTTCCTCTTCCGATAAGGCTTTTGAAAGAAACATTGGTTTTCAGTTCCGGGCTTAAGTTTCCGGACCAGGCAACAGTAGCATTAGGATCTGTGAAAACAGGAGTATCCGGAGTTACCAAAAGCGTAAGAGGATCTCCGTGGGTGGTAATGGCAATATGTCCTGTTCCTGAAAGTTTTGCCTGAAAAAGACCTCCGGACATCATTCCTGCGATACTTTTTAGCATGGTGATATCACTTTTCACACTTTGTTCGTGAGCAAGAATATCATTTCCGTTTACACAAACAGATTCATTATTCAGATATAAAATACGGACTTTCTTCCCGGAATCGGCCACATATAGTTTTCCGGTACCTTCTGCTTTCATCAGTCTGGCTCCCTCACCACTGATAGCTTTCTTTAAAAGGTTTCCAAGTCCTCCGGACAGCATTCCCTGTCTTTCAAAATTGATATTTCCCACATAACTTACCATGCTTCCTCTTTTCGTCCACACTGCCTGATTGTTAAGGTTGATTTCCAGAAGATGCTTTGTTTCCAGTTCAAAATAATCTCTTTGTTGTGGGTTTTCCTTCGTTTCGTTGATAAATGCTTCTATCGAATATTTGCTCATAATGATATATTTTTATTTGTTGCTTTTATAGTGTTATTATTTCAGTTTGTCGAGTTTATACTCCCTTTTGTTACTTTTAGGATTCAGATCTACAAATTCGTACTCTTCAAAATTGGCAAGTCTGGCTTTGAACATTTCAGTTGCTTTTTCCAGCGACCAGGTTTTGGGATAGTGAAAGCCTTCAAATTCAGCATTGAAAATTTTGGCTTTGAAATCATGTGCAAACTCATGATCGCCTGCGTAGGTAAGCGCTATTTTGCCCGTCCATGTAATATTATACCGATTATGATCTGTTTCTGAAAACCGGATCTGATGCCCGGCACAGCTGTCATGTCCCAGCAGGTAGATGTTGAAAGCAAGATCATCATCATCAGAATGTTGTTCAGAAGGGAGATCATTACTGAAAAGGTCATTTTTAACAACAGCATCGAAATCCAGCTTTTCATCAAGGTTGTTAATTCTGATGCCTCTCTGTTCACCCCAATAATTGGAAGAAAGTGTACAGGCGTGATAATTTCTCCATACGATTTTGGAGTCCCAGTCGGACAGATCTTCGTCCTCGTCTTCATTGTTTTCATCGTCATTGGCATAATAATTTTCAGTTTTTAAATGAAAATCAAACCAGATAAATCCATATTCATCAATCCGCCCGCTCCAGCTGAAATTTTCAATTGCATGACCTTCAGGATACGGATTATCAATGAAGTATATTTTGCTTACAGATTCCATATTGAATTTTAATTTTCCCAAAAATACTCTTTTTATACCTTGAAACTGCCCGTAAAATCACGGTTTTATATTTGATTGTAAATAATACTTGACAAAGGGGTGTTCAATGTCGTATATTTGCACTCCGAAAATTACACCTTGTAATTTCAATAATTTTTAAACCGTAATTTAAAAAATGAAAACATCAGATTTTAATTTTGATCTTCCTGCGGAATTATTAGCAGAACACCCATCAGAGCACAGAGACGAAGCGAGATTAATGGTACTGGATAGAAAAACACAAACTATCGAGCACAAATTATTCAAGGATGTTGTGGATTATTTTGATGAAGAGGATTTGTTCATCTTCAACAATACAAAAGTTTTCCCTGCACGTCTTTACGGAAATAAAGAAAAAACAGGTGCTAAAATTGAAGTTTTCTTATTAAGAGAGCTTGATAAAGAAACCAGAGTCTGGGACGTTTTGGTAGATCCGGCAAGAAAAATCAGAATTGGTAACAAATTATTCTTCACAGAAGATGAGTCTTTGGTAGCTGAGGTTATTGATAACACAACTTCAAGAGGAAGAACATTAAGATTCTTATTCGACGGTTCTTACGACGAATTCAGAACAAAACTAAAAGAGTTGGGAGAAACTCCGCTTCCAAAATATATCAAAAGAGCAGTAGAACCTGAAGATGCAGAAAGATATCAGACGATCTATGCAAAAGTAGAAGGAGCAGTAGCTGCACCTACAGCAGGTCTTCACTTCTCAAAGCATTTGATGAAGAGATTAGAGATCAAAGGTATCAATTTTGCTGAAGTTACCCTTCACGTAGGATTGGGAACATTCAACCCGATTGAGGTAGAAGATCTTTCCAAACACAAAATGGAGTCTGAAGAAATTATCATCGATGAGAAAAATGCTGCCATCATTAATAAAGCAGTTGAAACTCACAGAAGAGTATGTGCAGTAGGAACTACTACCATGAGAGCACTGGAAACTTCTGTTTCTTCAAACAAAAAAATCTCTGCTTTCAACGGATGGACAAATAAATTCATTTATCCTCCTCACGATTTTGGAGTAGCGAACTCAATGATCACGAACTTCCACACGCCGAAGTCTACTCTGATCATGATGATTGCTGCATTTGCGGGAAGAGATTTCGTAATGCACGCTTATGAAGAAGCCGTAAAAGAAAAGTATAAATTCTATTCTTACGGTGACGCAATGTTAATTCTATAAAAAAAAGTAAAAAGAGCCAAGTTAAAGGTAATACAAGTAGAAATGAGACAAAATGATTTACTTATAAGAACTTTTACATTTGGGGTTGATTGTCTTAAGTTTTTAAGAACGCTTCCCAATGATTCTGAAAGTAAATTAATAAGATTTCAGCTCGGAAAATCAGCTACTTCAATAGGCGCTAATTATGAAGAATCCCAAGCAGGATCCTCTAAAGCAGATTTTAAAAATAAAGTAAAAATTGCTTTAAGAGAAGCCAGAGAAAGTCATTTTTGGCTTCGGGTTTTAGAAGGATTAGATGGTTATGATTCTGAGGAATTTAAAGCTTTATTGAATGAAAGTAATGAATTGAAAAACATTTTGGCTGCAATAGTTAACAATACTAAACTTTAAACCTTTTACTTTTAACTTGGCTCTTTAATATTATGAAAGATATCCGTACATTATCATTAGACCAGCTTAAAGACTACTTTGTGTCTTTAGGAGAAAAGCCGTTTCGCGCGAAACAGGTCTATGACTGGCTATGGAGTAAAAACCTCCATTCGATTGACGAAATGACGAATCTTTCAAAATCACTTCGTGAGAGAATTTCGGAAGAATATACCATTAATCCTGTTTCCGTAGACCTTCTTCAAAAAAGCGCTGACGGAACTATCAAAAACGGAGTGAAACTTCACGACGGACTGATGGTGGAATCTGTTCTTATTCCTACAGAAACAAGAACTACAGCCTGTGTATCTTCACAGGTAGGATGCTCATTAAACTGCGAATTCTGTGCTACAGCAAGACTGAAAAGAATGAGAAACCTTGAAGTCGCTGAAATTGTAGATCAGGTAGCCCTGATTGACAGCCAGAGCAGAATGTATTTCGACAGACCGCTTTCCAATATCGTATTTATGGGAATGGGAGAGCCGATGATGAATTACAAAAACGTAGTGGAAGCCATCAAAAAAATCACCCAGCCGGAAGGTTTGGGAATGTCTCCAAGAAGAATTACCGTTTCTACATCCGGTATTCCTAAGATGATCAAAATGCTTGCAGATGACGAACTGCGTGTGAAGCTGGCTTTATCCCTTCACTCTGCTATCGAATCCAAACGTAATGAGATCATGCCTTTCTCTGATAAATTCCCGTTAACGGATATTATGGAGGCTCTTCAGTACTGGTATCAGAAAACCGGTTCTGTTATTACTTTTGAATACTGCGTATGGAAAGGAATCAATGACGGTGATGAAGATATTAAAGCTTTAATTAAATACTGCAAACAGGTTCCTTCAAAAGTAAATCTGATTCAATACAACCCGATCGGGGATGGAAAATACGATCAATGCAATAAACAGGCGGAAGAAAATTACATCCGTCAACTTGAAAATGCAGGAGTAACGGTAATGGTCAGAAGAAGCCGTGGAGGTGATATTGATGCCGCTTGCGGACAGTTAGCCAACAAAACAACAGATTAAAATTTCCTTAAAAAAAGCCTAAAACTTTCTTAAAAAATAGGTTAAAACCCTACCTTTGCACAAATTATTTTGTGATGATGGATTTTCTTATGAGCGAGGACGGGCTGGAAAATGTGTATGCATGGGCGATCCCATTGCATGCTACTGTTATTTTAGCTGAAATGATTTACAGCCACGTTTCAGAAGCTAAATTGTATAGCGGGAAAGATCTTGCCACCAATGTTTATCTTGCATTGATGAACTTTGGCCTTGACCTTATCATGAAGGCATTTGCCATGGGAGTGATGTTTTTCTTTTACCATCACAGACTTTTTACATGGGATCTTAGTGTATGGTATTTGCTGGCTTGTTTTATCATCACAGACTTTGCTTATTATGTGCTGCATTATGTAGACCATCGCTCCAGAGCGTTCTGGGCAGTTCATATTACGCACCACAGTTCAGAATATTTTAACCTGACAACAGGATTCAGAAGTCCCGTATTACAGCCTCTTTACAGATATTTATATTTTTCACCGCTTGCATTTTTAGGATTCAATCCATGGCATATTATGGTAGCATACGCTATCGGACAGGTGTATGGAACATGGGTACATACGCAGACTGTGAAAACTATGGGATTCCTGGAATATATCCTGGTAACACCTTCCCATCACCGTGTGCACCATGCATGTAACGTGAAATATCTGGATAAAAATATGGGAATGTGTCTCATTATCTGGGATAAAATATTTGGAACCTTCCAAAAAGAAGATCCGAATGTACCTGTAAAATATGGAATCTATCCAAAAATGCCGGATAACAGACCGGATACTGTACTTTTTTATGAATGGAGAAAAATCTGGAAAGATCTGAAGCAGCCGGGATTAAAATTTACAGACAGAATCAATTATATTTTCAATTCTCCGGGATGGAGACATGACGGAACCGGAAAGACGGTAAGACAATATCAGAAAGAGTATTTTGCCAGACAGGCACAAAAGAAAGAACAACAGCAAAATCAGAAAGAGCAGAAAACGGCTTAACTTCTGATTTAAAACCAATAGAAATCTAAGTGAAAAACGGGCTGCTTTAGTCCGTTTTTCTATTTTTGAAGGAGACTTTTTTAAAGTAGCAACAACACTTTGTCCATTCTGTAGGAATCTAGATTTTACCTCAAACTCGAATCCCGAAACCTAAAATCTAGTATCTCATTCAGGCTCTCAAACCCTCAAACCCACCAATCTTCAAACTCACAATAAAACCCTATTTTTGTCTTATGAAAAAAATCCTCCTGATTGTTGCTCTTTTTGTTATCCAACCTGCATTTTCCCAGCAGACTGATTTTCTGAAAATAAAAAAATACAGAGTTAATTATCTTGATGACAGGATTGAAGAAACTTCAGGACTGAATATTTTCAATGGAAAACTGTATACATTCAATGACAGTGGAAATGCTGCCGAGCTTTTTGAGATTGATAAAAAAAGTGGAGAAATTATAAGAACTCTGAAAACCAATTTAATCAATACGGACTGGGAAGCCTTAGCCAATGATGGAGAAAATTTTTATATCGGAGATTTCGGGAATAATACCGGAACAAGAAAGGATCTGATGATTTACAAAGTCCCATACCAACGTCTGGATGAGTCTAATGCCATTAAAATTCCCGGTTCAGAAAGAGCCTTAGACGGAACAAAGGTTCTTTTTTATTATCCGGAGCAGACTGAGTTTATTTCTAAAAATACCAGGAACGACTTTGATGCAGAAGCCATGATTTATCTGAATGGAAAGCTTCATATATTTACCAAAGAATGGGCCTCAAAAGCAACCTCACATTATACCGTAGATCCTGAAATTTCAGAACTGCAACAGGCAGAGAAAATAGAAACTTATAAAACCGGTTTTGTAGTTACCGATGCCTCTTATTTTGATAAAAAACTTTATTTGATAGGATATACCAAGAAAACAGAAGTCTTTTTAGATATTTTTACGGAAACAGAACCCGGAATATTTTTTAAAGGAAAACCCAGGCATTATTACCTTGGGTCTGCGCTTTCATTGGCACAGATTGAGGGAATAAGTGTAGATGAAACAGGAATTTATATTTCAGGAGAAAAGTTCAGGTCTCCACTGGGAACTGCAAAACCTTCATTTTATTTTATTCCGAAAAATCAACTCAAAGATTAATTTGCCTTAAAATTGAGCGAAAAAAATTATCTTTGTGAGAATTAATAATTATTCACCCAGCATCGCAGATTGTGGCAAATACAGTAGAAGAGATTAAACGACCGATCAATGATGAAATGAAACTTTTTGAACAGAAGTTTTATGAATCAATGCAGAGTAAAGTAGCTTTATTGGATAAAGTAACCCGTTTTATTGTTACCACCAAAGGAAAGCAGATGCGTCCTATGTTTGTGTTTCTTTGTGCCAAGCTGGTAGGTGAGGTGACGGAAAAAACATATCGCGGTGCTTCAATGATCGAGCTGATCCACACGGCTACTCTGGTACATGATGATGTAGTGGATGAAAGCTTTAAACGCCGTAATTTCTTCTCAATCAATGCGCTGTGGAAAAATAAAATTGCAGTTTTGGTAGGGGACTACCTTTTGTCAAAATCAGTTTTACTCTCTACAGATCACAAAGATTATGATCTGCTTGGGGTTATTTCCAGAACGATCCGTGAAATGTCTGAAGGAGAACTTCTTCAGCTGGAGAAAGCCAGAAAACTGGATATTACGGAAGATGTATACTATGAAATTATCCGTCAGAAAACAGCTACTCTGATTGCTGCATGTTGCGAAATAGGAGTTCTTTCCAACAATGCAGATGAAGCTCTTGCCAAGAAGATGATGGATTTCGGTACTTTTACCGGAATGGCATTCCAGATCAAAGATGACCTTTTCGACTATTTAAGTTCTAACGTGATCGGTAAACCTGTAGGAATTGATATTAAAGAACAGAAAATGACACTGCCTTTGATTCATACCCTGAAAATAGCCAATGAAAAGGATAGAAAATACTATTTCGATACCATAAAACGATACAATAACAATCCTAAGCGTGTAAAAGAGCTGATAGAATTTGTTAAAAGTTCCGGTGGACTGGAATACGCTATTACCATCATGAAAGATTTTCAGCAGAAAGCAAAAGATATTCTGAATGAATTTCCGGATTCTGAAGCCAGAAAATCATTGCATATTATGCTGGATTATGTTATTGAGCGAAAATTCTGATGCAAATACTTTTTAAGGTATTTCTGCTTTTTTGTTCTCTTTTTCCCTTTGATCCTGCATGGTATCTAAAGTTCTTATTATTGGAAAGAAAATAGCTCTATCTCTCAATAATTCAATGAGTTGTGATTAGTTTATTCTTTTTGTATCAGTAAATTACTGTAAATTAATATTTTGCATCATTCAAATAAAGTGCTTGTTAATAATTCATTGGGTTTCAGTATATTTTTTGTTAATTTGTCGCAAGAAAAAACAACAAATAATGAAAAAAATCCAAACAATGATGGTAGCGTGTGCTATCACTTCAAGCTTTCTTACGTACGCACAAGTGGGAATAGGTACTCAGAATCCCCAGACAACATTTCATATTGACGGTTCTAAAGACAATCCTTCCACAGGAATTCCTTCTGTAACCCAACAGGATAATGATTTTAGCGTGACTTCTACTGCTAAAGTAGGGATTGGTACAACTTCTCCAAGTGAAAAATTAGACGTGGCCTCCGGAAATGCCCGTATCCGTAATATTAATTCGAATATAGGTGTCGGAGGAACTGACAGGGTGGTTGTAGCGGATGCTACCGGAGTACTAAAGACTATTGATTTCACTGCCTATTCGCTGTTTCATGCACGTTTAGCTGCTAACCAGAACATCAGTTCTTCTACAATTACTACTTTATTGTTTGCTACACCGTTAGCAACTTCTCCCTTCTACTCTTATAATGCAGGAACCGGAGTATTAACCTTCAATCAGGCTGGGAATTATCTGATAACGTTACAGGCAAGTTTTACCAATATGCCGGCAGATACTCAGTTGCTCATCGGTATCAGACCCGTACCGGATGCTAATTACCTGGGACGAGGAAGCCATTATAATGCAGTTGCTTCTTCGGGAACGGTAGGTGAATTGATGAACTATACAACCGTAGTGGTAGCTCCTACAGCCGGATATCAGATCCGTTTTACAGCAGCTCCCAATCAAAATGCTACCATTATTGCAACAGAAACAGGATCTACAGGAAGTGGAAATGTTACCAATGTAACCGTTCAGAAGATATAATTCTATCTTTACTCTAATCAAAACAAAAGTGTTTTGTATAGGTTTTCAGGAAACTGGAAATGTATACAGAGCACTTTCTTTTTATATTCACAATCTCATATGATTTCAGTTTAAAAAACAGAAAAGAGCTTATTGATGAATTTTCACATTTCCCTGTGGTTGTCATTATATACTACCATGAACTATAGAATTGAGCGAAAATTTTAAATTAAATAATTTTCAGGGTTACAATAATAACAGCTAGAACTATACAAAATAAAGCAATTAAAAATAAATAATCCGCAATGTTCTCAAACGTGTATTCCCGCTTTTTGTTTTCTGTTCTGATTGCCAGAAATGAAAAGAAACAGCTGCAGGCAAAAAGAATAGAGGCAAATCCGGCAAATTCGTCCAAATACGTATTCTGACTGATCTTAGAGATTTTCAATGAGGTAATAATAATTAAAGAAAATCCTAAAAGATTGCTGGAAGCATTCAAAATGTGAGGTGATTTTTTTTCCATGATTTACAATTTTTTTCAAAATAAAGCACAATTTTTTTTATTATCAAATTTTTAAAAAAGATTATTAAAAATTAAAATTAATTTAAAAAGTGTATATTAGCAAAATACTTGAAGATTAAAAAACTTTTTTACTTAGCTATGCAAACAACCTATATTGAAACACAGCAAATATCCTTTCAAGATTTTAAAAATCAGATACTTGGAGACTACAGGTTAGGAAGGATCTCTCGTGAAATGTCTTATCTCGGAAGGAGAGAAGTACTCACTGGAAAAGCTAAATTTGGAATTTTTGGGGATGGAAAAGAACTTCCTCAGCTTGCAATGGCGAAAGTTTTCAGAAATGGAGACTTCCGTTCAGGATATTACAGGGATCAGACTTTTGCATTGGCAATAGATGCATTGACAGTAGAGAGTTTCTTTGCACAGATGTATGCAGATACCAGTGTGGAAAGAGAGCCTGCTTCAGCGGGAAGACAAATGAACGGGCATTTTGCAACAAGAAGTTTAAATGAAGACGGAAGCTGGAAAGATTTGACAGCTCAGAAAAATATTTCTTCGGATATTTCTCCTACAGCCGGGCAGATGCCAAGATTATTGGGACTGGCTCAGGCTTCTACTATTTATAAAAGCGTAAAATTTGACGGTTCAGAAAAATTCTCGAGAGAAGGGAACGAAATTGCTTTCGGGACAATTGGGGATGCTTCTACAGCAGAAGGTCATTTCTGGGAAACTCTGAATGCTGCATGTGCACTTCAGGTTCCTATGATCGTTTCTATCTGGGATGACGGATACGGAATTTCAGTTCCTACGAAAAACCAGAGAGCAAAAGCTGATATCAGTGAAATGCTAAGCGGTTTCCAGAGAAAAGAAGGCGATAATCAGGGATGTGAAATCATCCAGGTGAAAGCCTGGGATTATCCTGCATTATTGGATGCTTATGCTAAGGCAGAACATTTTGCAAGAACAGAAAGTGTACCGGTGGTAGTGCATGTGGTAGATGTTACCCAGCCTCAGGGACATTCTACATCCGGATCTCACGAAAGATATAAAAACGAAGAACGTCTGGCCTGGGAAGCTGAGTATGATGGTCTGGCAAAATTTAAAGAATGGATCCTAAACTATTCTATCGAAATTGATGGAAAAGAAGAAGTGATTGCTACCGCTGAAGAACTGGAAGCTATAGATGAAGAAGCGAAAAAAGCGGCAAAAACAGGACAAAAAATAGCCTGGGAAAACTATCAGAAAGCAATTTCTGAACTTATTCAGTCTATTTTACCTTTAGTAGAAAATCTTAAAGGACAAAATGCTGAAGTAGAAAATTATATTGCTCATTTCAATAAACTGGTTTCAAAAGCGAAGAAAGATATTTTCCATCTGGTAAGACAGTCTTTACTGGCGACAAGAGGAACCAATTCTGCAGAAAGAAATCAGTTGATGCAGAAATATAATGAAGTATCTGCTGTTGAAAAAGACAACTATTCTTCCCACTTATACTCTCAGTCTGAATGGAAGGCTGAAAATGTACAGGAAATCAAACCTGTATATTCTGACAGCTCTGAAGAGGTAGACGGAAGAGTAGTGATCAGAAACAATTTTGACAAAATTTTTGAAAAATATCCTGAAACCTTAATCTTTGGTGAAGATACCGGAAACATCGGTGACGTAAACCAGGGATTGGAAGGAATGCAGGAAAAGTACGGTGCTCTGCGTATCGCTGATACGGGAATTCGTGAAGCAACGATCCTTGGACAGGGAATTGGTATGGCGATGAGAGGTTTAAGACCAATCGCTGAAATCCAGTACTTAGACTATGTTCTTTACTGTTTACAGGGAATGAGTGATGATCTGGCAACAGTACATTACAGAACCAAAGGAGGTCAGAAAGCTCCGTTAATCATCAGAACAAGAGGTCACAGATTGGAAGGAATCTGGCACTCAGGTTCTCCAATGGCGGGTATTCTTAACCTTTCAAAAGGAATTCTGGTATTGGTGCCTAGAAACCTTACAAAAGCTGCCGGATTCTATAACACAATGCTTCAGGCCGACGAACCTGCGATCATCGTAGAATGTCTGAACGGATACAGATTAAAGGAAAAACAACCGGATAACTTAGGCGAATTCACAGTTCCTGTAGGGAAAATTGAAGTAACTAAAGAAGGTAAAGACGTTACTTTGGTGACTTACGGTTCTACATGGAGAATTGTAACAGAAGCTGCCAACGAATTGGAAAAACTGGGAATTTCTGCAGAAGTGATTGATATTCAGTCTTTAATTCCTTTCGATTTATCTCACGAAATTGCTGAAAGTGTTAAGAAAACCAACAGATTAGTCGTGATTGACGAAGATGTGGAAGGAGGAACTACAGGATTCATCTTGCAGCAGATCCTTGAAAAGCAGAAAGCTTTCAGATATCTGGATTCAGATCCGTTGACGATTGCAGCAAATGATCACAGACCTGCTTATGCAAGTGATGGTGACTATTTCAGCAAGCCATCTACAGACGATATGGTAGAAAAAATCTACGCAATGTTTAATGAAACAAATCCTCAGAAATATCCTGCGATATTCTAATGGGATTTTAAATAAATATAAAACCGTTTCCTTTGGGGAGCGGTTTTTTGTTTGCTAGTCCTTTTCAGCCAATGTAATTCTCAATTTATTCAAAGTATTCATCAGGGTTATACTTGCTGTAAGTTCTACAAATTCTCTCTCAGTGAATTGCTCTATCAGCTTTGATTTGATATTTTGCCAATCATCTTTATTGTAGATGATAGCTTCAGCCCATTCTAAAACAAGCTTTTGCTGATCAGTGAAGGCATTGGTATATTTCCAGCCTGGAAGTCTGTTAATAACATCCTGTTCAAAGCCAAAATCAGAGAGTTCTTTTGCATGATAACTGCAGCAATACGCACAGCCGTTAATTTGAGAAACCCGAAGTTCAACGAGTGCAATTAATTTTTCGTCAATCCCGGATTTTCTAATGCTGTTATGGGCTTTATACAGATTTCCAATAGTTTCTTTTGCAATTTCTTTGTAATTCATAATGAATATTTTCCTGCAAATTTGCATCAGAAATGATTTTAAACCTATATACTTACCTTTTGGTGATATACTTACCTTTTTGAAAGTATAATTTAAAGTAAAAGGCTATCAAACATTGACAGCCTTTTTATTTTTTACCTCCTCATTCAAAAAAGCGCAATCTTTATCATCATGCGATCCTTTTACCTGATATTTAGCTTCCCACTCTTCCAGTAAATATAAAATTGGCAGCAAAGCCAATCCCTTTTCTGTAAGAGAATATTCCACTCTTGGAGGTAGTTCTTTAAACTCTTCACGAATCACCAGCCCATCAGCTTCCATCTCCCTCAGTTGATCAGTTAATACCTTTCTGGAAATGACATTAATGCGTACTGCCAGTTCTCCAAAACGTAACTTCCTGTCTTTAATAACAAGAACAATAATAGGCTTCCATTTGCTTCCCAGAGCGGCCATTGCCTTACCCAGAGGACAGCTGTATTGCATTAATTCATTCTTTTTCATAGAGAGATCTTTATTTTAAAACCATATGAAACCGGAATTTCATGTGTTACTTTGATGTTACTAATGTAAGTTACTGCGAAGTTACCACTATTTTTTTAATAAAAGATACAAAAGTGAACTATTATTAGTTACTTTGTGTAACAATTATAAAATATAAATTTAAATATGAGCACATCATCATTATTTAAACCGTTTCAATACAAGAATTTACAGCTTAAAAATAGAATCGTAATGGCTCCTATGACCAGAGCACAATCTGACAATGGAGTTCCTACTCAAAGTATCGCAGATTATTATGGAAGAAGAGCCGCTTCAGAAGTAGGATTGATTCTTTCCGAAGGAACTGTGATCAACAGACCGGGATCCAAAAATATGCAGAATATTCCGGATTTCTATGGAACAGAAGCCTTGAACGGCTGGAAAAATGTCATTGATACTGTACATCAGAATGGAGGTAAAATGGGACCTCAGATCTGGCACGTAGGTGATACAAGAATGTCCGAAGAGTATCCGTTAGTTCCCATGGAAAAAGCTTCAACAATGACGATTGAAGATATTCAGGATACGATAGCACAGTTTGCAGCGTCTGCAAAATCTGCAAAAGATCTTGGTTTTGACTGTATTGAAATTCATGGCGCTCATGGATACCTTATCGACCAGTTTTTCTGGGAAATGACCAATACAAGAACTGACGAGTATGGTGGTAAAACATTAAAAGAAAGAAGCAGGTTTGCTGTAGAGGTGGTAAAAGCGATCAGAGCAGCAGTAGGAGAGGACTTTACCATTATTATCCGTCTGTCACAGTGGAAGCAACAGGATTATAAAACCAGACTGGCATTCACTCCAAATGAAATGGAAGAATGGTTGTTACCATTAAAAGAAGCAGGTGTAGATATTTTCCACTGTTCACAGCGCCGTTTCTGGGAGCCGGAATTTGAAGGCTCTGACTTAAACTTTGCAGGATGGGCCAAAAAGATTACCGGACAGCCAACTATTACAGTAGGTTCTGTAGGCTTAAACGGAGATTTCCTTAATGCTTTTGCAGGACAGGGAACAGAAAAAAGTGATCTTACAGAACTGATCAGAAGACTTGATAATGAAGAATTCGATCTTGTTGCGGTAGGAAGAGCTATTCTTCAGGATCACCAATGGGTACAGAAGATCAAAGATGGCAATACTGAAGCACTTCTTGATTTTTCAGCAGAAAGTATGGGTGTTTTATTTTAATACCAATAATGAATTGTGAATTCATTTCGCGTTGGTTTTTTTAACAGCATAATTTACTTGCGAAGAAGAATTAACGGTTCATGCAGGTATTAAATCAGCATAATTCACTTTATTTTATATTTAATTTTCACCTATTTATTAAAGAATCGGCTTTCAGGATTTCCTGAAAGCCGATTTTGTATGTTATGGACATCCTATTGAATCTGGTACACATCTCCAACGGGGAGGAATTCCATTGCTGCCTGGAATATAGCATGCTGTACTTCCTTCCGGACACTCAGGAGCATTTCCTCCGATGATATTCTTTAATGTCGATTTTGATAATTTCTTTAGATTTTTCATATGTAATAATTTGTTGATTCATACAAATATAATATTTTTTAGAATCTAAATAACACTTTGCACTAAAATGTGAAATATACTGGTATAAAATAAACCCGCTTCCGGAATTTCCGGAAGCGGGTTTTAACAGATTTAAATATCTAAACTGCCCTTAAACCGGCAGAAATGATTTCTTTATCTTATAAACCAATATTTTTAGTTGGCTTCAATTGTTTTAAGATGCTTTTCGGGATGGCATTTTTGTGAACAAGGATTGCTGTTGATTTATATTCAACATAAGGTCTTGTTACATAAATATATCCGGCGAAATCATTGGTTACTCCCCATGAGTTTTTTACCATATAATATTCTTTACCCGTTTGATCTTTAGCCAAACCTACGATGTGCATCCCGTGGTCATCCGTTGTAGAAAGGTTATTAAGTGCTTTCTGACGCATGTCTTCAGTGATGGTTTTATCTTTTTTAGGCTCTGTAAACAAAGTCTGCTTGTTCTCTGCTGTAATCTGGTCAAAATCCATATCCGGAACGTAAGCTACACCATTTTTGTAAGAAAAATAAGGCTCCGAAACGTCAGTTGCCCAACCCACAGAATATCCTTTTGTTACCGCATTGTCGATGATTGCTGTAAGATCTTTCATCGGAACATTCCAGTCAGAATCGTGACTCCAGTTATCAGGAATTGGAACTACAAATTTCTGAAAATATGGATAATCTTTATAGGAGGATAATTCCACATAATCTTCAGGGTTGATTCCTACTACTTCTTTAGCAAATGTTTTCGGAGTGTAGTTTTTCCCTTCATATGTAAAGTTAGAAGGTACTTTTCCTAAATATTCGTCAAGTATAGCATCTACAGAATCCATCCAATTATCAGTCAGTTTCCCTTTCGAAGAAGCTTGAACAAGACTGTCAAGAACGGGCTTCAGTTTGCCCTGCATTTCCTTGAAGTTGTTGGTAGTCTGTCCGGATTTTAAACCCGTATAAACATCCTGAGGAACTGCTCCGTACTTTTTGTACATATTGATAACGTCGTGAAGTTCTCCTCCATCACCCCAACTGATCGCTCCATTATTTAAAACGTATAACTTCGCTTTATCATGATAAGAGTTTCTTGCTGTGAAAATTTCGGCGAGATCTACAGGTTTTTTGCCCATTCTCTGCATTTCAGATTCAAGGAATGAATTTCCTGAGTAGCTCCAGCAAGTTCCTGACGAACCCTGGTTCTTTACAGAAGTTGCGCCAACGTCCTTTAACGTTGTGAACTGAAAATTAGCATTTTGTGATTGGTTGTTTTTTAACTTGTTGATTAAGTCATCTTGGGCAAACATCATACTTCCTGCAGACAAAACAAAAAGTAATGATGCAATTTTGGCATTTTTCATTACTATAAAAAGATTATTTATATTAAGAGTCGTTGATAATAGAGATTTGTTACAGAAGGAAAAGTTAAATTTGAAATGAAAAAAAATGCTTTTTCACTATTTTTCTAAAAAAATGATCATGTTTCCAACCCCGGCAAAAGTTTTCGCATCTATAATAATATAACTCCTGACTATGGAACAAGAATTATTATTGGAATGCCAGCGTAACAACCGCAATGCTCAGCGGAAAGTTTACGAGAAAATGGCGGGCAGGCTTTACTCAGTCTGCAGACGCTATTTGAAAAACGATGAAGATATCGAAGAAGTATTGGCCGATACATTCTACAAGATCTTCACGAAAATCACCCAGCTTCAGAATGCTGATACCTTTGAAGCATGGGCAAGAAAAATTGCAGTGAACGAATGCCTTCAGAAATTAAGATCCAGCAAAGGACTGTTTATTTCCCTGGAAGAAAACTTTATTGATCATTCTGAAGGAACAACAGAAAACCTTTCCCTGGAAAAAGATATTCTGAGCTTATTGAATTTTCTCCCGGAAGGATGCAGAGCCATCTTTAATCTTTTCGCTATTGAAGGATATCCTCATAAGGAAATAGCAACCATGCTTTCCATAAGCGAAGGAACATCAAAATCCCAGCTCAATTTTGCAAGAAAGAAATTGCAGGAACTTCTAGTGAATCAAAACATTTAAACTTTACAACAATGGAAAATAATCATATAGATCAACAATTCAATGAAGCTTCCAAGCTTTCAGAAGAACCAACAGTTTTTCCTGGTTTTGAAAAAGTGTGGGAAAAGATTGAAGAGAAATTAGATAAAAAAGAAGATAAAAAGAAAATCATTCCTCTTTGGCTGCCGTATGGTATTGCTGCAAGTTTGATGATTGGTTTAGGGGCTTTTTACTTTATGAATAAAAAAGAGATTGCAAAGCCTTTACAACCTATAATTGCAGAGAATACAAGTTTAAGAGGCCCGATTAACAAAACAGATATTGCAAAGATAGACAGGAGTATCAAGGAGAATATCAGAAAAGTAGAATTGCCTGTAACGGTATCTCTTCCCACAGAACCTAAATCTTCATCAGTTGCAGGAATAGATCTGTATCAATCTCATCCTACCTGTAATATACCATCAGTGGAAGCTTCTGACAGAGTAATAGCTTCTCAGCCTCAGATATACAATGATACCTTAAAAACAAAAGAAATTGATGAAGTTGTTGTCACTGCTTATGGGATCAAAAAGAGTTATAAATCTGTTACCGCTTCCTCAACGGTTATGATTGCTTCTACAGATAAAACTCCTGTGCATGCTCCTGCTGCTGTTTCTTCACTTGCTGGAAGAGTTGCAGGGTTAGAAGTGTCAACCGGAATTAAAAAGAATGATGCTATATTAATAAGGGGAGTAAAAAGTATAGATAGTCGCTCGACGACTCCTTTATATATTGTTGATGGAATTGTATTAGGCAGAGAATCTGGATTTTTAAATACCCTTGATCCTAAAAAAATAAAAGAATTAAAAGTACTGAAAGGTCTTGAAGCTACTGCCCTGTATGGAAGCAAAGCTAATAACGGAGTTGTTGTCATCACCACGAATGGATTATCTAAAGATGAAATAGAAAAACTTAAAAAAGTTTCTTCAGAAAGTAAAGAGGAAATACTAAAAGAACCTGAAGAACCTGAAAAAGTACTTCCGAAAGCAGGCCAGCTCACAGCAGGAGAAGTTAACGATTTTTCTAAGTGGGATTATTGGAAAGATATTGCAGTTCCTACTCTGGATCAGTATAAAAATACATGGAAGTTCTTCCCTGATAAAAGGGTTTCAGTTCAGTTGGTCAATCAAGACAGAAAACCGGTAATAGGGGAGAAAATAAAACTATTGGATGATAAGAAAAATATTATCTGGGAAGCCGTTTCAGATAATCTGGGCAATGTGGAATTATGGATATCATCGATGATTGATGAAAACTCAGATTCTCAGAAATATTATTTATCTGATGGTTCAGGGCAGATCATCAGTAGTAATCTCAGAACCTTTAAAAATGGACAAAACCTGATTATTCTTGATAAACACTGTCTGCAAAAGCGTGTATTGGATCTTGCTTTCGTAGTGGATGCTACCGGTTCTATGGGGGATGAGATTTCTTATCTTCAGTCTGAACTTTTGGATGTGTTGAAAAAGATCGAAGGACAGCTTAAGAATACAACGGTAAGATATGGATCAGTTTTTTACAGAGATCAGGGGGATGAATATGTAACCCGGAAGTTTGATTTTTCAGACAAAGCAGAAGACCTTGTAGGATTCATCAAAAAGCAGAAGGCAGGTGGTGGTGGCGATACGCCGGAAGCTGTTGTAGAAGCACTAAAAGTTTCTGTTGATGAGCTAAAGTGGAGTGATGAAAATTCTACTAAAATAATGTTTTTAATTTTGGATGCTCCTCCACACCATTCAGAACAGAATATAAAGAAACTTTATAGCACAATAAAGGCTGCAGCAAAGAAAGGAATTACCATTATTCCATTGGCAGCCAGTGATACCGATAAACAAACGGAATATCTGATGCGTACATTTGCTTTACTCACCAATGGAACCTATACGTTCCTTACAGATGACAGTGGAATAGGAAACAGCCATATCAAACCTACCATAGATTCTTATGAAGTTGAAAAACTGAATGATTTATTATTACGATTAATCCTTCAGAGAGCTGTTTTGCCAGAATGCAGCGCAGGAATTTCAAATGATAACATCAACAAAAAAATGGAAAGAGAAATTGAGAGTCAGATTGATATTAAAACTGTACTATTTCCAAATCCTACAAAAGGTCAGCTGCAGATAAAAACAAGAAAACCAATTGAAGAACTGTTTATCTATGATCTTGCCGGAAAGATTATTATGAGAAAAGAAAAACTGCCGGAAGGTAAAAATACAATTGATTTAACTTCTTATCCTCAAGGGATTTATCTTGTACGTATTCATACTAATGATCTGTGGGAAACATTTAAGGTCATTAAAAATTAACTGTCTTTTTTATTTAAGGAATAAGTTTTATTTAACAATTATTAACAGGTTTAAATTTATTTTAATAATTTCCTGCCGAAATTTGAAAAAAGATGAGAAAAATTCTAATAACCATGCTAGGGCTTGTGGCATTAACAAGCTGTAAAACTCAAAAAAACACTGAAAGTGACAAGAAACCACAGACTTACAGTGTCAGAAAAGATAAGGATCAGGATGGAATTCCTAATAAACTGGATAAATGCCCTGATATTGCCGGTCCGGTAGAAAATGAAGGATGTCCGTGGGTAGAATCGGATGGAGATGATGTTATTGATAAAGATGACGCGTGCCCTACAGTGCCCGGACCTCCGGAAAATAATGGCTGTCCGTGGCCGGATACAGATGGTGATGGTATTTTGGATAAAGACGATGCCTGTCCTACGGTTCCGGGAATGCCGGAATATAATGGCTGCCCGAAACCAAAGTCAGTTACTGCAATGGAAGTAGAAAGTTCCCTATCAAAGAGATTATATGAACCAGGAAGAGTTTATACTCATCACATTGGAGGAAAAAAAGAGGTTCAGAAGCCTGAAAAAACTGATAAGAATATTAGTTATAATAATGAAGAGTACGCTGGATTTATTGAAAATGCATTTGAACTGACCAGCAGCCAGCCTCTTTCTACCTTTTCTATTGATGTGGATAATGCTTCTTATCCCAATGTCCGGAGAATCATCAAGTATGGAGATAAAGTAGATAAAAATGCAGTAAGGGTAGAAGAGATGATCAATTATTTTAAATATAATTATCCAAAGCCTGCAAATGGAGAACCTTTTTCAATCAATACCGAATATGGTAAATCTCCATGGAATCCAAAGCATAAGCTTCTTAAAATAGGCCTTCAGGGGAAAAACATCCCTATGGACAATCTGCCTGCATCGAATATTGTCTTTCTGATTGATGTTTCAGGATCAATGAGTGAGGAAAATAAACTTCCCTTGCTGAAGTCTTCTCTTAAAGTTTTGCTGAAACAGCTGAGACCAAAAGACAAAGTAGGCATTGTAGTCTATGCGGGAAGTGCAGGAGTGGTTTTACCCCCAACGTCAGCTGGAGAAAGAGAAAAAATTATTAAAGCGTTGGATAATCTTCAGGCAGGAGGAAGTACAGCAGGTGGAGAAGGTATTGAGCTTGCCTATAAACTGGCAAAGGAGAATTTTATCAAAGGAGGAAACAACAGAGTCGTTCTGGCAACAGATGGTGACTTTAATGTTGGTCCTTCTTCCAATACCGATATTGAAGCCTTAATTACACAAAAAAGAAAAACAGGGATTTTCCTGACCTGTCTTGGATATGGAATGGGGAATTACAAAGACAACACAATGGAAACGCTTGCTGATAAAGGAAACGGAAATTATGCCTATATTGATAATATACAGGAGGCCAATAAATTTTTAGGAAAAGAATTTGCCGGAAGCATGTACGCTATTGCTAAAGATGTAAAGATTCAGATTGAATTCAATCCTAAATTTGTGAAATCTTACCGTTTGATAGGCTATGAAAACAGGAAACTGAGAAATGAAGACTTTGTTAATGATAAGATTGATGCGG
Organism: Chryseobacterium vietnamense; assembly: GCF_031454475.1. Classification (NCBI taxonomy): domain Bacteria; kingdom Pseudomonadati; phylum Bacteroidota; class Flavobacteriia; order Flavobacteriales; family Weeksellaceae; genus Chryseobacterium; species Chryseobacterium vietnamense. Next base: position 44,874 of record NZ_JAVDQX010000004.1, on the reverse strand, counting down.
GAGAATTAGGAAGCGGACATACTGTAACTGCTTTATATGAAATTATTCCGGTAAATACAGAATCAGAATTTATTCCTGCAGAAACAAAATTGAAATATTCTAAAACTTCAGATAAGAAGAACTTTGGAGATGAATTGGCAACTGTGAAATTCCGGTACAAAAAACCTGATGGAAACAAAAGTATGGAAATCGCTAAAGTGATTAAAAAAGAAAATGCATCTTCAGCAGCAATAAGCCCGGATTTCAAATTTGCTTCTTCCGTAGCCTGGTTCGGTTTGGTACTAAGAAACTCGGAACTGATTACGAAAAGAGATCTTTCTGATATTCAGAATCTCGCCAAAGAGGGTAAAAATAAAGATGAAGAAGGCTATCGCTCCGAATTTATAGGACTGATAGAGAGCTATAAAACAATTCAAAAATAGTTGATAAAAAAAGAAATTTCCCCGGAAATTTCTTTTTTTATATTTTTAAGCATACTAATCACCGATGAAAAAGAATTATCTGCTGTTACTGCCATTTACAATTACCTTATTACAGGCACAAAATTCACAATTATATTATTCTGGAAAATTTTTAACAACTAAAGATAAAGCACAGAACTTTTTAAAGGTTTCTAATAAAAACAGTGGGGTTTATGAACTGACTGATGAGAAAGGATTTGCGATTATTGCGGCCAAAGCTTATGATACTCTCGTTTGGAACCAAGGTAAAAACACCCATGTTATTTCTACCTATGAACTCAGGGAACTAAAAGAGATTCTGGAAAATCAGACAGGAAGTAAAAGTGTTGAAAATATTTACAGTAAAGCTTACGACAGTCTTGTTTCAAAGGAAATTAAAGACGATTTCAGTATTGAAAAAGCTAAAACCCAACTCAGCAAAAGATCACATTCTTATTTTGATGACATAAGAAAATTAAAGCAAAAGAACGATACTGTTTATGTTTTAAAAAGGATCAATAAGACAACATTACTGTTTAACGGAAGCTTTACCACATCTCTTGATATCAAAAGCAGAAATGCTGTCCCGGAGACTCAAAATAAGTATGTTCAGGGAAGATCTGAAAATGCAAATCTTGTTTGGAAAGGTCCTGAAACGAATGAAATGTTCAGCTTTGGACCAGACATATCAACCCTTGGATTTAACGGATTACCTTACGAGTATAATCAGAATGGAAAACTGACTCCATGGGTTAATGGACTTCAGCGTGCGCAAAGATATGATAACAACCTTTTTAAAACTACGGTAGGTTACAATAATCAATTGAATGTAAATGCGTTTATAAAAGAAGGCTCCAGCGAAAAGATCAGGCTTTCAGTGAATCTGGGACAGCAGAAGAACCAAATGTATTTTATTGATCAATTTGATGTTACCAATACCCTCAAAACAAAATTGAATGCAGATTTGGGTAGATATTACATTAATCTTGCTTTTAATTACGAAGAAAACAAAGCAACCAATACCAATAGAATAGGGTTGTTCAACAGAGCTTACCAAAACTCATTGTTAACACCGGTTTCATTTTCAAATGAGCAAAATATTTTCCTGAACAACGGCTCACAGAGAAGCTACAGCCGGTATGCAGACAATCCTTCATTCCTTTTTGAGCAGGATAGTAAATACCGGTTTAGGAATCGGGACAGGCAGTTTAGTCTTAATGTAGCGAAAGACTGGGATAACTTTAAACTGAATATCACTCAGTCCTATGAAAATAGTAATAGCTGGAATCAGGATCAATATAAACCTTCTACTTATGGTTTCATCAGCGGAATATCAAATGAAAGGATTCAAAACAACCGTTCCTATCATTCCAATATACAGGGTTCTTATTCATTGGGAGACTATGATTTTAGAAATACTTTCAGCCTGAATTTTATTTTAAATGATAAAAAAGCTGATATTTATAACAGCCTGACCTATCAAAAATATCTCTATCAGAGAACTTCGCAGGATCATATTTTTAATTATAATATGAACATCCGCGATTATGATTTTGAAGCAGGTTTTAATCTTGGGAATTCATTTTATATCTCCAATACTTCCCTTAAAAATAATTATTGGCTTCCAAAGGCTAACTTTTATTTGAAGTTCAATCAGATCTTCAATTGGTATAACTACAGTTTTAAATTACTGGGAAGTTACACTCAACTAAGCTCCGAACCGGAAATAACAAGATCCTATGCTTCGTATTCTACTACTTTGCTGAAGGCAGAAAATTACAATCAATACTTTCCGGTACAGGAAGTAGAAAGTTTCAGAGGTGTGTCCAATGTCAATACTAAAGAATGGAAAATTGGAGCCAGGCTGAACCTTGGGTATAATATCAGTGTAGATGGAGAATATTTTAGTAAAAAGAATAGTGACGATATATTTCCAGTTTTTGAAAATAATCAATTACGACTTAAAAATATAGCAGATCATACGTACAGCGGATATGAATTCAATTTTGCTTACGAACGATTACGTCTGGGGTACGATATGTATACCACCCATAAAGTTTCATTTTTTAAATATAAAGATATTGTAGACCGTGTCGCTCCGGGATATCAGGATCTGGCGGTTTCAGGATTTAAAGATATTTATAAAACACTATCAGAAGGTCAGGTTTTGGGTGCTGTCATGGGAAGTTACTTTGAAAGAAATGCATCCGGACAAGTGATTATTGATGAGTTCGGATTCCCCAAAAAGGCAGACGGTATGAAAATTATTGCAGATCCTACACCGGATTTTGTGATGAAATTCAACCACAGTTTTACCTATAAAAATCTGTCTTTAGATATCAATTGGGAATGGAAAAAGGGAGGCCAGCTATGGAATGGAACACAGGCTGTTCTTGATTATTACGGACGTTCTTATAGCTCAGGAGAAGAAAGGAACATAAAAAATTATATTTTCGAAGGCGTACATACAAATGGAACTGTCAACCAGATTCCTGTCGATTTCTATGATCCTAACCTGAATGTTCTGGAAAACAGATGGTCAAGATACGGTTATTTAGGTGTGGCGGAAAATTATATTCAAAAAGCAGATTATGTAAGAATCAACAATATATCACTTTCCTCAGATTTCCCGATTAACAGGAATAAACAGACCCTCAGGCTGACTTTTTATGTAAATAATATTTTCCTCTGGCAGGTTAATAAAGGAGTAGATCCTAATCAGAATTTTTATGATATGAATAATGGAAGAGGCCTGGACTTTTTTAACCTGCCCTCCTTTAAAACATTCGGCTGTATTGTTTCACTTAAATTTTAACTCATGAATCTCAAATTTATATCTGTCTGCATCGTCCTGCTGTGCTTATTATTTTCAACCTTTTCTGTGAAAGGTCAGCAGCCGTTTCAGGATTTTGAAAAAGAAAAGACCTACGTTCAGACCAATCATGTTTTTTATAAACCTGGTGAGCAAATGTATTTTAAAATATATGTCGTAAAAGGAAATAATAATTTGCCGGTCGAAGAAAGCAGAGTCGTCAATTTTGAAATAACAGATCCGGCAGGAAATGTTGTAAAAAAATTAAAATATGAAATTACCAATGGATATGCCCGGGGAGATTTTTATTTTGCGGAAGACATGAAAGGGGGTATCTATAAAATCAGAGCTTTTACCAACTGGATGCAGAATGAAGAAGGAAAAAATGCCTTCGAAAAAGAAATTACCCTCCAGAAAATTGTTTCTCCAAGGATTTTAATGAAACTGGATTTTCCCAAAAAAGGATATGGACCGGGAGATCAGGTGACTGCAGATTTTTCCATGAGAAGCCTGAGCAACCTTCCCATCCCTTTTTATGAAGCTGATTATATGGTAACGTACAATGGAGAAACCGTATCAGAAGGAAAACTCATTACTGATAAAGAAGGGAAAAAAGTATTGACCTTCAGGCTTCCTGAAGTGTTAAAATCCTCTGATGCTCTTTTGAATATCAAAGTGAATTTTGACGGATTTACAGAATCTATTTCCAGAAATATCCCCATTGTTCTCAATAATCTCGATGTGAAATTCTTACCTGAAGGCGGAACTTTTATCAATGGAATAGAACAGAATATAGCCTTTAAAATTCTGGATGAGTTTGAAAAGCCTGTAGATGCTGATCTGGTAGTTTACAATCAGAATCATGAAAAAATAAAAGAAATTTCAGCCTATCATTTTGGAATGGGAAGTTTCCTGTTTACCCCTAAAAGAGGAGAAACTTATTATGCAAAAGTTTTAAAACCGGAAAATATTACCCAGACTTTTAATCTCCCCGCAGCAAACAATGAAGGACTGGTTTTAAATATTCAAAATGCAAACAAAAATCTGACTTTTACTATCATCTCAACTCAGGAAAAAACAATTACCATACAGGGAAGTTTCCGCGGAAAAGAAGTGTATAGCAAAGTGATTTCGTTAAAAACGGGAAAAAATTCATTGGAAATAGCAGAAAAGGATTTCCCGACAGGAATCTGCAGATTTACCGTTCTGGAAAAGAATATTCCTCTTGCAGAACGTATAGTTTTTACCAATAAAGTAAATCAGTTGAATGTAAAAGTTACCCCTGTAAAGCAATATTACCTGCCAAGGGAAAAAGTAATGCTGAATATTGAAACTAAAGATGAAAACAATACACCGGTTCCGGCCAACCTTGGAGTGAGTGTGGTAGATGATAAGCTATGGACTTACGCCGATGATAAGCAGAATCATATTGTTTCCTGGCTTTTGATGGACACTGAGCTTAAAGGTAAAATAGAAAAGCCACAGTTTTATTTCGATAAAAAAGAACCCAAAGCTGATAAAAGTTTAGATCTTGTTATGCTTACAAACGGCTACCGATATTTTGAATTTATTCCTGAAGTTCTGAAAACGAATAAATACAAATACCTTCCTGAAAAGAAAAATACTATTTATGGTGTGGTGGAAGATGAAAACAAAAAAACTGTGAAGGCAGATGTTTTTCTTTTGGATACTCATAATAATAAGATCCTCAAACAGACTGTTGCCGAAAACGGAAAGTTTTATTTTTCAGATTTAAATGCAGAAAGTTCATATAAAATCATTGCCAGATCCTTCCTGCCTAAACATCAGCTGAAGATAAAGATTTTATCTTATAATCTGGATATTAATCCCTTAGTAAAACAGAAACTTACCCATATAGATGTTGAAGAAATCGTAAAAGAGGCAGAAAGGAAAGAAGAAGTAAAAAAAGAAAACAGAAACAATACCAATCAGTCAAACAATCTTGGAAAATCAAAAACGGATACAGTAAGAAGGAATACAAGTATTGAAGAAGTAGTAGTCTTAGGTTATGGTATAAATAAAGATAAAGCAGCAGTTGCTTCTACCACAGTAGCTTCTTCTATGGAACTTCAAAACTCCAGTGTAACTTCCGTATTGAATGGAAAAGTTGCAGGAGTAGTTGTAACAGGTGCCGGACAGCCGGGAGCAGGGGAACAGATCAATATCAGAGGAACGGCCTCCATTACCAATAAAAATCCGTTATTTATTGTGGATGGTGTCCCCGTCGAAAACTTTAATACCACCATCAACCCAAATGATATCAACAGCATTACCGTTTTAAAAGATGCTGCTGCTACCGCTATTTACGGGAGCAGAGCTGTGAATGGAGTCATTATCGTAACTTCACTTAAAAATAGAAAATCCGAAATAGAGTTTGATATAACTCCGAAATCTTATCTTGCCATCGAAGCTTTACCTTATGGAAAACTTCTTTCATATGCCGGATCAAGAGAATTTGTATATCCTGAGTATAAGACAACCAATACCTCTTACCGTTTTGATTACAGAGAAGCGCTTTACTGGAATCCAATTGTGGAAACGGATAAAAATGGAAAAGCAAAAGTAGAATTCTATAATTCGGATGCCAATTCCACTTTCAGAATTATGACAGAAGGGATTGCTGCAACAGGACTTGTGGGAAGAGATGAAACAACCTATGCTGCGCAGAGCTTAATTTCGATAGATACCAAAATTCCTCAGTATCTGACAAGAACGGATCAGATGATAATTCCTGTGGTCATTAAAAATAATTCTCCCGAAACCCGTAAAATGACCATGGATGTTATTGTTCCAAACCATGTGAAACTCATCAGTTCTGATAGTCTTATCACTTTGAAGCCTCTGGAATCAGGAAGATTATTTGTCAGAATCCAGACAGATGAGGTGGTGAATTCCAATATCCAGTTTACCATAAAATCGGGAGAATTCAGGGAAACAATGATCCTTCCTTTTAAAGTAGAGGAAAAAGGATTTCTCCATCAATTTTCCATGATCAATAATAAAACCGAAGATCTCAAAATCAATATTCCGGAGTATATCAATGGAAGCCTGTATTCCTCATATTATGTATTTGAAAGTACAGCGCTGAAGATGTTTGAAGATATAGAGCAGCTGAAAAAAGAACCTTACGGATGTTTTGAACAGCTTTCTTCTACCGTGTATCCTAACATTTTTATTCTTGATTATTTAAAGTCAAATAAAAAAATAGACCCTGCAACTGAGAATCAGGTGGTAAAAAACCTGAAGAAAGGCTTCCAGAAGCTGCTGAGTTATAAAAATAGAGACGGAGGTTTCGGATATTTCAGTTCTGAGGAATCAGATGTTGCTCTTTCAGCGTTTGCATTATTGGAATTTACAGGATTAAAGAAGTATGTAAATCCGGATGCTAAGCTTATTCAGGAACTTTCTTCATTTATTTTGTCGAAAAAGAATGCCAATGGATTATTCGAAGTAAGAAAACCTTATGAGTCTAAAAAAGATTTTTCGGAGTATTCCTGGTCGAGAAATATGTATGTAGTATATGCTTTATCTCAACTGGGTTTTAAAAATGAAATTGAAGATTCCTTTCAAGTAATGTTGAAAAGAGCTATGGCTACAAAAGATTCTTATCAGCTGGCTTTGCTTGCCAATGCTGCCGCTCACTTAGGAAAGCAAAAGGAATATGATGACCTGATGAGGATACTGAACCAGCAGTATGAAGCGAAGAATATAAAATCTAATATCACTTTTACAGGATCATGGGGAAGGTCTGCCGATGCGGAAACCCTATCATTATATATAATGGCACTTCAGAAAGATGAGAAACTCAATCAGTTGAAAATCGCTGAAGCGGCTGATCAGCTTATTAATTTCAATGGATATTACGGGTTTGGTTCTACACAGGCTACCACATTGGCAATACAGGCACTGTCTGAGTTTTTCTCTAAAAATGACAAGTTATATGGATCTGAAAAGCCATCGATTGCAATTAACAACGCACAAATCTCACCTATGATAAGTGTGGCATCAGCATTTAAAACCGGAGAAAGCACTATCAATATTCATTATCCAAATAAGAATGGATTGCCTTATAAGCTGCAATATCAATATTACACCCTACAGGCTCCGGAAAGCAAAGATATTCCTCTTACCATGGAGACCAAATTAAAATCCGGAATGTCAAAAATAGGAGAGACGAACAGAATGACCATTACCGTCAAAAACAAAATAAACGGTAAGCTGCCAATGACCATAGCAAAGATTGGCATCCCTGCAGGACTTACTCTGCAAAATGCTTTACTGAAAGATATGGTTGATAAAAAACAGGTTTCTTACTATGAAATTTTTGACAACTATCTGGTGTTATACTGGGAACATTTCAATGCTGAAGAAACAAAGACCATTAATCTTGATCTTAAAGTAGAATTTGCCGGAACGTATACAGGAAAATCAAGCAATGTTTACCTCTATTATATGCCAGAAGCTAAGTATTGGAATCAAGGGATTAGAACCAGTATTGAGCCTTAGTTTTTATAAACTGAAACAGACATCCATTTATCCATGTCAAGATTTTAAACCTTGACATGGATAATAAGAAATCTTTCTAAAAGGAATAATCTTTTAAAATTAATTTTCAAAAATTATTGAAAATTCAAAAAATATAATTACATTTGTTACAGAAATTAAAAACGGAACAAGATGCAACTTTCAGAAGCTAAAGAAAAATACATTCAAACCTGGGGAACCTTTGCTACCAACTGGGGAATCAACCGTACGATGGCACAGGTGCATGCATTGCTTTTGGCAAGCGGAAGACCTCTTTCTACCGATGAAGTTATGCAGCAGCTGGAGATTTCAAGAGGAAATGCCAATATGAATCTTCGGGCTCTGATAGACTGGGGAATCGTGAAAAAAGAGTTTGTAAAAGGTGATCGTAAAGAGTATTTCGTAGCAGAAAAAGATGTCTGGTATCTGTTCAAACAAATTACCAAAGAAAGAAGAAAAAGAGAGATAGAACCTGTCATTTCCTTTCTTGAAGAGTTAAAAAATATTGAGGATAAAGATTCAGAAGAAGCGCAGGAATTTATCAAGCTGATGAATGATTTCAGCTCTGTAACCGGAAAGATCAACAATATTATGGATCTGGCGATAAAAAGTGATGACCACTGGCTGGTAGGGAAGATTACCAATCTGCTGAAATAAATTTTCAAAAATGAAAAATCTTTTATTACTATGTCTTTTAACTCTTATGATGAGCTGTCAGAAAAATGTAACGGCAAATTTCGATATTCATATAGAAAACTCTGATAAGTATGATAATAGGCGTCACGATTTGCATAAAATGGAAATCTATAAGGATGAAAAAATTTTCAAAATTCTACCTGAAGAGTCTGCTCCTTTCTTAAATTCCAATATAAAACTTGACAGTTTAAAAGAGGGAAAATATTCATTTGTTTATGAAAATATTTTTGGAGAAACAATAAAAAAAGAAATAGAAGTTGTTGAATCTATAACGTATAGAGTTAGTATTACTCCTGATTATTTATTAAAGAAAAATAAAATATCTATTTTTGAAAACCTGGAAGAGGATGAAGCAAAATTGGTATTTCGATCTACAGGATGTTTTCATCAGGATAAAGATTCAGTAATGATTATTAACAAAGACAATAATTACTTTCTTCGCCAAAAAAACGGGAGTTTGAAATCTATAGATAAAGCAGCATGGGCATATTTTGTAAAAACCGAAAACAAAATAAGGGAAATTCCTGAAGATGGAGATTGTACTACCAGAGATGAATATATTTTCTATCATAAAGGAAAATTAGATACCATTTATGATGGGACCTGTGAATTTTCTATCTGGTATACACTGAAAGACTATTTAAAAAAGAATAAGCTACAATAAAATAAATCAGGATGAAAATCCTTTTTTATTTCAAATTAATTTTCAAAAATTACTGAAAATATAAAACTTATAATATCATGAATAATTTTTTTAAACGTTATCTCTATTTAAGTCTCTTTCTGACTGTTGTTTTAGTTGTTGCAGTCTGGTTTTTTCTGGTGGCCAAAGGTGAATATGGAGTAACAATGTTCTTTACCATTCCGGTTTCTATTGGATTTGTCATCGGATATGTGAAGTATTTTAAAAAAGTCGGATTAATGAATGTTCTGAAGACCATTTTAAAAATAGTCCTGGGATTAGTCATTTTCTCTCTGATTTTAATAGGAACTGGCGTGGAAGGAGCTATTTGTATTATTATGGCCATTCCATTTATTGGCTTTGCAATGTTCGTAGGCTTCAATATTGGTTTTATCATTGGAGTATTTGACGAAAAGCGGCATACCGGAAGTGTGATAGTATTTATTCTTTTTATCAATCCGGCATCTTACATATTTGATACCTATACAAAACCAATTGAAGAAATTATCACCACAGAAATGATTGTGAATTCTTCCAATGAAAAAGTGTGGAAGCTTTTAAATACACAAATCAATTTCAATACCCCTGATTTTCTTCTGTTTGAAAAAGGAATCAGCTATCCAAAAAATATAAAGCTTGTTAATAAAAACGGAAAATTGAACTATAGCTGCCAAACCAATAATGATGAATTACAACTTAATATTGATGAGTTCATAGAAAATAAAAAAGTAAAATTCTCTTTGGAAAATCAGACTGTTCCAATGAAAGAAATAACACCTTATCAAAATATTGATGCTAAGCATTTGCACGATTATTTTATTGTGAAATATGGCAAAATTACTTTAGACAAGTTATCAGAAAATAAAACAAAGATAGTTGCAAAAACAAAATACAGTTACAAAATTGCCCCTACCTGGTATTGGAAAAAATGGTCCGGCTATATCATTGATAAAATGCAAAGCCATGTATTACAATCTATAAAAACACAATCTGAAAATGAATGATCTGCAACAATATTTTGACAACCTGCAACCCAGATATTATATTAATGAAATTGCATCTTTAGGCTTTACAAGACTGTTCAGGAAGATGGCTGTTCAAAAGGTGAAAAACTATGGAAATAAAAGAGTTTTGGATTTGATGAGCGGGCAGGGAGAAAATTTAGAATTTATAAAGGCACACAATGAGAATACAGAAATTGTAGCACTGGATTTTTCTTCAGCAATGCATAGGAAGCTGGCTGCAACATTCAAAAATAAACTGTCAATACAACAGATCCAGACCGATTTTTTCGAAAGCCAGATTCCCGATCATTCTATGGACATTATCCTTTGCTCTTATGGGACAAAGACGATAGAAGAAGATCAGAAACCGATTTTTGCAGATAGACTTTCAAATATCATTGATGAGAAAGGTGAAATTATCATTGTAGAATTTGTAAAACCCAAAACAAAGTGGAGGTTTAGTTGTGTAAAGTGGTATATAGAAGTTCTTGTTACAAAAATTTTTGGAAACGAATTTGGAAAACTGTTCCATTATATCAATAAAAATAAAAGCCTTGAAGATCTTAAAGCCCAGTTTCTCAAAAATGAACTTTCCATCATATCTCACAAAAGATATCTGGATCTTATTGAAATTCTTCATGTAAAACGAAACTGATTTTTGATTCAAAACCATATTCAAAAAAAAAATTAAATAATAATTATGAAAAATGTACTCATTCACTTATTCCTGATTATTTATTTCAGACGAAAAGGATCATTGTAAACTATAGAATTAATAAGCTTAAAAACCATTAAAAAATGTCAACAATTTATTTAAATACAGTCATCAAAGCAGATATTCACTATGTTTTTGATCTGGCAAGAAATATTGACCTGCATCAGCAGTCTACCTCAAAATCCCATGAAAGAGCAATTGCAGGACGCACCTCCGGATTGATTGAACAAAATGAAACTGTAACCTGGCGCGCAAAACATCTCGGAGTCTATCAAAATCTCACCACAAAAATTATCAGCATGGAAAAACCGTTTCAGTTTATTGATGTCATGCAGAAAGGAGCTTTTAAATCCATGCGCCACAGGCATATTTTTAAATCCGTAAACGGAAATACCTTAATGACAGATATTTTTGAATTCGAATCGCCGTTCGGCATCATAGGAAAATTATTTAACGCAGTTTTTCTTAGAGGCTATCTCAAGAGTTTTCTGCTCAAAAGAAATGAAATGATCAAGACTATTGCAGAATCTTCCATCCAGGAAGGGATAGCCATTTTTTAATCCAAAAAAAAGAGTATGATGAATTTTTTAAAAGCAGAATGGCGAAAACTGGCCATCATTAACTAACAAATTGATCCTGATATTTTACTACCTTATTTACCCAAAGGAACAGAACTCGATTTTTATAAAGGCAAATGCTACGTAAGTCTGGTGGGATTCATGTTTTTAAATACCAGACTCTTGGGAGTACCGATTCCTTTTCACCGCAATTTTGAAGAAGTGAATCTAAGGTTTTATGTAAAGAAAAAAGAAAAGGGAATCTGGAAACGGGGAGTGGTGTTTATCAAGGAAATTGTTCCCAAGCCTGCATTAAGCCTGGTCGCCAATTCTATTTACAAAGAAAATTATCATACAATGCCCATGAAAAATCAGATTGAAAAAAGAGAGGATGAACTGCTAATCCGCTATTCGTGGAAAGATAAAAACTGGCATTCCATTCAGATTATGGCTGAAAGTAAAGCAAAGCCAATGGAAGAAAACTCAGAATTTGAATTCATCACAGAGCATTATTTTGGCTTTACAAAAAAAGAAAATACAACCTCAGAATATGAAGTCTGCCACCCAAAATGGGATTGTTATACTGTTAAAGAATACCATTTAGAAATAGATTTTCAAAAAATCTATGGAATTGATTTTAAACATCTGAATGATCAGAAACCTCTTTCAGTAATGCTTGCCGAAGGCTCAGAAGTTCATGTCAAAACCAAAAAATATATCAGCTAAAAATAAACAATCCTCAATAATCTGTGAAAATCTGCGAAATCTGTGGTTAAAACCTTAAACATTGAATCCCAACCCTTAAACTTTAAAATAATGAAAATAATCATAGCCGGAGGAACCGGATTTCTCGGTGAAAACCTGGAAAAATACTTTACACAAAAAGGAAATCAGGTCTGCATTCTGACCCGCAATCCTCAACGTAAAAATGAAATCTATTGGGATGCCCAAACAATAGGTGAATGGAAAAGCAGTCTTGAGAAAGCAGATGTTTTGATCAATCTGACAGGAAAATCTGTAGACTGCCGCTATCATGAGAACAATAAAAAGGAGATCTATTCCTCAAGGATCAACAGTACAAGAGTATTACAAAAGGCAATAGATCAGTGTGCTGAAAAGCCAAAAATATGGTTAAATGCAAGTTCGGCAACCATTTATGTTCATTCTGAAAAACACCTTAATACAGAAGAAGACGGAATTATCGGAGACGATTTTTCCATGAATATCTGCAAAAGCTGGGAGAAAGAATTTTTTAAAGTTGAAAATGATGAAATACGAAAAGTTGCCCTCCGGACTTCTATTGTTCTGGGGAAAAATGGAGGAGCTTTTCCAAAACTGAAAATGATTACAAAACTGGGTTTAGGAGGAAAGCAGGGAAGAGGTACCCAGAGGGTAAGCTGGATTCATATTGAAGATTTCTGTAAAGCGGTGGATTGGATTATTCAGCATCAGACTATTTCAGGAATAGTGAATGTGACTGCTCCCGCTCCTCTTTCCAATCAGAATATGATGAAAAAACTGAGAAATAAAATGAAAATGCCGTTTGGACTCAATGCAGCGGTATGGCAGCTGGAAGTAGCATCCCTATTCATGAAAACAGAAACAGAATTACTCTTAAAAAGCAGAAATGTGTATCCTGAAAAACTTACTAAAGACGGATTTAGGTTTTCATATTCTACATTTGATGAAGCGATTCTTAATCTCTTGGATTCCTAATGTTTGCGGGTTTCCCAAAGGATAATTAAATTAGCGGAAAACTATTCCTTATGCTGGTTATATCCAAAATAAAACCCTTTTTTCTTTCATCCTTTTTAATAAGTTCAATTGCTTTTTCACAGGCTCATAATGTATCCGAAGGCTATCAGAAGCCTACAGACCCCTTGGTCGTGCAGAATCTGGAGCAATGGCAGGATATGAAATTCGGGTTGTTTATGCATTGGGGAACCTACAGCCAATGGGGAATTGTTGAAAGCTGGAGCTTATGCCCTGAAGATGAATCATGGACACAGAGAAAATCCGAGCACGGAAAATCTTACTACGAATATGTGAAGAATTATGAGAATCTTCAGACCACTTTCAATCCAACCCGGTTTAATCCGCAAAAATGGGCTGATGCCGTAAAAAAGGCAGGAATGAAATATGTGGTTTTTACCACCAAGCATCACGATGGTTTTGCAATGTTTGATACTCAGCAGTCGGATTATAAGATTACCTCTCCCAAAACCCCTTTTTCAAAAAATCCAAAATCTGATGTGACGAAAGAAATTTTCAATACATTCAGAAAAGAAGGATTTAAAATCGGAGCTTATTTTTCAAAGCCTGATTGGCATTCCGATGATTATTGGTGGTCTTACTTTCCACCCAAAGACAGAAATGTCAATTACGATCCGAAGAAATATCCGGAAAGATGGGAGAACTTTAAAAAATTCACCTTCAATCAGCTAAATGAAATTACTTCCAATTATGGGAAAATTGATATTCTGTGGCTGGATGGCGGTTGGGTACGTCCTTTTCACACCATAGATCCAAAAGTAGAGTGGCAGCGCACCATAAAAGTAGAGCAGGATATTGATATGGATAAAATAGGAACAATGGCAAGAAAAAATCAGCCGGGGATTATCATTGTCGACCGTACGGTTTCCGGAAAGTGGGAAAACTATGTCACTCCCGAGCAGGCAGTTCCGGAGCACGCTCTTTCTATTCCGTGGGAAAGCTGTATTACCATGGGAGATTCCTTTTCTTACGTTCCCAATGATAATTATAAAACCTCTCAAAAGATCATTGAAACACTGGTTAAAATCATTTCAAGAGGAGGAAATTACCTGATGAATATTGCTCCCGGACCTAACGGAGATTATGATGCCATTGTATACGAAAGATTACAGCAGATTTCCGGCTGGATGGAAAAAAATCAGTCCGCTGTTTTTGCCACCAGAAGCATTGCTCCCTACCATGAAGGAAACTATTATTACACCCAAAGCAAAGATGGAAAAACAGTGAATATTTTTCACTTGGATGAAAAAGCAAATTATGAGTCTCCATCAACATTAAGTTTTACCATTCCTGATCATTTTAAACCAAAATCTTTGAAAGTTTTAGGCTTGTCAAACAAAATTCAATGGAAAAAATCAGGGAATTCAATTGAAGTTAATTTACCGAAAGAAAGAGATCAGTTAAAATATTCAACTGTAATTCAAATCGTTCAATAATGAGATCTGTTTGTTTTAAACTTGCTGGAGCAGCATTATTGTTGAATGTTGTGATTATTTTTGCTCAAAAACCTTTATATAAAGATCCCAGGCAGCCCATTGAAGCCAGAGTTCAGGATCTGCTGAAGAGAATGACTCCGGAAGAAAAATTCTGGCAGTGCTTTATGATTCCGGGAGATCTGGATAACGTTCCGAAAGGACAATATTCCCACGGAATTTTCGGATTGCAGGTAAGCGCAGGCAATCAGGGAGACGGAGCAGCAGGGCAATTACTGAAATACAATGCCAGTGAAGATGCAGGAATACTGGTGCAAAAGATCAACGCCATTCAAAAATATTTTGTGGAAGAATCAAGATTAGGAATTCCTATTATTCCTTTTGATGAAGCTTTACACGGACTGGTTCGGGAAGGTGCTACCGCTTTTCCGCAGGCAATAGGGCTGGCAGCTACTTTTAATCCGGAATTAATGACCAAAGTTTCAACAGCTATTGCCAGAGAATCAAAATTGAGGGGAATTCGTCAGATTCTTACACCGGTAGTAAACCTTGCCAGCGATGTAAGATGGGGAAGAACAGAGGAAACCTATGGTGAAGATCCATTTTTGACCTCCGTGATGGGAGTCAGCTTTGTCAGGTCATTTGAAAATATGGGAATTATTACTACGCCTAAACACTTTTTAGCCAATGTAGGAGAGGGAGGAAAAGATTCTTACCCTATTCATTGGAGCAAAAGATATCTGGCAGAAACCCATTTAATTCCTTTTCACAATGCTTTTACAAAAGGAAAAAGCCGTTCTGTAATGACTTCTTATAATTTGCTTGATGGAAGACCTTCAACTGCCAGTCATTGGTTACTGACCGAAAAATTAAAAAAAGACTGGAATTTCAAAGGATTTGTTATCAGTGATGCAAGTGCGGTAGGAGGAGCCAATGTTCTCCATTTTACAGCAAAAGATTATGATGATGCTTCTGCACAGGCTATCAATGCCGGGCTTGATGTGATTTTTCAGACGGAATATAAACACTATCAACTGTTTATTCCACCTTTTTTGGACGGAAGAATCTCAAAAGAAAGAATTGATGATGCCGTCTCAAGAGTATTAAGAGCCAAATTTGAACTTGGATTATTTGAAAATCCCTATGTTTCTGCTAAGGAAATTGAAGAATTAAAAAAACTCAATCACAAGACTTTGGCAGAAAAAGCTGCGGCAGAGTCTTTTGTTTTGCTTCAGAATACTAATCATACACTTCCTGTTCCTTCAAATGTTAAAAAGATTTTGGTGGTAGGAACAGATGCTGTGGATGCAAGATTAGGCGGGTACTCGGGGCCTGGGAACAAAAAAGTAAATATCCTGGATGGTCTTAAAAATTATGTGAAAAATACAGCTACTGAAGTTGTGTATTCAAAAGGAATTGATTGGAATATAAAAGATTTCGTCACCATTTCCAATGAATATTTATCCTTTGAAAACAAAAAAGGGCTAGCAGGAAACTATTTTTCCAATACGGATTTAAAAGGAGATCCGGCTTTCGGAAGGCAGGATGAACAGCTGAATTTCAAATGGACTTTATATTCTCCTGATCCGGAAAAATTGCAGTCGGATCATTATAGTATTCGTTGGACCGGAAAATTGGAAGCCCCGGATTCCGGAAAACACCAGATAGGCTTACGTGGAAATGACGGTTTCAGGTTATATCTGGATGGGAAATTAGTCATTGATCAATGGGAAAAACTGAGTTATTCTACAAAAACAGTTGATATAGATTTTATTAAAGGGAAAAAATATGACATCAAGATCGAATTTCATGAAAATCGTGGCGAAGCCAATCTGGAATTGATCTGGAACTATGGTTTGTATGATTATCAGAAGGATTTTAAGGAAGCTTTGGATCTTGCCCAAAATGCAGATTACATTCTTATTACAGCCGGAATTCATGAAGGTGAATTTCAGGACAGGTCATCACTCAGCTTACCCGGAAATCAGGAAACGTTCATTCACGAGATTTCAAAACTGAAGAAACCTGTAGCTGTTGTTCTCATAGGTGGCTCTGCCATAAAAACAACATCCTGGAAAGATAAAGTAGGAGCCATCTTAGACGTTTGGTATCCCGGTGAAGAAGGTGGTAATGCGGTGGCAAAAACGCTTTTCGGAACTGAAAATCCATCCGGAAAACTGCCAGTAACTTTTCCTGCTCAGGAAGGTCAGTTACCTTTAACTTATAATCATCATCCAACAGGAAGAGGAAATGATTACCATGATCTGAGTGGAGAGCCCTTATATCCGTTTGGTTTCGGACTGAGTTATACCTCTTTTGAAATTTCTGAACTGCAATTGAGCAAAACCCGGTATTCAGAAAATGAAACCATTATAGCTAAAGTCAATGTGAAAAATACAGGTTCGAAAACCGGAAGTGAAGTCGTTCAACTGTATGTAAAAGACGTATTGGCTTCAGTTTCGAGACCGGTTATTGAGCTCAAAGGATTTCAGAAAGTAGAATTAAAGCCGGGAGAATCAAAATCTGTTACTATAGAAGTTCCGGTAAAACAATTACAGTTTTTAAATGAAAAAATGGACTGGATTGTAGAAAAAGGAATATACAGAATTATGGTTGGTAATTCCTCCAAGAACCTCCCTTTAAAACAAAATATTGAGATTTTATAGACATTAAAAAAGAGCAGACTTTTCTGCTCTTTTTACGTATATATTGAAGATATTTAATACTTTCTTGCCAGCAGAACGTTCAGTAAGAATGTTCCTGCCCAGTTACTGTTATTGGTCGTGGCACCATTTGTACCGATAAAGTCTACACGGGCAACAGATACGGTAAGCCTGGTTCTACCACCTGTACCATTATTGGCCAGACTTACAAAAGATGCTGTAAATACATCCGGGAAACTTGAGTTGTTTCCTGCAGTAAGGATAGGATACATATTGGTAACATTGAAAGGAGTACCCTGGTATTCATAAACTAGGGTCATTCTGCTTGCATTGGAGTAGGCCGCAGTTTGGGCTCTGTCCACAGATGCTTTACTTATGATCCACCATCTGTCAGTAGCAGTACCTGAATCATAGCCAGCATTAGTATGATTGTTCCAGTCGGAAAGAGCTGCTGTTCCAAGTGCATGAGGAGGAATGAAAAGCTGTGTACCATAAATTTCCACGTTGCTTGGTTTTGGCAGAACTGTGAAAGACAGGTCCCACGTTCCCCCAGAAGTATTGCTGTTGTTGACAACTTCAGCATATGCTCCTGTAGGGATTACAAAAGAAGCAACAGGAGTATTGTCAATTCTCAAAGTATTTCCACTGGAAGCCTGTAGCGTAATGGCATTCGGGGAAATGTTTTTAATCTTATAAATTCTTCCGGTGTAGCTCGCTGTTCCGGTTCCGATGACAGGAAGGGTAAACGTGGCATCTGCAGTTCCGTTATAGGTAATGTAATGATCTGTAGCCAGGATATTATAGGAGGTGGCTGTAACCTGAGTATAGCCGGCCCTTAAAGAACCGTTGACGGCAAGCGTACTGTTAGGTGTTGTAGTATTAATACCTACTTGTGCAGTTAAGGGAACAGTTGCAAATAAAAGGATCGAAATGTATTTTTTCATATTGTATAATTTAATTAAAACAAAAATATAAAAAAAACAACTTAAAATCATTTGAGAATGAATATTTTAAATCATTTTTAAATAAATCATATGGGAGTGATAGGAGTTATTCTTGGAAATTACTTAAATCAATCTGCAAGAAACCTCCAAATCTTCGGTAAGATAATAGCTGCAGCAAAGACGGTGGTATCCATCCGCAATGATCAGTTCATTTTGCCCTCTGACAAGCAATATCGGAGAAAGCTTCTTGTTTTTTTCTACTTTTTTAAGATTTTCTTTCACATGAATATTAGTTTCCGGAAGCAGGGTAAGTTTACTGGCTCTTAAAATATCTTTCGACTTTTTGATAATGGTAGGAGCTGCCTTTAATTTTTTTACCATTTTTTGTGCTTCATCAGACTGGAAAAGCAGTTCAAGATAGTCCTGGGCTGCAGGAAAGTCATGATCTTCCGGTTCTTTCAACCACATATTGTCTTTGGTCAGATGAGTTTTTTTCCCGGAAGTCTTCATAAGTGCTTATCTAAAAGAGTAATAAATATATGAAAAATAGAGCATCATTTAATAAACAATGATACATACATTATAGATTTTTCTTTTCTGTAAAATCTTGGTATGATATATGTAATATTTACCATGAACCGGAATGAATTTCATTAAATAATATTGAATTAATTGAAACCATTCAAAAATATGAACATTATGAAAAAGTTATTAATTTCAACAGTATTGTTATTAGGTTTATCTATGAATGTTTCTGCGCAGAAACATCCACCTGCACCTCCACATCCTTCAAAAAACGAGCTGGTCAATATTAAGATGCAAGAGCTTACCAAAAAATACAATCTTGAGAAAAAACTTATTCTTAATCATCCGCTTGCTACCAAACAGATGAAGAGAGATCAGATGAAAGCCTTAAATCAAAGATATGCAACTGAAAAACGATTGCTTAGAGAGGCAAAATAATACCATAGTTTTGCAATTACTGGAATTGGAAAAACCGTTTTTTATCCGTTGAGTTTTGATAAATTTTCAATGGAAAGTAAAGATTATTGAAAGAGAATACGTTTGTGTTCTCTTTCTTTGTTTAAAATTGAATAAAAATGGCGTTGCTGATGCATTTTGAGATCAGTTTGAAGAAACACAAAACATCCAATATTTTTCCTTAAATTCGCATAAAAATTTTTAAAGTAATGAATTACGATATTATTGTCATTGGAAGTGGTCCTGGTGGATATGTTACTGCGATCAGAGCAGCGCAATTAGGTTTCAAAACCGCAATTATCGAAAAAGAAAACTTAGGAGGAATCTGCCTGAACTGGGGATGTATTCCAACTAAAGCTTTATTGAAATCTGCTCAGGTTTTTCATTATATCAACCATGCTGAAGATTATGGTTTGAATAAAGTGGAGGCAAGCTTTGAATTCCCGAATGTGATTCAGAGAAGCCGTGGTGTTGCCAGCAAAATGAGCAAAGGAATCGAATTCTTGATGAAAAAGAATAAGATTGACGTAATTCTTGGTACTGCAAAAGTACAGAAAGGTAAAAAAGTTTCTGTTA
Organism: Chryseobacterium vietnamense; assembly: GCF_031454475.1. NCBI lineage: Bacteria > Pseudomonadati > Bacteroidota > Flavobacteriia > Flavobacteriales > Weeksellaceae > Chryseobacterium > Chryseobacterium vietnamense. Next base: position 25,053 of record NZ_JAVDQX010000004.1, on the reverse strand, counting down.
CAGATAAAGAAGGAAAAGTAACTGAATACACAGGTACTCATATCATTATCGCTACAGGAGCTCGTTCAAGAGAATTACCAAACTTACCACAGGATGGTAAAAAAGTAATCGGATACAGACAGGCATTATCTCTTCCTGAGCAGCCAAAATCTATGATCGTTGTAGGTTCCGGAGCTATTGGGGTAGAATTTGCTGACTTCTATAACACAATGGGAACTAAAGTAACTGTTGTTGAATTTATGCCAAACATCGTACCTGTAGAAGACGAAGAAATCTCTAAACACTTGGAGAAATCTCTGAAAAAGACAGGAATCGAGATTATGACAAACGCTTCTGTAGAAAGTGTTGATACAAGCGGTGAAGGCGTAAAAGCTACTGTGAAAACAGCTAACGGAAACATTACCCTTGAAGCTGATATCTTATTATCTGCGGTAGGTATTGCTGCTAATATCGAGAACATCGGATTAGAAGAAGTAGGAATTCAGACAGACAAAGGAAGAGTATTGGTAAACGAATGGTACGAAACTTCAGTACCTGGTTACTATGCAATCGGAGATATCATCCCAACTCAGGCTTTAGCTCACGTTGCTTCTGCAGAAGGAATTACTTGTGTGGAAAAAATCAAAGGAATGCACGTTGAAAAAATCGACTATGGCAATATTCCAGGATGTACATACTGCCACCCTGAAGTAGCTTCTGTAGGTCTTACTGAAAAGCAGGCTAAAGAAAAAGGATACGAAATCAAAGTTGGTAAATTCCCTCTTTCTGCAAGTGGTAAAGCTACTGCAAACGGAAATACAGACGGATTTATCAAAGTAATCTTCGATGCTAAATATGGTGAGTGGTTAGGATGCCACATGATTGGTGAAGGAGTAACTGATATGGTTGCTGAAGCTGTTGTAGCCAGAAAACTGGAAACTACAGGTCATGAGATCATCAAGTCTATCCACCCGCACCCAACAGTTTCTGAAGCTATTATGGAAGCAGCAGCTGCTGCTTACGGTGAAGTGATTCACATTTAATCTGAGATATACAGAAATCTATAGTATACAAGCCCGGAGAAATCCGGGCTTTTTTTTGTTGATGTTGCAAAGAAATATGTGTAAATTAAACCTAACAGGTTTCAAAAACCTGTTAGGTTTATTGTTCATTCTCTATTTTTCTTAGAAGACTTCGGCTAAAGTATTAGCTTATATACAGCAGATTTTATTAAAATAATTTTAAAATCACCATATTTATAAAAATTAACTTAATTATTTCAGACTGTTTTCTTACATTTATTCAATGAATTTTGAGAGAGTAGGACTTGTTTTATCAGGAGGCGGTACCAAAGGAATCGCTCATGCAGGAGTTTTAAAATTCTTACAGGAAAAAGGTATTGAGATAGATATCCTTTCCTGCTGCAGCGCAGGATCTATCGTAGGCTGCCTTCATGCCATCGGAAAAACTCCGGATGAAATTCTGGAATTTTTCAATTCTGTGTATTTCTTCAATTGGAAACACTTTACTTTCAACCAACCGGGACTTGTGTCTTCAGTGATTTTCAGGAATTATCTGAAACCTATTTTTCACGAAATGAAATTAGGCGATCTTGATATCGAAGTGAAAATTGTAGCGACCGAATTGGTTGCCGGAACCCAGAAGATTTTTGACAAAGATTTCGAGATTGTAGATGCCATTATTGCGTCATGTTCCATTCCGGGAATTACCACTCCTTATATCATTGGAGACGAAATGTATTGTGACGGTGGCGTACTGAATAACTTTCCTGCAGATATCATCAGAGATGATTGCGATAAGCTGATCGGGGTATTTGTATCTCCGCCCAATGAAGCAAAGATTAAGGATCTGAACTCTATTAAAGCAATCGTTTCCCGTTCTTATGATCTTCTTTCCTACAGAATAGAAAAGATAAAATTTGACTATTGTGACTGGTTTATTTCTTCCCAGAAACTGTCTTCCTACGGAACTTTTGAACGTAGAAAAGACCGCTTGGAAGAAATTTTCAATATCGGTTACAAAGCAGCTAAAGAAAGCTACGAAGAAAGTACATTTTTTACAGAATTAAGACAATCCGGAACATAAAAAATCCTGCATCAATAGGCAGGATTTCATTTTTTATCTGGAGGAAATGATTATCACTTATAAGCTAAATTATCAAAGACAACTTTAATCTTCTCTCATCCAGCTTCCAGCCTTTACTTCATTCTAATTTTTCACTACATACCCGTCCTGGCGAACGATTTCACGGTCGTTAGCATCATTTACAACCAAAGTATAAGGTGCTTTTTTCGGAGAATCTGTAAGGTAATTTCTCCAGATCTGATAGCTGTGTCCCTCATTATTGAAGTTGATGTAATAGTTGCCTCCGGTACCGTCAGGAATCAGTTCACCATCGCTGATGATCATACTTGGTTTCGCTGTAATCTTTGTGTTGGTATTCCATGATTGATAAAGGTACTTACCATTGGGTTGTTTATCAATTCGGATTTTAAACTTTTTCGTTTTAATAATGACAGTCTTCGGGACCTGTTGAAAGGCAGAAGCCGTTATAAAACCATCGGTTTTCGGATTCGGAACTTCTTTGGCATTAACAAAAGAAAACTGAGCCAGACAAAAAGTTCCTAATAAAATTTGCTTTATCATATGAAGTGGTTATTGTTTAACATTTTAGATTCTATCAAATATAACGCCATTTTCAATTTAGAAAATAAATATATAATGCTGAAAATTAGATTTTTACAACTCCTGAATACCCGTTTTTAGAAAATAATGATGCTGATTTTCAACTGATTATTATTTAATTGGTAAAATATTGTCAGATTCTGAAACAACCGATTACTTTTCTTATGTACATTTGTATCAACAAAAGGATCTCGTTCCTTTATGATCAAAATGAAACTAATTAACTTTAAGTTTTTCCTATTAAAAGTATCAGAAATCATCTTCACGATTTTTAATACATCTCCTCCTATAATTTCTTAATTTTTTCGAAAGAATTATCATAATTCATACCCTGCTTTTTCATATTCTGAATAGCAGAGCGCAATCCCTGTTTTAAAATTTAATCAAAAAACAAAAACAAACTATGGAATTAAGTTTTCATGGCTGGATGGTTCCGGCCGTACTTGCACTGTTGTGCATACTTTTTTACAAATTCATTTTAAGAATTTTCTTTGGATTGATCATTGTTCCCCAGGACAAAATTGGTTTGGTGACCAAAAAATTTGTACTGGTAGGAAAGCAGGAACTTCCGGAAGGACGAATTATCGCAACCAACGGTGAAGCAGGTTTTCAGGCCCAGACATTAGCTCCGGGTGTTTATTTTGGGAAGTGGATCTGGCAGTATTCCATCGATTTTCAATCTTTTACCGTGATTCCGACCGGAAAAATAGGCTTGTTGCTTGCAAAAGATGGTATAGAACTGGAAACCGGAAGAATTTTAGCCAGAAAAGTGGACTGTGATTCTTTTCAGGATGCAGAAGCTTTTTTAAAAAACGGAGGCAGAAAAGGCCGTCAGACCGCGATTATTGCACCGGGATCTTACAGGATCAATACCTTATTGTTTGAAATAGAATTAACGGATATGACTCAGATTCCTGATAATGCAGTCGGAATTATCACAACAATGGAAGGAAGTCCTCTGGAAGAAGGTCAGATTGCAGGTAAAATTATCAATGATCATAATAAGTTTCAGGATGTGGACACTTTTTTAAATAACGGAGGATATAAAGGCCTACAGGAACAGGTAATCCTTGCAGGGTCTTATTTTCTGAATCCCTGGTTTACGAAAGTTGAAATGGTAAAAATGACGGAAATTCCGATTGGCCATGTTGGTGTAATCATCAGTTATGTTGGAGAAGAAGGAAAAGACCTCAGCGGAGTAGATTTTAAACATGGAAATATTGTTGAGAAAGGCCATAAAGGGGTTTGGGCGGAACCCATTGGTCCAGGAAAATATCCTATCAACCCTTATATTATGAAAGTTGAGCTTGTTCCAACCACCAATTTGGTCCTGAACTGGGCTTATGAAAGAAGTGAATCCCACCAGCTTGATAAGAACCTTTCAACCATTACGGTACGAAGTAAAGATGGTTTCCCTTTCAATCTTGATGTTTCGCAAATCATTCATATCCCAACTTATGAAGCTCCAAAAGTAATCGCCCGTTTTGGGAATATGATCAATCTTGTCAGTCAGGTTTTAGAGCCAACCATTGGGAATTATTTCAGAAACTCAGCCCAGGACAGTGATGTGATTGCATTTTTAGGAACCCGAAAAGAAAGACAACAGTCGGCCAAAGACCATATCAGCAGTGTTTTGGAACAGTATAATGTGAACGCTGTTGATACGCTGATAGGAGCGATTGTACCACCGGAAAGTTTAATGAAGACCTTAACAGACAGAAAACTGGCGGAAGAGCAGAAAATAACTTATGAAACGGAAATGCTGGCTCAGGAAACCCGTCAGGCGCTGGAAAAAGAAACGGCTGTTGCTGATATGCAGAAAGAAATTGTAAAAGCAGATCAGGGTGTTGTGATTGCAGAAAGAATAGCGGATGCATCGGTGAAAAAAGCAACCGGAGACGCCAATTCTGTAAGATTGCAGGCCAACGCAGAAGGAGACAGACTGAAGCTGCTGGCAACCGGCGAGGCTGAGAAAACAAGACTTCTTGCCAAAGCCGAAGCCGAAAAAATAGAATTGCTGGCCAAAGCAGATGCTGAGCAGATTTCATTAACTGGTAATGCGGAAGCCGAAAGAATTCTGGCCATTGGTAAATCGAATGCGGAATCTTACAAATTATCTGTAGAAGCAATGGGTGGAAATAATTTTACCCAATTAAAAATCATGGAAAATATAGCCAGCCAGAATGTAAGAATAATGCCTGAAGTATTAATCGGAGGAGGTGGAGATTTAGCGAATGGAGGAATCAGTGGGCTTTTAGGACTTCAGCTGTTGGAACAGGTGCAAAAGAAAAATGTGGAGACAGTTTCTGCAACGGAAGAAAAAACAGATAATAATTCTTAAATTATAGAAAATAGAGGCATATTATTAAGAATTGAAAGACGCCCGAAAAATATTTTCGGGCGTCTTTCAATTCTTTATGCGGTATAACTTGCAAAAGCATCTTCAAGGCTTTCAAATTTTCCTTTAAACTCATCAATAGGGCAGTCCTGAAGAATATTTCCTTTATGGATAAGAATGACTCTTGAGCACAGCGCTTCCACTTCCTGCATGATGTGAGTTGATAGTAAAACCGTTTTTTGCTGTCCGATTTCTTTCACCACATTACGGATTTCAATGATCTGATTAGGATCCAGACCATTGGTAGGTTCATCCAGAATCAGTAAATCCGGCTGATGAATAATAGCCTGTGCAAGGCCAACACGTTGTTTATATCCTTTGGACAACTGCCCGATTTTTTTAGATTTTTCAGGAGTGATGCCTACCAGTTCGATCACTTCATCTACTCTCGATTCAGAGATTTTGTGAATATTGGCAACAAACTGAAGGTATTCTTTCACATACATTTCCAGATAAAGTGGGTTATTTTCAGGAAGAAAACCAATTTTCTTTTTGCTTTCGATCTCATGATCAGCAATATTCATCCCATTGAAAATAATTTCTCCCTGGTCAATTTTCAGTGCACCGACAATAGATTTCATCAGGGTAGATTTTCCGGCACCGTTCGGGCCAAGAAGACCAATGATCTCATTTTTATCAATAGAAATGTTGATGTTGTCAAGGGCAGTCTGTTCACCAAATTTTTTGGTTAAATTGATTATCTGAAGCGGCATAAGTTTTACGATCTTTCTGCAAAAATAAAATAAAAAAACTCATTCTATTGAATGAGTTTCGCAATATTTATAAAATATAATTATTTTCTTGATTTTTTCTTGGCTCCGCCTGATGCAGGAGTCGCTGTAGAGGCTGTACTTCCGTTTCCTTTATTCAATGCCGGGTTTACAGAAGCGGGTTTGTCATACATGGCATATTTTCCATTGGTTCTTCCAAAAATTTTATCCACCTGTTTTTGGGTTAAAAACTGTGATTTTCCAATGTATTTTCGGTTCTTGTTGATCACCTGAATAAACTGCATGGTTTGCTGCCCGTAGTTCTTTTCATAATGAAGTTCTATGATATCATTAGGCAGTTCCAATACAACATTTTCTTCCGGAGTGGAAACAAAACCATCCATAATAAGTTTATATAATCCTGCCACGTCACCATTAAGGTTCTGGAATGAAAAAGATCGGATGGTATTCAGGTTGCTGGTGTTCAGATCCTGGTAGTTAACTGTAAATTTATCTTCCTTTTTATATAGACCAACGGAATTATCTTTACCAATTTCCACCAAACTTTCATTTTTCAACACTTTGATCTGTGAGAAAACAGAAATACCGAACATACATGTAATAAGTAGAATTATTTTTCTCATGGAATGAATTTTAATGTTTTATAACTTGGTGCACATAAATTTACTCATAAAAAAGCTAAAAAGCAATTTTAATTCGTTAAAGCAAAAGTAACACTTTTTTTTAATATTTATAAGAGATCGTCTGCTGATACTATGGACTTCATTGTTTATATAAAGGATTGTGAATCATGAGTTTGTTTCCCTTTTATGAAAGTGCTGTGATTTCAGTATAAACCATCTTTTTAATTCTTAATCTGTTGTAAGATATTGATAAACAGATTGTATGAAACCTAAGTCTGGGAGGATTTAAAATTAATTTAAAATAAATGTTAAAAATGTACTTTTGTGAATTAATATAAAAGAATTATAACAGTTTGTTTTTAGAAAGGGCTGCTACAAAGATATCGAACTCCTTTTTGTAACTTCTTCCTACCGGAATCTGATATTTATTGACAACCAATTCATTATTACTAAAAGCAGTCACAAAAGAAGTATTAATGATAAAAGATCTGTGGATTCTTATAAAGCCTTTACCAGAGAGAATTTTCTCCAAATCTGTGATTTTATTTTTTGCTGTAAAACTTTCCTGTGTGAGCACAACTTTGATATCATTTCCCTGGCTCTCAAAATATACGATTTCCGAAACGGAAAACTTTCTGTGCATTCCTTCTGTTTTAACAAGGATGAAATCATCTTTAGCCGCTGTATTTCTCAACAGGCGTTCCACGGCTTTGAAAAAACGTTCAAAAGTAATCGGTTTAAGGAGATAATCCACCGCTTCAAGTTCAAACCCCTCGATAGCAAAATCCCGATAGGCTGTGGTGAAAATAGTTTTGGGTTTTTGTGGCAACGACTTCAGAAAATCAATTCCATTGAGATGGGGCATCTGAATATCAAGAAACATCAGATCAACAGATTGATTTTGCAGAATTTTATAAGCCTCTATTGCATTTTGGGCTTTTCCTATAAGCTTGAGATGATCAATTTTTGAGATATGATTTTCCAGTAATGCTGCTGCCAGAGGTTCATCATCCACAATAATACAGTTAATCATAATGAGAAGGCGTTGTTATTTCAACTTTAAAAATATTGTTTTCCTGTGAGATCCGAAAGGTAAAATGTTCCTGATAATGATATTGAAGCTGTCTTTTTATGTTTTGCAGTCCTATTCCTTTTTCATTGTTCGTCTGGTGGTCTGAAAACGTATTTTCAATGGTAAAAACAGAATGCTGGTGATTGGTTTCGATTGCAATTTTTATTTCTGTGGTTGCGGAGTTATTTCCAGCACCATGTTTGAAAGCATTTTCTACCAAAGTAAGATACAGCAGCGGAGGAATAGTGTTGTGAGAATTTATCTTGCTAAATTTCTGAATTCTTAACCTCTCTTCATGATATCTGAGGCTTTCCAAAGCAATATAATGATCAATAATTTCCAATTCATCAGAAGCCTGCACCCATTTTTTCTGCCCTTTGTATAAAATATAATCCAGAATATCTGAAAGCTGGCTGATTGATTGAGACGTTTTATCAGAATGACTGATGGACAGAGAATAAATATTATTCAGAGTATTAAAGAGAAAGTGAGGATTGAGCTGGGATTTGAGAGATTGCAGTTCAAGTTCCATCTTTTCCTTCTGCAGTTTGATGCTATGTTCTTTTTCATCCTTATACCGTATGATAAACATGATTGAGATAAAGATAAAGGCACCGCTGATAATCGGAAAGGTATAATGAAGCAGCAGGTAAGGAATATCTGTTAAAATTTCAAAAGGGGTGTCTTTCAGTTCATTGATGAAGAGAGGCTCAGCAATATAAACGATAAAAAACCGGTTAATGACAGAAATAATATAAAGGCTGAGAAGAATAGACAGTATTAATTCGATATACTTTTTCTGATCAAAAAAATGACGGATCAGAACAAAATAAATAAAATTGGCTCCGGCAATCTGGAAAATCCAGTGGCAAAAATTATAAATAATCAATCCTTTGGAAACTTCATTATTATATTCTCCATACATTTTTACCGTTCCGAATAAAAATAAAGCCGTCCAGAAGAGCAGCTGGAAGTATAGATTGTGTCTGATTTGAGTTTCTGACGTGGTTTTCATCATCATCAAAAATAGAAAATCTTATGGAACATCAGAGAAATGTTATGTCAACACCTTTAAAATCATGACAGATTACATCATTCACAGGTTCAACTGCATATTCTGCTATCGATACCGAATAAGATGCTGTCTGGATTCTATATCTGCAGGAAGGCTAAAATTTATCAACATTTGCAGAAAAAAAATGACAGAACGTTCCGAAAGACTTTACGGATTAGACCACTTGAGAGCTATCGCTATTTTGCTTGTGTTAATGTATCATTACCGTGCATTTAAACATCCTGACTGGATTGACGTTATCGGGAGATTTGGCTGGACGGGAGTAGATCTGTTTTTTGTTTTAAGCGGCTTCCTGATCTCCGGTCAGTTGTTTACAGAAATAAAAAATACAGGTAAGATCAGTCTGAAAATATTTTATATAAAACGTTTTTTCAGGATTTTTCCTTCCTATTTTTTTACGCTTTTCCTCTACTTTACATTTCCTTTTTTCAGGGAAAGGGAGGCTTTATCTCCGGTATGGAAGTTTGTTACCTTTACCCAAAATTACGGACTGGATGTAATCAACCGGGGAACATTTTCCCATGCATGGTCATTGTGTATCGAGGAACAATTTTATCTCATTTTACCATTGTTCCTTTTCATCGTAATGCCGACAAAACTGTTTAAATATATGGCTGTTCTGATGATTGTTGTCATTGGATTTTCTATGGCAGCAAGGCTTATGGCGTGGAATGAATTTATTGCAGCAGCAGATACTTCTTCCACAGATTTCTGGAAATTATGGTATATGAAAATATATTATCCAACACATACGAGGCTGGATGGATTGGGAATAGGTATTTTGATCGGGTACTTGATGCAATATTCTTCAGGGTTTAAAAAAATGGTGCATAATAGGGGAAACATATTTTTCTTTTTGGGAATTATCCTTTTGGGAATTTCTTTCTGGGTATGTTACGAACAGGCCTCAAAAACAGCTTCCATATTTGGCTTTACACTGGTTGCCATCAGTTATGGATTGATTCTTATGGCAGCAGTTTCTCAATCATCTTTCCTATATCGTTCGAAATCGTATCTTACTGCTCAGCTGGCTGCTTTATCTTATGCTGTTTACCTTTCACATAAAGGAATTATTCACATGGTACAGGAGGGTTTTGATTATTTTAAACTTGAAACTTCAGATAATATAAGTCTTATGGTTTGTCTTTTTACCTGTATACTTGGAGGCTTATTTTACAGATTTTTAATAGAAAAACCTTTTTCTATGATTAAAGCGAAGGTTTTGAAAAGAAATGTATAATATCTACCATATTCAGTATAGACTTTCAAAAATTAAAAAAGTATTATCCCATTATCCTTTCTAAAAATCTTTAATTTTTTTGTGCCTTAAAAAAATGCAGGATTAAAAGACTTGCGCCTTTGCGTTTTCCAACTAAACTTTTTTTATTTATGTTTTTTGGAAAATCGCAAAGGCGCAAAATATTATTATAAAGTTGTTATAAGGCGCAAAGATTTTATCTCCGATAAAATTTAATAATGCTTATTTCAAATACTTTATATGACAAATTTTTTATTTAGCTGTAATTGCTTTCAGAACTGCATTCTTTATTGCGGCTTCTTTGAAACTCCAGTATTCACTCTTTTCAGGCATCTGATTTTCAAGAATAATAAGGGTAGTATCTGTGGAGGGAAAGTAAGTGTTAAGACAGGTAAAACCATCACCAAGACCTGTCACTGCATAATAATCCAGCCCTGCTTCTTTAATAAATCTCACGTTATATCCGAACCCCATACCTTCTTTTCCGAATACATTGTGCTGAGAAGTTGTAGAAGGGGTCAGCATCAGCTTTTGAAATTCAGGAGAGAGAAGTTTCCCTTTAAATAATGCCTGATCCCATTTTGCAAGATCCTGCACCGTGGAAATGATGCCTGCAGCAGGGGCTATCTTATCATTCAGAAAAGACTCTGTCACTTTTTTAAACTGATTGTTTTCGTTCATATAACCGGGAACATGGGACAGCCTGTTCTTTGTATTGTAAACAAAAGTCTGATCCATTTTCAGCTTTTTGAACAGAGAATGGGCCAGCTCATTGAAACTTTTTCCAGTTGTATTTTTTAGGATTTCTCCCAGCATCATATAAGAAAGGTTGCCATATTTGAACTGGGAACCGGCCTTGAAAGCTGCTGGTTTTTCCAGATTGGTAATCCCATGCGTGTGGTTCAGCAGATGATGTACAGTAACGATATCAGCCCAGGTTTGGGTAAGAGTAGGTAGGTATTTTTTGATGGGTGTATGAAGATTCAGTTTTCCCTGTTCCGCAGCCTGCAAAATTAAAATAGCGGTAACCTGTTTGGAATTTGACATGATTTCAAAATGATCATCAGTTCGTAAAGGGATTTTATTTTCGAAATCTTTATAACCGTTAGCTTTCAGATAGTGTACTTTTCCTTTTTGAGCCACCAAAACAACACCATTGAACTGTATCGGACTGGATGCGGTGATAATACTGTCAATTTTATAAGTGTAAGCGTTTTGTTTCTGAGCTGCTGCAGTAATAGACAACACTATAGAAAATACACCTGTGAAAAATAGTTTTGCTTTGGTCATTATTTATTTTTTATTGCTGAAATTGAGAGATAAATAGTAAAAAATATGCTCATCGAAATCATTTTATGAATGGGATATTTTAAAAATTTAAGATCCAAATATATCTTTTTCTTTGAACTGTACAAGTAAATATTTTCGTCAATTAATATGAGTGGAAGCATAAAGCTGTCAGATAAATACCCTTATTTTTATAGGTCATTTTGATTTTTATATGAAGTAACACTTCAAAATACTGATGGCAATCTATTCAGAAATGTTAATAATCAATTAAATTTCTTTGTTATGGAAAATAGAGAACATAATCACGGAATCGTTTCTTCCGGAGAAGTTGAAAAACATTCAAAACATTCTTCCTCTCCAATGTACGGACAATTTGTGTTGATGGCTTTAGTGATGTTTTGTGCGATGTATATACTGATGTATGCTATGATAGACAGCCTGAAAAATCTTATTTCCAATATTAATAACCTGTATATGGCTCTGTTAATGACTTCAGTGATGCTTCTCATTGAATTATGGATCATGCGGAAAATGTATACGAGCAGAGCAATAAATTGGGCTATAGTGGTAATTGCCATAGCATCAGGTATTTTTTCCTGGTTCGGAATCAGGGAACAGATGAATGTAGATGACAGGCAGTTTGTAAAAAGTATGATTCCTCATCATGCTGCAGCTATTTTAATGGCTGAAAAGGCACATCTCACCGATCCGCAGCTGATTACCCTGCAGAAGAATATTCTTAAGACCCAATCCGAAGAGATCAAGCTGATGAAACATAAACTCAGAGAATTTGAAAAGAGGTAGGGCACGAGTGGATTGTAATATGGAAAATTCTCTTGTTTGTAACGCAAAGCTTCTTTTAACTCTTTTCCGGTTTTTAAGATAGCAAAGATGGGATCAATTGTATGATTCTTTCTGAGCGCAAGTAGCATTAGCTTCATCTGCGGCTTTGTCGCTTGCTTTTCTTTCTTTAATGATTACTTTAAATAATAGAACGTTGTGTAATGATCAATAAAAAGGCATCATTTACAAGTAAATGATGCCTCGTCACTGAATATATTTGAATGTAAAATTGTTTTTCGTTTATCTACTCATTCTGCTTGATTTGTGGGTTATTATTAATTTCTTTATTAGGAATCTGAAACCTGAATTTATCAGGGGTCAGATTAAATCGTCCAAAAGTATGATTCGTTCCGGTGTAAACTCTTTCTAACGGAGTGTTTAATCTTTTCATATCAAACCAGGCATAGCCTTCACCCCAGAGTTCTATTCTCTTTTGCAGGACAATTTCATTGATCAGCTCGCTGCCCGATTTTGTTGACAGTGTATAAGCCTGATCTCTTTTTGAAGTAATGTCAAACAATACCTGTCTGGCCTCTGTTTCTCTTCCTTGTCTGGCAAGAGCTTCCGCCTGGATATAATACAATGAGGATGCTCTGATGTAAATATAATCTCCTTCAAAAAGCGTAGGATCCTTAAACTTCCAGCTTACATAAGGCGGATAATTTTTTGTTTTTCCATTAAAGGTATAAGTAGCAGCCTGACTTCCGTTGAATACTTTCTTACGGTAATCCGTTGCCGGAATAGCTTCATAAAGTCTTTTGTCTATCAGCTTACGGATCTGTGCTGCTCCCGCATATCCTTCATTGGTATTATCAAACATGGAGAAGAAAGATGCGTAATAATTTCCGATACTCATCGTGGAAATCGTATTATGAAAACCCCATATTACCTCAGGATTATTGATGTTGGAAAATCCGGTGTTGGTATAATCATCTTCGGTCATAAGGGCAATTCCCTGTTTACTTTCCTGAGCGTATTGGGCTGCTTTGATATAATCTCCTGTTTCCAGAAATACTTCAGATGCAATAGCTTTAGCAGTTCTTTGGTCTATCTGGGCTCTGGACGGTCGGGCATACGTATCCAGAAGCGAAATAGATTCTTCTATGTCTTTTTTGATTTGTGAATAAACCTCAGCAACAGATGATCTCGGAAGTCCCTGGCTTGGGTTAGCTGCTGTAAGAACCAATGGAAGTCCGGGCTCAGACTGGTGGCCGTTATAATCATTGGCGTAGAAACGAACCAGATAAAAGTAGGAGTAAGCTCTTAAAGCGAGCAGCTGTCCTGCAATCGCTCTGTTTTTTGCATTGGCATTTTTATCAAGTCCATCAAGCAATTTGTTGATCACAAATATTCTTGCATAAAAAGTGGTCCACACAATTTCAGAAGCAATATTGCTGGCATTGGTAGCTTCATAATTATAAAACATACCCAGATGCTGGTTAGTAGACTGAATCACATCATTAGACATCAGGTCGGCACCCGCTTTGATGCCCATAATTCCGAAATCAGAGTGAACGGTAGTACCGCCAGCACCATTGCTGCGAAGATCAAGATAGACGCCACCCAGAATTTTTTCCGGGCTATTGGCATCATTATTTAATTGTTCACCGGAAATATCTCCTTCCGGCAATGTATTGAGATCATTGGCACAGCTGGTAGCCAAAAAGCTTATGGCTGCTGCTGTTATAAAGTATTTTATTGTGTTCATTCCTGTTTTTTAAAAATTAAGTTTAAACCCTAAAGAGACGCTCGACAACAGAGAATATCGGTATGAATCTGAAACTCCCGTCAGCGAAGCTCTCGGATCATAGCCTTTTCTCTTGGACCATAGGTACAGATTGTTTCCTGTCACATAGATTTTCAGACCAGATAAACCTGCCTGTTGTGCAAACCCGTCAGGAAGCTGATAGGAGAGGGTTACATCCTGAAGGCTGATATAATCTGATTTGATCAGATACAGCGTTGAATTTCCGTTCTGGTTCGTAGCCGTAAGATCTACCCTAGGTAAGGCAGCCGTTGGATTTTCCGGAGTCCATGTTTTATCCAGATCCGTTGAATAGTTAGAACCATAGCTGTCAGAATGGAATAAGCTTCTGTAGATATCATCATAGCCATATCCTCCAAACTGGTAAGCAAAATTCACTGCAAGATTAAATCTTTTATAGCTGAAATCTGTCCCGAATCCTCCATATACCTTTGGAATAGCAGACTTTCCGGTATTGTAATCAGTAGCTTCCTTATAATTATTGGTTACCGTTCTTTCTTCCTGTTTAGTGGTAGGATTGATCGTTGTACGATACCATAAAGCATCACCATTCTCAGGATTCACTCCTGCAAATTCTTTCAGGAAATAGGTATAGCGGTCTCCACCTTCTGTCAGGATAAATAAACCGGAAACAAGCCCTGTATTTCTCTGTTCGGCCGGTAATCTCGCAATCTTATTTTTATAATGAGTGGCATTCGCATAAAAACTCCACTGGAACTCATCTCCGCGAAGGATATCCACACCTAGATTAGCCTGAACACCTCTGTTGGTCATATCTCCGATGTTTCCGTATTTCACATACGAACCTGCATTGGATGGAGGAAGAGGAAGCGTATAAATCATATCCGAAACTTTCCTTTCAAAATAATCAGCATTCAGGTTAATTCTGTTTTTTAAAAGGGAAATTTCAAAACCGGCATTCAGATTTTTGGATGTTTCCCATTTTAAATCCTTATTCCCTTGTTTTTTTAATGATAGAACAGGTTTGTCATTCCCGAAATTATTGATTCCATAGATATCCTGATAAGCATAATAGTCTCTGTTAGAACCTCCTAAAAGGATGTTGTCATTTCCCTGCTGGCCGTAAGAAGCTTTTAATTTTAAAGAATTAATAATGCTGTTGTCCTTAAGAAAATCTTCCTTTGCGATATTCCAGGCGAGTCCCAGCCCATAGAAATTTCCCCATCTGCTTTCCGGAGAAAATACAGAAGAACCGTCTCTACGGATATTGGCATTGAAGAAATATTTACCGTCGTAATTATACAAGAGCCTTGTGAAATACCCTTCTACAGCATATTCGTAACCGCTTCCTGATAAACCTGTAATTTTTACGGCATTATCAAAAGCTTGTGAGTCAGGTAATAAAAGCTGCTGTTTTGATCCTGAGAATCCATCATCTTTGATCTTATTCAGTTCATGTCCTACAAGGAGATTGAAGCTGTGATCCCCCAGCTTTTTCTGATAGGTAAGCAACTGCTGATGGTTCAGTGTATATTTAAAATTGGAGCTTTGCGAAATAGTTCCTCCCACAGAAGATGAAGTTCCTCCTTCCGTATTTCCGAACTGAAGGTTTCTTGTATTTTCAAGATAGGCTCCAAAATTATAGGTAAAATCCAGTCCTTTGATGATTTCATAATTTAAACCAAGATTAAGATTGGTTACATTACTTACGATCTGTGATTTATTCTTCTGAAGGTTACCCACAGGGTTTTCAAATACGGCATAAGACCTTGTAGCACCGTTAGGTCCCTGGCCATCTCCATAGTCATATAAGGCATTGCCGTAGCTGTCATAAAGCCTCTGATAGTTATTGTCTCTTAAGAAAACTGGGTAAAAAGGAGCTATATTTCTGGCAAACTGGAAAGGGTTGGAAAAACCTCCCGTCTCCCCGAAATCCTGCTTACTGTACGTATAGGATAGCGCACTGGTCAATTTCAGTTTGGAAGTGATGGAATAGTCTATATTAGATCTGATCCCAAATCTTTCAAAACCTGAAGAGATCAAATATCCTTTATCATCCAGATAATTAAGGGAAGTATAGGATTTTACCTGATCACCGTTAGCATTGATTCCCACTGTTGCTTCTCTTCTCAGGGCAGGTCTGAAAAGCAGTTTCTTCCAGTCGTCCTGATACAAAAGCTTAGCGTCAGGATTGAAAGAACCATCCTTTGAAATCAGCTGATTGAAAGCTACATTATAGACATTATATCCCAGTTTGGTCAATGCAGCCAGTCCCACATCGTGTGGCGAAGGGCCGGAAGGAACAGCTCCCGGTTGTTTCATCCTTACAATTTCGCCGATTCTTGCTCTGTTATAATAAGCCGTATAATAATCCTGAGGAGACGTGTAGACCGAATAATCTTCAATAGACCTGAAGTTGACACCTGTTTTTACATCGGCCTCAATACTTATTCCTTTGCTTTTTCCTCTTTTGGTATTCACAATAATCACCCCATTGGCACCTCTGGAACCATACAAAGCATTCGAAGAAGCATCCTCAAGAAAAGAAATACTTTCAATGTCCGATGCGGCAATACTGTTCAGGTTTCCGCTGTACGGAATACCATCCAGTACAATCAGAGGGTCGCTGGATGCATTGATAGAGCCAATTCCTCTCATTCTGATAGTAGGCTGGGAACCCGGCTGGCCGGAAGAAATTACCTGTACTCCCGCTACTTTTCCTCCAATTCCCTGAAGAATATTTCCGTTTTGAAGATTAGAAAGATCCTTAGCCTTCAACGACTGTACAGATCCTGTAATCTCTTCTTTTTTCTGCTTTCCAAAAGCCACCACCACTACTTCTTTGATGGAGGTTTCTTGGGAAAGACTGTCTTTGCTTTGGGCAAAACCATATTCCGCGAACAGGAGTAAGGCCAATACACCAAGCTTGCATTGTTTCTTTTTCATTATATTAATCTAGGTTTAAACTGAATTGTATATTACTGCTGATCTCCTGTTAAAAAATGTGACTTTCCGCCTCCTTTTTCAGGGAGGTTATAAAAAACGGATAGTAAAATTACAGGAGATGTACCCGGATGAAAGAAGCCTTGAACTCTCTGGCTTTAATTCCTACAGTAATGAATGTATCTCTTAAAAGTTAGCACATCATCATCATGCACATCATATCAAAGCACATATCTTGAGAAATACAGTGGTGCTGTGAACAGGCAGGCTTTCCATAACACATTTGTTGTGCAGGAACGGTCGCCATAAAGGTGCATAGGTAAGAATTAAAGGTATTCTTATTCATGAGAATAGAGTTTATTTTTTTTAACTGGGTCAAAATTATTTAATAATTGACAAACCCAGGTAAAAGACAGGTATGAGATAAATCATATTAACCTACTAATTTAGTAGACTAATTAATTTTTATCAAATAGAGTTAGTTTATTTATTTGTAAATCAACTGGTTGTATTGTTGTGTGAAATGTTAAAAAATGATAAAAAAGTTATATTTCAAACAGTGAATTAAAATTAATATTATAAGTCTATTGATTTTGTAGACTTATTGTTTATTTTATAGGCTTACTAATGATAAAATTGGTATCAGGAGCTTTATCCTGCTATTCGATCATACTCCTCGCACCTGGCTGAATCCACTTCCTGCTGTGGGGTAACCGCTGCTATCAGGGCTAAGGAAGGTTGAATTATAAGTGATAAATGATAATTGATGAATGATCGATCATCAGTTATCAATCATCAATCATGATACAAGATCCCCAAATATCTGCGTCCATCCCTGAAATGTGTGGTAACAAACCAATAAAAAAAAAAGCCTGCCTTCCGGCAGACTCCTATAAAAACAAGATTGAAAAAAATGTTATTGTTTGCTAATGTCCGGGACCTCCAGTGGAGCCTGGTCCCAACCGCCACCCAGTGCTCTGTACACAGCAACACTCGCTTTAAGTTGGTTTACTTTCTTTTCTACCAGCTCAAATCTGGATTCCAGCGCATCACGTTGAGTCAGTAAAACTTCCATATAATCTGCACGGGCATATTTGAACAGGTCGTTGGAAATATCTATAGACTTGGTTAAGGCATTTACTTCCTTCGTTTTAATATTCACACTGCTTTCCAGATTATGAATTTTAGATAACTGATTGGCAACCTCAATATAAGCTCCCAACACAGTCTGCTCATAATGATATACCGCCTGAATCTGTTTCGCATTGGCGTTATTGTAAGTCGCTTTAATCGCTCTCCGGTTGATCAGAGGAGCGGTAAGTTCTCCTGCAAGAGAAAACAGAAACGACTGAGGTTTGATAATGTACAAGGGATTAAAAGCCTGTAACCCAACTCCTGCAGAAAGATCAAGAGAAGGGTAGAACCTTGCTTTGGCTACTTTAATATCAAGCTTGGCAGCAGCCAGTTCATACTCAGCCTGTTTAATATCCGGGCGGTTTTCCAAAAGTTCAGAAGGAATTCCTCCATACACGGCCTGCGGAACCACAGAATCAAAAGAATCCTGACTTCTTTCTACCGGCTGCGGAAACCTTCCCACCAGATAATTGATCTTGTTCTCCGTTTCAACAATTTTCTGCTGGATGTCATACTGCATACCCTGAGTTTTCAGAACCTGAGCTTCAAATCTCTGCACAGCCAGTTCATTGGATCTGGCATTCTTTTTTAATTCTTTGATAATATCCAGCGCATCATTCTGAATTTTGATATTCTGATTCAAAATAACCAATTCATTATCCATGGCCAGCAGCTCATAATAAGAATCTGCTATCTCAGAAATGAGATGAGTCGTCATGAAATTCTTTCCTTCAATGCTCGCAAGATACCTTTGTACCTGTGCTTTTGTAGCATTATGAAGTTTTCCCCAGATATCGGTTTCCCACTGAGCCTGAGCACCAACTCCAAAATCAAATAAAGGTTCCGGCATTTCTCTGCCGGGTTCTATTTCAGTATTGGCTTCCATCGCTCCGATATTGGTGTACCGGCTTACTTTGTCTACGCCGGCGCCTGCTTTTAAACCTACAGACGGAAGATATTCCCCTTTCTTGGCTTTGATTTCATTTTTAGACATTTCAATTTCCTGAAGAACAATATTCAGTTCCTGATTATTCTGAAGAGCCTGACTAATCAGTTCCTGAAGATGAGGATCACTGAAATATTCATTCCACTTCATTTTTCCGGTATTGAGGGTGTCATTTTCTGCTGAACCGTATTTTTCAGGGACGGTTTTATTTTCAGCACGCTGTACGATTTCGATAGGTTTACAGGCAGTAAGACTTAATAAGACGACTGCCAGACCTGCATATTGATATATTTTTCTTTTATTCATAATGGATCATGTCTTCGCTTAATGGAGATTCATCTTCGTCTTTAATCATTTTTTTACCGTCAGACCACTTGGCAAATATGTAGTAGAGCCCCGGAATTACAATCACTCCGAATAGTGTTCCTATCAGCATTCCTCCCAATGAAGAGGCACCGATGGTATGGTTTCCGATAGCTCCGGCACCTCTTGCAAAAACAAGCGGAACCAATCCCGCAATAAACGCAAAAGAAGTCATCAGAATCGGTCTGAAACGGGCTTTGGAACCTTCTACAGCCGCTTCAAGAATTGAATCTCCTGCCTGACGCCTTTTCACGGCAAATTCTACAATAAGTACCGCATTTTTACCTAATAATCCGATAATCATGATCAATCCCACTTGTGCATAGATATCATTTTCAAGTCCCATCGCTTTTAATAATAAGAAAGACCCGAATACTCCTACAGGCAGTGAACAAAGTACCGCAAACGGAATAAGGAAACTTTCATACTGAGCCGCCAGAACCAGATACACAAACACAAGAACAACAAGGAAGACATAGATCGCCTCGTTACCACGCTGAGCCTCATCGTAAGACAATCCTTCCCATGCCACTTTGTATCCGTGAGGAAGTGTTTTGGCAGCCGTTTCGTTGATGGCCTGGATAGCATCTGCTGTAGTATATCCAGCCGCCGGAAGCCCACGGATGGCTGCTGAATTGTACATATTATAACGCGTAATTTCGTTAGGTCCCTGAGTCTTTTTCATCGTCATGAATGCAGAATAAGGAACCATTTCATCACGGTCATTTTTCACATACAGATTCATAATATCCGTTGGAAGTCTTCGGAATTCCGGAGATGATTGTACATACACTTTGAAGAACTGCCCGAAACGGATAAAGCCCTGTTCATAGGTACTACCGATCAGAATGTTGAGGTTGTCCATCGCTTTCCCGATAGAAACGCCTTTCTGCATCGCTGCATTATTATCGAATACCAGTTCGTACTGAGGATAATTAGCCGCAAAGAAGGTGAAGACTCCTGAAAGTTCCTTACGTTTTTTAAGCTGTGCAATGAAGTCTTTATTGGCCTTGTCAAATTCCTGGTAATCGGTCGTTCTGTTAAGGTCAAGAAGTCTCATAGAGAAACCTCCCGAAGATCCGAACCCCGGTACAGCCGGTGGTTCAAAGAATTCAATGGTCGCACCAAGATCTTTGGATTTTTCTTCCAGTTCTTCCATGATTTCCTTTACAGAATGATCGCGGTCGTTCCAGCTCTTAAGGTTAATCAGACAGGTTCCTGCATTCGAACCACGTCCTTCTGTCATGATTTCATACCCTGCCAGCGATGATACAGATTCTACACCGTCTACACCCATACAGATTTTCTGTAATGTTCTGGAAACCTTATTGGTCTGTTCCAAAGTAGAACCCGGCGGAGTTTGGATAATGGCATAAATGGTTCCCTGATCCTCATTCGGGATAAATCCACCCGGAAGTACTTTATTGATCATTACAATTCCGGCACAGAAAGCGATCAGGATTCCCCATGTTACCACCTTTCGGCTCACAATTTTTCTAAGGAATGAAGCGTATTTTCCTGTTATTTTATCAAACCCGCTGTTAAATGAGTCTAAAGCTTTGGTGAAAATATTGACTTTCTTAGGCTTTCCATGATGGTTTTTTAACAGCATTGCTGCCAAAACCGGAGTCAGAGTAAGGGCTACTACCGCTGAAATCACAATAGAACTTGCCATGGTAATCGAAAACTGACGATAGAAAGTTCCTACCGGACCTGTCATAAATGAAATAGGAATAAACACTGCTACCATCACGGCTGTAATCGCAATAATAGCCCCTGCAATTTCACCCATTACTTCTTTTACTGCTTTATAAGGCGAAATATTGCTGTCTTCCATCTTGGCGTGAACGGCTTCAATTACAACAATTGCGTTGTCAACCACAATACCGATCGCCAATACCAATGCGAAAAGAGTAACCAAATTGATGGTTAATCCGAAGAACTGAATCACAAAGAAAGTTCCGATCAAAGAAACCGGTACGGCAATAATAGGAATCAGCGTAGAACGCCAGTCGCCAAGGAAAATGAAAACCACGATGGCAACCAGGATAAATGCATCTCTCAGGGTATGCATTACCTGCTCAATAGAAGCATCCAGGAATTGTGAAACGTCATAACTGATTTTATAATCAACCCCCGGAGGGAAGTTTCCTTTCATTTCTGCCAGTTTTGCTTTCACATCCCTGATCACATCATTCGCATTACTTCCATAGTTTTGTTTTAGAACGATAGATGCGGAAGGGTGCCCGTCAAGATTGGAATAAATATCAAAGAATTCACTTCCCAGTTCTACCTTGGCAATATCTTTCAGTTTCACATTTTCTCCTTCAGCATTGGAACGAACGATAATATTTTCATATTCTTCCGGCTTGTTGTATTGCCCTTTATAAGTCAGTACATATTCCAGAGACTGTGCTGCAATACCGGAACTTTGCCCGATTCTTCCCGGACGTCCTATGATACTTTGTTCACCAATAGCTTTCATCACCTCATCTACCGAAATAGAATACGCACGCATACGGTCGGGATTCAGCCAGATACGCATGGCATACCTGCGGCTTCCCAGGATCTGAGATTTTGCAATCCCATGGATACGGTTGATTTCCGGAATGATATTCACCATAGAGTAGTTGTACAGGAATTTTTCATCCATACTTTTATTCGTACTGTAAAGATTCACGTACATCAGCATGCTGGGCTGAATCGGGTTGACAACAACGCCTTCTTTCTGTACCAGTTCCGGTAATAAAGGCATTACCTGGTCCACTCTGGTTTTTACCAGAACTACCGCCTCATTGGGATCGGTTCCGGGATCAAAGACAACGTTTACGGTAGCTTCTCCGGCACTGGTGGCATCGGTAGTGATGTAACGCATTCCCTGAACACCATTGATGGCATTCTCAATCGTAATCAATGATGATTTTACCAGTACATCGGCACTTGCTCCTGGATAAGCAATAGAAACGGCTACGGTGGTAGGGGCAATTTTTGGAAACTGTTCCGTAGGAAGCTGCTTCATCGCAATCGCTCCCAAAAACAGGATGACAACCGATATCACAATAGCGAAAACCGGTCGGTGTATTACTTTTTTAAACATAATGCTGCTTTTGGGTTACTCGGCGTATAGATCCAGGTTTGACATTACTTTTTCAGGCTTTTGGTACTTTGAGCTGATCTTCTGGTTTTCCTGAACCAATCTAAGCCCTTCCAAAAGGATTCTGTCATCCTTTCCAAGTCCTGAAGAAACTACATAAATATGAGGTAATTCAGCTGCTACTTTTATTTCTCTTGCATGTACTTTACCGTCTTTACCGATGACATAGACATATTTCTTTTCCAGCTCTTCGAAAGTGGCTTTCTGTGGAATCATCATCGCATTGGCATAAGGCGATGTAATGACGATATTTCCGGTTTCTCCGTATCTCAGCAGTCCTTTGGGATTCGGGAAAGTAGCCCTGTAAGCGATATTTCCTGTTTCATTGTCAAAATCAGACTCTATGGTTTGTACGATACCATCTTGTGTAAACTCTTTGCCATTGGCCATTCTTAAACGTACATGCAATGGATTGTTATCTTTTTTTGCATCCATCTGGTTAAGATATTCAGCTTCCGGAACATTGAAATACACCCACATTTTGCTGTTGTCGGAAAGTTCTGTTACCAGTTCACCTTCATCTACAAGACTTCCTTTTCTTACGTGTAATTTTCCTACAATTCCGGTAAAGGGAGCACGGATTTCTGTAAATCTCAAATGGGTATTCATTGAAGAAAGTTCAGCCTGGGCTTTTTCATATCTTGCTTTAGCCATCGCCATTTCCTGAGGGGCAACGATGTTTTTGTCTGAAAGATTTTTGGTATTCTGATATTCAATTTCAGCATATTTGGTTTCCGCTTTGGCACGGTTTACATCAGATTCATAAAGATTAGGCATAATTTTGAACATCAGCTGTCCTTTCTGTACAAACTGTCCTTCATCTACATAAATAGACTGGATGTATCCTTTTTCCTGAGCACGAAGCTCAATGTGATTAATAGAACGGATCTGCGCAACATAATCTTTGTTCACCAAAGTATCTTTTATAAGCGGGCTTGTAACGTTGAATGAAGCTGCTTCTGTTTTTTCCTTTTTCTCAGATTGACAGCCTACAAACAGGAGAATAAGGCACAAGTTGATATACATGAGACTTTTCTTGACCATGATAAATATTGTTTTTATAATAATTTATAATTGAAAAAATAGTGTTACCGACTCTCATAACAGCGTATGAAAGCAGATAAGATTTTCGAAAAATTAGAATAAAATCACAGTCGGATGACCCTGTACTGGATGTACAGATCATCATGTAAAGTTTTTAAATGTTCTGACTGAGCAAGTGAAACAGCAATTTGTCTGTTGTGAAATGTAGTGACAAAGCCTGAAATAAGATGCCAGAAACCATCTTTGAAAAGGGCAAGAAGCTCGGTAGAATCAGAGGTCTCTACATTGTCGTCATTTTCATTGTCATTTTCAGAAAGATTAGCTCTGATTTTGTTGTAGCGGGGATGGCTGATATTGTAAGCATCATGAGCTTCAGTATTGGTAAGAAAAGCAAAAGATTCTTTAAAGCTCTTTTTCTCGTGAACAAGAAGATCCGTAGTAAAATGAAGATCAGAAGAAATATCAGTTGAAATATACTGCTGAATTTGCCCGTAATACCATCCTAAAATGGTAAGTAACGCAAATAACAAACTGTATAAATATTGATAAAATCTTTTCCGCATCCCAGAGGCAAAGGTAGGTAAAGTTCAAAATAGGTGCAACCGTTAAAGATTAAAAAAGTGTTAAAAAGTAAGCTGTTTCATTGAAAAATTCATCTTTTCACGAAGTTTCCTTTTTGGCTAAGAAGTAGATAGATTCAGCGAAGTCTTCCTGATGAACATTTTGGAATTTTACACCAACAAAAAAAAAAGAAAATGAATATAGTTTTAACAGGTTCCATCGGGAACATCGGAAACCCTCTTACAAAAGAATTAGTAAACAAAGGACATGAGGTCACAGTGATCAGCAGTAATGAAAAGAGAAGAGAAGCTATTGAAGCGTTAGGGGCAAAAGCAGCCATAGGGAGTATGTTTGATCCTGATTTTCTCACCGAAACATTTACCGGGGCAGATATTGTTTATCTGATGGAAACCATGGAGGCAGCAGGTGACCTGTTTGATAAAAATGTCGATTTTATTGGAAAAATCAGTGAAATTGGCCGTCATTATAAGACGGCTGTGGAGCGTTCCGGTGTAAAGAAAATTATCCATCTCAGCAGTATCGGAGCACATACGGACAAAGGGACAGGTATTATTGTGTTTCATCATCATGTAGAGCAGATTCTGAAGGAGCTTCCGGATCATGTTGCCATTAAATTTATTCGTCCGGTAGGCATTTATTTCAATATGTTTTCATTCATCAGTACAATTAAAAACAAGGGTGCCATTATTTCCAATTGGGGTGGTGATCGAAAAGAACCGTGGGTTTCTCCATTGGATATTGCAGCGGTTGTAGCGGAAGAAACAGAAAAACCATTTGAAGGAAGAACGGTACGTTATGTAGCGAGTGATGAAGTTTCTCCTGATGAAATTGCGAAAGCTTTGGGTGAGGCAATCGGTAAGCCGGATCTTCAGTGGAAAGTGATTGCAGATGAAGAGCTATTGAAAAACTGGCTGGATATCGGTTTCAATGAACAGGTGGCTAAAGGTTTTGTAGAAACTCAGGCAAGCCAGGGTAGCGGAATTCTATACGAAGATTATCAACAGCATCAACCTGTTTTAGGAAAAGTAAAACTTGCAGATTTTGCAAAAGAATTTGCTGAAGCCTATCAAAATGATGAAGGGTAAACAGTGAACCACAAAAGTCACAAAAGTTTTTAATCTTTTAGTAGGACGAAGAGCATATTCTTACGCTGAAAAGTACACTTAAGAATAAAACACGGACTACT